>NZ_JAMQVC010000001.1 GCF_023721415.1 Galbibacter mesophilus | reverse complement strand
AATGCGGCTGCCATAAATGCCGATGTTGCAGGAACGGGGTTGACAAAAAATGGAACAACCGGAGCTTTGGACGTTGACGGAACCGCTATCAACGGTGACGGGAACATTACTTCAACAGACCTTGCCGTCGGAGGGGACAGCAATGCGCTATTAGGGGATGTCACTTTGGACATAAAGGACGATGCCGTGACCAGCGATAAAATTGCAGATGGCGAGGTTGCCACTGCAGATATTGCAGACGATGCCGTGACCAGCGATAAAATTTCAAACGGTAGCGCAAATCAAATCTTAGCTACAAATACTGCTGGAGATGGAGTGGAATGGAGAGATCAAGTAGCATCTAATGTTGCCATTGCAGATACTGATGTGGACGGCGACGGAACAGACGAAACTAATGTAGCAGGAGCTATAGCTGGAATGACCAAGGTTACCTCAAAAGCAGCTAGAATTTTCTACCCGCCGTCTATTGCTATCAATGCTTCTACTCCAGGAACATTCACTATAGATTTACACGCCCAATACGAAGCACAATATGGCAGCCCAACGGCTTCAAGCACCAATGCACCCGCCATACCAACCTATAATTCAGATGAGCTATATTATTATGTAACCTATGCAGACCCTACAGTTTTTGGTAACGGCACGAACGGTGGAGCTCAAATGACGATTTCAGCGGACGGAGAACTAACATATGAAATTATAGCCTCCCCATCCGATTACAACTCGTTGATTAACGTTGTATTTGTAGTAAAATAATTGTTTGATAGCTCTAAAAAACCGAATCATTTTGAAACATCAAAATAAACATATCAAACAACTGCTACTGGGAGTTTTGCTTATGCTTGGTTATCAAGTGAGCGCACAGTTTGTGCTGCAAGCGCCCGAGACAAATTCTGAGGATGGCACTATTAGCAATTACCAATGGTACGTACTCGACGGAACCTCTAAGCAGCAAATGGGTACAAACGCAACTCAGGAGATTTTTATACCTGGTGTATATTTCGCTACTTACGACGGAACGAAATGCGGTAGCAACGCAACTACCTATTTTATTGTTACCTATTGTGATGCTCCGTATAATGAAGTTACTTTAGATGTATCGCAAAGTGTTAGCGCCAACGCCTCAGTTACATGGAATAGAAGTAACATACCCAACGGAACGCTTAACCCACAAGTAACCGCTACGAAAGATATTGAACGTTACATAGCCAGCCTAACAAAAGGAAGCAGCAAAAAAGATCTTCCTTCCTTTAGGGTGGTTTGTCTTAGAGAGAAATTTGACTTGGTGGACGATCTTGTTACTTCCGTAGAAAACACGGGAACTATAATCACCATGTTAGATAATGATATTGCCATTCCTTCCATTGGATCTTTCCAACTTACACAACCCAGCAATGGAACGGTAAGGATAAATAACAACGGTACGCCTAACGATCCTAGTGATGATACCATTACGTATACACCTGGACCTGGTTTTACTGGTGAAGATGAATTTACATACTCGCTTACCATCTTTAATTCGGATAATACTGAACTGACCGACACGGCAACTATTACAATTGAAGTACTTAAGGCCATGAACGATCAATTGGTGGTGGAAGAAGACAGTCAGGCAGGTCCCGACAACCAAATTGCCGTAAGTGCTAACGATAATATCAGCGATGGTGGAAGCGACGGAAACGATTATGAAATAGTTACACCTCCAAGTAATGGTACCGTTACAGAAATTGCGGACGGTATTTTTGAGTACGTACCAAATCCAAATTTCAATGGAATTGATAGTTTTTCGTATAACTTAACCGATACTTCTGGCAATACTGTGCGCGGAAACGTTAATGTACAGGTAACTCCTCAAAATGATGCACCTGTTGCTGTTGATGACTTTTTATCTATTCCCGCCAATACCGAAACTCCTTTGGTAGTTTTAAGTAACGATAGTGATCCTGACGGCGACACCATCAGTATTGATAATTTTTCTGAACCTCAACACGGAGTTCTAAGCTTAGAAAATGGGCAATTAATTTATTATCCTGATTTAGATTTTGAAGGCCAGGATAGTTTCACATATACTATTACCGATGGAAGTTTGATATCCAATCAGGCAACAGTAACACTCACAGTTGACGGGTTGGAAGATGATGAAGTAGTATTAAGGGACGACAATTCCACTACGGAAGAGGATACTCCAGTTACTATTCAAATACTTTCCAACGACCTAATCTCGGTTACCAGTTATAGAATTGAAATTGAGAATGATGAAGGTGCTGATGAGTCCAAAGTAATTGTTCAAGGCAGAGACAATATTGTCACCTATACTCCTGAACCTGACTTTGTAGGTACAGATACCTTTAAGTACGTAGTGTACTACACTGATAAATATGGGGTTGAAAGAAGCAAAACAGCAGTGGTTACCATAGAGGTAACTCCTATTCAAGACGTGGAAGATGATTTTGCTGAAGTAGATTCTTCGTTCCCTTTTGAAGAAGTAATAGAAATTTTAGCCAATGACACTTTTCATCCAGAATCGAGTCTTACTATTACGAATATTTCAAATCCTCAAAATGGTACGGTAACCATAAATCCTGATAACACGTTAACTTATTTGGTAGATCCAGGTTTTGAAGGAAGTGATGTATTCACTTACACAGTAAGGATTACGCATTCTAACGGTACTTTTAATGAAGAACAAGGTACAATAACTATAAATGCGCAAGTAGAAAACGTAGATCCAGCGCCACCGCCAGAAGAAGAAGAAATAAGAGTTCACCAATTGGTGTCGCCAAACGGTGATGGGCAAAATGATGAACTAAAAATTTATGGTATTGAAAATTACCCAAACAATTCGGTGAAGATTTTTAACCGATGGGGAGTTTTAGTATATGAAACGGAAAGTTATGGACAAGGGAACAATGTATTCCGTGGCTATTCCGAAGGAAGGGTTACAGTAAGTCAGAAAAATAAATTGCCAGTAGGAACATATTATTATGTGATTGATTATATACAAGATCAACACACCAAGAACATGGCAGGTTATTTCTACATCAATTATTAATAGGTGTGGTAAAAAGTAATGAAATGAAAAATTTGAAGTTTTTAGTATGTATTTTAATGGTTACCGCAGTTCAATCCATTTTTGGACAGCAGGATCCTCAATACACACAATATATGTATAACACCATGAGCATTAACCCTGCCTACGCAGGTAGTAGGGGCATGCTCAGTGCTACGGCGCTCTACCGAAACCAATGGCTTGGTTTAGACGGTGCTCCGGAAACACAGACCCTTAATATCCACTCCCCTATTCGAAGAAGCAATATTGGCGTTGGACTTTCTATCATCAACGATCAGTTAGGAGATGGTGTTAGTCAGGAAACTTTTTTTGATGCTGATATTTCTTATACCATTCAAACTTCTTATCAAGGTCATTTATCATTCGGATTAAAGCTTGGCGGAAGTTTATTGAATGTTGATTTCACCAAACTGAATCAATACGATGACGTAGAACTTACAGGGCAGAACAACATCGATAATAATTTTTCCCCTAATATTGGAGCAGGAATTTATTATCACGCTGATAAATATTATGTCGGACTTTCAGTTCCTAACATGCTCACCACACAGTATTTTGATGAGTCTAACAACTCCAATAACGGAAGCACTTCTTACATTGCCAAGTCGAACGTTCACTATTATTTAATGGGTGGTTACGTATTTGATCTTGATTACCGCTGGAAATTTAAGCCAGCCATGCTAACCAAGTTCGTTTCGGGGGCTCCGCTGCAAGTAGATGTGTCAGCTAATTTTATGTACGACGATTCTGTTACCTTTGGCGTTGGTTACCGATGGGGTGCTGCCGTAACAGGGATGATTGGTTTTCAACTCACCGAAGGAATAGCTGTCGGTTTAGCGTACGACCGAGAAGTTACTGCTCTTGGCGGCACACAATTTAATAACGGAACAGTAGAAGTATTCTTAAGATACGAGTTTTCGCGTAACTACAAACGAGTTACCAGTCCGAGATTCTTTTAATTTAAATATGTGTGAACAGCTTTTGTTTATGAAAAGTTGTCATTTTCCCCTAAGTTAAATTCACTTTTATGTTAAAAACATAAGAAAAAGTGTTTATTTCTTCAATTGTCATTAAATTCAGCAAAAAATTAACTTAAAGTCATTTAGACAATTAGAATTTAAAGACACCTTAGATGAAAAACAACAAATCCAGAAGAAAATTTATTCAACAATCCGCATTAGCAACTGCGGGTCTTAGCATCCCATCTTACCTAAGCGCATCCAATGTAAATGGTTTATTCTCCAATGTGGCACCGAGTGACCAACTTAATTTTGGAGTAATTGGCTGTAAAGGAATGGGATGGAGCGACATGAAAGCTCACCTAGAAATTCCAGGAGTGAATTGCGTAGCACTGGCCGATGTAGATGAAAATGTTTTAGCTGAAAGATCAGCAAATGTAAAAGAGTTAGGTGGGAAGAAACCCAAGCTGTATTCCGACTACCGAAAGATGTTGGAAAATAAAGATATTGATGCTGTTATTATTGGTACACCCGATCATTGGCATTGTTTAAACTTTGTAGATGCCTCTAATGCAGGAAAACATATTTATACTGAAAAACCTTTAGCCAACAGCATTGAAGAGTGTAATCTCATGGTGGATGTTGCCAAAAAAAACAACAGCATCGTTCAAGTTGGCCAATGGCAGCGTAGTGGAACACAATACGATGAAGCCATTGCCTATGTTCGTTCTGGAAAACTAGGAAATATTCGTTTGGTAAAGTGCTGGGCTTATCAAGGTTGGATGAAACCGGTTCCCGTGAAACCCAATACTGCACCACCTAAGGGAGTTGACTACAAAATGTGGTTGGGACCAGCACCGGAAAGACCATTTAATGAAAATCGTTTTCATTTTAATTTTAGATGGTTTTGGGATTATGCGGGTGGCCTGATGACAGATTGGGGAGTGCACGAAATTGATATTGCCCTTTATGCCATGAATGCCAAAGCGCCAAAATCCATCATTGCTTCCGGCGGGAAATTTGCCTATCCTAATGATGCTTCTGAAACACCGGATACACTTCAAACAGTTTATGAATATGAAGATTTCACGTTACTTTGGGAACATGCCACGGGAATTAGTGGTGGAAATTATGGTCGTTCAGAAGGAATTGCCTTTATAGGAAATAACGGTACTTTGGTTGTTGACCGTAAAGGTTGGGAAGTAATCCCTGAAACTAAGAATATTGATGGTGAAAAAGTTTCCAAAACGGAGAAGGTTGACTTTACCCCGGGTAAAAATCATGCATTAGGAGACCACGCTAAAAACTTTGTAGCCGCTATAAAAGGTGAAAACGTGAATTTAAACTGTGGTATTGAAACTGGTAGTATAGCCGCCATTAATGCACATATGGGTAATATTGCTTATAAAACCGGTGAAAAAATCCATTGGGATGCACAAAACGGCAACTTCAAAAATAACGACGAAGCCAACAAGCTTATAAAAGCAAATTACCATAACGGATGGAAATTACCGACCGTCTAATACCATTTCCTATTTTAAAGAACTGGCATAAATTTATGTGAGTAATTGTTTATTATCAGTGGTATTTTTACCACGGTTATAATTAGAAAGTGGTTTGTTCTGAAGGTTCACATACATCAAAGAACTTCTGTTGTTGGATTCTTGGAGTATTTGGGCTTGGCGTTCGGGTGATACTTTAATTTGTTTCACTTCCTTTAGGTTGTAAAACAAGGCATACCCCCTACGCTTATCATGAATAAGCCACTTTTTATTTCCTTTTCTTTTTTTGAAATAGTTTCCTAAAAGCGGTAACATGTCAAAGCCGGAGTTTAGTGCGGCAATATCCAGCCCATCTTGATTTTCAGTAAACGACAAATAATTTTGAATATGGTGCAACTCCCTTGTTACCATTCGCGCAACTTGAGAAACCCTAAGTGCATTTATATTAGATACATCCGAAGGGACGTACGATTCTGAAGCGTACACATAGATAATATAACGCAGCAATACATCTTCCGTACCCTTAATTTCACTTAGAAATGCTTTGTAAAGTTCATTGGAAGCATATTTACCAATCTTTAACTCCAAGGAAGTCCAAACGCGTTTGGCCAATTTTTCAGATGAATCTACCTCTACTCCATTCACGAATATATCTGGATGGTAATGCTTAGGTTTTACAATAGATACATCTTGAAGGTTTTCTTCAAAAACTTTGTACACTGCCGATAAAAATCCGGTGAAGCTTCCGTCGTAAATTAAAATGGTTTTCATATCTATTTTTCTTTTGTCGAATAAAGCCTTCCGTAGTCGTTGTTTAATTTTTGGAAATATTCCAATATGTAATAAGGATTGCTTCATTTATTTGATTAAATTCGTCTAAATATTCAGTATCAACAATTCAAATATATGGAATTTTTCCAAATAAAAGGAATTAATCCAAATATTTTTATATATTTACATTGCTTGTTATACAAATTATTCAACAAATAAGTTTATGAAAACAGCCTTGCCCATAGAAATAAATAGGTTTAAAGAAATACGGGAAAGCCTTGGCTTGACTCAACAGACCTTTGCTGAGGCGTTGGGCATTAAAAATTCTACAGCTGATATTGAACGGGGAAAATCAAAAATTTCTGGGGCTGTCTTGGTTGAACTTATGGAAAAATTCCAAATTAATCCACTTTGGTTATATGGAAAAAGCAACCGTAAAAACCTAGATACCACTGTAAACACTTCTCCGAAAGTGGTTACCGTAACACCTGAAAATACAGATGGTATTGTATTGGTAAATGTGAAAGCTGCAGCTGGTTATCCGCACAACATCCAAGATTTGGATTGGTATGAAGAACTTCCTGCTTTTACTTTACCCTTGCCAGAATATAGAAATGCAACCTATCGCGGCTTTCAAGTGCAAGGAGACAGTATGTTACCCGGACTCCATCCAAAAGAATGGGTGCTGGGAAAAGCTGTTGAGAATATTTCTTTATTAACGAACAATAAAATTTGTGTAATAGTAATGGCGGATAGTGTGTTGGTTAAAAAGGTACAGAAACATGATTCCGATGAAAAATTAGCGCTTATTTCTTTGAACCCCGAGTACCCTCCAATAACCATTGATGCTTTTCAAATTCAAGAGCTTTGGGAAGTAACCAGTAAAATTAGCGCAGAATTTGACGGGAACGCTGGTAATCTGGCACTTTCACAAATACAGCAATCCATTTCTGAACTCAAAAACGAAATCAATCAACTAAAAAAGTAATAAGCTCCTTATAATCAAGACTTACTTTAAAAGCTGTGGTAATTATTGATAACTGGGAACAATTCTTCACATTTTTGAAGGACTCAAAACGTCTTGCTACAAGCTCATTTTGTATTGCTACCGCTGGATTTGCTGTTGCTACGCGTTAATTTTCTATTGCTACTGCCTTCTCTTCTGTTGCTACCGGCTCATCTTCTATTGCTACAGGCTTGGTATGGATTGCTACAGAATAATCTTTTGCTGCTACTGACGAATATGCTTTTGCTACTGCTCTATACTTTCCGCAGAAAAGGAAATAAGCTCTCCATCTTCAAAATTTACCGTTACCTCTATCGGATTACAACATACTTCGCAATCTTCCACATATGTTTGATTAACGGAAGGGTCTAAAAGCATAGAGATTTCTTCCCAGCAGTAAGGACATTGAAAAAAGTGTTCGTTCATAACATTTACTCTTAAAGCTTAAAACAAAAATACTACTTGAAAAACAAGCGTTAAGTTAAAAATTTAAAATCATCCTTTCATTTCTTTTGCTCGCCCAAAAGAAACGAAACAAAGAAAAAGGCGCCTTATCCAAGGAATTTTCTCGACTATTAGTCTCGAAACCGAAATTAAAACTCCGCGTCGCTTCATTCTTTCGCTCCTGCTTCGGAGCTTTTAATTTCTATTCTGCGGATAAGGAAATAATTAATTTTTAGAAAAATTTTAAAAGATATAGTTCCCTGGTAAAGGTAAACTAAGTTAAAAATCAACATTTAATATTTGGCCGCTTACTTGAAGTACTTGTAATTCCGCTAGTTTCGCCGTGTATTTAGCCTGATTTTTGGCCAATACAGCATTCAACAGATTAATTTGAGCCTGTCGGAATTCTAAATTGGTAGCGGTACCAAACTTGTAACGTTCTTCTGTTCTATTAAAGTTATTTAAACTAGTTTTTACGTTCGTTTCCTGCGTTTTTAGAATAAACAAAGCGTTTTGATAGGTCTCCCAAGCGTTTCTTATATCCCTCTCAACCGTAAGCTCTACTTGCTTTTTTTGAAGTTCCTGGTTTTCGTACTGTATTTTGGCATTTTTATATTGCGTAATCGTTCGGCCACCATCAAAAATATTCCAACTAAGGTTCACCCCTGCTGCAAGTCCGCTTGTAGTATTTTCAATTGTAAACGCAAGTGGATTATCATTCTGATTTTGGTTCCATCCGTAAGAACCCGTTAGTCCAACCACGGGAAGAAAACCTCCTCGAGTCGCTTTAATGGCATATTCGTTTATTAGAATACCCTTTTCAGCCTGTAATAACACCACATTATTTTCTTGAGCCCTGTTCAACATATCTTCCATCACCAGGTCAGGGGTAAATTTCACCAAAGTATCTACTTTAAACTGAGCCGCTAAATCTCGGTTCATGATTAAATTAAGGTCACGTTTGGTATTTTTTAAAACCTGTTCTGCCTGTAGAAGATTTATACTATCTGTATTTACGTCAACCTCAGCGTTCAATACATCCAGACCTGTATTCTGGCCGTATTCAAATTGGTATTTTATACGCTTTAATCGATCTTTGGAAATCTCCAAAGCCTGTCGAAGGTTTTCCGTGTTTTCCGTTAGCCTAGCGACCTCATAATACACGCTAAACAGCTGTAAAATGGTGGTTTCTATGGTTTCCCTCGCTTGGAGTTCGGTCAAATTCGACTCCTCTTTCAACGATTTATAATTGTACAAGCGTCCTAATCCATCAAATAAGGTATAATTTAAATTTACCGAAGCGTTGTACCTTCGACTTTCTACACCGTCTGCAGAACGTACATCTCCATTGGCCAATTGACCCTCGGTATTTTCTTTATTGAAATTAGCTCCAGCGTTGCCCGTAAGTGTAGGTAGATACCCCGAATTTAACACCCCTGCATTATTGCTGGCAATTTCCGTATTATTATTGGCCACTTTAATGCCTAAATTATTATCTAAAGTATATGAAATAGCTTCTTCCTTTGTAAGTAAATCCTGCGAATTACCCAGCTGCACAGCAAGGAGAAACATTATTAATATTTTAATTCTAGTCATGTTTATTTGCCTTTTGTTCTTTTACCGCTCTCTCCACTTCTCTTGGCTTCACTTTTTTACCGCTTTTTAACCATACTGAAGTAACCTTAACCCTATTGCTCATAGAAATAAGAATTGGCAACATCAAAAGGGTTAAAAAGGTAGCGATTGCTATTCCGAAGGAAATTGAAATAGCCATGGGCTTTAAAAACTGAGCCTGACGGCTTTTTTCAAATAACAACGGCGCCAAACCTGCGATGGTTGTTATAGACGTTAAGAAAATAGCCCTAAAACGGGATTTTCCTGCTAGTAAAATGGCGTGGGAATAACTCCTACCTTCCCTTAAAAATCCATTGAATTTTTCAATTAATACCAATCCGTCATTTACCATGATACCGATTAGGGCGATAATACCCAATAAGGACAATACATTTATTGGGAACCCGAAAAGCCAATGTCCCCAAGCTACCCCGATTAAACTGAAAGGTATCATAATGAGCAGCAGGAATGGTTGACTATAACTTCGGAAGGTAAATGCGATAACCGAATAAATCAAGAAAATTACGACTGGGAACACTTTCCAAGCAGAATCTGATAACTTTTGAGCCTCGCGATTTTGCCCTTCGTAGGAAGCAGTCACGGTAGAAAAATGGGATTGTACCTCTGGCATTATATTATTTTGAATATCCGCCAAAACATCGGTGGCACTTGCATCTGGGTCGCTTAAATCTGCTTCCACGCGAATTTCCCTCACACCTTCTAAATGTGCAATAGATTCATCTCCTCTTTCGATAGAATACGTAGCAATTTCCCCAAAAGGAACGCGCTCCCCATTTGGTGTTACCAATCGCATTTCATCCAAATCACTAATGGAGGCGCGATCGGATTTATCATAGCGCACCCAAACCCTAATTTCATCTTGGCCACGTTGAAAACGTTGCGCTTGAAATCCGAAGAAACCACTCCGCACTTGACGCATAACGCTTCCTAAATTTAGCCCCAACGCGTAAGCACTTTCTTTCAGCTCGATTCGAATTTCCTTAATCCCTTCTGGATCGGTATCGATAACATCTTTTAGAATAGGGTTGGCCTTTAGCCTTTCTTTTAAAAATTCTTTCGCTGCTTTTAATTCTTCGCGGTTGTTCCCCAACAAGGATACAGAAACGGGCTTACCACCAAAATTACCTCCAGAACCAAAGGTTAATCGTTCAACGCCATAAACCTCTCCAACAGTATCTCGAATGCTATTGGTAATTAAGTAAGATTCAAAATCGCGTTCTTCCCCTGGCAATAAATTTATACTCAATGAAGCTTTATTGGTTCCAGGGCCTACTCTTTTAATTACATTTTCAATTACCTCCTTATTGCCGGTTTGCTGTGCTTTGTATTTTTCGTTTACCTTCCAAACATTTTGTTCCACCATGGTAATAATGGAGTCGGTAACCCTAGGGTTGGTACCTTCCGGCATTAAAAGATCTACCGAAACACGATCACTCGCTACATTTGGGAACAAGGTAGTACCAATAATTCCTCCACCAATCGCTCCAATGGTAATGATAAAAAGCATGGTAAAAATGGCAAAAGCTAAAATTTGATGTCTCAAAGAAAACTTTAAAACCGGACTGTAAAACTTATTGCTCAGGAAGTCCATAAAACGATCGCCGTATTTATTGATTTCACGCATTTTTCTAAAAAAGCGTTTTACCATGGACTCGTTTTCCTCGTCTAAATTCTTTTCCCGAATCAGCGCCTTGGAATGTGCAATGTGCGCCGGGAGTATTATTAGCGCTTCAAAAAGTGATACAGTAAGTGTTATAATTACCACCGTGGAAACCTCTGCGAAGAATTCTCCAATCCTACTATCTAAAAACAAAAAGGTAGAAAAGGCCAAAATGGTAGTTAAGATTGCTGAAATAATAGGCGGAAGCACTTCCATGGTTCCATCTATTGCGGCTTTTATGGGCGATGCTCCTTTTTCGTAATGCTGATAAATATTTTCTGCGATTACAATACCGTCGTCCACCAAGATACCAATTACGATAATCATTCCGAATAAGGAAAGTACGTTAATGGTTACGTCAAACAGTCCTCCAAAAATAAACAGTCCCAAAAACGAAATAGGCAATCCAAAAGCCACCCAAAAGGCAAGTCTTGAATTTAGAAACAAGGATAAAAAGATTAGTACCAATAAAATACCTTGCCAAGCATTTTCCGCTAAAAGCTCGGTACGTTGCTTCAACCGAATGGAAGAATCGGAAACCACATCCAGCTGCACATTATTGTACTTAGAATTAAATTCATTTATATACTCATTTACTTTATCCGCAGTAGAAATTAAATCTTCACTATTGGTATTGCTAATGGTGATATTTACTGCCAGATTACCATTGAAATAAGATGCATTTGGATTTTCCTCAAATCGGTCTCTTACATCTGCTACATCTCTTAGGCGTACAATGGTTCCATCCGGCAACGCTTTTACCACAATATTATTAAGTTCATCACCGTAATACGCTCGGTTGTTGGCACGGATTAGATATTCTTCATCGTCTGTTTTAATATTTCCACCGGTAACCAAAAGATTGGTTTCCGATACGGCGGAAGCGACTTCAGAAAAAGTAAGATTATACGCCAACAAATCCAGTTCCCGAACAGCAATTTCTATTTCTTCCTTCGGAAAGCCAGTAATCTCCACTTGTGAAAGTCCGTCGAAACGGCGCATATCGTTCTCTACATCCCTTGAAATCTTTTTTAAAGTAGATAATGCTACATTATCCCCACTCACGGTGAAACTAATAGTTTCCCTGATACTTTCCTGTTTCCCCACGATGAGCGGCTCCATTCCAGATGGAAACGTAGGCACACGATCTACCGCATTTTTTACTTCTAAAAGCATAAAATCGATGTCGTAACCTTTTAGGATTTCAACAGTTATATTTCCGCCATTTTCCCGGGAAGTCGAAGTAACCCGATCGATTCCTTCGATACCTTTTAAATTGTCCTCTATTTTAATAACAATCCCTTCCTCTATTTCTTGGGGAGCGGCACCGGGATAAGTTACATTGATGGTAATTATTTTAGAATCTATTAGCGGGAAGAAAGAAGATTTTAAAGTAAGCGCACCGATAATCCCAAAAATGGTGAATGCTATAATTACAACATTTACAGCAACATCATATTTTATAAAGTAGGCTAAAATTTTTCTCATTCGGCCGCTGCTTTAGTTTCGTTTATACTGGCAGCTTCATTTTCTGCAACTCTCACCACCATGCCAGGATAAGCCCCAGGAATAGATTTGGTGATGATTTTGGTTCCATTGGGTACTTCTTTAAGTACCACTTCCCTATCAGAATAAAAAACAGGTTTTACATCTATTAATTCCAGTACGGTATCTTTTACCGCATAGATATGCGAACGATCCACCATTAAGGAACGGTCAATTTTAATGGCATTTGGTTCATCTTTAGCGACCAAACTTGCTTCCATATACATCCCTTCTTTTAGATTCTTACCCGTTACTTCTATAAAAACCTTTACGGTTTGTGTGGCTTGGTTTACTTTTCCGTTAATCCTACTTACGGTCCCTTTCCAACTTTCAGTTCGGTCTAGATTTGATAGCTCCACTTCTTCACCTAGTTCTAAAAACCTGTTATATGACTTGTTAATGGAGACTTCCATTTCGTAAACATCGGGGTCGATAAATTCTCCCAACTTTTGTCCGTTTCGCACTAAAGTACCTTCGGTTACCAAGGCCTCGGTAAGCACCCCATCAAAAGGAGCAATTATGGTATATTTTTGTAAGCGCTGTTCTAAATTCTTCAGGTTGTAGAAAGCGGTGTTAATCCCTCTACCGATAATAAAATTGTTTACTTGGGCTGAAGATGTTTTTGGTAGCGGTGGAGCCTGCTTTTGCATGTTAAAATTATCGAGATACGACTGCCATTCGGGATACGCATCAGGATAATCCAGCCGTAGATCGGGCATAATGGAAGTAATAAGATTTACAAACCTACTTTTTTCAGATTGAACGGAAGCGTAGAACTCCGCATTATCAATTTCAATCAAAATGCTTCCTTTTGGATACGCTTGCCCCTCTTTAAAAAGTTTGCTGCTCTTTTGGAACACGCCTTGTACTTCAGAATAAATTTCTATTCGATGTTTTGCTTCTAAGTTTCCATTATTGGTAATAACAATGGGGATATCTTTATTTTCAACGGTTTCAACAAAGACTGTTTTCACCACTTTTTGCACACTCCCAGAAGGCTTCTCTTTATTTTCAATTAAGTAATTAGCTACAAATACAGCAAAAGCGATAAGAAGAACCCCTAAGATCCCCAGTATTATTTTTCTCATGTTAGTAGAATAGTCAGTAAATCACAAAACTATCTATATAGAAAAGGGCAATGGGTTAAATATTTCTTAAAAATAAAACAGAATGTTAAAAAGCTTAATGTTTTCTCATCCTTTATATAAATCCCCAAATGAATCATCAAAAAAAAAAAAGAGTGCCAGTTAAAACCAACACTCTGTAAATCAATCAAACAAACTAACTAAAATATGGAACTATATCCGTTTACTTGAATAGGATTAGCATCCATTTTAAAGCACGAATATACCTACAATTTAACAAATGATTCTTTAAAAAGCATATTTTTTCGATGAAATGCACGTTTAATTTAAAGATTGTAGTTCTTCCGTAAGTAAATACCAAGCTTCTGTTTGTTTCTCCAGTTCTTCTTTTTTCTTATTATAATTTTTAAAAAAATTGGGGTCTGCTACCAACTCATCGTGGTTCTTTGCTAGCTCCTCATCAATTTTTGCAATTTCGCGTTCTAAATCGGCCACGGTAGTTTCGGCCTTACTAATCCTATTTTTTAATGACTTAAGTTTCTTCTGTTCTTCAAAAGACAACTTTTCAGTAGATTCATTCTGAACGTTGGTTTTGGCAACTTCCGTTTTCTTTTCCACTGCCCTAAAATCTTCCACCTGTCTTTCTTCCAAATAGAAATTTATATCGCCTAAGAATTGTTTTATTTTTCCGTCTCTAAATTCATACACACTATCCGTTAAGCCTTGTAGGAAATCACGGTCGTGAGAAACGAGCAATAAGGTACCTTCAAAATTTTTAAGTGCTTCCTTTAATACATTTTTTGACTTAATATCCAAATGGTTGGTAGGCTCATCCATTACCAACACATTGAACGGATGCAGTAACATTTTGCAAAGAGCCAATCGGTTTCTTTCCCCTCCAGAAAGTACTTTCACTTTTTTATCAACGTCATCTCCGCGGAATAAAAAGGACCCCAACATATCGCGAACTTTAGAACGATTGCTGTCGCGAGCTTCATCCAACATAGTGTCTAAAATTGTCTTCTCACCATCAAGGTATTCCGCTTGGTTTTGGGCAAAATATCCTATCTGAACATTATGACCCAACTTAAGTCTTCCGCTACTTTCAATTTCTCCAACGATTATCTTAGCCAATGTGGTTTTCCCTTGTCCGTTCTGCCCTACAAAAGCTGTTTTGGTGTTTCGCTCAATCATCATATCTACTTCGTTGAGCACTACTTTCTCCCCATACTTTTTGCCAACGGCCTCTGCTTCTATCACCACTTTCCCGGGCTGGATTGAAACCGGGAAACGAATGTTCATCACCGCATTGTCTTCTTCATCTACTTCAATTCGGTCAACTTTATCCAGTTTTTTAATAAGTGATTGCGCCATGGAAGCCTTAGATGCCTTCGCCCGAAACTTTTCAATGAGTTTTTCGGTTTGCTGAATTTGCTTCTCTTGGTTTTTCTGTGCGTTCATTTGTAATTCACGCATTTCTGCACGCAATTCTAAATACTCCGAATACGGTTTATTGTAATCATAGGCTTTACCAAGCGAAATTTCTATAGTTCTGTTGGTAACATTGTCTAAAAACATTTTATCGTGGGAAACGATTACCACCACCCCAGCATAGGTTTTCAAAAATTGCTCCAACCAAATAATAGACTCAATATCTAAGTGGTTGGTCGGCTCATCCAGCAACAATGCATCGTTATCTTGAAGAAGCAATTTAGCCAATTCTATACGCATACGCCAACCTCCTGAAAAGGTATCCGTAAGCTTGTTGAAATCTTCCCTTTTAAATCCAAGTCCTAATAAAACTCGCTCTGTTTTCCCTTGATAATTATAACCTCCAATAATTTCATAACGATGCGTTAGGTCGCTCAAGTCTATCATCAATTGGTTATACCCCTCACTTTCATAATCGGTACGCTCTGCCAGTTGGTTGTTGATTTCATCCAGCTGAAGCTCCATTTTCTTTATTTCTTCAAAAGCTTGATAAGCCTCTTCCAAAACTGTATTCCCTTGCTCAAAATCAATATCCTGTTTAAGGAAACCAATGCTAACATCTTTATCCGTAGAAATCACACCGCTATCCGGCTCCATTTCTTTAGATAGCAGTTTTAGCATCGTAGATTTTCCTGCTCCATTTTTCCCAATAAGACCAACGCGGTCCCCTGGATTTAAGCGGAAAGCAATTTCTTCAAATAAATATTCCCCTCCAAAAGAGACAGATAGATTATGGACGTTCAGCATTTTGCGATTTTTTATCTTTATAAAGTAAAATAATGGTATTTTTAATGTCGGAAACTCCGACTATTAAAAACTAATGGTAAACCCCAAAACCTATATTCAGACGGTTTTAACCAATAAAAATTAGTCAAAGTTCTGAATTCAAGGACAGGAATTTAGCCAAGGACCCCCGACTTTAAAGCTAGGGTTAATTCAAGAAACAATTTTGAGCGCCATACTTATTAAGGTTTCTCAAAATAGTGTTTCATTAAATTTTTTGCAAATGTTAAAAAAAGGAAGCAAACTATACAGTATTTTAACAGGAAGTTGCCCTAAATGTCAGGAAGAAAGCATGTATGTGAGTAAAAACATGTACAATCCGAAGGAAACATTGCGTATGCATGAGCATTGTTCTAGTTGCGGAACGAAATACAAAATTGAGCCTTCTTTTTTCTACGGTGCTATGTACGTGAGCTACGGACTAGGAACTGCTTTTGCCGTTGCGGCGTTTGTAATTTCTTTTCTCTTTCTTGGTAGCTCGCTTAAAACTGCTTTTTTTGCTATTATCGGCACACTAATCGTTTTTATGCCTGTAATTATGCGTTTGTCGAGAAATATTTGGATTAATTTCTTCTTTAGATATGATTCGCAAGCTGCCGAAAGGTTTTCGAAACCACAATAGCTTTTCATTAATGCACGATTCTATTTACTAACAAAAGGATTCGGATATTTCTTTTCAAAGCGAATTACATCCATTTCTTTTTCCAACGGAATTTGTTTTTCTATGGATTGGTACAATTTTTCAGCTGCGTAGGGCGCAATCATTACACCGCGACTTCCCAGTCCGTTTAAAACATGAAGTCTGTTGTGCTTGGGATGCGTTCCTACCAATGGTTTTCTATCGGTAACTGTGGGACGAATTCCTGCGAAATGATTTATCACCGTGTAATCACACTTTAAAAAGGATTGCAATTTTTTCTCCATTTCCAATCTAGACTCTTCTGTTGGGGTGTCGGTTTTGTCTTTCCATTTATAGGTAGCTCCTACTTTAAAACAATTTTCTCCAAGTGGAATCATAAACACAGACGATTTCAGCACGAAATCAAGATGTAAATCTTTACACTCAATTTCAAGCAATTCCCCCTTTGTTCCAACTAAAGGAAGGTAATTGAAAAAAGGATTCTTTTTTAAGCCGAAACCTTCACAAAACACAATGTTTTTGGCTTTAACTTCTTTATAAGCAATATGATTTTCTTCAACTAACAACGAATCGTAATCAAATCGTTCATTAACTATTTTTTTTTCTGAAGACAAATACTCCACATATTTCTTCTGAAGTACATCCGTTGCAACGCGTCCTGTATGAAGCACCTCGCCATAACCAAAAGGAGCGTCGATATTTTTGTTTGAATTCTTATGCAGTTTTGTAGATAAAAATGGTTGCAATGCGGGTTTGTCTGAAGCCTCAAACCACATATTCTGCTCTTCAATAGAAACAAACCTTCTTAACACGGGCATCTTAAAATCAACTTTTGCTTCCAATTTATGCTCCAGTTGCTCGTAGAAAGGGGTAAGCATTCCTATTTGTTCCTTTGCTTTCCATACCCCAGTAAAGCGCTTTAAAATTACGGGATTGTACATCCCGCCCGCAACATTGGATGATTTTTGGGACCCATCATCAAAAACGACAAAAGTCTTGTTATTCTTTTCCAACTGCTCACAAAAAGCAATTCCGGCCAAGCCAACACCTACAACTATATAATCTATCATACTACAAAGATACATTGTATAAATCACAGAATTCCACCTGACTTCAACTTAAAAGGCATTTTAATCCATCAAATAATCACAAATCACTTGGTTATCCACCTCTATGATTTTTCATAAAAAGTGGTTGCGGCCTCTGCTTTTGCTGCAAATGAAAATTTATATTTTTTATAGCCAAATTGTGTATTATTTTATATACATTTGCGCGCTTTTTAAATGAGTTAACCTGTTAGATTTCAATATATAAAGTTATCTATTTTTAAAAGCGATGGATTTTTAATAAATTTAATAGAGAAAAAAGACCTACTTAAATTATAATAAAATGAAAAATATTTTAAAGCTAAGTTTTTTACTAGTATTGATAACAATGATTGGTTGTCAATCTTCTGATGACGACAACAATATTCCTAGCGTAAATGGAGATGCAGTTATTTTAAATGATGATAATTCCAACCGTGTTGTATTTGAAAATCTAGGTGTAGTTACCGTTAAGGGGGCTCCACAGGAAAACCCAGAAACCTCGGCAAAGACTTCAAAAGGAATAGCTGCGAAGGAATTAGAACCAAACGATCTACCTCTCGTACAAATAGCGAAGGTTTCTGCCCCAGTTTACAAAGGCACAACCTTAAGGGCTACTCATATAGATATTAACGGAAAATATGCATACGTTTCTTACAACGTGGAAGGTGCTACTTATTTGGGAGCGGTTGATGTTATAGATATTTCCGATCCACTAAATCCTACTGTAGCTCTTCAGGCAATATTTCCAAATACTGATATAAGTTCGGTGGATTATTTTGAAAATGCGCTTTATCTGGCAGGAGCAAATGCGGGAATAGATGATTCTAATCCAGCAATTTTGATAAAAATGCCTTTGCAAAACGGATTACCTACGGAAAGTATAGAATTGTTGACCATTACTGGATTTGTTGCGACGGACATTAAAGTAAACTCCTCTGGTATTTTTGGAGTTTCCGGTGATAACGGAGAAGTGGTAAAATACAATCTTTCTTCCCTTCAATTGGAAGAAACCACCGCATTGGCAGATTTAAGGGCAGTGGGACTGAATGACAACAAAGTAATTGCTTTAAGTGGTACCGAGGGAATTTATGTTTACAACAGCAACAATCTAAATAAAAACAAAAGTTTTAGTACGAGCAAAGATGTGGCTGAAGCCAAACGCACTATCGATTTTTATGATAAAAATGTTCTGGTTGCTGAAGGTGCCAAAGGTTTGGGTATTTACAGTATAAACAACGGTTCTAAACTTACAACCATTGAAGTTCCTACTTTAGAGGACGAAACTATTGATCCAAGCGATATTGTCACCAATGCTGTTTCAGTAGAAGACAAACATATTTTTACCGCAGATGGAGCCGCAGGCATTTCAGTTTACACCATTAATGGAGCGATAAATAATTTAACCTCGATTGGGTCTTTAGATCTTACAGGTTCTGCAAACTATGTAAAAAGTGCCAATGGTTACATTTTTGTAGCGGATGGAAAAGCGGGACTTAAAATATTAAAAACCGTAACTCCAGAGAACAACACTATTAACTGTGCTGAATTTCCAGCTTACACAGGTGGCTATTGGTTGAATGTTAATTCAAACGAGACACAAGCCTATAGAGGTTCTGCTAGTTTAATGGGTATTAATGTAAACTCAAAAGCAAGTCTAACTTTTTGCGGTGCTATGGCTGTAAATAAAGGTATAAATGTTAACAGCAACGGCTTATTTACCGTTAAAGGTTCTTTGGCTCAAGGTACTACGGAAGCTCCTTTCAATGCTTTGATAGTAAACAATAAAGCTACACTGCAAATAGAAGGAAGCTTGGTTGTTTACGGAGATATGATATTAAATAATGGTGCTACGCTAGAGTTTTTGGGCAGTGGATCATCCATTACTGTATATGGAAAAGTTAAGCAAAACGGAAATGTAACTATTAAAGGAAATTACACAGACACTTTTAATAGCCTAAAAAAATAGGAGCTTCGGATATTCGGAGTTAAGAGATCATAAAAAGGTCAGTGAAAAATTTTTCACCGACCTTTTCTGTTTTTTGAACTCATTCGGAATAAAGAAAAAATTATTTTATCAGATTAAAATCTTTTTATGTACCCGACCCCTATAGTGTATTGGTTCCCTCTATTGTCTTCTTGATATTCAATGTTTTCAAAATCACCTCGAATATAAAAGACGTTGGTCTTTCTAAAAGATTTCCTGTATTCCAAAGAGATGTTGTAGGAATTAAGGCCGGCGCTATTGTAAAGGACATTATTGGTAGCATCATCAGGAGAAAACCCCGTACCCATTTGCAACGCCAAATAATCATCGAAACCGCCAGTGTAATACCTGGTTGTGAAAAGATAGGAATTAACAACTCCGCTGCTCGATTCATTTAAAAAGGTTCTAAAATTAAACCAAAAGTTCTTGTAGTATTTACCTAATCCTATTGTATAAACCCAAGTGGCATCTGTAAAATACAAATACCTGAACCCAGCATCTACCTCAAAAGCGGCAGGCAAATTGGCGTATAAAGAAAACCCAGCCCTGTATTGAGGAAAAATCCCTTTATCACTGGAAATACCTCCATTGATATACGCATAAAAAGTTTTGGAAATGATGGGATACGCATCTATTTCAAATTGGGAACTTCCCATAGCAAACCGGTTTGCATAGTTTAATCGCGCTTCTACCAATCCTAATTTTGTTTGTCTTCTATAACCAATACTAGCCAATTGCCATGGATCATCAAAACGCTCATCAAAATACACAAAATCATAGGTTGCTTGTACGGCATTTTTAGAAGTCTCGAAATTTGATTGACGCATTATCATGATTGCCTCATTAGATTCGGGGTTTATCTCCAATACTTCATTTAGGACTTCGTTGGCTTTCTCGTATTGTTTCATCCCAACTAATATTTTTGACTTTAAAATCAATAAATCTTCAGATGAAGGGTGGGCTTCCAACCCATTGTTTACTATAGAAAGTGCTTTTTCCAAGTTTTTCTCCCAATACTCCAAACTTCCGTAAGCCAATGCTGTATCTTCATAATCTGGATCCTGAATCAGTGCTTTTTCGAAAGTTTCCCTTGCCAATTCTGGTTGATCTGTCCAAGAATACAACCTGCCCAAAAAAACATACAAATCGGTGTAATCCGGTGTTTTTTCAATGGCTGTCTGGGTGAGTCGTATTGCTTCTGTATAATTTTTATTTTCGAAGGCTTCGGTTCTGGCTTTCAAAAACAGCTCATCGCTGGTAAGTTCCTGTTGCGCGATGGCTTGGTTAAAATTCAGCAGTAAAAAAAAGACTGCAAAAGCCATTAAAACTAGCGGTTGCCTTTCCAAAATTCCTTTATTGATTTGCTTTTTGTTCATCTTGAAAAATCTTATTCTGTTTCGTTAATATCTTGTTTACCCAATCCTGTTCTCACCATATTGCCCCACGCTTTCCTGCCTCTTAAAAGATCGATATTCCCTTTTAGCGCCGCCCAAATAACAAATGGATGGTAAAAAAAAGGTTCTAAAAATGCCGCCACGATTAGCTTGAACGTTTGATCTGTCTTTTTGTATTGCTGAAAGGAGTATTCTTCGAAAAACAGTGCGGTTATTGAATATAAAACAGAAAAACAATAGGCTACCAAAAAAAAGGAAAGTGCAAAAACCCAATTTAACTGTCCTAAAAAGAGAAGCGCAATGAAAAATGCGAGTCCGAAAAACTCTACAATTGGCGCCATCCACTCAAAAAACAACCAATAGGGAGTACTTAACAGTCCTAAAATTCGGTATTTCGGATTAAAAATCATTTTCCTGTGTATAGATAAAGTTTCTGCTGTTCCCCGAGCCCAACGATTTCTTTGTCTGTGCAGAACGCGCCAATCTTGTGGCACCTCTGTCCAGCAAAGAGGATCTGGAATAAACCCAACAGAATATGGTTCGCCCTTTTCACGCATACGCCTACGCATTCTCACCAGAAGTTCCATATCTTCCCCAACGGTATTGGTGTTGTAACCACCCGCTTCCATGACCGCATTTTTATCAAACATTCCGAAAGCGCCAGAAATTAAAAGCAGTCCATCGATACGGGACCACGCCATTCGCCCCATTAAAAACGCTCTAAAGTACTCTATAATTTGGGCTCTTGCAATATACGTATCAGGTAGCCTTACCTCAACAATTCGCCCATGTTCAACTACACACGAGTTAGCTATCCTAATTATTCCTCCGGCAGCAATCACCTTTTTCTTGCCGCTCAGAAAAGGTTTAACCATTTTTAGTAATGCATCTCCCTCCAAAATACAATCTACATCAATACTGCAGATGAGCTCATTCTTACAAATATTTATTCCCGCATTTAACGCATCTGCTTTCCCTCCGTTTATCTTATCAACAACCTTTAAATTTTTAAAAGATTTATTCTTTGAAACATACACCGCGTTAATAGCTTGCGTTTCAATAAAATTGTGATACAAAGTATCATCTTCAACTAAATTGAAACTTTTAATGAGGCGCTCCAAGGTTTTATCCTTGCTACCATCGTTAATAATTACAATTTCATAAAAAGGATAATTTAGCGTTAACAAAGAGCGTACATTATCAACCACATTAGCCTCCTCGTTGAATGCCGGTGCTAATATAGAAACAGGCGGAAGGCTCGATGACTGAAGCAACGCTATTTCATTTTTTAAAAGGTTTTTTCTTTTGTATTCCCTTATTTCAATAAAAGAATAAATGGCACAAAACAAATAGCCAAGACATACAATGATACCGAAAGCCAAAAACAGCCAACTAAAAATCTGTAATATTTCGCTCGATAAGTCTATAATGTCTCTGTTTTTATGCGGTCAATTTATTGAAATGCTGTTCTACCCTTTCAAATGCTAATTTGGTACTCCAATCGTTCTCAGAAACATGGGTTTTAATGGCAAGTAAATCTACTCTGATCCCCAACTGCATAATAGCGCTTATTATTTCCTTTTTGATTACTGTACTTTCTTTAGGGAATTTATCAATGAGTTTTCCTAAAATATCATGACAACTTAGCTTACATAGGGTTTTAATGGCTTGTTTCCTCACCTTTTCGTCGGGATGATCTACAAACGGAATTACTTTAGGTATATTCTCAAATTGATCAAATTGGGCGATCATTTTTATTGAAAAAATAACAATGCTTATCAATTTATGATCCAACCACTTGGAAAAGTCGGGCATAGATCCTTCATAATAATATTTCAGCGAATCTTCCACATAGATAAGTTCCCAAGGAGTTAAATCGGTGGTGAGTCTGCTAAAGAATTCCAATGGCTTTCCGGTGGATACTTTAAGATAATAATAAATGGCCTGTTCTCTAACCTCCATTCTTTTGGCATTTAGAAAAGTGGCCACTAGGTTATTCTTTTTTATGGATAGCTCTGCCAAAAGGTAAATTGCCCTCGATTGTTTATCCCAATCTCCTTTTTGCAAATTTTTCAGCAGAAACGCATCTAAGTTTAATTGGTGAAATAACTTTTTTAAGGCTATGGAGGATTCTCCTTTAAAGTTCTCATTAATACCGACGAGCGATTTTAGGAATACTTTTTTTTGCAAATTGGTCTTTAAGTTTTCAATTTCATATTTCTCAACAAGTACCCCTCTATCGATGTCTTCTTCAAATAAATAAGAGTTTATAAACTCCTCGGCGCTGGCTTCGTAAATCTTCTTTAGCCGGTTTCTTCGGTTTTTATATAAACGAATGATTAGCAATGTCAGGATAAAACTTAGAATTAACACGAAGAACAACAAGGTGAAGGCAGCATTAATTTTAAAAATCCACTCCGAATCCTCCCAGGTTTTCATCAACTTTTCCAATTTACATCACTTTTATTTCTTCTGAAGTGTTCTCCTTACCCGTAAAGAAAGTTCGTTTGGGCTGAACGGCTTCGTAATAAAATCTTCCACCCCTAGATTAAAGGCATCCATAATTACTTCTTCTTGAGTGGAAGTAGAAAGCACTATTATGGGCAAATCGGGGATGTTGTTCTTTACAAATTCTATAAGCTCGATACCACTTACAAATGGTAACATTAAATCGGTAATGAGCAGGTGAAATGTTTGCTCCTTTAAAACTTTCAAAGCTTCCCTCCCATCGGATGCTACCACGGTTTCGTATCCGTCTTTTGTCAATTTAAAATGTAAAGACTTAACGACCATGGAATTATCTTCAACAATTAATATTCTATCTTTCATATCTCGCTATGCTAGTTCTGGAAAATCTTCTCTCAGTTCTCTTACTATTTTTTGGTATTCTTCCTCTAAAATTTCAAAGAGTCCATTTATTTCTGTTTCTGTTGCTTTGTAGCAAATGGTGTTACAAATGTTTTTACAACGCGTATTTTCCAACATTTCAAAAGAAGGTTTAATGTTGTGGGCTATTTTCCTGACATTCTTAAACTCTTTATTTTTAATCGATTCCCTGCATTCATTCAATTTATCTAGAACAGACTCCTTAAACACGTACAAAGATTCTTGAATAAATTCCTCATCATTATCAGACAAAGTTTTCAGATAATTTAAGGAATATGATTTTTCGTTGGAACCATTATCCTCTTTAATCAGATTTTCTTCAATAATTTGCTCTATAATGGCCAGCTTCTCTTTAATTAGCGGTTTCTTCACAAATAGGAACAAGCTTCCTTCCCTAACATATTTATGCTCATTTACATCTTCCCCGACCACGATAAACGGAATGTTTAAAGAAAGTTCAGATATTAAATAATCTGCTAACTGAAAGGGATCTAAAGGCCCACATACTTCGTCGAAAATGATAAAGTGAATATCGTTGTTGTTCTTTAAATATTGAATGGCCGAAAAACTATCTTTATAAAAATGAATATCCCAATCATCCTTCTCCTGCAAATGAATAAACTTATCACTTACTTCCGGTTGATTACTAATTATTAAAATATTGTGTATCTCCATTTCTAAAGCACTGTCAATAAACATATGTTTTTTTCTATTTAAAATTCTTCTACCGTTTAGTACTATGGCTTACGTTAAATACTTAACGATTGCTTTTTCAACGGTGTCATAAACTACTGGTTTTGTTAAATAATCGTCCATACCAGCTCGCATGCATTTTTCTCTTTCGCCTTTAATTGTTCTTGCTGTTAAGGCTATTATTGGTGTATGGTTATTTTCCTCCATACTTCTTATTTTTTTAGTAGCTTCAAATCCACTCATTCTGGGCATCTGAATATCCATAAAAATAATTTTAATCTGATGCTTCAAAAACATCTCTACGGCTTCCAATCCATCTTCCGCTTCCAGGATAGTAGCGTTTGGAGCTATTTTCTTTATTAACGTTTTGGCAAGCATTTTATTAACCGGATTGTCTTCGACCACTAAAACATTTCCAGTGATTTTTTCCAAATCGTAATTCAGAATTTCATCAGCTTCAGTTTCATCATCCTCTACCACGGGCTCTTCTATACTTTTAATTATACTCGCTAATTGACTTAAAGATAGCGGCTTAGTAATGTTTCGCCGAATACTCAGCTCCTTGCATGCCTTATTCAATTTATTATCTTCCACCGAACTGTGCAACAGCACAATGGGCAATTGTTTTTCATCAATTTCAAAATCATTTCTAACGTGCGCTATAAAATCAACCCCATTGAGATAAGGCATATTGTAATCCACAATCATTAAATCAAAGTTTCGGGTTTTGTTCAGCAACTCTAAAGCCTCCACACCATTAGCCACCGTTTTCACCTGAATGTTATTCACTTTCAACATTTGCTGAAGAATAAGCCTGTTATTCTCATTATCATCAACCACTAAAACCTTTTTTATGGAACTATAAATTACTTGCTGCTGACTCTCATTTTTATTTTCCACCTTGAAAATTATATCGAAATAAAAAGTGCTCCCTTTATGCAATACACTTTTTACTTGAAGTCCACTATCCATCAACTCCAATAGTTTGTTACTGATGGTAAGGCCTAAACCAGTTCCTCCATACTTTCTTGTGGTAGATGCATCTTCTTGATCGAAAGCGCGAAATATTTTTGAGAGATTATGAGAGGCGATCCCAATTCCCGTATCCCTAATAGAAAAATGAAATTTGCGAAGCTTATCATTAGCGGGGACATTACTACTTCGAATTTTTAATTCAACCTCTCCTTTTTCGGTGAATTTTGCCGCGTTCCCAAGCAAATTATTTATAATCTGCTGAAGTCTAACAGGATCAGCGTAAATTGTGGTTTCCAAATTGGCCGGAATGTCCAATAGAACCTCCAATCCTTTTGCATGAGCCTTGTGTTTAATAATATCTATTGTTTGAACACATAACTCAGATAAATTAACCCGTTCTATATTAAGTTCGAGTTTACCGGCCTCTATTTTTGAAAAATCTAAAATGTCATTTATAATATCGAGCAATAAATTAGCTGAGTTATAAACCGTCTGCATATATTTCCCCTGACTTTCCGTAAGGGAGGTCTTCATTAATAAATCGGTGAAGCCAATAACCCCGTTTAACGGAGTGCGTATTTCGTGACTCATATTGGCAAGAAATTCCGACTTAGAGCGGTTGGCCGATTCGGCTTTTTGTTTTGCCTTCAGTAAGGAAGCCTCCATTTTCTTTTGATTGGAAATATCCGTCCCTACTCCTAAATAACCAGTCACAAAACCATCATGGTTTCTAATTGCCGTAACCACTAATTGCACCGAAAACCGACTTCCATCTTTACGGATAAAAGACCACTCTCCGGAATCATACAGCCCATTGTTAGCCTGATAAACCAATGTTTGAAATCCTTTTATTTCTTCCTTGTGCAGCTTACTTAAAATTTCACTTCTTTGCAAAATTTCATTTGGGTCGTGAAACTGCAACACATTTATTGTTCCTATAGTTTCTTTGGCGGTATACCCTAACAAATTCTCTGCACCTTTGTTCATTTTCTTTACCTCTCCCTGCAAATCCGTCTCAATAATAGACACCTGCGTTGTTGCATCAAATAAACTCTGTAACTCATTTAGGCTTTGTTTTAACTCTTGTTGAGAATGAACCCGGGTGCTAATATCATTTAATTGAGCAATAAAATATTTGGGATTTCCTTGACTATCATGCAAAAGCGACACGCTCAACAAACAATGCACTATGGAGCCGTTTTTATGAAGGTATCGCCGTTGAACACTGTACGTCTTACTTTTGTGCTCAAAATATTTTTGCATTAACTCTTCGTTGGTTTCCCTGTCATCTGGGTGCGTTAAGTCTTGAATGGTCAACTTTACCATTTCCTCTTTGGTGTAACCTACCATTTTGGCAAGTGTGGTATTCACCATAAGCCATTTTAACTCCAAAGAAACCAGTGCCATCCCGTTTGGGGAATATTCAAATGCTCCTTTAAAAAGTTTTGCGTTCCTAAAGGCTTCTTCCTCCAACTCCTTCTCATGGGTAATATCTTCAATTTGGGAGATGATAAAATCGTCGATGAGTTCGTTTCCGGAAGCAAGGGAATTATTTATTCGGCACCATATTAATTCACCCGATTTTTTATAGAACCGACATTCCATGGAGTAAGAATCAACTTCCTTGTCTATTAATTTTTTCCAGTTTTCATGTGCCATTTCAAAATCGTCCGGATGAATTAAATCCTGATACGTTAACTGAAGTATATCTTCTTCTGAAACCCCATCAAAACCAAAAATTTTCACACTGGAAGGATTAACCAAAATCAATTTGTTTTCACGGTTAAGGAGCACTATCCCCAGCGAAGTATTTGCAAAAATCTTTTCAAAGCGTTCTTTTAAAAGTTGATGCTCTACTTCTTTTTTCTTCCGAGCATCAATATCCTGAAACGCGCCATAAACGCGAATGCATTTACCATCTTTCATTTCTGGCCGACCAATCGACCGAACCCATTTTTCATTCTCTTTTGCAGTGATTATTTTTAATTCTACATCGTAGCTTTCTCCGCTTTCTACTGCTCTAGTGAACAATTTTGAAATCAAATCCCTACTCCATCCATCTTTGTAAAAATTAATCGCCGTTTCAATATCAGGCACAAAAGACCTTGATACCTCGTGGATATCTTTGGTCATGTGCGTCCATTCCAATGTATTATTCTCCAAATCTACCTCCCAGCCACCAATATTAGACAGTTGGTTAATTACCTTATATAATTGGTTCTGTTGCTCTAAATGTTCCCGTTTTTTTCGAATCCTAAAGAACTGAACAATTAAATATTTCTGCTGAGTAGTAATTGTCTCTAAGCGGTAAGTAACTTGTTTGTTTTTGGTTGAAAAAAAATCAACTGATCGATTGACATCCTCCCCTTTCTTCCATTTATCCCGGAAGATTTCCATTAAATTTTCTATTTCTTCTTTTTGCTCCGGAAGGAGTGATGGTGAATTTCCATCTGGGACCTTTGAGATTTTAAAACCTATGGAATTCCAAAAAGAATCACTAATGTACCACTCCGTTTCGTCCTCAACATTTAAAATCCACAAACCATCAATTGGTCTGTCAGCAACAGACGAAAGTATGTTGATGTCTTCAGTTGCTAGTATTTTAAATTTTTCTTGAAAAGAATTGGTTGCTGGCACTTTTTAAAGAATTTAGTTATTAAAGTTATAACTATAATTTATGCCTAAAAAATAAAACCCCTTATATTTAATACAAAAATTGTTAAAATATAGGGGGTTCTATTGCTTTTCTATTTTTGTTTCAGCCAAGCTTCGCGGTGCTTTCTAACCCGTCTTCTTGCTTTTTCATCATACGTGATTTTGTAAGTCGGATCGGCAACTAATTTTATTTTGGTGGTTTTTTCCTCACCAAATCGCTTGTATTTTATCGTAAGCTCTTCGCCCACTTTCTTTTCTGAAAGTAATTTCTCCAAAGATTCATTGCCTTCCAATTTTTCTCCGTTTACAGATATAATTTCATCACCAAGACTTAAATTGGCAAGGTATGCGGGCGTTCCTTTCTGAACATTTCTCGTAATAACATTTCCATTATTTACGGTAAATCCTGCAAATGGTTTCTCATCATCTTGCGCAAACTCAAATCCTACACTTTCAAACAGCTCTCCATAGTTTGGCATGCCACTTTTATAAATGTAATTATTGAAAAAAGTATCTGCAAATGGTTTACCTGCATACAGACTTAAAGTAAAATGAAGATCGTCAATGGTGTACGGAATTTCTTTCTTTCCATATTCTTCCCACAGTTTTTTCATGTAATCGTCTAAATTCAATCCGTTTTGCCGCAAAGAAAGATCCAGCGCCAAACCGAGCATACTTCCGTAGGAATAATATGAAATAAAAGTGTTTTCCCTGTTCACGGGGTCCACCGATGTAGCAGCATCCACAAAAGGTGCTTGATAGCTCATTTCAATCGGATTGAAATATTCTCGGGCAGGTGAATTCCAAACATAGTTAAAAGTACGGTTAAGGCTTTTAGCATATTCTTCTGGTGTAATCACCTCTGCCCTGCATAGAATTAGATTGGTATAGTAGCTAGTGAAACCCTCTGCAAACCACAGAGAGCCTGTCATATTCGCTTTGGAAAAATTAAAAGGCTCTAATTCCTTCGGGCGTAAACGCTCTACGTTCCAAGCATGGAAAAATTCGTGGGAAACGGTTCCAATGTTATTTTCCATTCCGCCATCCGCCAAGCCTTCACTATCGGTTAAAATAGTAGAATTTCTGTGTTCCATACCGTCCCCGCTTGCATGTCCCGTATAGTTCGCCAAAAAAGTATAGCGACCAAAATCAAAATCGGGCAGCTCGCCAAACACTTCTTTTTCAGCTATAACAATACGTTTAACTTTGTCGAAATATTCATCCAATAATTCGCCGGAAGCAGTGTCGTGCAGCACAAATTCAATAGTGTACTCTTTTCCGTTGGAAGTTACCGTAAAAGAGCGTTTTTTATAATCGCTAATTACCGTAGGACTATCCATAAAATACTGGAAATTGGGCGCCGAATATTTTGTATCCGTCTTCTTTTCAAGCTGTGTAGCCACTTTCCAATTTAAATCCTCCCGAACTTCAAATTCCACCTCCACAGGATGATTGAAAAAAGCATCGGCATACATAAATGTGGCAGACATATTTAGGTGCGCATTACTTTCGTTAATCTGGCTGTATGTACCGTCGGCGCGATTGGCAAACAGCGTATATTTTACGGTTGTCTTACCCTCAGGGTTTGGTACCACCCATTCATATGGGTTACTTCTCACAATTTGCAGCGTATCTCCAGCCTCGTTAAAAGCCATTACACCATACACATTTTTGGCAAATTCGTGCAACGCATATCTTCCTGGAGAGCTTCTGCTCATTCTAAAATGTAAAGAATCCGAAGTCGTTTTGGGAAATGCCACCGTAATTTCCGCTTCATGATGAACGGCATTATCAAAAGAAACGTTGTAGGTAACGGGTTCTTGAGCTTTCAAAAAAAGCGAACCACAAATAATAATGGTAAGTGTGATTAGTTGTTTCAAGGCGAAAAATTTAGAGTCGATTACTAATTTCTGGTCAAGATACCAATTTTTCATCTTTTTGAAGACCAAAGAGGTGTAGAGATTACTGTTAATGTCGTTTTATGTTTTTCAGTTTATGGTAACCACGGAAGGATTCCTTATTTTTACCATAATGATTTGTGAGTATTATGAACGCTTTACCAAAACGATTAGCCCAAAAACTAGCCAAACGAAATGAAGAAGATGCATTAAGAAAACTTCCGGCACCACATAATTTGGTAGATTTCTCCTCCAACGACTATTTAGGATTTGCTGCTTCTGAAATACTTTTTTCTGAAACAGCAAACATTTTAAAAGACCACAACATCCAAACTAATGGAGCTACAGGTTCACGACTGATTACCGGCAATTACCATTTATATGAAGAAGTTGAAAACACCATTGCCCGTTTCCACAATTCGGAAGCCGCTTTAATTTATAACTCAGGTTACGATGCCAATCTAGGCTTTTTCTCCACCGTTCCTCAAAGAGGCGATGTTATTTTGTTTGATGAATTAAGTCACGCCAGTATTCGCGATGGGATTTCCCTATGTCCGGCGAAAGCCTTTAAATTTCGTCACAATGATATTTCGGATTTAAAATCGAAATTAGCACGACATGCTTCGCAAATTGAAAATACCGAATACGTAATTTATGTGGTTACAGAAGCCGTTTTCTCCATGGACGGCGATTCCCCCGACTTAAAAACCATGGTTAACATTTGCAAAGAGTTCAATGCACACATAATTGTAGACGAAGCCCATGCCGTGGGGGTTTTTGGAGCTTCTGGCGAGGGTTTAACCCAAGCACTAAAACTAGAGCATCAGGTTTTTGCACGTATAGTAACTTTTGGAAAAGCATTGGGTTGTCACGGAGCGGCCGTATTGGGCTCTACCCAATTGAAGAATTACCTGGTAAATTTCAGCAGAAGTTTTATTTATACTACCGCATTACCTCCACATTCGTTAGCAGCCATTTTAAACGTTTATCAGCAATTAAACGGAGCGTCGAAATCAGCAGTTTTTCAAAAAAATGTAGAAAAACTAAAAGCAAACATTGCTCACTTTAAAAAGTTGCTTAAAGATAAATTCACTCCGGAAACCACTCTTCTGGGCTATATTGAAAGTGAATCTGCCATTCAATGTATCATAGTGCGAGGCAACAAAGAAGTTAAAAAAATGGCTGGAAAATTACAGGACTCTGGCTTTAACGTGAAGCCTATTTTATCTCCCACCGTTCCTAAAAATGAAGAAAGACTTCGGTTTTGCATTCATAGCTTCAATACTTTTGAAGAAATAGCGGAAGTCGCTAATCTTTTGTCACCCAGCGAAAATGTTTAACCCTTTAAAACCTTTTTAGAACCTATTGGATTACTCTTTATTAAGTGAATTTTGTAAATTACACCACTTTTTACGCTAATTAACTACTCATGAAATCTCGATATTTTGTTACAGGTATTTCTACTGAAGTTGGGAAAACAATCGCCTCAGCTATCATTGTAGAAGCCTTGGAAGCCGACTATTGGAAACCAATTCAATCTGGGGATTTGGACAACTCCGACACCCATAAAGTACATACCCTTATTTCCAATACCGAATCTAAATTCCACCCCAATAGTTACGCCCTTAAAGTCCCTATTAGTCCGCATGCATCTGCTGCTATTGACAATGTGGAAATAAAATTGGACAACATAAAAGTACCCGAAACTAAAAACGGACTCGTAATTGAAGGAGCCGGAGGGATTTTAGTTCCTTTAAACGACAAGGATACTATTATGGACATTATTAAACCGGAGTATAAGATTATTGTGGTATCGCGCCATTATTTGGGAAGCATCAACCATACGCTATTGACAGTGAATTTATTGAAGGAACACGGTTTTAATGTTTCCATTATCTTCAGTGGAAAAAAACATCCAACCACAGAGCAAATCATTCAAAAAATGACAGGCGTACCCGTGATTGGCCGGATAGACGAAGAAAAGGAATTCAACAAAGAAATCATCCGTAAATACGCCGATAAATTTAAGCCTGAGCTGTTAAAACTTTAAAATTCGAGGCCAACCCGTTTTCAAATTGTTCTACAATCCGCATCTTTGCAGTGATAATTTAATGTAGCGCATGAATCTTTCAGAAAGAGATAAAAAACACCTTTGGCACCCATTGACCCAGCATAAAGTACATCCTGAAAGCATGGGCATAACCCACGCAAAAGGAGCCATTTTATATGCGGAGGATGGTAAGGAATATATTGACGGGATTGCTTCTTGGTACACTTCCGCTTATGGCCATTGCCACCCCCATATTGTAAAAAAGGTACAGGAGCAAGTAGCCAAACTCGACCAAGTGGTTTTTGCCGGACTTACACATCCGCCAGTAGTAAATCTTTCCGAAGCGTTAATTAACATCCTTCCTGAAAACCAAAACAAACTTTTTTTTTCTGATAATGGTTCCACTTCCGTAGAAGTAGCTATAAAAATGTCGCTTCAATATCACTTCAATCGGGGAGAAAAACGGCCAGTGCTCATCGCTTTTGAAGAGGGATTTCACGGAGATACTTTTGGTGCCATGTCGGTTTCAGGTTTATCCGTTTATAACGGTCCGTTTGAAGATTTTTTCCTTTCCGTGAAGCGCATTCCCGTTCCAAACGGAGACAACAATCAAGAAGTCCTTAGTGTTCTTAAAAGAATTATTTCTGAAAAAAATGTAGCCAGTTTTATTTTTGAACCGCTAGTTCAAGGGGCTGCCGCCATGAAAATGCACGATGCAGAAGGGTTGGATTTATTGATTGCGGAATGTAATGAACATGGTGTTGTAACCATTGCCGATGAAGTGATGACTGGCTTTGGAAAAACTGGAAAACATTTTGCTTCACTTCACTTAAAAAATCATCCAGATATAATCTGCATGAGCAAAGCGCTTACCGCTGGAATGGTCCCCATGGCCATTACCAGTTGCACCGAAGAAATTTACCAAGCTTTTTACAGCGACGATATTGGCAAAGGCCTCTTTCACGGGCACACTTATAGCGCTAATCCTATTGCCTGTGCTGCAGCGCTTGCCGGCATAGAACTCCTGCAAACTGATGAAATGCAAGCCAACATACAACGGGTAATAAAGTCGCACGAAAAATTCAATGAGCGCATTAAAAATCACCCGAAAGTAGCCCGCACCAGACAATGCGGAATTATCTACGCCATCGATTTGGCGGTGGAGATGGAACGCTATGGAAATTTAAGGGATGAACTACTCCGCTTCTTTTTAGACAACCAATTGTTTATGAGGCCATTGGGTAGCACCGTGTACATTTCTGCCCCCTACATAATCACCGATGAACAACTGCAAAAAATTTATGATAAAATTGAAATTTTGCTTCAAAAAATAGTATAAATTAGCTGTAGAAATTTAAATCTATTTGCTTATCATTCAATGATTCACCCGCATACCGAGCTGCGATTTATTTCCGATGAAATAGGTCATGGCGTTGTGGCAACAAAATTGATTCCGAAAGGAACAATTACATGGGTACAAGACCAACTCGATTTGGTGCTTTCCCCTGCTCAAGTAAACAACATGAGCGAAGATTACCAAAAAATTATTGAATACTACACGTTTCGAAACAATAAAGGCGACTATGTGCTTTGTTGGGACCTAGCGAAGTTTGTAAACCATAGTTTTAAAAGCAATTGTTTAACCACCCCTTACGATTTTGAGATTGCCATTCGGGACATTTATCCAGGCGAAGAACTCACCGACGATTACGGCTATTTAAACATTGAAAAGCCCTTTAAGGCAAAAGACGAGGGAACCGATAGAAAAATTGTGTACCCAGACGATTTATTGAATTATCATAAAATGTGGGATGAATCCCTTCAGCAAGCTTTTATCCACATTAATGCGGTAAACCAGCCCTTGGCTAATTTTTTAAGCAGTAAAATGCAACAGAAAATCAACAAAATAGACAAAGGGGAAACCGCTTTAGATTCTATTTTAATGTGCTATTACGAGGGTAAATAATAAAATTAAACTGTACTAAAAAGTGTTTTCAGTAGGCTTCTAGCCCCATTCAAACGGGTTAGGAGCCTTCTTTTTACACTATTTTCCCATACAATGGTGCTAATACGCCATATCAAAACCTTTGCAATGACTAAAATGATAATTATTAGTGATAAATTAACGCTTCTAAGGGTTTAATAATGGCTTTCACTTTAAAAAATGAAGGATAAAGACGTTTTTCTTTGCCAAAAAAACCTTCTTAAATGCCTTGTTTGCCAGGCAAACATCTTCCGAAGCGTTAAAAACATCCTTCCAAACGATAAATTACTATTTAGAAGCGATAAATTATCATTTATTAGCCTCAATAAACAGGTAAATACCCTTATTTTTTGACAAAAAAGCAATATTCTATGGGTAAAAAATGATACTTAAAGGACTAACAAGCCTTATAAAATCGGATAAAAACACCTCTTTCATCATACTATTCATGAAATTATCAGATAAAATGGTGCTACAAGAGGGCGCTACCCCTCTTCGGAAGGGTAAAGGCCATGTTTTATAGGCTTTTATTCAACTCCGCAGCCCAAAATCCAAGAAATATCATTCTTAAGCGACCTTTTATCAAACGAAAAATTCCGTAATTTTAAATAGTAGAAATTGAATTGAAAAATTGAATTGAAAAATTTATGGAGTTTATAGATTATTACAAAGTTTTAGAGCTCGATAAAAGTGCTTCTTCAGCAGATATAAAAAAAGCTTATAGAAAACTAGCCCGAAAATACCATCCAGACCTCAACCCCAACAACAAAGAAGCCGAAGTTAAATTCAAACAAATTAACGAAGCCCATGAGGTATTGAGCGACCCCGAAAAGCGCAAAAAATATGATGAATACGGAAAAGATTGGCAACATGCGGAGGAGTTTGAAAAAGCCAAAGCGCAACAACGCCAAAGTAGGCAATACAGCGGGGGCGACCCGTTCACCTATTCTAGCGGAGGTGGCGGCGCCGAGGATTTTTCAGATTTTTTCGAATCGATGTTTGGCGGTGGCGGCTTTCGTAGTCAACGTAGGCAAACCGGCTTTCGCGGACAAGATTTCAATGCTGAGCTTCAATTGAACCTTACGGATGCTTATAAAACGCATAAACAAACGCTTTCCGTCAATCAAAAAAATATCCGTATTACCATTCCCGCCGGTATTGAAAACGGACAAACCATTAAAATAAAAGAGCACGGTGGTCCGGGCATAAACGGCGGTCCCAATGGCGACCTCTATATAACCTTCAGCATAAATAACAACACAAATTTTAAAAGGGAAGGTGCCAACTTATATAAAACCGAAGAGATTGAATTAACCACAGCTGTTTTGGGTGGAGAAATTACCACGGAAACGTTTGACGGGAAAGTTAAACTAAAAGTGGCTCCAGGTACACAAAACGGACAACAAGTAAAACTGAAGGGTAAAGGCTTCCCCGTTTACAAAAAGGAAGGTGACTTTGGAGATTTATTTATAACCTATCAGGTGAAATTACCAAAAACCCTCAACGATAAACAGAAAGCATTGTTTGAAGAGTTAAAACAGGAAAATCTATAATTATGGCAACAAAATATTCTATTAGCATACAGGAGTTTTGTAAAAATTATGAGGTAGATGAAGTTTTTGTAACGCATTGCAGAGAAGCGGAATTGGTACAAATTCATTCCGATGCAGAAGAGGATTATATTTCAGAAGAGAATCTACCAACTTTAGAAAAAATGGTTCGTTTATATCATGATTTGGGTATAAACCTAGAAGGACTGGAAGTTATTCATCATTTATTAAATCGGATAGAAACAATGGAAAAAGAGCTACAAACCATGAAAAATAGGTTACGTTTATATGAATAATACGGTTTGGCAATTGCCATTTATGTAAAAGTTGTATCTTTAATTTAGGAATCCCCTCTCCTACATAGTTTTTAAGAATAACGTTTTATAAATATTTCCTGTTTTTATAAATAACAACAGGCGAACTAACAATTATAACTATGAGGAATCTTACCGCTACTCTTTTATCGCTATTTTTTTTGAATGTGTCCTTGGCGCAAGAAGACACTACAGAAGCATCAAATAGTGCCGCACAGGCCAATAACCCATTGGCGAATATGACGGCCTTGAATTTTCACGATTATTACACACCAAAATTATCCAATGCCCCCGATGGCAGTTACACCAACACTGGCTGGGTACGTTTTGCAAAACCGCTTGCTGGCGGAAAATTTCTTTTAAGGGTTTCCACTCCATTAAGCACTTTTGGCATTCCCAACACCGCTGGCGGCGTAAATACTACAAGTGGACTGGGTGATATTAATGCTTTTCTAGCGTATAGTTTTGTTTCCAAACCAACAGCTACCATTGGAGCAGGACCATTATTAACGGCACCAACCGCTACCGATGAAATTTTGGGTACCGGTAAATGGCAAGGAGGGCTTGCCTTCGTGGCGTTTATTGCTAAATCTCCCATATTTCAATTTGGGTCGTTAATTACTTGGCAAACATCTTTTGCTGGGCAAAGCGACCGGGAGGGCACGAACAATTCTGCCGTGCAACCTTTTTATTTTTGGCAATTGGGCAAAGGTTTATACCTAAGGGGTGCACCCATTTGGTATTTCGATTTTAAAAACGACGCCTACAGTGTGCCTATCGGATTAGGAATTGGAAAGGTTATAAAGTTGGGCGATACCATGGTGAACTGTTTTGTAGAGCCGCAATATTCTATGCTTACCAGTGGTACACAACCCATTTTTCAAGTGTTTACCGGTATCAACCTTCAGTTTATGAACTGATAAAAGCTACTGTATGAAATTCTTCAACAAATCAACGAATGCCATTATACTGGGTGGAATTTTCTTTTTAATTCCATTGCTGGTCATTATCCTTTTGGTTACCCATGCGCTTCAATTGCTTCTTCCTGTGGGCAGGGAAATAGTAAAAGTACTGGGCATTCACTCCATTTTTGGTGCGGCAACCGTTACCATTATAACGTTATTATTTATAATCCTGATTTGTTATTTCGCTGGATTTCTAGTAAAAAAAGGACTGGTAAATAGTTGGGGACAAAAAGTGGAAGATAAACTCTTTTTACTCCTTCCAAGTTTACAAATTCTTAAATATCGTTTGCTTGGCGATAATCCTATAAAAAAAGACGATGATAACTGGAAAGCCATTTTACTAAAGGAAGATATTTATCATCGTATTGCTTTTATTATTGCTGAAAACGATGGGTTCTTAAGCATTTTTATTCCTGATGCCCCAAGAATGGATGCTGGGGAAATTCGTTATTTTTCTTCGGAAACGTGTGAGTACACTCCCATTGCCATGAAAGATGCCATGAATGCCTTAAACAGTTTTGGCCGAGACGGAAATCTGCAAAATTATATTAAATAAAAAGAGGATGACATGCTAGCTGAATGCACGATTTAATCAGCTACCTGATATAAAAATGTATGACGATTACCAATAAAAAAAGCACAGCGCACTTCTATTTTACTTTTTTAGTAACAATCCTATTTTGTTGTGGCTTTAGCTTTGGTCAAGACCTTCCTATTCGTAAAATCGACCAGCAACATGTGGATAGTCTTAAAAATTCTGAGTATCCGTTTGTATTGCCCATTTACGGGGATAGAGTTCAGAAATTGGGTCACGACTTACCACTTCCCTTCGGAATTATGGTGAACTACATCAGCCAAGACAACAAACTCACCCTTACCAACCTAGAACTTAAACTTAATGATGGAGAGTTTACACCCATGGAGTTTATTCAGTTTGATGAAATAAAAAGCTCCGCAAGAGTGGTTAATGTTCGTCTCGACGCATGGCTATTCCCTTTTTGGAACGTTTACGGACTCTATGCTCGAGCACAAACCGATAATTTAGTACCGCTTGTTAGTCCGTTTGAATTTGATATCCCCACCACTCCCACCGCAGATACGTATGGCTTTGGAACCGTCCTCGCTTACGGAACAGGTAAATATTTTGCCATTGCCAACACAAATTTCACATGGTCTAACGTAAGCTCACTGGATGGTTTGGTGTTTGGTACGGTAACCAATGTTAAGATTGGGCGTAGCTTCGCCTTTCAAAAACGTTTTCACAACATCAATCTGAGTTTAGGAGTGCAGCACCAACGCCTGCAACGAAATTCTTCGGGCTCTTTGAGCATAAGCGAAATGTTTTCGCAGGTTGATCAAGGCAAACTACAGGAAATAAAAGATGATATTAACAGCGCTGCTACCAACTGGTACGATAACCTCGGGCCAGCCCAGCAAATATTGGTCAACCAAATTGTTGGGGAAATTCAAGATTGGCTTGACGGAAGAACGCCAGGTGATGGCGAGTTAGGCTATCGCTTTGACAAGGAACCGTTAAGCGAATATTCTTTTCAAATTGGGGTACAATACAACCACGGAAAGAGATGGTGGTACCGATTGGAAACCGGAGTTGGTAAAGGAAGAACACAAATATTGGTGAGTGCCAACTATCGTTTCGGACTTTAAAAAAATAATAAAAATGTAAATTATAAAACTCATGAAAAAACTACTTATTCTATCAATCGCATTGGCTTTTTACGGTGTGGCCACCGCGCAGGATTTTAATGTTACTGTTTACGGAAGTTATGTTTTCGACGATAGTTTTGATTCGTACTACGATATAGGTGAATACTATGATGGAACTATTGAAGGCGGACTGCAATGGGGAATCGGTGCAGAATACAAGGCCCGCCCGTATGTTGGTGTTGAAGTTACCTACTTACGCCAAGATACCAAAGCGCCAACTACCTATCAATTACGTAGCTCTGGGCGTGCAAGCCGTACCGATTTCGACTTAGGGATTAACTATCTAATGATTGGCGGAAACCATTATTTCGGTAGCCCGAACGCACCTTTTCAAGGTTACGGCGGACTCATGGCTGGGGTTATGTTTGCCAATGTAGAGAACCCCGATTTAAACCGAAGTGATGACGCTACGAAATTTAGCTGGGGCGCCAAATTAGGAGGAATCTACTGGATGAACGATTACGTTGGCATTAAGATGCAAGCGCAACTGCTGTCTGCCGTACAAGCTGCTGGTGGAGGTGTTTATTTTGGAGGTTACGGTCCGCAAGCAGGTTTAACCACCTATTCTACCATTTACCAGTTTGGATTAGGCGGCGGACTCGTATTCAGTTTAAACTAATTGTGGCTGTTAAGAGCGTTGTAAATTTTGAAATCTTAAATATTACTTCTAATTAATAATCCCTATCTTTGTAATTTAGAATCAGTTTAAAGTAGACTGTGTTAAAACGCTAGAAATCAGAATAATTTTACATGAAGATTAATAAAAATGATGTTGTAAAAGCACTCGAAACAATTTCTGCTCCTGGAGAAGGGAAGAATATGATTGAAAGCGGTGCGGTTACCAATGTAATGACGTTTGGAGATGAAGTAGTTGTGGATATTACCATCAACAATCCAAGTTTACAAGCCAAGAAAAAGACCGAGGTCGAGATTTTAAAGACCATTCACGATAAAGTGTACCAAAAAGCTAAGGTTAAAGTAAACCTGAAAGTGGATGCACCTGAAAAACCAAAGATTAAAGGCAAGGAAATTCCTGGCATTAAAAATATTATTGCCGTTGCTTCTGGAAAAGGAGGCGTAGGTAAATCTACCGTAACTTCTAATTTAGCAGTTACATTATCTAAAATGGGCTTTAAAGTTGGGCTTTTAGATGCCGATATTTACGGACCATCTGCACCTATCATGTTTGATGTGGAAAATGAAAAACCACTCGCAATCAATATAGATGGAAAGTCTAAAATGAAACCAATTGAAAGCTATGGTGTAAAAATTCTTTCCATAGGCTTTTTCACCCAACCCAACCAAGCCGTAATTTGGCGTGGACCTATGGCCGCAAAGGCATTAAACCAAATGATTTTTGATGCCGCTTGGGGCGAATTAGATTTTCTATTGATTGACCTTCCTCCGGGAACGGGAGACATCCACCTAAGTATCATGCAGGCATTGCCAATCACTGGAGCGGTAGTAGTAAGTACACCGCAAAATGTTGCCCTTGCCGATGCCAAGAAAGGGGTTGCTATGTTCCAACAAGAAAGTATAAGCGTCCCTGTGTTGGGAATTGTAGAAAATATGGCCTATTTCACACCTGAAGAACTACCGGACAATAAATATTATATTTTCGGTAAGGAAGGTGCTAAAAATCTGTCTAATGATTTAAGCGTACCTTTCCTAGGTGAGATACCATTAGTACAAAGCATTCGGGAAGCTGGAGATGTTGGTAGACCTGCGGCGTTACAAGAAAACACCCCGTTGGAAAACGCTTTTAAGGAACTCACCAAGAATGTAGTTCAGGAAGTGGTAACGCGTAACAAAAACCTACCGCCTACAGAAGCTATAAAAATAACAACCATGGCAGGCTGTTCAGCGGTAACTAAGAAATAATTTCAATAGCAATGACGTCGGAAGAAGTTAAATTAAACGTAGAAAAAGCACTGGAGGAAATAAGACCTTTCCTAGAAAGTGATGGTGGAAACATTAGTCTTGTTTCCATTGATGACGATAAGTTGGTAAAAGTAAGGCTTGAAGGCGCTTGTGTTGGCTGCAGTGTTAATCAAATGACGCTTAAAAGCGGCGTGGAAATGACCATAAAAAAATATGTTCCGCAAATAGAGCAAGTAGTTAATATAGAATAATTTTTGGCGTGCGAGCCTAATTATTCTGCACATTCCAAAAATCCGTGCATTATAACTCTTTAGGCTCTCTTCCTTACGCTTTTTCAGTAAATAATACAGGACAGTTTTTTGTTTGATATAAACTGTCTCAAAAAAAGATGTTTTCGAATGATTCAAACAGATATTCTCATAATAGGAGCTGGCCCCACAGGACTTTTTACCGTTTTTGAAGCTGGATTGCTAAAATTGAAATGTCACTTAATCGATGCGCTTCCACAGCCTGGTGGACAATGTGCAGAGATTTATCCTAAAAAGCCTATTTACGATATCCCAGGATTTCCAGAAGTTCTGGCAGGAGACCTTGTTGATAACCTCATGAAACAAATCGAAGCTTTTGAACCTGGCTTTACCCTTGGTGAACGAGCAGAAACAATTGAGAAGCAAGAAGATGATTCGTTTATAGTTACCACTAATAAAGGAACTAAGCACCAAGCAAAAGTTGTAGCTATTGCGGGAGGATTAGGGAGCTTTGAACCTAGAAAACCTCAACTACAAAACATAGAATCTTTCGAAGACAAGGGTGTGGAATACATTATTCGCGACCCAGAAATTTATAGAGGAAAACGGGTTGCCATCGCGGGCGGTGGAGATTCTGCATTAGATTGGTCTATTTTTTTAGCAGATGTGGCTGATGAGGTTACTCTTATTCACCGAAGAAATGAATTTCGGGGTGCATTGGATTCCGTGGAAAAAGTAGAAGAGCTTAAAAAACTTGGAAAGATTAACTTAATCACTCCCGCGGAAGTAAAAGAATTACATGGAAACGGTAAACTAGAAAGCATTTCCATCAAACAAGAAGAAGACATCATCAATCTTGAGCTAGACCATTTTATTCCTTTGTTCGGTCTATCCCCTAAACTTGGCCCTATTGCCAATTGGGGACTCGAAATTGAGAAGAATGCCATTAAAGTAGACAATACATTGGATTACCAAACCAATATTCCAGGTATTTATGCCATTGGAGATGTAAACACCTACCCAGGAAAGTTAAAGCTTATTCTTTGCGGATTTCACGAAGCCACTCTTATGTGCCAAAGCGCCTACAAACGTATTTTCCCTGATAAAAAATACGTTATGAAATACACTACCGTAAGTGGCGTTGACGGTTTCGACGGAAGTAGAAAAGAAGCTGAAAAAGCAGTAGTAAAATCCATTAACTAATAAAATAAGTTTGCGGTAAAAAAATATTCCCTAGTAGTCTAGTAGGGTATTAAACTTTTTATGTATTTTTACCGCATCAAATAGAATACTTATGTCTGATATTACGATAAAAATCAAAGACCGTGAAGGTGAAGTTCACGAAGTACAGGCCCCAACAGATATGGCAATGAATTTAATGGAGGTAGTTCGTTCTTATGAGCTTGCTCCCGAAGGAACCATTGGTGTATGTGGTGGTATGGCGATGTGCGCTTCTTGCCAATGTTACGTAACATCAGACCATAAGTTACCGGAAATGAGTTACGACGAAGACCTTATGCTTGCAGAAGCTTTCAACGTAAAAGACAATAGCCGTTTGGGCTGCCAAATTCCCATGACGTTTGATTTGGACGGATTGGAAGTTGAATTAGCTCCAGAGGTCTAATCCTGGAGTGAAGACTAGATAAATCTTTACTCCTTTTCATTCTTCTTAAAAAATTTTACTTCGCAATATCCTTCTTCTTAATTTCCAACAGTATTTGAGAAACAAAACTGCTGTATGCTTCTTTGGAAGGATGCAAACCATCTGAAGCTACTAAAGAAGTATTCTTCAATCCTTCGCGTGTAATATTGGTTATATTTATAAAACTTACACCCATAATTTGAGCTGTTTTCTTGGCAAAAGCGTTGTACTGGTCTATTTCAGAAGAGATTTTATCCGTATTTCCTTTTCTTTGTCCGAATGGAGTGTATGCATAATCGGGGATTGAAATCACAAAAACATGTTCTTTATTTCCTTTAGCCAATTGTATGGCCTTGGCCAACAAGGCAGGAAAATCTTCCTCATAGAGCGAAAAGTCTTTTCCTTGGTATTGATTGTTCACCCCAATTAATAGTGTAACAAAATCTTGATCAGGAGTTGGATTTTCTTCATTAATAGCTTTAATCAAATCTGAGGTAGTCCAGCCCGTTTTAGCTATCACCTGTAGCTCAATTTTTTGATCCTCCTCTTCAGCAAGTCTGCTTATTAATTGAATAGGAAATTTACAGCTTTCACATACACTTTCCCCAATTGTATAGCTATCCCCTAACGCCAAATACTTCAAATCTTCCGGTGCTGGCGGACTTTCAGTTTGAACAGTGGTTTGAGTAGATTTACAAGCCGCTAAAAACAGTAAAGTTAGTACAAGTATAAATCGTTTCATCTTACATTTTTTATTATTCCTTTAAAGCAAAGGCTATTATTTGATTTCCTTTCGGTGTTCCTAATTTCTCTCCTCCACATGCCATAACAATGTATTGCTTCCCATTTATCATATACGTTGAAGGCGTTGCGAAAGATGCTGCAGGGAGTTTAATTTCCCACAGCAATTTACCACTATTTCTATTAAAAGCTCTAAAATAGCCATCTTTTGTTGCTGCAATAAACAACAAACCATTCTCCGTAATAATAGGTCCACCATAATTTTCGGTACCAGTTGCGGCGTTATTCAAAGAAGGGGTTATTCCTAACGGAATTTGCCAAAGATAATTTCCAGAATTCAGGTCGATAGCGCTTAATGTTCCCCAAGGCGGGGCGATGGCCGGAAGTTCATTGCTATCTAAAAACTTAAAATAGCCACTATGGTTGTAAGGCGATCGGTAAATGTCGTCATCACTTTCCAAAACCACTTCCTGTTTATCGCCCCGGTAAACAAATGCTAAAATTGCCTCTCTTTCATCTTCTGATATTTGAGGGAAACCAGGCATCATTCCTTTTCCGAGTTCTATTAATTTTAAAATTTCTTCTTCTTGATATTTGGAAGGCAAATTCAAAAGTGATGGATAACCACTTTCAGCAACACCCTTTCTATGTTCTTGATGACAAATAGCACAGTATTTTTTATACAACGAAGCTCCATCCACAACTGAGCTATTTTTTTCCTCTTCATTCTTCTTCATAGACAGAACAACAGGCATTTCATTTGCGTTTACATACAAAATACCATTTTCAGGGTCAGCGCCTGCTCCGCCCCACTCTGCACCACCATCATAACCCGGAAGCATCAAACTAGGTTCCAATCCTGGTGGTGTAAAATTATGTTTTTTTAAGCTATTGAATTTTCTTTTTATGTCCTCTTGATTTTCTGCGTACGGACTCAAATCTTCTTCTGAAATATCACTACTCAATCGAGCGTACGGTTTAGGCAATACCGGTATCGGTTGTGTAGGTGAAGCCGCTTCTCCATCTAATGTAGACGCTGGAACTTCAACTTCCTCAATATCAAAAAGAGGTTCTCCTGTTTCCCTGTTGAATACGAAAACATACCCCTGTTTGGTAATTTGGGCGACTGCATCAATTTTTTTACCGTATCTTTCCACCGTAATTAAATTTGGAGGTGCCGGTAAATCTCTGTCCCAAATATCGTGATGCGTGGTTTGAAAGTGCCAAAGCAATTTTCCTGTATTGGCATCCAGTGCAAGCAAACAATTGGCGTATAGATTGTCTCCCTTTCTATTTCCCCCGTAAAAATCAGGAGCATTGGAGCCTGTTGGCACATAAAGAATACCTCGCTCATTATCTACCGCCATTCCGGCCCAATTATTAGCTCCACCAATATTCTTGTTTTTATAAGCTTCCTTGTTTTCCCATGTCTCGTAGCCTGGTTCTTTTGGGTGTGGAATGGTATGGAAAGTCCAAACCAATTCTCCGGTGAGAATATTGAAAGCACGAATATCACCAGGAGCCGCATCAGCGCCTTCAGAAACACGAACCGGCATCACGATTATATCTTTGTAAATTGTTCCGGGGGTATTGGAAATGATAAATTTATTTTGAGCCACTTCAGGCAATCCCGCATGCAAGTCGATTTTCCCATTATCCCCAAATGATTGTATCGGTTTTCCCGTTAAAGCATCTAAAGCGTATAATGAGGCACCCATTGTGTACAAAATACGTTTGTCTTTTCCTTTTTCCCAATAAGAAACCCCTCTACTCGTGCTGTGCCAAGCTTTTAAAGTATCGCCGAAAATCCAAGCTCTTTCACCCGTATCGGCACGCAAAGCAAATGTCTGCAACTTGGCAGTAACCCCATAAATTAAATTATTAGCAATAATTGGATTCATTTGCATTTGGCCACTATCGGGAAGTTTATGGGACCATGCGATGTCTAATTCATGTACGTTTTCCGGTGTAATCTGGGATAGTTTGGTAAAATGATTACGCTCTGCTCCCCCTAAATACTCTTTCCAGTCGTGACTAGAATCATTTTTGTTCTCACAACCGATAAAAATCAGTAGTAAAAAGAACAGTTTGCAAATATTAAAAGTCTTCATTACAAAAATTACGGTTGGTTAAATAATATAGTTTTTAAGTAGCTGAGGCCCTTCCAAAACACTTCTAACCACCTGTAAAATACCTTCTTCGGAAGTATCTACGTACCACTTCACCAAAGAAATTGCACCATTCTCAATCTCTAGTCCGGTGATACTACGTGGGTGTACACAGCTACCATCATTAAAGTATGGTAAATCTCCAGGTTCAGGAAAACGAGGTCTATGAGTGTGACCTGTTATGGTAAAAATATTGCTGTTTTCTGCAATCCATTTTTTGGTACGCCTCTCAACTTTTATTAACTCGATATTGTTTTTTGCCGGACTTGTAGGGTCTGAAATCCCCACTACTTGCAACTGTCGCCATATTAAACGAACCATCAATCGGTTAAGTTTCCAAAAGTTGTAATTCCACCAATCAGCTTGGTGACCATGTGCCATGAAAAGCTCTTGGCCGGTTTCTTTGTGTTTTAATAAAATGGCTTCATGATATGCTAAGTCATTAAAAAAAGGAACCCTAACTCCCGTTTTACCATCCATAATGCTTCCGTAGTGACTTTCAACCGTTTTTGGATTTTGGTACACCATGTCGTGATTGCCATAAATTAGGTGCAACCTGTTCTGTTGGTGAAATTCCTTCAGAAGAAAAAATATATTCTTATGCGATTCAAAAATACTGCTGAAATAAAGATTTTCCCAAAGCTCATTACCATCCCCTAACTCTATGTAAGAAAACCCCGCTTTGTAATATTGCTTTAACGCGTGAAAATAGGTATTTCTATTATTCGCAAAATCGTCGGCAAAACTGTTGTCGCCCCGATGGCAATCACTAAAAATGATGAATTTTGAAGTATCATCAAATTCAATGACCGGTGCGTTTTTATAGGCTTTATCAAACCGTTTACGAGTAGACATGCCTAAAATTAAACAAATAATTTATACAGGCAGGCTATGCGTAATTTCTTTTTCAATTCCGTTCCACAAATCAATTCGCGCTTTTAAAGCCTCTTTGGCAACCGTAGTAACTTCTTCCCATTTTTTTGAATCGCTGCCGCACAGTTCTTCAATCATTTTATGAGCCAAAGGTCCGTGGGTATCTCCATCAACTTCAATATGCCTTTCAAAATAATAGATAAGCTTTTTTAGCTCTAGGCTTGGAAAATCCTGCTGCATATTTTTTAAAATAGCAGTAAACATATCTGGTATTAAATCCTCCCTTCCGAAGGTAAAAGCCGAAGCAATTTTATGAGGTTTTCCTTCCGCAATCAAATCAAAAGTAAAGCGAAGAAAATTGTTTACCGAAGGTGATAAATCACTGTTTTTCAAAATATTTAAAACTTCTTCAGTAGTCTTTACAGAGCCAATAAAATCTTCAACCGTTTGTGTATTGGCACCACACTGCTCCATGGCCAATAAGTACATTTCGTAATGACTCATATAATTCCCTTCTTCATCCACATCGGTTTCTTCACCCAAAACAATTTCGTTAATTAGATACCGCGTTTTCGGATTTCCAATGGGTTTCCAAGGTAAATTTGTACATGTAAGCTCGCGTTGCAACGCTTTCAATAGCGACATAAAATCCCAAACGGCATACACATGATGTTGCAAAAATACCCTTAAATGTTCGGGTGTTTGTATCTTGGCGTAAAGTGGATGGCTCAATAACTCCGCTCTTTGCGGAGCTATTTTTTCCATAACATTTTGAATCATAGCTAATTTTTGCGCAAAAGTATTATTAAGTAAACGTTGGTGCAAGTTTTACGTTCTTTTAACGACTGAGCGTTTAAAATTTGCCTATATTAGATTATGAAGTATGAAGCTACACATTCGCCTTTGACCATTAAGGTAAGTTTTAAAAAGCTTTTAGAACACTACAAAGCAGAGGCTGATAACGATAATAATTTGCTTTCTGAAAAGGCAAAAAAGATTCTTGCTGTCGCTGAAGAGCATCCCGAACTTATTGAGGGTATAGAAGATTTATCCTCGTTAGATGCTTACAAGGAGCAAATTGACTTTATCACGCAGGATATGTTTCCTCCCATGCTTTCATCCAACGAAATAAAAACGATTGGAATTCCTTTTGATGACCGTATTTTTAAAGCATCAACAAGGTTTAAGGATATTATAAAAAGAGCTGGAGAGGATTATAATTCCAGTATCCGTAACATTCCTGAAGATCAAATGTACATTCTTCAATGTACGGTAATTCTTTCATTTTATTATAAAATTGATGTTCAGTACAAGAAACCATTGTACTATGACATTCCAGATGAAAATGGGATAATAAGGCATTACAGAATTATGTACAATGCCGATTTTATGGAATTATCCCCTACCGAAAATGCTGTTGAACTTAATGAGGAAGACATCGATGAATTGCTTGATGGTTTTGATGACATTTCCCTTTGGAAAGAAAAATTCCCACCGAACAGTTGGTTGGCAAAAGGATTTGTAATTTCTAATTTGTTTGATGTTACGATAGACAATTCTATTTCCGATCTGAAAACTACACTATTGGAGCAAACCTCGCATGATACAATTTTGCTTCATAAGTTTGAAAATATCTTTCGTTCTATCTTCGGAATAAAAAATTTGCAAACAGGTTTTTCCAGTTATGATGATGATGCCAATAGCTTAGAGAAATTAACCAAAAACATGCCCAGCTTTTTGCTGCATGAAAAATCTGATGATAAATGTCAGAATATACTTTGTGATAATTCTTACAAAACTCTGCTGAAAGACAAGCATCATTTCGCTATTTCCGATGTTGAAAAATATGATAAGGTAAGTAACGGCGCAGCTCCTTACGGTACTTTAGCTACTCAAGGTTTTAAAAGTGCCATTTTGGTTCCTGTAGCTCATGAGGGCGAACTCTTGGGTATTCTAGAATTGGTATCCCATAAAAAACATGAGCTAAATAGTATCAATGCCAATAAATTACATGAAGTGATGCCGTATATTACGGCGGCTGTAGTGCGCAATAAAACGGAAAATAAAAATACAATTGAGGCGGTTATTCAGAATGAATGTACTTCTATTCACGAAAGTGTTAAGTGGAAGTTTGTAAAGGAGGCCAAAAAATTCTTAAGGGAAAAGAACAAAGGCAGCATGGTTTCTTTCGGCGACATTGCCTTTAAAGATGTTTATCCACTCTACGGTCAAATTGATATTAAAAATTCTTCTGATGCGCGGAACGAAGCTACCCAACGAGACTTGTACACACAGCTGAAACTTATAAAAAACATATTTAAAAGTGCTGTTAAAGAAGGCAACATGCCTATTTATGAAGAATACAGTTTTAGGATTAGCAGCTATTTACAAGAAGTAGAAGAAAACTTTCAAACCAGTACCGAGCAAAACATAATCGATTTTCTTTTTGAAGAAATCCATCCTGCGCTGGAACAAGTAAAAACCATTAATGCGTCGCTCAACGAAATGGTTGAAAAATATGTAAATCAGCTCAACGAAACCACGGGGATGGTTTACGACTGCAGAAATGACTACGACCAAACGGTAACCATCATCAACAAAAGGATGGCAAAGATTATCGATGAAAAACAGCAGTCAGCACAAAAAATGTTCCCACATTTCTTTGAACGCTACAAAACTGATGGTGTAGAGCATACCATGTACATTGGGAAGTCTATTTCCAACGGAAAGCCTTTTAGCGATGTTTACCTCCAGAACCTAAAATTGTGGCAACTGGAAACCATGTGCTTTATGGAAAATGCCTATTATAATTTAAAGCCCGATTTAAAAATCCCGCTGGACGTAAGTTCGTTGATTTTGGTGCATAACACCCCTCTATCCATAAAATTCAGGATGGATGAAAAGCATTTCGATGTAGATGGTACTTACAATGCGCGCTACGAAATCATAAAAAAGAGAATTGACAAGGCTCATATACGTGGCACTCAAGATAGGATTACCCAACCTGGTAAAATGACGATTATATATTCCCAAAAAAAGGATGAAGAGGAATATTTAAGATACATCAAACTATTACAGGCCAAGGGCATCCTAAACGACGATGTAGTCATCAACGAGTTGGAAGACCTTCAAGGCGTGAGCGGCTTAAAAGCACTTTCAGCTGGAATTATGTATAAGTATGAAGACAATAAAAGTCCGCTAACCTATAACGATCTCATGAAAGAACTCGCTAAATAGTTGTAAAAGCAACTATAAAGGTAATTACGGAACTTATCATTCCAATCATAAAAATGATGTACGTAATTCTCAAAAGCCTGTACTTTCGCGCTAAAACAACACCTAGGTAATATAAATCCTTCGTTAATTGGTCATAAATATAATCGGTATCATGCAGTACCTCATTCATGGCATCCTGGTAGGTTCTGTAAGGCATTTTATGGTAGTTCCCGAAAAACAATAAATTCACCTTTCGTGATTTTAAGTCCTCTTGGGAGAACTCTCCTCCCGTAACATTAGGTTTTGTGGAAAGAATAGCAAATATTATAGAAACAACGCTAAAAATAACCAAAACCAAACTCGGTAAAATTAAATGCTGATTGGAAAGGCTATCTAATTTCGGAATTAAATTGGCCAAAGCCAATGAAATTATAATCGCATTTACAGAAAGTAAAATATTGGCTTTCGCATCGGCGATATCACTTAATTTCATGTGGTTTCTTAAAGCCGTTCTATACATGGTTTGTACGCCGCGGGACGGACTATCATTTTTAAGTTTTACCTTTAATTTCTCTTTCTTAGCGCGTCGTTCAACCTTTTCCTCTCTCTTTATTAGATCCTGCAAATTGCTCTCTTTTCCATAATCCCATTCTTCCTGCGCATAACTCGTGTAGTAACGGTGTTGGGTATTCAGCATTTTAATATTCAACTTTCGCCATTCTGTAATATCGTAATGTGCAACCCCACGTTCTTTTAATTCCTGGCGAAGCATTTCTGAAGTATTCTCGAAACTCTCTTTTGCCAAATGAGAACTGTCTGCATCCTTTAAAATTTCTTCAATAATGTTTCTTGGTACGGCCCCCATCTTGGTAGCCATAATAGTTTCACACACCTTTTCAATATCATTTTCTTTATAGATTTTTTTCTCTAAAAAAGATTTTGCTATTTTGCAGCTTTCTTGCTCATGTTCTTCACTGGTTACAGTATAACCCGTATCGTGAAACCATGCAGCTAGATAGAGAATCTCCTTTTCTTTTTCAGAAATTGACAGATTTTCAGCTAAAATCGTTGCACTTTTAACAACTCTTTGGGTATGTCTAAGGTTATGATATAGATAGTTTTTGTCTAACTTAGTGCTTAATAAGTCAGAAACGTATGTTTTTGCTTTTTCAACGATATCAAACATATTTTTTTAAAATAAAATTATTTACTATAATAATACAAAAATACAAAGCTTCTACATTCTAAATATGATAAAAAAAAGTTTTTACCTCCCATTGTTTTGCTCCTTTATAATTTTTTCCTGTGCTACCTACAAAGCACAGTATGCTGACGAAGAAATGGTTAACTACCCAACTGATAAAGAACTTGAACGTAGTTTTTATTTAATTGGCGATGCGGGCTACTCACCAGTAGGCGGCATGGAACCCGGTCTAAAAGCTTTTTCTGAAGCGGTAAAAGAAGGCTCGGAAAAAGATTTTGCTATTTTCTTGGGTGATAATGTTTATCCAGAAGGAATGCCTGGTGAAGGAAGCAAAGACCGCAAGGCCAGCGAATACCGATTGGACACACAGTTACAATCCATAAAAGATTTTAAAGGAAGAACTATTTTTATTCCTGGTAATCACGATTGGTATAACGAAGGCGTGAAAGGAATTGAACGTGAAGAAGATTATATTGAAGATGCCTTGAATGTTAAAAAGGGCTTGATGCCCAGTGATGTTTGTGGTTTGGATGAAGTTGAAATTTCCGATGATGTTTACCTTATACTTATCGACTCTCAATGGTATTTGGAAGACTGGGACAGACATCCTACCGTAAATGATGATTGCGAAATAAAAACCCGAGATAAGTTTTTTGTTGAATTTGAAGGAATGCTGAAGAAGAATGAGGGAAAAACTATTGTGGTAGCTATCCATCATCCTTTAATGACTTATGGGACCCACGGTGGTCATTTTGCTGCGGAAAAACAATTATTTCCAACTCAGAAAAAAATACCACTTCCTGGAGTGGCATCGCTAGTAAACCATGTTCGAAAATCAGGTGGGGTTTCAATTCAAGATGCCCAAAACGAACGTTATAAAGAACTTTCCAAAAGACTACAATCCCTCGCTTTAGAAGCCCCAGCAAACGTGGTTTTTGTTTCCGGGCACGAACATTCGCTTCAATACATTGAAAAAGAAAACATCAAACAAATAATAAGTGGTGCGGGATCTAAATCTTCCGCGGCAAGATTAACTGGAGATGCTTTATTCACTTTTGGTTCCCAAGGTTTTGCTGTTCTCGATGTTTTTAAAGATGGTTCTTCTTGGGTTCGTTTTTATGCGCAAGAAAATGGCAAACCTAAGTTAGCCTTTCAAAAAGAAGTATATTCCAAAGACAAAAAAATCGAAGTGGAGTATCCTCCTGTGGACTATCCAGCAACCGTAGAAACTTCTGTTTACACCAAAGAAGAAACGGAAGTCTCCAATGCTTATTCCTCTTTCTGGGGCGAACATTACAGAAAAGAGTACGGAAAAAAAATCACAGCAAAAGTAGCCTTGCTCGACACCCTCTATGGTGGATTAACCCCAATTAGAATGGGAGGCGGACACCAAACGAAAACTTTACGATTGGTAGACAAAGAAGGTCGTGAATTCAATATGAGGGCTTTAAAGAAAAGTGCTGTGCAATTTTTACAAACTGTCGTGCTCAAAGATAAAGTTTTAGCAACGGAAGACCTTACCCAAACGCTGCCAGAGGAAATTTTACTGGACTTCTATACCGCTGCATATCCCTATGCTGCATACCCAATTCCAACCATGTCCAAAGCGCTTGGTATTTATCACACCAATCCGCAGTTGTTTTATATTCCGAAGCAAAAAATGCTTGGCAAATACAATGATGAATACGGTGACGAACTGTATATGATAGAAGAGAGACCTGCTGATGAACACGACAACCTAGAAAGTTTTGGTTTCAGTAAAAACATAGAAAGTACCGACGACTTTTACGCAAAACTTAGAGAAGATGAAAAATACCAATTGGACGAGAAAATTTACATCCGAAACAGATTGTTCGATATGCTCATTGGCGATTGGGACAGGCATACCGACCAATGGCGTTGGGCAGAGTTTGAAACCGAAGAAGGAATAACATTTAGACCCATCCCACGGGATAGGGACCAAGCTTTCTCCGATTTTGATGGCGCTTTTTTAAGCTCCATTAGAACATTAATTGCCCCTGCAAAAATGATGCAGCGCTACCAACCCGAACTTAACAACTTGGAATGGTTCAATACAGAGCCCATGCCTATGGACCGTATTCTTTTAAAAAATAGCACTGAAGAAGATTGGCTTGCTGAAGCTAAATTCATTCAAGAAAATTTAACAGACGACGTTATAGATAAAGCCTTCACAAAAGTTCCTGAAGAACTTCAGAACGATGAATCCTTAGCAAAAATTAAAACGGTTTTAAAAGAGCGTAAAAAGCTTTTAGACACCATTGCTGAAAACTATTTTAAAATTTTTAATAAGCTTGCTGTGCTTACTGCTACCGATAAAGATGATTTTATTGAAGTAACCCGCAGCGGAAAAGACGAAACCAATGTTAAAATCTATCGAATTAAAGATGGTGAAAAAGCCGATTTGATGGTCGATAAGACATTCCGTAAAGATATCACTAACGAAATATGGATTTACGGTTTGGATGATAAGGATGTTTTTGAAGTCAACGGAAAAAGTGATAAAACTATTTTAGTAAGATTAATTGGCGGACAAAACAACGATACTTTTCGCATCAATGAAGGCAGAAAAGTGCGGTTATACGATTATAAGTCCAAAAAGAACACGATAGAAGTAAACAATGGCGCCAAAGAACGATTTTCAGACGTGTATGAAAATAATATTTTTGTGTACGATAAGTCGAAATATTCTACGTACACCATGGTTCCCGGTGTTGGTTTTAACCCTGATGCTGGAGTTATTCTGGGAGCAAATTTAACGCTTACCAATTATGGATTTGAAAAAGACCCTTTCTCTACACAACATAAATTTGCTGCCCGCTACCATTTTGCAACCCAAGGTATAGAATTGAAATATGACGGCGAAGCTGCGGGTATATTCAATGGATTTAATTTTGCTTTCGGGGGACAATTTAACACCCCTACCTTTGCCCGAAACTTTTTTGGTTTTGGAAACGAAACCGTAAATAACGAAGATACCTTCGGAATGGATTACTATCGTGTAAACTTAGCTGATGCTGTTGCTTATGCTGGAATTGTAAGAAGATCCCCCTACGGAAGTAATTTCTCCGCAAAAATTCTATTTCAAGGCGCTGAAGTGGATGATGTGGACGATCGTTTTATCACCGATTTAAACAATCCTGAAGAATTCTATGATTGGAAATTTTTCACCACTTTAGAGCTTGGTTATAACTACGAAAGTTACGACTTGGACATCAACCCCAGTCGCGGTATGATATTCGATGTAAAAACGGGTTATACGCTAGGTGTTTCTGGTTCTGATGCCAATTTTGGGTTTCTAAAGCCACAACTTGGTTTTTATAACCGACTTTCTAAGGACCATAAACTGGTATTAAAAACCAATGTTCAAAGCCATTTGAACTTTGGCGATGATTTTGAATTCTACCAAGCTCCTTTTCTCGGTGGAAATAGTGGATTACGAGGCTACCGTATCAACCGATTTACAGGTAAAAATAATTTGGTGTTCAATGGAGATGTGCGTTACACCTTCAATTCTTTTAAAACCAGATTGCTCCCGCTCCAAATTGGAGTTTATGGCGGTGCAGATGCCGGTCGGGTTTGGGTTAAGAATGATACCTCTGGAAAATGGCATAATTCCTTTGGTGGTGGTGTTTATGTAATCGGTAGCCGACTCATAAATTTAGACCTTTCCTATTTTAACTCGGTAGAAGGCAATCGATTTGCTTTTAAACTTGGTGTAAGTTTTTAAGCAACTACATAATACAGCAAAAGGATTCTGCTAAAGCGTATTCTTTTGCTGTTCATAAAACGCATCAGCCTGCAATTGCATTACTTCACGGGCACGTTTACGCTTGTATTGATAAAGTTCTTCTTCGGAAGCCAGTTCTTCATAAACTTTATCGTTTATAATAGCATCCGCTGCTAATTGCTGTTTCCGTTGATATTCCTTTTGGTCTGCCCAACTTTTTACAGTGTTTTCGGCATCTTCCAATTTTATATCATATTCTCCTTTTGGAGCTAGCAATTTAGAAATGATAGGTGCCGTTTCTATGGCCAAAAACAGAAGAAAAATAAAGAAAGAAGGCAACCATGGCAACTTATCCAATGCATTTACCCGCGCCATTAGTCCGTCGAAACCGTCTATCGTAGGTTGTGTATCGGCCACTTTTGCGGTTTGTGATTCCTTTAGTGCTGCAATCTGCGTTTCAATTTGTTGTATTTTTTCGTTATTCTCTCTCTTCAGCAGTTGAAAATCTACCAAGGCAGCATCGTGTTTTTCTCGCTTTTCTTTATAAACAGGTCCTTTGCCAATTTTTAAAGTACCTTCCCTTCCTTCCGCTTCAGCGATATAGGTACCGTATAAATTGTTAACCTCATTTTCCTTTTGGGCAATTTCATTCTTTAAAACAGCGATATCAGAATTCAGCTTATCAATTTCCGGCGTAAATTGCTGCGCTATTTGTAATTGGTTATCTAGCGTCATTTGGTTTTTTTCTTCCAACAACACCCTGTCTATTTCCTTCTGAAAAATTTTCAGTTCCAACGGTTTTGCAATAACAATAGCAATGATTACAGCCAATATAATTCTTGGAATAGCTTGAAAAACTTCACTTTTAACGTTTCCTTTCTTTTTAATGGTAGAAACAATAAATCGGTCAAGATTAAAAATCAGCAAGCCCCAAATACATCCGAAGAAAATAGCTGCATAAACGGTGTCAAAAACGGTATAGAGGGCATAACTGGCAGCAATCGTGGCCATAATAGCCGTAAAAAATACAGTCCCCCCAATTCCAGCTTGTTTTATTTGTTCTGCTTTAGAGCATTGCGCCAACAATTCGGTATCTGCCCCAGAGCACATCCAGAAGAATTTCTTTATCATAACACGGTCGATTTTTGATTGATGTTTATATAACGCCAAAACCGTTAAAATGTTACAATAAATTCGAAGAACATTTTTGTAGGACTATGATTTTCAGAAAAATAATGAATGATCAACTAGGAAATTATATCCAAATAATAAAAAAGCCCAATTCGTTATGCTTAGAAACAGCATCCGAATCGGGCGTAACTTGTATTGCTTGACAGCCTACTTACTTAACTCAGTAAAATATTTATAGAAATAGGGTATGGTTTCAATCCCTTTTAAGTAATTCCAAATTCCGTAGTGTTCATTTGGAGAGTGAATGGCATCACTATTCAAACCGAATCCCATTAAAATGGTTTTGCTTTTCAACTCTTTTTCAAACAAAGAAACAATGGGAATACTTCCACCACTGCGCTGCGGAATGGGCATTTTACCAAAAGTAGCTTCATAAGCTTTGCTTGCCGCTTGATACCCCGTACTATCGATAGGCGTTACGTAGGGATATCCTCCGTGGTGCGGTTTTACCAACACCTTAACTCCCTTGGGTGCCAAACTCTCGAAATATGCCTGAAAAAGCTCGGTGATTTCCCGCCAATCTTGGTCGGGTACCAAACGCATGGAGATTTTTGCATAGGCTTTGCTGGCAATAACCGTTTTTGCACCTTCGCCGATATAACCACCCCAAATTCCATTTACATCCAAGGTTGGGCGAATACTGCCGCGCTCATTTGTACTGTATCCTTTTTCGCCGTACACATCTTCAATATCCAAAGCCTCTTTATAATCTTTCAAAGAAAACGGTGCTTTTGCCATTTCCTCGCGCTCTTCCACGGAAAGTTCTTCTACCTTATCGTAAAAACCAGGCACCGTAATTTTATTGTTTTCGTCGTGAAGGGCAGCAATCATCTTAGTGAGCACATTAACTGGGTTGGCAACGGCCCCGCCGTACAAACCACTGTGTAAATCTCTATTGGGACCTGTAACTTCTACTTCCACATAACTCAATCCACGCAAACCTGTTGTGATGGACGGAACATCTTTAGCAATCATTCCCGTATCTGAAATCAAGATAACATCATTGGAGAGCTTTTCCCGGTTGTTTTTTACAAACCACTCTAAACTTTCAGAGCCTACCTCTTCTTCCCCTTCAATCATAAACTTAACATTGCAGGGCAGGTTTCCCGTTTGTGTCATGTACTCCAATGCTTTTACATGCATGTACATTTGACCTTTATCATCGCAGGCACCACGGGCAAAAATAGCTCCCTCCGGATGAATTTTGGTTTCTTTGATAACTGGCTCAAAGGGAGGTGAATCCCATAAATTTATTGGATCCGGTGGCTGAACATCATAATGGCCGTAAACCAAAACGGTTGGTAACGTCTTATCAAAGATTTTTTCACCATAAACGATGGGATATCCAGGTGTTTCACAAATTTCCACATGCTCACAACCTGCTTTATCCAATGCATCCTTCACCGCCTCGGCAGTATTGAGTACATCTTGTGAAAATGCGGGATCTGCACTTACCGATGGTATTTTTAACAATTCTATGAGTTCTGCTATAAATCGATCTTTATGCGTATCGATATACGACTTAATGTTTTCCATGAAGTATTTTATTGAACCCCAAAATAAGGGTTTAATTTCCCGACCTTTTCCTAGCCTAAATTATGGCAGGCGGTTGTCGAAATGAGTTAAATATTATTTTTTTTAATAAACCTAGTAGGTCGGTCTTCGAACAAAGGCAGACCTTCCCCGAGGTAGTTGATTTCAAAAGTACAAAAAAAGAAGTTTTTTTAAATATAAAGTTTGAATATTGAAAAATTCAATTATATTTGCACCCACAAATTCAACGCGGGTGTGGTGGAATTGGTAGACACGCTAGACTTAGGATCTAGTGCCGCAAGGTGTGAAGGTTCGAGTCCTTTCACCCGCACAACAAAAGCTCTCAAGAAATTGAGGGCTTTTTTTTTATGGGATAAATACAAGGACAGAACGAAATAAAATAAATCATCAAAACAACGCACAAGGCAGGAGGTTCCCCCGAAGCGTCGGGGCTTTCACCCGCACAAAAAGTTCTCAAGAAATTTTTAGCCCTTTCTTCCGTCTAATCAACAGAGTATGGTATTTTCTTTTACAACATCCTCATTTATCAACCCATCTTCATTGTATTGAAATTGCCGAAAATAACCTACGAAGGAAATAAACAGTGTTAATAGTATTAGGTTCTTCTTTTAAGCTGTATTAAAAAGCAGATAACAAACCTGTTAAAAAGGCAATGATAAAAACAATAATATGTATTCCAATAAAAAACCAAACCAACTTACTAGTATTCGACCTATTCTTTTCTAATTTCTCTATTTGAATGGACTGGGACATTTACAATTCTATCATCATGTCCTTATCTGAATAATCTTTGTACTTAGCTCTAAATTGTTTTTGCCTATCCGAAAATTGAGGTGTACTTACTGTGTTATTTATAATGTAAAAGTTTAGTTAGAAATAATATATATAGAACACGATTTTCAACTGTTACCATTTTCCATAAAAAGGGGAAACATCCCTAACAAAACTAGAAACCTTAACCTTCTAAGTTAAAACTAATGTAAGAGTAGAGAATTACTTATAATAGCCCCAGAATTAGCATCCAACACCACTTTCCTAGATTCATTAATGAATGAATAATTTAATTCTATCTCTTTTTCCGAATAGGATATAAGCTCATATTCTATGTTGCAATTAAAACATCCGCTTTTATAATCAAAAATATCCTTCAATACATCAATATTCCAAGACACACATTCCTTTAGGTTTTTAGAACCAATTCTAAATGACCCAAACACAACATATTTATACCAACTTAAGAATTTAACATTTTCAAGATTCTCACTGGGTGCACAGTTCAAGTTTTCAAAATAGTTGAATTTTCTGTCTACATATAAGGACTTCACAGTAGAATTTGCATAAAACTTTGTATCGGTGTAGATCAAATAAGACCCATCAAACCACTCTATTACTTTTTCAATTTCATATCCAGAATCACTATCAAAAGAATTAAATATATTATTCACATAATCATTTTCTATATTACATCTTACCAAATACTTATGATAAGGAAAGTTACTCATTTGATTCTCGTACTTTTTATTTACTAAAAAAACTGAGAAAAACAAATCATCTTCTAATTCAAATTCAATACCACGGCTAGATCTAATTAAAAATTCCGATATATTCTCAACATCACCAGTCAAAACCTTATCCAAAACTAATTGACGATTGTTATTAAAAACCCCTAACCATAATTTTTCAAACTTCGTTCCAGATATATAGGTGTTACCGTTATATTCAAATAAAAAATTTAAATTGCTGATATCATCCGTAAAATTCCCATAAACTTGCAGCAAACTATCGGATATTCGCTCTCTTATGTCTTCATTCGTTGGAGGAGTTTTTAAATCTGAATTATCAGAATCGCTGTCGGATGAACAACAAATAAAAAATGTTATCGAAAGTAGCAATACAAGTTTTTTCATTCATAAATAAAACTGAGATTATTATAAATGTAATAAATTATATGATACATTTTAAGGTATTCCGTAAAACATAAAAAACTTCAGCTTAATAAGGTTATGCTCGCAATATTATTCTATTTATTTTTTTTTGGTACCTCTTAATTAAGTAGCTAACAATATCATTTAGAATAAGTTTTATTCCATTTCTTTTCAATAAAAAGCTTAATATAGTTCAGCAGCAAAATAAACTAACACCCCATGACCACATCCGGACCTGAACCTCGCAAAGAACCCACCTTTTAATCCCTCTCAAGGCATTTCTATCAAACTTACTGACAGATTCGCCTTCACAACTATTTCATTCGAATAACTGTCTAAAATCAACCTAAATTGCGATCTCAGATTTCGTAAGAATCCTTATTCAGATAAAAATAAAAAAGCCGTTTCATTTACGAATGAAACGGCTTTTTTATAAGGCGTATGTTTTGAACTGGAATTATTCTTTTAATAACTCCACATGTCTTGTTCTTTGTCCCTAATTTTCTCTTGAAGGCGTTGCGCTTCCAGTAATTGGAACATAGCATTATCTGGAATGTATTCTTTAACACCCCTATCTCCTTGAACATTTTCTTCTTTGTAGATTACCGCGTTAAAACGTCTGGCATTCAACAACTGATCGAAAGAAATAGGTCTTGCTGAGTTTTTATTGTTAAAAGCTTTGGCATCGTGTAAAATTTCTCTTGCACTTGGAAACCAAACCCAAAACAATTCAACTAAATCCGATTGCTCACTGTCTATAAAGTTAACATCGGGAGCAACAGGTGCCAATCCGAGTAAACGGTATTTTAGCTCTCCTTGACGTTTGTCAAAGTACCAAACTCCTTTGATTCTCCACTCCTGAATATCCGCAGCAGTAAGTTCTCTTCTATTGATATATTCAAGAGACACTTGCTCTCCTGCATTCAGTTGCTCATAACCAAGGTCGGTTGTATCTACTTTTTGAAGTGTAGCTTCTAGGTCACCAAATTTCCTCTTTTCAGTAAAATAAGAATCTACATAGATATCTTGAAGATTTCCGTTTTTAATGTTTTTTATCAAAACATCATAAAGAGATCGACGATCGCTACCAATATCAATCGTATCAATTGGATAATAATACGGGAAATTGATACGCTCATCTAAATCGATACGCTCCCAAATGGTTTTAGACCAGAGTATATCCCTATCGTCCACGTAACCGTAAGGTAACGGTTCATCGTTATCTGCTTCAACCTGATCTTCGGTTTTTACACCGATATCCTCAGGCTTCTTTGCATTCAGCAGGTTTGCTTGCGCAAAACCGCTTGCAGAAAAAGCCAATGCAGTTATAGTTACTAAAATCGTTTTCCAATTCATAACACCAATAGTTTATTAATTTGTTAGCTCAACAACAACAGGCGATACTTTTTTAAGTTTGTACGATCTGTTATTGGTAATGTAAGCTTCAATATCAAAAATTTGTACAGCCTCTCCTCTACCCGCTCTTTTAAGGGCAGATTTCGCACGGCTATCTAATTTATTTCCACGAACCTCAACAGTAGGCTGACCAGGAACTTTAAATTTAAATCCGCTTATCGCAAGATTCAAGTCGAAATCAAAGTCTTCCAACATAGCTCCAACTGTAGAAATTTCAAGGTTGTTTCTTGGCATTTTAATTTCACCAAATTCACCTCTTACAGTTCCTGAAGGACGTGGAATATCTTTAATTCTAAATTCTGAAGCAGAAGATACTCCTTGACCATCTGGCAAAGTACCACTTGCTTTAATGGTAACGGTTCTTCCTGTTCCAGGATTCATAGCATACTTGCTACCGGAAACCTTTTTAAGTCCAGGTGCCGATGCATTTACTTTATTATCAGGAATTCCAGGAATAGAAATCGTAATTGGGTTGGAAACCCCACGATATACCACGTTCATTTTATCTGCTGAAATTACCGCTGCGTTTGGCTTGGTAATGGTTGCAAATTTTTGTGAAACCGGTACTTCAATAGGCTCTCCATCTTGTAAGAAAATTAAGTTTCCTTCCAACTGATGATCTCCAGCACTACCAGCACTTACTTTTAGTTTAACACGACCGTTCTCTATAACAAAGTCGTTACCTTCTTTAAGCTCTCTACCGTCTAGTTTAAGGTTTACTTCATTTGGTTTTGTGGAACCATCCTTTCTACCTAAAACGATAGCACCATCAAAAGTTTCTCCTTGGTAATAAGCCGATTTAGGTTGCTCCAATAAAGTGGTGTAGTTAGTCATAGACAAATCTGATGCCATTTGACCTTGCAACATCGCTTTAAGGATTTCATCTTGTGTCGTCTTTAAATCAGATTGTAACAATGTTACTTTTGTTAAAGAAGCTACCAATGGGAAACCTTCATAGTGATAATTCAACCAATCAACAGGACGACCATCACGGTTTTCAACCTTTCCATTATCGTCTCCTGTATGAAAACGTTGATCAATAGAACTTTTCAGCGCCTCTTTTCTAGCCGGCTTCATTAAAGAATCTGGAATACTAGAAAGGGTCTCTAAAGTAGTTTTTCTGAAGTTGTTGATGTGATCTACAAACTTTTGTCCTTCCGCAGAATAGCGCTCTCCTTGAAAGAAAGCCTGATCTAGGAAATCCGACTTATCCATCACCTCATAATCTTGACGATCTTCTGGTGGGATGTTTGCTACCATCTCTGCCTTTAAGCTATCCAAATAGCTGTTAAAAGATTCTGATGTTTGCTTAATTTTCTCTGTGTCTTCGTAAAGCTCTAAGTACTTATCTGGCTGCTCTGTAGATTTTAATTTTAAATCGTTAAAAGCTGCTAGGTTACGTTCCGTAGCTTTTTCATTGAAGTTTGTAAGCTTTTCGTTTAAAAGTCCGAATGCCGACAATACTTCTTTACTCATATTCAGCGCCAGCATTGCGATGAAAACCAAATACATAAGGTTAATCATCTTCTGACGTGGTGATAAACTTCCTCCTGCCATCTCTTAATTAGTTTTAATGTTTATAATTTATTTCAATAAAACTGAATTAATTAGCAGGTCTGTTCATAGCAGAAAGCATTCCACCATACACACCGTTTAATGAAGACAAGTTAGTTGTTAACGACTGCATTTGATCTTTAAGCTTACCAGCGTTGGCAGCCACTTCCTCTTGAATTGCAGCTTGCTTGTTCGCACTCTCCAATTGTACTTTGTAAAGACTGTTTAAAGATTCCATTTGAGCAGCAGCTAATGAAAGCTCTTCGCTGTATTTTTTAGTTGAAGTTAATGCTTCTGCAGTAGGAGAAATGTTTTTAGCAGCTCCTTCGAAATTTCTAATGCTATCTCCAAGGCTAGACATTAAAGCTGAATCGATTTTTGCTTCTTTCAACATATCGTCTAATTTCTTAGAAAGTTGTCCTTCTGCTTCTTTAACCTCCAACGCATCTTTCTTTCTTGAAACAGTAGCTCCTCCTGCCAATTCAGGATAAACCAATGTCCAATCTAAATCGTCGTCTACGGGTTCGAATGCAGAAATTGCAAAAATAACTGCTTCTGTAATAAGACCAATAGCTAATAATAGCCCTCCGTTAATGGGACCAAATTCCCAGTGTAAAATTTTAAACAACGCACCGATAATTACAACCGACGCTCCAAGCCCGTAGGCCATGTTAAAAAGTTTCTTAGATGATTTTGACTGTGCCATAGTAATAAAAAATTTTCTAGTTAAGTTAAGTTATTAAACAAGTAGTAATTTGGATTTAAATTTAGTTTTGAGTAGACTCGGTACCCATATAATCCTGAACTGTTCTGAAGCCGATATAACTTCTCGCAGAATCTTGATATTCGTAATCCCTTGTGCTCACCTGTAAGAAATAAGCAACATCTTTCCACGAACCACCTCTAATAACCTTACGTTTGTTTTCGCCATCATAAGTATTAGGGTTCATTGTAGAAACGTACTCGTACGAATTGGGGTCGTATGATGAATTTGTCCATTCAGAAACATTACCAGCCATGTTGTAAAGATTGTAATCATTGGGGTCATATGATTTTGCCTCTACAGTATACAGAGCCTGATCTGCGGCATAATCCCCTCTTAACGGCTTAAAGTTTGCCATAAAACAACCTCTGTCGTTCAAGATATAAGGACCACCCCATGGGTATGTTCCAGATTCAATTCCTCCTCTGGCAGCATATTCCCACTCTGCTTCTGTTGGTAATCTAAACTGATTTACAAATTGTTTGTTTTTCTGTTTTTGAAAATCGTTTTTATATTTTGTTCTCCATGCACAAAACGCTTTTGCTTGTTTCCAAGAAACACCTACTACTGGGTAATCGCTATACGCCTCACTCCAAAAGTAGTCGTTATGCATTGGCTCGTTATAAGAATAACTAAAATCTTTAATCCAAGCCGTTGTGTCTGGATAAACAAGCACTTCTTCGTGCTTTATAAAGTCTTTACGCTTTCCGCCGCCTTTTGCTCTAGCCGCTGCTTGAATATCCATCCAATCGTATTGGAACTTTAATTTTGTAACATCTATGGTTCGTTGACCATTATAAGATTCCTCAACAGGAATATACATGGTATCCATAACTTCTGTGTAGTATTCGTCCGGATATTCAGACACATCCCAAATAAGATCTACATCTTTATTTAAGCGTCTTCCTTCGTATCCAGTTTCTCCCATTCCAGAGTAGTTGAAAAGCATATACTTTTCGTATTCGCTAAGGTCGGTAGTGTCCGCATCTTTAAATGCAAACTCCCCTATTCCCCCATTACCTGGAATTTCACCTAACTGATCAGCAAGAACGGCCAATTTAGTTCGGATAATAGAGTCTTTTACCCATTCTACAAACTGGCGGTATTCGCTGTTTGTAATCTCAGTTTCGTCCATATAAAATGAACGCACTGTTACGGTTTTCGTTGGAGCATTGAGGACATCGGCCATATCTTCTTCAGACCTTCCCATTATGAAGGCGCCACCGGGCACTAAAGACATTCCGTAGGGCTTTTCGGGATGCCATTTTTGACCGCTAACACCAACTAGTTCTCCTCTGTCATTAGAACCACAGCTGGTAAGAAATAATGTAACAGATGCTAATAGAAATAGCTTTTTCATATACATAATTGAGGTTAAATTACATTCTTAGATTTAAGATGGTAAACCTATTTAATAAATTTTAAAAAAACAATAAACTCTAACTTTTTGTTGTCAAATGGCTCTAAAACACAGTCAATTTAAAATATCGTGTTATTTCTACAGCCGTTACACCAACATTTTTTTATACGCCTTCCACCATCTCTCAGGCACGACGCCATTGCTGGCTTCTAGATATTCCATGTGTGTGCATGGTAATAACGTATGTCTTTTAAATTTATTATTTAAATTTTCAATTTGAGGCACTTCTATCCACCAGCGTCCAGAAATATTGCTCTTAAAAAAGCAAATATCCATATCTTCCAGTGGCACAATATATTTATCGTAATTGGCATTCGTTATAAAAGGGTAGTCTTTCTTCCTAAAATTGTATCCTTCTATAAAATACCATATAATTTGTGCACTTAATTGTGCGCATTGCAATGTTTTCATGGTATTGAACATACCAAAAGCGGTAACCTTATCGCTAATTCCGGCGTATCTCGAAATGGCACATATTTCCCTTCCGTCAAAACCGTTCGGATAGGTATTGGCACCATAACCTACTTCGGAAGCTTTAATGGCAGTCATATCCATACTCACCAAATCGGTATCCCTAAAAACAGGTTCAACGATGGTAATATCATTTATAACTTCGCCTAGGCGGTAAGTATCAAAGAAAAGCTTCTCCATAAGATCAATCTCTTCCTGCGCATTGAAATACGTTTGATACCCAATACTCGAAAAATTGAAAAGGTTATTGGGTTGCTCCATGATTATTTTGCTCATGTAGGCACTGGAAGAAATCAGCTCATCGGAAGCACTAAAATCGAATTTTCTATCTACAGAAGCTAAATTCACCATTTGCTCCATTTTATCGTAAGCACGATACATGGCATAGGTGATATCTTGACAACCACCAATAATTATAGGAATAATGTTCTGCTTCAGAAGGGATTCCGTAAGGTTGTTAACCGCATAATACGTATCCTGAACTGTTTCCCCTGCTTCAATATCACCTAAATCCGCAATGGTACTGTGCCAGTTTCCTTGGAATAATTTGTAAAGCTGAACGCGAATGGCAGAAAGATCAAAGTCCAAATGCCCCTCTTCACTGCTTTCACTCCTTTTCTCATTTACACCAACGATAGCCAACTGAACGCCTTCTAAGTTTGGAAAATCTTCTTTTTCCTTATGAATACGAATTACCTTTCCAAGCGACTGCTTTGGCAACAATTCGTTATGCGCCAATACCACATTCTTTACCGGCGATAAAAACTCAACGTTCATTGCTATTTTTTAGATTTAGCTTTCGTGGCTGTTGTTTTCTTTTTCGTTGCCGTTTTTTTCTTTGCGGCAGTTTTCTTTTTAGGCGGTTTTTTCTCCAAAAGCTCTTTAGCCTCCTCCAAAGTTATTTTTGTAGCATCTACATCTTTGGAAAGCTCTACTTTGGTTTTCCCTTTAATAATATTGGAACGTCCCCAACGCGCCTTTTCCACGCGAATACCTTCTTCTTCCCAATGATGGATAAGCTTTTCTCGCTCTTTTTTCAGTTTGTCTTCAATCAATTCCTCAATATCTTCTTGGGAAAGATTATCGAAATCGTATTTTTTATTGACGTTGATAAACATCCCGTCCCATTTTATAAAAGGACCAAAACGACCCTTTCCTTTCGTAACATCTATATTTTTATAAGAAGCAATCGGTGCGTCCGCTTTTTTCTTCTGAAGAATAAGTTCTTTTGCCCGATCCATATCTACTTCAAAAACATCTTCTCCTTTATCTAAGGAAACAAAACTTTTTCCAAAGCGAACATACGGACCAAAACGACCTACATTCACTTCAACTTCATCCCCTTCAAACGTTCCTAATTTCCTAGGAAGTTTAAACAGATCCAACGCTTCTTCAAAAGTAATGGTGTCAATCGACTGATCTGGCAACAAACTTGCAAAACGAGGTTTCTCTTCCTCTTCCGCAGTACCAATTTGCGCCATCGGTCCAAAACGACCCAAACGAACACTTAATTGGCGTCCACTTTCAGGGTCTTTTCCTAAAATTCGCTCCCCACTTTCACGCTCTGCATTTTCTTCAACATCTTTTACATTAGGATGGAAATCCTTGTAGAAGGATTGAATCATTTCTGTCCAATCTTCTTCACCAGAAGCAATATCATCAAAACTCTGCTCTACTTTGGCCGTAAAATTATAGTCTAAAATTCCAGAAAAGTGATTCACCAAGAAATCGTTTACAATCATCCCGATATCCGTTGGAACCAACTTCCCTTTATCAGAACCAACCGTTTCGGTAAGCTTATCTTCTTTAACTTTATCATCCGCTAGCGTAAATTGAATATATTCACGTTCTACACCATCTATCGTACCACGCTCTACATACCCACGGTTTTGGATGGTAGAAATTGTTGGCGCATAAGTAGATGGACGACCAATTCCCAACTCTTCCAATTTCTTCACCAAAGAAGCTTCGGTATATCGATATGGCGGCCTTGTAAATCTTTCCGTTGCAGTTATATAATTATCGTAAACTGTTTCGCCTACTTTTAAAGCCGGCAACATTCCAGCCTGCTCTTCTTCCTCATCATCCGTTCCTTCCAAATACACCTTTAAGAAACCTTCAAACTTCAACACCTCTCCATTAGCCGTGAAAAGCTCATCGTGTTTGTCTGCTTCAATCTTGACGTTGGTTCGTTCCAATTGTGCATCACTCATTTGCGAGGCTAGCGTTCTTTTCCAAATCAATTCATACAAACGCGCTTGATCCCTCTCAATTTGAACACGGTGACGGGTCATATCCGTTGGACGGATTGCCTCGTGAGCTTCTTGCGCCCCTTTTGACTTGCCCGTATAATTTCTTGGTTTACTGAACTCCTTTCCGTAGGACTTTATAATCTCATCCTTTGCCGCTTCAATCGCCTCACCAGAAAGATTCACACTATCCGTTCTCATATATGTTATAAGTCCGGCTTCGTAAAGACGTTGCGCCATATTCATGGTTTTCGCTACCGAAAAATACAACTTCCTAGAAGCTTCCTGTTGCAATGTGGAAGTAGTAAATGGTGCCGCCGGTGATTTTTTAGCGGGCTTGGTATCTAAATCGGCTATTTTAAAATTCGCCGAAACATTATTGTCTAAAAATGCTTTCGCTTCCTCTTTGGTCCCGAATGACTTATTAATTTTTGCTTTAAAGCTTTTGTCTTCCTCGTTGCGGAATTCAGCAACAATCTTGAAAGAGGCTTCTGGCTGAAATTCTTTTATTTCACGCTCCCGCTCCACAATTAGGCGCACGGAAACAGATTGCACCCGCCCTGCTGAAAGTCCGGTTTTAATCTTTTTCCAAAGCACAGGAGAAAGTTCGTATCCCACCAAACGGTCGAGCACCCTTCTTGCTTGCTGTGCATTCACCAAGTTATAATCTATGGTACGGGGATTATCAATCGCTTTTTGTATGGCCCCTTTGGTAATCGAGTTAAAAACAATTCTTTTGGTTTTGTCTTTGTCCAATTTAAGCTCTTCTGCCAAATGCCAAGCAATAGCCTCTCCTTCTCGGTCTTCATCACTTGCCAACCAAACTATTTCTGCAGATTTAGCAAGGTCTTTCAACTTTTTAACTACTGCCTTTTTATCAGAAGAAACTATATATTTCGGCTTAAAGTCTTTATCAACATCTACCCCTAATTCTTTTGAAGGAAGGTCTGCAATATGCCCAAAGCTAGAAGCTACCGTATAATCTTTACCTAAAAATTTTTCGATAGTTTTCGCCTTAGCAGGAGACTCCACAATAACCAAATTCTTTGCCATAAGCCATTTTTTAAGAGTACAAAAGTATACAGAATTTTTAATTAGCCATGCATTCGTTTTTTTAAAGGCTACAAAACACCTTTAAAATAACAATAAAATTGATGTTTTTTTGATACTAGTTTAGCATTACACTAACAAGTACTGAATCGCTTGATTCATAGAATACACTTTCATTTCTTTTGCTCGCCCAAAAGAAACGAAACAAAGAACCTGCCTGCTCACCGCAGGTAGGCAGGAAAGGCGCCTTATCCAAGGAATTTTTTCGACCATGAAGTCGAAAAACCGAAATCAAAACTCCGCGTCGCTCCGTACCTTCGCTCCTGCTCTCGGAGCTTTTGATTACTATTCTGAGGATAAGGTTATTATTTCAATAAAATTTTAAACTAAAGCCTTTATTTTACTGAAAAAATCTTAAACTTCTGAAGTTCCAATTTGAGAAATCTCACTTTCATCTTCAAAACCCACCGTTTCTTTATAAACGAAATAAAGTGGTATATAACTGAAGGATGCGGTAAAGAACAATCCTATTCCGCACAAAAGAAATCCAACAAATTCTGCTGCCAAACCAGCAACTAGTGTAAGTCCAAAAGTAATCAACCACTTTTTATTACCCAGCTTGAATGACGCTTTTAAAATTTGTTTCGCGCTTAATTCTGGATTAAACGCAAAAACAACAGCGACAAAGCTTAAAGGAACAGACACATAAATAATAGGAAGCACACACAATAGCATGGCCAATAAAGCAATGACCATGGAGAAAAATGCTAGCGTGATTAATTTTCCTAAATAAGGCTTTTTAAGATACATAAATAAAGAAGCGATTGACAAGCTGCTATCTAAATCCTTTTCCTGAAGTATTTTATAGAAACCTGCCATCAAGCCCATAGCCAAAGCTTGCACTACCAGCATCACAGGAAAAAATAACAATACAAAAGGAATCATGGCTGCACTCATAATTTCTTCTCCAGCATCTTGCTGAAGGGAACCTACCGTAATCGCGCCAACAATAAATGGCAAGTACAAAACGAATAAAGCAGGTAGTATCATTAAAAAGACAACCACAAGAAGCAAAACACCTTGCCCCCATGATTTCTTAAAAAGTTCAATCGATTCCCCGAAAATATCTCCAAAATCCAATGATTTTGAATTTTCTATTTTTTCTGAAAGTAAATTTAGATTCATTTTTTAAGTTTTTGATGGATTAGCTATTCAAAGCTACCACTAAATTTTATAAAAAATAAAAACCCATCCTTAAAAGATGAGTTTTTCACAAACCGTATATTTCTAAAAATCAGTTAAACTACAACTGAAACTCGCTTATCAAGTTTAGTTTGCCTTCCTCATAATTATATTGATAAAGTTTTCCTTCGCCTATCATAATTAAACTATTGGCAAGGGGAATTACATCATACGCCTTTTCAACTTCATGATTTTCAACAAACTCAACAAAAGGAGCGCCTGTCTTATCAAAAACTTTAAGTCCGGCCTTGCCATCACAAACAAACAAATTGTTTCCACGAACACCAAGACCATAAGGCTCTTCAAGCGTGTAAGAAGATTTTTGAATGGGATTGTTAACGTCAGAAATATCAATAACGCGAAGCGTACTTTCTATCGCCCCACAAAAATTACCACCTCTTAAAGTTACATAGGCATAATCTCCGTCCACCACCACGGGATCGCAAGCCGTAGCGTGACTAAATTCTGAAATAAAGTTCGGCGTCTTAGGGACACTTATATCAAAAATGTACATTCCATTAGTACTGCCTAAAAATAAATGGGAGCCCCTATTAAAAATGGTTTCAATACCAAAACCAGCATTTACAGGATCTTTGGCTACAGGGGATTGAATATTGGAAATATCAAAAATGTTTATGTTATTGAAATCTACCGCATAAAGATAATCGTCTACAATTTTAAACCTTGCCAAGGATCCTCCCTCTCCCGTTTGTGGAGAAGCTAAATTTTCGCTAAACGCAGCATCATTCATGTAAAGGAAACGGTCGTCTTCAATTTTCCTTCGTTCTTGGCGTATATCCCACCCAACCACAATCGAGGTTTCATCCTGCGGGTAAGAATCATAATCAACTACTCCAGCCTCTTCTGGGTACGGTGGATAGTAGGGAAAAACATCTTTTAATCGTTCCACTTCTTTTATTTCCGTAAGGTTAGAAATATCAAAAACGACTAAATCCATATAGCTATCTACATACAGAAAGTCACCTTTCACCTCCATGTCATTGCTACCCAACACTTTTAGAAACGCAATTTTTGTTGGCGATACCGGATTGGAATTATCAATTAGATGAACTCCTTCTTTCGCGTCGTTTACCAATATTAAATTTCCTATTACATATATTTTTCCAGTTTCGCGGATTTCTTGAGGCGGAAGCACATCTACTGATTTCCGCAGTGCTTCTACATCCATCGTAATGGCAGTAGCTACATTTACCGTCTCGTAATCGTCATCGTTATTACAGGAAACAAAAACCAGCAAAAAGAACGCGAATAAAATTAAAGTGTTAGTTTTCATAAAGTTGGATTAAAACATCAATTCTTCAAACAATGAAGAATCGATTAATTGGTTATTTATCTCTAGATTCCATTTTCAGCAAAAAGTTGCGTTAAATTCATGCTGTCAATTTGTCACTAGATGAATTTTAATCTTATCTTTGCACCCAAATTGATTTTAAAGGACACGATGGAGAAGATTATTGACGAGAATAAGCAAGGGGAAAGTTTGGTTTTAGATCCAAACACTAGCAATTCCCGCAAGCTATACATCGAGAGTTATGGATGCCAAATGAATTTTTCCGACAGTGAAATTGTAGCATCTATTCTTGCCAAGGAAGGTTTTAATACAACACAAAAACTTGAAGATGCCGATTTGGTTTTGGTAAATACTTGTTCCATTAGGGACAAGGCAGAGCAAACTGTGCGAAAAAGGCTGGAGAAATTTAATGCCGTAAAACGTACGAATCCAAAAATGAAAGTCGGTGTTCTAGGTTGTATGGCAGAACGCCTAAAAAGCAAGTTCCTTGAAGAAGAAAAAATTGTAGATATGGTGGTGGGACCTGATGCCTACAAAGACCTTCCCAATTTAGTACAAGAAATTGATGAAGGCCGTAACGCCATGAATGTAATTCTTTCCAAAGAAGAAACCTATGGTGATGTTGCTCCCGTTCGATTAAATTCCAACGGCGTTAGTGCTTTCGTTTCTATAACCAGAGGGTGCGACAATATGTGTACTTTCTGTGTGGTTCCTTTTACCCGCGGAAGGGAACGCAGTCGTGATCCACAATCAATTTTAGATGAAGTTAATGATTTGGCAGCAAAAGGATTTAAGGAAATTACTTTGCTAGGACAAAATGTAGATAGTTATTTATGGTATGGTGGCGGACTCAAAAAAGATTTTGACAAAGCAACCGATATACAAAAAGCAACTGCTGTTGGCTTCGCTGGCTTACTGGAAATGGTTGCCATCGCTCAGCCAAAAATGCGTATTCGATTCTCCACTTCTAACCCGCAAGACATGACGTTGGATGTGATTGAAACCATGGCTAAATATCAAAATATCTGTAAATACATTCACCTTCCCGTACAAAGTGGTAGCAACCGAATTTTAAAAGAAATGAACCGACTGCATACCCGCGAGGAATATTTTGAACTTATCGATAATATTAGAAAAATTATTCCCGATTGTGCCATTTCGCAAGATATGATTACAGGTTTCCCTACGGAAACAGAGGAAGATCATCAAGATACACTATCTTTAATGGAGTACGTAAAATATGATTTTGGTTTTATGTTTGCCTATTCGGAACGTCCCGGTACTCTGGCAGAGCGCAAAATGGAGGACGATATTCCGGAGCCTGTAAAAAAACGACGCCTTTCAGAAATTATCGCCCTTCAGCAGAAGCATTCGCATTTTCGCACGCAACAGCATCTTGGAAAAACCGAAGAAGTGCTAATCGAAGGTACTTCCAAAAAATCCGACGCACATTGGATGGGTCGAAACACTCAAAATACGGTGGTAGTTTTTCCTAAAGAGAATTATCACATTGGCGATTTTGTCAACGTAAAAATCAACGAATGCACCACCGCTACCCTCATTGGGGAAGCAGTCGGTTATTCAGAAAACAACTAAGTTTTTCTACAAAAAAGAGCGATAAACATGGAAAGTGTTCAAGCAATAAAACAACGGTTTGGTATTATTGGTAACGATGTTAAATTAAACAGAGCTATTGAAAAAGCCATTCAAGTGGCACCGACCGATATTTCGGTATTAATTACCGGTGAAAGTGGTGTTGGAAAAGAAGCACTCCCAAAAATCATCCATTCCCTTTCGCATAGAAAACACGGGAAATTTATTGCTGTAAACTGTGGTGCTATTCCCGAAGGAACTATCGATTCGGAATTATTTGGGCACGAAAAAGGGGCTTTTACCGGCGCTACTCAAACCAGAAGTGGGTATTTTGAAGAAGCCGACGGTGGTACCATTTTTTTAGATGAAGTTGGAGAGCTTCCGCTTACCACGCAGGTACGCTTACTTAGGGTATTGGAGAATGGCGAGTTTTTAAAAGTAGGTTCTTCCAAAGTTCAAAAAACCGATGTTCGCATTGTGGCAGCAACCAACATTAACATGTTTGAAGCCATCAAAAAAGAAAAATTCAGGGAAGACCTTTATTATAGATTAAGTACAGTGGAAATTCATTTACCGCCTCTTCGGGAGCGCAAAGATGACATTCACTTATTGTTCCGAAAGTTCGCCGCAGACTTTGCCCAAAAATACAAAATGCCTACCATTCGGCTTGAAGATACCGCTGTAGATTTGCTGAATAAATACCGTTGGTCTGGGAACGTTCGTCAATTGAGAAACATTGCTGAGCAGATTTCTGTACTGGAACAGAACCGAAGCATTTCCTACGAAACGCTTCGAGGTTATCTGCCAGATGCAGGAAGTAACTTACCTGCCGTTATTAAAAACCAGAAATCGGATAGCGATTTTAGCAGTGAACGTGAAATTCTTTACAAAGTGCTTTTTGATATGAAAAGCGACCTCAACGACCTTAAAAAACTCACGTTGGAACTAATGAAAGACGGCACAAACGGCGAAAAAGTTCAGCAGGAAAACAAAAACCTCATCAATAAGATTTATGGTGAAAATGAAAGCGAAATAGATTTTGAACAAGCCGACGAAGAAGATGCAATGGAAATTCTACAGATAGAGCATCAAAAAAGTCTGCCAAGTACACCTCCTTCAGAAGACAAATATCATTTTGCTGAAGAAATTGAGGAAGAGGAAACACTTTCGTTACAGGACAAAGAACTGGAACTCATAAAAAAGGCGTTGGAGCGTAACCGAGGCAAGAGAAAAGCTGCCGCCAACGAATTGGGGATTTCAGAAAGGACCTTGTACCGAAAAATAAAACAATACGATTTGTAATATTTTTTGTTCTTTTGAACCTTACAAATTGCAACGCCCCATCGGCAAAACCATCAGGGATTAAAAAATGAAGAAACTTTTTATACTTTTTATAACTGCAATCGCACTTCTAGGCTGTGGGCCTTACTCTTTTACCGGAGTAAATACGACCGCTGATTCTTTTCAGGTGAACTTTTTTCAAAATCAAGCGCCTATCGTTGAACCTGGGCTCGACTTCCTTTTCACCAACGAATTGCAAGACCTTATTCTTAACCAAACCAATTTGCAGTTATTAACTAAAAACGCCGATCTTATTTATGAGGGGGAAATTACTGAATACAGAGTTTCACCGATGTCGGCCACCGCAGACCAAACAGCGGCACAAAACCGACTAACCATTGGGGTGAATGTTCGTTTTTACAATATGGACAATCCAGAAGAAGATTTTGAAAGGAAGTTCTCTTTCTTTTACGATTATCCAGCGGCTACGCAATTGGTTAACGTAAGACAGGCAGCACACGACGAAATTTTCGAAAGGATTACGCAAGATATTTTTAATGAAACCTTGGCAAACTGGTAATACATGAATGTCTCTAATTTTTCATATCTACTGAAAAACCCTGAGAACGTTACTCAGGAACACGTTGATTCCCTTAAAAAGGTAATTGATGAGTTCCCATATTTCCAAGCCGCAAGAGCTGTTTACTTAAAGGCCCTAAAAAATCAAGAGAGTTTCACCTATAATGCTGAATTAAAGAAAACGGCCGCTTACACTGCTGACAGGTCTATTTTATTTGAATTTATAACTTCGGAAGCTTTCCAACAACATGCAGTAGCCAAAAAAATAGCATTGCATACAGCCAACGAAGAACTCTATACCATTCCCGTTGAAGCGGAAGAGGTTATTGTTAGGGACAATAAAACATCTTTCGATTTTAATGAAGTGGACGCAGGTGCCGTAATGGATCCAGAGCTTTTCCAGCCAAAGGAAGCTGATAAAAAAGCTTCCGAAGAAAACAAAGAAGACAACAACGATACTGGCAACAACAAACCCATTTATGATGCCAGCACTCTGCAAATTGGCAAACCGCTTGATTTTAATAAAAGTGAAACCCATTCTTTTATGGAATGGATGCAGCTTTCTTCCACGGCGAAACCAGTAGATAGAACTATTGAAAAAGAGATTTCTTCTCCCAAAACTGAAGAAGGAAAGAAAGAAAAGAAGTCGGCCATAGAAAGTAAATTAAAACTTATTGATAGGTTCATCGAGAGCAACCCAAAAATTTCCCCTGTTAAAGAACAAACCGAAAAAATCAATCTAGCCAAAGAAAGCACAGTTGAAAAATCGGCATTGATGACAGAAACTTTGGCAAGGGTTTACCTAGAACAAAAGAAGTATAAAAAAGCAATTCAAGCTTATAAAATTTTAAGTTTGAAATATCCAGAAAAAAGTGGTTTCTTTGCAGACCAAATTAACGCGATAAAGAAATTAAAAGATAGTAATTGATATAGAAATGAGTACGTTTTCAATTTTTTTGGTGCTAATAATTATAGTAGCATTTTTATTAGTTTTAGTGATTATGGTGCAAAACCCTAAAGGAGGCGGACTTTCTTCTTCTTTTGGCGGTGGAGGAAGCCAAGTAGTTGGTGGTGTGAAAAAAACTGGAGACTTTTTGGATAAAAGTACTTGGACATTGGCCACAGTTTTGGTTGCATTGATTCTTCTTTCCAACATCACATTAATTTCCAACGAAGGATCTTCTGATTCTAAATTATTGGAAAGCAGAGATGTAGAAGCACCTGTACAAAACAGCACAATTCCTGCTGCAGAAACACCTGCAAACACGAATACTGATAGCGCTGCTACAGAATAATATTCTTAATTATACCTTATAAAAAATGCCAGCTTGTCACTAAGCTGGCATTTTTTTTATATAATCCTCATCTATAAACGTCATTTTTACTTTTCATACAGAAACAAAAGTTGGTTTTTAAGCCATTTCTTCTATTTCCATATTCTTTTAAGAGTAAAATTGTCAGTTTCCCTTCCATGGCACAATTTCTGCCTATTAATGGAAAGTAAATTTTAAATTAATTAATCAAATAGTAAAAAGATATGGCAAAGTTAAACATCAAACCACTTGCAGACAGGGTTCTTATCGAGCCTTTAGAAGCTGAAACCAAAACAGCTTCTGGAATTATCATCCCAGACAACGCAAAGGAAAAGCCCCAAAAAGGGACAGTAGTTGCTGTGGGACCAGGTACTAAAGATGAAAAAGTTACTGTTAAAGAAGGTGACACTGTTCTTTACGGAAAATATGCCGGTACCGAATTAAAACTTGAAGGCAACGATTACTTAATCATGCGTGAAAGTGATATTCTTGCAATCGTTTAAAAAACGCTTTCCAAAACAATTTAAAACTGAATTCTAATAACTAGCTTAGGGCATATTGCTTTAAGCATAAAGCTGAAAATAAAATGGCAAAAGATATAAAATTTGACATTCAAGCACGTGACGGATTAAAACGTGGTGTAGATGCATTGGCAAATGCAGTAAAAGTAACTTTAGGTCCAAAAGGACGTAACGTAATTATCAACAAATCTTTTGGTGCGCCACAGGTAACCAAAGATGGTGTTTCTGTTGCAAAAGAAATCGAACTGGAAGATGCGCTAGAAAACATGGGAGCGCAAATGGTAAAAGAAGTAGCTTCTAAAACCAACGATCTTGCTGGTGATGGAACAACTACAGCTACCGTTCTTGCACAAGCTATCGTAAAAGAAGGTCTTAAAAACGTTACTGCGGGCGCCAACCCAATGGATCTTAAAAGAGGTATCGACAAAGCGGTAGAAGCTATTGTTGCAGACCTTAAGAAACAAGCAGAAGAAGTTGGAGATTCTTCAGATAAAATAAAGCAAGTAGCAGCTATCTCTGCTAACAACGACGACACCATCGGTGATTTAATCGCTCAAGCATTTAGCAAAGTTGGTAAAGAAGGTGTTATTACTGTTGAAGAAGCTAAAGGAACAGATACGTATGTTGATGTTGTTGAAGGAATGCAATTCGACAGAGGCTACCTTTCTCCTTACTTTGTAACAGATACCGATAAAATGGTAGCGGAGTTGGATAATCCATATATTCTTTTATTCGACAAAAAGATTTCCAACCTTCAAGAAATTCTTCCAATTTTAGAGCCAGTTGCGCAGTCTGGAAGACCTTTATTGATTGTTGCTGAAGATGTTGACGGTCAAGCATTGGCTACTTTGGTAGTTAATAAATTGAGAGGTGGATTGAAAATTGCCGCTGTAAAAGCTCCAGGATTTGGAGACAGACGTAAAGCTATGTTGGAAGACATCGCAATTCTAACTGGTGGTACTGTTATTTCTGAAGAAAGAGGATTCTCTTTAGAAAATGCTTCTTTGGATATGCTAGGTTCTGCGGAAAATGTTTCTATAGACAAAGACAACACTACAATTGTTAACGGTGCTGGAGATGCAGAAAACATTAAAGCAAGAGTTAACCAAATTAAAGCTCAGATAGACACTACAACTTCTGATTATGACAGAGAAAAACTTCAAGAGCGTTTAGCTAAACTTGCTGGAGGTGTTGCCGTGCTTTACGTTGGTGCTGCTTCTGAAGTTGAAATGAAAGAGAAGAAAGATCGTGTAGATGATGCTTTACACGCTACAAGAGCGGCAGTTGAAGAAGGAATTGTTGCTGGTGGTGGTGTTGCATTGTTAAGAGCAAAAGCTTCTTTAAGCAAGCTAAAAGCTGATAACGATGACGAAGAAACCGGTATCCAAATCGTTACCCGCGCAGTAGAGGCTCCTTTGAGAACTATCGTAGAAAACGCAGGTAAAGAAGGCTCTGTGGTTGTAGCAAAAGTATATGACGGAAAAGGAGACTTCGGATATAACGCTAAAACTGGTGAATACGTTCAGATGTTAAAAGCTGGTATCATCGATCCTACTAAAGTGACAAGAATTGCACTGGAAAATGCAGCTTCTGTTTCTGGTATGATCCTTACTACTGAATGTTCTTTAACAGATATTAAAGAAGACGCTCCTGCTATGCCTCCAATGGGCGGTGGCGGAATGCCAGGAATGATGTAATAACATCAAACCGTTATAAAACAAAAACCGCATTGAAATGTCAATGCGGTTTTTTTATGCTTTTATTTTCATCCCTTTAGTAACGTTCAATTCCTTCCCGTAACCAAGCTAAGTATTCATCAATCGCTGGTGTGTATCCAATGGGCGCTATTAAGTTTTCTTCATTTAAATTCATCAGTACATAAAAAGGTTGGGCATTGGCTTTGTAACGAAGCGTTTGAAATTCACTCCATTTCTGACCTATATACTTTAGCTTCTTACCCGTAATTTCAGAAACAACTTGTTCATCTTCCGGCAGCTTTCTTTTATCATCTACATACAAAGAAATAAGTACCACTTCATTTTTAAGTAAAGCAAGTATTTTTGGGTCGCTCCAAACCCGCTCTTCCATTTTACGGCAATTAACGCAGGCATATCCTGTAAAATCCAACAGAACCGGCTTTTTCACTTTTTTAGCATACGCCAATCCGGTTTCATAGTCTTTAAAAGCAATAATGTCAATCGGACCTAAATGGGCGCCTTCCGGAATTTGAGATGTTTCGCTTATGGCACCTACCGTGTTTTTAGTATATCCAACCCCGTAAGGTGACTCGCTATAATTTATTGGTGGTGGGAAACCGCTTATCAACTCGAGTCTGGCACCCCAAAGACCAGGAATTAAATAAATAGTGAAAGCTAAAACCAACATCCCCATGGATAATCTACCTACGGAAATATGTTGTTCCGGTCCATCATGCGGGAGCTTAATCTTCCCGAAGAGATAAAAAGCCAATGTCCCAAATATGGCAATCCAAATAGCTAGAAAGACTTCCCTTTGCAACAAATGCAACTGCAAAACCAAATCTGCATTGGATAGAAATTTAAATGCCAACGCCAATTCCAAGAATCCCAAAAATACTTTTACGGTATTAAGCCATCCCCCAGATTTTGGCATAGAATTCAACCATCCCGGGAATGCTGCAAACAATCCAAAAGGCAACGCCAATGCGGAAGAAAATCCGAGCATCCCAACAAAAGGTGCTACACCACCTTTACTTGCCGCTTCCACCAGTAACGTCCCCACAATCGGACCAGTACAGGAAAAAGAAACGATGGCCAAGGCCAAAGCCATAAAGAAAATCCCCACAAGTCCGCCTCTGCTCGCTTGTTTGTCAACTTTATTTGCCCAAGAATAGGGCAAGACAATTTCAAAAGCACCCAGAAACGATACGGCAAAAACGACGAGAATCCCAAAGAAAATTAGGTTAAACCAAACATTGGTAGAAATAGCATTTAAAGCACTTGCGCCAAACAGCCACGTTACAATAGCCCCCAAAAACACATAAATAACAATAATGAACAAACCGTACAAAAACGCGTTTTGAATTCCTTTAGCACGTGTTTTACTTTGTTTTGTGAAAAAACTTACCGTCATCGGAATCATTGGGAAAACACAAGGTGTTAACAAAGCTGCAAAACCGGACAAAAATGCAATTAGAAAAATAGTGAACAGACCTTTTTTTTCAGTTTTGGCAGCACCCACAAACGATGAATCTTTATTCCCTGCCGCTGTAACTTCCGTTTTTTCCACCAAATTGAATAATAACTCTTCTGTTTTGGGAGGCAGACAACGTTGATTATTGCACGTCATAAACGTAACGGTTGCCTTCACTTCAGAAATAGAAGATTCTTTGAGGCTTATTCTCTGCTTAAAAGTAGTCTTCTGTGTAAACGATTTAATCTTCATATTGAAAATAGAATCGTACAACATCGCTCCATTTTCTTCTTTGGTTTTTCCTACCAAGTTATAATTAGCATTTTCAGCAAAAGAAAAAATAGTTGCTTCCGGTCCGTTTTCTCCAATGTGTTGGGAGTAAAGATGCCAACCCTCATCAATAGCGGCAGTCGCTATTAAAACGTATTCCGTAGATGATTTCTTTTCTACAGAGGTTTGCCATTTAACAGGTGTAGTTTTTTGGGCGAAACCAACGCCTAACTTCACAAAAATGATACTCAAAAAAAGTAATAGTCTCTTCATTGTATAAAATTATTATCGAAAAGGATGCATAGTCATTTTCACCTTTCTATAAAGTCTTGACTTTGTTTTCCATGAACAAAATGAAGAATTAAAATGAGGTTTCACATCCTAGTTTTGGTTCTATAAAATAGAGTGAGAGAAAATTAAAATGGGTGGAAGAAATGTGCTTTTTAACACAAGATTCATCAAAAAAGCGAACATCATCTTATGAAAATTTATTTGAAGTGATGGTGAAGACAGATTTTCAGCAAAAAATTAACAAAAACTTATACGCCCATTTGCTTGAACAAAAGCTCTTCCAAAGAGAAGAACCTAATTAAAATTTTAAAAATGAAGATGTTTACTTACGTTTCAGCATTAAAAAAACATATTCGTGCGACGGCAATACTTGCTACTATTGTTGTTCAAGGGCAAAATTCTGAAGAAATCAACGAGATTTATGTCGATGAGGAAGCTATTTTGCAAGAAATGATAGCTTATGGAACCTCACTATTAACAGAAGGAGACATCCTCTTTGACACTGGAGATGCGCACAAACAACTGACCGAAAATCAACATAAAAAAATAAAATTAGACCTGGCCACGCCACACAACACTGCTTTAAACCCCAAAGAAATTTACAGAAAAACGAAAGAAGCTTCCCTCATTATTGGTCACGCATACCTTTGTGACAAGGAAAATTGTTCTGAAACTCATATCGCGATTGCATCGGGATATCTGATTGCAAATAATGGCACATTCGTTACCAATTTTCATGTTTTGAAAGGATTTAGAGATCAACGGTATTTTATGAAAGCTCTTTTTGCCAGAACTGCAGATGGAAAAATGTATCAAGTAAAAGAAGTATTATCTGCCGATGAGACTAATGATATTGCAATACTCACTTTAGAAAATCAAACTGATAACTTCACTCCCTTGGCACTTGGGGCTCCCGCTATTCCAGGAGCCACCGCGTACGTTTTGAGCAATCCTAAACAAATGCTTTATTATTTTACGAAAGGTATGGTAGCACAAAACACCCAAACCAGAACTGAAGACAACCCAAAAAACACCAAATATACCATGTGCATAACTGCAGATTACGCCAGAGGTTCTAGCGGAGGCCCTGTGGTGGACGACTTCGGTAATTTAATAGCAACAGTTTCTAACACCTACTCTATTTATGGCGACCAATCCATGCAAAGAAACCTACAGATGGTAAGAAAAAATACTGTTCCGGTTATTGTTCTTAAAAACTTGATTGAATAGAAATAAAAAGGGCACTCTTATCGGTGCCCTTTTTGTTCTCTGGCAAGGCCAGAAGCTTGCGGTTGAATTGTAGAGAAAAACCCTCGCCTACCTTCAACCTATCAATTAAGTTTAAAAATCAGGGATTCTTCTTTTGGCGGCAAACAATTAGCATTATCGCAGACCATAAATTCTACCGTACCGTTGATGATGTTTCCATGAGCTTTTGTTAACCTGATGCGCTGCTCAAAAACAGCTTTATTTTCAAAATAGGTTATATCCATTTCAAAAACCTCATCATACACTTGGTGACCTTTCCCTTCTTTAGTCTCACCTTCCATCTCCATACCATAAACAGTTTCAAAAGTAAAAGTAGTTGCTATTGGACCACCTTCTGGAACATTTTGCGAGTACAAATGCCAACCTTCTTCAATGGTAGCTGTCGCAATTAAATCGTATTCGTTTTCTGATATCCTTTCTACGGAAGTCGACCAACTTACTGGATCGTAAACCTGAGCGTTAAGATGGATACCCATCGTTAAAAACAGTATTACAAATAATTTTTTCATGGTTAAAAATTTTTAAAAGATTCATTCAACACAACGGAAAAGATGAAATTCATGAATAAATCCTTTCTTTTTATATTAAATAGAGTAAAAAAAGATAAAAATGGGTGGAAAAGAATATCAAATAAAATTTACAATTCAACAACAAAAAACAGGAACCTATCATAAGCTTGAATAAAAATTTAAAAATTTTTAACCCAAAATTTTATCATCCTTTTATCCTAACATTTAAAAACAATTATTTCTTCATTGATTACCAAAATAATTAACATTTAAAACCAAATAATTTCTTGAGTAAATATACCGTAACCCCTTTATATACTTGACAATACACAGCTTTTTTAACATGGAAGGATTCAAAAATTAATTTATATTTACGCCCCTTTTAACGTAATGATAACTTAAACTTAATTCCTCTATCGATTCCCTGTCTAGAAATAGTAAAATTACAGCAGATTCGTACAAAGATTTATTCTATAATTTCTACCCTAGACTGCTATCTTTTTGTCAACGATATGTTAGCGACACAACTATTGCTGAAGAAATAGTGGAGGAATGCATGCTGTATGTGTGGGAGCGAAGAAAAGACATGAATAAGGTAAGAGATCTTAAATCTTACCTATACACCATGGCCAAAAACAAAGCTTTGGCACATATTAAGCAGCGGGATAAAATTGTTTCCTTAGACACCCAAAAATACGACAGCATTAGCGAAGTTGATGAATTTATAATAGAAGAAGAAGTTCACTCGGTTCTAATTGAAGCCTTAGATAACTTACCAGAAAAATGCAAGAACATTTTCAAATTATCTTGTTTAGAAGGACTTAAATACAAGGATATTGCCGAAGATTTAAACATTTCTGTAAACACAGTTAAATCACAACGATCAAGGGCAATTGCGCTTCTTAAAAACCATTTGAAAGACCACCCGTCTCTTGCTATTTATGCATCGATTTTGTTAAAATTTCCATTTTTTTAATTTTTTTTCCACCCATAACCTGTTTTTAATACTCTATTAAGCAACAACTATTGTATTATCAACAGTAATGATTTTTTAAAAACCAACATGAATCAAAATCAGTTACCAAAAAATACCATTATAAAATTAATCCTTAAGTCGGTTTTGGATGAGCTTACACCGACTGAAAAGGAGACGCTAGACGCTTGGTTGTTAAACGATAAGAACCGTGATTTATACAACAGAATTATAGATAGCAAGACTCTTGAAGAAAAGAGAAGCCTTTACAAAACAATTGATAAAGACAAAGCGTACAGTAAACTTTTGCAAAAAATCGAAACCAAAAAAGCAACAAAAAGAAAAGCTGCGCTACGGTCCTTTTACAAGTATGCAGCCGTTATCGTTATAGCTCTTGCTGTTGGTGTTTCCATTTTAACTGAAACGACTTCCGAAGATAAAAACTTCAATGAACAGACGCCGACTGTTACTGAAATAGCTCCAGGAAAACCAAAAGCCACCTTAACATTGGCAAATGGCAAAAAGATTGATTTAGAAGCGCATCAAAATGAGATTATAGTTTCTTCGGAAAGTACTAAAATTGATAATAAGAACAACCATTTATCTTATACCAGCGAAGCAGATAACCAACCAAATACATCCGTAAAACACAACACACTCTACGTGCCTATTGGCGGCATTTACAGCGTACAACTTCCTGATGGCTCTATGGTTTGGCTAAATTCAAACTCTACACTTACCTATCCCGAGGCTTTTCGAGGTGACACCCGTACCGTAACACTGGAAGGAGAAGCATTTTTTGAGGTTGTAAAAAACAAAGGTCAATTTATCGTTAAAACTGAAAATCAAGATGTAACCGTTTTAGGAACCTCATTTAATGTAAGCGCTTACAAAGATGAAAATTTCTTCTCTTCGACTCTGGTGGAGGGAAAAGTGAAGCTTTCTTCCGAAGAAACAGAAGAAGTTATTTTGGCGCCTGGAGAAAGAGGATATCTTAAAAACGACAGTAGCAAAAGGGTGTATGTAAGCAAAGTAGATGTAAGAAATTACAGCTCTTGGAAAGATGGCGTTTTCTATTTTGAAAATGAAGGCCTGCCTACCATTCTAAAAAAAGTAGGAAGATGGTATGGTTTCGAAGTGAAGTTTATAGATGCTGATAAGATAGATTATAACGACATTCTTTTTACGGGGATGACAAGAAAAGATGCCTCCGTTAAAGAGCTTTTGGAAATGATGGCAAAAACATCTGACATAACATATGAAGTACAAAAAACGAACGGAAAATATGAAATATTGATTTCAAAAAAATAGTAGAAAACCGGATAGTATTTGGTCGTCCTATCCGGCTTTTATGCTGTTAATAAACTAATAATTAACAACTCTAACCTTGTAAATGTATGAAAAAAATTCTTTCGTGGGAAGCCCTGCGTTTCCTCACGCGCTATGAACATGAAATCGTTCGATTTATGAAGCGGTCATTATTTTTATTCCTCCTATTTTTTAACATTGCTGCATTTGCCTTTTCCCAAAAAGTTAATTTAAACCTTGGGAAAGTCACGTTACATGAAGCATTAAAAGAGATTAGAAAACAAACCAATGTAGAGTTCTTTTACAACAACAAAGAGCTAAATTCTGACAGAATTGTTGAGGCCAATTTTAACAATACCGATTTGGTGGATGCGGTTTCTAGCCTAATTGGAAACGGATTTAAGCTCGAGCCTCAAGGGGAAAGACTTTATCTTATTGTTCCTGTTAAAGTTCAACAGGAATTTTTAACTGTTAACGGGGTAATACAAAATAAAAGTGGTGAAAGTCTACCTGGTGCCACCATTATGGTTAAAGGAACAATGGTTGGTGTCTCTACCAATTTAGAAGGTGAATTTACCATCGACATCCCAGTAAAGCCTAATGTAACCCCTACCCTCATTGTTACTTTTTTGGGCTACAAAAGCAAAGAAATTACAGTCGAAGGAGAGACGCAACTCACCATTACTTTGGAAGAAGACATTAATTCTTTGGATGAAGTTACCGTGGTTGCTTATGGTGAAAGAACCAAAAAAGAACTCATCAATTCGGTTTCTACCGTAAAGGCAGAAGCCATAAAAGACATGCCAGCATCAAACCTAGAAAACCTAATGCAAGGACAAATGGCCGGTGTTTCTGTTACGAATCAATCTGGATCTCCAGGTGGTACCGGAACAATTGTAAACATTCGCGGACAAAACTCTTTGATGGTGAAAGGTCCGGACGGTACTCTAATAAATGATGGTTCTCCTCTTTACGTAGTTGATGGAATTCCGATTATTTCAGAAAATAACACAGATTTTAGTGTTAGTGGACTGGCAGACATAGATCCTTCCACCATAGAATCCATGGAAGTTTTAAAAGATGCTTCGGCAGCCGCCATGTACGGTTCTAGAGCAAATAATGGTGTGATTTTAATTACTACCAAAAAAGGAAAAACCGGAAAAGCAACGATTACGGCTAACATTTCAAATGGATATAGCGTGTTGCCAAAAACACCGGTACAAACTATAGGAAATGCAGAACGTCAATTCGCCATTAAGTTTGCCAAAGGAGCCACCCAGGCTTATTTCGATAGAGACACTAGAACGTACGTTGTACCCGAGTCCTATCAAGAGGTATTGGGAACAAATGGTATCTACGATTGGTTCTGGGGTAACGGAAGACGGCCTGGAGGTTATAAACCGGAATTACAGGATAGTTTGAATACCTATTACAACAACAGCGCTAACTGGTGGGATTATTTTTTCCAAACGGGAAAAACGCTTAATGTAAATCTGCAGGTTAATGGAGGTACCGAACTTTTTAAATATAACGTAGCACTCGGTCATTACAATGAAGAGGGCATCATGGTAGGAACGGCTTTTAGTCGATACAACCTTACTGCAAACATGGATCTTAAGCCAAGAAAAAACCTCACAATCAACTCCACCAACTATTTTGCATACACTAATAGAGGTTTGGGGTCAAATAGTAATAACGGAGCTGCAGCTATGATAGGGTCACCAGTATCTACTTCCTCCTTGTTCTCTTTAAACAACCCTATTGCCTTGGAACAAGCGAATGCCATTGCAGATTCTGAACAAAAAAATAATACGTATAGACTAAGGTCTGGACTTCGCGTAGGTTGGGATATAGGCGGCGGATTCAATTTCACTTCTTCGCCCTCCATAGACTTTTCCTTGGTATCCTCAAATGAATTTTTCCCTTCCTATTTAGATGACAAATACGGTTTGTCTCGATCTCAAAACAGAAATGTAATGAGTATTGTTCTCAACTGGGAAAACCTGCTTACTTACAACAGAACCTTTAACAACAATCACAATTTGGAACTTCTGGCAGGACAAGGTTACACAAGTAGAATCAACCAAGGAAGTATGGGATTGGGCTTGGGTGCTCCTAGTGACGACATCCATTACGTGCCGGACATTCCTGAATCTGCTGCTGTAATCGATCAAAATGGCGTACAAATTGTAACGCGTAATTTTCATTCCTACCACAATCAATCTACGTTGTTGAGTTACTTTGGAAGGGTTGCTTACAACTTTCAGCAGAAATATTTATTAGAAGCAACACTAAGAGCAGATGGCTCCAGCACTTTTGGTGAAGATAAAAGATGGGGTACTTTCCCTTCCGTAGCAGTTGGTTGGAACTTCTCTAACGAAGCTTTTATGGATAATTTTTGGTGGTTAAGTTCGGGAAAGCTTAGGTCTTCCTGGGGGGTTACAGGTGTACAATTTAACGATCCATATTTGGCTCACGGATCCGTATCCGATAAAAATTCACCCTATTTCTTAGGTGTACCAGGGTTGGCACCAGATCAAGTTTCCTACAATAATTTAGGTTGGGAAGAATCGCAACAATACAATATTGGATTGGATTTAGACTTTTTTAATTACCGATTTAAGTTAATCACCGATATATATTACAAGTACAATAAAGATCAAATTTACAACGCAGCGCTTCCAGGAGATGTGTACTACGAAGACGCAACATGGAGAAACACTTTTTCAACCTCCAATCAAGGTCTAGAAATAACGCTTCAAGCAGATATTTTAAGAGACTCTGAATTACGATGGAACTCTAGTTTCAACATTGCCATGAACCAGAATAGGTTTGAAGAAAGCTTTAATGGAAATGATGTTGAAGAATTCATTTTAGGGAGACCACTTTTCGGTTTCAATGTATATGTCCAAGATGGATATATAGAAAGTGAAGACGATATCCCTAGCTACTATAACGTGGATGGTTCTGTTTTAGATGAAAGCCAGCCAGACAATCTTCATCCTACTCAAATTGGAATGAAAAAAATAAAGGATATGAACGGTGACGGACGTATGAACGACCTTGACAAGGTTTACAAAGGAAGTCCGATTCCAAAAGCAACTGGAGGTTTCAACAACAATCTTACGTGGAAAAACTTCAATTTAAACTTTTTATTCACTTATACGTTATCAAAATCTATCATCAATGCAGTGCCTTACACAGCATATGCAAACGGTAGAGACCCCAATATAACCCGATTATTTTTCGACGTCGATGATGTTGATTTCTGGTCTCAAGAAGGCTTTGCAAGTGCTGGGGAAGGATACGATCCGTTTTTTCCTACCGCTAATTTAGGGTATGGCCCGCAGGCCGACCCAATGATAGACAGCAACATTGAATCTGTTAATTATTTGAGGTTAAAAAGAGTGAACCTATCCTATAACTTCCAACAAGAATGGATGGAAAAAATCGGACTGGAATCTGCAAGGATATTCTTTACTGCTGAAAACCTATTTCTCCTAACAAATTATTCCGGATTGGATCCAGAGGCAGTTTCGTTCAGAGGGGTAGACACTTTAGATAACTATCCATTGCCTCGCGTTTACACACTTGGTTGCAGTATAAACTTATAGAACTAAACACGTAAAAGCTTTTAAAAATTAAGCAAATGAATCGAATTTTAATTTATACCCTATTTTTAGTCATCACGTTCCTTTTTGGTTCTTGTGCAGATGCACTTGATATTAAGCCAGAGGATAGACAATCCATCACAAACGCTTTTGATGATGATGCCGAGCTAATGGGCTTTCTTATCTCCATTCAAGGGGAAGTACAACGCCTAATTAGTAATGACACACACCAACCCATGGGAACTGCAGCTGACATATGCGACAATATTGGGTTTAGCAACTTAAGAGATTTAGTACCGGCAACGGTTAAAAGTTCGTTATACAGCGATTGGTCTGAGTATTATGATGTTATCTACATTTGTAACCTAATTTTAGAAAACATAGATCAGGCTCAAGGTAACATTCCTCAGGATAGAATTGATTTCTATACGGGACAGGCCCATTTTTTTAAAGGTTGGATGTATTTTGAATTAGGTCGAATATGGGGAAATGCCATTATTACCACTGGAACGAATAATTTTGAAGCCTACGGAAATAGCGCAGATTATGAAGTTATTGCTGAAGCCATTAAAAGTATGGAAGCGGCCCATAATTTATTAGGCAAATACGGCGAACTAACCGATGACGATGGAAACGCCTTACTATCGAAGCAATATGGAAACAAAGGAGCTGCCGCCGGATTATTGGCGCACATGTACGCTTGGCAGGGAAGCATGGCAGAACTTTACAACTGGCCGTCAATAACGCCATCTACTTCCTATACAAAATCTGTAGAATGGTGTACGAGCCTAATTTCTGGCGATAATTCAGGTGAATATGCACTGGCTCCAAATATATCTTCTATGCTGGATCAAAACTTCAACGGTTACGAACCCATCACAAGATCTATGGCGATGGAAAGCATTCTAGAAGCTCAAAGGTTCTATCTTCCGGATAACTCCGGTGGATATATAAACCCTATTATGGAGCGTTATTTTACCTGGCCAGTAGATACCAATGCTGGTACTGCAGATATAGAGTCTGGAAGAGTTGCTTTTAAATTTGAAGCAAGCACCATACAAAACATGTATAAAGGTACTGACGAAAGAAAAGATGGATATTTCTTTAAAGTAGATTCCATGGCAGCAGCCGGACATCCTTTTGCCTTTCCTTACAAAGTTAAAGAAGGTGTTTTCCGTGTTACCAGTCAAACCACTGGCCGTACTTCAATGACCGGACTAAATTGTAATTCCATTTACATTCGTTTGGCGGGAATTTATCTTCTCCGAGCAGAGTGTTATGCCAAACTTGGTAATGATGCGGCAGCCATTCAAGATTTAAATGTAATACGCAACAGAGCTAAGGCCGCACCTTATCCTGCTCCAGATGATCAAGACTTACAATATGCCATTTTCAAAGAGAGAGAAAAAGAATTGCTAATGGAAAACGGAAGGTATTATGATGTACTTAGAAACAACTACATCGACACCGAACTTCCAGAAGCGTTTTCATTGTTAAGCGATCAAGACATTCAAGATGGGGCACTGTATTTACATATTGGACAAGCAGCCTTTACCAACAATTCCTTATTAAAACAAAACATCTATTGGAACCGAGTAGATTAAAAAACAAAAACATAAAATCAATGAAAAAAATAACAGTTTATTTATTGATACTCTTTGCGGGCGTGAGCTGCACAGAAAACAACCTTATAGATAGCGGTATAGCCGAAGGAAACCTTCCTGACAAGACTATTTATCAATATTTACAATCTGATGATTATAACTGGGCATTAACGGTAGAGATGATTAATCACGCCGGATTGACCGATATTTTCAACGGAGATGACCCAAACTATGAAGAAATCATGTTCATGGGACTTACCTCCCACTCCATTAGAAGATGGTTATACGACCAGAATTTAGAAACCATTGCAGACACTGATCCTGCTATTTGTAGGCAAATTTTACTGAACCATGTTTTTACGGATGTGTACTTACGTGACGAAACCCCTACCCGTCAAGACGATGGTGTTTTTATCACATCAATTGGTGGCGCAGAAATTCAACTTTTTTCTGAAGAAAACATAGATCCCGTTTATGGTGTTGGTCCGGTTTTTCTAAAATTCAATTCCGCCGATGGTATTAAAGTAAGGGATGCCCAAATAGCTTCAGCAGATATCCAGCCTTCCAATGGCGTGGTGCACTCCATGCACTATGATTACCTAATCGACAAACTATAATTACTACTTCTATGAAAAAAACAATCCTATATATTTTGGCTACTGTCTTTTTATTCTCCGCCGGGGGATGCAGCAAAGAGGTCGGTTTTTTAGATATTGAAAACGCAGAATACCTTCCAAACACCATGACGATTCGTTTAGAGCTAGACCCCCGCTTAGACGCTCTTCGAATTGAAAACCAATCGCCTTGGGTTTCCCAAAAAATAAGTGGTGTTTTGGGTACGCAACCGCTTACTTTTTCAGTGGAGAGCGTTCGTTCCGAAGATGTAAATGAAGCAGGAGTAGCATATTTTGCCAGTAAAGTTTCCACGCAAGGACTCGGACAAATTATTTATCCAATAAACACCGAAACTCCCCCAGGAAATTACATCCTTAGTATTGGTATTCAAAATGCCGGTGACTATTTCGGTGTGGTAGAAGATGCTATAACCATAACCGTTGAATAAAAATATTTCATATAAAACTCAAGAATAAAATGAAAAACAAAACAACATATACATTTTTAATCATTGCTTGCCTCGCTTTTAATGGTCTCTTTGCGCAAGGTGTGAATTTTTTCGAAGGAAAATACAAAGACGCTCTAGCGGAAGCTGCCAAAAGAAACGTTCCACTTTTTATCGACTTTTATGCAGACTGGTGCGCGCCGTGTAAAATGATGGACAAAAAAGTGTACACCGATTCAGAACTGGGAGCATATTTTAATGAAAACTTTGTTTCTGTAAAAGTAGATGTTGAAGAAGAACTTAATGCAGATTTAGTTAAGGAACACCAAATACGTTCCATGCCAACATTGCTATTTGTAGACGCCAACGAAAAAGTGCTTTCCAAGGTGAGCGGTTCTTTAGATATTGAAAACCTCACTGAAATGGCTAAAACCGTTACAGGTGATGAAAAAAGTTTTGAAGACATCTATGACGCCTACAAAGACAACAAAGATGATTTAGCAGTAATGTCTGAACTTCTAAACAAAGCTCCAGCATTTGTGTCGCTTCAGGAAGGAATGGATAAGAAAAAATGGATTACAAGGGTAGAAAGAATTTTCAACGACTACATCGATGTTAAAATTGCCAAAGGCGATGACGCTCTTGTAAACAAAGAGGATTACATCATTATTAAGAAGTTTCACAACCCTAAAGACCAAGATGATAAGATTATGGAATACATAGTTGACCATCTTGACGGTTACATTGAAAAAGTTGGAGAACCTGTTGCTTTTTACGTAATTCAATACAACAATGATATTGCTAACAACCTTGCCAAAAAAGGAGATAAGGAATACATGCAGCATTTGGAAAGAATTAAGGGCGACATGAAACCCGCTTACAACGTTCTTGATGGTGATAATGAAAAACAATATCAATTAGCAAAAACCAACTCGGATGCCTTGTATGCATTATTCAAAGAGAACGACACGGATAAATACATTACTCTAAAAAATGAGTATTTCGAGCTTCAAGGTGACAAAGTTTCCCCAATGGGTCTAGCCCGCGCAGCTCAAATAATCTATAGCAAACCTGGAAATAAAGTTACCAAAGAACAGAATGAAGCTGCCAAAGAATGGATTATAGAATCCCTTCAGGCAAAAAACATCCCTACGATGGAACGTGTAAACATCATGGCCCTTCTTGGAGATGTGTACAAAAGCCTCGGTGATTTAACATCCGCACAAAAAACCTATAACCAAGCCTATATTGAAAGCGCAAAAATCGATCGCGTAAGGATGCAGAAATACATACAGATGCTCCTTAAAAGAAAGATTGAATTACTTAAACTTGAATAAATTTTTGTGATATTTGATTAGCCAACTGAAGAGTCATCTCCTAACGGAGGTGGCTTTTTTTTTGGAATTAATTTCATATTCCTAACAATACTTCCTTTTCTCGTGAGCATTTTTCATCACCAATTAAAAATGCTTAAAATTGTATAATTTTAATGAAAACTATTTATCGTAATGAAACAGCTTTTGCTACTTTTCCTTATAACCTCAACCTTTAGTGTTCATGCACAAAAAACCGATTCGCCAAATATTCTGTTTATTGCGGTAGACGATTTAAGACCAGAATTAGGGTGTTACGGAAAGGAATATGTCCATTCCCCGAACCTAGACAAACTGGCCAATAACGGTACCTTATTTGAAAATCATTTTGTAACGGTTCCTACCTGTGGTGCCTCAAGATATAATTTATTAACGGGACTGTTGCCAAAAAAGCCTGTTGACCTTACCAATCAAGCGGCGGCAAAACAAATAGCTAGAGATGCGCCAGAAAATCGTCCAACAACTTTTTTACAGGATTTAAAGGAGAATGGCTATTATACGGTAGGTATCGGAAAAATCTCCCATTATCCAGATGGATATGTTTATGGCTATCGCCAGCCTAAAAGCGATTTAATAGAGCTTCCGGGGAGCTGGGATGAAATGCTTTTAAACCACGGAAAGTGGGGAACCGGGCACAATGCATTTTTTGGCTATGCCGATGGAACCAATAGAAATGATAAAGAAAATCTGGTAAAACCTTACGAAGCTGCTGATGTAGAAGACACGGGCTATCCCGATGGACTTACAGCAGAATTAGCGATTGAAAAACTTGATGAGTTAAAGAAGAAAAAGAAGCCATTCTTTTTGGGAGTTGGTTTTTTTAAACCGCATTTGCCTTTTACGGCTCCCAAAAAATATTGGGACTTGTACGAGGAAGAGGAAATTCCGCTCGCACCATTCCCCGAAATTCCTGAAAACACTTCAGAAGCAAGTTTGCATGGCAGTAACGAATTTAACAGATATAAGCTTGGGGAAGAAAAAGCAAGTTTAAAGAAGCCCTTAAGCAACGATTACGCAAAAAAGATTAAGCACGGTTATCTGGCGTCTGTTAGTTATGTAGATGCCCAAATCGGAAAAGTGCTGGACAAATTGGAAGAAAGTGGACTGGCAGAAAATACTATTGTGGTTATTTGGGGCGACCACGGTTGGCATTTGGGCGATCAACTAGTTTGGGGAAAACACACTATTTTTGACAATGCCTTGCAAAGCGTGCTCATTATTAAACACCCAAAACTAAAAGCGGATAACGTTGAACAAGTGGTTAGCACCACCGATATCTACCCTACAATTTTAGAAATGACTGGGAGCAAAACAAAACAAAAAATAGACGGTATGAGCATGGTGTCTTTGATGGAAAATCCGAAACTCGACACTTGGAGAAATTCGGCGTATAGTTATTTCAATAATGGAATTTCAGTAAGAGTACCCAATTACAGACTCACTAAATATTTCCGGGAAGAAACGCCAACCTTGGAACTCTATAACGAAATAACAGACCCAAACGAAACAAAAAACATCGCTCAAGACAAACCTAAAGTTATTGAAGATTTATTAACCATTTGGGAAAAAGGAAACACAGGCTTGTACGATAAACCATGATTACAGTGAAAATATGAGTAACAATCTGTATTTTTACTAAAAAAGAGCATGTCTAATAAAGGTTTAATTATTGAAGAACGCTCCCGGGATATTGGTGATTTTTTGGTAGGAAGACTTCTTCCCTTCCGTAAGAAGCGAATGGTGGGTCCGTTTATTTTTATAGACCACATGGGGCCAGCCACCATCAAACCTGGCAATTTTGTGGATATCGGTCAGCATCCGCACATTGGCCTTTCAACCCTTACTTATTTGTTTGAAGGCGAACTACAGCATAAAGATAGTATTGGCAGCAATCAAATTATTAAAGCTGGTGCCGTAAACTGGATGACCGCAGGGAAAGGTGTCACACATACCGAACGCACTCCTGAAAAATTACGTAATGGAACCACGACAACGATGCACGGATTTCAAATTTGGGTAGCGCTGCCAAAGGAACTAGAAACCATGGAACCCGAATTTCATCATATTGAGAGAGATGCTCTTCCCAAATGGGAAGAAAATGGGGCGCACTACACACTTATTGCTGGCGAAGGCTTTGGAAAAAAAGCACCAACGCCTGTTCATTCAGAATTATTCATGATTGAAATAAAGACTTCTGAAGCAACAAAATTGAACATCGTTGACCAAGTAAAAGGAGAAATTGGCATCTGTGTGGTAAAAGGAAGTATTTCAGCGTGTGATGAAGTTATAAATTCTGGAAACATGGTGGTATCTAAAACGGAAGATGCCTGTAAAGTTGAAGTAGCTGAAAACACACACTTACTTTTATTTGGCGGTGAACCTTTTGAAGAAGAAAGACACATTTTTTGGAATTTCGTAGCTTCCGATAAAAGCAAAATAGAGGAAGCGAAAACACGTTGGAAAAATAAGGAATTTCCAAAAGTTCCAGAAGACAATTCTTACATAGAAATGCCGAGTTAAGCCATAAAAAAAGTCCGATGAAAATTCATCGGACTTCTTGCAATATTATTTATAAAAGACTATTCGTCCCCTATTTTTTCAATCGTTTCATCTATTTCTTCATTAACCTCTTCATCTACCTCTTTACCGGCTCTTTCAAGAACACCTTCTGCTTGCTCTTCCGCCGCAGGCTCTTCTTTAATAATTACTTCCTTTTCTTTTTCTGTCTCTTTACACGATACAAAAGCTCCTGTAAACACAAACAGCATTGCTGCACTTAAAATTATTCTTTTCATCTTTGATTATTTTTTAGTTATAATCTAATGTAACAATTATTTTTTTAAACTGCTGAAAAATGTTAAAATGATGCAAATGTTATCCTTTCCTAATTCAGCTTTTAACCACCTTCCTTTACCAAAACTGAACTTTGTTTTACCTTTGTCAAAATTTGATAAATGACATTTCAAGAACTCAAAGCAGAAGTAAAAAATATCGTTGCGGAAAACAGTGTTTCTGTAGACGACCGTCTCACAAAAATTTGCGAACTCCTTCAAGAAAATATATCGTATTACGATTGGGTGGGGTTTTATTTTAAAAACGGAAATCAGGAGGAACTTAAACTACGTTCCTTTGCTGGCGAACCTACCGACCATACTATTATTCCTTTTGGAAAAGGTATTTGTGGCCAAGTGGCGGTTTCCAATAAAAATTTTGTTGTTCCCGATGTAAAAGCGCAAGACAACTACATTGCCTGTAGCATTTTTGTGAAAGCAGAAATAGTTATTCCGCTCTTTGTAAATGGTGAAAATATCGGACAAATAGATATTGATTCGCACACTGCAGATCCTTTTACAAAAGAAGACGAAGATTTCTTGGAATTTGTGAATGCTGAAGTGGCAAAAATCCTTAATTAGTTTTATAAAACACATTAATTGTTCTGAACAAACAATTTTCTTTTCTACAACCTTAGTTTTTAACGCAAATAAATTACTTTTGCAAACCTAAACAACACAGTAATAATGAGTGATCTAAAACAGGCCAAATCGGCATTAATTTCTGTTTTTAGCAAAGACGGATTAGAACCAATCGTAAAAAAACTTGATGAACTTGGGGTTACCATCTACTCTACCGGTGGTACCGAGAAATTTATAAAAGATCTTGGTATTGAGGTTATTCCCGTGGAAGACGTAACTAGCTACCCTTCTATTTTAGGCGGACGTGTAAAAACCTTGCATCCAAAAGTTTTTGGCGGTATTCTTAACCGACAGGATCACGAAGGAGATGTTGAAGAATTAAAACAATACGAAATCCCACAATTAGATATTGTGATTGTTGATTTATATCCTTTTGAAAAAACCGTTGCAAGCGGAGCTTCAGAACAGGATATTATAGAAAAAATAGACATTGGTGGCATCTCTTTAATTAGAGCGGCGGCCAAAAATTTCAAGGATGTTATCTGTGTTTCTTCCATGGAAGATTACGCCGAGTTTTTGGAAATAATTACAGCGCAAAATGGAGAAACATCTTTAAAAAACAGAAAACGTTTTGCTGCTAAAGCTTTCAACGTTTCTTCGCATTACGATAGCGCTATTTTTAATTATTTCAACAGAACAGAAGAAATAGAAGCTTTCAAGGTAAGTGAGCAAAAAGGTCAAACTTTACGATATGGTGAAAATCCACATCAAAAAGGATATTTCTACGGAAATATGGACGAAATGTTTGATAAGCTACACGGAAAAGAATTGTCCTACAACAACTTATTGGACGTAGATGCGGCCGTTAACTTGATGGGTGAATTCAAAAATGATGATCCTACATTTGCCATTCTAAAACACAACAACGCTTGTGGAGTAGCTACAAGACCTACCATTAAAGAAGCATATTTAGATGCTTTGGCAGGAGATCCAGTTTCTGCATTTGGAGGAATTTTAATAGCAAATACCGAAATTGATGCGGAAACGGCTAATGAAATTCATTCATTGTTCTGCGAGGTGGTTATCGCTCCATCTTATTCCGAAGAAGCATTGGAAGTATTAAAAGGTAAAAAGAATAGAATTATTCTTGTTCAGAAAGATATTGAATTGCCAATTACTTCTGTTCGCACCTGTTTAAACGGTGTTTTGGTACAGGATAAGGATTTAAAAACAGATGTTTTGGAAGACCTTTCTTACGAAACCAACAATAAACCCACAGAAAACGAGTTAAAAGACCTATTGTTTGCCTCTAAAATATGCAAGCACACCAAGTCCAACACCATTGTTTTTGCAAAGAATCAACAACTTTGCGCTAGTGGTACAGGACAAACAAGTAGAGTCGATGCTTTAAGACAAGCTATTGAGAAAGCAAAATCATTTAGCTTCGACCTTCATGGAGCCGCTATGGCCAGTGATGCTTTCTTCCCTTTCCCGGATTGCGTGGAGATTGCAGATAAAGCAGGAATAACGGCTGTTATACAGCCAGGAGGCTCTATTAAAGATCAATTAAGTATTGATTATTGTAATGAAAATAATGTTGCAATGGTGTTTACAGGAACACGCCATTTTAAACATTAATTTCTTACATTTGAAAGAATTAAATTGTAAAGACAAGACTGTTTAGACAAACATGCCATCCTGAGCTTGTTGAAGGGGAATTTGCTAATTATGCTTCGACAAGCTCAGCATGACAATCACGATGTTGTTTTTTAGTCATCGTCTATTTAGAATTCCGAAAACAAAACCTTCGGAAATTAACCTCCCAATTTTGGGAATAACCAGATTAACATCAGAATAGTTCATGGGATTTTTTGATTTCCTAACCGAAGAAATTGCTATAGACCTTGGGACAGCCAATACGCTGATTATCCACAACGACAAGGTTGTCGTGGACAGCCCGTCTATAGTTGCCAGAGACAGAATGACTGGCAAAATTATTGCCGTTGGCAAAGAGGCCAGCATGATGCAAGGTAAAACCCATGAAAATATAAAAACAATACGTCCATTAAAAGATGGTGTAATTGCCGACTTTGACGCTTCGGAGAAGATGATCAACATGTTCATCAAAGGAATTCCCGCGTTAAAGAAACGCTTTTTTCAGCCTACCTTAAAAATGGTTATCTGTATCCCTTCCGGAATTACCGAAGTGGAAATGCGAGCGGTTAAAGAATCTGCCGAACGCGTTAATGGTAAGGAAGTTTATCTTATCCATGAACCTATGGCTGCGGCTATTGGTATTGGGTTGGATATTATGCAGCCAAAAGGAAACATGATCGTGGATATAGGTGGAGGAACTACTGAAATCGCTGTAATCGCTTTGGGTGGAATTGTTTGTGATAAATCGGTTAAAATTGCGGGAGATGTCTTTACAAATGACATCATTTATTACATGCGTACCCAACACAACCTTTATGTTGGAGAGACCACTGCGGAAAACATTAAAATAGCAATCGGTGCCGCTACGGAAGATTTAGAAATTCCGCCGGAAGAGATGAGCGTTCAAGGGCGTGATCTTTTAACGGGAAAACCTAAACAAGTACAGATTTCGTATCGGGAAATTGCCAAAGCACTGGATAAATCGATTCTTAGAATTGAAGATGCGGTTATGGAAACCTTATCGCAAACACCTCCAGAATTGGCTGCCGACATTTACAATACCGGAATTTACTTGGCCGGTGGTGGATCTATGCTTCGAGGGCTGGACAAACGTATTTCGCAAAAAACCGATTTACCAGTTTACATTGCAGAAGACCCTTTAAGAGCTGTTGTAAGAGGAACCGGAATCGCTTTAAAAAACCTTGAGAAGTACAAACCAATCTTGATAAAATAGCACTAGTGAATGCAACAAATAGTCAATTTTTTAATAAGGAATAAAACCTTTATTGTATTTCTATTACTTTTTGTTTTTTCGCTATTCTTAACGGTTCAATCCCATTCATATCAAAAAATAAAATTTTTAAACTCCGCCAATTGGGTTAGTGGAACTATTTATAACAAGACCAATCAAATTTCAGATTATTTTCATTTAGAGGAATACAACGAGCAGTTGGTTGAAGAAAATATGAAACTTCGGAAACTGCTTATTAATAAAAATATCGAGGTTAACGATTCTACCCTTTACGCAGACTCCCTTTACACGGATTATAGGCTTTACAGCGCCAATATCATCAAAAATAGCTACAGCAAAAAAAGGAACTATTTGTTACTGAATAAAGGTGAAAAGGACAGCATTAAACAAGATATGGGTGTTATTACCTCAAAAGGAATTGTCGGGATTATAGAAAACACTTCTGAAGGATTCTCCAATGTTCAATCGGTTTTGAATTCTCTTTCAGAAATAAATGCTGCCGTGGCTAACACCGGGAATTTTGGTTCATTAAAGTGGGATGGTAAAGACTTTAAAACCGTACAATTAGTGGATATTTTAAGAGCCGCCAATGTTCAAAAAGGAGATACTATTGTTACTGGAGGAATGTCCAGCATATTTCCAAAAGGGATTCCTATTGGAAAGATAAAGGAGTTTTCCTTAGACGCTTCTAAAAATTATTACTTGATAGATGTGGAATTGTTCAATGATATGACTACTCTGGATCATGTTTATATTATTGAAAACCTAAATAGACAAGAAATTTTGAACCTACAAAATAGTATTAATGAATAGGTCTGCTTTTCTAAATACCGTCCGCTTTGTTGTTTTGGTACTATTTCAGGTAGTTATTTTTAATCATATTAACTTTTTAGGTTATATAAATCCGTATGTATATATATTATTCATTGTCTTTTTCCCATTTGATAAAGACAATAGAATTCCGTTTATATTTTTCTCCTTTCTATTAGGACTTTGTATCGATATTTTTAGTGATAGTGGTGGTGTCCACGCAGCCGCATCCGTGGCTACCGCTTATGCCCGCCCACTTTTGATGCGCTCCGTTTTTGGGGTCAGTTATGATTATCATCATATTAAAATTGAAAAAACGCTGTTCGGACAACGAATTAACTACCTCATCCTCTTAATTTTAACACATCATTTTATACTTTTCGGCTTAGAGATATTTAGTTTTGCACACATATTGCTAATTCTAAAAAAAACAGTATTTTCAGCAATATTCACCTTAATCTTGTGTTTAATCTTTATCTCACTGTTTAGTAGGAAAAGTAAATGAGGAAGTTTCTCTTATCATCTATCATAATAATTATCGCAATTGTTTACATTGGGCGGTTATCTTATCTACAACTTATAGATAACACTAACAAGAACCCGTTAACCGATACTGCGATTAAAGCTGTGTATGATTACCCAGAGCGTGGCCATATTTATGACCGAAATGGAAAGCTTTTGGTGGCCAACCAACCTTCCTATGATGTAATGGTAATTCCAAGGGATGTAAAACCTTTGGATACACTTGAATTTTGCACTTTACTGAATATCACAAAAGATAAATTCTTAGAAAAATATAATAAGGCCTACACCTATTCACCACGTCTCCCTTCGGTATTTGTCCCACAATTATCTAAAGAAGAATATGCTATTTTGCAGGAGAAGATGCGTAAATATGAAGGCTTTTACATTCAGAAAAGATCTTTACGGCATTATATGACTAATGTCGGTGCAAATGTTCTAGGCTACATTAGTGAAGTAAATGAATGGGAATTAAAAAAGTACAAGTACTATCAATCCGGAGAATTGATTGGTCGTCAAGGTGTAGAAAAGCAATATGAAGAAGTTTTAAGAGGAAGGAAAGGCGTTAAATTTATTCAAAAAGACAGATTTAATAGAGTTATTGGCTCCTACAAAGATGGAATTTTCGACACCCTTCCAATTCCTGGAAAAGACATCTATCTTACTATAGACAACGATTTACAAAAGTATGGAGAGCAATTAATGGTAAATAAGAGGGGTGGAATTGTTGCGATAGAACCCAAAACTGGTCAGATTCTATCGCTTGTTTCTGCACCCACTTACGACCCCGATTTATTAGTTGGAAGAAAACGCTCCAAAAATTACACCCGATTGTATAACGACTCTATTGCAAAACCACTTTACGATCGCGGCCTTCTTGCGATGTATCCTCCAGGGTCGCCTTTCAAAACCATCAATGCACTTGTAGGCTTGCAGGAGAATGTGATTGATGAGAGCACCACTTTTACTTGTTATCACGGCTACCGTTATGGACGCAACTCTTTTATGGGTTGCCATTGCCCTTCGGGAACTAGAAATAATCTAAACAGAGGAATACAGGAATCATGCAATGCTTATTTCGCTAATACCTATCGTAGGATAATAGAAAAATACCCAACGTCTGCAGAAGGAATGAATATGTGGGAAAAACACGTGGAGAGTTTTGGCTTAGGAGATTATTTGGGGTACGATCTTCCAACCGGAAAATCAGGTAAAATACCAGATGCAGATTATTACAACGCCGTTTATGGTGAACGGAGATGGTTTGCCACAAACACTCTTTCCAACGCTATTGGGCAAGGGGAAGTGCTTACAACTCCTATTCAATTAGCCAATTTAACCGCAACTATTGCCAATAGGGGATATTACTTCACGCCACACATAATTAAGAATATCGAAAACGATACTATTGCCCATAAATTTGTAGAAAAACACGAAACTACCATTGATGCCGAAAATTTTGATCCGGTTATTCAAGGAATGTACGATGTATACAATAACGGTACTGCACGTTGGCTACAAGTTCCTGATATAAAAATAGCGGGAAAAACAGGTACTGCAGAGAATTTCACTAAAATTGAAGGGAAACGGGTGCAATTAACGGATCATTCAATCTTTGTAGCATTCGCCCCCATTGAAGACCCTAAAATTGCCATTGCCGTATTTGTAGAAAATGGATATTGGGGAAGCCGATGGGCCGGTAAAATAGCCAGTTTAATGATTGAAAAATACATTAAGGGTGAAATAACAAGAACAGATATGGAGGATTATATTTTGAATGGAAGTCTGGAAGATGAATATGCAAAACCGTTAAGCGGGGAATCTTTCCGTATAAATGATGGAAAGAAATTGATTCAATGGCCCGAAAAAACAATAGAGAAAACACCTTTGCCCTAAATGAATAGCTTTTTAAAAAAACTGGATTGGTTTACAGTTTTATTATATGCGATATTGGTATTTGCTGGTTGGCTAAACATCTACTCCGCGTCTTTTACGGGAGAAATAAGCAGCCTTTTTAACCCTAATGAATATTACGGTAAACAACTTATATTTATAGTTGTGAGCATATGTCTAATCGTGCTCGTTCTTTCTATAGAAGCTAAATTTTATGAACGTTTTTCGGGTGTAATCTATCTAATCTCCCTACTTTCCCTTGCTGGTCTTTTCCTTTTCGGAAAAAATGTAAATGGTGCTACTTCCTGGTACGCTATCGGTGGAATGACCCTGCAACCCTCTGAGTTTGCCAAAGCAGCTACCGCTTTAGCACTCGCACGATTCTTAAGTGACATTCAAACTGATATCCATAATTTCAAAGATCTTTTAAGGGCATTCATTATTATCGTTCTTCCGGCTTTGCTTATTATTCCGCAACCCGATCCTGGGAGCGCTTTGGTTTATGCATGTTTCTTTTTTGTACTTTATAGGGAAGGACTTCATCCGTTGTATCTTCTAGTTGGAGTAGGCGCTGTACTCATTTTCGCCACTACCCTGCTTTACGGAACAGTATGGGTATTTTTGGGGAGCGCACTTTTACTAGGCCTTTTCTATTTTTTTCTGAAAAGGAAAAAGAAAAAGATAGGTATTCCCCAATTAATAATCCTCCTTCTAATTACAACTGCTTTTTCTTATTCGGTAGATTTTATTTACAACAACGTTTTCGAACAAAGACACCGAGATCGCTTGAGTCTATGGCTCCGTCTTGAAGATGACCCCGTAAAACTGGAACAAATTAGAAAAACCATTGGTTACAACACCTACCAGTCTGAATCGGCTATTGGTTCCGGCGGACTTACCGGAAAGGGTTTTTTGGAAGGAACCCGCACCAAAGGTAATTTTGTGCCAGAGCAACACACCGATTACATTTTTAGTACCGTTGGAGAAGAATGGGGTTTTATTGGAAGTTCCGTGGTTGTACTTCTCTTTGCGCTTTTAATACTACGTCTTTTGTTTATTGCGGAAAGACAAAAATCCATCTTCAGCAGAATTTATGGATATTCGGTCGCATCTATTATTTTCTTTCACTTTGCCATCAATGTAGGGATGGTAATAGGCTTGCTTCCTACAGTAGGTATCCCGCTACCTTTTTTTAGTTACGGTGGTTCCGGACTCCTAGGCTTTACCTTACTTCTATTTATATTCCTAAAGTTAGATGCAAACAGAATTCACGAATGGTAATTCATTTTACGTTCCTTTTCGTTTCATTACTTTCAACTAAAAATTACCAATAAAAAACCTGCCAGAAAACAACTCCTGACAGGTTTAAACTTTAAATTGTTGTAAAGAAATTATCCCTTTACATCTACCACTTTATTCTTTTGAATATTGTTCATTTTTAAATCCTCCAAAACATTTACAGCTTCTTCGATGTAAACATCTTTAGAGAGATTTTTATGCCAACGTTCTCTTTTTTCTTTCAATATACTATCTTGAGACATCATTTCAACTTCGTAAGGCAATGATTTAAACGTTAAATCTGTTTTATAGTCATTTATTTTTCTGAATTCCTTCAGAACTTCTTCATCCCTATCGATTTCCGCTTTGTATTTAATCAAATTCAGCGGATATGTCTTCTCTTCTCGTTGCTTTTTCACCCACTGGGCATTTTTATCAATCAACTTTAATTGATTATTATTGGCCATTCTGTTTTTACTTCTCTCAATGGTTTCTTCATAATCGATGTAACCCGACCAATCTTCGTATTTAACAGATTCTATCTTGTCCCAAGGAAGCGGATTGTCTTGATCTTTCTCCCCGATATTGCTGTAACTGTAGCGATCTGGAACCACAACATCACTTTTAACACCTTCTAACTGAGTTGAACCACCATTGATTCTATAAAATTTCTGAGTGGTCACTTTCAAAGCCCCAACATCTCCGTAGTCATTGTTTCCTCGAAGGAATTGGTTCAGGTCTACTACATTTTGTACAGTCCCTTTCCCATACGTTTGTTTACTACCTAGAACAATAGCTCGTTTGTAATCCTGCATAGCAGCAGCTAAAATCTCAGATGCCGAAGCAGATAATTCATTTACCAAAATAACCAATGGTCCGTCCCATTGCACGCGATCATCGGTATCGCTAAGCACCTCTTTACGTTGTCCTGTAGATTTCACTTGAACAATCGGTCCTTCTTTAATGAAAAGTCCGGCCATATCAACCACTGTTTTCAAAGAACCTCCACCATTATCCCGTAAATCGAGTATTAATCCTTCGGCTCCAGCCTTTTTCATTTCTTCAATTTCCTTTGCTACGTCAGAAGCGGCATTTCTATTTTTATAATCGTCAAAATCAATGTAAAACTTAGGCAAATTGATTACTCCAAAAGTTCTCTCGCCTTTTTTCACGATAGACGATTTTGCATAAGATTCTTCCAATTCAACTACATCACGCTCTATAGCTACCTCATCGATAGTTCCGTCTATGCGTTTCACTGTTAGAAGTACTTTAGAACCTTTTGGTCCTTTTATTAATTTTACGGCATCCTCTAGACGCATTCCAACCACGCTAACCGGTGTTTCCCCTTCTTGACCTACCTTCATAATTTCATCTCCAACCTCTAGGTCTTCTCCTCTCCAAGCTGGTCCTCCTGAAATTACTTCAATAATTTTTATATGATCATTTTTCTTCTGAAGGCGTGCACCGATACCTTCAAACTTACCAGACATACTAACATCGAAACGTTCTTTGTCATCTGGGGCAAAATAAAATGTATGTGGATCAAATTCTTCAACAATCGAATTCAAATAAACCCCAAACCAATCTTTACGTTCCAAATCTTCCATAAAATCGAAATACTCGCCAATTGTACGCTGCGTAGCTTCACGAGTTTCCTTTTCTAAAGCAACCGGATCTTTCGCCGTCTCTTCATCTATTTCATCAGCTGAATCTTCAAAACCTTCCTCCAACTCTTCTTCATTGTCATCAGAATCGTCATCATCTGATTTTGCCATTTCCATTGCACTTACATAACGCTCAATGGTAGAAAATTTCAATTGTTTTCTCCAACGCTCCCAAAGCTCCTCTTTATTTTTTGCATAGGGAAGGTTTTCATAATCTACATCAATGGTTTCATCTTTTGTGTAATCGAAAGGCTTTTCCAAAACATCTTTATACATAACCGAAGCCTCATCCATACGTTGCATTAATCGATCGTATGTTAAATTAAAGAAAGTAAGGTCGGATGTTTTTATTTGATCATCAATAGCAGATCGATATTTTTTAAACTCGTCAATATCACTTTGCAAAAAATAACGCTTTAGCGGATCTAATGCTTCGATATAATGATCGTAAACATTTTCTGAAAATTGATCGTTTAACTCCTTCGGATTAAAATGACCATTCTCCAATACATAAGATATTAGATCTATGAGCAGTTTATCCTTATCGGGGTTATCAAATGTTTTATTAGTAAAACTACACGACGCGGCAGATATTAAAAGTACCGCCAACAAATACACAAATTTCCTTTTCATCTATAACTTTTTTTCAGAGGCAGGCGTACTGCCACACTACATTTATTTTAATTAGTTTAGGATCAACTAAAATAAGGAAAATATCGTGCCACAACACCACAATCCCTCTAATATTTTGTTAAACGCTTATAATTCAGCAATAGTTTAAGAAACTGTTTTATTTTTTTGTTAAAATACGGATTTGGTTATTGGTTGATTTGGTTAATTGGTTGGTTGGAGAATTGTAAAGGGATAAAGTCGTAAAGGTACAGAGGTTCAAAGTTGCAAAGTTTACTCGCTACCATTAAATCCAGCCTCCATCATCCAACTTCTGGACAATCCGAAAATCGGAGTTCGATTGATTTAGTTAATTGGTTGACTGGTTGACTCCGTAATTGATTATTCTCCTAAGTCGCAGAGTTGCAAAGGGACAAAGTTTGTTCGTTGTTCGTTGCTTGTTGTCCGCTGACAGAGTTTTCACTTTTCACTTTTGTTGAATAACCTAAAATCCCTGCCAACTGAATACAGAATACTGGCGACTAATTCCAGCCTCTAACTTCAAGCGTTCAGCATAATCATAAATTGATACAATTATTACGAAACGTAAAACTAACAGTCTCAATCCAACAAGGAGTGTTTTAAATTGATTATTTTAGCATGGAAATTTTAATATAAAAATGAAGAAAAAGCCTTTAATACTCGTTACTAATGACGATGGGATAACCGCTCCAGGAATTAGAGCCCTAATCGATGTTATGAACGAAATTGGAGAAGTAATTGTAGTGGCGCCGGATAGCCCTCAAAGTGGAATGGGCCATGCTATTACCGTAAACTCAACGCTGTACTGCAGTCCTATCACCATTAACCAAGACGACATTCAATTGGAATACAGCTGTAGCGGGACCCCGGCTGATTGCGTAAAATTGGCTGTGAACGAAATATTGAATAAAAAACCAGACATTTGCGTGAGTGGTATAAACCACGGATCGAATTCCTCCATCAATGTAATTTACTCTGGAACCATGAGCGCCGCAGTAGAGGCTGGCGTAGAAGGGATTCCAGCTATCGGATTTTCATTGTGCGACTATTCCTGGGAAGCCGATTTTGAAAGCGTAAAAAAATATGTGAAAACCATTACGGAAAGTGCCCTTAAAAATGGTATTCCAAAAGGTGTGGTACTTAATGTAAACTTCCCAAAATTAAAAGAAAAAGCTATCAAAGGTGTAAAAGTATGCAGACAAGCGCGCGCTCGTTGGGTGGAAGAATTTGATAAGCGTACCAATCCAATGGGTAGAGAGTATTACTGGCTTACGGGAAAATTTGTTAACCAAGACAAAGGAGAAGATACTGATGAATGGGCTTTGGAAAACGGTTACGTTTCCGTAGTTCCTGTACAATTCGATCTTACTGCTCATCACGCCATACAGGATTTAAATACTTGGAATTTAAATGATTAAAAAGGAAGTAATTATTGGCTTTGTAGTGGGAATTATCGCCAATGCGATGGGATTCTTATTGTACATTTTATTGTTTTCAGATCTTAGCATTGCCACTACCATTCAAGTAGCTAGGGAACAAGGTCATTTAGGCAGTTTATTGGCGCTTGGAGCGTTGCTTAATCTGGCTGCCTTTTTCGGATTTATAAAATTGAAAAGAGATCACAGGGCAAAAGGAGTTTTAATTGCTACTTTTCTAACAGCATTTAGTATCTTATTGCTTAAAATATTTTAACAAGTGCGATATTACATTATAGCAGGTGAAGCTTCAGGAGATCTACATGCATCCAACCTGATTAAGGAACTGAAGAAAGTAGATGAAAATGCTTCTTTTAGAGGATGGGGAGGCGATTTAATGCAAGCCGCTGGACTCGAGTTGGTGAAGCATTACAAGGAACAATCCTTTATGGGATTTTTTGAAGTAGTGATGAACCTTCGCGCTATATTTTCCAACATAAAATTCTGTAAAGAAGATATTGAGGCTTACCAACCTGACGTGCTTATTTTTATTGACTATTCTGGTTTCAATCTTCGAATAGCGAAATGGGCAAAAGAAAAGAATTACCGAACTTTCTATTATGTATCTCCTCAAATTTGGGCCTCTCGCGAAAAAAGAATCGAAGCCATTAAGCGAGATATTGACGAAATGTTTGTCATTCTTCCTTTTGAAAAAGATTTTTATGAAAAGAAACATAACTATCCTGTCAATTTCGTAGGACACCCATTACTTGATGCAATTGGAAATAGAAAACAAGTGCTTCCCAATGATTTCAAGAAAGAAAACGGACTCGATGAAAGGGAAATTATTGCGCTACTTCCAGGAAGCAGAAAACAGGAAATTACCAATATGCTTTCCGTTATGCTTAGCGTGGTGGATGATTTTAAGGAATATCAATTTGTAATTGCTGGGGCTCCCAGTCAGGATTATCATTTTTACGAGCAGTTTATTGGTAAACACAACGTTCATTTTGTAACAGGAAAAACATACGATTTATTGAGTGTTTCCAAAGCTGCATTGGTTACAAGTGGAACCGCCACCTTAGAAACGGCGCTTTTTAAAGTCCCAGAAGTGGTGTGCTACAAAGGAAATTGGATCAGCTATCAAATTGCTAAGCGAATAATCACTTTAAAGTATATTTCGCTGGTAAACTTAATCATGGATAAAGAAGTGGTTAAAGAATTGATCCAAAACGACCTTACTACAAAAAATCTTAAAAGAGAATTGAAAAAAATATTATCCCCAGAAATAAGGGAACGTATTTTTTTAGATTATTTTGAGTTGGAGAAGAAACTTGGAGGCAAAGGTGCCAGTAAAAAAACAGCGGAACTCATTTTCAATAAAATTTCTTAATTTGCCTGAAAACCCAAATACCTCAATGAAAAAAGTATTGCTCATTCTCTTAACCGCTACTTTAATCGCATCATGTGGATCCTCCAAAAAAAGCAGAACTGTTTCTGTTGAAGGAAGCCCCGAAACTAACAAAGAAGTACGCCATAAAAGTAAAAAAGCATCGAAAGAAGCGGATAAAATTATAAAAACCGCCCTTTCTTATAACGGCACGCCCTACAAATACGGTGGTACTACAAAAAGAGGAATGGATTGCTCCGGACTCATTTACACTTCTTTTAAAGAAAATGACGTGGCGCTTCAAAGGGCTTCTTACATGATGGCTACGGAAGGAAAAAAAATCAGTTTAAAACATGTAGAAGAAGGCGACTTACTTTTCTTCACCACAAATAAAAATAGCCGAAGAATAAACCATGTAGGCTTAGTAGTTTCCGTTAAGGGAAAAGATATTCAATTCATTCATTCTACCTCCTCTCGAGGCGTACTCGTTTCTTCCTTAAGCGAAGGATATTGGAATTTTGCTTTTAACCACGCCCGAAGAGTTTTATAGTTTAAAAACTTATTGTTTAGTATATTTACTACGTGAATGTACTTCAGTATCCCATTTTTAAGCTATTAATCTCGTTAGTAATTGGAATCTTGTTGGGATATCATTACCAATTTGATTCAGTCATTTCGTTGTACCTATCACTAACAGGGCTTTTATTTTTATTACTGATTAACCGCTCTCGAAAAATAGCTGTTTCGGCGTATTTCGGATTCTTAGTTTTTTTACTATTTATAGGAATTGGAGTCGTGACCGCGACTATTCATTCAGAAAGAAATTCGAATCACTATTTAAAAAAGTATACGAAAGGTGCTAACGTTACTTTTCAAATAACGGAAAGGTTAAAACCTACTGCTTTTCATAATCGTTATTTCGCTGAAGTATTACGCATAAACGGTTTTGAAGCTCAAGGAAAGTTTCTTTTCAGTTTAGAAAGGGATTCCTTAACAGAAGTACAGCTTCTTAAAGTAGACGATATTTACGAGACTCAAAGTAGCCTCAAAGAAATCCCCTCTCCCTTAAATCCGCATCAATTTAACTACAAAAATTATTTAAAGAGCCACCAAGTGCACCGCCAACTTACGGTAACCTCGGAAGCCATTCAGTTAAAATCTTCGGAAACCAATACGCTTCGCGGATTGGCAGCCAGGTTTCACGATAATATAAATCACAAACTAGAAAAATATGACCATCCGAATGAAATTGCGGTGGTAAAAGCCCTACTTTTGGGTCAGCGTCAAGATATTTCTGCCATAACCTACCAACAATATGCGGCTGCTGGAGCCATTCATTTATTAGCCATTTCCGGTTTGCATGTGGGTTTGGTATTATTGTTTCTAAACTTTCTATTAAAACCCATTGAAAATCTCAGAAGAGGAAAACTTATAAAACTAATTCTTACCATAATAATCTTATGGAGTTTTGCCCTTGTTGCCGGCTTATCTGCCTCAGTCGTCCGTGCGGTAACCATGTTTTCTTTTATCGCTTACGGAATGCATCTAAATAGAACTCACAATATATATCATGCTATTATAAGTTCTATGTTCATCATTTTGCTATTTAAGCCAAGCTTTATTTTTGATGTCGGTTTTCAATTAAGTTATACCGCCGTTTTAGGCATCGTTTGGATACAACCTCTCCTCTCCCGATATTGGATTCCGCGAAACAAAGTATCTCTCTATTTCTGGCAATTGCTTACCGTCACTTTTGCAGCTCAATTAAGTGTGCTACCGCTATCGTTATACTATTTTCATCAATTCCCAAGTTTATTTTTCCTTTCAAACCTAATAATCGTTCCTTGTATCGGTGTGTTGTTGGGTCTGGGATTTCTGTTGATTGCGTTACTACTTTTAAATGTTTTACCAAATTGGTTGGCTAATCTTTATTTTGAAGCCATTAATCTCATGAACAGCTTCGTGGCTTGGATAGCAAATCAGGAGGCATTTTTATTTCAGTATATTCATCATTTTAACGAATTCAAATTAATTGCATCCTACATACTAATCATCGCCCTTGCTCTGTTACTACAAACCAAAAATAGAAGGAGGACTGTTTTTTTCTTCGGAAGTATACTATTGCTGATTGCAACATTTATATATGAACATAAGGTAGCCAATAGAAAAAACAGGTTGATTGTATTTCATAAAAGTCGCACTTCTGAAATTGCCCTGCACGAGGGACGCACTTTAAAAGTTCAACAGAAAACAAACAACAACCAAAGAATATTTAATGACTATGCGTTAGGTGAAAACATTAAACACATCCATATAAAGCAATTCTCAAAATCAATAAATTTTAAAGGAAATAGAATTTTAATTGTGGACAGTCTTTCGAATTTTGATAACAATAAAGAAGTGGACATTTTACTCCTTACCTACTCACCGAAAATAAATTTGGAAAGAGCCTTACAGAAAATACAGCCCAAACAGGTAGTCGCAGACGGCAGTAATTATAGGTCGTTTGTGGGACTCTGGGAAAAGACCTGCTTAAAAAAAGAAATCCCTTTTCACTACACAGGCGAAAAGGGAGCTTTTATAATTGAATGAGTTTATTTTTTAGTGAATACCATTCATCCACTTTCTCAAAATTGGAACCAAAAGCAACAATAACAGTGCAGCACCAGAAACTACCAAAACACCCCAAACTAAATACGTGTTGGCATAAATACTTAAGGTCTCTGTTGGATGCGCGCCTTCTGCTACACTTTCAGACGCTGTTAAAGCACCTATCCATCCCGCTAATTTGTTTCCAATTGATATAGACAAAAACCAAGCACCCATTACAAAACCAACAATTTTTGCCGGAGACAACTTAGTTACCATAGATAGTCCCACTGGTGATAATGAAAGTTCGCCCATAGTGTGAAACAAATACATTAGAGCTACAAACACAACCGAAACCAACCCTTGCTGGTCTGGAAAGAATTTTGCGCCTAATACAATGATAGCAAAACCAAAAGCAAGCAAAGATAATCCTAATACAAATTTCATAGGTGTGCTTGGCTCTTTACCAGATTTATTCAATCGAAGCCACATCCATGAAAATAATGGAGCCAATAAGATTATAAACAAAGGATTAAAACTTTGGAATATGGAGGCTGGTAAAACAGTTCCTAGAAATGAACGGTCCACATTTTTCTCAATAAAAATCGTCAACGAACCACCCGCTTGCTCGAAAAGTGCCCAGAACACGGCATGAAAGAAAAATAATACGACTACAACCAGTAGGCGTTGACCTTCCGCTTTATTTTCACTTTTGAGAGCATGATACACTATGTATCCAATTATGCCTATTGAAATCACTAAAAGTAACGTAGACATTACTTCATTTAAGTTAAGCATTAACGCACAGATGGGGATAGCAACTAAAGAAAGTGTAATTACAACAACGCTAGGTTTTACACCAAAAATTTTCACCTCTCCCGTTTTAACCTCTTCAGGCATTAAACCTTTATCTCCAAAACCTTTTGCAAAAAGCCAAAATACTAATAATCCGATAAGCATTCCAATGCCTGCCAATCCAAACCCATAATGCCAATTGATATTCTGCCCTACATATCCACATGTTAAAATGGACAAGAAAGAACCAATATTGACTCCCATATAGAATATTGAAAAAGCTCCGTCTTTTCTAGGATCATCTGTCTCGTAGAATTCTCCTAAAAAAGAACTCACATTAGGTTTGAAAAAACCGTTACCTATAATTATAAGTGCTAGCGCTCCAAAGAACATAGGCATGTTCCCTTCTAAGTCCCCAAAAGCCTGGAAACCTAAAGCAAAATGTCCGAGCACCATTAAAAAACCACCCCAAATTATAGTATTCCTAAAGCCGAGATATTTATCAGCTACCAATCCTCCAAGTACTGGAAAAAGGTACACCATAGCCGTGTACGATCCATAAATGGCGTACGACTTTATCTCGGCCGCCGATTGCGCCATATCAACAAAAAGAACTTTTGTCATATACAAAACCAGTAAGGCCCGCATTCCATAATAGGAAAAGCGTTCCCACATTTCGGCAAAAAATAGCACAAACAACGCTCGGGGATGCGTCTTTCTATTTGTATAAATAATAAAAGGAACCCAAAGCGCTACAAAGGTCCATCCCACTGCCAAAATCCATAGTGTTAGATTCATAATATTAGTTTAAGAAGCGTATTAGTTTAGCAAATATAAGTTTAAGTTAGAAATTCTAATTAGTTGATGTTTCTAACTCTTTAGCCATTTCGTCTCTAGCGGCACCCTCATTATCCTCAGCGCCGTGAGTTAATCTTTTGAGAGGTTTCAACAACATGATTACCAGCACACCAATAAGCGACCAGATTATAGCGATTCCAGTAAAAATCTCAAATTCTCCCAAGTCCTGAGCACTTTGGCCAATTAAACCCGCGATTTTATTGCCCAACCCTGTAGCAGCCCAATACAGTCCCATTATGATGGAAGCGTATTTTAACGGTGCTAATTTTGTTATAAAAGAAAGAGAAACTGGAGAGGCGCATAATTCTCCAATGGTGTGGAAAAGGTACGCCAAAATTAACCAATACATAGCTGAAGACCCTGTTTCTTCATATTGAACTGAAGCAGCACTCATAAAGCTAAAGCCTAAAGCCATAATTATAATACCAACTGCAATTTTAAATAAAGAAGAAGCTTCTTTTCCTTTCTTCTTCCATTTCAACCAAAAAGCTCCAACAGCAGTCGCCAATGTAATAATAAAGAAGGAATTCACTGATTGAAATACCGAAGCCGGTACTATCCAACCAAAAAGGTCACGATCTGTTTTTTGTTCAGCGTACAAATTCATAAGTCCGCCCGCCTGTTCGAAAGCTGCCCAGAATAGAATAATTAAAAGAAAAGAAATCAATAAAACCTTCACCCGATCTTTCTCAATAGCCGTAAGCGGCCTAGTAAGGATTTCCCTGTCCACCTCATTATCTTTAGAAATAAGATTCCCTACGTTTTTAAGGTATTTTTGTCCCCAGATATAAACTAACTGACCGATAAACATTCCAATTGCTGCCAATCCGAAACCATAATGCCAGTTAATTTTTTCACCTACATATCCACAAATTATAGGAGCCGCAAAACCACCAATATTAATCCCCATATAGAAAATATAGAAGCCTAAATCCCTACGCTCATCTTTTGGTTTGTAAAGGCCTCCAACCATTGAAGAAATATTAGGTTTTAGTCCGCCTACACCTAAAATTATGAATAAGCAACCAATATAGAAGGAAGTTTCAGAATTTAAAGCAAGCACAGCATGCCCTATACAGAGAAGAACTCCACCCAGCATTACTGTTTTTTTCTGTCCTAGAAATCGATCTGCAATCCATCCTCCAGGAATTGAGGACATATACACCAACATGGTGTACCAACCATAAAGTGCTAAAGCTTCATCGTTTGTCCAACCAAATCCAGGATTATTAGAAGTTGTTTCAGCAACTAAAAAAAGCGTAAAAAGTGCACGCATTCCATAATAGGAAAAGCGTTCCCATAATTCTGTAAAGAAAAGAATATATAACCCTTTAGGATGACCAAATAATTCGCTTGTACTAGGATCTTGTTTTGCTATTGAAGACATATAAAAATTATTTGGTATTAATTATTCATTTGCTTTACTCCCTCGATCTTGCTAGAAGTAGCTCCCAAATTTTCATCGATAAAATTGGTCATTTTTGTATAAAGCTGTAAACGGGTGTTCCCACCATAAATACCGTGATTTTTGTCGGGATAGATGGCCCAATCAAATTGCTTGTTGGCTTGGATTAATGCTTCTGCCATCCTCATTGTATTTTGTACATGTACGTTATCATCGCCTGTTCCGTGAATTAATAAATAATCCCCTTTTAGCAATTCTGGGTAGCTCAACGGCGAATTCTGGTCGTAACCACTGGCATTTTCCTGCGGTGTTTGCATATATCTTTCAGTGTAGATAGTATCGTAAAAGCGCCAGCTGGTAACTGGAGCTACGGCAATGGCCATACTAAACACATCAGCACCTTTTAAAATACAGTTGGTACTCATAAAGCCACCATAACTCCAACCCCAAATTCCAATTCTATCCTCGTCAATATAAGAAAGCTCTCCTAATTGCTTTGCAACGGCAATTTGGTCTTCAACTTCATACTTACCTAGTTCTTTGTAGGTGATCTTTTTAAAATCTGCACCTTTCAAACCTGTCCCTCTTCCATCAACACAGGCTACAACATATCCTTTTTCTGCCAACATTTGGTACCAGTAGTCATTGGCACTCATCCAGCTATTGGCAACTTGTTGCGAACCAGGACCGGAGTATTGATACATAAATAATGGATACTCTTTATTCGGGTTGAAATCTGCGGGTTTTATCATCCACATATTCAAATCGTTTCCATTTACGCGAATAGTAGTAAATTCCTTTGGTGAAATTTCATATTGGGAAACTTTCTTAGAAAGCGCATCGTTGTTTACAATTTCTTTTACCTCTTTACCAGTTTTGCTATCGTTTAAAGTATAACGTGGCGGAAGTGAAGCACTGGAAAATGAATTGATATAGTAGCTAAAATCGGCGCTGAAAGTTGCATTATTGGTCCCTTCTTCCGAAGAAAGTCTTTTTTTGCCTTTTCCATTTAATTTTACCGAATACACATCGCGATTTATAGAACCATTCTCTACCGATTGGTAAAAAACACGGTCTGTCTTTTTATCGTATCCGTAATAGTTAGTCACTTCCCAAGGTCCTTCTGTAACTTGGTGTTGAAGCTTTCCATTTTTATTGTAGTGATAAATATGATTAAATCCGTCTTTTTCGCTTGTCCAAATAAAACTGTTATCTTCCAAAAAGGTAAGGTTGTCTGTTACATCAATGTAAGCTTCATCTGTCTCGTGAAGCACCACTTCCGTCCCCTTGTTGATAGTATGAAAATACAATTTTATATCGTTCTGATGACGGTTCATTACTTGAGCGCTCAAAACATCAGCATCGTTTGTCCACTCAATTCTTGGGATGTAGTATGCATCTCCAAGGTCAACCTCTTTTTTTTCTTCGGAAGCAAGCTCGTACGTAAATAATTTTACTTCTGAATTATTTTCCCCAGCCTTTGGATATTTAAATTCGTGCTGTGTTGGGTATAAACTTTCCCCGTAAACATCCATGGAAAATTGAGGCACTTTACTTTCATCAAAACGGATGTAGGCTAAATATTCGCCAGTTTTATTCCAATCGAATGCTCTAACCAAGGAGAATTCCTCTTCATAAACCCAATCGGTTACTCCATTAATAATTTTGTTCTTTTCCCCGTCGGTTGTAACCTGTGTCACTTTTCCGTTGGCTAAATCCTTTATGTACAAATTGTTTTCAAAAACATAGGCCACCTTAGAAGCATCTGGAGATAGCGTAGGTTCTTGTATTTTATTTTCTGAAATCAATGTTAGCTCTTTAGACGCTATGTCATACACATAAAACTTACCAAGTGTAGACCTTCTGAAGATAGATTCCACTTCTGTTGCCAAAAGAACTTTCGATTCGTCTTGGCTAAATGTATACGATGTAAAATAATCTATTGGAGACAAGTTGGAAGAAGAAACGATGGTTTCTACTTTTTCCAAGGTTTCGTAATTGTATTTGTCGATGGCGGAGCTTCTAGTGCTTCTATCGAAGTTAAGCACAGTATATTGAGTTCCATTTTTCATGGAGTGTAACACGTCCATTCCTTCGGTGCGAAAGGCACCTCCCCAAATTTCTTCTAATGTAATTTTCTGATTTTGAGCAGATACCACAGAAACTAAGCCTACAAAAAGTAGGAGCAGCTTAAAATTCTTCTTCATTTATTGTTACGTATTGATTAAAAAACCGTCAATTTTACTAAAAATTTCACAGACTACGCAACATTTATCGTTAAACATTGCTAATTGTGAACTTTGGCTCGGGGCGTATGAAAAAATAAAACTGTTCATTTCAATTCCAAGTGTTTATCGCTTCGGAAAGAAGGGCGATCTGTATTCTTATTTTGCTAAATTAAGTTGTAATCCCACCCCAAAGAAAAACTGTAATTTTCCTAAATCGTTTATGTAGGAAATATCGAAACTCGTTGGTCCTAAAATGGTATCGTAAGAGATAGTAGCGCCAGATGAAAATAGTAAACTTGTATTAGAGGTTTCGGTCCACTCGTTGGTAAAATCAAATATTTCATCAAAAAAGCTATTGGCATCAACAAAGCCAACTGAAGCAAAATTGGCATGAGGAGTAATATAAAAATTTCTAAACGGATTTAGCTGCAAGGAGGCATGCGCACTTATAAACTGAGTTGCCATAAGCTGCCCGTCGCCAAGCCCTTTAAAAGCGTAGGAATCCCTTCTGTTTTGCCGCAAGTTTCCTCCTAGAAAATACTTTGCTCCTTGTCCGTGCCGAATAAAGGAAATATCATCGGCATCTTGATTATCTATAAAAGTAAATCCCACATTACTTCCTAAGATTAAGGAGTTAGCATTCTTCAGCGCAAACCGTTTTTCATATTCCATGCTAACCTTTGTAAATTTGTTTACGTGCCCGTCTACATCATCCTCTGGGAATTCATTGAATTCGGTATTCACATTAGCGCTTAAGGACCTTGCTGCTTGGGCAAAAAGATAACTTCCTTTGGTTGCAAAAAAAACTTTATCGAGGCTGTTATGAACGTAATAGCCGCTCAATTCCAAATTCTTAAAAGAATAACGCTTTAAATCGTAAATATTTACGTTTGTTTCAGGGTCAAGTTCAGGACGAAACAGCGTGTATTCATAATTCAATTCCATCCCAATATAATCCTTCAAAGTTTTGATGCTTTTATTGAACTGTAAACTTGTTACAAGGTAATCATTCTTTAAATCTTCTCCCTTAACCCCTAAGCTGTAAAAACTTTGCTCCGTATTCTGACCGAAAACTTGACCACGCCACCACCATTTTTTATTTTTACCAAAGTTCTGCTGATATTGCACCCTAAATTTAGGCTGTTCTGCCGCATCTACGCTAAGAAGCATTCGAGAAGAATTCCCAATAACATTTCTACCCGTATAGTTTAAAACAATACCCACTCCCTGATTGGTATCATAATGCAATGCACCTTCAATTTGGTGATGTGCTTTTTCAACGCCCGAAATATATAAGAAATTCCGATCCTCAACAGGCGTAATTTTATAATCTATTTGATGAAAGAGCTGTGTTCCTATGGCATAATCTACCGCTTTCCGAATTTCCTCTGCCGTGTAAGCGCTCCCCTGCCCCAGTCCCATTCTAGCCCGCATCACAGCAAGGTTTCCCTCACTAATATTTTCGTAAGAAATACTGTCTATCGTAACCTTTCCATCTCCCGAAGGCAACTGATGCGGCCGTTGTGGATATTTTTTTAGCTTTTCGACTAATATCACAAGCTCATCCACTTTTTCATTTACTGCCACGGTACCCTGCTGATAAATAGCATTTGCTTTATTGAAATCTTTAGTAGCATAGGTTAAATTTCCAGTATGATCAATTAAAATATCGCAAAGCTCCCTATCGCTTTGATTTTTAAGATTACTGGTGAGCATGGAAGTTTGGAACAAAATAGTCGTTGGACTATCCAATTTTTCAATAGGTATCAATCCGCCACCTACATCACTACCAATAATTATATCGGCCTCCATCTCCTTCGCAATATCCACAGGGAAATTATTTAAGACGCCCCCATCCACCAACAATGTATTTTTATATCGAACCGGCGCGAAGATACCAGGGATAGACATACTTGCTCTTATAGCCAGCGCCAAAGAATTTTCTGATAAAACAACCTCGGTGCCGTTTACCAAATCGGTGGTAACCGCCCGAAAAGGGATTGAATACTCGTCAAAACTTTTCACCCCATAAACAGGAGACGTTAAAGAGATTAAGTATTCTCTTAAATTTTGATCTTTCAGAATAGAGGGCTTCAACTTAGGTTTTCCACCCACAATATCGTACCCCATTAAATAGCGCTGAAATTCACTCTTCTCTTCCACGCTAACATCCTGAAGGGAAACATCACCAAAAAGCAACCTATCCCAATCGGTAGCATCTGTCAATTTTTTAATACTATCTGCTGAATAACCAATTGCATAGAGTCCGCCAACCACACTGCCCATACTTGTCCCCACAATTAAATCTGGAACAATACCAAGACTATCCAGCTTTTTTAAAACTGCAACGTGGGCAATACCTTTTGCTCCGCCCCCACTCAAAACCAAGGCAACTTTAGGCTTATCCTCTTGGGAATAAAGATTTCCGAAGAAAAATAGTAAAATTGTAAAAAAGGTAAATTTCTGAATACAATTCATTTTATTACATCCTTGTAGTTTCGGTAAAACAGCCTTGCCAATCCTTAAATTTATAATCCACTGATTTAAAGATATGCAATTTATTTCTTTAAAGCATCGCATTTAAAAATGCCTTCCGAAGAAAGTAACTGTCGGGATTTAATTGTCGAGAATCCATATCTTTGCCCTTTGAAGAGACTATACCCATGGCACAACCCGTAAACGGATTTTCCAAATTATCAAAACAAGATAAAATTAATTGGCTGGCTACCAATCACTTTCAGAATAAAGAAGCAGGCATCTCCATTTTAGAGCAATATTGGAACAACGACGCCAAACTACAAGCATTGCACGATGAGTTTATAGAAAACACCGTTTCTAATTTTTACCTTCCATTAGGGATTGCTCCAAACTTTCTCATTAACGGAAAATACCACACCATTCCAATGGCCCTTGAAGAAAGCTCGGTAGTGGCCGCCGCGGGAAAGGCCGCCAAATTCTGGCAGGACCGTGGAGGTTTTAAAACTTCGGTTTTAGGGAGCGAAAAAATAGGACAAGTGCATTTTATGTACACCGGCGACACGGATAAATTGAAAAATTTTTTCAACCAAATAAAGCCTACTTTGCTTAAGGCTACGGAAGAAATTACCCGCAATATGCGCAAACGCGGTGGTGGGATTTCAAACATTGAGCTTAGAAACAAAACCGAGGCGCTTGATTATTATTTTCAACTGCACTGCACCTTTGAAACTTTGGATGCCATGGGCGCCAATTTTATAAATTCGTGCTTAGAAACTATTGCCAAAACCTTTAAAGAGGAAGCACAACATTACGCTGATTTTACTTCGGAAGAAAAAAACGTGGAAATTGTAATGAGCATTCTTTCCAATTACGTTCCCAACTGCGTTGTAAAAGCAGAAGTAAGTTGCCCGATTGAAGATTTAAATGATGACAAAGGATTAAGCGGACAAGCATTTGCTGAAAAATTTATCCGCGCCATTGATATTGCCAATGCAGAACCGCATCGGGCGGTTACGCACAACAAAGGAATTATGAATGGCATTGATGCGGTTGTACTGGCTACAGGAAACGATTTTAGGGCCATTGAAGCAGGTGTTCATGCATATGCGGCGAAAGACGGTTCTTACAAAAGTTTAACCCATGCTCGCATAGAAAACGGCATTTTCTATTTCTGGATTGAGGTTCCACTTGCACTTGGTACGGTGGGCGGACTAACAAGTTTGCATCCACTGGTAAAGCTATCACTGGAAATATTAAACCACCCTTCTGCCAAAGACTTGATGCAGGTGGTGGCGGTTGCCGGTTTGGCCCAAAATTTTGCTGCGGTACGCTCACTCATTACTGATGGCATTCAAAAAGGGCACATGAAAATGCATTTAACGAACATTTTAAATCAGCTTGGTGCCACGAAAGAGGAGAAAGAATATTTTGTAAACTTCTATAAAGATAAAACGGTTACCCATAGCGGCGTTATTAATGAGTTTGATAGAATCAGAACAAATAATGGCTAATAAAGAGTTTCGCAGTAACGGAAAACTTCTCATAACTGGGGAATACGTGGTGCTGGACGGTGCGCTAAGCTTTGCCCTTCCAACCAAATTCGGACAATCACTGGAGGTAACGGAAACAACTGGCGGGACAATTCAATGGCAGGCCTTAAATTATCTTGACAAGGAGTGGTTTTCTGCTGAATTAAAACTTTCTGCCGTTGCCAATACATCCGAAGAAGGATTACTAAAAAGCTCGGATTACAAAATAGCCGAAACCTTACTTTCGTTTTTAAGGGAAGCCAAAAAACTGAATGGCAAATTCTTGGAGAATCTAAGTGGCGTTTCGATAACTACCAAATTAGAATTTCCTGAAAACTGGGGCCTCGGGTCTTCCTCCACTTTAATCAACAACATCGCGAACTGGGCCAATGTTGATGCTTTTCAACTGCTTTGGAATAGTTTTTCCGGAAGTGGCTACGATATTGCTTGCGCCAGAAACAATTCTGGCATTACCTATCAATTAAAAGACAAAAAGCCATTTGTTAACTTAGTTGATTTTAATTTTGATTTTAAGGAAAAGCTATTTTTTGTTCATTTAAATAAGAAGCAAAACAGTAGAGAAGGGATTAATCATTACAAAGAAGTTGCTGATGCTGAAGAGAAGAAAGTAGCTATTTCCAAAATCTCTACCATAACGCAAAAACTTTTAACTGCCAATAACCTAAATGCTTTTGAAGCATTACTCAATGAACACGAAGAAATTATTTCTCAGTTACTAAAGCAGGAAACGATTAAAGACATTCATTTTAGTGATTTTGATGGCTCGATAAAAAGCTTGGGAGCCTGGGGCGGCGATTTTGTTTTAGTCACGGGAAGTCGAGATTATGTGGTTGATTACTTCAACACCAAAGGACATAAAACCATTTTATCTTACACGGAAATGATTAAATAACTCCTTATGTGAATTTTTACTGGGGATCATATCTAAGCTATTTGCAAGAACAGCTTAAAGCCACCAAAACACAGGCTTGCTTAAAATCAAAATTTATAAATAAGTGACTATCGTGCTACTCGTACTTTCTAAAAGTATTGGTAAGAAGCGTTAAAATCTGCCTCATTTGTTTCCTACTGAATTCCGCACATATTAAAATTAAAAATTGCCAACAATACAGTATTGACAGTTCCTAAAATGAAATTTTAAAGACATGGAAGCCCTTCTCAAATGTGTAGATAATTTCAAAACCGTATAATTCACAAATTTTTTTAACAATCGCCAATCCGAGACCTGTAGAGTTAGCACTTTGGCTTTCTTTATAAAAACGTTCGAAAATTTTATCTGCATCCATTATCGGATGGTCCCCCGTATTTTTTACCGAAAAACTATTGGAAGTAATGTTTATTTCAACATGCCCATTTGAAGAAGTGTGCTTAATGGCATTTACAATTAAATTATTGCAAAGAATTTCAGCTAAATGATAATCCATTGTTACCACCAGCTTTCTATCTCCGCTAAAATAGATTTCTTTACTGAAAATTTCTCCAAAATTAGCAATACTACGCGTGATGATTAGAGCTAATTCGATTTTTTGCAAATTGGCAAACTGGTTATTTTCAATTTTGGTGAGCAGAGCAAGCCCTTTATTTAATTGAGATATCCTCTTAATATCATTATTCAGGGAGATTAATTGTCGATATTGCTCATCATTCAATGGACCATCGTTCACCATATTTTCAATTTTCACTTGCATTACAGAAAGAGGGGTCTGCAATTCATGGGATACATCTTCAGTAAATTGTTTGAGATTATTATAATCCTTTCTTACTTTATCCGTTAATACTTTCATCTGGGTATTTAGTTCACTAAACTCCTTGATTTCTGAATCTTTAAAAATCAATGGTTGTTTGGAGGCAACCGAAAAATGTTTTAGCTGATAGAGCGTATGAAAAAAAGGTTGCCAGATATTCGAATTCTCAACTTTATTAAGATAAAATAAGACTACAAAAACGATAATAAGAATAAAAACATAAGAAACAATAAAGGCGATAAGTATGTCATCAGATTCCACTACTAAATCCCTTACGGTAATCCTATAAAAATTCCCTTGAACATTTTTAAAGGTGGTTAACTCCCTGAAAAGTTCCATTTCATCTTGAGAGGGATCGAATATAAGTGTGTCTTTTACAAACGCTGGTAATTTTGACGAAACTTGTTCTATTTCAACTACAGGAGGTAGCGAAAAAGGATCTGCCCCCATTTCAATAACACTTTCTATTCTTGAGGCTCTTGAGTAAAGATCTTGTTCAATCTCTTCCTGCAATATTGATCGGATATAGAAATAGAGAATCACCGTACTAAGAAGCATCAGGATGAAACTTACAAGGATAAACGTGCGGGATGTTTTTTGAATTAGTCCAACTTTTCTTTTTTCTCTTTTCATTTATTCAACCACAAATTTGTATCCACTCCCATAAGCGGTTTTGATATATTTAGCTCCCACTTTCGTTAATTTCTTACGTAGATTATTGATATGCACATAGATAAAATCAAAATTATCTATTAAATCGCTGTGGTCTCCCCATAAATGCTCTGCAATAATCCCTTTAGACAAAACCCTATTTTTATTACTTATGAAAAACAGAAGTAAATCGTATTCTTTTTTAGTTAGTTTTATTTCTTGCTTTTCAACAGTCACGACTTGACTGCTTGTATCTATTATAATTTCATTACAGATAACGAGATTCCCTCCGCTAAGTTTTTTTCGCCGGTAGATGGCATTGATTCGAGAATTGAGCTCAGCCAGATGAAAAGGTTTGGTTAAATAATCATCAGCTCCCAAATCCAATCCTTCCAGCTTATCTTCAAGCGAATTATTGGCTGAAATTATAATGATACCTGTAGTATCGGATTTCGTGCATTTAATTTCCTTCAACACATCCAACCCGCTTCCAGTTAGTAAATTCACATCTAAGACGACAACATCATAAGCATATAGCGATGTCTTATAGGAAGCCTCACGAAAGTCGGCTGCAACTTCACAAACATTTCCTTCCTTTGTAAGGTAAGCTTCTATAGATTCCCGTAAAACCACCTCATCTTCTGCTATCAATACCTTCATGTTAGTAAATTTAATTCTTTTAATTTTGAATGTCGCAAATGCTATTTGCGATATGTCAATTTTACACTAATTTATTTGAAGAAGGCCACGCCTCTATCCGATTAAAATCTAATGATAGCCCCTACTCCAATGGCATTCCCATCATAAAATGGAGCAATTGAAGTAGTTACCGAGAATTCACTATCATTTTCCCTATCAGGAAAGAAAACCGACTGCAACGTAGGCTGGAGCCAGTAGGCTATTTTTGTACTTAAAATTCCGATCCCCGCTCCAGCAATGACGTCACTTAGCCAATGACGATCATTATACATTCGGAAAAAACCAGTTCCAGCAGCAACTGCATATCCGGCTACACCATACCAAATAGATTTATGTTTATACTCTTGATATAAAAACTCTGCCCCCATAAATGCCGTGGCGGTATGCCCAGAAGGAAAAGAAGTATTGGAGCTTCCATCAGGCCTTTCAATTTTAGTTAAGGATTTTAGCCCTAAAACACTTCCCCCCATGATTAAGTACGCTGTTGCCAAAATCATTGTTCTGTCTTTAAGGTTATTCTTTCCTTTAATTCCTGCGAAGTTGAGTGCGTATACCGAAGCGGCTGGGAGATACTGTGAAAAATCATCGATTGTGAGTTTCTCATCAATATGCTCATCCACCTCCTCTTTTATTTCATAATCCAATTCTTTGAGCATACGATTATGGTTCGCCCAAAATCCGTATCCTATAAGAGATGCCGGTAAAATTACCGAAGAAAAACGAAATTGGGTTGAAAATTCTGTTCTCTTATGGTTAGAAGTGAGTCCTTGAGGAGTTTGACATCTACCGCTTTTTATGGCAATAAAAAAGAATGCTATCCATAGCATTTTTTTAAATAGAATTTTATAATTCATATTGAAAAACATTAAAACTGGTACACAATAAATTGATTTGAGCACCAAATGTATCTCTGAATTCTAAAGATTTTTTAAAGTTGCCATAAAGCAATAGTAAGTATTGTAAATACTACATAACTTTTTAACCATTTGACCGAAATAAGAAAGCCGTCTCAAATTTCCTTGAAACGGCTTTTGGTCTTTTATTAATAAACCATTCGACTTAAACTCTTTATTTATAATTGAATAAAGCAATAAGTAACACTTAATTTCTAGGTCTAAACCATCAATCCCAAATGCGTCGCCAAGCTGCTTTTCAATATTGAGTTTCTGAATTGGAGAATAAAAAAAGCTCCTTTTTCAAGGAACTTTTATTTATAATATTTAAAACGTCTGGGGTTATTTCAACCATAATCCTGAATGCGCTGCCGAACAGCTTTTCAAGATTGGGCCTCACTAATATACCTCAGCTCTTTCGTCTTCTATTTCAGCAGCATCTTTTAACGCGTTATAAGCGGAAAAATTAGCTCTATTTCTATTCAATGATTTTTGTGTATTAGCGTACGTAGCATAACTCTCTAACGAAGGCGCAATTTCTTTTTTGGTAACCGATACCATATAAACTCCATTTTCACCTTCTATTAATTTAGAGGCTTCTCCTTCAGAAAGTCCCATGGCAACACCTACAACTTTAGGTTCTCTTCCAGCTCCAGAAATTGTTGGCGTTTTCATGGTAAGTCCAGTAGCTCCGGTAACATTTACATTATTATCCTTCGCCAATTCGTCTAGAGACTTCCCAGCATTCTTCTCTTTGATAATGGCAGCCTTTTTTTCTTTTCTCAAAATTGGCAATACACGAGCAGAAGCATCTTTAGCACTTGCCAAACCTTCTTTTCTTTTCCCTGTCAACTGTACGATTGCATAACCGTTTGGTGTACTGAAACGCTTAACATCTCCAACTTCAGTATCCGAGTTAAATGCCCACTGAACTAAACCTCTTTGGTTTCCAATACCAGGGATATTCTCGTCCAAAGCTTTAATTTGATTAACTGGTCGAACGTTATAATTTGATTCTTTGGCTACCGCTTGGAAATCACCTTCCAAAGCAGCCATTTCAAATTTTGTTGTTTCTGTATATAAGTCGCTAGAAGTTTTTTCTGATGGTTCAATTTCCCTAGCAATAGTTGCTATTTGTACTACATCATATTTATCATCTACTTTAATTACGTGGTATCCGAAATCAGTTTCCACTAAACCGATAGACCCTATTTCATTATCAAAAATATAATCATTGAAAGCAGGTACCATTTGTCCTTCTGGAATGTTATCATACGTACCGCCTCTGGCAGCAGAACCAGGATCTTCAGAGTTATCTCTTGCCAGTGCTCCAAAATCGTCTGGATTGGCTTTTACTTTTTCAAGAATTTCCTCAGCTTTTGCTTTTGCTTCTTCCTTTGTTCTGGACTCTTTTGGTTGCGCCTGGGAACCGTCATAAGAGATTAGAATGTGACTTGCCTTTACAGAACCACCTTCTTTTTTGTTTACCATTTTAGAAAGTTTAAAATAGTCTCCATCTTTATAAGGTCCGTAAATACTTCCTACAGGAAGATTATAAAGCGTATCAGCAAAAGCAGAAGGCAATTGCGCTTTTGTTACGTATGTTGTATCGTATTTGATATCTGAATTTCTATTTACAAAATCGGCCAGATTGGATGTATTTTTAAATCCAGCAACTGTCTCTTCTTTTTTGGTAGTTTCATTATACTCTTTAGTATCATTCAACAACTTAACAAGACTTTGTTTTGCTTCTTCAATATCTTCTTCAGAAGCCTTTTCTTCAAAATAAACGTAACGGATATCTCTAGAATTCTCTTGCTTAAAATCGTTTTTATGTTCTTTTACATACGCTTCAATTTCACTATTTGAAACGCTTACGGTACTATCTGGAATAGAAGTATAAGGAACTTTAACGTACTTAATATCTACTTTATCATTTTCTAAGTGATAGGCCAATTCCCCTTCTTTCAAGGTTGCACCAACACCCGCTTTGATTAAATTGAAATAAGATTGTTCTTTTGAAGCATTGATTAACAAATCTTCTTGCATTTGCCACTGTTGATAACCAGCAGGATTGTTAGCTTTAAGGTCTGCTATAAATTCTATGAATTTTCCTTCATCAAAAACACCAGCTTCGTTTTGGAATGTTGGGTCTTGAGCAAAGGCAGGGTTCGATTTAACTACCTCAAGTATTTGATCCTTTTCAATATTAATTCCTAGATCCTCAAATTGTTGCTCTAGAATTATACCTCTTACCTCTTGATTCCATACTTGGTTCACCACTTGAACCGTACTAGCGTTTGCTCCATATCTTCTGGATGCATTTTCTACTTTATATGCAAACTCCTGTCTAGAGATGCTTTCTCCATTTACCTCACCTACTGTAGTTTTTCCAGTACCACCATCCTTGGTAAAAACTCCGGAAATAACAAATGCAAACAAAGCCAAACCTATCACCAAAATAAGGAATAGCGAACGACTTCTAATTTTTTCTAGAACTGCCATTTATCAAAACAATTTATTAAATTAATGAGGGCGAAAATACCACTTTTTTGGAATAATAAAAACCTGAGGGTGCAATTATTAAGAATTTCATTAGTTCGACATACAGACAAACTTTTTATCTGGATAAAAATGAGTTTACCCTTCTTTTAAAAGCATCAAAATTTAGAAGACAAAAAAGCTGCCCAAAATTTATCAGGCAGCTGATAATCAGTTTAAAATTAATCGAAAAAATAGTAGCAAACAAACTGATTGTATGTCTATTTCCCTTTCGGGTCGAATTCCCGAAGTATTGGATAAAATTGGGCAAACACATAATCTTTTTTGGCAAATGCCACATGACATTGATTGCACGTCTGTACTGGATACACTTTTGAAGTTTCGCTAGGTTCGTCAGAATGTTTTCCTTGCCATTTGAAGAATCCCCAGTTTCCAGGACGATTAGGGAAACGCTCTTTGCTTTTCACGGAAGCTTTAATACTGTGAAGGCCTTGGGAGAAATAACCATTTCCACTAGCACCCTTGTTCCCAGCATAAGCATTCACTTGAATAAACTGAGTACCATCGCGAAATTCTCCGTTTTCTTTAAAATAGTCAAAATCCAATGGGTGGATGTACGTGTTGTGAAACCCAGGGAAAGCCACTTCATTTTTCTGATTTAGCTCCGCTGGTGTTACATTGGCTCCCACAAAAACCCATTTGGCATACATCTCTTTAGTGGGCCGTATCAGTTCTCCTTGATCATTGAAAACCATTTTATCGGGATACATTGTCATATTATCAATAGCAACAAACGACTCTCTTTTTTCACTCTTAAAAGCAAATACCCCTGCCAAGACAACCATAGAAAATCCAATGGCTGATAATTTAAATAGTTTTTTCATACCGTTTTAATTTAAAGATTATTTAATCTCTAAAATAGTATATTTACTATATTAAAAGGTGTTATTTTCTAATTTAAATTAAATTTAAATAATTTATACTATGCCAAAAAAATTATAGATATCAATCAGTAGCCAAGACCTTCAATGCCAGGAGGTCAATTTTTGTATTACTCACTTCCAATACTGTGAATTGGTAATTGTCTATCATGACAACTTCTCCTTTAGGTGGAATTTCTCCAATTTTATTCACGATAAGTCCGCCAAGAGTTTCGTAGTTCTCACCTTCCGGCAGATCAAGCTTGTATTCTTCATTCAAATAATCTACCTCCAGACGCGCAGAAAATTTAAATTCCTTTTCACTTAGTTGCTCTTCAATTAATTCAACGCTATCATGCTCATCTTCAATTTCTCCAAAAAGTTCTTCAACGATGTCTTCCACCGTCATAATGCCAGAAGTCCCTCCATATTCATCTAGAACAACCGCGATACTCTTCCTCTTTTTCGTCAATACCTCCAGCACATCACTAATCAACATAGTCTCTGGGACGTATTCCACAGGCATCATTACGCTTTTTATATCCGCTGGGTTTTTAAACAAATCGAAGGAATGTACATAACCGATAATATCGTCGATGGAATCTTTGTATATGAGTATTTTCGAATAACCAGTTTCTGTGAAAATTTTATTCAATTCACTTAGCGACTCATCAAATTCCACCCCTGTTATTTCCGTTCTCGGTATCATAACTTCACGGGCCTTCACTTCTGCAAATTCCAATGCATTTTGAAACAGCTGTATTTCGGAATCTAAATTATCCTCCTCATCCGCAGCCTCCATTTGTTCAGAAATATAATCCCCTAATTCAACTTTACTGAAGGCTAACTGTACATCGTCTCCTTCCGTTTTAAAGAAAACACGAAGCACCAAATCTGAAATCCAAATGATAAATGAGGAAACAAAGGAAAATAACACGTAAAAAATATAGGCCGGCACCGCGAAAAACTTCAATAGCGTATTTGCATAAATTTGAAAAAATACCTTCGGTAGAAATTCCGCAGTGATTAAAATTACTAGTGTTGAGATGACGGTTTGAACTAAAATAACGTCGAAAGGCAGACTATCTGCTCCCACGAAAGCTGGATAGAGGTAATCTATAAGAAGGTCCCCCATGTAAATACCATATACAACCAAAGCAATATTATTGCCTACTAACATCGTGGCAATAAACTTAGATGGTTTTCTGGTAAGCTTTGTAAGTACTTTGGCTAATAATCCGTCTTGCTTTTTTTCAATTTCTATGTGAATTTTATTGGAAGACACATAGGCTATTTCCATTCCTGAAAAAAACGCGGAAAGTAAAAGGGAAATTATAATTACAATGATTGCAATTTGCATTTAGTCTTTGTTTTTCCTTTCGGCAAACTTTTTACGGTAATATCTTCGGAAGAAAAACATCCCGATAGCTACTACAGCAAAAAAGATAAAAAGATACGCTCGATTACGATCGGAATTCCAGGTTTGAACCACTTCAACAATTGAAATTACCGCCACAACGAGATAAACGATCTCAAAAATTTTAAAATACTTCATAATAATTCTTAACAGCACCTGTCTCCTATTTTCTAATTGAGGAAAACTGAAAACATTTTTAAAATAATAATTCTAATAGATCAAAAGTAGCGAAAAGTTTCAAATAATATTGAATGTTGTTGGCGAACTAACATGAAAAAAGCAAACAACCTATAGAATCAATACGCAAAGAAGTATCGTTTGTTTTAAAAAATAGGCTTTTGACTAAAAAGAGATCTATTTAGTGGAAGTAGAATCTGATTCTTTAACAACGGCAGTACCCGTATTGCCGTGTGAACTCACTACGGTAAATTCCCGATTGAAATCAATTCCAACCCCTTTCATATTAAGATCGGGACTTGTAAAAGTGTAATCTCCTTCTGTGAAAATCCATTGATTCTGCTGATCCCAAAACAACTGTGGGGCATTTAGTTGTTTGCCATCATGTGTTTTTAGCACAACATCTCCCTGCATATCGATTAATTCAGTATCCAAATAGATGATTCCGTAGTTGGCTTCCACCACACTCTTTTGGTTGTTGTCATCATAAAAATCGACATGAACACCATCTGGAAAAACCCGGTATGGAAATTTCTGATTACCATAATCTTCGTAAATAGGACCACTTACAACCGCTTTCAATTTTGTAGAGTCGGTATATTTTAAGACAAAATTCTCTGCAATACCCACCGGCATTTTTTGGGGCTTGTTGATTTCCTGCGTTTCACTTAAATAGCCTTCGCATGAAAACAACATTGTCACAGCAAAGACTGTGACAATGTTCAAAAATTTATATGATAAGCTTAACTTCATTCTTATAGATTAGGAACGGTTACGCTTCCACCAACCCAACAGTTGAAGGTAATAGTTTTTCCAGCCATATCTGCACTGAAAATGTCTTGTTTGCTTGGCGCCCTACCCTCGTAACTTGCAGCAGCTTGTGCAGATTTACTTTTTAAAGATGGATCTACTTGACCTGCTCTTCTTGCAACCTGTGCAGCTTTCCAATAAATAGCTCTCTTTTCAAAAGTAGTGCTACCACATTCGTTTGCACTATTTGCATAAAGACTAGCAATGATTAGGTGAGGAGTACCGTTTGCAGGGTTTAAATCCAATGCCTGTTGCGCATAGTTTCTAGCAGTTGACTTCTGTCCTCTTTTCGCTGCTTTATTAGCAATATTTGTCAACTTCTTAGCCTTCTTGATTGGATCTGATTCCAAATCGATAGACTGCTTATAATATTCTAATGCTTTAGAGCTATTTCCTTGCTCTTCGTATAAAGAACCTAGGTAATATTTTGAACTCGCAGAAGGCTCAATTTTATCCAATGCCTCTACCAACTTCACGAATAATGGATCCCCAGTACAATCTTTCTCGTCCATTCTTCCAGCAGCACTCTTCAACCAGTTAGCATCAGTTTTATGCGCTTCGAAATTCTTTTGGTAAAGTGGGATCAAGTTATCACAATCCGCCAACTTACCAAGTTTTGAATCCACACTACTACTAATTTTTTCGTAGTTCTCTCCATTCTGTCTAGCTGCCGCCAATACTTTCTTTTCTTTACTAGAAAGCGTTCCTTCATCTTCCTTTGGAACCAATTTAACAATAGTTTCTCCTAATTCTTGGTTTTCCGCAGCAATTTTACCAGTTACAGCATCATACGTTTCAAAAACTTCTTGAAGATCTTTTTTGCCAGCATCATGTAAATCTACCAAAGTAGAGAAATACAAGTACAATGCTTTTGGATTTTTAAATCCGTCAGAATCTTCTTTAAAAGCCTTATCCAACAAACTGTAAATCTCTTCGTCTGAACCTAATTTTTGATCATACATCAACAATGCAGCATCGATGTTCGCATTGGTAACAGTAAATTTCTTAGGAAAATACTCAGGTCCTTTTTGATAAACCTCGGTAAGCATTTTAATATAAGTATCCTTATTAGCCGCATCCGATTCAATTTTGTGCTTCAATATTCGTTCTCCATAAAGAAATGTAGCATAATGCAACTCTGGACAATTTTCATAAACCATTTTCCAAGGTTCGTAAGCAGCATCGTAGTTTTTCACCTTTGCATGCTCAGCAAAAATAGACAGATTTTGTGGACATTCAGGGTTTTGAGCTTGTCCAAGGGTAACCAAGGCAACCCCAAGAACTCCAAACAATATTGAAATCTTCTTTCTCATTTATTTAATTTTATAGGTTAACGTAATTAATTATCTTATCAAGTTCTTTCTAAACCATTGGTCGTTCAAAGACAAACTTATAAAAACATTTACATAATTATCTTGAACTCTCCCTAAATACGTGCTTCCGCGTTTACCTGCTTCCACACCAATATTAAAGTTAGAAAAACCATTCATTGGTAATCCTAAACCAAAAGACATGCCAAAGTCGTGAACCGGAACATTATTTACCACAAGCCCTGTTCGCTCATTCTTCACCCCAATTCTATAAGTTATTCTTTTCCAGTAGCTTGCATATGATCCGTAGTCTGGAACCCAAAATGCTCCTGCTGAAAATCTTTCCCCATCCTCATACGTTCCATTTACCGTATTCACAAAATCGTTTTTAAACTCGCTACTATTCGTTATTTCGTATTCCGCACCAACAAACCAAGTGTATTTTTTACCCACACCCAAACCGAAAGTATACGATTCTGGCAAATGAAGATAGGTTGAATTTAATCCTAAAGCCCCTAAATCTACATCTTCCGTAACTCTTGGAACGTCTATACCATTGTTATTTCCAGCCAATGTTGCAATTGTTCTGGAGTTACTAGAGGTAATTTTGGTTGCCGGTGTGTACAAGATGGATGACTTAAGCGCCAAGTTCTTGGTTAAATCGGCGTCGTAATTTAAGGAAAAATTGAAATCAAATCCACTATATTCAGAGTTATCTCGGATTCTAGAGCCGTATTGAACACCTTCTGTATACTTTACCGTTTCGTTTTCTACTTTTCCGAAGTTAAAATTACCTTTTGCCCCGATACTGAAGTTTTTCAAAAACGTATATCCAAAAGCTAAATGTGCTTTGTTGAGTCCGCCTTCCCCTTCATATCGGCTCAACTGTGTTGGTGAAACATCCTCATTGAGCGACTGCACGGCATATCCTACCGATGTATAAGGCACTAAACCGAAGCTCATTCCTAAATTTTGCCCGAGTGGAATTCCTAACACCAAATAATCAAAAGTTATGTCGGACGCTGTTTCAGAAGAAACATCCGTTTTTATGGAAAGCGAGTTATAACTTGCTCCTGCTGTAAAAGTGGTGAGTTTAAGCTTGCCCAAGGAAGCTGGGTTCTGCAAATTTAGGTGGATACTATCTGTATAGACACTAATACCTCCCATCATTCTATTTTCAGCTAATCCCTTAAATCGTTGGTCTCCGGTACCGTAAAAAGAATAAGGGGACACACTTCCTTCCTGCGCAAAACTGTAACTACAAATTAAACATACAGTTACAATAAAAATCTTTTTAATCATTAGTGTTTGTTGAGTTCTAAAATATAATTAACTCCCTCTACGAGAAAATTCGGATGGGCAAATATGCTACTTTTTAATCTTTTAGACAAAAAATGACTATCACCGCCTGTTAAAATAACTGTTAAATCTTTAAATTTTTTTTGATATTGTGCAATTGTAGCATCCATTTCATTAACAACTCCGTGTAAAACTCCCGAAATCATACAGCTTTCAGTTGAATCTCCAATAAAATCACCTATTTCAAATGAATCAATTAAAGGAAGATTGGCCGTAAAAGCATTCATGGCTTTATATCTCATTTTAATTCCAGGCGCAATGGCACCACCTTTGTAGACACCTTCATTCGATAAAAAATCGTACGTAATACAGGATCCCGCATCTATAATCAAACAATTCTTGTGCGTGTAATGGTAATATGCCGCAGCGGCCAAGGCAATTCTATCAACTCCGAGGGTCTGTGGTGTGGCATACGCATTTACAAAGGGAACTTTGGAATTACGACTTAATGTTTGCACGGGTGCGAAAACGGCCAGTGCTTTTTCATATTCATTCGGCAATTTTCCTACGGAAGAAATCATAGTTCTAACTATTTCCGGATACTTTTGAAAAATTTCAGAAATTTTTTTTAAAAATTCTTCCATGGCAACTCTCGTGACATACTGAAGCACATCTGCCTTAAAAACAGCAACTTTTACAAAAGAATTTCCTACATCTACTATTAAATTCATCCTTTAAATTTAAAGTTGTAAATTTACAAAACCGATTTTTTTAAAAAATGTTTTGCAAATATTAAATTTGCATCTATATTTGCACCCGCAATCAAGCAACTGGTGCCTTAGCTCAGTTGGTAGAGCAAAGGACTGAAAATCCTTGTGTCCCTGGTTCGATTCCTGGAGGCACCACCACTAAAAGCCCGATTCCATTTTTGGTAATCGGGTTTTTTGGTTTTTAAAACTATCGAACATGAAAATGCTGTATATTCTTTTCAGTAAATCTGCGGGCCAGTACTATGTTGGGATTACATCCAATTTTGAGGAAAGGATAGCAAAACACCAAAACGGAAGTTACAAAAATGCCTTCACAAAAAAGGCAAACGATTGAGAGACTGCACTTAGGTTCGATTGTGAATCGCAGGAGGATGCGATTTACTTGGAACGTTTCATTAAAAAAATGAAAAGCAAAAAATTTATCCGAAAGGTTATTGAAAACCCAAAAATACTATCGGACATTTTGAAGAAAAAATGATGTCCCTGGTTCTCCCGAAGCATCGGGACTGGAGGCACCACCACTAAAAGCCCGATTCCATTTTTGGTAATCGGGTTTTTTGGTTTTTAAAACAATCGAATATGAAAACGCTGTATATTCTTTTCAGCAAATCCGCAGGCCAGTACTATGTTGGGATTACATCCAATTTTGAGGAAAGGATAGCAAAACACCAAAACGGAAGTTACAAAAATGCCTTCACAAAAAAAGCGGACGATTGGGAGACTGCACTTAGGTTCGATTGTGAATCGCAGGAGGATGCGATGTACTTGGAACGTTTCATTAAAAGAATGAAAAGCAAAACATTTATCCAAAGAGTCATTGAAAACCCGGATATTCTATCGGACATTTTGAAGAAAAAATGATGTCTCTGGTTCTCCCGAAGCGTCGGGACTGGAGGCACCACCACTAAAAGCCCGATTCCATTTTTGGTAATCGGGTTTTTTGGTTTTTAAAACTATCGAATATGAAAATGCTGTATATTCTTTTCAGTAAATCTGCGGGCCAGTATTATGTTGGGATTACATCCAATTTTGAGGAAAGGATAACCAATGCAAGTATTCAATCATTGAAAAACACAAAATGATTATAAAAATGACTCTAGAGTTTTTTGTCATCTCCAACAGGGATATCTCCTTTAAATACATGACGAAGACTAACAACAGCTTTGTGCTAGGGCAAACTTTCCTTAGCTACAACACCACCCTAAACACTTCTGCAAATCATTAGTGAGATCTTTTCATTTACTCATTCAAAAGCTTTTCGGCATTTTCAATGCTGGAATTTATTTCTTCCTTTAAAGCTTTTACCTTTTCCTCTTCCTCATTCAACCATTGTTTTTTCTCTTCAGAAAGATCTTTTCCGTTTAAAATTTCTTCGTGATCAAAACGATCTCCGAAACCTTTCATCCAATCCATCATCGATTTATGGGCCGCCTGTAAATCTTTCTTCGCACTTTCATACTTCATTCCAATTTCTGTAGAATCAGCTTTCTCGTTCAACTCCCCAACCAACTTGGAAATAGTGTTCATTTTGGGCATTAAACTGTCGTGAACGGCCATAACCATTTCCATTTGTGTTGGCTCATTACTTTTCTTCGTTTCTTCTTTACAACTAAGGGTCATCAATATTCCCATCATTGCTACTATTGCTACTATTTTTCTCATTTTACTATTTGAATTTAAATCGATTTTTCTTTTATAACCGTGCTACTTCAACCCCTATGTCAAGGTAACTTTTTGTTTTCCGTTTAACTTTTGATTGATCTTTGCAAAAATAAAGATTAAAAGAACGCTAAGTCCAAATAACGGTAATAGAATCCCTAGAATGGCAATAAGAACCATAACCCCTTTACTTGCGTTAAATGATTTTGGCACTTTTGGGATACCCCAATCGCCTTTTCTTTTTCGCATCATATAGGAAATCAACGCTGAAAGGCTCATTACAAATAAAACAATTCCTGTAAACAGCATTAGAAGCCAATTCCATTGCCCAAACTGCCCTTGATGGAATGACATTACCCATAATCGAGCTCTCATGAGCACACCGATATCCTCCCAATTGTGTTGAAGCACTTGTTCTCCGGTATACGGATTAAAGTGAATCATTTTTTGGGTATCGAGATCTTTCACATTTAAGTTTGTAATACTGTAAACACCATTTTTTCCTCTTGGAAATACCACCCTAACTTTTCCGTTAAGGTCAAGCGTTTTTGCTTTGGCAACCATTTCATCGAGTGTTATCATTTTGGTGTTACCTTCATTCGCTTCGCTTTGGTACATACCCCAAGTGGCTGGAAACCCAGTATTGGTTTGTTCCTGAACCCATCGAAAAGCACCACCCCAAACATCCGTCCAAGGTAAACCGCCAGCTAAAACCAAAAGGAATAAAGCAGACATCCAGAAACCTGAAATCGCGTGAACATCCCTGTAAAAAGTACGTTTTCCAAGTTTCGTTCTCGGTATAAAATACCCTTTTACGTTCCAACCGCGCTCGGGCCACCAAATGAAAAGCCCTGTAATAATTAAAACAATCATCCAACAGGCAATCAACTCTACAATTTTGGTCCCAAAACCACCCATTAAAAGCTCTCCATGCAATTTTCTTACCTTAAACATAAAGGAATCTTCTACCAGGACTTCGCCCATTACTTCGCCGTTATACGGATTTACGTACAGGCTACTGGCCTCTCCAAATCTTCCCGAAACAAACTCAGTACTCTTGTTTTCATCCAACGAAACCACTACCGAGTTTGGTTTTTTAACGGCGTTTTCATTGGCAATTTCCCGCTGTTCTTCAAACGTAAGTGGTGTTCCTTTTGCCACTACCTCCTGCAAAGGTTTATAAATAGGCTTTTCGTACTGGGTTTTAAACAAGTAAAAAATACCCGTAGCAGATAAAAGTAGAATAAATGGAAGCGAAATAAGGCCTGCTATAAAGTGCCACTTCCAAAGCCATTTGTTAAGTTTATTGTTTTTTGCCATTGTTTAAAATTTATATCGTATTCCAGCATGAAAAGCAAGTGGATTTCCTACGGAATATGTGTTTTGTCTTGAATAAATATTGTACGAAGCCCGCGTTGCATAAAGCGTATCGAATATGTTAAGAGCATGTCCCCAAATTTCAAAATTTGCCATTTGATAACTCGCTCTTATATTGAAAATATTATGTCCGTCGTAAGTAGAAGTGCTAAAAGTTCCATCTCCGTTATCGATTTGGTTTTCGAGACTTGTATTATAACTCCCAACCAATTCATACTCCAGTCCAATTGAAAAGTTTTTAATAAAGCGAGGCGCATAATTAATTTGCGTATTTCCAAGCAAGCTTGGCGCCACTTCTTGATCTGTGTGTGAATAATCCACTCCACTTTGGAAAAAAGTGATGTAACGGTGTCTTGCAAAACTTCCGTTATGGGCAAAGCTCAATTCTGGAGTTGGTCTATATGTAATTCCATATTCCACCCCATAAGAGCGCGTTTTTCCGGCATTAGCAATATAGAATCGGTCGTTGCTATCGCGAAGTGTGATAAGAGTGTTCTTACCATCTAGAACGTACAGCGCAAGATCCAACTTCCATTTTTCAGAAACAAAGTATCCTCCCACTTCATAATTGTCGTAACTACTTGGCTTTAGCTCTCCAGTTGTTCCATCGGTTGCAGCATGGGTATTGCTGTAAATGGTTGAAACCTGTGGTGGCGTAAATCCATTGGAGTAATTGGCATACACCCCAGATTTATTTGAAAGATTGTAATTGAAACCAATTTTAGGTGCAATATTGTCATAATCCCTAGCGGAATATTTTGGTTCTTCTCCCGAAGCTAGGTAATTATTGTAATCATATTCAAACTTATCATACCGCAACGCTGCCGTTACTTTAAAATCTTCAAACGGATTTATTTCATACTGAAGGAACCCAGCATAATTCAAAATATCTGCATCGTAGTTTACGGCATACTCATCCTTTATTTCATAACCTGTATTTATGCCTGTATTGGGATCTACAAAAACATCCATTGGTCTTTCAAAATAGGTTTGTGGAGAATAGTCTACCGTTCCGCCCACAATCAAGGATGAATTTGCAAAATTGAAATCTTTTTTATGCTGAATAAGCCCCACAAAACTATTGTAGCTATTGGAAGTAGTTTCTCCTTTTCCAAACCCAGTAAGCTGTCCATTTTGTCTGAATTGACGAATTCGGTACGATGGAATTTGGTCCATAACATTGTTTCTGAACACAAAATTGAAGGAAGTTTTATTCTGATTGTTCCATTGTTTATCCAGTGTAGATCGAAAACGGAAAGCTTGTGCCTCACGCTCCGTAAAAGTTTGATCGCTTTCATAATTTCCAGCTTCATAATCATCTTGCGTTAAAGAGCCGGTCATGTCTGATCGATAATCGATCATGTCAAAAACATTGGTCCAAGTAAGTGACGGATCAATATGATAAACCGTTTTAAAAGTCACCGCAAATTTCTCGTAATCACTGTGTTGTATTGGTCCGTTATTTCGTTGCACGTAATGTGTTCCCAGATAAACCCCAAACTTTTCATTGGCATAGGTAGAAGCTTCAAAATCGTAGCGTGTAAGTCCCATATCATTAGCCTGAAAACCTAAATAGCCACTAAAGTCACGCGATGGCTGTTTAGTGATAAAGTTAAAACTTCCGCCAATGGCTTCGCTTCCGTAAATACTGGATGCCGGACCTTTTAAAATTTCCATTCTTCCGAAGGAAACATCGTTCATTTCCAACAATGCATTGTGATTAAATACCGCGGTTGGACGGATAGGCAAACCATCTTCCAAATACAAAAACAATGACTTTGTAGAAATAGGAGATCGAACAGCCATCATATGCTGTTCGTTACCAGAAGCTTTGGAAGTGGACATATAAACGCCGGGCGCCTGATTTACCAATTGTTCGATTCCAAATGCTTTGGTTTTTTCTATAGTTTGGGCGCTTATTACAGAAATAGCCCCCGGAATTTCCGATCTTTTTTGTTCTTCACGACTCGCAGAAACCACAATCTCTTCCAGAGCCTGCGTGCTTTCCTGAAGCGGAATCAGGTTAAAATTGGTTTTTAGCACCACTTCTTTAGTATTAAAACCAATATAGGTAAGCAGTACTTCTGGACTGTCTAGAGTTATGCTAAAATCCCCATGTATGTTTGTTGAAACACCGTTGCTAGGATTTGCTTTTGAAATTACATTTACCCCGGTTAGTGGGTTCTTTTCCGCATCTGTAATGCGACCTTTGTATATGGTTTGGCTGTAGGAGAACTGTGCAACCATTGCCAAAATGATTGCGATATATAAATTTTTCATCTGTATTTTTAACTTGGTGTATTAAAGTGAATATTGTAAACCAATGGTAAGTGTCTCTTTGTTTCTAAGTTGAATTCCATTCATATTTTGATAAAGCGGCATACTTGCCTCAAAACCTAATCGCAAGTTTTTTAAGCTCCCTTCAAATGCATACAGATTGAAGCCCAATCCAGCTTCAGCGTATGTCATACCACTATTAGCCGTATCGGCGGTAATTACCATCATCGGGTTGAGCATTGGGTTAGCGCCCTCTATTTTCTCTATAGCGCCCCATTTTAAGCGTCCAGAAAAACTCAACCAATCGTTAGCTTTAAACGCGCCCCAGGTATTTAAAGAATATTCATTCCCAAGTGAATAATCATTATCATTTTCACCTAGTCGGAAAGTGGCTTTGGCTTGCGTTCCAAAAGAAAGGTTGTCCCATTGTTTTAAATAGGTTAGACCCAAAGAAGGATCCCACGTACCGCTACCAATTTGCATAGGATATGGTAGAATTACCTCATTTGGGGAAGATGCTGGGGTAACATCCATTTCGTCTATGCTTCCTGTAGGAATTGAAAGTCCGATATTAGCATGCAACTGTGCACTATTCTTATTAAACAGTTTATAAAGTGCAGCGATTTTAAAATCCCCAAAACCTGAAGAGGCTGTAGTAAAAGAACCGCCCATACGAGTTACGTGATCCATTTCACTGCTAAGATAATTTCCCATTACCATTAGCGTAAGTCTATCGGAAGGGGCGTACATGGCTCCCAGCATGTGCATATTCATTGGCATACTGGTAGGAGTTACCATATATTTCGAAAGTGCATCTTCAAAAGAAGTGTTTTCACTTCCTCTGTTTAGGTCTTCCATGTTCATATACATATACCGGTAGGAAAACATCCATTCCCCTTTGCTATGGGTGTGGTCTCCCATCACCGAAATTGGCGCGTGTCCATCGGGCCTGCCAGAAGTCCATTTTTCACTTTCTTCTTGAGCCTGAAGCATTGTGAATGCCATTAATAGAATGATAGTTATGTGCTTTTTCATTTTTTTCCTGATGTTTTGTAACAAATTGTTTGACTTTATGCTGAAATTTCCTTGATTTCTTCGGAATTAAAAGCATATAAAAATTCAATTGAAAAGTGCTAAAAAGGATTTCTTAATGCCTGAAATATGAATGAAGCATCGTGTTCGGGATTGAAACCAGCTACCGCGTAGCGCAAACATGCCTGTCGATAGACAAAAGCCTGCCTAGGCGCCGATTGCAATGAAGTGTCTGGAAAAGACCAAACAATTCAAATAAATGATTCCTTTTTAACTAAAAAATATCAGGATACGCTTGGTGGATGGAAATAAGAATAGCTCGTTAAAAAACTATACTGATTAGAGTAAGAAATTGTCTTTTTTAAAATTTTGGGAGCATCACTTACAGCAACAATGGCTACAAAGCTCACAAACCCGATTGGATATTCTTGAAGATCGATTGCTGGAAGGTTTTGCTTTTTTTCTTCCTTTTGAGCTTCCAATTGCTGCATTAAATAACACTTACCATCACAATTAAGTTCTGGCTTGTCTTGGTTGATACAAAGAAACTCAACAATATAATCGTGATTTACCACATAGTCGAATACCGGCAACACAGGTTTCACCATGGCTACCATGTAAAGAAGTGTGAATACTATGGGGTAAAATTTTACCAAAATCGAGTCATTCGTTTAATCGGTTGGCAAAATTATGCAAAAAAGGTTTAGTTTCTATGCTAAAAAGCGGAATTTTGCAGCTTCAAAACGTACATGGATGGATAATACCCGTAAAAAATGGCTTTATTTAGTAGTGCTTTCACTTATTTGGGGGAGCTCTTATATTTTAATTAAAAAAGGATTGATGGGGTTAACGCCTTTTCAATTGGGCGCTGTTCGGATTATCTTTTCGACCATCTTTCTATTTTTAATCGGTTTTAAATCCATTCTCGCCATTTCCAAACAACAATGGATTTGGGTAGCTGCCTCTGCCCTTACGGGAACTTTTTTACCCGTCTTTTTATTTGGTTATGCAGAAACCGAAATAGACAGCAGCATCGCTTCTATTTTAAATTCGCTTGTTCCCCTTTTCACTATCCTAACCGGATTTCTGGCATTTGGAGTTTCCTTCAGTAAAAATCAAATTGTTGGTGTAGCAGTTGGGTTGATTGGTGCCATCATTTTAATTTTTCAAGGCGCAAATGTAAATCCCAATCAGAATTATTTTTTCGCCCTGTTGGTAGTGGTAGCTGCTATTTGCTATGCTATTAATGCCAATATTATAAAATCTAAATTGCAAGAAGTTTCACCAATGGGAATTGCCGTTGGAAATTTCACAGTCATGCTTCTCCCCGCAGTCCTGATATTGTTTTTTAGCGGACTCCTATCCAAAGATATTCTTAGCTCAGAAAAAATAAAAACTTCACTGATTTACGTTTTAATACTTTCCATTTTTGGTACTGGTCTCGCGAAGATTCTGTTTAATAAGTTGATTCACATTTCTAACGCGGTTTTTTCTACATCCGTTACCTATTTAATTCCCATTGTTGGTATTTTTTGGGGGATATTGGATGGTGAAAAATTCACTTTGATACACCTTTTGGCTTCCGGTGTAATTCTATTAGGGGTTTATATTGTGAATAAAGACAGGAAAAAAACCACTCAAAAATAGTAGTGCTGTAGAATTGTCCTGAATTTTATGGTATCTAGATGAAATTTTAGATGTTCCCTCTTTCTTTTTCACGAACCCACTCAATATAATCGGTTTGCGAAATATTGGTAATTCCCAATTGCCGCATCATTAAAACTATTTGCCCGCGATGATAGCTTCCGTGATTACAAACGGTTTGAACGATTTCACGAAAAGGTATGGAGAAGTGCTCCCCTTTATGTTCGAATTCTAATTCCTTTTCCAAATTTGCCGTTTCTACAAACACTTTAAACGCTTTCGTAGTTGCTTTCCATTCCTTAAAAAGCGTTTTTATATCTCCTGAGAAATTTGTCACATTTCCAACCAACCATTCCCCACGTTCCATTCGGGAAAGCCACCCAGTTTCTGCATACCACAGATGCAAAAGTGTGGCGCGTATAGTGGGAAAACTTCCTACAAAAGTATGATTGAAAACTGTTTCTTGCTGAGACTCTAAATCGTTCATCAATCGGTTGTTTGCCCAAATGGTGTACTCAACATAATTTAAATAACTATCATTCATTTGTTCGTTGGCTTTTTAAGTTGATTCTGAATGAAAATTCTGCCTAAAAGTACTGTTCTTATAACAAAACAAAAAAACGTTCCCTTGGAAATTTCCTTAGGAACGTTTTTCACTTTTTGAGTTTCACACTATTTCTAGCATGTAGTATCTAGCTGTTAAGATGATACTGCAACGAGTTGTTGTTGCTTTTTTAATTCTTTTTTAGACAAATCCCTTGTTAACCATCCACTTCTACCAGCGGTTGCAATGGCGTAAGGAGTAATCCAGAATAATGTAAAGGCATAAAATACACTGTATGGATACGCCCAAAATGCTTCTGAAAAACTATGTTTTTTGGCATAAAATAACGCTTGCATACTGGAAAAAATCAAAATACCAGCTAACGTAGAACTTAAAAATAACACTGGGTAACTTATTACAAAATACGCCATCAAAACAATTGCAGGGTATGCCATAGTCATTTTCAACCATTGGTTCAACAACAATATTCTCGTTCCACTTTTAGCTCCTTTCCTAAAATTGGTAAAGGCGAACCTACTCATGGCTATGTTTTCACGTACATTACTTCGCTCCCAACGAATAAACATTTTATATAAGTTTTTATAACGTTCTGGAATATTGGTGTACACATACGCTTTACGCTGAAACAAAACCTTGTATCCTTGCTTCAAAATCATATTCGTCATGGCACGGTCTTCTCCAATTTTGGATACTTCTCCCATAAAGGTCTGATTAATCCAATCGTGTAAACAATTGAAAACGGCATCTCTTCGATAGGCAGATAACGCTCCTGGCGTACACAATACAGAGCCCAATCTACTTTGGGCTGAACGGATAAATTCAAAACTAAACGCAAAACTTACATTCAGCATACGTGGTATTAATGCTTTCTTACTATTCAAAACTTTCACATTTCCTGCTACGGCACCACATTCTGGATTAACTACGAACGGACTCGCCATAATTCGCAATGTATCTTCTTTCACAATAGAATCACTATCCACCGTTATAAATACATCTCCCGTACCTAGCTTAAAACCACGGTGCAATGCGTGTCTTTTTCCTCTATTTTCTGGTTGCTGATAGATAGAAATACGATTCCCAAGTTCGTTTTGGGCTTTCTTCATCCAATCCCAAGTGTTATCCTGACTTCCGTCATCAATAGAAATGATTTGAAGTTTTTCTTCTGGATAATCGCTCGCTACCAAACTTTTTAATGTTTTATAAACCAACTCCCCTTCATTGTAAGCAGGCACAATTACCGTACATAATGGTAAATCTTCATCAGCTACCGATTTTATCGACCTGTATTTTAGATATAGAACCAAAATGTAAATTATAAAACTGATTTTAATGGCCAATAAGGTTAACCCGATAACCATTAAGGAAATTCCCCAAGTGGTAGCCATACGCTCCAAATGAATTTGCTCGAAATAAGGCTGAAGAAAGAAGAAAAGGGATATCGCCCCGAACATTAATAGAAATGTTCCTCCTAGAATAAATGAAGATGATGAGTTTGATATAAATTTTTCAAAACGGTTAGTCGCCCCTTCCGTTTGAATCTCTGATGAATTTGATGATATTTCTTGTTTCATAGCGTGTATTTTAATTTGCACAACTATAAAACCAACATCAGTGCCATTTTAAAAGCTATTGATAAACAACAGGTTACAAAAAACCCTATTTTTAAAAGTGTATAAATAATATACAGAAGTGTTTACTTGGGTACAGGTATACACTTTAAATTAGGTGTGTTAATTCAAATAAAAAGAAACGCAAATAAGAGAAGAACAAGAATGACCGCTGAAAGAAATAAAATCCTTTCATTTCGTTTTTGCTCTTTAGCCTTGGCTCTTATTTGTTTTAAAACGAAGGCTAATTTTTCGGGAGGTATTTCAGGATAATTTGGTTTTTCCTTAGCAGTTCTACGCGGAGTAATTTTTCCCGATTTAAATTTAGTTTTTTGCGAAGGACGCTGTGCTCAGTTTTGTTTCATCCGATTAATCATATCTAAAACATGTCCGGCACCAAAGCTCATTTAATTTATTTCCACAGTTAATGGCGTTCAACGGATTCGCTGAAAGCTCCTTCATTGTATCCCTCTAAAAAAGACTTTTTGACATCTTGCCAATCTGTAATGACTACCAACAACAACATGGCAAAAACACCTAGCACAAAAAATTTAATATCTCTACTTTTAATTTTCATGATAATTTTCGTTCTGATTATCCAATAAATATAAAGAATATTTTCGGCATTTCAAATGGTCGAGATTAAATATCCACCTTCAAGGAACCCAAAAATCTTCGTACCTTTCCACTTTTAAAATTTTAGCTGAATGGCGAAAGTCAAAACAACATTTTTTTGCCAGAACTGTGGCACTCAATACGCAAAATGGCAAGGGCAATGCTCGGCGTGCAAAGAATGGAACACGCTGGTTGAAGAGGTAGTGCAAAAGGAAGAAAAGAAAGGCTGGAAACCTACTGATACCTCATCTAAAAGAGCTTCCAAACCATTACGCATTCAAGAAATTGACGGTTCTCAGGAAATGCGAATGTCTTCTGGAGGTAAGGAATTCGACCGTGTTCTCGGCGGTGGTATCGTTCCCGGCTCTGTAACCTTGCTCGGTGGTGAACCCGGCATTGGAAAAAGTACGTTATTGCTTCAAATTGCGCTGCATTTACCTTTTAAAACTTTATACGTTTCCGGAGAAGAGAGTCAGAAACAAATAAAAATGAGAGCGGAGCGTATTTTCCCAGACAGCAAAAACTGTTATATCTTAACGGAGACTAAAACCCAGAATATTTTTCGGCAAATTGAAGAAACCCAACCCGATATTCTAATTATCGATTCCATTCAAACGCTTCACACTGATTATATAGAATCTTCCGCTGGAAGCATCAGCCAGATTCGCGAATGTACTTCCGAACTGATAAAGTTTGCCAAAGAAACACACACACCAGTAATCCTCATTGGACATATTACTAAGGATGGACATATAGCCGGACCGAAAATTTTGGAACATATGGTAGATACAGTGCTTCAATTTGAAGGCGACAGAAATCACGTGTACAGAATTCTCCGTTCTCTAAAAAATCGTTTTGGCTCCACTGCCGAATTGGGGATTTATGAAATGCTTGGAAGCGGATTGAGGGAAGTGAACAATCCTTCAGAAATTTTACTATCTAAAACGGAAGAAGACCTAAGTGGCACGGCTATTGCTGCCACCCTGGAAGGAATGCGCCCGTTGATGATAGAAGTGCAAGCTTTGGTAAGCACAGCCGTTTATGGGACTCCGCAACGCACCACCACTGGCTACAACACCAAAAGATTAAATCTTTTGTTGGCCGTATTAGAAAAAAGAGCTGGTTTTCGACTGGGCGCTAAAGATGTTTTTTTAAATATTACCGGCGGTATTTCTATTGAAGAACCTGCGATTGACTTGGCCGTGGTAGCAGCCATCCTTTCAAGTAACGAGGACGTTGCTATTGAAAAAGACATCTGTTTTGCAGCGGAAGTTGGTTTAGCCGGTGAAATACGACCTGTACAGCGCGTGGAACAAAGAATTTTAGAAGCTGAAAAATTAGGATTCAGCACTATATTTGTTTCAAAACAGAATAAAATATCATTAAAAAACACGCAAATCAGTATTCGAAAAGTTAGCAAAATTGAAGATGTTGTAGCGTTTTTGTTTGATTAAAGAAAATATAGAATTATGATGAAAAATATAGGCTTGGCCATTGGAGCGTTAATATTAATGAGTGCCTGTCAAGAAACTCCGAAAAAAGAGGCAAATGAAACCATAACAAAAGATGAAATTGTGGTAGATAAAATAAAGAATGACAAAAAGGATATACCCGAAGGAGTTGATTTCATGGCTTCTGGCGAAAACCCGTCCTGGAGCCTGTTGATTGATTTTGACAAATCAATGAATTTCACCTCGCTTGGGGAACCTAAGAACATTTCTACGCCCATACCCGAAGCGCGTATTCCGCAAGATGTGAATGCAGTAAATTATTCTGCTGAAACGGAAGCTGGCACTTTACAGGTTACCATTTTTAAAAAACCTTGTGTTACAGAAAATAATGAGGCTTTCTCTTACAAAGTAAGGATAAGCGCCAAAACTGGGGAAATGGAAGATTTTCAAGACTTTGAAGGCTGTGGAAAGTATATTGGCGATTATCGATTGAATGATATTTGGGCTTTGGAAAGCATCAATGATAACCCGATTGATAAAACGATGAAACGCCCAAATCTTGAATTCAACCTTCGGGAAGGAAAAGTATTTGGCTTTGGTGGTTGTAACCGTATCAACGGAACTTTAATTGTTGAAAAGGATTCGCTGGCCATAGGTGAGCTGGCAAGTACAAGAATGACTTGTCCAAATGCAGATTTAGAAAGTCAGTTTCTGAGTAAGATTACTAATAAAAAATTCAGTTTTGCATACAGAAATCTATTGCTTACGCTAACTTCTGAAAATGACACTTTAGTTTTTAGAAAAGTCGATTAGTTGCTCAATTGCCAAATTTTATAACTCAAAAGCGTATAATCATACGGCAGATTGTCTATGGCATTGTTTATGCACTTCATTAAGTGCATGAAAAAGAGAATTTTATTATTTATCGCAGGTTTTTGTTTAATTTCAAGTTGCAAACAAATACAAAAAGCAACTGATTTCGTACTGCAACCAAGTGCCAAAGAAATCTACAAAAGGGAATTCAAGGATTCTTTGTCCGTTTACGAAAAATGGGGGACGATTGGCCGTGAAGCACTGCATGACAGTTTATTCATAAATACTCCTTTCGTAGCGCATGGGAGCTTCCATAAAGACAAAACCCAGCCTTTAGCTTTTACCCTAAAATTATCTTTTGGCACCAGTATCTATATTGACACAAAGCTTGACAATCCCAAATACCGTGTTTTTACAGAAATCTATAAGGTTACCAACGATTCGCTTTCTCCCTTCAAACAAGTAGCTACTTCAGAAAATCAACAAAAAGAACTTACATACAAGGTTGAAGAAACAGGAACCTATAAGCTTCTTATACAACCGGAAATAGCTACGCAGTCCAATTTTAAAATTACCATTCAAAATATTCCTCTTTATACTACTTTTCCCGTAGCTGGAAAGTCCGATACTGCCATTCAAAGTTTTTGGGGAGCCAGGCGGGATGGCGGTAAACGCACCCATGAAGGAATTGACATTTTTGCAAAACGTGGAACTCCAGTAGTTGCCGTAAACGATGGGTTTGTACGTTACACTGGAGAAAAGGGACTGGGCGGAAAACAAGTTTGGCTGAGGGACGGACAAAACAACGTTTCTCTATATTACGCGCATTTAGATAGCATTAATGCTTCCAGCGGTGCAAAAGTTTCTCAAGGTGACACCCTCGGTTTTGTTGGCAATACAGGAAACGCTCGAAATACAGCCCCTCATTTACATTTTGGAATTTATAAAGGTTTTGGCGGAGCGGTAGACCCTTTCCCGTTTGTTAAAAATGAAACGTTGCCTCCGTTGATAAAGACTGAAAATTCGTATTCAAGTCATTTACTTGTAAACGGAAGTGTTGCAAATATTCGGAATTCTCCTACCACAAAGGCTTCAAAAGTAATTACAACAGCAAAAAGAAAGGATACCCTTAATTTAGTTTCCATCACCGAGGATTGGTTTCAAATAAAAACTGCAAACAACCAGTCGGGTTTTATACATAAAAGCTTAGTTAAGCCTTTATAAATTATGGCGCCGGATTTGGAATGGTATCATGGATTTTATTTATTTCTGAAAGGACTTCATCACTTAATTCAACATGAATACTATCTATGTTTTCTTTCAACTGATGCATTTTAGTAGCACCAATAATGTTACTCGTTACAAATGGTTGCTGATTCACAAAAGCCAACGCAAGCGTAGCCAGTGAAAGTCCGTTATTCTTAGCAAGATCGTAATATTGCTTTGTTGCCCGTAAAGACCTTTCGCCATTATATCTAGCCATTTCTGGGAAAAGCGTCAGTCTGGCGTCTTCAATTCCTTCGTTTTCTATAAATTTATCCGTCAGTCTTCCGAAACCTAAAGGAGAATACGGTAATAATCCAACATTTTCTCGAATGGAGATTTCACTTAGACCGATCTCGTAAGTCCTATTCAGTAAATTGTAAGGATTTTGAACCGTACTTATTTTTGGCAACCCGTTATATTTACTTTCTTCCAAATAGCGCATTACACTCCACGGAACGTCATTAGACAAACCGATGTATCGAATTTTACCCTGCTTGATAAAACCTTCCAAAATTTGAAGAATTTCTTGAATGTTATCCTCCCATTCTTCATTCGAATCGTGCTCATAATCTCTTTTTCCGAAGAAATTGGTAGCACGGTCGGGCCAGTGAAGTTGGTATAAGTCAATATAATCGGTCTGCAATCTTTTTAAACTTCCATGAATAGCATCTTCGAAAGCAGCTTTAGTAAAACCTTCCTCCCGAATAAAATGCTCATTGAATTTCGACGGACCCGCAATTTTGGATGCTAGAATTACCTTGTTTCTATTTCCCGTCTTTGTAAACCAATTTCCAATAATTTCTTCTGTTCTACCTTGCGTTTCCTGTTCCTTTGGAATGGCATATAGTTCCGCAGTATCAAAAAAATTCACACCTTCTTCCAGTGCATAATCCATTTGTTCATGACCCTCTGCCTCTGTATTTTGCTTTCCCCAAGTCATGGTTCCAAGGCAAATTTTACTTACTTCTAATTCGGTATTGGGTAATTTCGTGTATTTCATAACTATTTTTATAAGCAATATTTCTAGGAGAACTGATCTAAATCCAATCCTTGAAACTTTCATTTCTTTTGCTCGCCCAAAAGAAACGAAACAAAGAAAAAGGCGCCTTATCCCATGAATTTTTTCGACCATGAAGTCGAAAAATCGTAATCAAAACTCCGCGTCGCTACGTACCTTCGCTCCTGTTTCCGGAGCTTTTGATCACTATTCTCTAGATAAGGGTTTTATCAACTTATACTTTGACTTAAAAATAATAAGCTAAGTATGGGTTATTGAATTAAATATCATTCAAAAGCTTCGTTACCTCATCGAGTTTTGGTGTTAAAACCACTTCTATCCTTCTATTTTTTGCCTTTCCTTCAGCCGTGCTGTTCGTTGCTACTGGCACGTACTCGCCTTTTCCTGCCGCTGTTAGATTAGCCGGATCTATTTGCTTGTTTTCTTCCAGAATTCGTACGATAGAAGTAGCCCGCTTGGTGGATAAATCCCAATTGTCGCTAAGTTGGCCACTGCCGCCATACGGAACATTATCGGTATGCCCTTCAATTAAAACATAAATATCTGGGTTTTGAGCCAACACCGAACCAAGCTGCTGTACCGCCTTTCGTCCGTTGGAATTTACCACCCAACTTCCGCTAGGGAAAAGCAACTTGTTCTCCATAGAAACATATACTTTTCCGTCCCGTTGCTCTACGGTAAGTCCTTTACCTTCAAAATCGAGAAGCGCACGTGAAATGGCATCTTTCAATTGCTTCATTGCCGCATCTTTCGAGGCAATTACGCTTTCCAGTTCGGCCACTCTTTTAGAACGGGCTTCCAACTGCTGTTTTAAGGTTTGCAAACGAGCATTTTCTTCCGCCAAGGCTTTTTCCTTTTCCTCCAACTGACGCAATAAATTTCTATTCTTTTCTGCATTAGCGGCAATAGCAGCACTACTATTGTCTTCCAATGCTTTGTAAGATGCTTCCAGATTTGCTAAATTGTTCTTAGCTGCTTCGTAATCTTGGCGTAATTGGTTACGCTCTGCCACTGCATCATCATATTTTTTCTGAAGCGCATTGAGATCGTTTTCCAACTGATTCTTCTGCGTTTTCAAGTCTTGATTTTCAGCAGACAGATTTTCTTTATCCGATTTTAAATCGTCGTACCTGCTTTGAAGGTCGTTATACACCTTGGAAGACACACAGGAAGTTGCCAATGCTACCAATGCAATGCCTGTAAAAAGTTTTTTTATCATCTTAATTTCTTTATTAACGTTTGGTTTCCGTCTATTCCTCAAAACACATGCCAGTTACCTAAAATCATTCTTCAATTTCGACAAGAATCGGGCAATGGTCACTGTGCTTCGCTTCCGATAATATAACGGCTCTTTTTAATTTTTCTTGCAACGGTTGCGCTACCATGTTGTAATCAATACGCCAACCCTTGTTATTGTTTCTGGCATTGGCACGGTAACTCCACCAACTGTAATTATGAGGCTCTTTATTGAAATGACGGAAACTATCTATAAATCCGCTTTCTATGAAATTTCCAATCCACTCTCTTTCCACAGGGAGAAAACCCGAAACATTAGCATTTCTTACGGGATCATGTATATCTATCGCTTCGTGACAAATATTGTAATCGCCACAAATTACCAAATTGGGTACTTCATTCTTCAAAGCGTTTACATACTTTTGAAAATCGGCCATGTACTGCAACTTATGTTCCAAACGAGCAATATTGGTTCCCGACGGCAAGTATAAACTCATTACTGAACAAGTATCAAAATCGGCTCTGATGTTTCTCCCTTCCGCATCCATATAATCGATTCCTGTTCCGTAGGTAACACTGTTAGGCTGAATTTTAGACAAAATAGCCACCCCACTGTATCCCTTCTTTTCTGCACTGTACCAATAATGATAAGGATATCCAGCCTCCTCAAAAACCGAAAGATCCAATTGCTCTTTATTGGCTTTTATTTCCTGCAAACAAATTACATCGGGATTGGCTGTTTGTAACCAGTCTAGAAATCCTTTTTTAATCGCAGCGCGAATTCCGTTTACGTTGTATGAGATAATCTTCATTTATTTTTATTTGAAAAGAATGAATTGGCTAAAATAAGCATAGTTTCACAAAAAGATAAAAAGAAACTGCGCTCTACAGGAAATCCGTTATTTTTATGCCATGAATAGAATCCTACTTTTTTTTATTTTTTCCTTCGGAATAATGGTTGCGCAAGAAAGGGAAAACGATACATTAACGGAAGTTGTATTAGAATCAAATCGATTTATAAATCCTTCCCCTTTGATTACTCCAGCAACACAAATAAGCAGCGGAGACATAGAACGATATGCCCCAACGGAAATCACAACTGTTTTAAACGAAACCCCCGGCGTTCATGTGTTTTCTGGAGCTTTAAACACGAACAGGCTTACGGTTCGCGGGATGGGCGCCCGAACATTATACGGAACTAACAAAATACAGGCTTATTACAACGGAATTCCCATAACCAGTGGTATTGGGGAAACTGCCTTTAATATTTACGACCCTGAAAGTTTGGAACAAATTGAAATTATAAAAGGCCCAAAAGCTACCACGTATGGATCCAATCTTGGAGGAGCACTACTTTTAAACACCAAATTGCCGGAAAAAAACAAAACCACCTTCCGGAATAGTTTTACGGTTGGTTCTTACGGATTATTAAAAAATAGTTTGCAAGCTGGCTACCGTGACGATTCTTTTTACATCAATTTACTTTCAGACCATTTGCAAACCGATGGTTACCGGGAAAACAGCAATTACGATAGGGATGCAATTTTTCTAGATGCAGGTTTTCAACTGAATGACAAAAACAAAATTAAATTTCTAGTGAATCAGCTTAACTACAATGCGCAAATTCCGAGTTCGATTAATGAAACTGATTTTAACGAAGACCCCACACGAGCTGCCGCCAATTGGAAAGCAGCCCAAGGTTTTGAAGACAACAAAATTACTACGACCGGACTCACTTACGAGCATCTTTTCAGTAAAAACATAAAAAACACAACCACGCTATTTTATTCGTACACCGACCATTACGAACCGCGCCCTTTTAATATTTTAGACGAATTTACCAATAGCTACGGATTTCGTACCGTATTAGCTGGTAGTATCAATGCGCTTCCATTCAAAAATAAATTCACAACAGGCGCAGAATTGTACTCCGACACCTATAATTGGAGCACTTTTGAAAATTTATATGAACAAAACAACAACCAAGGAAGTTTACAAGGCGCCCGACTCAGCGACAATAAAGAGTACCGAACCCGATGGAACACATTCGCAAATTTCTCGGCATATTTTGGCAAATGGGTTGCAGAAATTGGCGTAAATTACAACAAAAACAAGTATTCGTTTCGGGATTATTTCAATGAAGGTAGTAACAACAAAAACGCCAATCGTGATTTCGATGGCATTTGGGCGCCAAATTTCACCCTTCTTTACAATCTTACGGAAAATCATCAGCTTTTCGGAAATGTGAGCTACGGATTTTCTTTCCCGAACTTGGAAGAAACCTTAACACCATCTGGAGTTATCAACCCAGATATCGGTCCAGAAACAGGTATAAATTACGAACTGGGAACCGAAAACTTCTTCTTCCAAAGAAAACTAAAAACAAACATTACATTTTATTACATGAATGTTGACAATCTGTTGGTCGCAGAACGTGTTGGCGAAGATCAATTTATTGGTAAAAATGCTGGGGAAACATCCCATAAAGGTTTAGAAGTTAGCGTAAATTATGTTTGGGACGCTTTCCGCAATATCACAATCCAACCATACGCGAATGCCACTTTCAACAACCATAGTTTCGTCGATTTTACCGACGGAGATGAAGACTTTTCTGGAAATGACCTCACCGGTGTGCCTGAAAACCTTTGGAATGCTGGTTTTTCGGTAAGCCACGAAGCTGGTATTTATTTTTCAACCACGTATCAGCATGTGGGTGAACTCCCTATGAACGACCAAAACTCCCTTTATTACAACGCAAACGATGTGGTAAACATCAAGGCAGCATATCAAACGCTATTATTCAGCAATTTTAATCTGGAAATTAACGGGGGAATAAATAATGTTTTTAATGAAAAATATGCTTCTTCAATTCTAATCAATGCGGTTGGGTTTGGGGGTTCTCAACCGAGGTATTATTACCCTGGTTTACCTGTGAATTATTTTGGAGGTGTTAAGATTGGCTATAGGTTTTAAAATATGAAATATTACCCGATTAAAATCCCCAAAATTCTTAAACTCTTTTATCCAACTTGGATTTGGGACATTAAAACCGATAAAAAAGAAGTTTTTTTAACTTTTGATGATGGTCCAACACCAGAAGTCACCCATTTTGTTTTAGATGAACTAAAAAAATACAAGGCGAAAGCTACTTTTTTCTGTATTGGAAAAAATGTGGAAAACCATCCCAATATTCTCAAAAGAATTCTCGCCGAGGGGCATTCCGTGGGAAATCACACACACAATCATTTAAACGGAACAAAACATTCATTACCCGACTATCTGGAAAATATTGAAAAAGCTGAAGTCACTTTTCAAAAATATCATTCCGCTGAAACGGAAAAACTTTTTAGGCCTCCCTACGGCCGAATGCCTTTAAAAGCGGCTAAATATCTTCAAAAAAAGGGCTACAAAATTATTATGTGGGATGTTTTAAGTGGCGATTTCGATTTAAAAAACACTCCCGAAAACTGTGTTGAAAATGTGTTGAAAAATACGAAGCGGGGAAGTATTATTGTTTTTCACGATAGTAAAAAATCATTTCCTATTCTTCAAAAAGCTCTCCCAAAAACACTGGAGGAATTAAATCAACAAAACTTTAGTTTTAGAAAGATATAAAACACTGAAATACAGACAAATAATAATTTTTCGTATCTTTAAACAACCTAACAACTAGAAATTTAAAGACCATGAAAATATTTTTTTACCTGTCCATTTTCTGCCTAATTATCACTTCGTGCTCCAACGATGATGATTCGCCACAACCAAAGGACAATGATTTAGTAGTGGATTCTCGAGATGGCCAAATTTACCGCACTGTAAGAATTGGCAACCAGCGTTGGTTTGCAGAAAATCTTAATTACGACAAAGGTGATTCTAGGAGTTCTTGCTACGATAATGACTCTTTTAATTGTGAACTTCTAGGAAGGTTATATGAAACCCTAAATTCAATTGAATGCCCCGACGGCTGGCATGTTCCAACAATGGAAGAATGGGAAGAACTTTTTGAATACTTGGGGGGCATAAATGTATCACATCTTTTGGTAGAACCTGGGGCTACTTTTCAAGGAAATTTAGTAAACTTCGATTTGTTACCAGCTGGGCAACGTGCACCTCAAGTGGGTTCAAGGGAATTAGGGAATTCTGGTTACTATTTCACCTCCTCTACCAATCAAAATAATTTACCGATTTACATTGAATATATTCCCGAGCAGTCAATAGAAATTAAAGCGGGAAATTTCTCTAAAAGTTGTCGCTGTATAGAAGATTAAAGGTACTCCTGTAAGAGTCCGATCAAGGTGTTGGCATCTTGCTCCCCACTTTGTCGCCAAACCATTTCGCCACTTTTGTATATCATAAGTGTGGGCAATCCTTTTACGCGCAAAGCATCTGCCAATTCTTGATTTTTATCAATATCAATTTTTATAACCCTTGCTTTGTCTCCCAATGCTGCTGCTACATCACGAAGCACTGGGTGCATTGCGGTGGAAGATTCATTCCAATCTGTGTAAAAGTCCAATAAAACTGGAATGTTACCGTGGATTAACTCGCCAAACTTTGACATAAATATTCAATTTTTAACAACTTGATAAATCAAATGTAATAAAAAAAGCGTTAAAATGCTCTAAACAAGGTGTTTTAGGGTGTTTTTAACCTTTTTTATGAAATCCTGCTTTTTGACGTTCCAACATTATTATGTTTCTTTTTCAACTCAATTACGGTTATCTCGGGCCAAATTCCCACACGACCAGGATAGCCAATAAAACCGAGCCCACGGTTTACATTTATATACTGTCCCATTTTCTCATACACACCCGCCCAATACTTATATCGATATTTAACGGGACTCCATTTTAACCAACCTGGAATTTCCACTCCAAACTGCATTCCATGAGTGTGGCCGCTTAACGTTAGATGAAAATGATACGGATGATCAATTACTTGATGTTGCCAGTGTGAAGGGTCGTGGCTCATTAAAATTTTAAATGAATTAGCATCGATACTTTGGATGGCTTTATCCAAATCGCCCGCTTTTTTGAATCCGCCTTCGCCCCAATTTTCTACTCCGATTAATGCCAATTTTTCGCCGTTTCGTTCTAAATATCGGTTTTCATTCAGTAAAAGATCAAAACCAATTTCTTCCTGAATAGCTTTTAGTTCCTCGAGATTGGCCACTTTTGCTTCTTCGGAAGGCCACTCGGCATAATCGCCATAGTCGTGATTCCCCAATACTGAGAACATTCCGTCTTTCGCTTTGAGTTTTGAAAAGACATTTTTCCACGGATACATTTCCGTAGCAATGCTGTTTACCAAATCCCCCGTAAACAAAATTACATCTGAAGCCTGCTCGTTAATGAGATCGACGGCGTATTCAATTTTTTCCTTGTTGTCTAAACTACCACTGTGAATATCTGATATTTGTGTAATTCTATATCCATCAAACGCATCGGGAAGATCATCAAATTCCAACGTATGTTTCCAAACGCGATAATCGTATTTTCCTTTATACATTCCATAAAGCAAGGATAGAAATGGAACAGCCGCAACACCTAGCGCTACCTGACTCATAAATTTCCTACGACTTGGGAATCCTTCCGAAGCAATTTTTTCAGAAGAAAACAATTTACCGAAAATCCAAGTAAAAAAGCGAACTACATCCTCCAAAAGCATAAATATTCCAGAACAAAACCCGAGCGCCATAAATGCCAGAAAAAGACCCACAGCAACGCCCATAGAATGACTCATTCCCTGCGCTCTATCGAAGTGATTAAATTGAACATACACGTTTATCAGCACCGCCACAAAAGAAAGTGCATACAGAATTTGAAAATATGGGTTTTTTACTAGGGTTCTAAAAGCTTGGAAACCGTAAAAGGCACCAATGAGATAGATGATTCCAAGAAAAATAAAAAATCGAGACATATAGTTTTTTAATAAGGCTTATTAATGAGAGTAATTTAATATCCCATCCAGGGCTTCGACAAGCTCAGCCTGACAAATAAAATTAAAAAAAATCAATAGGAACAAAATATTAAACCAATATGTTTCGCAAAGTCAAAAATTTGCGAAACGAAGCGTTTAAAATAGTTCCCGACGCTACCGGTCGGGACTAATTCAACTTAGAATTCTAAAAAATACATCAATTATGTGATTTTTTAAAATTGAGTTTCATTAGCAAAAGTACCTTATAAACAGTACAATACGGTGCATTTAAAATTTATTTAACGCACACCTACACTTTGGTTTGTATTTATATGTCGTAAAAGCTACAATTCCTTTCTTCGGAAGAAACCAAAAGATATCGCCAAGAGTGCGTAAAACTTTTTAACTTTACGCTTTCAACTTTATACAAGCAACGCATGCAAGATCAAAAACGGCTTTTTCTTTTAGACGCTTACGCTTTAATTTTTAGAGGGTACTACGCATTCATAAAAAATCCACGTATTAATTCCAAGGGCATGGACACTTCTGCCATTATGGGATTTATGAATTCGCTATTGGACGTAATTAAAAGAGAAAATCCAGATCATTTAGCGGTTGCTTTCGATAAGGAAGGCAGCAAGGATCGTGTGGAAATGTTTGAAGCCTACAAAGCCAATCGCGACGAAACGCCGGAAGCCATTCGTATTGCAGTACCGATTATTCAAGATATTTTAAAAGCCATGCATATTCCCTGCATAGAAAAAGCGGGATATGAAGCTGATGATATCATTGGAACACTTGCAAAACAGGCGGAAAAAGCCAACTATAAAGTATACATGGTGACTCCCGATAAAGATTTTGCCCAGTTGGTTTCTGAAAATATTTTTATGTACCGCCCAGCAAGAATGGGAAATGGTATTGAAATTTGGGGAATTCCGGAGGTACAAAAGAAATTTGAAGTAGAAACTCCAGAACAAGTTATTGATTTTCTCGGAATGATGGGAGATTCGGTAGATAATATTCCCGGGTTGCCTGGCGTTGGTGAAAAAACGGCCAAAAAGTTTTTAAAACAATTTGGCAGCATGGAAGGCTTGTTGGAAAATACCGATCAGCTAAAAGGGAAAATGAAAGAGAAAGTGGAAGCCAATGCCGAACTAGGCTTGCTCTCCAAAAAACTGGCTCGAATTATGCTGGATGTGCCAGTTGAATTTCATGAACAAAACTTTACTCTAGACACTCCCGACATACCAAAAGTGCAAGAGATATTTCAGGAATTGGAGTTTAGAAGACTTGCCGATAATTTAATGAAAACCTTCGGACAGGAAATTTCTTCCGAAGAAAAAACTTCCGAAGGGAATAAAGCAAACGTAAACACAAATTTAGACGTTCAATACGATCTTTTTGGAAATAACCAAGCTGCTGAAAGTGCGACAACTACCGTTTCTGGGTTTAAAACCATAGAACAGGTACCGCATTTTTATCAACAGGCCAACACACCGCTGGCACGAAAACTATTGCTGGAAAAGCTATTGAAACAAAAAAGTGTTTGTTTTGACACGGAAACCACGAATATAAAATCATTGGAAGCCGAGTTGGTTGGCTGTGCATTTTCATGGGAACCTGGCACGGGGTATTATGTTTCTTTTCCCGAAGATCAAAAGGAAACAAAAGCAATTTTGGAAGAATTTCGACCGTTTTTTGAAAACGAGGGAATTGAAAAAATAGGACAAAATCTTAAGTACGACCTCAAAGTTTTGTCCAATTACAACATGCCTGTAAAAGGCCCTATTTTCGATACCATGATTGCGCATTATCTTATCAATCCAGATATGCGTCACAATATGGATGTCCTTGCAGAAACCTATTTAAATTATAGTCCAGTTTCAATTGAAACTCTTATAGGAAAAAAAGGCAAAAACCAACGTTCCATGCGCTCGGTTGAATTGGAGAAGCAAACGGAATATGCGGTTGAAGACGCTGATATTACACTCCAGTTAAAAAATCTTTTTGCTGAAGAACTCCCGAAACGAAATGCCAAGAAGCTTTTTGAAGAGATTGAAGCTCCACTGGTAAAAGTGCTTTCCGACATGGAAATTGAGGGAATCAATTTAGATGAAAACTACCTGAAAAGTTTAAGTGGCGCTCTAAATACCGATATCGACCGACTGGAAAAGGCAATTTTTGAACAAGCTGGGGAAGAATTCAATTTAGCATCTCCAAAACAATTAGGCCCGATTTTATTCGATAAATTGAAGCTAGTTGATAAACCGAAAAAAACCAAAACAGGTCAATATTCCACTGCGGAAGACGTACTTTCCTATCTCGCAAAAGACCATCAAATTGTAGCTGACATTTTGGAATGGCGCCAATTGAACAAGCTAAAAAGCACCTATGTGGATGCGCTTCCAAACGAAATAAACTCCAAAACACACCGTATCCACACGGTTTACAGTCAGGCCGTAGCGGCAACGGGAAGGTTGAGTTCCAACAATCCGAATTTGCAGAATATCCCGATAAGAACCGAAAGAGGAAGACTGGTTCGAAAAGCTTTTGTCCCACGCGATGAAAACTACACCTTGCTTGCCGCGGATTATTCGCAAATTGAACTTCGCATTATCGCAGCATTGAGTGAAGAGGACACTATGATAAAAGCCTTTCAAGAAGGTCAGGATATTCACGCCACAACGGCTTCGCAAGTCTTCAAAGTAGCTATTGAAGATGTTACCCGCGAGCAGCGAAGCAATGCCAAAACAGTAAACTTCGGAATTATCTACGGCGTTTCCGCCTTCGGACTAAGCAATCAAACTACACTTAACAGAAGTGAGGCAAAAGACTTAATAGACACCTATTATGAAACATATCCTAAATTAAAGGCATACATGAGCAAACAAGTTCATTTTGCACAGGATAACGGTTATGTGGAAACCATTTTAGGAAGGCGTCGTTATTTAAAGGACATTAATTCCCGAAATCAAGTTGTTAGAGGAGCTGCCGAAAGAAATGCCGTAAATGCTCCCATTCAAGGGAGTGCTGCTGACATCATTAAAATTGCGATGATAAATATTCACCAAAAACTAAAAGAAGGCAATTTTAAAACTAAAATGCTGCTTCAAGTTCATGATGAATTGGTGTTCGACGCCCATAAAGACGAACTCGACACCGTAAAAAACCTTATCAAGACAGAAATGGAAAACGCATACAAACTAAGCGTACCATTGGATGTTGAACTCGGCACAGGCTATAATTGGCTGGAGGCGCATTAGAAATACGCAAACCTCTATATCATATTTTAGAAACCCATAAAAACAGAATCATTGCAACGACCATTAAGCTTTCAGTATCTATTTTGAACATCTTCAAATTATTAACGTGAAATTTTGAAATATTCTAATTAATCCCTCCAAGTGTTAAAATTTTAACCAATAAACCTCTTTTTTAATTAAAAATTAAGATATTAGTATAATGCTAATTCAAACTAATTAAAATATGAGATCAAAGTTAAATTGGTTTTTAACGCTAGTTTTTGCGTTAATCTTACAATTCTCTTATGGACAAGAGAAAACTGTTACAGGTGTTGTAACAGATCAAGACGGGCTTCCTTTACCAGGAGCAAACGTAACGGTTAAAGGTACCTCCACGGGTACTCAAACCGATTTCGATGGTAATTATTCCATTAACACCTCTTCCGGCTCCACGCTAGTATTTTCTTATTTAGGACAAAAAACCGTTGAGAGAAATGTGGGAGCATCAAGCACAATAAATGTAACGCTAGAACAAGATGCTCAAGCTCTGGAGGAAGTTATCGTGACAGCGTACGGTACTACAACAAAAGAAGCTTTTACAGGCTCTGCAAGTGTAGTAGGCTCAGAAGAACTGGAGATTCGAAATGTTACCTCTCCAATTGCGGCAATTGAGGGTAGAGCTACGGGAGTTCAATTCACATCTGGAGCGGGCCCTGGTTCATCACCAGATATTGTAATTCGAGGGGTTGGAACTCTTAACGGAGATACGGACCCATTATACATCGTAGATGGAATGCAGTATGAAGGTGACTTAAACACTATCAACCAAGAGGATATTGCATCTTTTACAATACTTAAGGACGCTTCATCTACTTCGTTATATGGATCTAGAGCTGCGAATGGTGTGGTAATAATCACCACTAAAAGTGGAACGAGAGGAGAAATACAGGTAAATGCATCCATGCAATATGGTTTAGTCTCTCCTGCCATCCCTTTTTATGAAGAACTTTCTCCTGGCCAATATTACGAAACCATGTGGGAAGCTCTAAAAAACTCAAGTGCAGGAGGAGGTGACCCAGCTTTTGCATCCGCAAATATTTATAATAGTTTGGGATACAATCCTTTTAACGTCCCCAACAGTCAAATTGTTGGAACAGACGGCCGATTAAACCCAAATGCTCAAGTTATCTACAAAAGCCTTGATTGGTATGATGAATTCACACGTACAGGAGTTCGTCAAAACTATAATGTAAATGTTTCCGGTGGAGGAGAAAACCACAAAGTATTTTTCTCCGCATCCTATTTAGATGAAGAAAGTTATGTTATTACCTCTGGATTCGATCGTATTACAACTCGATTAAACGCGGAGTTTGATGTAAGTAAAAGTATAAAAATTGGTGGTAGCGCAAACATTGCGATTACAGAAGCTACAGCTCCAAGTTCAGCTGGGGAAAACAGCATCGTAAATCCATTTGGTTTTTCCAAGAATATTGGATCCATTTATCCAGTATACCTTAATGATCTACAAGGAAATTTAGTTAGAGATGCTTTCGGGAACTTTGTATTCGATAATGGAGAAGGATACCCGGAATTCAACATAGGTTCCAGACCTATTTACCAAGGTCGTCATGCATTACAAGAACTTCTTCTGAATGACGAACGGGACAGGGACAACACATACGGATTCAGATTTTTTGGAGATATTAAAATTGTAGATGGATTAAATCTTCGAATAAATTATGGTAGAGATATCAATGAAGGTCTAGAAAAGGAATATGAAAATGCTATTATTGGAGATGCTCAACCCGATGGGCGTTATAGCGAAACACGATTTAGAAGACAGGTTGAAAACTTCAATCAAATCTTAACTTACGTTAAAAGTTTTGGCAATCATAATATTGATATTACTGCAGGTCACGAAAGCTTTGACAGAACCTTTACAAGCAACAATGGTTTAAAAACTATTCAAGCTGCCAACGGAATTTTTGAATTTGACAATTTTTCTAATATTGTAGATTTGGGTGGTTCTTCTACGAGGAAATCTTTAGAAGGATATTTTTTAAGAACTAATTATAACTTCAGCAACAAGTACTATCTAAGTGCCTCTGTTAGAAGAGATGGGTCTTCTGTATTTAGCGAAGATTCACGATGGGGTACTTTTTATTCAGTAGGAGCTTCATGGCGAATCGACCAAGAAGGCTTTATGGACAATGTTGGTTTTATTAATCAATTAAAACTACGGGGTTCTTACGGTGAAGTTGGTAACGATAGACTTGGAGATCCAATTGATTTCTTTATATCACAACCTAGGTTTACAATAACTTCCAATGCAGCAGACCCCGCTATTTTATATACTGATATAGGAAATCCTGAATTACAATGGGAGACAATTGAAAATTATGACATTGCGTTGGAGTTTGCGTTATTCAACAACCTTTTTGAAGGTTCTATAGAATACTACAAGAAAAATTCTTCCGATTTATTGTACTTACTTCCAATTCCTTTAAGTAATGGATTAAACGAAGTTCCAGTAAATATTGGAGACATGTATAACTCAGGTTGGGAAATGGCTTTAACTACTCGACTAATTAATAAAAATGATTTTAGATGGAATGTAACCCTTCAGGCATCTACTTTTAAAAATGAAATCACAAGTCTACCTAACCCATTTATTGATGACCAACAACGTTGGGCGGAAGGACGGTCTAGATTTGACTTTTTCCTCTTAAGAACAGCTGGAGTTGATCCAGATACTGGTGATCAATTATTTTATCAATATGAATTGGACGCGGACAACAATAGCGTGCCTGTATTCGATGCCAACGGAGAAATTGCCACGACAACCGATTGGCAAGACACACAAAGAGCTTATACGGGAGACAGTTCTATACCCGATTTGCTAGGATCTGTATCTAGTACTTTTAGCTACAAAGGGTTTTCATTAGATTTTTTAGTGAATTACGGAATAGGCGGAAAATTCCTTGATTTTGGATATGCAGACATGATGCACAGCGGAAACTTCGGTAGTTCTTATCACCCTGATATTTTAAATGCTTGGAGACAACCTGGAGACATTACTAGCGTACCTAGATTGGAGGCGGGTAATCCAAATCTTGTTAGACAGGAATCGGACAGGTTTTTAACCGATGCATCCTTTTGGACCCTTAAAAACATCAATTTAGGATATACTTTTGATGGAAATGTTACAGAACAAATTGGTGTTGACAACTTAAGACTTTCTATTATAGGTGAAAACCTGTATTTTAATAGTGAAAGAACAGGAGCCAACCCACAAGCGGAATTAGATGGAACTCCAGTAGGAAACACTTTTAATCCTCCAAGAACATTTTCTGTTGGACTAAACGTAGGATTTTAATTAAAAGCTAAAGAATGATAATTATGTTAAGAAATATAAAATTTATGCTTATAGTATTCCTAGGGATTACTATAACTTCCTGTGACGATGACTTTCTGGAAACTACACCAACTGATGCTATTTCAGCAACGGACGCGTTGGCCAATGAGGAAAATATGCAGTTGATTTTAAACGGAATACACCGTGGATTATATTCCCAGTCTCAAACAGTTTTTCCAGGCGGTAACTCCACCTGGGCAAACAATCATTTCTGGCTACCCATGGGCGATAACCTAACCGGAGGACTTATCCATTCGGCAAATGCAAACAATTTGGGATGGCGAAGCGTAATGCAGTGGAACACACATACCGACCAGACCTCTGGGATGAATGAGGTTTTTTGGTATCACCGCTATAATATTATATTGCACGCTAATCTGCTTATTAACCGAGGCAATGAAGGAACTTTAACTGAAACTCCAGAGCTTTCTGAAATATTAGGCCAAGCATACACATATAGAGCATATGCGTACCTATCACTAGTTCAACATTTTGCCAAAGGGTACCTAATAGCTGACCCATCCACAGAGCCCGGCGTACCACTCTTATTCTCTTCTGAATCTCCTTTTACCAGTGCTGGAAGGTCAACAGTTCAAGAAATTTACGATCAGATTGAATCTGACCTCAACGAAGCTATTACTGCATTTGAGAATGGAACAGGACGACCAAGCGGTGGACCTGAAACGAAGTCTCAATTAAACATAAATGTAGCGTATGGTTTATTAGCACGAACCGCATTATCCAAAGGGGATTGGCAAACAGCTGCAGATGCAGCCGTTAAAGCCCGTGAAGGATTCCCACTAATGAGTGAAGATGATTGGAAATCTGGATTTAATTCAAATGAACTTTCTGAAGTGATTTGGGGAAGTAATGTTATTGATGCTGAAACAACATTTTTCCGTTCATATTTCTATCTTGCCAGCAACACTTTCAACGGTAGCCAAATTAGAAATAATCCAAAAATTGCCGACAGAAGACTTGTGGATGCAATTCCTGACTCAGATTACAGAAAAGATGTTTTCATCGTTGAAGCTCCTAATACAAATTCTTCTGCCGCCAATAACGAAGGAGGTTTGGACCCAGATACAGGCCTCCCAAGAGACCCAAATTATGCGGGAGATTTAGAAGCTTACAACGAAAGGAGAGCGGAAATAAATGCTCAATATGGTATTAACAACAATTTTAATCAACATCCTTATATGCATTTCAAGCTTAAAAATGCTAATCCAGGATCTATTGACCCGGACGACATAATTTATATGCGTTCTTCAGAAATGTATCTTATTGAAGCCGAAGCAAAAGCAATGATGGGCGACATCACTGGCGCTCAGAATGCACTTAGGCCTTTAGGTGAAGAGCGAGATAGCGCCTATAATGTATCCGCGTTCAGCACTGTCGAATTGCTAATGGATCAAATAAAATTCCAAAGAGGTGTAGAACTATGGGGCGAAGGCTTTGGCTACACCGATAAAATTCGATGGGACGAAGGGATAGACCATAGTACGGATGGCGGATCAGGAGCTTCTGAAGTATTATACCAAGCTGCTTTTAAGCAGGACAAACCTTCTGTAAATAATAGGTGGGTATTTAAAATACCTCAAGCAGAGATTGATGCTAACCCTAATTTAACACCTGCAGACCAAAACAAATAAACCTGGTCTTATTTTAGCGGGAACTCCTTGAGTTAGAAACTAACTCAAGGAGTTTTTTTATATCAAAAAATCAGAAATGGAAATCGCATATAAACTAAGCCTACCATTTGGATGTTGAACTCGGGCCAAGTGAAAATTGGTTGGAGGCGCATTAGAAGTTTTTCGTGGGCAACATAATTAAATTGTTAAATTTATTAACAATATTTTACAGGTTTAGTTTTTTTTCTATCTTACACGCCTAAACTAAACCTAAAATCTATGAGAAAAATCTACTTAGCGATAGCTATGGCTATCATTCCTCTCATTTCTATATGCCAGGAGAATCTACTGAGCAACGGAGACTTAGAAAATTGGTCTTCAGGACAACTTGACAGCTGGACAATAACCCAGACTAATCAAATTATCCAAGAAACTACGAATCTTACTAGCGGAACTAGCAGTGCCCTTTTTATAGATGGAGAAGAACAGCCTTCTATTTACATGTCTGGCATCCAACTAGAGGCCGGTAAAACCTATATTTTGAGCTATGATTATAAAGTGAAAACTGGCAGCTCCAGCTTTGGATCCCAAGTTATAGGGGTAAAACATGGAGCAGAAGATTTTACTCCAAATAGCTCCGGAAGTAGAAACCCACTTAATTTTGAATGGAACTCCGTATCTAAGGAAATTGAGGTATTGGAAACAGAACCTTGGTATTTCGAATTTTCTATATTCTCATTTCTTGACGAAGCTTTTGAAGTATATATTGATAATATAAAGCTTATTGAAAAACCGCAACCAAGTCCAGACAGAGAAACTTTAATCGCCCTTTATAATGCCACTGATGGACCCAACTGGAAAAACACTTGGGATTTGGAAAAAACAGCTAGTGAGTGGGGCGGAATCCAACTAAATAATGAAAATAGAGTAGAAAATATTGGCTTTTACAACAACAACCTAACTGGCTCTTTACCAGAATCTTTTGGAGACCTCACTAGTCTTAAATATATATCCATAATAGAAGATCTTGAAGGGGAAATTCCCGAATCCATTGGAAACTTAACTAAGTTAAAATCCTTGGGGCTCAACTTTAACGATTTTACTGGTAACATTCCAGAATCTATCGGTAATCTAATAGATCTTAATACAATTAGAATTAATTATAACAAATTAACAGGTTCTATACCAGAGTCTTTTGGAAACCTTATTAATCTAACTGAACTATCTTTGATCTATAACAGCTTGACGGGGCCTATTCCAAAAGCCATTACTCAATTACCTAAATTAGAAACTTTAGATATAGTAGGCAACAAGTTTGTATTTGAAGATATAGAAAAAGTCTTAACCACTATAAACGAGACTATAGCTTTCAATTACAAAAATCAACAGAAAATAGATGAAGAAGCTGTGCTTAAAATTGACAGAGGTAATCCATTTTTAATACAAGTCGAAGCGACTAGCAGCCCGAATAACAAATATCAATGGTTTAAAAACGAAATTGCCATTCAAGGAGCTACCAATAGCAGTTATAAAATTGATTCGGTTGCTGTTGTAGACAAGGGTGTATATACTTGTAAAATTACAAATTCCGTTATAACTGACCTAACACTCTATAAAAATACAATAACCTTAGATGTTTCTATTCCAGATAGTGACAATGATGGTGTAAATAATGATTTAGATAAATGCCCGGAAACTAAAAATGGAGAAAATGTAGACTACTATGGTTGTGCACAAAACCAATTAGATAATGACAATGATGGTGTCACTAACGATATTGACGAATGCCCAGAAACAACTGATGGCCAACCTGTAAACTCAAATGGTTGTGCACAAAACCAATTACTCAAAAACCCAAGTTTTGAAAAGTGGACGCTTGTCGCCAGTGAACATGCTGATGGATGGTATGTAAATTTCGACACAAACAAATCCAAAGTTACAGGAGCGTCAGATGGCAAGTATGCCATAAAAATTCAAACCAACCGCTCAGGCTCTAATGGTTTTTTTGCAAAATTGGATGCGGCTGCGCCTTTAAACGATCTCTCATTGGAAGCTGAAAAAATTTATCGAGTTTCATTTGACTATAAAGTATCTTCTGGAACTATCAAAGAATTAAAATCTACTATTTTGGAAGATAACTTTTATGTTTTTGATAGCAATATCACCAATGATCTTACTAATTCATATTGGCAAACCATAAGTTATTATGTTACCCCAGAGAAATCAGGGACATATAATTATAGTATAAATATAATTGGAGATACCGAAGCTTCCGAAATCATTATTGATAACGTAAAGTTTGAAGAATATATATATAGCCCCGATAGAGAAGCCCTGATTGAACTTTACAATGCTACTGATGGCCCAAATTGGAGTACCAATTGGGATATAAATCAACCGATTAGTGAATGGGAGAGAATCCGTATAAATGAAGAAAACCGGGTGACCTATATTTATTTTTATCTTAATAATTTAGCTGGCCATATTCCCAATTCCATTGGAAATCTAACCAGTTTAACATATTTGGTTTTAATCGATAATAAATTAAAAGGTAGCATCCCTGAATCCATCGGGAACCTAACAAATCTAACCGACCTAAGTTTACACGGTAGCCTTGAAAGTGAAATTCCAAAATCTATTGGAAATTTAATCAACCTATCTCACCTAAGCCTAAGCCGTAATAATTTAACTGGAACATTACCAGAGTCTATTGGTAATTTGATAAATTTAACTGAACTGTATTTGGATGGCAATTACTTAACAGGAACTATACCAGAAGCTATTATTAAATTGCCAAATCTAACCACTTTAGATATAGCATATAACAAGTTTGTGTTTGAAGATATAGAAGAAATCTTAAAATCTATAAATGAGAATATAACTTTCAACTACAAAAATCAAAAAAAAATAGATGAAGAATCTACAATCACAATAGATAGAGATAGTCAGTTTTTAGTAAAAGTGGAGGCAACTAGCAGTCCAAATAACATATATCAGTGGTTTAAAGACGATGTTGCCATTGAAGGAGCCACCAATAGTAGTTTTAAAATTGATTCCGTTGCTATTTCAGACGAGGGCGAATATACTTGTAAAATAACCAATACTGTCGCAACAGAATTAACACTTTATAAAAATCCAATAACTTTAGAAGTGTCGATACCAGATAGTGATAACGATGGGATAAATGATGATATTGACGAATGCCCTAACACCCCAAATGGCGAAGACGTAGATTATAAAGGATGTACACCGTACCAAGTGGACGACGACAAAGACGGAGTTCCTAATTATATAGACGAATGCCCAGAAACCACACTTGGAGAAGTAGTGGACGAAAAAGGTTGTGCTGCAGGTGATGTTATTAACAGTAGAGCCATCAAGATAAAAGCAGTTGATACTTCCTGTCCAAATACCAATAACGGAGAAATAAGCGTTGAATCATTTAACAATATGGATTACACATTTACCGTTTCGGGACCAAATTACAATGAAGCTTTTACTGATGTTGACAAAAACGAAGCTAATTTAATTACCGATTTAGCCCCCGGAAGCTACGAAGTTTGCGTGAGTTATGTTGGATATGAAGATTCTAATTATTGCTTCACTGCTAATATAAAGGCTACAGAGGAAATGACTGCATCCAAAGCATTTATTAGTCTTCAGAACAAAAAAGCTTCTTTTAAAGTTTCTGGAAACGCCCATTATACAGTCTCTGTAAACAATAAGCTATTTGAATTTCATGTTGAAAACGCCGAACCCACAACTATTCAAGTTCCAATTACAGATGGTAAAAATGAAATTATCTTAAAAACAGATAAAGATTGTCAAGGACAGTACAATGAAACCATCGATTTCAGAGAAGTTTCATTCTACCCGAATCCTGTTGTGGATAATTTAAATATCGGAGGGTTATCAAATTTAAAGAATGTTGAAATACATATTTCAGATATGGCCGGAAATATAGTCTTTCATCGAAAAATGAAAGATTTTTCCTCAAATACAAAACTTTCTTTAGAAGGATTATCGAGCGGCGTTTACCTAATTAACATCACTTCAGATTCTCAAAATATAACATCCAAAATCCTTAAAAAATGAAAAAAATAATTCACTATATATTTCCAGTTATTAGCTCACTATTAATTTCATGTGGAGGTGGCGATAGCGATGACCCCACCGATCCTGACAACCCATCTAATCCCACCTTGGAATTAGGAACGTTTAACTTAGTGACTCCAGAAAACAATTCTCTATGCGTGGAAGGCGATTACACTATTGCTGGTAATTTAAACCATATTTTACTTATATGGGAGCCGTCAGAAAATGCTAAGTCTTATAAAATTCACTTGATAGACAACACATCTGGTGAATCCCAAACGCTTACCTCGTCATCTAGTTCTAAGGAGGCAGATGTAGCAATGGGACATTCCTATTCTTGGGAAGTAGAAGCTATATTGGAAGACAAAGTCTTAAAGAGTGACGAAAAATGGAATTTCTACTCAAGGGACGTGAAAGAAGAAAGCCACGCTCCGTTTCCAGCTTCGATTTTTATAACAGACAATAAAGATAGCACTATAAAAATTCTGTGGGAGACAGAAGATATAGATGGAGATGTAGAGAGCTACACTGTTTATTTTGGAAAAGACCAAGAACCTAGCATGATTGCTGAAAACCTATCTATAGATGAAAATTTAATAGACAAACAAGCTATTGAGTACAATACAGTTTACTATTTAAAAATTGTATCTAAGGATGAGGCAGGAAATACATCAACAGCTTTCAAAAAGCTTAATTTTAAGAATTAACAGTAACACATATTGGTTTTAAAGATAAAAAGGTTGTTTTCGATATGAAAACAACCTTTTTTATTTTCTTTTAAAATGGAAGAAAGTAACTTTAACAAGCAAGAACACCACTCAACCACACCAAAATCCCCTAACCCACTAACAACCAAATTGTTTTGCGAGTAAAATTATTAACATTCGCTGTTTGTAAATAATAGAAATAATTGTACTTTTGCACCCCATTATCCCGAATTCACGTTTGGGAATGGGAATGGAATGTTTAATCTTGCCTGTCGGGAGACAGGTTTTAAAAATTTTTAGTGTGGATACATTAAGCTACAAAACAATTTCAGCAAACAAGGCTACTGTAAACAAACAGTGGGTTTTGGTTGATGCTGAAGGTCAGACGCTAGGTCGTCTTTCTTCTAAGGTAGCAAAGCTACTTAGAGGTAAGTACAAGCCTAATTACACACCGCATGTTGACTGTGGAGATAATGTAGTAATTATCAATGCAGAAAAAATTAACTTAACTGGTAAAAAATGGGACGCTAAGCAATACGTGCGTCACACAGGTTACCCAGGCGGTCAAAGAGTAACAACTGCAAACGAACTTTTCCAAAAAGATCCTGCACGTTTGTTAGAAAAATCTATTAAAGGAATGCTTCCTAAGAACAAATTAGGTGCAGAGCTATTCCGCAATTTAAAGGTATATGTTGGTTCAGCGCATGCTCAAGAAGCACAGAAACCAACTGCCATTAACTTAAACGATCTTAAATAATGGAAGTAATTCACAAAATTGGCAGAAGAAAAACTGCAGTTGCAAGAGTGTATGTTTCTGAAGGTAAAGGAAACATCACCATCAACAAAAAAGAATTCAAGCAATACTTCCCAACACCAACATTACAGTACAAAGTTCAGCAGCCGCTTTCTTTAACAGAAAACGTTGAGAACTTTGATATTAAAGTTAATGTTTACGGTGGTGGTGTAACTGGACAAGCAGAGGCAATCCGTTTGGCTATTTCCAGAGCGCTTTGCGAAGTAGATGCAGAAAACAGAGGAACCCTTAAACCAGAAGGGCTACTTACTAGAGACCCAAGAATGGTTGAGCGTAAGAAATTCGGTCAGAAGAAAGCTCGTAAGAAATTCCAGTTCTCTAAGCGTTAATTTCAATTCTGGACTTGTTTCAGAATATGTAATTCTCTTAACAGAATTATTATTTGGAACAACTCGGAATTTTCAATTATTGAAAAACAGATGCTGAAATAAATTCAGCAAAAAAAATTAACATGTCGTTGCTTCCTTTTCAGAAAAGAAAAAGAAGGATACGTTTAGCATCCAAATGGTAAAGGCAATCGAATTATTCGTGACCACTTTAACATTGCTAAATTCAAAACCCAAAAATTGGGCAACGGAACGTAAACTATTACAAAAATGGCAAATAACATAGAAGTTAAAGATTTACTAGAAGCAGGTGTACACTTTGGACACCTTACTAGAAAATGGAATCCAAACATGGCTCCTTATATCTACATGGAGCGTAACGGAATCCACGTTATCAATTTATACAAAACTGCTGCCAAAATCGAAGAGGCGAACGAAGCCCTTAAGAAAATTGCAGCATCCGGTAGAAAAATACTATTTGTAGCTACCAAGAAACAAGCAAAAGATATCGTTGCAGACAAAGCTGGAGCTGTAAACATGCCTTACATCACAGAAAGATGGCCAGGCGGTATGCTTACCAACTTTGTAACTATCCGTAAAGCCGTTAAAAAAATGGCTTCTATCGATAGAATGAAAAAAGACGGTACTTTCGATACGCTTTCTAAAAAAGAAAAACTACAAGTAGATCGTTTAAGAGCTAAGCTTGAGAAAAACTTAGGTTCTATTGCAGACATGACTCGCTTACCAGGAGCATTGTTTATTGTAGATACTATGCGCGAGCACATCGCCGTAAAAGAAGCACAAAAATTAAACATTCCAATATTTGCAATGGTAGATACCAACTCAGACCCAAGAGAGGTTGAGTACGTTATACCATCTAATGATGATGCTTCAAAATCAATTGAAAAAGTTCTTTCTCATGTAACCGGTGCTATTGCTGAAGGCCTTTCTGATAGAAAAGCTGATAAAGCTGCTGAAAAGCAATCCGATGAAGATGAGGAAACTAAAGCAGAACGTGAGGCTAAAGAAAAAAAGGCTAAAGCGTTAGAAGCTGAAGAAAACGATTAAATAACACTTACATAAAGTCGTTAACCCTTCATCTTCTTACCTTTGGTAGAAATATGGGTTAACGGTTTTTTTTTATTCTATGCCTAATGGTGACAAACCTACAGGGCATTCGAACAACAAAAAAATCATCCCGACTTTATAAGGTCGGACAAACAAACCCCTCCACGAGGGAATAAAAACTGATAATAAGATGGCAAAAATTACAGCCGCTGAGGTTAATAAACTTAGAAAAGCTACCGGTGCCGGTATGATGGATTGTAAAAATGCATTGGTAGAAGCAGAAGGTGATTTTGATACAGCAGTAGAAATACTTCGTAAAAAAGGTCAGAAAGTTGCTGCTAAAAGAGCCGACAGAGAATCTACTGAAGGTGCAGTTATTGCAAAAGTAAACGACGCTAACAACGAAGGTGTTATCGTTTCTCTTAACTGTGAAACTGACTTTGTTGCTAAAAACGATTCTTTCGTTGCTTTGGCTAACGACCTTGCTGAATTGGCATTGAACTACGACTCTAAAGAAGCTTTATTGGAAGCTGATTACAAAGGAATTAAAGTTTCAGAAAAACTTATCGAGCAAACAGGTGTTATCGGTGAGAAAATTGAAATCGGTGATTTCAGAAAACTTTCAGCTCCTTTCGTAGGTTCTTATATTCATGCAGGTAACAAAATTGCTACTTTGGTTGGACTTTCTGCTAACGTTGACGGTGCAGAAACTGCTGCTAAAGACGTGGCTATGCAAGCTGCTGCTATGAATCCGGTTGCTTTGGATGAAAGCGGTGTAGACCAAGAAGTAATCGATAAAGAAATCGAAATTGCTAAAGATACTCTTAGAGCTGAAGGAAAGCCAGAAGCTATGTTAGACAATATCGCTAAAGGTAAATTGAAGCGTTTCTTCAAAGATAATACGCTAGTTAACCAAGATTTTATTAAAGATAGCAAGCAAAGTGTTGCTGGTTACGTAAAATCTTTCAACAGCGACCTTACTGTAACTGCTTTTGAAAGAGTTGCTTTAGGATAAAAATCTTCAGCTTATTTCAAAATAAGCTTTTACAATACAAACCACTTTTGATTTTTTTCAGAAGTGGTTTTTTTTTATAGATTATACCCTAAAGTAAACATTAAAATTCTCGGCAAAATAAATGTTTGTGTATCTGAAATGATGTAGGACGAAAAGCTATTTCTGTTTTTAAAATTGACATCAAATACATTTCTCGCTTCTATTTCAAAACTCCAAGGGCTATCGTCCTTTTTATAATACAAAGAGGCATTCGCTATCTCATAATTGTTTTGCTGATTGAGAGTTTTATTCTCGTAACCGTAGTAGACGTAATCAAAAGAAGCAACAAACCCTTTCAAAAAATCATAATCAAAATTAACAAAAGGTTCATTTGTAATGAATTCAGCCCTACGCCCGCTCAAAGTATAATTCCCCCTACTTTGTTTAAAACCCACCTCTACAGTTGGAAACTTATCGAAAAGGGTTTTGGCAGAAACATTGTAAGAAAGACTGCCGTTCTTATTGGTTCCCAAAATTCCGTTTGCAAGTTGAAGGTATTGAGAGTTATTGTAATTTAACCCTATTTTACAATTGACGTCTTTAATATTCTTTTTTAAACTCCCAAAAAAATTCCACATACTTTCTGGGCTATTTACAAAAACCGGGGAAACGGTCTGGTTAATCCCTGTATAATTTACATCTTCAATAACTCCGTCGGTTTTTTTGATGTATTTTACATTGAAGAAAAGCCTAAACCCTTTATATCCACTATACTTATTAAATCGCAGGCTTAACTTATGAAACAATTCATTTCTTAAGCTTTCATTCCCACTATAAACAGCATTGTAAGATTGCAAATAGAAGTTATTTGCAAATTTTGAAGCTTCTGAGAAAGAAGTTGTTCTTTCGTAGTTCATTTCTATCTTTTTCAATCGATTAAATTCCGCTTCGACCGAAAAATTGGGAAGTAAAGTAATTTGGTCTTCATAAATTATGGCATCTTGTTCAAGTTTCCAATGGTAATAATGCATAAAAACACCTTGGTTAAACGTGAAAATTCCACTTCGAAACTTATAATTTATCCCAAAATACAAATCATTTAAGTTAAAATCCAAATCATTGCCAAAACCTGAATCGCCAAAATCGTTTTTTGTTCCATTTGTAAGCTCTTGATTGTCGCTCGTAAAAAAAGATTGTCCGTAATAGGTGTTTCCAAAAGTAGAATAAATGTGATTATTCTTGTTAAGCACCCAATAATGTTTAAAAATGGCATCCAGTTTATTACTTCTTGTTTGTTTTTGCTGTCTTAACCTATAAATACTATCTTCAACCACTGGGATGACCCCTTGCAAGATATCATCTTGGGTTTGCCAAAATTTGTTGGGAAGCCCTTCCTCAAAAGTATAATTTAACGCTGCCGAAAAAGTGTGTTTTCGGGATTTTTTTCGGTGCCATTCCACAGTTTGATTAAACAAAGACCCTTTAGCATTTTCCTCGGTGAGAAAAACGTTTTGAAGAGTGTCCACCCGTGAATTAATGATATTTTCATACTCATTATCCGTTTTTTTAAACTTGGTTTTAAAATACCAAGCATCCGATAAATTTGGCAAATAAGCTGCCTCTATATTCCCAATAGCAAAGACATTATCGGTTTCCGAGGCTACATCTTTTGCCTCTGTAAAAGTATTGTAACGGTTTATAGACTGACTTAAAGTTCCCTCTTGAGTGTGAGAGAAAACACCATATCCAGAAATATTCAACTTTTCATTTACCTCTTTTGTAATGTTTATTGCACCGAATTTCCGATTACTCGAAATCACGTCATTACTTTCTATAAACTGTAAAAAATCACTATTAGGCAATTCGAATGAAGTACCGCCTTTTTTAAAAGTAGTATTCAATCCACTTTGAAAGTCAAAATATTGGTCGTACGTAAAAACTTCCTCTGCAATATTATTAGTATTGGCAATAAAATTTACCGTGGTTTTCGGACTATAGTAAAACAAATTGCTATGTAGATTATAAAAATCCTGATTGCCCTTACCTACTTCAACATCGCCAAATACAAAGTTTTTTTTATCCTCTTTGAGTTTTATGTTCATGGCCATTTCATCGCTATCAACCAAATCCTTCAGCATCGGTATTTCGTTGTAGTTGTCTATAACTTCAATTTGGTCCAATGCATCCGCTGGGATATTATCCACCCCCAATTTTGTACCTCCGCCAAAAAACTTTTTGTTTTCCACCAGCAAGGTCGTAACTTTTTTACCTTGCACAGTAACCACTCCGTCTCTAGAAACCTCTACCCCAGGCAATTTCTTTAGAACATCCTTTAGTTTGCGTTCGTCTCCGTTGGTTAATTGATTAACATTGTAGACAATAGTATCCTTTTTAACTAGTATTGGGATTTCTACGACTACTTCACTAAGTTCTTCAGCTTTTTCATTTAAAATGATGTTCTTGACTGTTGCCTTATTATTAGGAATAAACTGAAAATCATAAGCTGCATAACCCATATGGCTTACCGATATTTGGTAAGGAATATTCTTCAGTTCTAATTCGTAAAATCCATTTTCATTCGTGATTGAAAACTTTATGTTTTGCAAGGAATCTTGTGGCTTTGCCATAACATTTGCATATGGTAAAGGATTTTGTAAACTATCTTTAACAATGCCCTTTAAAACACTTTGGGAAAAGCAGGAAAAACTGAATCCTAAGAAAAGGAAAATTATAAACTTGGGACAAACCATCGATATTAAGGTATTTATACCACGAACAAAAAACTACCCTCCATACTCCTTCTTTCTGGCTTCCATCATTTCCTCGATTCTTTTGTTCGCTTCTTCATCTGTAATTACTCGGGAATCTTTACTTAATCGCTTAATTTTAATATCCTTATCATCAGGGCTTAAATTAATCTTAGTTGCGGTCAAGGTAAACTTATCGCGCTCTACCTGCAATATCAATCCAGGAAGTCCACTATAATTTGACGGACCAAAAGTCACTGGAATTTCCGGAGTGAACCAAGCTATTACCTGTTTACTGTAATAAAACCCTTGCCTACTAAAAAGTTTTTCAGAAGCCTTAGCTTTGTAACATAAATATTTACCTATTTTTTTGGTATCTTGTGTTATTTTCCAATCCAATGTTTTGAAAGAGATATTTCCTAAGGACGATCCAGTTTCAATAATAGTATCCGTTACACTATTAGTATAAAAATTTGTTTCACTGGCTAGACTACCAATGTTATACTCTGTTTCTTCCAAAGAAGGGATTAAATAATAATATGATTCTTCATTCTTAAAGTTTAATATAAAATCATCTGGGTTTGCACTTTTGTATGAATCTATAACATCTTGTTTAATATGCATAGGCACTTCCTTTTTAGTTTCCAAAACAGTCAAAAAGCTATCTATGTATTTTTGGTTAATAATCCCTTTATATTTTACAATTCCAGACACGTCTTGTGCATTAGCAAAGGTGCCTATAAAACATATTAACAATATTAAACAGGGTGATCTTTTCATTTTTTTTTAAATAGTTCTCATCATATTAATCGTTATCTCTTATCGATTTTTCACTTCTATGACAAGAAACTATTCATTTATTCTATCCAACTTAACCACCATACTCTTTTTTTCTAGCATCCGTTAATTTCTTAATCCGGTCGTGGGATTCTTCTTCGGAAATTATCTTTTCACCCTTCCCAATTTTCTTTATTTCAACATCTTTTTCATTGGGGTTTAGATTTATTTTAGTTGCAGTTAAGGTAAACATATCCCTTTCAACTTGTAAAATCAATCCGGGAAGACCACTATATTTACTAGGCCCAAAAGACACTGGTATCTCTGGAGTAAACCATGCTACAGCCTTTTTGTTATAATAGAACCCTCGTCTGCTGTAAAGTCGTTCTGTAACTATGGCTTTATAACATACATACTTTCCAATTCTTTTCGTCTCTTGAGTTATTTTCCAGTCCAACGATTTGTGGGCAACATTTCCCAAAGAAGGACTTTCTTCGATAACTGTTTGGTTGCCATTGTTAGTATAATACGAATTTAACCCTGCCTTGCTACCAACATTGTAGCTTTCTTCCAATATTGGAATATGATAATAATATGATTCTTCATTCTTGAAGTTTAATACAAAATCATCTGGAGTAGCATTACGGAAATTCCCTACTACAATCTGTTTGACATGCATCGTAATATCTTTCTTTCTGTCCAAAGCAATTAAAAAACTATCTACATATTTTTGGTTGATTACGCCACGATATTCAATTATACCTAACTTTTCTTGGGCACTTATTACAACACTAAAAGCAAAGCAAAAGAATATGAATATAAATTTTTCTTTCATCTTTTAAATATTTAGAATAGTCTTTGCCATATTGACACTAAAATGAATCTATATAGAATTCTATTTACCAAATCAACAATATGGCAAAGACTAAAATTTACACAAACTACATATTGAATTTAACATCCATTTCTGCTCATGCAACTATCAAAATCATCGTGTGAATCAGGATTCTGTGCATCACATGCAGAGAAAAACATTTCACATGCTGGCGGCATCTCCAATACCGCTTCATCAGTAACTGTATTAGCCTCTTCCTTATTAGAAGACATCGCAGTTAATCCAAAAAGGAATACCATTCCTAAAATAATTGATTTAAAAATTTTCATAGTTAAAAATGTATTTGGCCGGATTTATACTTCCGGCAGGTTAAACCATAAATACATTCAGTCTGTTTTTCAGTCTTCAATTGGAACATTCAGTCAAAAAAAGTAAAAAATCGGTACCGATTACGTTGCAACTAAACCAACTACATCCCCTCACTTAGACTGAATAAAAAAGCAAAGCTCTATAGTTAATTTTTACTAAAAATAAATAGAAAAAAAACATAACGCAAGATAAAAGACTGATTATAAGGGTTGAACAGTTAAAAAAGGGGGGAAACACCCTTTATCATGTAAGACAATTCCTATATAATCAATTATTAAAATATGCACTGCCATTTTATCATCTGCAGAAGTGGTTTTTTTATATCCCCAATTTCCATCTCCACCACTGAATTATTTTCCTTATTTTTGCTTCGGAAAATTTTCAGGAACAATCTTCAACATATAATCATGCAATACAAAAGAATACTTCTAAAACTAAGTGGGGAAGCTTTAATGGGCGAAAGACAATACGGAATAGACCCCGCAAGGCTTAAAGAATATGCCGAAGAAATCAAATCGGTTATTGATAAAGGCGTAGAAGTAGCCGTGGTTATTGGTGGCGGTAATATTTTTAGGGGTGTTGCAGGTGCCAGTAATGGAATGGATAGAGTTCAGGGAGACCACATGGGAATGCTTGCCACCGTTATAAACGGACTAGCACTACAATCGGCTTTGGAAGATGAAGGCATTGAAACGCGTTTGCAATCGGCCATAAAAATCAATGAAGTAGCAGAGCCTTTTATAAGAAGACGAGCCGTTAGGCATTTGGAAAAAGGCCGTGTGGTAATTTTTGGTGGCGGTACCGGAAATCCATATTTTACAACCGATTCTGCCGCTGTTTTGCGTGCCATTGAAATAGACGCAGACGTTATCTTGAAAGGAACACGCGTGGATGGAATCTACACTTCCGACCCAGAGAAAAACAAAGATGCCACTAAATTTGATAATATTACCTTCAAAGATGTTTTGAACAAAGGATTAAAGGTAATGGACACTACCGCATTTACATTAAGCCAAGAAAATGAGCTTCCTATCATCGTCTTTGACATGAACAGAAAAGGAAATCTGTTAAAAGTGATATCTGGAGAAAAAATTGGTACAAAAGTGAATCTTTAAGTATATTCACATACAGTAAAGCCACACTATTTTAAATTTTAATAGTTATGAACGAAGAAATAGATTTTATATTGGATAGCACCAAAGAATCCATGAATGGTGCCTTAAAACATTTAGAAAAAGAATTCGTAAATATACGTGCCGGAAAGGCAAGTCCTTCTATGGTGGGCAGTGTAATGGTAGATTACTACGGCTCTCCTACTCCTCTTAACCAAGTTGCCAATGTAAACACTCCAGACGGAAGAACAATCTCCATTCAACCTTGGGAAAAGGGTATGTTACAGGAAATTGAACGTGGAATTATGATGGCCAATTTGGGCTTTAACCCTATGAATAATGGTGAAATGGTAATTATTAACGTTCCACCACTTACCGAAGAAAGAAGAAAGGACTTGGCAAAGCAAGCCAAGGCAGAAGCTGAAGATGCCAAAGTTTCTATTAGAACTGCAAGGCAAGAAGCAAATAAAGACATAAAAAAATTAGACGTTTCTGAGGATTTACAAGCCAATGCGGAAGTAGATGTTCAGGAATTGACAGATAAATACATAAAGAAAGTTGATGAAATTTTAGCGGTTAAGGAAAAAGAAATCATGACGGTTTAGTAGTTTAATTAATTCGTTAAACTTTCAATAAAATTTTAAAGCGACTTTAACCAGTCGCTTTTATTTTTTGTAACATTACATCGATTCTAAAAAGCGCATACTCTTTTGATAAAAATGAAACATTTCAGGTTTCTTATATTTATATCTGCCTTATTTGCAGCATCCTACTTGCACGCGCAAGAAACCTTAAAAGGAGTCGTTGTAGATTACAAAACCAACAATCCGCTTCCCTTTGCTACCGTTATTGCAAACAACAACACCAGTACCATAACAGATGTAGAAGGTAAATTTCAGCTACAACAAGACGAAAGCATCAATACGGTTCGAATAAGTTATATTGGATATAAATCTCAAATTGTAAATATAGTCTCCAATAAATTTTTAACCATAACACTCGTAGAACACACTGAAGCATTAAACGAAGTTGTAGTTCAAACCAATCAAAATGAAGCTAACCGAATTATTAAGGAAGCTATTTCCCGCAAAAAAATCAACAACCCTGTAGATGTACTCAACACTTACAACTACAACAGCTACAGCAAACTTTTAATTACGGCAGACAAAGATTCAATTAACGGAAGCATCGATTCCATTTTTAAAGTAAAACGTAAAGGTCTAAAATTCAAAAAAATAGATTCTACTAATTACAATGTCAAAAATATCCTTGAAAAATCCCACTTGTATATTATTGAAAAAGCTTCCAATTTTTTATACTCCAAACACCGAGGAAAAAGGGAAAACATTCTTGGCACCCGTATGGCAGGCTTTAAAAAACCGATTTATGAAGTATTGGCGCTGGAGATGCAGTCGTTTTCCTTTTACAATAATCGGTATAAAGTTTTTGGAACTGAATTTATCAGTCCGCTAAGCAAACAATCCTTAAAAACCTACAACTTCCGAATTTTAGACACTATTCAGGAGCAAAATCGAAAAGGATACATGATTCATTATTTTCCAAAAAAAGGAAAAGAAACGGTAGCCTTAAAAGGTGTTTTGTTTATTGATGCGGAAACCTTTGCTATTCAAAAAAGCATTTCTCAACTCCATGCAACCATAGACATACAGGCACTACAAAATTACACGTACTTCCCAAAGCAAAATCTTTGGTTCCCATCTTCAAACAAAATAATCGTTGGGAAGGGTGAAAACAATACCGTAGTAAATCTATTCGGCGCCCTACGCATTGCCACGAGCTCTACTATGGAAGATTCTACTATGGTTAGCACCAACCCAGATGATATCACTAAGCATCTATATTTAGAATCGGAAACTGAAAATTTCGACATTCAACTCAATGAACCTGTTACCATCGAGCGACAGGGAACTGCTTTAAGGTTGATGAACGCAGCCCCTACCCGTGATGAGGATTTTTGGGAGAATTACCGGAGAGAGCCTATTACTGAAAGAGAGAAAGAAACGTATAATGTGGTGGACAGTATTGTGAATTCTGGTAATTACGAAAATAAATTATCGTTCATTCGAAAAGTAATGGTTGGCTATGTAAGTACGAAATACGTTGATTTCGACTATAAATCATTGCTTAAATTCAACCGCTATGAGGGCTTCAGACTTGGCATGAGTGCTATTACGAACAATAATTTTTCCACCAAATATAAACTAAGCGCTTACGGTGCCTACGGAACCAAAGACAGGGATTTTAAGTATGGTTTTAGCGCAGAAAGAAGGCTGGATAAATTTGATGACACACGTATCGGCATCAGCTATAAAGACGATTTAGTAGAAACCGGAAACCTTTCTTTCATTACGGATGGCAGGGCCTTTTATCTATTTGAACCACGCTTATTTAACCTCACACAATTCCATAAAATAAAAGATATTAGCACGTATCTTACGCATGATTTTACACCGAAATTAAGTTCGAAATTCCAGATTTCCCATCAAGATGTAACACCTACGTTTAATTACACTTTTACAAATGATGGTAAAACCTATGATAAATACCAAGTAAGTTCCATTACGGCATCCTTCCAATGGAATCCGTTTAATACCTATATGCAAACAAGTGAAGGGAAAGTAGTTATTGAAAACGAATATCCACAATTCACCTTACAAACTGCGCAGGCTTTACGGGATATTTTTGATAGTGATTTGAGCTTTTCTAAGTTCGCAATGCGGGTTATGCATGAATTTCGACCCCTAAATAAAGGTAAAACCACTTTGCTTTTTTTAGGCGGGATGAGTTTTGGAGATTTACCCATCACAGAACTTTACAACACCTCCCCTAACCAACCGGATGGCGAGTTAATAATGAATAGATTTTCCGTAGCAGGAAGGGATAGCTTCGAAACGATGTACTTTAACGAATTCTTTTCTGATAGATATGTGGTTTTACAAGGGAAGCATTACTTCCAAAGATTAAACATCACACCTAAATTCCGACCAGAATTTGTATTAATTTCCAGGTTCGCCATTGGAAATATTTCAGAAAGACAACAACACGAAGGAGTCGATTTTCAATCATTGGAAAACGGTTACTTGGAAAGTGGTTTTGAAATCAATAAAATATTCAAAGGCTTCGGATTGAACTTCATGTACCGTTACGGTGCCTACCATCTACCCAACTTCGACGATAACATTTCACTGAAATTCACCTACTATTTTAGTTTGGGTTTTTAGTGTTAAGTCAAGTCTTGAATGACGGGTCGGGCGGTCGTGGATTTTGAGGTAGGACAAAGCGCAAAAAATGCGCATAGCAGTAGCTACGCAAGTCTTTTTGCAATGCAGGAATACCTCTAAATACACCCCGGACTACCCGTAGGTTTAAATTTGACCTGACACTAGGCTCATTAGCAGAGGTTGCGTACCTTTGCACCGAAATTTTTAAGGATGCTCAACAAAATAACAAAAGGCTTCTGGAAAAAAACATCCAGAATTATTCTTCGTAACCGCATTATTATTCTCCTAATTTTGCTCGGAATCACTGTTTTTCTGGCAATGCAATGGAAAAATATGCGGTTTACCTTTACGGAAGCAAATCTTTTGCCAGACCATCATCCAATCAATCTAGAATACAACAAATTTTTGGACACCTTCGGGGAAGAAGGCAACCTTATCATAATCGCTGTAAAAGACAGCAATTTATTTACTCCTAAAAACTTTAATGCTTGGAATAAATTAAGCAAGCAGCTACAAGCTAAACCAGAAGTTGACTTGGTAGTTTCTACCGATAATCTTCAAAAACTGGTTAAGAACAATGAAGAACAGCGATTTGAACTGGAATCACTTGTTAAAAATAAAGTAAAAACACAATCGGAAGTTGACAGTATTAAAGATGAAATATTCTTGAAGCTTCCTTTTTATCAGAGCTTACTTTACAACAAAAAAACGTATACCATCCGCTCTGCAATTTATATAGACAAAGAAATTGTCAACACAAACGTTCGGAAGGATTTTGTATTGAATGATTTTGAACCCCTTATTGAAGATTTTGAAGCAAATACAGGTCTGGATGTCCGTGTTTCTGGAATGCCATACATAAGAACGCTTAACTCACAAAGCATTATTGATGAAATAAGCATGTTCATCGGAGCTGCTTTAGGAGTAACATCGCTCATTTTCTTTTTCTTTTTCAGGTCGTTTAGAGCCACCTTCATTTCAATGATTGTAGTTATTATTGGCGTGATGTGGGCTTTCGGTATTTTGGGCTTGCTTCATTATGAAATCACAGTCTTAACGGCTCTAATTCCTCCTTTAATAATTGTTATTGGTATCCCCAATTGCATATTTCTCATTAATAAGTATCAACAAGAGGTCCAAAAACATGGTAACCAGGCCAAATCCCTTCAACGGGTAATTTCCAATGTTGGTAACGCCACTTTGATGACCAATGTTACCACTGCTGCTGGTTTTGCCACTTTTATTATTACAGAAAGTAAACTTCTTAAGGAATTTGGTATTGTAGCATCACTCAACATTTTCGCCATCTTCGTGCTTTCACTACTTATTATCCCTATTATTTACAGTTTTATGCCTTTGCCAAAAACAAAGCATTTAAAACACTTAAATACGCGATGGATTAACACATTTGTAAGCTGGATGGAAAACAGTGTACGGAATCATAGAATTGCCGTATTTATTGTTTCTCTGATTGCTTTAATAGGAAGTATAATTGGAATTTACCAAATTAGAATTTCTGGAAGTCTTATTGAAGACATGCCCCAAAGTGCAGCCTTCTTTGATGATATACGTTTTTTTGAAAAGGAATTTGACGGTATTCTTCCTGTTGAAATTATGGTGGACACCAAGCGCAAGAACGGCGTTATGAAATTATCTACCCTAAGAAGAATGGACGAATTGGAGGAACTCATCAGGGAAATTCCAGAACTTTCTGATCCTATTTCTGTAACCAACTTAGTTAAATACTCTAAACAAGCATACTACAACGGCAATCCTAATTATTTCCAATTGCCCAACAATCAAGAAAATACGTTTATACTTTCGTATGCCAAAAAATCCTCCGGACAAGCAGACTTACTTAAAAGCTTTGTGGATAGCACAGGACAGGTGGCTCGAATAACCACTTTTATGCAAGACATCGGTACTGATAAAATGGAAGGAATAGAGACCGATCTTTGGAAGAAAATCAATAAAGTGCTTCCCCAAGATCGCTACGACGTAACTCTTACAGGAAAGGCATTGGTTTTTATGAAGGGAACCAAATATTTGGTAAAAAATTTAATCATGTCTTTGGCATTAGCCATTTTCTTGATTTCTTTGTTTATGGCTTACATGTTCCGTTCTTTTAAAATGATTATTGTATCGCTCATTCCAAATATTTTACCCCTTATTATTACTGCTGGGATGATGGGCTTTTTAGGAATTCCTATAAAACCATCTACCATTTTGGTATTTAGTGTTGCTTTTGGTATTTCCGTGGACGATACTATTCACTTCTTGGCCAAGTACAGACAAGAACTTACTAAAAACCATTGGCACATTCGTAAATCCGTTTACAATGCGCTTAGGGAAACAGGCGTAAGTATGTTTTACACTTCCATTGTACTTTTCTTTGGTTTCTCTGTATTTATGTTAAGTAGTTTTGGCGGCACAAAAGCTTTGGGAGGTTTAGTTTCCTTCACTTTGCTAGTTGCTATGTTAGCGAATCTTATTCTGCTTCCTGCATTATTATTGGCCTTGGAAAGAAATATTGCCAACAAGAAAGTTATGATCAAACCAAATGTAGATATACTCCCAAAAAACGGAAAAGAGAGCAAATAAATTTTAGTCAAAACACTTTATTCAATTTAAAACTTGCTTTTGGAGTATCTCCAAGATTGAAATGTTTTCAAGCATCCTAAAATAAAAAAAGCCTGCCGAAAACAAAGTTTTCAAACAGGCTTTAAGGTTCCCCCAAACCTACATTCTTATATATTGTCAGGTATTCTGTTTACCTTTTTTTTAAAAATCTATGAACAAAGATATCTTAATTTTCTATATTTTGAAGGGGTGTTTTTCCCTTTTTTTATTATTTAAAATTTTCTTAATTCTTAGTTCGACTATGTTAAATATACAAAAAAAAACATTTCCTAGACATAACCTAAAGATTAATTTTAGGTTAGATGTATGAATTTCGTGTAGAATACTATTATTATAAGCGTACAAGGGTTTAAATCTAGCGTTAAAATTTTATCTTTGTGCCCTTAAATATTCAAGTAACCAAGAATGAAACGAGCATTAAAAAATTTTAAAAATTACTTATAAAGAGATTCTTTAAAATTTTTAATGCGAGAGCGGAGCAATTGCACACGTTCTCAATTTTTTAATTAACTGAATATAAAAAATTAATAAAATTTAAACGTGTGAAAACAGAAAGCATTAAAGAATTGCTTACAGGAGAAAAAGTTCTCCAAGAAGTGAAGGTAAAAGGTTGGATACGCACATTTAGAAGCAATAGGTTTATCGCTTTAAACGACGGTTCTACTATTCACAACATTCAGTGTGTGGTAGATTTTGAAAATACCGAAGAAGAAATCCTTAAACAATTAAATACAGGTGCCGCCATAAGCGTAACTGGAACGCTAGTGGAAAGCCAAGGAAAAGGACAATCGGTAGAAATTCAAGTGAAAGAATTAAAAGTTCTTGGAATCGCCAATCCTGAAGAATATCCTATTCAGCCGAAAAAGCACTCTTTAGAATTTTTAAGGGAAAAAGCACATTTACGTGTTCGCACCAGCACATTTAGCGCTGTAATGCGTGTTCGCTCTGCCCTTTCATTTGCTGTACATGAGTATTTTAATAAAAATGGCTTTTATTACGTAAACACTCCGGTTATTACCGGATCGGATGCCGAGGGTGCCGGTGAGATGTTTCGCGTCTCTACTTTGGATCCAAAAAATCCACCACTTACTGAAGAAAACGAAATAAACTACAAAGAGGATTTCTTCGGAAAGGAAACCAACTTAACGGTTTCTGGACAGCTAGAAGCTGAAACCTATGCAATGGGACTTGGAAAAGTCTATACTTTTGGTCCGACTTTTAGAGCCGAAAACTCCAACACTTCTCGTCACTTGGCGGAATTCTGGATGATTGAGCCAGAGGTTGCCTTTTTAGATCTTGACGGAAATATGGATCTTGCTGAAGATTTCATCAAATATGTTATCAAATATGCACTCGATAACTGTAAAGATGATCTTGAATTCCTTGAAAACCGACTTCTACAAGAGGAAAAAACAAAGCCTCAGGCGGAAAGGAGCGACATGACACTCACCGAAAAGCTTCACTTCGTACTGGATAACAACTTTAAGAGAGTTAGCTATACAGAAGCTATCGATATTTTGAAAAATTCCAAACCGAACAAAAAGAAGAAATTCAATTATATAATTGAAGAATGGGGAGCTGACCTGCAAAGTGAGCACGAACGCTTTTTAGTTGAAAAACACTTTAAAGCTCCTGTAATTCTGTTTGACTATCCCGCAAAAATCAAAGCATTTTACATGCGCCAAAACGACGATAACAAAACCGTTCGAGCAATGGATATTCTATTCCCGGGAATTGGAGAAATTGTTGGTGGATCACAACGTGAAGAGCGGTATGATGTGCTTTTGGATAAAGTAAAAGCTATGGGAATTGACGAAAAAGAATTGTGGTGGTACCTTGAACTCCGAAAATTTGGAACGGCTCAACACAGTGGTTTTGGATTAGGATTCGAACGTTTGGTACTTTTTGCAACAGGAATGACGAATATTAGGGATGTAATCCCTTTCCCTAGAACTCCTCAAAACGCAGAGTTTTAGAATAAATTAACACAGAAGACTATCAAAAACTAGCTTTAGACACACATTCTTAAAGCTAGTTTTTTTATTTTTATGTAAAGGTTGAACAACACATGCTAAAACAGCAACTACAATTTAAATTATCGCAGAAACTATCTCCGCAGCAAATTCAATTAATGAAATTGATTCAGCTGCCTACACAAGCTTTTGAACATCGCTTAAAACAAGAGCTTGAGGAAAATCCAGCTTTAGAAAGCGGTAAAGAAGAAAGTTCGGAGTATGAAAATGAAGGGCTTGATGATGTTTCGCATGATGATTACGACAATGAAACTATCAATGCGGAAGACATCAATGTAGATGAGTATTTAAGTGATGATGAAATCCCGGAATACCGACTTCAGGCAAACAATTATAGTAGCGACGATGACGAGAAAACGGTTCCTTATGCCGCTGGCACTTCTTTTCATCAATATTTGTTAAATCAACTAAACACCTTTCGATTAAACGATGAAGAAAGGGAAATTGCTGAATTTTTGGTTGGCAGCGTAGACGAAAGCGGCTACATCCGAAGGGAAATTAGTGACATTGTTGATGATTTGGCTTTCACCCAAAACGTGTTTACCAGTGAAGAGGAAGTAGAAAAAGTGTTGCTAAGGGTGCAACAATTAGACCCTGCTGGGGTTTGCGCGAGAAACCTTCAAGAATGCCTCCTAATTCAACTTGAACGAAAAACACCAACACCCAGCGTAGATTTGGCCATTGATATTCTTGAGAAATCTTTCGAGCAATTTACCAAAAAGCATTACACCCGACTCATACAGAAATTTGATATTACAGAAGATGAATTGCGCAATGCCATTCACGAAATCGAACGACTAAATCCGAAACCTGGTGGTTCTTATTCTGGCAATAATCGAATTATAGAGCATGTGGTTCCCGACTTTACTATCCGAATTGTCGATGGCGAACTAGAACTAAGCTTAAACGGCAGGAACGCACCCGAACTTCATGTTTCCAGGGAGTACAATAATATGCTAAAAGGCTATAAAGACACTAAGAAAAAATCGAAGTCCCAAAAGGATGCTGTACAATTTATAAAACAAAAGTTGGATGCCGCCAAATGGTTTATAGAAGCCATTAAACAACGTCAAGAAACACTTTACGTTACCATGAACTGTATTATGCATCACCAAGAGGAGTATTTCTTAACGGGCGATGAACGTAAGCTAAGACCTATGATTTTAAAAGATATCGCAGATACTATCGGAATGGATGTATCAACGGTATCACGTGTTGCCAACAGCAAATACGTAGACACCCCCTACGGAACCAAGCTCATAAAAGAATTCTTTTCAGAATCAATGAAAAATGAGGAAGGAGAGGATGTTTCCACACGGGAAATCAAAAAAATATTGGAAACGGTAATCAATGAAGAGGATAAAAGAAAGCCTTTAACAGATGATAAATTAGCCGCTATTTTAAAGGAGAAAGGATACCCTATTGCAAGAAGAACGGTAGCCAAATATCGAGAGCAATTAAACATTTCTGTGGCCCGATTAAGAAAGGAAATTTAATGCGTGTATTTTCAAAATTAATAAGCCACCTTTTCAACCCAATATTTGCTCCAGTATTGGGTACCGCGTTATATTTCTTAATTTCTCCAAAATACAACCCTCCTGAAGCAATTAAACTTGTATTATTGGCCGTTTTGATATTAACCGTTGTCATTCCGTTTATAAGCTATTTGCTTTTAAAAAACTTGGGGTGGGTTAGCAATATTGAATTAAAAGAAACTAAAGAAAGAAAACTGCCCCTAATAGTTTGTATTATCCTTACTTACATAACCATTCTTAAAATTGCACCGGCTTCCTATTCCGCCGAGCTCTACTTTTACTTCGTAGGCATTTTAGGAGCCCTTATAAGCGCATTAATCATGGTTTATTTGGATTTTAAGATAAGTCTTCATGCAATGGGCATAAGTGGACTCACTACATTTATAATAGGTTTGTCTATCCATTACGAAATAAATATCACTATTGGATTGGCTGCCTTAATTCTTTGCGTTGGTTCCGTAGCCACCGCAAGGCTCTATTTAAAGTCGCACAAAGGTTTAGAAATTATTGCTGGATTATTTATTGGCGTAATAACACAGTTTATAACTTTTGGGTACTGGTTATAAAATATAAAAAATGAGCCCGGCTTTCACAATTCTTGGCTCAATAAGCTGACCATCAATTGTGAATTTATCATCCTCAAATAAATTGGAAAGATCGTATTGGGCGTAAAAGTTCCAAGTGTTATAACCAAAATTTAAGTAAATACCATATTGAATATTTCGTATATCGGGATTATCAAAGGAATATTTAATTTCATCGGTAACCAGTTTTGATTTACCCGAAATTAAATAAGAAAATTTTATCCCCGTATAGATTCGCCAAAACCTGTAATTATCTGCGGTTGAATTCCGCCAACGAAATTCTATCGGAAATTCTACAAAACTCATGTTCAGCATGTTTCGATTATAGGAAAAATCACTAGGAATCTTCTCATAAACAATATTTCCATTTTCCTCTTTTATGGCCAACAAGTCACTGTAAATTGCGTTTATTGATAGTCCGGCCCCAATTCCAAATCCTATATTTCGCTGTCTATTCAGTGGCAAATCTTTAATAAATCCACTTATAAAACTGTAAGAAAAACTACTCTGCCCTATCCCTTCGGGAGCCCGAGTCAACAAATTATAATTTATTCCTATATAAAACTGATCTTCAAAATACTTCTCGTCAGCTTCAACCACAAAAAGACTATCCTGTTGCGCCTGAGATGCAACAAAAACAAACATTAATAATAAGACAAAGAGAGACCTCAAGTGCGTTTATATTTTAAAACAAAGTTACTTTAAATTTAAAAAGTCTGGTAACTAAAAAACGCTTCAATCGAAATGAAAGAAGCGTTCTTTAAATATAAGTTTAATTGAAATGTCCTATTTCAAATTTTGAAAAGCATCACCAGATTTAGTGGTGTAGTTAATTTTAAGTGCATTCACTTTTCTTAACTCTTGCTTTATGTCTGATACAAGTCCCATGTTGGTCTCGTTATCGACTTTCAAAGCGGTTGTAAGTACGTTTTGTAACTCTTCACGCTTTGAGGATCTTTCTGCCAGCACATAGTTAGCCACTTCAGAAACATCAGCAAACTTATCATTTAACTGAATTTTCGCTGCCGTACCAAACTTATCTTGGTAACGTGGACTAGGCTTACCAGCATAAATATATATTACCCTATCTTTTTTATCAAGTTTTTGAACCTGATCCGCATAAGGCAATTCATTTTTAATCATAAGAGAACTATCTTTCATTGTGGTTACCGTCATGAAGAAAAATAACAACATGAATACGATATCCGGCAATGACGCGGTAGAAACCGCAGGTAAATCCCCTTTCTTTTTCTTTGTGAATTTTGCCATAATAGCTTTACTAATTAATTAGTTACTTTTTGGTTCTGCCTCAGATAACTTTTGAGGATACATCTTTTGGATTCTTTCAATCTTTGGCTTAAGATCATCCTTAACCCCGTCTGGAGTTTTCGGATCCAAATATCTCGCATCCATAGATGTAAAATCTTCTCCAAATAGACGTTGTGCCTCTCTGTTTCTTAATTCATTATAGGCAGCAACCAATTCGTTTTGTACTGCTATATAGGTTCCATATTCGGTCAATCTATCATTCTGTAAAGAAATAATAGCCTTATTAGGGTGATCCGAAGATTCTGGATTTCTAGGTCCTTGACAGTAATCACAAGTTTCTCCTTTTTCCCCAGTTCCTCCACCGTTATCTAGGAATTCCTTCGCAGCCTCTCTAAGGTCTTTAAGTTCCATCGGAGAATCTTCAACTAACAATTGATTGTTTTTGTTAACAACCACAGTGAAGATATTTTTCTGCTTAATAATTGGTGGATTTTCTGGCGGCTCTATAGGTGGCAACTTACGGTCTAACCCTGCATCTGTCTCAATAGTAGTTGTTACTAAGAAAAAGATTAAGAGTAGGAAAGCGATATCTGCCATTGAACCTGCGTTAACCTCAGGCGGTGCTCCTCTTCTTGCCATCTTTTATAAGTTTTTAATTATTGTTTTTTAAACGATCCTACAATCATTGCTCCTACAGCCAAAATGGCCAAAATGAAGAAGGTCCATAAACCTGCACCTACCCATTTAACTGTGTTTTCGCTTACGTCAATATCACGCGCAGCCATTTTATCAAGATCAACATCTGAACCGCTTGCAAGAACAAAGTAGCTTATCGCTATGATTAATGCAAATACCCCTACAGAGATTAGTGATTTCTTTAATTTATCTGGATCTGAAGCCAAACCAACCAAAGAAAATATAAAAGTAATCGCTGCAATGATAATTGTTAACCAAATACCTAGATTAATCATCAAGCTAATAACACCTTCGTTATTATCTTGGTACACTATGGCAATCCATAGCCCAAGGCCAACAACACCCAGTATTATCGCTAATATTTTAGCTATTTTATACATATCTTAAATTAAATTTAGTGCTTATTATTTTTTGTGATCTACCAACATGTCTACTAAGATGATTGAAGCATCTTCCATGTTGTTAACTATACTATCAATTTTAGCGATAATGTAGTTGTAGAAAATCTGAAGTATAATAGCCACAATAAGACCAAATACTGTCGTTAATAACGCCACCTGGATATCACCTGCAATAAGAGATGCATCTAATCCACCAGCTGCACTAATTTTTTCGAATGCCTGAATCATACCAATTACTGTACCCATGAAACCAAGCATCGGCGCAATAGCGATAAATAAAGACAACCAAGAAACGTTTTTCTCCAATTGACCCATTTGAACTCCACCGTAAGCCACAACAGCTTTTTCAGCAGCGTCCACACCTTCGTCAACTCTGTCTAATCCTTGATAATAAATTGATGCAATAGGACCTCTTGTATTTCTACAAACTTCCTTAGCTGCTTCTACACCACCAGACGCCAAAGCATCTTCTACTTGTTGTGTAAGTTTTTTAGTATTTGTAGTAGCCAAGTTCAAGAATATAATTCTTTCAATAGCCACTGCAAGTCCTAAGATAAGACACAATAATACAATCCCCATGAAACCTGCACCCCCTTGGATGAATTTTTCTTTAAGGACTTGTTGGAATCCAGGTGCTTCTGCAGCGCCTGCTTCTTCCTCTTGTACTAGTGCCGTAGCAGCATCATCAATAGCAACAATTTCTGAAATTTGATCAGATACAGCAGGAGTTAACTCCTTCGCGTTGGCAGTTGTTGCGTTAAAAGCCAATAATCCAGCAATTGCCAGAATAGAGAATAGTCTTTTCATTTCTTCTAAACTTAAATTTGTTCGTTAATAGGGTTAAAGATAAAAAAAAAATGTTATTAAACATTAAAACTACAGCAGAGAGGAAGGGATTCGAACCCTCGATACGCTTTTGGCGTATACACACTTTCCAGGCGTGCGCCTTCGACCACTCGGCCACCTCTCTATTAAACTTATAGCTTTTTTCAGCCGCCAAATAACGAATTTTTTTTTAGTTCTTAAAATTTATGTAGTTAATTTTAAACCATTTCACCACGCAAAGAAGTTTCATATATGGTTTTGAACACTTTACGTTGAATATTATTCCCCAACAAATATAGCAATTTTGCAACCGCTGCCTCTGTTGTGATGTCTTTTCCGTTAATTAAACCAATTTTTTTCAGGTGGGAACTGGTTTCATATTGCCCCATAAGCACACTTCCACCCGAACATTGGGTAACATTTATTATAATTTTACCAGAATTCACTGCTTTTTTCAGCACTTCCTCAAACCATTTTTCTGTAGGCGCATTTCCAGCCCCATAACTTTCTAAAATTACAGCTTCCGTAGCTGGATTTAGCAATAAACAAGAAATGGTTGCCTCGTTTATACCAGGAAAAAGTTTTACCAAAGCAATATTAGCCTCCATATTTTTATGGACTTTCAATTTTTTCCGTGTAGGCTTCAATAAATACTCGTGATTCACTTTTAAATGCACGCCGCTCTCTGCCAAAGGAGGATAATTTAAAGATGCAAATGCTTGAAAATGCTCTGCATTAATCTTTGTTGTGCGGTTTGCGCGGTACAATTTATATTCAAAATACAAACAAACCTCCCGTATTACCGGCTTGTTGTTCTTTTTTAATGAAGCTATTTCAATGGAAGTGATAAGATTTTCCTTGGCATCGGTCCTTAGATCACCAATAGGCAATTGCGACCCCGTAAAAATCACTGGTTTTGCTAGATTTTCCAGCATAAAACTCAAAGCAGAAGCCGTATAACTCATGGTATCACTCCCGTGCAAGACTACAAAACCGTCATAATCTTCATAATTTTCTTCAATAATTTCAACAATTTGAACCCAGTAGCCCGGATTCATATTAGATGAATCGATAGGATTTTCAAAAGAAACCGTATTTATGTTACAGTTTAAATGGGAAAGTTCAGGGATTCGCTTCAGTAGCTTATCAAAATTAAAAGCGCGCAACGCACCCGTATCGAAATCTTTTACCATTCCAATAGTACCACCAGTATATATGAGCAATATATTAGTCTGCACTTTTTAACTCTTTTAATTTGTTCTTGACCGGATTGGCATACATTTCCAAAAAATTCTTCAATTCTAACGCATTCTTATCTGCCACCCTTCTCTTTATCCTTCTTTTAAATTGCCTTTTCTCCTTTTCAGAATAAAAATCCTTAAACTCGGTACTCCCGTTTATCATATCATATGCCAAGTAATTCGATGGCCATAACTTGTAATTCCTGTAAACCTCTGTATCAATAACGGAGGCCAATAACTGCAATTGCTTATTTACGCCTTCCCCACTATCTTTTATTGCATCCAATTCACTGGTAAGCACTTTTCCTGCCGCAATGTGAATGCGTTTTTTTTGTCCCGTAATACCTTTAAGTATGCTATTAAAATCTTCGTTGGAAGATTTTACATATTCAATGTCGTAATGTTTAGCTGTTAATTCCGGCATTTTTAGCATGTCGGTGGGATCGTTTTCATAAGAGATGGAAACAGGCACAATTTTAAGTTTTTTAAAATAGTCCATCGCCTCGTCTTCCCCTTTTGCCAACGCCAACATTTTAAGTAATCCTTGTTGGGTTTGGTCGTTTCCATCTTTCGTTCTCCCTTCCCGCTGTGCTATCCAAATAGATCTTTTTTCCTGCTGAAGTGATTCACGTATATAATTGGAAATCAATTTAGAGCTCTCCAACATTTCCCTTGGCGGAAGGTCTCGCTTAATAATGAAACTCCGATTTAGTCTGGATAACGCCATTAAAAAAGGTTTCTTAACTAGGTTATCGCCTATGGCGGAAGCTGTCATCGTTAAATTATGATCATAAAGCGCCACATTTATAAAAGATGTATCCAAAATTATATCCCTGTGATTGGATATAAATAAATAAGACTCCCCAGAAGACAATTTATCAAAACCAGAATACGTTAGTCCTTCCGAACTGCGTTCCAGAATCATCTGGATACTTTTGTAAACCACCTTGGTTTGAAAATCTTTAATAGAAGCGCAACTGCTAACGTACTCAAATAGCTCCTTTTTGCTTTTTTCAGGAAAAGTAAACTGAAGCATGGCCATAAACATGGGATGCTCCAAGTATTTTAGAATAACTTCGTTTACTTCGGAATCGTAATATGGCCTTATATCGTCTTTAGTAATCAATTTGCTTAGCGAGTTGCGACAACAAAAGAACAAAATTTAGTTCACTTTAACCGTCATTCTTAACAAAAGGTGAACAGCCGTCCCCTTAATTTCACATACATGTATCATCGCCCAAACACTTGTTTGGAATTTTCGGTAGTAATTTTTGCAATTTCCTCAAGAGGCAACCCATAAATATCTACCAATTTTCCTGCCACCTCAAGCAAGTACGAACTTTCATTTCTTTTTCCGCGATAAGGAGTTGGCGCCAAATAAGGCGCATCGGTTTCCAGCACTATTTCGGAAAGCGGAATTTCCTGCAAAAACTTATCTATTTTACCATTTTTGAAGGTAACTACACCCCCTATTCCCAATTTCATGTTATAAGAAAGTGCCTGTTGCGCATGTTCTACAGTTCCTGTAAAACAATGAAAAATCCCAAAGAGATCTTCTCCTTTTTCACTTTCCAAAACTTCAAAAACCTCATCAAAAGCATCCCTGCAGTGAATTACAATTGGGAGCTTATACTTCTTTGCCAATTGAATTTGATACTTAAAAGCGTATTGTTGTTCCTTCAGGAATGTTTTGTCCCAATACAAATCGATTCCAATCTCACCAACTGCATAAAATTGGCGCTTCTCCAATTGTGCTTCTACATGCGCCAGCTCTTCCTTATAATTTTCTTTTACATGCGTTGGATGCAAACCCGTCATTAAAAAAACATTATCTGGATAATCAGCTTCCAATTGCATCATGGATTTTGTATAAGTGGAATCGATTGCTGGAACAAAAAAACGTTCAATCCCAGCATCCAAGGCTCTTTTCATCATTTCATTACGATCTTCATCAAAAGCTTCACTATATAAATGTGTATGGGTATCTGTTAAAATCATGGCGCAAAAATAATGGTTTAAACGTCTATATTTGCATAAAAAAGCGATAATGCAGAGTTTGAAAAAATTTCTATCAGAAAGAGGATATATAAAAGCGCCACTAACCTACACAAAAACCAACCATTTTGAAGTAGTAGCCAAAATAAATGGGATTACAGGCAGGTTTATACTTGATACGGGCGCTTCCAACACCTGCATTGGTTTTGATTGCGTTGAACATTTTAAATTGGAAACCGAAGCTTCTGAAATTAAGGCAGCAGGCGCAGGAGCCACAAATATGCTTACGCAAATTTCTAAAAAAAACAGTATCGAGATTGAAGGGTGGAGCCGCAAAAAAATAAAAATAGTGCTCTTCGACCTGACTCATGTAAACTCCGCACTCACCATTCACGACGCACTTCCCGTTCATGGAATTATTGGCGCAGATGTTCTTAAAAGGGCTAAAGCTGTAATAGACTATAACAAAAAAACGTTATTTTTAAAGCCTTAAAAACCAACCAAAGTGAAAACTACCACCTCCCTTAGCATACTTTTATGCTATTTTGGACTATTTACGTATGCTCAAGAAAAAATCGATCCTTTCATTCGCGTACTGGATACTGCCAACAATAAAACTATACAATTACAATATCTCGACTCTATTATTCATCACATAGATAAAGAAAAGCAAACCGACGCCTACGTAAATTTCGCCAAAAGATATATTGATATAGCCGAGGAAACAGAGCAGTTTGATAAAATGGTAGGACAATCAGTAAAACTATTTTATTACATCAACAATATTCAAAACAATAATGAAGATGCTTTGGCGGTGGTTTTAAGGGCGGAAAAGCATAAAGACAAAATAAAGGACTCTTTCTTGCTTGGCAGTATATATTTGAAAAAAGGAGGGGCATATTACGATGTGGATTTTAAAAAAGCTTCTGAAAACTATACCAAAGCTATTCATACATTCGGGAAATCCGATTCTATATATGTCGCCGACGCATATTTATTTAGAGGGCACACGGAATCCTACCAAGGAAACTTCTTACATGCCATCAACGATTACCGGAAGGCATCAGAATATTACGAAGCCCTAGGCGATATTGAATATGTTATTCAGGCCAAAAGCGGCGTTGCTTCTGTATATGGGATGAATAAATTATATGAAAAAGCAGAAGAAGCAGAAGATGAAGTGATCGCCTATGCCAAAGCAAACGAAAAATGGTACGCAGCGGTGAGCTGTTTGTATAATAAATCCATTCATTATCAAGAAATGGGCAACTTGGAAAGGGAAGAAGAATTACTGCTAGAAGTGAAGAAAATCAATAAAGAAAAGAATGGCAATGATATTTATTCTGATGTATTTATTGAAGCTTCGTTGACCAAATTATACGTTAAAAAAGGAGAAATAGACAAAGCCCAAGACCATTTTCAAAAGATTGAAGCTCGAAAAAATGATTTTGAAAACAATAAGCAACTAATGAACCACTACCACAAAGCCAAGGTAGCCATTCTAGAAGGCGAAGAAAAATATGACCAAGCTATTGCATTGTTGAAGCAACTAATTCCAGAATACGAAAAAGGAAACAATAAGGATCATTTGGTAAACCTAAAGCAGCAATTAGCCAGACTTTACGAGAAAAATGGAGATCTCGAGGATTCCTACCAAACTTATAAGGAATACAATGCTTTAGAAGATTCCCTTTTCAGCACACAAAGAACCAATGCACTTAGTTATTACCAAACACTTTATGAAACTGAAAAGAAAGAGAAAGATCTTTTAGCAAAAAATGCTTCCATCGAGACCTTAAAAAGTGAAAATGAAGCCAAGAAGAGACTCTTAGGATTTTCTGTTGCTGGATTAAGTTTGTTTTTTCTTAGTGTTTTTCTCTTCAAAAACAAACAACACCATAAAAAGGCTAAAATCCAACAAGAATTATTTAGTCAGCGACTTCTCAGTTCTCAAGAACAAGAACGGGAAAGAATTTCAAAAGATCTTCACGATAGCGTTGGCCAAAGTCTACTGCTTATTAAAAACAAAGTGGTTTTAAATGCAGATGAGAATACCAAAACAATGTTCAACAACGCAATTGAAGAAGTGCGCTCCATATCGCGCGCATTACACCCCTTTCAGTTGGAAAAATTTGGAATTACCCGCGCTATTGAAAACACCATTAATGAAGTTGACCAGCATACGGATATTTTTATCACTTCTTCCATTGAAGACATTTCCCGCACTCTACCAAAAGCAAATGAAGTCCATCTTTACAGAATTGTACAGGAAACACTAAACAATGTAATAAAACATTCTGAAACAGAAGCGGCGAAAGTTATTGTTCAGAAGAAAGAAAAAAACATTGTCGTTACTATAAAAGATCATGGGAAAGGATTTGACTTTTCTGAAAAATACAATGATTTTGAATCGCTCGGACTGAAAACGCTTCAAGAACGCACAAAATTTCTACGAGGCACTATGAAAGTAGATTCAGAAAAAGGAAAAGGTACTACTTTTACATATATCATTCCGTTCTTATGATCAACCCATCCATCATAATTGCAGACGACCACCCTTTATTGTTAAAAGGACTGCACGATTATTTGATTGAGCAAAAATACAATGTGATAGATAGCGCTTCGGATGGAAATTCTGCTTACAATTTAATTATTAAACATCAACCGGACATAGCTATTTTAGATATAGAAATGCCCAAGATGGACGGACTAGAAGTAGCATTGGCATGTAAAAACAATGATATTGCTACTAAAATCGTACTCATCACCCTTCACAGAGAACCAGAGCTTGTCCGTCGTGCAAAAGAACTCAATGTAGACGGTTATGTATTAAAAGAATACGCCATTGAAGAAATTAAAAACTGTCTTGTTCACGTCGCTGAAAACAAGCAGTATTTTAGTCCGGCCATTTTAAAAGAGCTCAAACAATTTTCTAGGGAAAAAGATGATGTTCTATCTGAAATAACGCCTTCCGAAAGGAAAATTCTTCGCTTAATTGCTAAGGACAAAACCAATAAAGAAATTGCAGAAATGCTTTTCATCTCTGTTCGGACCGTTGAAAAACACCGCAGCAACATTATCAACAAACTGGATCTACCGCATAAAACCAATGCGTTGTTACTTTGGGCAAAAGACCACAATGAAATGCTTTTGAGATAGACGATTACTACTTTACCAAGGCTTAAATTTATGTTTTTTAACCATTTCGCAAAGCTATTTTTTCAGTAGCGATTTAAAAAATTAAACTATAGACTCCTCTAATTCAGCGGCTCGTAGAACTTGGAAAAAACTTGAAAAAAACCGGAAAGACCCTGACGCTAAAGGTCAGGGTTCACCTACCTCCATTAAGTAGGCAGGCTCAACCAACAACCTCCACTGCGCCTACGGCTTGTGGAGCTTGGAGAAAACTCGGGAAAAAACCCAGAGAGACCCTGACGCTAAAGGTCAGGGTTCACTCGACCAACAACCTCCACTACGCCTGCGGCTTGTGGAACTTGGGTCTCGTGAATATACGAGTTAGTACGTATTTACTTTGAAGGATGTGTCTGGTACTTTTACCATCTAAACCTAACCAACTTTAGAAAACATGTCCACACTAGCAACAAACCGCCGATCCCCAGTTCTTTTGATTATCTTCTTATTTTTATTAATTGCCACAACATTGGCTATAAACATTTATACCCTTTTGGCTTTATAACAAAAATCCCTGCGTTTCATCCCCTCGAAAAAGGGGGAAATCCCTCTTGAAGTGATTCGTTCTTTGTAAGATATTTACATCAACCAACCAAAAGAAATGATCATGAAAACGAGCAGCGAAATTATTAAAAACAACTCAAGGGATATGGTTTTAGTAATTACTATAGTGGCATTAGCAATGATAACCTTTCTTTTAAACCTATTTTTAGTCGTTACACTATAATTCCCTTAAGACTAACCAACCAAAACTAAAAACGCCAAGGCTTTTACCTTGGCGTTTCCATTTTTATATTTTTAACTGAATTACAGTTCCAATGCTTTCTTGGCATTTCCATCCATCAATAACTCTTCTGGACTTTCCAATGCTTCTTTAACAGCCACCAAGAACCCAACGGATTCTTTACCGTCGATGATACGGTGATCGTAAGATAATGCTACGTACATTATCGGTGCAATTGCAATGGCTCCATCACGAGCAATTGGACGCTCAACGATATTGTGCATTCCTAAAATAGCACTTTGTGGCGGATTAATAATTGGTGTCGATAACATGGAACCAAAAACACCTCCATTTGTAATGGTAAAAGTACCACCTGTCATCTCATCCACAGTAATTTCACCTTCACGCGCTCTTATAGCCAATCTTTTCACTTCTGCCTCAACACCCCTAAAGCTCAAGTTTTCCGCATTTCGTATTACAGGAACCATCAATCCTTTTGGACCAGATACCGCTATACTAATATCGCAGAAATCATGGCTTATCATTTCCTTACCATCAATCATGGAATTTACTGCAGGATACATTTCTAAGGCACGAACCACCGCCAACGTAAAGAAACTCATAAAACCAAGGCTTACACCGTGCTTTGTTTTAAATTCTTCTTTGTATTGCTTACGAAGTTCGAAAATCGGACTCATATCCACTTCGTTAAAAGTGGTAAGCATTGCGGTTTCATTTTTAACGGACACCAAACGCTCGGCAACTTTTCTACGAAGCATGGAAAGCTTCTTGCGCTCTGTTCCACGGCTACCTGTTCCAGGAGTACCCATAGAAGGAGTTGCTTTTACAGCATCATCCTTGGTAATTCTACCGTCTTTCCCTGTACCTTTTACCTCTTTTGGGTCAATTCCTTTTTCAGCCAACACTTTTTTCGCAGCAGGACTTGCAGTTCCAGTTGCATATGTTTGCTTGTCAGCCGATTCTCCTGGCTTGGTATCGTCCGCAAGCTGATCTTCTTTCTTTGGAGATCCTTTAGCATCCGACTTCTCTTCCTTATCTGATTTTTTCTCTTCTTTTTTATCTTCAGAAGCTTCTTTACCGCCGCCAGGTTTTTCCGCATCGGTATCTATCAAACAAACCACTTCCCCAACAGCAACGGCATCCCCTTCTTCAGCTTTCAATGTAATTACACCGCTCGCTTCCGCTGGCAATTCTAAAGTCGCTTTATCTGAATCTACTTCAGCAATGGCTTGATCTTTCTCTACATAATCTCCATCTGCCACCAACCATTCTGCTATCTCAACTTCTGTAATCGATTCCCCGGGAGAGGGAACTTTCATTTCTAAAACCATGTTCTTTATTTTAGTTTTATATTTTTTTTGATGTGTTATTCTCTAATTATTAGCTAAATATACCTTATTTAGGCTTTCGTTGCATATTGTCTTTCGTTTTATCAAAAACATATTCAATAACTTGCTCATGTCTTCTCTTAGAACGTGTTGCACTACCAGCAGCTGGCGCAGCATAGAAGCGGCGTGATGCCACCCTAAAACTACGAGCTTCTTCAAAATGTAACAATAGGTGACTCCAAGCCCCCATGTTTCTAGGCTCTTCCTGTGCCCAAACCACTTCTTCTGCATCAGCATATTTCTCTATTATTTCTCGCATCTTGGTGGTTGGTAATGGAAACAACTGTTCAATTCTAACCAAAGCCACATCCGTTCTCTCTTTTTCTTCGCGTGCTGCTAACAAGTCGTAATAGAATTTTCCGGTACAGAACACCAGTGTTTTCACCTTCTTAACTTCTGCCTCAGCATCGTCTATTACAGTTTGAAAACTTCCATTAGTTAATTCTTCTACAGAAGAAACCACTTTTGGGTGTCTCAACAAACTTTTTGGCGTGAATACAATTAAAGGTTTTCGGAAATCTGCCTTCATTTGTCTTCTGAACAAGTGAAACAAGTTTGCTGGTGTAGTAACATCTGCCACATACATATTATCCTTTGCACACAGTTGAAGATATCTTTCCATACGCGCTGAAGAGTGCTCAGCTCCTTGACCTTCGTATCCGTGCGGCAGCAACATAATCAATCCATTTTGCAACTTCCATTTATCCTCTGCGGAAGAAATATATTGATCGATCATAATTTGGGCTCCGTTACTAAAATCCCCAAATTGCGCTTCCCAGATAGTCAATGTATTCGGACTCGCCATGGCGTATCCATAATCAAAACCAACTACTCCATATTCTGAAAGTAGGGAGTTATACACATCGAAATGGCCATTTTGGTTTTCCTTCAGCTCATTTAAAAGAACTACTTCTTCTTCAGACTCTTCCACCTTTATGACAGCGTGGCGATGAGAGAAAGTTCCTCTTTCTACATCTTGCCCAGACATACGCACATCGAAACCTTCTTCTAACAAACTTCCGTAGGCCAATAGCTCGCCCATAGCCCAATCCAGCTTATCGGTTTCAAAGAACATTTTATTACGTTCTTTTATTAGCTTCTCAATCTTTCGCATGAAATTTTTATCCTTCGGAAGATTGGTTATAATTTCTGCTATCTGCGTTAATTTCTCTTTTGGATAGGTGGTATCCACCTCTTCCATCATTTTATCTTCTAAAGCCGGATTAAACCCTTTCCATTCATCTTGCATGAACGGAGTAATAATTGTTTTATCCTCCTTACGGGAATCTTCCAGCTTCTCTTCCAAAGAAGCTTTATAATCGTCCTCTAGTTTTTTAACATAATCATCATCAATAACGCCTTCAGCCTTCAGCTTTTCAGCATAAATATCTCTTGGCGTTGGGTGATTTGATATCGCTTTGTAGAGCTTAGGCTGTGTAAAACGAGGTTCGTCCCCTTCATTATGCCCGTACTTTCTATACCCTAAAAGGTCAATAAAAACATCCCTTCCGTAGCGCATTCTATAATCCAAGGCAAAAGTTGTTGCATGCACCACCGCTTCCACATCATCTGCATTAACGTGAAGTACTGGCGAAAGTGTTGGTTTCCCAACATCGGTACAATAAGTAGAAGAACGACCGTCCAAATAATTGGTGGTAAAACCAATTTGATTATTTACCACAATATGGATAGTTCCTCCAGTTTTATAGCCGTCTAGCAATGCCATTTGCACCACTTCGTACGCAATTCCTTGTCCTGCAATTGCGGCATCACCATGCACCACAATTGGCAAAACTTTAGAAAAATCGTCTTTAAAGTGCCTGTCTTGTTTTGCTCTCGTAATCCCTTCCACCACCGCACCAACGGTTTCCAAATGTGAAGGGTTCGGAGCAATATTCATATTTATTTTCTTTCCGCCATGTGTCTTTCGATCGCTCGTCCAACCCAAGTGATATTTTACGTCTCCATCAAAAATATCCTGCTCGTAATCCTTTCCGTCAAATTCACTAAAAATATCTTTAGCCGGCTTTCCAAAAATGTTGGTAAGCACATTCAATCTACCACGGTGCGCCATTCCCATTACGAATTGCTCAACACCCATATCTGCCGCTTTCTCAACCAAGGTATCCAAAGCCGGAATAAGAGATTCATTTCCTTCCAAAGAAAAACGTTTCTGACCAACATATTTGGTATGCAAAAAGTTTTCAAATGAAATAGCTTCGTTTAATTTGCGTAAGATATTCTTCTTTTCATCATTGCTGAATTTCGGATGGTTATCATTAACATTCAACCAATCCTGTATCCATTGAATCCGTTCAGGATTTCTAATGTACATGTATTCAATCCCAATCGCATCGCAATAGATAGCCTCTAAGTGATTGATGATTTCCTGAAGTGTGGATGGTCCGATTCCTAAGATTTCACCCGCATTAAAAATGGTGCTTAGATCGGATTGCTCCAAACCAAAATTCTCTATTGCTAGCGTAGGTTCGTATTTTCTTCTTTCCCTAACCGGATTGGTTTTAGTAAACAAATGACCGCGGCTTCTATAGCCGTCAATCAGGCGCACTACCTGAAACTCTTTATAAACATCTTGGGAAATTTCAAGCTTTTCGCCAGTAGCTGGAACCTCGAAAGTAACCGTTCCATTTTCAGAATATGTTTGAAAGTCTTCGGAAGTTGAATTTTCCATCCCGAAATCGAATCCTTGAAAAAAGGCTCTCCAACTAGGCTCTACACTATCCGGATTAAGTAAGTATTGATCGTATAAGTCCGCAAAAAAAGCGGTATTCGCCGCATTTAAAAAGGAATATTTATCCATGTTATCTTTTCACTGTCTCTGTTTAGACAAAATTTATACAAAAGTACAATATTTACCAAAATTGAAACATGGTTTTAATATATTTATAAGATAAAAATTACTGATATGCATATTTATAACAGCCGTTGTTTCAAAAAATACATTGTACTACTCTTTGTGTTAGGAATTACGAATTTCGCACATGCACAAGTGAATGCTTACAACCAAAAGTCTGATTTTTGGAGCCAAGTTCGTTTTGGTGGTGCCTTTGGATTAAGTTTCGGCAGCGACTTTTTTAGCGCTACCGTTTCCCCGAGTGCTATTTACCAAATAACACCACAATTTGCTACTGGAGTAGGAATTGATTTTACCTATGCCAACGCCGAATTCTATACGGCTACCGTTTTTGGCGGAAGCGTACTAACATTTTACAACCCAATTAGACAATTGCAACTATCGGCAGAGTTTGAGCAATTAAAAGTATATAGAAGCCTTGAAATTGAAAACGGCCCCGACCAAGAAGATGATTATTGGTACCCCGCTTTATTTCTGGGGATTGGTTATACTTCCGGACCGGTAACCATAGGCATGCAAGCGGATGTGCTATACGACGAAAACAAAAGTATTTATGCGTCCCCATTTATGCCTTTCATTCGGTTTTATTTTTAAGAAGAAAAATCCTGCCATTTCACCAGAATTATTCGTTTACCTTTAATAAACAAGCCCAATGCGCCTTCGGCTTTTGGAGCTTGGGTCCCAATAAGAAAATAAGCCCCAAAGATTTTAAATACCTTTGGGGCTTACAACGCAAAATTTAAGTAAAATCTGTACTTACAGAGACCACGCTTTACCTTGTGTGGCTTCTTCTACCGGTAAGCAACCGTTGTAAACGCCAGGAACTGGATCATAAGCCAAAACTTCTTCTCCTATCAGCTGGCTGTTTTTGAAAGCATTAATGGTAGACCAACGCAAATCGTTAATCATTCCATACGCCAATGCTTCATTATCTTGAACCATGTTTTCTGTTGTTCCTATTTCAACTTCATTCCCCTCAATGCTAATACGCTTATTAAGGTCTTTTCTTTTGTTTTCGTCTACTTTTAGGTTCTCAGCAACAATTTCTTCGTATTGTTCTGGTGTAATGTCAGAAACATCATCACCATATTTCGCTTTAAGCTGATTTACCAAGCCAGCCATTTTTTGGCGATATTTCTCTTGTGCTTCATCTGTATCTACCTCCAATATATACTGATCAATAAACTGAGGTACATTAACTTCCGAAGCGGAAGGTGTATCTGTTTTTGGAATTATAATATCCACAATGTTGGTTAACACCACTCCTTCTTCCTCTGTGAAAAACTTCGGAACCCAGGTAGCCTTGTCTTCAGTACAACTTTGAAGCATACTCAACAACGTTGGTGATGCTACTACAAAACCAGTGGTTAAACCTATATTTCTAAGTGCTTTTCTTCTATCCATTTCTTAAATTCTTTTTACAGGTTCATTTTTTTAAGTTCCTCGGCTGCATGGTTTGCAGCTCTAGCAGTGAACGCCATATATGATAACGATGGATTCTGACAAGCAGAAGACGTCATGAAGGCACCATCTGTTACATATACGTTTGGTACAGCATGCAACTGGTTATGCTTGTTCAAAACAGAAGTCTTAGGATCTCTTCCCATACGGGCAGTACCCATTTCGTGAATTCCTAATCCCATTCCACCAATATTGTCATAAGTAGAAATGTCTTTATAACCTGCCGCTTCTAACATTTCTGCAGCTTGCTCTTTCATGTCCTTACGCATGGCCATTTCGTTTTCACCAAAATCAGCATCAAACGTAACGGTTGGTAATCCCCACTCGTCTGTTTTGTCGTAGTCCATGTACATTCTATTCTTATGGTCTGGCAAGGTTTCACCAAAGGCAGTCATACCAATAGTCCAGTCTCCTGGCTCTAACAACGCTTTCTTAAGATCTTTACCATAAGATAATTCCTTAATAGACTCAGACCAGTCGCCTCTTCTAGCACCTCCTTGATAACCATAACCACGGATGAAATCCTTTTGATCGGTATTCCCTCCTAAGTTTCTAAATCTTGGAATATATACACCATTTGGTCTTCTCCCTTTGTAGTATTTATCATCAAAACCATCTACCTTAGCGCTTGCACCTACTCTGAAGTGGTGATCCATTAAGTTACGTCCTAATTCACCACTATCGTTACCCATTCCGTCAGGGAATCTATCTGATTTCGATTGTAATAAAATAGAAGCAGAAGCCACAGCAGAAGCACACAAGAAAATTACTTTAGCTTTAAACTCAAAAGTCTCTTTCGTTTCAGCATCAATTACACGAACCCCTGTTGCTTTTCCTGTATTTTTATCATACATCACTTCGTGTACGATAGAATTAGGTCGCAATGTCATGTTTCCTGTCGCCTCAGCAGTAGGTAAGGTGGAAGAATTACTACTAAAATAAGCTCCAAAAGGACAACCTCTAATACAACGGTTTCTATATTGACAGGCGCTTCTTCCAGCACCTTCTTTAGTCCCTTGAGTAATGTGGGCAACACGTCCTATCGTAATAACACGATCATTAAATTTTCCTTCAATAGCATTCTTAAAGTGATCTTCCACACAGTTAAGATCCATTGGAGGCAAAAAGTTACCATCGGGCAATTGTGGCAATCCTAGATTTACACCACTTACTCCAATAAACTGTTCTACCTTATCGTACCAAGGCTTTAATTCTGCATAACGAACAGGCCAATCTACCGCAATACCATCTTTTAGGTTTGCTTCAAAATCTACATCTCCCATTCTATAACTTTGTCTCCCCCACATTAAGGAACGACCTCCCACATGATAACCACGCATCCAATCGAAACGACGGTCTTCATTATAAGGGTGTTTTATATCATCAACAAAAAAGTGTTGACTATCACCTCGAACAGTATAACCTGTTCTTGCTTGTTTGTATTTTCTTTCTTTAACTTCTCGGGATGCAGCGCCTCCATTTGGCATATCCCACGGGTCGAGATTGGCGGTTGGATAATCTTCAATATGCTTTACCATGCGACCTCTTTCCAAAACCAGCGTTTTTAGGCCGTTTTCACATAATTCTTTTGCCGCCCAACCTCCTGAAACACCGGTACCAACCACAATGGCATCGTATTCCTCTTTGGGGGAATTGTAATAAAATGTACTCATTATTTATAGCTTGTTTACAATAGTAGTTTTTCAAATATAAAAATTAATTTTTTACATTAGACGAATATTTTAATTATCAATACACCACTTTAACAACATTAACATTATTAATTTGATAATTTTATAGTTTTTTAATTAAGAATATGAAGAGAAGAATTTTTATAAAACAAAGCGGGCAAGCCAGTCTTGCTCTTTCTTTTTTAGGGCTCTACGCCTGTAAAGATGCAAACTCAAAAAAGGCCGAAACTCCTTTAAAAGAAACAACCTTTGAACCTTTTTTTAAATTTTCCCTGGCGCAATGGTCCATTCACAAAATGATTCTGGAAGAAAATACAAATCCGATAGACTTTGCAGAAATGGCAAAAAAATGGGGATTTACTGGATTGGAATACGTAAGTCAACTTTATAACAAGGAACTAGAAAAACGTGGCAATGATAACAATGCTGTTCTTTCCTTGGCAGAAGACCTTAAGAAAAAGAGTGACGAACACGGCATGCACAACCAAATTATGATGGTGGACTTGCGAGGAGAAGAAAACCTTTTGGTTTCCCCGAAAGCAGCACTTAGAAAGATGGCTGTTGAAAACCATAAAATATGGATAGATGCTACCGCAATTTTAGGTTGCCACTCCATGCGGATAAACCTATTTGGCACCAACGATAAAGAAGAATGGAAAGAAGGCGCCATAGAATCGTTAACGGCTCTATCTGATTATGCAGCTGAAAAAAATGTAAACGTAATTGTGGAAAACCACGGTTACCTTTCTTCAAATGCTGCGCTAGTGGCGGAAGTTATGGAAGCTGTGAACAAAGAAAACTGCGGAACCTTACCCGATTTTGGCAATTTTTGTTTGCGAAGGGAAGGTGATGCCCTTTGGGATGCTCCTTGTGTTGAAGAATACGACATGTATAAAGGTGTAAAAGAACTGATGCCCTACGCAAAAGGTGTAAGCGCCAAATCGCACGATTTTGATAAACAAGGCAACGAAACTACCATCGACTACTATAAAATGATGAAGATTGTAAAAGATGCTGGATATACCGGTTACGTTGGAGTGGAATATGAAGGCAGCAATCTATCCGAAGAAAAAGGGATTTTGGCCACCAAAGCACTTTTGCTCGATGTCGCAAAAAAATTAGACAATCCTTCGGCTAAATAGGCGATAAAACATATTATTGTATCTCAAATTTTCAAACTTACCCTCTGTAAGTTCAATTACTAACTATAACTATTTAAAAGCGAGTTCAATGAACAAAAAAATTCAATTTCAACTTTCCTTAATGATGTTTTTGGAATTCTTCATTTGGGGAGGTTGGTTTGTTACACTAGGCACTTTTTTAAGCAATAATCTCGAAGCTACCGGTGCACAATCAGCTATGGCCTTTTCCACACAATCTTGGGGCGCCATTATTGCTCCTTTCATTATCGGTCTCATCGCCGACCGTTATTTTAATGCGGAAAGAATTTTAGGAGTGCTTCATTTAATTGGTGCCATTTTAATGTATTTCATGTACCAAAGCACCGACTTTGGAGCTTTTTATCCATACGTTTTGGGCTACATGATTGCCTACATGCCAACATTGGCATTGGTAAACTCAATTTCCTTTAACCAAATGACAGACCCCGGAAAACAATTTTCCTTTGTTCGCGTATTTGGAACTATTGGGTGGATTGTGGCTGGCTCTGTTATAAGTTTCTTAGCATGGGATTCAACTGAAAACATTGCGCAAGGAATGCTGAAAAATACTTTCTTAATGGTTTCTGCTGCATCGGCCATTTTAGGCCTTTTCAGTTTTACACTGCCTAAAACACCTCCAAAAGCTGATAAGAATGAAAAAGCAAGTCTTTCTGAAATCTCTGGATTGGATGCGCTAAAATTGCTAAAGGACAAGAATTTTCTATTGTTTTTCATTGCATCAGTTTTAATCTGTATCCCTTTAGCGTTTTACTACCAGAATACGAGTCCGTTTTTAACAGAAATTGGCGTAGAAAATTCAACTTTTAAAATGTCGTTCGGGCAAATGTCGGAAGTACTTTTTATGTTACTTCTGCCGTTTTTCTTTAAACGTTTCGGTTTCAAAAAAACCATTCTAGCAGGAATGCTGGCGTGGACCGTTCGTTACCTTTTATTTGCTTATGGAAATGCCGGCGAATTGGTATTCATGCTAATCATTGGAATTGCATTGCACGGAATTTGCTATGACTTTTTCTTCGTTTCAGGACAAATTTATACCGATACAAAAGCCGGACCCAAGAACAAAAGTGCGGCGCAAGGACTTATTACCTTAGCCACTTACGGCGTAGGAATGCTAATTGGTTTTGAAATTGCTGGAATGATTTCCGATAAATTTTTAATTGCTGAAGGTAGTCATGATTGGTATAGCATTTGGATTTACCCAGCGGGATTCGCATTGGCTGTAGCCATCCTTTTTGCAATTTTCTTTAAAGATGAAAAAATAGCGTACAAAGAACAATAATTAATCAACCATAATAAACATAATTAAAATGAGTAAAAAAATAAGATTAGGAATTTTAGGTGGTGGCGGCGATTCATTGATTGGTGTTTTGCACAGAATTGCCTCTTCCATGTACGACAGTTATCAATTGGTAGGCGGGGTTTTCAACCCTAATTATGATGAAAACGTAGGGTTTGCTGAGCAAATTGGCATCCCAACTGAACGTGTATACAAAGATTTCGACACCATGGTGGAAGCCGAATTAAAACTTCCAGAGGAGGAACGTATGCAGGTAGTATCGATATTAACGCCGAACTTCCTTCACTTCCCAATGGCGAAAAAGTTGTTGGAATCTGGTTTTAACGTTATCTGTGAAAAACCGATGACAACAACGTTGGAAGAAGCAGAAATCCTTCAGAAAACATTGGAAGAAGCTAAAACCGTTTTTGCCGTTACTTATACGTACACTGGCTATCCAATGGTACGTCAAATGAAGGAAATGATTGCTTCCGGAGTAATAGGAAAAGTTCAAAAAATTGACGTTCAATATTATCAAGGATGGATAAACCCTATTATTCACGACAAGGAAAAAAGAAATACTATTTGGCGTTTAGACCCTGAAAAATCGGGTATTAGTTGCTGCGTAGGAGATATTGGGACCCACGGATTCGATATGATTGAATATGTTACAGGAATGGAAGTAAAAACCATTTTGGCAGATTTAAACTACCTGTACAGCGATAATAAAATGGATATTGATGGTACCATTTTACTTCGTCTTGCGGAAAATGTAAAAGGTGTATTGCGCACCAGTCAAATTGCCACAGGCGAAGAAAACAACTTTGCCGTTAAAATCTATGGTGACAAGGGCGGTTTGAAATGGGAGCAGGAAAACCCAAATTACCTTTATCATTTAACCGATGACCAACCCATGAGAGTTCTTAAGTCTGGACATGGGTACAACAGTGAATTCTCGCTTGATGGCACTAAATTACCTCCAGGACACCCAGAAGGAATTTTTGATTCGATGGGGAACATCTATCGCGGCGTTGCGAAAGCCATTAGGAAAGAGAAATACCACCCTGGTGAATTTCCAACCATGAACGACGGTGTTCGAGGCATGAATTTTATAGAACGTGCCGTTGAATCGCATCAAAAAGGAAATGTTTGGGTAGACGTATAACCTAAAAATGTTTTCTAAATAAAATAATAAGGCTGTGCTTTTTTAATCCACAGCCTTATTATTTCATAAAATTGACCTCTTTACTTTCTAGAAAATTTTAAATTAAGTAACTTAAAACCCCTTTTTAAGCACAGTAAAAGCTGCTTTAAAATAAATGAGCTTTGAACACAAATGTTTAAAAAGTTTTCAAATAAAACTATATACCCATTGAATTTTTGGGACAACAACTTGCCGAGGCGAGTTAGACACCTACGCAATGGGATTCACTAAATAAATGATTAAAATGAGAAAACTTAGAATGGGCATGGTTGGTGGCGGCCTAGGTTCTTTTATGGGAGATGTTCACAGGAAAGCCTCTGGACTGGACGGCATGATTGAATTGGTTTGCGGAGCTTTCAATAGTTCTGAAGAAAAATCCAAAGAAACAGGAAAGGCATTGTTTTTACCTGAAGAAAGATGTTACGGAAGCTTTCAAGAAATGATAGAGAAAGAAAAAGAACTTCCAGAAGGTGAAAGAATGGATTTTGTTACCATTGTTACTCCAAATCACCTTCATTTTGAACCAGCTAAAACAGCTTTGGAAAATGGATTTCATGTAGTTTGCGATAAACCAATGACGCTTACCGTAGAAGAAGCTAAAACTCTGGAAAAACTTGTGAATGAAACAGGCCTTTTATTCGCTCTTACGCACAACTATACCGGTAATGCCATGGTGAAACAAGCAAAAGCTTTGGTTGACCATGGAGAATTAGGCGAAATCACCAAAATACAAATTCAGTACTTACAAGGTTGGATGGCTGCGGAAGTTGGTCAAGAAGCAAAAATAAAACCTTGGCGCGCAGACCCTAAAAAATCAGGTGTAGGCGGTTCGTTAGCAGATATCGGTACGCATGCTGAAAATTTAGTTTCTTATATTACCGGAAGTGAAATTAAAGAATTGGCTGCAGATTTAGGAAGAATTGGAGAAGGACGCGTTTTGGATAACGACGGAAGCCTCCTGTTAAGATTGAGCAATGGCGCTAAAGGCAGTATGTCTATTTCCCAAATGGCAGTTGGAGAAGAAAATGCTTTAATAGTAAAAGTTTACGGAAGCAAAGGTAGTTTGGAATGGAACCAAGAGGAGTCCACTAAACTAATTACCAAATGGATTGATAAACCAGAACGGACTTTCACTCCCGATGGAAACGACATTTATGATGAAGTAAGAGCCATTTCTAGAATTCCAAAAGGTCATCCAGAAGGATACCTTGAGGCTTTCGCCAATATTTATCGGGCATTTGCAAAGCATCTTATGAGCGTTTTAAATAACGAGCCTATTGAGAAACCGGATTATCCATCAGTAGCAGACGGCGTTAGAGGTGTTCAATTTATCCATGCCGCAGTGGAAAGCGATAAACAAAATGCCAGCTGGGTGAAACTGAATTCATTTTAAAACAAAAATCAACTAAAATTTAAATTACATAATAATGCAAACCATTAAAGGACCCGCAGTTTTTTTAGCACAATTTGTAGATAATAAAGCGCCTTTTAATACACTTGACGGTATGTGCAAATGGGCAGCCGATCTTGGGTATAAGGGTATTCAAATTCCAACTTGGGAGAAATTTTTAATCGACCTAGACAAAGCTGCTGAAAGCAAAACCTATTGCGATGAACTAAAAGGAAAAGTTAATAGCTACGGATTGGAAATCACGGAATTGTCCACGCACTTGCAAGGACAATTAGTAGCCGTTCACCCAGCGTACGATATTATGTTTGATAATTTCGCACCGGATAATTTAAAAAACAATCCTAAGGGAAGAACCGAATGGGCGGTAGACCAAGTTAAAAAAGCAGCCAAAGCGAGTAGGCATTTAGGTATTAATGCCCATGCTACATTTTCTGGGGCATTGCTTTGGCATACATTCCATCCATGGCCTCAACGACCACCAGGACTGGTAGAAATGGGCTTTGAAGAACTTGCCAATAGATGGCTTCCTATTTTAAATGAATTCGACGAACAAGGTGTAGATGTTTGTTATGAAGTTCATCCAGGTGAAGATATCCACGATGGAGATACTTTCGAACGTTTTCTAGAAGCCACGGGGAATCATAAAAGGGTAAATATTTTGTATGACCCATCGCATTTTGTGCTTCAGCAACTAGACTACATTGAATATATTGACCATTACCATGAGTTCATAAAATCTTTCCACGTTAAGGATTCAGAATTTAATCCAACTGGTAAAAAAGGTGCCTTTGGAGGGTACAACAATTGGGGCGATCGTGCTGGAAGATATCGTTCTTTAGGCGATGGGCAAATTGATTTCAAAAAAATCTTCTCTAAACTTACGCAGTACGGTTGCGATGTATGGGCTGTTATGGAGTGGGAATGCTGCATTAAAAGTCCAGAGCAAGGTGCCCGCGAAGGTGCTCCTTTCATAAAAAAGCATATTATCGAGGCTACGGAAAGAGCTTTTGATGACTTCGCAGGTGCAGACATTGACGAAGCCAAACTAAAGAGAATTTTAAACCTTTAAAAATTTAAAATGAGAAAGATAGTTAGTTGTTTGGCACTCGTTTCCTTGACAATGTTATCCTGTAAGGAAAATAAGAAATCTGAAGAAAACCAAGATGTCGCCTCCGAAATGGAAACAAAAAAAGAAGTGAAAACCGAAAATGAGTGGGAATTCCTTTTTGATGGTAAGGATTTCAGCGCTTGGCATATGTATAATGGTGGTGAAGTTTCTGAAGCTTGGACCATTGAAGGAGATGCCATGGTACTTACTCCTGGCGATAACGCTGGAAATATTGTTACTAATGAAGAATTCGAAAATTTTGTACTTTCTTTAGAATGGAAAATATCCGAAGGTGGAAACAGCGGTATTTTCTGGGGCGTACAGGAAGGTGAAAATTATGGACAACCTTATAAAACTGGCCCTGAAATTCAGGTGCTGGATAACGAAAGACATCCTGACGCTAAAAACGGAACCACGCACCAAGCGGGAGCATTGTACGACATGATTGCTCCTTCTGAAGATGTTGCCAAACCTGCTGGAGAGTGGAATACTTGTGTTATAAAAATTGATCACACCTCCAATCATGGGGAAGTAACCCTTAACGGAACAAAAATCGTTGAGTTTCCTGTTCATGGCGATAAGTGGAAAGAGATGATTGCCAATTCCAAGTTTAAGGATTGGGAAGGTTTCGGAGCTTTTCAAAAAGGAAAAATCGGACTGCAATACCATGGAGACAAGGTGTATTTCAGAAATATAAAAATTAAAGAACTTTAAGAATGATGAATAAAACGTTTATTGGCTTGCTGTTTGTTGCAAGCTTTTTAGCTTGCAACAACGCTCCAAAAGAAACTGCAAAAGAAGAAGTTGTTTCAGATACAGTAACTTCCCCAGAGGTTATTACCTATCCAGAATACAGCGGAACTGAGCCTACGAAACCCGAAGAAACCGAATTGTATGAGCCCGTTCCACCAACCGTAAATCCAACTGAAAAAAATGGAGCACCCAGTGATGCTATTATCCTGTTCGATGGAACAAGCCTAGATAATTGGGTAAATAGTGAAGACGGCACGCAAGCAGATTGGATTTTGAACGATGACGGTAGCATGACAGTTAAGAACAAGGCTGGCGACATTCAAACAAAACAAAAATTTGGTGATTTTCAACTTCACATTGAATGGAAATCCCCAGCAGAGATCCAAGGTGAAGGTCAGAGTAGAGCAAATAGTGGGGTTTTCTTACAAGGAATTTATGAAATTCAAGTATTGGACAACAATAATAACGACACTTACACCAATGGGCAAGTAGGTTCTATCTACAAACAAGGTGCTCCGTTGGCAAAATCTTCTGTACCTTCGGGTGAATGGAACACCTATGATATTATTTATCACGCGCCAGAATTTAACGACCAAGGCGGTAAGATAAAATCTGCTACGGTTACTGTTCTGCACAATGGAGTTCTTATTCAAGACCACACGGAAATAAAGGGTACAACTCCATACATCGGGTGGCCTAAAAACGAACCTCATGGAAAAGGTCCTATTAAACTACAAGATCACGGAGATAATAGCCGTGTAAGCTATAGAAATATTTGGTTGAGAGAATTGTAATAAATTACTTCGGCTGTGGAATACCAAAAACTAAAACCCCAAAGGTTTTAAAAACCTTTGGGGTTTAAATTTCATTCCAAAACATTGAAAAAAACTTCCTTCAAATATCAGCAGCTTTATTTATTGGGATTTACTTTTGCCAAGGCACAGCGCCTTCCTTTTGATATATTTTCATTAACTCCCTTTGCAGATACTTTACTGTATCAGGGTATTTATTTAAAAGATTCGTTTGCTCCAAAGGATCATTCTTCAAATTGTATAATTCCAACGGCCTATACGGGTTGTTCTGCAATAGTTTCCAGTCCCCTTTTCTAAGCGCCATAATCGCTTTTCCTCCATAAGCACTTCTACCTTCCCTTCTTACAAAATAAAGCAACCGTTCCTCGTTCGGGGTATAATCTTCTTTGTTTAGAATTTCTTTATAGAAACTTTCCCCTTCAATTTTTTTCGGTGCAGACAGTCCTACCATATCAAGCAATGTTGGATAAACATCCATCGATAAATGTACATTCTCAGAAATTCTGTTTGGGGCTATAACTCCATCCCAACTGATACATGTAGGAACCCTTAGTCCGCCTTCATACATGGTTCCTTTCCCGTCTCTCAAAGGACCGTTATTCGCCATACTTGGTAAATGTCCACCGTTATCGCTCGTGAATATTATAATTGTATTCTCATACTGCCCAGAAGTTTTAAGAGCTTTTATTACTTTTCCAATTCCGTCGTCCATGTGTTCAATAAAAGCAACCAGCTTAGCCCGCGTAGAATCAATTGGTTTTTCGCGTTCTGTAACTTTTTCCAACCATTCCTTCGGCGGTTGAACAGGAAAGTGAGGCGCATTATAGGCTAGATACAGAAAAAAAGGATTATCGTTCTTCTTTTGTTCTTGAATATACGATATCGCCCAATCCGTAAATAAATCTGTTGCGTGGCCTTTAGGATTTATTTCTTTTGAATTGAAACGCATATAGTTTATGCCGTGCCTTTTATGCTCCCAATAATCGTCCATCATATCGCCTATCCATCCTTTAAAAAAATCAAATCCTTTTTCATTCGGAAGATTTGGAGACTCCAACCCTAAATGCCATTTTCCAACAATAGCCGTGTTGTATCCCACTTTTTTCAATTGTGAAGGTAAAAGCGGAAAGTTATCGGAAAGGTAACCCCAACTGTTTTCAGAGTCTGTTCTTATCACCCCAGGCACCCCAACATAACTGGGGTAGGTTCCTGAAAGCAAAGAAGCACGGGTTGGTGAACAAACCGAACTATTCGCATAAAAGTTATCGAAACGAATGCCGTTTAAAGCAATTCCATCAATATTAGGCGTTTCAATATCCTCCGTTCCGTAATACGAAACATCATGATACCCTTGGTCGTCTGTGCAAATAAGCAAAATATTAGGTCGAACTTGGGCAGCAATAACCGAAATATTACAAAATACACATATCAGGAAAAGCTTTTTTATTGTTTTCATCTTACTTTCCGGATCTATCTCTTAACTGATCTTTTCCTCTTTCAATTGAAAGTGTATCTTTTTGTATGCGAGCTTGGAGCCGTGCAATAATCTCCGGATGCTTGTCAGCAATATTATATTTTTCAGAAGGATCTTCATTTAAATTATAAAGTAATGGTTGCCTATGTTCTTCCCTTCCCCCAAATTGACCATAGGCACCTTGCGTGACAAAATGCACTTTATAAGGCCCTTCTCTATAGGCGAAAAGTTCTGTACTGCGATAGTAATAAATATGATCCCGCGGAGAGGCTTTCTGCTGAAAAAGTGTTGGTGAAAGGTCGTATCCATCTAAAGGACGGTTTTCCGGCAATGGAACGTTAGCAATAGCACTGAAAGTTGGAAGCAAATCCATTGTAGCTCCTAAGTCATGAATTATGCCCGGAGCGATATTCCCAGGCGACCAAAAAATACACGGCTCTCGCATGCCGCCTTCCCATGTGGTTCCTTTTCCAGCTCTCAACAAGCCTGCACTACCTCCTTTTTCATCAAAAGACAACCACGGACCATTGTCTGAAGTAAATACAACTATGGTATTTTCTGCCAATCCTTCCTCCTTAAGTGTTTTTATGATTTCCCCTATTCCATAATCAATTTCTTCCACCACATCTCCGTACAATCCTCTATCACTTTTGCCTAGAAAATCTTTCGATGCAAACAAAGGTATGTGCGGAAGGTTATGCGCCAAATACAAGAAAAAAGGCTTTGCTTTATTCTTTTTAATATAAGATACCGCTTCTTCAGTATACCTTTTGGTAATAGTCGTTTGGTCTGCCGGCTGTTCTAAAATTTTTTCATTCCGAAGCAATGGGACATTAAAATATTCTGATTTTGTTTCCTTTGAACCTCCTAAAACATCCTTTCTTTCTTCCGCTGAACTAAATTCACCTGAGAAACTCATATCGTTTGAATAGGGAATTCCAAAATAGTAATCAAAGCCGTTATTGGTAGGCAAGCACTGCTCTTTATGTCCCAAATGCCACTTACCAACACATGCCGTTGCATAGCCCACTTTTTTTAATTGCTCTGCTATGGTAATTTCTTCTGAAGGAATTCCGTGCATAGAATCTGGGAACAACACGCGCTCTTTGTTGCCCATCATACCGTTTCTAATGGGAAGCCTTCCTGTAAGTAAAGCCGCCCGACTCGGGGTACAAACACTGGCACCAACGTAAAAGTTAGTCCATTTCTGTCCTTCCGTAGCCATTTTATCCAAGTGTGGCGTCCTAATTGTTGGGTGTCCATACGAACTTAGATCTCCATAGCCTAAATCATCCGCAAAGATGACAATGAAATTCATTTTTTTAGATGACGATTGAGCATAGGAAAAAACAGTACTGAATATTCCAAAAAGAAATAATAAAAGAAGCGATTTACGTGTATTCATTTTCAAAGTTGGTTGGTTATGTAAAATAGTTAAACAAAGTAGTCGGCTATTTAAAATAGTTAAGCCGACTTCAATACCATTTCCTATTTGAAATAACCGTTATAAAATGCCCCTTTTTCCTTTCTATTTCAGAATAAAAAGAAAACGTAGCTTATGGCTACGTCTTAGTTTTCTTCTTCACATAAATAAAAAATCATCATTTTCTTTTCCGTAATTTCAAACAAAAACTGGTATAAGTAAATATATGAAGTTTAATGAGTTCTATAAAATAATCCATAAAAAAACACCCGCACAATTACTGTACGGGTGTTCTAAAAAAATAGTTATATGTTTTTATATTTCGGTAACCCTTAAGGTGTTTACCATTCCTTTTTCTTTTATAGGCATGGCAGCAAGGCTGATCATCATATCACCCTTTTCCAAAAATCCTCGCTCTACTGAAAACTTATTAACGTCTTCGATAGTTTGATCGGTACTTACAAATTTATCATAATAAAACGCAGTAACACCCCAAAGCAAGCTCAACTGAGTTAAGATTCGCTTATTGGAAGTGAACACTAAAATGTGTGCTTTAGGTCTCCATGCAGAAATTTGAAAAGCCGTATATCCACTATTGGTTAACGTGGTAATTGCTTTTGCATTTATTTCGTTTGCCATACTTGCCGCGTGAAAACATACCGATTTGGTAATGTAACGCTTGGTTTTAATGTGTGGCGGCTCCTGTGGAACTTTAATTAAATGAGAGTGCTCCACACTATTGATAATACTCGACATCTTTTCAATTACTTGAACAGGATACGCTCCTACGGAAGTTTCCCCAGACAACATCACAGCATCTGCACCATCCATTACCGAGTTGGCAACGTCATTTACTTCTGCACGTGTAGGCGTTAGACTGGAAATCATAGTTTCCATCATTTGTGTGGCGATGATTACCGGAATTCTAGCTTTTTTAGCACGTAGCACCAATTGCTTTTGTACTAAAGGAACTTCTTGCGCAGGTATCTCTACTCCCAAATCTCCTCGTGCAACCATTAAACCATCACAATGCGCTACAATCTTATCGATATTTTCTACTGCTTCTGGCTTTTCAATTTTGGCTACAATCGGTATTTTTTGGTCTGTGTGCTCTGAGATGAGCTTTTGAAGATCCATTAAATCTTCACTGTGGCGCACAAAAGACAAGGCAATCCAATCCACATCTTGCTTAACCGCAAAAATGGCGTCTTTAATATCTTTTTTAGTTAGTGCTGGCAAAGATATATCGGTATTCGGCAGGTTAACTCCTTTTTTCGAACGCAACGGTCCTCCCTGAATTACTTTGGCTTTTACTTCGCTCTTTTTATCGGTAGAAACTACTTCGAACATAAGTTTCCCATCATCTAAAAGAATGCGTTCTCCAGGCTTTACATCACTTGGGAATTCTTTGTAGTTCATGTAAACACGCTCACCGTCTCCTTCAAAAGGCTCACCGGTAACAAAAGTGATTTCGTCGTCCTTACTTACGATAACATCCTCCTTCATAACCCCAACACGAAGTTTAGGCCCCTGAAGATCGGCAAGGATAGCGGTATTGTAATTGTACTCTTTATTCAAGGAGCGAATCATATCGATTCGTTCTTTTACGTCATCATAATTTGCGTGCGAAAAATTAATTCTAAACACATTCACACCGGCTTCAATCATGTCTTTTAAGACCTCTTTGCTACTGGTGGCGGGTCCAAGTGTAGCTACAATTTTTGTCTTTTTTCTATTAGGCATTCGTTAGAAAAATTAAATTATTTTTAGATTTTAGTTGTTGTGTTTCTACCTTATAGGCGGTAATTATACCTGGTATTTTTTTAAGTGCCATTAGCACTTCAATTTCCTTATGGTATGGTCCTTCTTCATCAATTTTCAAAAAATAGTCCACTTTACTATATTCTGATATAAAAAAAGCATTTCGAGTGGCCTTATCGGCTCCAAAAAGCCCCGTAGTAACATTGGCCAGCTCTATACTCGTTTCTATACTCGTTTTATTCTTAACCAAGGCCCATGACACCTCATTTTCGTCATCAAACCACTTAAAAGTGGGCACACTCTTTTCTTCAGCAATATTTACATCAGTATTCAACCGCTGTAATTTAATTTGGAACTCTAAGTTTAATAAGTAAGCTAACTTATAATCGGCTAAAGATCCGTGAATAGCGATTAATGTATAAGAGTGTTCATAAAAATCGTCTAATAGTTTATAGATAGCCATATACGAGTTTACACGGAAGTGTAAATATATAATTATAACTGTGACTTAGCAACTTTTCAACGACTGATTGTCTGTATTTTAAAGCGAAAACGTTATAGTTTACAATAAAATAATAATTACAGAAAATCATCAATTTTATCCTGTAGCGCGTAGTATGCTCTTTTAGCAGCGCTTTCTTCTGCTTTCTTCTTAGAGGTAGCCCTAGCTTTGGCAACCACTTTTTTATTAATGAAAAGTTTTACGGCAAAATGCTTTAATTCATCGTTTCCGTTGTCTTCGTATGTATCAAATAGAAATTCCTTTTTTTCTTTTTGGCACCATTCAATTATCAGGCTTTTGTAACTAATAATCTTTCCTTCCAAACTTTCTATATCTACATAGGGCACAATTACTCTTTTGTGAATAAAACGCTCACAATACACAAAACCACGGTCCAGAAAAATAGCGCCTACCAAAGCTTCAAAAACATTTCCATGAATGTTATCACCAAAATGTTCGTTTGGAATCTTACTTTTTACAAATTTTATAAGGTTTAAATCTTTCCCCAGTTCGTTCAAGTGTTCCCTACTTACAATCTTAGACCGCATTTTAGTAAGGTATCCTTCGTCTCCATCGGGCACTTCATTATAAAGATAATTGGAAATAATAGAACCCAACATAGTGTCCCCCAAAAATTCTAGACGTTCGTAGTTTACAGGAAGACCATTTTCGTCTTTTATATTGTAGGATCGATGCGTAAACGCTTTTTTGTAGAGATTGATGTCTTTAGGTTTAAAACCTAAAATCTGCCAGATTTCTAAAAAAAAATCCCCGTCATCTTGTGACCGGGAATTTAATATTTTTCGAATGATCTTCATTCAGTATTTTTAACTAATCTAGCTTTTTAAACATCACACAGGCATTATGACCACCAAATCCGAAGGTGTTACTCATAGCAACCTTAACATCTCTCTTTTGCGCTTCATTTAGGGTTAAATTAAGCTTAGGATCAATATTTTCATCCTTTGTAGAATGGTTAATAGTTGGAGGCACAACACCGTGCTCTATTGCTAAAATAGAGGCAATCGCTTCTACTGCACCTGCGGCTCCTAATAAGTGACCCGTCATGGATTTAGTAGAATTGATATTAATGTTGTATGCGTTTTCACCAAACACTTTACCAATAGCCTTCAATTCTGCAACATCCCCAAGAGGAGTAGAAGTACCATGTGTATTTATGGTATCTACATCTTCCGGTTTTAGTCCGGCGTTGTTAAGGCAGTTTTCCATTACAGCTACTACACCAATCCCTTCAGGATGCGGAGCCGTCATGTGGTAAGCATCAGATGATAATCCGCCACCAATTACTTCAGCATAAATTTTTGCACCACGTGCAACTGCGTGATCATACTCTTCTAGCACCAACGCTCCAGAGCCTTCTCCCAAAACAAAACCGTCCCGATTTGCATCAAAAGGTCTTGATGCTGTTTTTGGGTCGTCGTTTCGGGTACTCATAGCGTGCATAGCATTAAATCCACCCATTCCAGCAGCAGTAACTGCTGCTTCAGAACCTCCTGTAATTACTACGTCGGTAGTTCCTAAGCGAATGGAATTTAAAGCATCGATAATAGCATTGGCTGAAGATGCACATGCAGACACCGTAGTGTAATTTGGACCCATGAATCCATTTTTAATGGAAATCAATCCAGGGGCAATATCTGCAATCATTTTAGGGATAAAGAAAGGGTTGAACCTAGGACTTCCGTCACCAAGCGCATAATTGGTTACTTCTTCTTGAAAAGTTTCCAATCCTCCAATTCCGGCCCCCCAAATAACGCCTACTCTATACTTGTTCACCTTTTCGATGTCAAGTCCAGAGTCTTTCAAGGCTTCATCTGCCGTTACCATGGCATATTGAGCGAAGCGATCCATACGGCGCGCTTCTTTTCTGTCTATAAAGTTGGTTGGATCGAAGTTTTTAACTTCACAGGCGAATTGCGTTTTAAATTTTTCAGCATCAAAATGGGTTACTGGAGCAGCTCCACTAACGCCATTTAAAAGACTGTTCCAATATTCGTCTACAGTATTCCCTATGGGGGTTAATGCTCCTAATCCTGTTACTACAACTCGCTTTAATTTCATCTGAATATTTTTTATTCTGATAAATAATAATCTACCAAAAAAATTTATTCACGCAATATAGCATGAATAAATTTTTTGGTCTATTTCTTTATAAAAACGTTTACTTTGCTTCTTCTATATACTTAACCGCTTGGCCAACAGTAGCAATGTTTTCAGCTTGATCGTCTGGAATCTGGATGTCGAATTCTTTTTCAAACTCCATAATTAATTCCACAGTGTCTAATGAGTCTGCGCCTAGATCGTTTGTGAAGCTTGCTTCTGGCACAACCTCGTTTTCATCTACACCTAATTTGTCTACGATAATCGCTTTTACTCTTGATGCAATGTCTGACATAATTTTTTTGTTTTAAAATTTAATTGTTGGCAAAAATAAAAAACTTTGCTTTAAAAAAACGTTTTGAAGCTAAAATGTGCTTTTAAAGTTAATAATTTTTATTTCAACTATTTAATTTTCACCTTCTCTTTCTAAATAATTATTCCTTTTTTTGCCTAGAAATAGAACCAACATAACACTCATAAAAGCCCATAATAGGGCTCTAACAAAAATAATCTTACTTTAATAAATTGAGGATTGCGTTCTGGCTTCGGTTTAAAATAGTAAACTGATTAAAAGGGCATTTTGTAACATTTAAATTTAAACAAGTGAAAAATATCGTCATATTCGCATCAGGTTCTGGAACTAATGCAGAAAACATCATCAAGCATTTCGAAAAATCTTCCTTGGCCGAAGTAACTTTAGTTTTGTCCAACAAGAGGGATGCTATGGTACTTAACCGGGCTAACAATTATGGCAAAAGTGCCATTTCTTTCAACAAAATCGCTTTTAATAACGGACACATACTACAAATCTTACAAACATTAAAGCCCGATTTAATCGTTTTGGCTGGATTCCTTTGGAAGGTTCCTACGGAAATCACTCAAGCATTTCCAAATAAAATCATTAATATACACCCGGCTTTGTTGCCAAAGTTTGGCGGAAAAGGAATGTATGGAATGCATGTGCACGAAGCGGTAGTAACACAAAAAGAAACGGAATCTGGTATCACTATTCATTATGTAAATGAAAATTACGACGAAGGAAATATCATTTTCCAAGCAAAAACAACTGTTTTGCCAAGCGATACTGCAGAAGATGTTGCCCAAAAAATTCATCAATTGGAATATATGCACTTTCCTGAAATCATTGAAAAAGTATTGAATGAACAAGCATGATGTACATATTTATACTGACGGTTCTTCACGAGGAAATCCTGGCCCGGGCGGTTACGGTATTGTAATGGAATGGGTTGGCAAGCCTTACAGAAAAGAGTTTTCAGAAGGGTTTAAAAAAACCACCAATAACCGCATGGAACTTATGGCCGTAACCGAAGCTTTGAAAAAATTAAAAAAAAGCAATACTTTGGTAAAAGTTTTTTCTGATTCTAAATATGTAGTGGACGCAGTAGAGAAAGGTTGGGTCTTTGGTTGGGAGAAGAAAAGCTTTAAAGACAAAAAGAATCCGGATTTATGGATTGATTTCTTAAAAGAATACAGAAAGCAGAAAGTAAGTTTTCAATGGATTAAAGGACATAATAACCATCCCCAAAACGAAAGATGCGATTTTTTGGCTGTTGAAGCCTCTAAAAAAAATAACTTAAAAATTGATAAAGGGTTTGAACAAACCCAACCGTAACGCAAAAAAAATAACAACTTAAAATTCCCTCATGAAAGTTTTATTTTTTATTACTTGTTTCATCTTTTTAGGCCTTTCTGCTCACGCCCAAGAATGGGAACTTAAAAGAAGCGCCAACAACATAAAAGTTTACACTCGCGAATTGGACTCTACCAAAATCAACGAGTATAAAGCGGTGTTGATTGCAAATACTTCCGTAGAAAATGTTGTTAGTATAATTACCAACGGAAACGGCCTGAAAAACTGGAATCACAAAACCCCAGAAAGTGAAACGCTCCTAAAAGTATCCGATAAGGAATACATCTTTTGGATGAAAAATGACCTTCCCTGGCCAATTACGGACCGAGACCACGTCTGCAAGGTTTCCGTAGAAAAAATCAGTCCAAAAAATTACAAAATCGATATATCCCCAGCGGATACAATTTTAAGGCTACCGGAATACAACACCATTAGAATTGAAAATTTTAAAGGTTTTTGGCTTATTAACGAAATTGATGAGAATACGGTAGAAATCACACAACAAATGTATGGAGATCCCAAGGGAACCATTCCTTCATGGCTTGTAAATTCTATACTCACCTCCTTCCCTTTTCATTCTTTTGAAAATCTGAAAGAAATACTGGAAAACTAAACCTATATTTGCAAAAAAATTATTTCATGGGTAAATTACTAATTGTAGGAAGCGTAGCTTTTGATGCTATCGAGACTCCTTTTGGTAAAACAGATAAAATTCTTGGTGGAGCTGCGCCTTTTATAGGTTTGGCTGCATCTCAATTTGATGTAGAAAGTGCCATCGTTTCGGTAGTGGGAGATGATTTCCCTCAAAAATACTTAGATCTTTTTGCTGAAAACAACATAGATATTAGTGCTATTGAAGTAGTAAAAGGTGGTAAAACGTTTTTTTGGAGCGGTAAATACCATAACGATCTTAATTCAAGAGATACTTTAGAGACTCAGTTAAATGTTCTGGCCGATTTTAATCCAAAAGTGCCACACCATTTTAAGGATGCAGAGATTGTTATGTTAGGAAATCTAAATCCTTCCGTCCAATTAAGTGTAATTGAACAAATGGAAGTTCGTCCGAAACTAATTATTTTGGACACTATGAATTTCTGGATGGATAGTTTTTTGGACGACCTCATGAAAGTAATTGAAAAAGTAGACGTTATTACTATTAATGACGAAGAAGCTAGACAATTGTCCGGCGAATATTCCTTGGTTAAAGCTGCTGAAAAAATTCACGCAATGGGACCAAAATACGTGGTAATTAAAAAAGGAGAGCACGGCGCCTTACTTTTCCATAACGGAGATGTTTTCTTTGCACCGGCTTTACCACTGGAAGAAGTATTTGATCCTACTGGCGCGGGAGACACTTTTGCAGGCGGATTCTCGGGATATCTAGCGAAAACAGATGATTATTCATTTGAAAATATGAAGAACGCCGTAATTCACGGTTCAAACTTAGCTTCTTTCAACGTTGAGAAATTTGGCACCAAACGACTCCAAAACTTATCCCACGAAGAAGTATTTAAAAGGCTCCAACAATTTAAGAGTCTTACACAATTTGATATAAAACTTACATAAATAAACTACTGCCCTAATTTTTAGGGTTTTTTTTATTCGAATACAATGAGTGACGCTATTAAACACGAATGTGGAATTGCCTTGGTTAGGTTACTTAAACCGTTAGAATACTACAAAGAAAAGTATGGGACTGCATTTTATGGTATAAATAAAATGTACCTCATGATGGAAAAGCAGCACAACCGCGGGCAGGATGGAGCAGGATTTGCAAGCATAAAATTAAACATGCAACCAGGCGAGCGCTACATGAGTCGTGTACGTTCTAACCAATCGCAACCTATACAGGATATTTTTAACCAGATAAATTCCCGTATTAACGACGAACTAAAAGAACATCCAGAATACAACGACAGTATTGAAGTTCAAAAAAAAGAAATCCCTTACCTTGGCGAGCTAATGTTGGGACATGTGCGTTATGGAACGTTTGGCAAAAACAGCATTGAAAGTGTTCACCCTTTCTTACGCCAAAACAATTGGATGCACAGAAACTTGATTGTAGCTGGGAATTTTAATATGACCAATGTAAACGAGTTGTTTTCGAACTTAATTCGTTTAGGTCAGCATCCAAAAGAAAAGGCAGACACCATTACGGTAATGGAAAAAATTGGTCATTTCCTAGATGATGCCGTTGCGAAGCTTTACAAAGAAATTAAAAAGGAAGGCTTCACCAAAATGGAAGCCTCTCCGTTGATTGCTGACAGACTTAAAGTTTCCAAGATTCTAAAGAAAGCAGCCAAAAATTTCGATGGGGGTTATGCCATGGCCGGACTTATTGGTCACGGGGACGCTTTTGTACTAAGGGATCCTGCCGGGATTCGACCAGCCTATTATTACAAAGATGATGAAGTAGTAGTTGTAGCTTCAGAAAGACCGGTAATACAGACTGTTTTCAATGTAAATTTTGAAGACGTTCAAGAACTGGATCCTGGAAAGGCGATTATCATTAAAAAAGACGGTTCAACTTCAACCAAAAAAATACTTGAACCGTTGGAGCGCAAAGCTTGTTCTTTTGAACGTATCTATTTTTCAAGAGGAAGTGATGCCGAAATATATCAAGAAAGAAAAAATCTTGGACGCCTTTTACTTCCGAAGATATTAAAAGCGATTGACGAGGATATTGAAAACACGGTATTCTCTTACATACCAAATACTGCGGAAACTTCGTTTTACGGAATGGTAAAACAGGCTCAGGATTTTTTAAACGAAAAGAAAGAGCAGGAAATATTGAAAGAAGGTGCTAATTTAACGAGCGAGCGTCTTCACGAAATACTTTCCAAACGACCTCGCATTGAAAAAGTAGCCATTAAGGATGCTAAACTAAGAACGTTTATTACGGAAGATAGCAGCCGAGACGATTTGGTGACACACGTTTACGATGTTACCTACGGCTCTGTAAAACCAACAGACAACTTAGTAATTATTGATGACAGTATTGTAAGAGGAACAACGCTAAAGAAAAGTATTTTACGCATATTAGACCGCTTGCAGCCAAAAGCTATCGTAGTTGTTTCTTCGGCGCCTCAAATACGCTACCCCGATTGTTATGGTATCGATATGGCAAGAATGGAAGATTTAATTGCTTTTAAGGCTGCCTTAGCATTGCACGAAGAAAGGGGAACTGCCGGTATCGTTGAAGAAATTTACAAAAACTGTAAAGATCAAGTTGAATTACCAGATGCTGAAGTAAAAAATGCAGTTCAAGCTTTTTATGAACCTTTCGGCGATGAGGAGATTTCACAAAAAATTTCAGAATTGTTGTGTCCAGAAGGAATGAAGGCCGAAGTAAAAATCATCTACCAAACTGTAGAAAACTTACACGCCGCTTGTCCTAAAAACCTTGGTGACTGGTACTTTACAGGAAATTATCCAACCGCGGGAGGAAACCGTGTGGTGAATAGATCGTTCATGAACTTCTATGAAGGCGTACAGGGAAGAGCTTATTAAAAATGTATTTTGTCGTTAAAATGCGCAATTTAACTGATTCTTAACTTATAAATAATATTCTGTTCTTATCTTTGCTAATACCATAGCATAAGTAGGTTAAGTTCATGGTAAGATTTGGGGCAAAAAGGACGGATTAACTTCCGTCCTTTTTATTTTTGTTACTTTTCTAAAATTTTTAACTTCTTCCAAAAAAATATCCTATCAAGTAATTTATATAGAAAATACACTTTATCTATAAAACGTGTATTACACCTAATAATTTTTACCGAAATCAATATTCAGCATACTTTAGCCAATACCATAGCATAAGTAGGTTAAGTTCATGGTAAGATTTGGGGCAAAAAGGACGGATTAACTTCCGTCCTTTTTATTTTTACCCCATTTGGAAATTATTCAACTCCACTTTACTCCTTTCTTCAGAAAATGAAAACAAAAAAAATGCCCGTACGAATACGAGCATTTTTTAGAATATAGTTTTAAAGTTAAGAAAGTTCCCAACCTTCTCTGTATTCTCTTTTAATCCACCTTTCAGCAATAGGGAAATTGGTGACTTTCATGTTTTCTCCATCCCACAAAAGACGTTTTCTTCCTGGCGAAGCTTCAAACTCCCATTCGCTCATTCTTTCACCTTCATCATTTAATTTCTTGTACTGGAAGGCACGTATGGCTAAATTACCCATAAGAACAGCTTCTGTTAACGGTCCGGCATAAGAGAAAGGTGATGAAGTTTTAGAACCTGTAAGACATCCTTCCACAAAATTACCTGCATGTCCGTTTTCAACGCGCTTCAAACTTTGCGCTGGGAAAGCGCCCACTTTATCTTTATAATAATTTAGAATTCTCGGATTTGCAGAATAGGTATCAGTAATCATAACACCTTTTTCTCCGTAGAATATACTTCCACCGCCACCGTCGCCAATGGTTTCAGAGTCTTGGATGTGTTCTGGGAACTCCGGACGCATTCCGCCATCGTACCAATTCAAAGACACATCACCTTGGGTTTTAGAATTAAATTTCAATCTCACTACAGATGAAGGCGGACAAGCGTCTTCAAAGTTTCCTGGCACGAAATCTTTGACCCAAGGCACCGTACAACTTGCTTGTGCTTCAGTTGGGTAACCTAAGTTGAGTACATTAAAAGGCGTTTCCATAATGTGGCAACCCATATCACCTAAAGCTCCCGTTCCAAAATCCCACCATCCGCGCCATTTAAATGGCATATAAGCAGAGTTGTATGGGCGGTCTTTTGCAGGGCCTAACCATAAATCCCAATCCAAACCTTCTGGTACGGGCTCTGATTCTGTAATAATTTTATTCCCTTGTGGCCAAACAGGTCTGTTTGTCCAACAATCTACTCTATTCACTTTTCCAAGAACACCAGCATCAATCCATTCTTTGGCGGTGCGAATGCCATCTGAAGAACTTCCTTGATTCCCCATTTGGGTCACAATACCATGTTTCTTGGCTATTTCGGTTAGCAATCTCGCCTCGTAGATATTGTGCGTTAACGGCTTTTCTACATAGGCATGTTTTTTAGCTTTCATAAAAGGCAGCGCAATTGTTGCATGCGTATGGTCTGGTGTAGCAACCATAAATGCATCAATATCTTTTAAGTGCTTATCGTAAACCTTTCTGTAATCTTTATACGTTTTTACATCAGGAAAAGCTTGATACGTGTTTTTGGCACGTCTATCATCGACGTCACAAAAGGCAACAAATTTTACCTTTTTAGTATTGTGTAACTCTTCTACTACTTGCTTTCCTCTTCCACCAACACCAATACCAACCATGTAAAGTGTATCACTTGGCGGTATGTGCTCTCCTCCCATCACATGGGAAGGGATGATGTAAAAGGCACTTCCTGCTGCAGCTGCATTTTTAATAAAGTTTCTTCGTTTCATGTGTAATTATTAATTGTTTTTAGTGGTTACATGGAACACCCAAATTAGCATTACGATTGGTGATTTAAGCTTAATTCTAGGTGTTTCATTATGGAATCTTTAAAATTTTCAAGGTTAATTAAAAAAACAGCAAAAAAGATACACAAAAAATTTGGAGTAGAATTCAATTTAATGAATGGATTTTTTCCTTAATTTTGGAATATGTCCAACAAAAATTATATAAAAGGAAGAGGCGCACAGCTGAATACAGATAACAAATTTTTTGAATTTTCCCATGAATTGCGGGATGATTTCCTGGAGTATTGCCGGCTGGAGGGTGAGGAAGCTACTAAAAATGAAACTCAGTATTTAGAGGTTTTCCCAAAGACTATTGTTAACAAGGTTACTAGCCCCGATGTTGGCATGAACTATTCTATGAACCCCTACCAAGGTTGTGAACATGGCTGTATTTACTGCTATGCGAGAAATTCCCACGAATATTGGGGTTACAGTGCAGGATTGGACTTTGAACGTAAAATACTCGTAAAAAAGAACGCACCTCAACTTCTAGAACAAAAATTGCTTAGTAAAAAATGGCAAGCCAAGACGATTGTAATGGCTGGAAATACCGATTGTTACCAACCTGCGGAACAAAAATTTAAAATCACTCGAAAATGTTTGGAAGTGTTTTTAAAATACAAACATCCTGTGGGCATAATAACCAAAAATGCCTACATAAAAAAAGACCTAGACATTCTAAAGGATTTAGCTTCTGAAGGATTGATAGGCGTAAATATTTCAATAACTTCTTTGAGCGAAGAAACCAGGCGAATTTTGGAGCCCCGTACAGCTAGTATTAAAAAAAGATTGGAAACAGTAAAGCTTTTAAGCGAGAACAATATCCCAGTAAATGTTATGATTGCCCCAATTATACCGAGCATTAACAGTCATGAAATTCTTCCATTGGCAAAAACCGTAAAAGAGTATGGCGCAAAATCTATTGCGTTTACCATGGTTCGATTGAACGGTTCCATTGGTGAAATTTTTAGCGACTGGATTCGGAAATCCATGCCCGATAAAGCAGAAAAAGTTTTACATCAAATAGCAGAATGCCACGGTGGAACGCTCAACGATAGTAGATTTGGTGTCCGGAAAACAGGAGAAGGCAAAATTGCAGAACAGATACACGCGCTTATTCGTATTGCAAAACAACAATATTTTCAAGACTCTGAATTCCCAAAACTTAATCATGATTTATTTGAAATGCAAAGACATATTTTACAACAGAACCAACACGGACAAACTAGTTTGTTTTAGACTTATACCATTATTCAGCTTCAGAAAAGGTTATAAATAAAAAACTGTCAGCTCAAGTTTGGCGAAGGGTTAAAGATAAACCTGTTTGACTAACCTAAGCTGACAGTTTCTTTTCAGCAGTAACTATCTACTGAATTAAAAAATGCTACTACACCGGAGAAGCTTCTCCTATTTTTTCAATTACATCGTCTTTTTTATTTCTAAACTTCATTTTCACCCAATACACGATGTAAAATAATAACGGAACAATAATCAATGTAAGGAAAGTAGCGATAAACAGTCCGAAAATTACTGTCCAAGCCAGAGGCCCCCAAAATATTACGTTATCACCTCCCATGTAAATTTGAGCATCAAATTGAGAAAACAACGAGAAAAAGTCGATATTCAAACCGATTGCTAACGGAATTAAACCTAAAATTGTCGTAATAGCCGTAAGCAATACAGGCCTTAATCTAGCGCGCCCGGCCATTACCAATACTTCTTTCATGTCTTTCTTCGGAAGTAAATCGGAGTTTTCCGTTAGACCCAATTTAATTTTTCGTCTATCAATAAGAATTTGCGCATAATCCAACAGTACTACCCCGTTGTTTACCACGATACCCGCCAAGGAGATAATTCCCATCATGGTCATCATAATAACAAACGACCAACCGGTAATCATGAGACCACCAAATACACCTATGAAACTTAAAAAGATGGCAATCATGATGATGGTAGGCTTGGAAATTGAACTGAATTGGAAAATTAAAATCAGCATTATCAATCCTAATCCCGCAAAAAAGGCGCTCATCAAGAAATTCATTTGTTTTTGCTGCTCCTCCAATTGTCCGGTATAATCCACATTTATATCAGAAGAAATATCGAAATTCCGCATTTCCTTTTGAATCTTTCCAACCACTGCACCAGCATCGGTATAACCTGGTGCGAGTCCGGAATAAACAGTCACAACCCGTTTAAGGTCACGGTGTTTAATCGCACTGAATGAAGAAGTATTCTTGCGTTTGGCCACGGCAGAAACTGGTATTTCTTTAATTTGACCAGTTGCTTGATCCCTAAAAATTATTTTCTGATTAAACAATGCATCGGGATTGTAACGCAAGTCTTTATTAAAGCGAACATAAATATCATAATCGTCGCCGTCCTCCTTATAGATTCCTGCTTTTTCACCAAAAATTGAACGCCTCAACTGATTTCCAACTTGTCCAACAGCTACGCCAAGTTCTCCGGCTTTTTCCCGGTCAACCTCAACCACCATGGCAGGTTTCCCCTTGTTTACATCAATTTTAAGTTCTTCAACACCGGCCACATTTCTGGAATTGATGTAATCCCTCATTTTTTCGGCATCCGCAATAAGTTGATCGTAATCCTCTCCGCTCAATTCAATATTTATAGGATAACCAGCTGGCGGACCAACAGCATCCTTTTCAACTGAAATGGCAATTCCAGGAAAAACTCCTTTAAGCGCCTCTTGTACTTTCTTCCGAAGTTTCTCACTATCTTTTCCACGTCGGTATTTATATTCTCGCATGGTGGCTGTAATTTTAGCCTTGTGAGGCATTTCTGCTGAAGAACCTCCATCGGTTTGAGGGTTTCCAGCACCTTCACCAACTTGCGAAACAGCAGACTCCACCATAAAATTATAACCGCCATCCATGTATTCTTTGTCGTTTAAAACATTGTATACACGTTTCTCGATTTCTTTGGTAATTGCATTTGTTTTATTGATATCCGTTCCTTGAGGATATTCAATATAAACTATAATCTGGTTGGGTTTATTATCTGGGAAAAATTCCACTTTTGTACGCCCACTTCCCAAAGAAGCTCCAAACAACATAAAAACAACGATAAGCATGACGAAGGTTCCACCGACAAAAAGTACAGGCTTCCACCCCATTAAAGAAGATTTAAGGAAGTTTTGGTATTTATCTTCTAGCCATACAAGCGTATTTCTTTGGAAATAGTTAGCTGTACCTTTTAACCAATATCGATACACCCAAAACATAATTGCGGTAAAGAGCATTAATGTTCCAATTCCACGAATGGCACCGCCGAAAATCAAAATTAAAAGTCCGGGTACTCCCAAAATAATACTTAATCTAATAAGTTGTTTTCTGGTAAGTTTTTTCTCACCAACATTCATAAATTCCGAAACCAGCATGGAGTTCATGAAAATAGCCACGAATAGCGACGAACCCAGCACCACAGAAAGTGTAATTGGAAAGTATTTCATAAATTCTCCCATAACGCCTGGCCACATTCCCAACGGAATAAAAGCCGCAACCGTTGTGGCAGTAGAAATAATGATAGGAAATGCAATCTCACCAATACCTTTCTTGGCAGCTTCAACTCGCGACATTCCTTCTTCATCCATCAATCGGTAAACGTTTTCTACCACCACAATACCGTTATCTACCAACATCCCGAGTCCCATGATTAGTGCAAAAAGAATCATGGTGTTTAGTGTATAACCCAGTCCTTGTAAAATCATAAACGACATAAACATGGACATTGGGATTGCAAAACCAACGAAAAGCGCATTCCTAAATCCTAAAAAGAACATTAAAACCCCAACCACGAGAATAATCCCAAAAATGATGTTATTTACCAAATCGTTTACTTGGTTCAAGGTCTGTGAGGATTGGTCGTTAGCAACCGTAATGGAAAGGTCTGGTGGATAATATTCCTTTCTAGCCTTTTTAATAATTTCCGTAATCTTTTCGGAAGCTTCAATCATGTTTTTTCCAGCTCTCTTTTTAACGTCGAGCATTACAACACTCTCTCCAAATTCTCTTGCAAAGGTTGTTTTATCTTCTTCCTTAAAACTTATATCTGCTATATCCCGCAGGTAAACCACACCGTCTTGCGACTTCACCACAAAATTATTGAGTTCTTTAGGCTTTTCAATTTCCCCAAGAATACGAATAGTCCTTCTTTGTCCGCTTACAATCATGTTCCCGGCAGACATGGTAACATTTCCGTTTCTAATGGTGTTTAGAACGTCATCAAAACTTACTTTGGCAGCCATCATTTTGTAAACATCTACAGCTACCTCCACTTCTTTTTCCTGTGCCCCGCGAATATCTACTTGTTTTATTTCGGGCAAGTCTTCAATTTTATCTTCTAAATATTCCCCGTATTCTTTCAATTTATCAACAGGATAATTTCCTTGAATGTTGATATTAAGAATTGGCATTTCTTCCGATAGGTTAAGGTCGAATACATTTGGTTCTACTTTTGCGCCATTAAAAACTGGCCAATCTTCACCAGCTTTTTCAGCATCTACCTCATCTTTCACCTTTTGTTTGGCGGCTTCTACGGTAATATCCTCATCAAATTCAACTGTAATTATTGAATAATCCTCTTGAGAAGTTGATAAAATTTCAACAACATTACTTACGTTTTTAAGTTCGTCCTCAAGTGGGTCGGTAATTAAACGTTCAATATCTTCAGCTGTATTCCCTGGATAAGGTGTGCTTATGTAAATCTTGGTTTCTTTAACCTCTGGAAAAGATTCACGAGGCATCCCGAAATAGGCAGAAATACCAAGTACCAGCACAATGGCAATCATCACGTAGATGGTGGTCTTGTTTTCTATAGCCCATGACGATAGTACAAATTCCTTATCGGCATTTTTATTAATCTTGCTCATGTACTACTGCTTTAATATTTTTACGTTCTGTCCTTCTTGCACACTTCTGGCGCCTTCCTTAATTACTTGGTCTCCGGCTTTAATTCCTTTAACCACTTCTACCAAATCATCTTGAGTTTTACCGGTTTCTATGATTTTACGGTGTACTTCTGCCTCTCCATCCGCTTTTACATTCGTGGCCACATAAACATATTGTTCCCCAGCTGCATTTTCAGAAATAACACTTTGCGGAATTAAAATAGCGTTCTCGCTGGTGTAATCGTTAATTATAACTTTTGAAGTTAAATTTGGTTTAATGTTCCCATTTTCATTAGGCACACCAATTTCAATTTTGAAGGAACGGTTTCCCGGATTGATGTAATTACTTACCTGTCTTATTTCGGTTTCAATTTTGGTGTTTATAACAGGAAATTCTGCTATAACATCGGTCCCTTTTTCAATACTCGTTAAATATTTCTCCGGAACCTCTGTTTCAATGTACATATTATCTAAACTTACAATACGCATAATTGGTGTTCCCATGGTTAAATTGGAACCTTGGTCAGAAATTATCTCTTCGATAGTTCCCGAAAATGGAGCAATCACTTTTGTCTTGCCCAGTTGACTTTCCATTTGCTTCACGGCACTTTCAGTTGATTCGTATTGCGTTTTGGACTGCAAGTATTGTATTTCAGAACCAATATTCTGTTTCCAAAGTCTTTTTTGACGTTCGTAAGTAGTTTGCGCCAAATTAGCCTGTGCTTTCAACTGTGTTAATTGAGCTCCCATACCGCCATCATCAATTCGGGCAAGCACTTGGCCTTTTCTTACTTTTTGTCCTTCTTTTACCAATACTTCTTCCAGTACTCCAGAATATTCAGCATTAATAACGATGTTTTCCTTTGTGCTAACACTTCCCTGCAATTCTACGTAATGATTAAACAGTGTGTCTTTCGCTTTAAAAGCAGTTACGAGGACCAAATTTTGTGTGGTGTCTAGCGCTTTGATGGCGTCGTTTAGTTGCTTCAGCTGAACCCCTAATTCATCATGCTGAAGCGTTACTTCCTCCCGTTTTGCCTTCATGGCTTCTAAGTCACCACTTTCTATAGTTTCTTCTACAGAACTTTTATTACCGCCTCCGCAGGAAGCCATAATGATTGCCGTTAGTATGGTTATGTATGTATTTTTCATCTATTTTAATTTTTATTGCTGATTTTCTTGATTTCTATTGGTAACGTCGGGCGTATTTAAAACAGTTTCTAAATTGGCTTTGGCATCAATTACATCCAACATAGAATTTATATATTCCCTTTGTGCTGTGTATAACTGAGTCTGTGCTTGCCTTAAATCAAAACTAGTGGTAATTCCCTCCCTGTATTTTATTAAGTTTTTATCTTCTATTCTTTCGGCTAGCTTTAAGTTTTCTTCGGAAGTGTAATAGTTTTCAATAGCAAAAGTAAAGTTGCTTTTAGCCCTGTCGAGTTCTAAATTTATTTCCTGCTGCGCCTGTATGAAATCCGTTTTGGATTGCTCCAAAGCTATTTTTGCCTGTTGTGTCCTAGCGCTCCTTTGCAACGAACTGAAAATAGGAATGTTCATACTCACCCCTAAAATGGAGGATTGAAACCAAGGAGTATCGTTATCAAAAAACACAAATTCATTGTCGAAAGCAGATGTCCCATAGTTAACAAAACCATTTATAGAAGGAAGTGCTTTACTCTTTTCTAGCTTCACCTCCAATTCCCGTTGCTCGGTGAGATTCTTGGCAATCCTGTAATCAACATTATTTTCAAAACTGAATTCGGTTTCGGTAAGTGCCATCCCAATGCTTTCTTGTGCCAGTTTCTCTAGGTTATCTTCTAAATAAACTTCGGTATTAACGGGAATTCCTAGCGCCAAATTGAGCATTTCTTTCGCAATGCCTTCTAGCCTACGTGTGTTTTTTAAGTCGTTTTCTACTTGAGCTGTGGTAATTTGTAATTGCTCTACATCTTCTTCTTCAGCAAAACCGTTTTCAAACAAGGCTTTTGTTTCCTTTAAATTGTCTTGCAAAGTAGCCAGGTTATTCTCCAAAATAGTAAGTCCTTCTTGGGTTACCAGTACACTTCCGTAGGCATTTATTACCCCCTTTCGAACTTCGAGAAGTGTTTTTTCGTTGGCATTTTCGTTAAAATCAACAAAAACCTTTGCTGCCTGTAATCCTACCAAATAGGACCCGTCGAATATTAACTGGGTTAGCGTAGCGGTTAAAGAGGCGTTTTGCTTAACTCCAAAAACAACGGGTACAAAAGTACCAGGTTCACCTCCTACAAATTCTCCAGGAATCGGCGTAACCGGCTGCTTAAGCTGATTTTGATAATCTACAACACCGTTTATTTGCGGCAAACCAGCAGCCGTAGTTTCCCACTTTTTCTTAATGGATTTTGCTATTTCCCTTCTGGAATTTATGGCAGAATAACTGCTATCCAAGGCAAAATTAATGGCCTCTTCCAAAGAAAAACTGTAGCTCCTCTCTTGAGTATACCCAAAAGTTGTGATTAATAATATAAATAAGATGGAAAGTGTCCTCATCTGTTAGTTATTGTTTTCGTTAATAAATTCATTCAAAATCTTCAGTCCGTTTTCTGTTGCGATAGCCCTAATGTGATACTCTAGAAATTTTTCCGTAATTACTGAAGGGATATACGTGCTCGAAGGAAATAAATCGGTGTCTTTTACACTCACCATTCCACTAAAATAAATACGGGCAATAAAATCGATATCAATTTCTGGTCTGTAAATCCCACTTGCTATACCTTTTTCTAAATTTTCTTTCAAACTGTCGTACATCACTTCAAATTGTTTCCAGATAATACGATCATAGATTTTTGGATAATATTTCTTTAGCTGAAATTGAGGCGATGATTTATCATCTTTTAAGTATTCACTCACAAACTTTTTTATATGAAAAAGCTCTTCAATTGGATTTTCTGAAGCTTCACATATAAAATCGATACCGTTACAAATGGAATCGAACAAGTAAAGCACCGCAGCCTCTACCAAAGCCGCTTTGGTTTTATAATGCTGATAAATGGTCTTTTTGGAAATCCCTAGGGATTCCGCAATATCGTCCATAGTAACGCTCTTAAACCCTAAGGTTAAAAACATTTCGGTGGATTTATCTAAAATTTTGTCTTTCATACAGGGTGCAAATATAGGCGAGGAAACTTTAAAAACAATAAAAGTTTCCAAAGTTTTACCGTTATTTAACATACAAATCGAATGGACAGAAAATCGATTTATGGTATTTTAGCAAAAAAATTGACCCATATGTTGAGTATCGCAGCCTATAGAGAGGCGTTTATTAGTCACTTAAATCAAACTATTGTTACAAAAGAACCCACCAATCTCTACGAGCCTATTCAATACATTTTAAATTTGGGCGGAAAGCGTTTACGGCCTGTTCTCACCTTATTAACTGCCGATATATTTGGTAACAATCATAAAGAAGCGATGCATGCTGCAATGGCGGTAGAGATTTTTCATAATTTCTCCTTAGTACACGATGACATTATGGATGACGCTCCCTTGCGAAGAGGAAAAGAAACCGTACACGAAAAGTGGGACCTCAATACAGGAATCCTCTCGGGAGATGCCATGCTTATTGTGGCCTACCAATTTTTTGAAAATTACGAAGCAGATACCTTTAAAAGCCTTGCTAAACTTTTTAGCAAAACAGCCATTGAGGTATGCGAAGGACAACAATACGATGTAGATTTTGAAACGAGGGACGATGTTACAATCGACGAATACTTGAAAATGATCACCTACAAAACGGCTGTTCTGGTGGCTGCTGCCATGAAAATGGGCGCAATTATAGGCAAAGCGGATAAAAAAGAGTGCCAAAAGATTTACGATTTCGGATTGAATCTAGGTATTGCTTTTCAACTGAAAGATGATTACCTAGATGCCTTTGGCGATCCCAAAACCTTCGGAAAACAAGTTGGTGGCGACATTATTGAGAATAAGAAAACATACCTCTACTTAAAAACAATGCAAAACCTTTCTTCGGAAGAAGCTGCGCAACTAAAACATTTATTCGAAATAAACCCAACGGATACCACGGATAAAATTTCTTCCGTAAAGGAATTAATGAAAAGCAGTGGTGGCGCCAATGAAACATTGTTAGCTATTGAAGCCTACACTGCTAAAGCCCTGGATTTATTGGAGGAATTGAACATTGATACATCTAAAAAAGAAATTCTTAGAAACTTTGCCAATATGTTGATGGGAAGGGAAGTTTAAATTTAATTTACAACTAGACCTTTTTTACTTAACAAACGGAATTTTTCTTTCATGTATTTCCGGTGTTCGCTTAAACTTCACTATAGTTTCTTCTACGGCGGTAATTGCAACTACCTCTATCGTTATGTGAATGCCATAAAGATTATCGGGATTTTTAATCCCTAAATACCACTTTTGGCTTGGTGTATCTTTTACTCTAACAACGCCAGATTTGTAATTTTCCCGGGTTCCGTCCATAGAAAATGTGAAATTCTCATTGGCTCTAAAAAGACTTGCTTGCTCGCTGTCCAATAAATAAACATCACAAATGTGTGCGCCAGGAGGTGCATGTAAATTTCCCACTCCGCTAGAGATGGAACTCGCATCCGTATCGAGGTATCTTGACAGCTCGGATGCTAAACTGAACGTTTTCGCAGTATTTTTGACTGCTTCTTCATCACGATTGGCAGAAAGCACATAATACCACTCTTTTGTATTCTCAGGCAGATAGATAGGAAACACAGTTCGGTCTTTACCGCCTTTTACCAACGCGTTCGATTTACTGTTTAGATAAAATTGTTCCTTCTGAATAGTTTTAGGCTCTAATTTTTCAACTGTTTCAACAACTCTCTTTTCATCGCCATAAACGGTGTCTTGAATCGTTTTATAATCCAATTCAGCATACTCTTTCCCCAAAAGAGTTAATTTTCACGAGTATGGAAAACGCTATCGGCTGGGTTGTTTCATTTTTAAAATTCAACTCGTAAACAGACCTTTCTGAAGAAGTGACATCACCTTTGAATCGCTTAAAATTTTCCTCATTCAAAATTCGCTTATCGTCCTTCAGCGCGGTCAAATAAAATTGGGATATTTTCTTTCCTTCCGTTCTTTTAATGGCAATTTCAATTAAATCCCCTTTATTGGCAGCAATATGCAATGTCGTTTCCTCTTTGCTTTTTAGCACTGCGGTTTCATCAATATTCGTCTGTGCCGCAGAGAAATTCAGCATTAGGGAAAGTAATAAAAAGGACAAAAACTTCATAAGTAATATTTTCAACTAAAATAATTATTTTCCTATACTTTGAACTGAAAAACACAACATTAAATAATTTTTTAGACATTTCTAAAAATCTTGTTTTTTAAAACTAAAACTGTATTTTTGTTAACGAAAAATGATATCATGACTCTTTCTGAAGAAGATTACATAAAGGCTATTTATCACTTATCTAAAGATGACAAAGGTAATGTTTCCACCAATGCTATTGCAGCGCAAATGGACAGCAAGGCGTCTTCTGTAACCGATATGATGAAAAAATTGGCTGAAAAGGATGTTGTTCATTATAAAAAATATCAAGGTGCCCGATTGACGGACAAAGGCAAGTCTTATGCCGCTAAAATTATACGGAAACACCGTCTTTGGGAGTTTTTTCTTGTTGAAAAACTAAATTTCTCTTGGGATGAAGTCCACGAAATAGCTGAGGAATTAGAACATATAAAAAGCGAAAAACTGATTGAAAAACTGGATGCTTTTTTAGATTTTCCGCGGACTGACCCACACGGCGACCCAATACCCGATAAACACGGTAATATCACCAAAGTGGAAAAAATATTGCTCTCTTCTGCCAAGAATAATGAAAAGGGAATTGTAATTGGGGTGAAAGATTCTTCATCCGATTTTTTAAGGTATTTGGATAAGCTAGGGATTTCACTCGGTAAAGAGATTACCATTTTACACAAAGAACCCTTTGATAATTCCGTGATGATTAATCTTGACGGAGAAAAAACCAGTATATCTGCATTAACAGCCAATAATATTTACTTAAAAATAAACTAACTATATGTTTAACGACATTGTAAACTACTTAAAAGAATTAGACCCTACATTAGCTGCTTTTTATGCTACTTTATTCACTTGGGGATTAACCGGATTGGGAGCCTCACTGGTATTCTTCTTCAAAAAAATGAACCGAAAACTCTTTGATGGGATGCTTGGCTTTACCGGCGGCGTAATGGTTGCTGCCAGTTTTTGGAGTCTTCTCGCTCCGGGAATTGAAATGAGCGATGGCGAAGGTTTTATGAAAACTATTCCGGCCGTTACCGGCTTTGCCCTTGGCGCTTTGTTTATTTTTGCTTTGGATAAAGTACTGCCGCATTTACATGTGAATTTTAAAATGAGTGAAAGCGAGGGTATAAAAACCCCTTGGCATAAATCGGTGTTGCTTACTTTGGCTATCACGATGCACAATATCCCTGAAGGACTGGCAATTGGTGTTTTGTTTGGCGGAGTTGCCGCAGGAATTCCAGAGGCCTCTATTGAAGGCGCCGTAATTTTGGCTATGGGAATTGGAATTCAAAACTTTCCTGAAGGCTTTGCGGTAGCAATGCCGTTACGCGGACTTGGTTTAAGCCGATGGAAGAGTTTCAACTACGGACATTTATCTGCTGCCGTGGAACCCTTGGCCGCAGTTCTTGGCGCATGGGCGGTTTTGACTTTTGAACCTATTCTACCCTACGCACTGTGTTTTGCAGCCGGAGCTATGATATTTGTAGTGATTGAAGAAGTGGTGCCAGAATCGCAACAAGCCAATAACACCGATATTTCCACACTTGGATTTATTGCAGGATTTATCGTTATGATGACGTTGGATGTAGCTTTGGGGTAAATTAATTGCTGCTAGCCGAAGTATGATCACTAATGATGAGCCATTGATTATTGAATTTTCGCCACACTAATGTAAAATAACCACTTGCATCGCCAATGGATCGTTTTAAATGAAAAGAACCTATTACTTGGGCTATATTTTCTTTTACTTGCTGTATTTTAATCACTTTAAAAGTAAGTTTGCCCATTCCGGTGGTATCGGGATAACTTTTTAGGTATCTTTCTTTAGTGGCTTTCCAGCCAAAAATAGGTCCAGAAGCTCCGACGAATGCTAAATCATCAGATTTCCAATATCCTTCCATAAAAGCAGGAATGTCTCCACGATTCCAGGCATCTTCCTGATTTTTTAAAACCTCTAAAATTTCTGATTTATTGATATTGGAAATCTTTTCTTGAGCGAATACATTTACGTATCCGACCAGTAAAATCAAGGTGAGAGATATAATTAACTTTGACATTTTTATGAACTTTTAGAAACCCTTAATTTAATCAATTAAATCGAGTGTACGCTCCATAGAGGATAGATACGGCCAGTTATTGGCTTCTGCTTCTTGAAAAACCACTAGTAAACGTTCTTTAAACTCGTTTATGAGTCCGTTTTGCAACGTAAACTTTACCGCTTCATCAAAAGAACGTGCCATACTTTTGTAAAAGGCATCTTTTTTTATACGCCTTTCCCTATCGAATGTCTGTGCAATCTCCAAATTATACCACATTACATCTGCAATGAGCAACGGATTCACTCCAAGTGTTTTAAAATGTTTTATGTACTTCTGCGCAACAGAACGCCGAGCTTTGGCACGTTTTCGTGTAATTGGAAAATATTCGTTGGATATTTTTGCCTTTGCTTCATCTACGAGCCGATCTTCTTTCGGATTAAAAACAAAATCATAATACGTTTTTACCTCTTTGAAGCGATTGTACAAATCGATAATCTGGTCTTCGAGTTCTGCTTTTTTTAATTCGGAAAGATATTTTTTTAAATCGCGTTTGGACATAGGCTATGAACTCATTTAAACTTTTAAAATTGAAGCGAAAAATAGGGATTTTTGCATTAGATTTTTACTTTTATACGCTGCATAGCAGCGCTACGGAGCACAATAAAAGGGAAAATATGGTGCAAAGAAACCATTTTGCAGCCAATTAAGAACAGTTTAAAATGAGTTCTATTAATGGCAATTACAATTTCCGTCTCCGCAGTCGCCAGCATTACTTTTCCCTAAAAGAGTATTCAGTGTTTTAGGAAAAACAAACTTCAGCAGTAGATAAGCAACTGCCAGAAACAAAATTAAATACACCACTATATTCTGAATATCCATTTGAAAACTATTTTATAAGCTGATATGCCACTAAAGCTACAAGATACGCAAATGCACTCATAAATACCAATTGTGCCACAGGCCATTTCCATGTATTTGTTTCCCGTTTAACAATAGCTAAAGTACTCATACACTGCATAGCAAATGCATAAAACAAAAGGAGCGAAATCCCTGAAGCTAAATTAAAAAGTGGCTCTCCAGTAATCGGATTCGTTTCGGAAGCCATTCTGTTCTTTATGGTTTCCTCTTCGTCACTCCCTACACTGTAAATGGTTGCCAATGTTCCTACAAAAACTTCCCGTGCTGCAAAGGAGCTAATAACGGCAATCCCTATTTTCCAGTCGTAACCTAGCGGTAAAATAGCAGGTTCAATGGCTTTCCCGGCAATTCCAATATAAGAATTTTGAAGTTTGTAAGACGCTATTTTAGTTTCCAAATCGCCTTCCGGCAAATTTTCAGCTTCTGGCTGTGCAGTTACAATTTCCCGAGCATTATCAAACCTATCCGAAGGTCCATTAGACGCGAGAAACCACAATACGATAGAGATAGCCAAAATAATTTTCCCTGCGCCAAACACAAAGCTTTTGGTTTTTTCAACCACGGTAATCAATACATTTTTTGGCAAAGGCATTTTATAGCTTGGCATTTCCACTACGAAAAAAGTGCGGCTTTTTATTTTAAGTATTTTATTTAAAAGCCATGCCGAGAAAACTGCCATACCAAAGCCTAATAAATACAACATCATTAAAGTGATACCTTGTAAATTCATTCCTAAAAACCGGGTGTTGGGAATTACAAGGGAAATTATGATAAGGTAAACTGGCAGTCGTGCAGAACAGGTTGTAAAAGGAGTTACTAAAATGGTTATTAATCGTTCTTTCCAATTTTCTATATTTCTGGTTGCCATTACGGCAGGGATAGCACATGCCGTTCCCGAAATTAGGGGCACAACACTTTTCCCGCTTAATCCGAATTTTCGCATGATTCTATCCATTAAAAAAACCACCCGACTCATGTAGCCGGATTCTTCCAAAACAGAAATAAATAGGAATAGAAAAGCGATTTGTGGTATAAAAATAACAATACCACCCAAGCCTGGAATAATTCCTTCAGCAATTAAATTAGTAAGTGATCCGGCCGGCATAGTTTCCTTAACCCATTCACTTAAGGAGGCAAAAGTAGCATCAATAAAATCCATTGGATAGCTGCTCCAATCGTAAATGGCTTGAAAAATAGTGAGCAAAATCAAAAAGAAAATAACGTATCCCCAAACTTTATGGGTAAGGATTCGATCTAAAGATGCACGAAAACCTTTAGCGGCATTGGCATCTATTTTGTACCCTTCTTTAAGCACACCATTTATAAATTGGTATCGCAAAACGGTTTCTTTATGCTGTAGTCGCTTTAATTCGGTTTTCGACTTGGTAGAAAAGGCAGAAGTGTCTTTTACCAAGTTTCTATCTAACTTTACAAAATTGGCGTCTTGGGTAATTACCAACCAAAGTTTGTAAATATCCTGATTTGGAAAAGCAGCTTTTAGTCCGTTAAAATATTCCGGTTCTATTACCGTGGTGTCCACGCATGGGTCTGTGGAGATATTTTTGTAATTAGCAATAAGCTCCTTAACCTTTTCCACACCCTGTCTCTTTCGGGTACTTACAACAGCAATTTTGGTGTTTAATTTTTGCTCTAAAAGCTCCACATCTAAGGAAATACCACGGCGTTTCATTCTATCTGCCATGTTAATCACTAAAATGGTCGGAATTTTTAGGTCTTTAATTTGGGTAAAAAGCAGTAAGTTTCGCTTTAAGTTTTCCACATCGGTGATTACAACAGCAACATCTGGAAAATCTTTATCGTTTTTATTCAGTAGAAGCTCAATTACCACATTTTCATCCAACGAATTGGCATTTAAACTGTAGGTTCCTGGTAAATCGATAATATGTGCTTTAACTCCTCTGGGAAGCTTACACACGCCTTCTTTTTTCTCTACGGTAATGCCTGGATAATTCCCTACTTTTTGGTTTAAACCTGTAAGTTGATTGAATACTGAAGTTTTTCCTGTATTAGGATTCCCGATGAGGGCTACATTAATCTGTTTACTCATACGGACTTGCTTTCTAAAATATCTATTTCAATTTGAAGTGCGGTTTCTCTTCGAATAGCTAAAAAAGAACCATTGATATTTAAATACAAAGGATCTCTAAACGGTGCAATCTGCAAAAGTTCTACTTCGTTGCCAGGTAGGCACCCCATTTCCAAAAGCTTAATGGGAATGTTGTCCGTAGAAAATTCTTTAATTATCGCTTTTTGTCCTCTCTTTAAATTTGCAATCGTCAACTTCAACTATTATTTAGATTGATTTTAAGTAAGCAAAAGTAATATAAAAAATAGGTTTGGTGAAATTATTTAATAGATGTTTAAGACGCGCATCAATTATGATATTTTTTAGAAGACTTTAATTTTCATTTTACAAAATTGAAACTTTTCATACCTACCTTTAGAAAAAACAACACTATGAAAAAGTTTTTCATGCTATTTGCAGTACTAGCAGTCATTTGCCAATCCTGTCAAACCATTCCGAAAGGCGTAGAAGCTGTGCAACCTTTTAACAGTGAAGCTTATCTTGGAAAATGGTATGAAATTGCACGGTTGGATTTTAAGTTTGAAGAAAATTTGAACAACACCACCGCAACCTATTCTTTGCGAGAGGACGGCAAGATTAAAGTAATAAACCGTGGTTATAATTTTAAAAAAGAAGAATGGGAAACGGCTACAGGAAAAGCCAAGTTTGTAGAAAACCCCGATGTGGGAAAGTTAAAAGTTTCTTTTTTCGGACCGTTTTATTCTGGTTATAATGTTATTAAGATTGATGACGATTACAAGTACGCCCTTATTGTAGGCAAAAATTTAGATTATTTATGGATACTTTCGAGAACACCGGAAATCCCACTGTACATTAAAGATGATTATTTAAAAAAGGCGAAACAAATTGGTTACGATACCTCAGAATTGATTTGGGTAGAACACGACAAAGCCGAGTAGATATAAAATTCAAGAAAGTCAGTTTGAAGTTTACTTAAGCTGACTTTTTATTCGTATTCCTTTTTCAGCACTTCAATATCGTGCAGGAGCTTTTCTATCTCCTCCTCTTTAGTGCCGTCGTAAAAACCCCTTATTCGTTTCTTTTTATCAACTAAAACGAAGTTTTCCGTATGAATCATATCAAAAGGGCCACCGTCTCCAAGCGTCTTAACTGCCAAATAGCTTTTTCGGGCTAAATTGTAAATCTGCTTTTTATCACCGGTTACCATATTCCATTTCGTGTCGATCACTCCTTTTTCTTCCGCATAGGCTTTCAGTCTTGGGACAGAGTCAATTTTTGGGGTCACGGAATGCGACAACAACATCACCTCAGGATCATTTTTAATTTTCTCCTGAATACTTACCATATTATCTGTCATTTTCGGACAAATAGTCAAGCAAGTAGTAAAAAAGAAATCGGCTACATAGATTTTATCTTTATAATCTGCTTCTGTAATGGTATCTCCATTTTGATTAATCAATTCAAACGGAGCAATAGTGTGGTATTTTCTTATATGCTGAATACTGGTATCTACTAATTCTGCGTTCACCATAGACGGTTCATATACCAATAACCTTTCCTTTGGTTTCAAAGCTTGGTAAATTAAACTAACAATGATTATTGAAAGTACGCAAAGCGTTATAAACAAGTATTTAAATTTGCTGAAAAACTGAAGCATTCCTCGACTTAATTTAGTGCTTGCAAAAATACAATTTTCATTACGAATGCTCATCTTTTAGTCTTAAATCCGTCATAAAAACAAACCCTTAGTTCATTTTGATTGTGGTAAGTAGATGGAAAACCTTACTTTTGTGCGATTTGAAAATGAAACCAATTTTATGAGTCCGATTTTAGTTAAAGGAATCCAACTTTTTTTAAGTTTATCAATACTTATTATTCTACATGAGCTAGGGCATTTTATCCCTGCAAAGATTTTTAAAACACGGGTAGAGAAATTCTTTTTGTTTTTTGATGTTAAGTTCGCGCTTTTCAAAAAGAAAATAGGAGAAACCGTTTACGGTATTGGTTGGCTTCCGCTGGGAGGATATGTAAAAATATCTGGAATGATCGATGAGAGCATGGACAAAGAACAAATGGCGCAACCACCTCAACCATGGGAGTTTCGCTCCAAACCAGCTTGGCAACGTTTAATTATAATGATTGGTGGTGTAACCGTAAACCTTATTTTAGGATTTTTAATTTATGCCATGGTATTGTTTGTTTGGGGTAAAGAAGAAATTTCCCAAAATGCTTTTCCAAATGGTTTTGCTGTAGCGGAACAGTTAAAACAGTACGGTTTTAAAGACGGTGATAAAATACTGAAAGTAGATGGTGAGCAACCTGAAAATATTTTAGACGTTAGCCGTCGTTTGGTTGTGAGAGGTGCTAGTACTGTAGAAGTGAAACATGCTGATGGAAAAAAGGAAGTTTTGAGCATACCAGATTCCCTAGGCACCTATCTGTACACACAAGGAGCTTTATATCCATTAACCCCACGTGTAGAACCCGTTATTGATAGCGTTATCCCAGAATCTCCAGCCGCCCTTGCCGGGTTGAAGCTCAATGACAAAATAATTTCGGTAAATGGAGAAGCCATTACTTTTAGAGATGAAATGGTTCAAAAAATTAAAAAGAATGAAGGCAATCCTCTTAGTTTAGTTATTGCAAGAAATAAAGTAACAGATACCATTACTTTAACAGCAAGAGAGGACAATACCATTGGTGTTTCATTTAAATCACCTATAAAGGATATAAAGATTAACACTAAAGAATATTCGTTTGCTGAAGCTATTCCTGCCGGAATCGAACACGGATATTGGACGCTTCGGGATTATGTAAGCTCCATGAAGTTCCTTTTCACTAAAAAAGGAGCGACAGAAGTAGGCGGATTTGGAACGATTGCCAAGCTGTTTCCCGATACTTGGGACTGGCAAGGATTTTGGCTTTCAACAGCCTTTATATCTATTATTCTGGCATTTATGAACATTTTACCCATCCCTGCACTGGATGGCGGACACGTAATGTTTCTATTGTATGAAATGATTACCGGAAGGAAGCCAAGTGAAAAATTCTTAGAATATGCACAAATGGTTGGGTTCTTTCTATTAATTGCCTTACTTTTGTACGCCAACGGAAACGATCTTTACAAGGCGATTTTTAAATAAAATAAAAAAAATAATTTTTTGTTTGCCTTAAAGAAAAAAACATATATATTTGCATCCGCAAAAAAGGAATAAAACTCTTCTCAAGAGGCATGAAATAAGGCAAGCGAGAAAGTAACTATAAAAATAAATTCCTCCTTAGCTCAGTTGGTTAGAGCATCTGACTGTTAATCAGAGGGTCCTTGGTTCGAGCCCAAGAGGGGGAGCTTAACATTAGAAAGCCATTCAAAAGATTGAGTGGCTTTTTTGATTTCCTTGGGTACAACATAGGTACAACAATAAGTGCTTTTTTATTTATTTCTTATCTTGATGCCTACATAAGCACTCAAATGGAAAAAATAATCAGAAAGCTGGCCATCCTATGGTGCAAATTGGATGACGCCATAGACCATTTCTTTAGGCGGAGTTCCATGAGCAGCAATAGTGCCCGCCTTTATTTTTTAATTGTTTGCATCGCCGTTTACGGTTTGGTGCTCATGCTGTTCAGCTCACAAGTTTCCATTGGTCAAAAACTTGGGTACTATTTTGGGTACCTTTTTATAGGAATTTTATTGATTATACTATTTGCGACCTACTATGAAAAAAAGAGGATCAAGGATAGTAGGCTGTACCCGTTCCAATATATCTCCGTTAAATGGGAAACAGTTAATTACGAACTTCTCAAGTTTGACAAAGATGAGCTTATCGACTTTAATTTGCTGTTGAACCGCCGGCATGTACAGAAGAAGATAAATTTTCGCGAAAAGAACAAAAGCAAGGAAGGTGCCAACCACCGCATGCTTTTTTCCATGTTCCATGTACTTATTCAGGATGGGATTGAACACTTTACCGATGTCCAGAAAAAAATCTTTTTTGAAATGCTCAGGGATTCCTTTCTCATGAACCGCAAACCTATTAATTACGATACCCTAAAATCCAGTTTTTCCAATTGGAAGGGCGACCTTTCCACGGAAAAGGGCACTGCCTACGAACAATATTGGAAAAATGTCTTCTCCCTTAAATAATTAATGGATAATTAAACCATAACTGCCGTTATGCTATTGATTTGGCAATATCTGCTGTCATATATTTGCCCTGTACACTAAAACGTAAAAGGCCTTTTACTCATCATTAACCAAAAATTTTAAAACAATGAATGAGCAAGAGAACGTTGTGGCCCTATTGGAGGACATCAAGGCATTGCTGTCCCAGAACAAAAAGGTCCTGAATGTGGAAGACCTTTCACAATACACAGGACTTTCCAAAAGCAAAATCTATAAACTGACCCATTTGCGGTTGATCCCAATGGGCAACAACAAACACATCCGCCAAAAGTTCTTCGATAAGGATGCCATCGATGAATGGCTTATGGGGAACTCCGAACTGTTGGATGACCAGCTGGAACATGAATTCAACAGACAACTCCTGAAAAAGGGAAAATCCTAGATAACATCCACTTTAAATACTTTTCTAATGAAAAAGATACCGTACAGACGTATCGGGACCACATATTGGAAAGATATCGAAAAACCCCTGATTTCGGGGGATTCCATTTCCATAATGGTCCGGTGGAACAAGGAAACGATCATTGCGGACCACGGGAAGTCCTATCTTTCCAAGATCCCAAAACTGGACGGGTTCTGCTGTATCCCCGAACATATAGATTACAGGCAAACCGTTGGCAATTCCTACAACACCTACCACGAGCTGCCCATTGCCCCCAAGAAGGGCAAATGCCCCGTTTCCATGGGGTTTGTGGGGCACATCTTCGGGGAACAGGCCGAGCTTGGACTGGACTACCTAAAGATCCTCTATGAAAACCCCTCACAGATATTGCCCATCTTATGCCTGGTGAGTAAAGAACGTGGCACTGGAAAGAGCACCTTTATCAAATGGCTCAAGGCCATATTTGGCCAGAACATGACATATATCAAGGGGGACAGTTTTTCCTCACAGTTCAATGCGGATTGGGTATCAAAGGTGATCGTAGCGGTGGACGAGGTGTTCTTCGATAAAAAAGAGATCACCGAACGGCTAAAATACTTGAGCACCACCGACAAGGACAAGGTGGAGGCCAAGGGCAAGGACCGGGAGGAAGTCGAATTCTTCGGGAAGTTCATTCTCTGCAGCAACAATGAGGATACGTTCATCCTGATAGATTCCAATGAAATACGTTTTTGGGTCAGAAAAGTACCTCCTTTCGATACCGAGGACACCGAATACCTGCAAAAGCTCATTTCTGAAATACCCGCTTTTCTACAGTTCCTTATTGACCGTCCCTATGCCTCCGAGAAGAAAACACGGATGTGGTTCACCCCCGAGCAGATAAGGACCAGGGCGCTAAAGAAACTGGTCTGGCTGAACAATAATGCGGTCGAGAGGGAAACGGTGTACCTGCTCTACGAAATGTTCGAGGCCACCGGTGCCGATGAGCTCAGGGTCACCCCGAGGGAAATCGTGTCGAACCTCGCCAAGGTGCGCCGCAAAAACTTCGAACCGAACGACATCCGGAGGATACTGAAAAACAAATGGGGGCTTGCCCCTTCCGACAATTCCAATTCCTATAAGGGTTATGAATATACCAGTTACGGGGAGTTTGTCCAGATCAGCCGTGTCGGAAGGTATTTTGCTGTTGAAAGAAAAAAGATTTATGGAATTTTTGATGAAATGATGAATTAAGAGTATAAATAACTGATAATCAATAAAATAACACTTCATCAAAATTTCATCAAACGTTCATCAAAATTGAAATCCTAAAACAATGATGAAGATCTGCAGAACATTTTGATGAATGATGAAAAAATGATGAAGCCCGGAACACCAGTAAAAATAAGGGTTACAAGAGATTCTTCATCAAATCATCAATTTTTTTTAAAAACATATCCGGCCCATGAAAAAAGAAAGAACCAATAAACTGTCGTGTGAAAAAGCCCGCAGTATTTGCACCGTGCAGGCACTTGCTAAACTGGGGCACTTTCCCACGCGCAAATCGGAAAAAGAAGCTTGGTTCCTAAGCCCCTTCCGGTCAGAAACAGAGGCCTCTTTCAAGGTATCCCTGACACTGAACCGATGGTACGACCACGGTGCCGGTATCGGTGGCAATGTTATCGACCTGGTCTGCCTGATAAAACGGTGTTCGGTCAAAGAGGCTTTGCTGGTCCTGGACAATGGAGCCTTAAGTTTTTCTTTTCAGCAACAACCACTTTCCAGAAAGGAACCCGGTATTGAAGTGACGGAAGTAAAACCGATAAGACACCCAGCCCTGCTAGCCTATTTAAGGTCACGAAAAATTAAACCTACAGTGGCAAGGTTATATGCTGAAGAAGTACATTTCAGGTTGAAAGGTAAACACTATTTTGCCATCGGGCTTGAAAACATCTCTGGAGGTTATGAGCTCAGGAACAAATTCTTTAAAGGCAGCGTTTCCCCTAAGGACATAACCTTATTAATGAATCAATGCACTAACCTGGTTGTGTGCGAAGGTATGTTCGATCTGCTCACATTAGCAAGTCATTGCCGAAACCTATCCAAGGGAGCAGATATACTTGTCCTCAACTCCGTGGCGTTTGTAAAAAAGGTTCCCGGTTATTTGAAAGACTATAAACATGTTGAGCTTTATCTGGACAGGGACGGTGCCGGTAAAAAGGCAACGCAATTCCTATTGACTGCCCATTCAAAAGCTTTGGACAGGTCGGGAATGTACGAAGGATATAAGGATATAAATGAGTGGTGGACTAAGAATACGGATGGGTAATTGAAAAGCAATTAATGGATGTATTTTTGTTGCCACAATGGCCATCCTGAAATACTGCTTATTTATTTCTATCGAGTTCAGTCTTTAAATAAAAAAGAACATCTAATTGGATAGCCTCATTTTTATTCTTTCCTATCAATTTGGTCACAATCAACCAGCATTGGCCTAAAACCATACTTTTTGCAGCAAAAAATTGCCTGTTTTCAGGGCTTCCAAAGGTTTTTGCAGCAAATGGCAAATTTAGCCCTTGGACTTCCTAAAATTTTACTGTAAAGAACTGCCTGTTTATAGAGACTCCGAGAGGTTTTACTGTAAAACAGGAAGCGTGAAACCACGTAACATCGCTTTAGCGTGTTACCCTCTTGCTTACCCAAATTTTGTCACGATCGCAGGATCGGGACAAAATATTTATTACATCCAACCAAACTAACTGGTTAATTAGGACATCTCACACCTATAAGGCCATAACCTATTAAAATGGCTGGACGCATAACTAATTTGGTCTAAAGTATTCCTTCATCCGCAAAGCTGAAATACCTTCCGTTGGGGCTTAGGATAATATGGTCGAGTACCTTTACATCGAAGTAACCGGCCGCCTTTACCATTTTTTGGGTCAGTTCCCTATCTGGCGTACTGGCCTCGAGTTTCCCCGATGGGTGGTTGTGGCATAGGATGATGCCCGTGGACAGGCTTTTCAGCACCACCGCGAACAATAACCTTATATCGACCACCGTACCCGTAATCCCTCCCACCGAATGGGTATAGATGCCCTTTATCCTATTGGAACGGTTCAGCAAAAGCACCTTAAAGGTTTCGTTCAGGGCTATGGTATCCATATCGAAGGATTGGTAAAGGACTTTAGCGGCATTGGAACTGCTCACAACAACGGTTTCCAGACTGGTCAAAAAACTCTCCCTGTAGGAAAGCTGTATCTCGTTAACTTTTATCAACATGGCTATGCTATTTTTATTAAAATTGATTTCAAACATTTAAAGAAATGGGCAGGTTTTACCCTGCCCATACTTCTACTTTCCGTTCCCACCAAGGAAAAGGATTTCCGAAACGATTACCTCGGTCACATAGCGTTTAACGCCCTCCTTGTCCTCATAGGAACGTGAGGTGAGTTTTCCCTGTACGGCAATCTCCTTGCCCGTAAAAACGTACTCTTCGATAAGGGATGCGATTTTCCCCCACGCCACCAATTGGTGCCAATCGGTATTGGTCTGTTTCTCCCCTTTGGAATCCCTGTAGTTCTCATTGGTCGCCAATGAAATCTTGGCTACCTTTTTTCCGTTTTCCAATACGGTCACCTGGGGCTCCTGCCCTACATGTCCGATAAGCTGAACCTGATTTTTTAATGTGCCCATAATACATTGTTTTTAGCGCCTGCACGAGACAGGCATTGTTACTGAATATCCCTTTTCCATATCGGCAACCGCTTCTAAGAACTTTTTTGAATCGTTTCCAAAACAAAAGCCAACATTTTAAGGGGTGTTTGTTTGCCTTCTTGCGTGCACAGCACCATAAAAGAAGTGGGTTCCGTCAAGGCTTTTGGACGGAAATCGGGAGTGTCTGCAACGTGGTTTTTACCGCAAGGGCTAAAAACAAGGAAGTAGATGCCCTATTTATGGACAAAACTCCGTATAGCCTTGACGGGTTCCATAAGGGGCCTCTAAGAATCCTTATCGCGGGGGGTTTGGAAGTGAGCGTACGGGAAGTCAAGCGAGCTGTCAAAAGGCCGGCGATTTAGTATTCTTTGGCGCCTGCCTTGGTTTCCGCAGTACCGGGAACCATATAGGGCTTCTTTTATTAAGGACCCTTAAAATGTGTTGGGGGGCCGGACTTCCGTTTTCGGGACTTCGCCGCGTAGGCCCCCAAGAAGGGCTTACCAAAAAGGACCGTTTTGGAAATGGAAGGTCGGCCGAGGGGTGGATTTTTTATAAATATTAAACAGGAGTGATTAAAAACTGAACTCCATGTAGATAAACCAAGCACGATAGCATTGGTTATTGTAAGATCTGGGGTGAGGGCCTATATGCAGTCTCTATATTTTTAGTCATAACTTTCAAAAAAGTAAGTGTTCTCGTCGCACGGGTTGTATATACCGGCCATAAGCAGCTATTTCTATTAACTTATTTAACCTATGCCATGGTATTCAGTGAGTGTCCATTGACCTCACCCTACGGGTTTACAAGCACCCTCAAACACAGTTAAGCGGATATCATTTCAATACCTGCTTTTTCCGCTTTAAATGCTATTTTGGTCATCAGACCGTAGTAGCTCCAATTCCTTAAAACAAATTTTTCCTCTTTTGTCATTCCGATCTTATCTTCCTGGTTTACCAGGATAAGCGTTCCCGCACGGTGTTTTGTGCAAAAGTCAATAAGTTTTCTGCTGTATACGTGCAACCGATGGTCAACATAATTACTTTCCGATTCCCGGAACTTTTCCATAGCCTTGAGTTTTCGCTTACGCCCTTTTCCCGATCTACTAAAGGCAGTGCCCTCACAGCTCCTCTTTCGGGCCGCCTGTATAGCGAGCCTTCTGTAAAGGAACTCGTCCCTTGAACCAATGGAAAGCTTCTCCTTTCCAATTTTCACGACGATAGGGACGTCAAGGGAGAGCGATGCCTCCGCAATTATTTCAGGTCTCAAGGCATGCTCCTCCTTTTCAATTTCAAAAGTGGCCAACCAAAAGATTTTCCCTTTTATTAATTTGATATGCGAAGTGCAGAGCTTTATATTCCCAGTTGCCAGACGTTCCAATAGTTTTCTTTTATCCGTAAAATCCCTACCCAAGTAGGTTTTGAAAGGCACACTGAACAGCCGAAAACAAAAAGCACTTTTGCTATCATCATAGGCAAACCTCGTTATACCCTCCATGCTAAATGGAAAGGCCATATCCCTCCTGAAATTTCTCAGGGAACGCTCCCCTTTGTAATATTTTTGGGTCTCTTTTTTAAAGGAAGAAACCAATGCCCCGTTAAGGCAGGATAATATATTGGTTGGGATTTCCCCTTTAAAGCGGTTCGATACCGTTCTATAGGTCGTATTGATACGGGACCGCTTTAAGATCCCATGCCCATCCCTTTTTTCATCGGCGAGTTTGTACTTTATCCCATCTGAAAGGTAAAAGAAATCCTTTATCATTTCCTGTACATACAGATGGGAAACAATTAAATTGGCTGCCCGGTAGCACCTGTTCTGCCATTGGTAGAGCATACCCAAAGCTTCTTTTCTTTCCTCCTTTGTCGGAAGGTCTGCCAATAGCTGTATCCTGCGCGTTAGCTTTATGGTAGTTTTTTTCATACTAAGCGGATTTTAACTGTTCTTCGCGGTACTTTGGCCAGAATTTGTAGGATGAAGCAAATTCACTTTGCACTTCCCTTTGGGAAAGACCCAATGACTTAGCAATATGTTCAAACGAATGCTTTTTTTCAAAGCGCAGTCCAAGGATCCTTTCCTGTAGCTCTGTAATAGGAATCGAGGGTTTTTCTTGCCCATTCTTATTTTTTGGTTCAAATGCAGATCTGTTCCCCAGATGGATAATGGTTTTTATCTCTTCAATGGCCCTTGCGGTCTCGTTCCTGGTCTCGGTGGTACCCTTTCCCAACATACTGGCGATTGCCTTGTATCGAAAGCCATATTTTAGGCAGAGTTCGATCAAATAACTTCTGTTCTCACCTAACAGTGGTAAAACCTTTTCGATTTTTTCAAATTTGTTCTGGGTCTGTTCCTGTTCCCGTATACATTCGTTGTCATTTTCCGGATCGTAGCCTACCATATAATCCTGGTAGTTATCGTAACTCTCCAATGAATTCAAGGTTCTAAGAAACTTCTCCTTTGGCCTTGAATAATAGAAGTTACACTCCCTTTTCATAACAAACCTTAAGAAAAAATAGATATGCTTTGGGGTTTCAATGGTATCCCTGCAGTCCCATAGCCTTAAAAATACATCCTGGACCAAGGTTTCCAATACAAATTCATCATCCAACAGGCGTTTGCCGATCCAAAAAATACTTTTTCCGTATTGGGCATGGATCCTGGCCAGAGCAATGGGATCACCTTTTTTCAATAATTCAAAATTGCATGGTTGCATATTTAGGTTGTTTAAATGCATAATCCGTTCCACAGCCATCGCTATCCTGTTATTGAATCACAAGATGATGGACGTTGGATTATTGTTATTAAATTTTTATGTATGGAACATGGCCGGATACCATGAAAAAGGAAATACCTGGATTATAGGACTAAAGAATATATGAGTACCGGATTTTAATGTGTTACTGGGTATCCTATAATTTAATGATAGTTATATCGGGTTCTTTGGCTTCTTTTTGAAAAGGATTTCAAATAGGCTTATCCCTATACCGTATAGGTTGAATAATTTATATTTTAAAATGGTTTGATTGATTTTTGGATTTTTCATAACCCAAAGTATTTTATTCGTTCAAAAATGATAAAGGGATTTCCCTTATAAATGAACCCCTTTAAAGAAGTCCTACACCTTACGCCCATTGAACTAATAAGTGAGCGCATAACATTTCATATTTGGTATCAGAAAATATTTTCTGAAGTAAATATAGTAAAAAAAGCTTTAATGAGAGCGTACGCTCTCATTAAAATTTCAAATAATTTTTTCATTTGTGTTGATGGCAAGTAAAAACACAAATAAAAGTAAGGTGTATTTTTCCAATAAGTACGTTTGCAAATTCATTACTGAAGAATGGTTGAGTTCCAAAGAAACCAGTACTAGAAAGTATGGAAAATTATACGGTGTCAATTATCATGTTATAGAGAAAATCCAACAAAAGGATGGATACAATATACCTCTGTCTACATTGAGTACAATGTGCTTCAACCATGGAATTAAATTATCTGAATTTTTCAAATTGGTGGAGAAGAAGTATGGGAAGTTTTTAAATGATGGCTATGAACACAGATAAACTTCAATAATTCAATTTAAGTAAAGTATAAAACTTTACGCTCAAATTCTTTATATTGAGTAAATCTTTCCATTAGTTGGAGGTTTATAAAATTATTCGAATGGATCTATGTGAAGAAGAAAAATCAAAATTTTAAAAAAATTGTTTCGCAAAATCTATAGCCAATAAAGAGCTTAACTAAACACACATCAACTAAATCGATTTGCTTCTATGCAACACAGTTGCATCAAAATTCTTTTATCTTTGTATTGTGAAATTTTTAGCAATCATATTATCCTTTTACTTCTTGGCACTTAATGTTGTCCCTTGCAGCGACTCGGCGAATAACGAAAGTGATTCCCAAGTTGTTACGGTAATTGACTTTGATGGCGAACACGACCAGGATTGCGAGTTATGCTCGCCTTTCTGCCAATGTCATTGCTGCCACGTTCACACCATAAACTTTGGGCTTGTTGCTTTTGAAACGCTACAGCCTGCAATTCCAAACAAATTTTTTGCCCATTTTGATAATCTTGGCAAAGATATTCCCCATTCCCTTTTACAGCCCCCACAGGTATAATTCAGTTTTCATAGGATAGCTATTTCCTGTTTTGACGTGTCCTTATTTTGGATATGTCAAAATAGTGCGTTGCATTTCTGTAATGCGCCCACAGAGAATTTAAACTGAATTAACACCCTTATCTATGATTAATAAAATCATTGATTTTTCAATCAATAACAAATTTATAATTGGTCTGCTCACGCTTGCATTAATTGGTGCTGGCATTTACAGTATGACCCAAGTCCCTATTGATGCCGTGCCAGATATTACCAATAATCAGGTACAGGTCATTACACAATCGCCCAATCTGGGAACAGAGGATATTGAGCAATTTGTGACCTATCCTGTCGAGTTGGCAATGAGCAACTTGCCCAATGTCAAGGAAATCCGTTCGGTTTCCCGCTTTGGTCTTTCTGTAGTAACTATTGTCTTCGACGATGATTTAGGAACCTATTTACCCAGACAACTCGTTGCCGAGAGACTTACTGAGGTACAGGAACAAATTCCGATGGGTTTTGGCGAACCAGCAATGGGACCCATTTCAACGGGATTGGGCGAAATCTACCAATATACCCTTGAAGTCGATGATGAGCACCAAGGCGAATATTCTGCAACGGAACTCAGAACGATTCAGGACTGGATAGTCCGCAGACAAATGGCAATGGTTACTGGCGTTGTGGAAGTGAATGCTTTTGGCGGAAATAAAAAACAATACGAAGTAGCCGTTGACCCTGACGAACTTCGCGCCATCGGAATTACAATATCTGAAGTGTTTTCGGCTTTGGAAAACAATAATCAGAATACGGGCGGTGCATATATCGAGCGAAACCATCAAGCTAATTTTATCCGTGGCGAAGGACTTGCCAGAACCGTTTCGGATATCGAAAATATGGTCGTAAAAACGGTCAACGGTATTCCCATAAAAATAAAGGATGTAGGGAATGTAAGTATAGGAAGTGCCGTGCGCTATGGTGCGCTGACCAAAGATGGTAAGGGTGAAGCCGTAGGCGGAATGATTTTGATGCTGAAAGGCGCAAATTCAAACGAAGTCATCGAAAACGTAACCCAACGGATGGAACAGATTCAGCAATCCCTTCCGGATGGGGTAAGCATAAAACCATTCCTTGACCGTAGCGAATTGATTGCCGAAACTACAGGAACTGTGACCGGAAACCTTTTGGAAGGTGGCCTCATAGTAATCTTTGTTTTGGTCTTGCTCTTAGGGAATTGGCGCGGTGGTCTAATAGTGGCATCCACCATTCCCCTATCGCTGTTGTTCGCATTTATACTGATGAACGTGTTTGACGTGTGGGCAAACCTGATGAGTTTAGGGGCGATTGATTTTGGTATTATCGTGGACGGTGCTGTCATCATTGTGGAAAGTACCGTTTTCCTAATGTATTCTTATGTAGTCAAAAAGAAGGCCGTGAAATCTGAAACGAGGGACGAAATCGCCGCCAAGGCTTCTAAAAAGATGATGAACGCCGCTTTCTTTGGTCAGCTTATCATTCTTATTGTCTTCCTGCCAATTTTAGCTTTGGAAGGTGTCGAGGGCAAGATGTTCCAGCCTATGGCATTGACCTTCATCTTTGCTATGATTGGTGCAATGTTACTTTGCTTGACTTATGTTCCAATGATTTCGGCATTATTCCTTAGACCACCAAAATCTGAAAAGCAATCGTATGGCGATAAATTCGTGCACTGGATTGAAAGAAAATATGAACCGCTATTGACCAAATCGCTCACTAAAGGGAAGATGGTTATAGGTATCGCTATTGCTCTTTTTGCAGTTGCAATTTTTGCCTTTACCAGAATGGGCGGCGAATTCATCCCACAGTTGGATGAAGGCGATATTGCCTTTCACGCCATCCTAAAACCCGGAAGTTCCCTTTCGGAAACTATAGAGACAACTACAAAAATAGAACGAATAGTTAAAGCGGAATTTCCAGAAGTTGAAACTATCATCAGCCGTATCGGTGTGGCCGATGTACCTACCGACCCTATGCCAATGGATATTGCAGATGTATTCGTCATTTTAAAACCAAGTGATGAATGGACATCTGCGGAAAGCAAAGATGAATTGGTCGAAAAAATGAAGGAAGCCATAAGCATAGTTCCCGGTGTGAATTATGAATTTACCCAACCCATAGAAATGCGGTTTAACGAACTACTTACGGGTGTACGTGAGGATGTTGCCATTAAACTGTTTGGGGAAGATTTGGACATTCTGGCAAGCAAGGCGGAAGAAATGGGCAAAATCATTGCGACCGTTCCCGGTGTGGCCGATATGAAAGTAGAGGCTACGGACGGTCTGCCACAAATTACCATCGACTACAACCGCAATAAACTGGCACAATACGGTCTGGAAATCAACCAACTCAATAGTGTGGTACAAGCGGCTTTCGCAGGCGGTAAGGCAGGTGTGATTTTCGAGGGCGAAAAGCGATTCGATTTGGTAGTTCGGTTGCAAAAGGAAAACCGCAAAGATATCGAGGATGTTCAAAACCTCTTCATCAATCTGCCCAACGGTTCCCAGATACCCTTACGAGAAATCGCCGAAGTAAGCTATGAACCCGGACCGATGCAGATCAGCCGTGACAACACCAACCGTAGAACGTATGTGGGCATCAACATCCGTGAACGGGATGTAAAATCGGTGGTCGAGGACATTCAGGCAAGACTGGATGCACAGTTTGAGTTACCCGCAGGCTATTACATACGCTATGGTGGTGCATTCGAGAATCTGGAACGCGCCAGCGACCGATTGCAGACCGTGGTTCCAATTGCACTGTTGCTCATATTCATCCTGATATATTTTGCATTAAAATCCTTTCCGCAGACCCTGATGATTTATCTGGCCATCCCTATGGCCACCATAGGTGGTGTGTTCGCCCTTTGGCTCAGGGATATGCCGTTTAGTATTTCCGCAGGGGTCGGCTTCATTGTTCTTTTTGGGGTTGCCGTACTGAACGGATTGGTAATGATAAGCGGTCTTAATGAATTGAAGGAAGAAGGCGTAACAAATTTAAAAGACCGGATTGTGGAAGGTACTAAACGAAGGATACGCCCTATAATGCTTACTGCCTTTACCGACATTCTTGGTTTTCTACCTATGGCCATTTCAGCATCCGCAGGGGCGGAAGTGCAACGACCCTTGGCAACCGTGGTCATTGGTGGATTGATAACTTCCACCCTCTTGACGCTCTTTATACTGCCCATCTTTTATCAATGGGTCGAGAAACGTTCGGAACGAAAAGCGAAATTGAATCCAAAATTTGCTACCGCTATGGCAGTAGTTTGTTTGCTATTTACTTCCGCTTTTGCGAAAGCGCAGCAAGTTCCACAGAATGATTCCCTGCCAATTATTTCATTGGAAAAAGCGGTAACAATTTCTAAGGAAAACTATCCGCTCTTGAAAACGAAACAGTTGGAAATACAAAGACAGACTGCTCTAAAAGGCACAGCTTACGATTTTGGAAACACCCAAGTGTTTACGGGTGGCGAGGAAATATCGGATGGTCAGGGTATTTATACATTGGTTGGTTTAGGGCAACAGAATATCAACTTATTCGGCATAGGTGCGAAAAAGCGACTGCAAAAGCAACGTATCGCTTTGGCCGAAACCGCTCTTGACCTTTCTGAACTTCAAGTAGAACAGGAAGTTAAAAAGGCGTGGTCGCAAGCTTATCAGCAACGGCAGAAATTTGAACTGTACCAAGAACTGGATTCTATCTATTCACAATTTGAAAAAGCCATTGCGCTCAATTATGAGGTAGAAGCCATTTCACGCTTGGAATATTCATCGGCAACCAATCAGGCATTGCAAATCCGCAACAAATTGCAACAGGCCGAAAGCGATTACGCCATTGCCCTTCAAAAACTCAACCTATGGCTGGTCTCAGACACTTTCTACACTGTACCTAAATCGCTTGACGAAAGTGAAGTTGTAGTATTGGGCATACCCACAACAGTGGAAAATCATCCCGAACTGAAACTTTCGCAAAGGCAAATTGATGAAGCTGAGGCAAATTATGATGCAGCCCGTTCTGACTTGCTTCCTAAGTTTAATCTTCAGGGCGGACTTCAAAGAGTGAACGGCAATAGCGGATTTTACAGCTATCAAGCTGGTATTTCCATTCCTTTATTTTCTGGTACAGAACGTAGCCAAGCGAAGGCCGCTAAAATCGATAGCGAAATCGCAAGGACAAATGCTAACTATACACAACGCCAATTGCAATCCGAATATCAGCAGTCCTTACAGTCCTATCAAAAGTGGGAAACATCTTGGCAATTTTACAGGGATAAAGCCTTGCCTCTTGCCGAAGAGCAACGCAGAGGCGCACTACTTGCCTACAAGGAAGGTGCCGTGGATTATGCAGCCTTTACCCAAATCATCAGAGATGCCATTCAAACGGAAATGGATGCGCTGGATGCGCTCGACAATTATCTAAAATCAGTTTTCGAACTACAATATTTCAAACAATAATGAAAAATCTATCTAAATATACAGTCATCGCTTTATTGACTATGCTCTTAGGGTTAACCTCTTGCGGTGATTCTAAATCAGAGTCAGCTGAAAACAATGAGGGAAATTCTGAAACGGAAGAAGCCCACGCAGAAGGCAAAGCCGAAGAAGTGATGCTCACAGCAAAACAGTTCGAAGCCCTGCAAATGCAAATCGATACCCTACAAATGCGAAATATGAGTGGGTATGTGGAAGCTAATGGTCAGTTGGAAGTCCCACCACAAAACGAAGCAACCATCACAACAGTTGTAGGTGCAAACGTAGTTTCAATTGAAGTTATCGAGGGTGATAAGGTCAATAAAGGGCAAACAGTCGCTTACCTCTCGCATCCCAATATCATTCAAAAACAAACCGATTACCTAAATGCTTATAGTAACAGTCAATTCCTAAAGAAAGAATTTGAACGACAAAAAACCCTCTACGATGCAGGTGTAGGAAGTGGTGCTAATTTCCAAAAGGCAGAAGCCGAATATCAAGCATCCAGAAGTATGGTGAACGGTCTTGAAGCCCAACTTCAACAGCTAAGCGTTAGTGCATCGGGCGTAAGAAACGGAACGATTTACCAGCGTGTTGCACTGCGAAGTCCCATCGAAGGATTTGTACAAAAGGTAGAGGTCAAAACAGGGCAATATGTAGAACCGCAGACCGACCTAATGGAAATCGTGGACACCCATCACGTTCACGCTGATTTGATGGTCTTTGAGAAGGATGTCTATAAGGTTAAGGAAGGTCAGAAAGTGACGTTCAATGTTCAATCCATTCCCGGGAAGGAACTTACTGCTGAAATCTATTCCGTAGGAAAGACTTTTGAGCAGAACCCGAAAGCAATACACGTGCACGCAGAAATTGAGAACAAGGAAGGCAACCTGATACCCGGAATGTACATCCAAGGGCGCATACAAACGGACAACAATAAGACGTTGGCGATACCCGAAAGTGCCATAGCCGCTGATGGTAACCGATTTTTTGTGTTTTTAGTTGAAAAGGAAGGTGATGACTGGTCTTTTACACCTAATGAAGTAACAAAAGGGGCTCAAGATGGTGAATGGATTCCCATTGATTTTCTAACAGAACAGAAATCGAATGCGAAATATGCCTTTAACAATGCTTACTATTTAATGGCAGAAATGAAAAAAGGCGAAGCGGAACATAGCCACTAATCGTATGGAAAACGAGAGAAAACAAAATTTAAAGGAAGCACGCACACTTCAAATTTGGAACGTCATCTATGATGTCATCGAAGTGGTCGTATCGCTTATCGCAGGCTTTACTGCCAACAGTTCGGCGCTGATAGGCTGGGGACTTGACAGTACCATCGAGGTAATAAGTGCCGGAACATTGGGCTGGCGATTGCACGGCGAAATTAAGGGCATCGATGAGAGGCGTGTAGAGAAAAGAAAAATGATAACGCTGTACGTCATTGCGATATCCTTTGCGCTTATCTGTGCCTTCATATCCTATGATTCCATATCAAAACTGATTAGTCAAGAAACGGCTTCTTGGTCAACGATTGGCATTGTGATACTTATGGTATCATTGGTTGTAAATCCCATTTTGATTTACTACAAAAGGAACTATGGAAATAAACTGGATAGTCCCGCACTGTTAGCGGATGCCAAGGACACTTTTATCTGCCTGTACCAAACCGTGGTAGTACTATTAGGTCTGCTGCTCGTGAAATGGTTGGGCTGGTGGTGGGCTGACCCAGTCGCGGCATTGTTGATTGTCCCCTATGCGGCAAAAGAAGGCTGGGAAGCCTTTACCAAAGCAAAAAACATTAAAAAGAATCTTGATAGATAATGAAAGAAATAGAACAAAGATTGAACGAAAACGGTGTTCGCCCTACAGCAATGCGAATACTCATTTACAAATATTTGGCAGAAAAGGAAGTGGCCATTTCGTTAACGGATATTGAGACCGCTTTCTCGAATGCTGACAGAACTACTCTCTTCAGAACCTTAAAAACCTTTGAGAAAAAAGGTGTGGTACACCAGATTGACGATGGCACAGGCGTACAAAAGTATGCCCTATGCGAACCTGGTTGCAATTGTGAGCTTGAACAAGATTTGCACCTGCATTTTCATTGTAATAACTGCGATGAAACCGTTTGCCTGACCGAACATAAAATTCCGCATATCAACCTGCCAGAAGGCTTTGTGGCAGAGGATGCCAATTTGGTACTAAAGGGCATTTGCGACAAATGCAGCGGACAATAAATGCACTTCCGTTGCACGGGTAGAACCTTTATATTGAAAACAAAAACGAATATATTATGATACAATTTATTGACACTACAAAAGAAAATCTAATAGCCGCAAGGCTATCGGGAAAATTGGATGAAGCCAATTTAAAGACCATCCACCAGCGTATCCATCAAATCATCGATAAAGGTCAAAAAGTAAATTTCTACTTTGAAATGGAAGATTTTGAAGGTTACACGCTCAAAGGATTTTGGGAAGACATCAAAACCGATGTAGCCCATATCAACGATTACGGGAAAATAGCATTCGTCGGGAATAAAAAATGGCAGGAATGGGCGGCCAAGGCAACCGACTTTTTTACCAGAAGTGAAGCCAAATATTTTGAAATGAAAAACAAGGAACAGGCAATGGCTTGGGCGACCGAATAGTATGAAAAAGAAAAAAGTAAACTTACGGGATTTAGACCCGAACGAACATCAAGGTGAGCACAGTCACGATGACGGACACAACCATAGTAGTCCCGATGAAGTTTCCAATTTTAGAACCTACCTGCCCGCTATTTTCAGCTTTGTAATGCTGATTATTGGTATAGCCATTGATTATTTTGATGACTTTCCCTTTTTTAAAGGTTGGATTCGCGTTGTCTGGTATACAGTAGCTTATATCCCGGTTGGATTTCCCGTTATACGGGAAGGATGGAATAGTATCTTAAAAGGCGATTTCTTTACGGAATTTTTCTTGATGTCCATTGCAACCTTGGGGGCTTTTTCCATAGGCGAATATCCTGAAGGTGTGGCGGTTATGCTGTTCTATGCCGTAGGCGAACTGTTCCAGAATGCAGCGGTCAAACGTGCCAAAAGAAATATTAAAACACTACTCGATGTGCGCCCTAATGAAGCCTTGGTCTATCGTGATGATGATTTTGTCTCTGTTAATCCCGAAACCGTTGCTATTGGCGAGAAAATTCAGGTTCGGGTGGGTGAAAAAGTACCGCTTGATGGTATTTTACTTTCAGAGAAAGGGGCGTTCAACACAGCTGCTTTAACAGGCGAAAGCAAGCCCGATACCATCGCGAAAGGCGAAAAGGTTTTTGCGGGAAGTATCAATCTCGATGGTGTCATCGAAGTTGAAACCACCAAAGAATTTAAGGACAGTTCTATTTCCCGTATTCTGGATATGGTGCAGAATGCCACCGCACGTAAATCAAAGACTGAATTGTTCATCAGAAAGTTTGCACGGATTTACACCCCTATCGTTGTATTTCTTGCTATCGGTTTAACATTTTTGCCTTACTTTTTTGTGGACGATTATGTATTTAGGGATTGGCTTTATCGTGCGTTGATTTTCTTGGTTATTTCCTGTCCCTGTGCGTTGGTCATTTCCATCCCGCTCGGATATTTCGGCGGTCTGGGTGCAGCATCCCGTAACGGTATTCTGTTCAAAGGCGCATCCTTTTTGGATGCAATGACCAAAGTAAATACAGTAGTAATGGACAAAACGGGAACTGTTACCAAGGGGGTCTTTAAGATTAAGGAAGTGGTGACCAAAAATAATTTCGCGCCTGCCCTGAGCGCAGTCGAAGGGGAAGCGGAATTTATGCAATACCTAATGGCAATGGAAGAGCAATCCACCCATCCAATCGCAAAGGCGATACTGGAATACAAAGCTGATGGTGCAGACTTGGAAGCGACCGAAGTTTCGGAAGTTGCTGGAAAGGGCTTAAAAGGAACGGTAAACGGAAAAACCGTATTGGTTGGGAATAAAGCTTTGATGGTTTCCAACGGTATCGAAGTTCCTGCTGAGACCGATACCATAATCGAATCCATAGTAATGATAGCCATCGACGGAAATTTTGCCGGATATGTGACCATAGCCGATGAACTGAAGGAAGATGCCCACCAAGCCATAAAGCAAATTCGTGAAGCAGGAATTTCCAAAGTCATAATGCTCTCTGGCGATAAGGATTCCACTACCCAACAGGTGTCTGAAGAATTGAATATCGATTGGGCGAAAGGTGGTCTGCTACCGGAAGATAAACTGAACGAGGTTGAAGAACTGAAAACACAACCCGATACGATCATAGCCTTTATGGGCGACGGGATCAATGATGCGCCCGTACTTGCTGCAAGCGATGTAGGTATCGCAATGGGTGGTTTGGGAAGCGATGTAGCGATAGAGACCGCAGACGTAATTATCCAGACTGACCAACCAAGCAAGATAGCGAGAGCGGTCAAAATCGGTTGTTCCACCCGTAGGATTGTCTGGCAAAACATAGGTCTGTCCTTTGGGGTAAAAATTGTTGTTCTTATTCTTGGTGCTGGTGGCTTGGCCACAATGTGGGAAGCGGTGTTTGCCGATGTTGGGGTGGCGTTATTGGCTATTTTGAATGCGGTCAGATTGCAGAAAAAGAAATGGGGTAAATGATTAAAATTTCGTTAAACCCAATAAAAACCGTTAAAATTTTGTAATTTTGAATCAATGAAAAAGATTTTCCATAAAATATTGTCCGTTTTGATGGCGTTTGTAGTGATGTTCACTACAATGTCTTTTACGGTAGATATGCACTACTGTGGGGATTCTTTGGTCGATTTTAGTTTCTTCACAAAAGCAGAAACCTGCGGAATGGAAAAGGTACAAGCAACCACGGGTTGTGAAAATCCCATAATGAGCAAGAAATCTTGTTGCTCAGACCAAAAAATCGTGAAGGAAAATATTGACGACCTTAAAACATCATTCAACAAACTTACTTTTGAGCAACAGACCTTCGTTGCCACATTTTTCTATACCTATATCAATCTTTTCGAGGGACTTGATGAAAACATCGTTCCATTCAAGGATTACTCGTCCCCCTTTATTGAACGAGACGTTCAGACACTCTACGAGACCTATTTAATTTGATTTTTAGACATTAGTCCGATTCCGATGTGATAGGAACATAGGAACGGCATTAAGCCCAACGATAATCCCGTTCTGGGCACGTTTTGTTGTATTCAACTTTCAGAATTGCAACAAGCCACCATTGTATAACTGTCTAATTATCATTTTATATGCTGAACAAAGGCATAAAATTCCTTATAGAAAATAAACTCGTTGCGGTTCTGATGCTCGTCCTGTTCGTAGGTTGGGGCATCGTAAATGCCCCCTTTAACTTAAACACCGGAATATTGCCCAATGCCCCTGTGGCCGTAGACGCCATACCGGATATTGGCGAAAACCAACAAATTGTTTTCACCAAATGGCAAGGACGCTCACCGCAGGATATCGAGGACCAGATTACCTACCCGCTCACCACTTCCCTTCTAGGAATACCTGGTGTGAAAACCATACGAAGTTCCTCGATGTTTGGGTTTTCCAGCATTTACATCATTTTTGAAGAGGATATCGAATTCTACTGGTCGCGAAGCCGTATCCTGGAAAAGCTCAACTCGCTACCCAGCGGTCTCTTGCCCGATGGTGTCAATCCCGCCTTGGGTCCGGATGCCACGGGATTGGGACAGATTTTCTGGTACACCTTGGAAGGGCGTGATAGGGACGGTAATGTTACGGGCGGATGGGACTTACAGGAATTGCGCAGCATACAGGATTACTACGTAAAATATGCCCTTTCTTCTGCCAGCGGTGTTTCGGAAGTGGCATCCATTGGTGGTTATGTACAAGAATACCAAGTGGACGTTGACCCAGAAAAGATGAGGCAGTACAACATCGGTCTGGCCGATATCGTAAAAGCGGTCAAGGAAAGCAATCAGGACATCGGTGCACAGACCTTGGAAATGAACAAGGCCGAGTATCTGGTACGCGGTCTTGGCTACGTGAAATCCATTGCCGACATAGAAAATGCCGTCGTCGATTCCGAGAATTTCACGTCTATAAGAATCAAGGATGTAGGCAAGGTACACTTGGGACCTGCTACACGTCGCGGAATTTTGGACAAGGAAGGTGCCGAAGTCGTAGGTGGTGTGGTGGTAGCCCGCTATGGTGCCAATCCTCTGGAAGTCATCAATAATGTCAAAGACCAAATCGATGAGGTAAGCTCGGGGCTTCCTATAAAGGAATTGGCCGACGGTCGAACCTCACAAGTAACCATAGTCCCCTTTTATGACCGAACCGAACTCATTCAGGAAACCTTAGGTACGCTTAACGAGGCCCTGACCTTGGAAATCCTGATAACCATTTTGGTCATCATCATAATGGTATTCAATCTAAGGGCATCCATATTGATTTCAGGATTATTGCCCGTGGCCGTGTTGATGGTCTTTATCACGATGAAGCTCTTTAATGTGGATGCGAACATCGTGGCACTTTCGGGTATAGCCATTGCCATTGGCACGATGGTAGATGTCGGGGTCATCCTCGCCGAAAATATGATTCGCCATTTGGAAGATGAAGACTTACGGGCAAACGAAAACGGTCAACCTTATACGACAAACGAAATCGTGTACAACGCCACTGCCGAAGTTTCGGGTGCCATTGTTACTGCGGTAATGACTACGATAATCAGTTTCCTTCCGGTGTTTACGATGATTGGTGCCGAAGGGAAACTTTTCCGGCCACTTGCTTTTACCAAGACAATGGCATTGGCCGCTGCACTCGTTATTGCGCTGTTTCTTATTCCACCATTCGCGGCCACTCTCTTTAGAAAAACCGAAATGCGAGAGCGCTTGAAATATGCCATCAATGGGCTTTTAATCCTCTTGGGAATTACCGCCGTGGTTTTTGGGTACTGGATGGGACTAGTGCTTGTGGCATTTGGTGCAGCAGCTATTTTATCGATGCGGGTTTCGCTTTCGCGGAAGCAAAAAAATCTCATCAATACGGCTATCGCCACCATTGCTGTTGTGTTCCTATTGGCCGAGTATTGGCGACCGCTCGGCTTCGACCGCAGCCTAATTATGAACCTCATTTTTGTAGCGGTAAGCTGTTTTGGTGTTCTGGGCATCTTTTCGCTACTCAGAAAGTACTACGATAACATCTTAAAATGGGCATTGCAAAACAGGGTGCTGTTCTTGATAATCCCCACAACATTGCTCATCCTTGGTTTCTTTATTATGCGGAACACGGGCAAGGAATTTATGCCAGCACTCAATGAGGGTTCGTTCCTGTTGATGCCTACTTCGCTACCGCACTCAGGTGTAGAGGAAAATAAACGGGTCTTGCAACAACTGGATATGGCGGTGGCCACCATCCCTGAAATCGAAACGGTGGTCGGAAAAGCCGGTCGCACCGAATCAGCACTTGACCCGGCACCGCTCTCGATGTACGAAAACGTGATTCAGTACAAGTCCGAATATATGCGCAACACTTCGGGCGAACGGCAACGCTATCGGGTTAATAATGATGGTCTTTTTGTATTGAAAAACGAAAAGTTACATATCAATCCGAACAACGAAGTAGAAAGCGATGCCAATTATGAAGCATCACAATTGCAAACGTCTATTACAAGAAACGAGTTGATTCCCGATGACGATGGCGAGTACTATCGCAACTGGCGACCTGAAATCCAGAGTCCAGATGATATTTGGAACGAAATCGTTAGGGTCACTAAACTTCCCGGTATTACTTCCGCACCCAAGTTACAGCCTATCGAAACAAGATTGGTAATGCTTCAAACGGGTATGCGTGCACCTATGGGCATCAAGGTCAAGGGTCAGGACTTGCGGGAAATCGAAGCGTTCGGATTGGAACTAGAAGAAATATTGAAACAAGCCGAAGGTGTAAAAGAACAGGCCGTATTTGCCGACCGTATCGTGGGCAAACCTTATCTGTTGGTAGATATAAAACGGGAACAGTTGGCACGCTACGGTGTTTCGATTATGGACGTACAGGAAATTCTGCAAGTGGCCGTGGGCGGAATGCCCCTGACCCAGACCGTCGAAGGCAGGGAACGCTATGCGGTAAGGGTGCGCTACCCGCGTGAATTACGTGATAACCCGACTGACCTGAAAAACATCTACGTTCCCGTAGAAAAAGGAAGCCCTGTTCCCCTTGGTGAACTCGTGGATATCCGTTATGAGCAAGGGCCACAGGTCATCAAAAGTGAGGACACCTTCTTGGTCGGCTATGTTTTATTTGACAAGTTGGACGGCTTTGCCGAAGTGGATGTGGTGGAAAACGCCCAGTCATTGATTCAGGACAGAATAAATAGCGGCGAACTGACCGTGCCCAGGGGAATCAGCTACAAGTTTACGGGCACCTACGAAAACCAGTTACGAGCCGAGAAAACCCTGTCTATCGTAGTTCCCCTTTGCTTGATTATTATTTTCCTAATTCTATACTTCCAGTTTAAATCGGTGACCACCTCTTTGATGGTGTTTACGGGTATCGCCATAGCCTTTGCAGGTGGCTTTGTAATGATTTGGCTGTATGGCCAGGACTGGTTCCTCAATTTCAGTTTGTTCGGTGAGAACCTTCGCGACCTGTTCAACATCAAGACCATAAACTTGAGCGTTGCGGTATGGGTCGGGTTTATTGCACTCTTCGGCATCGCCACTGATGACGGTGTGGTGATGGCCACCTATCTCGACCAAAGTTTTGAGAAGGAAAAACCTAATGACAAACCGGGAATTCGTGAAGCCACTCGGGAAGCGGCCGGGAAGCGCATCCGTCCTTGTTTGATGACCACGGTAACGACCGTTCTGGCTTTGTTGCCCGTGCTGACATCCACCGGAAAGGGAAGCGATATTATGATTCCGATGGCCATCCCTATTGTGGGCGGGATGCTCATTGATATAACCTCATATTTCTTACTGCCCATACTATATAGCTGGCGAAAAGAGTATCAACTTAAACGTGCGAGCAAATGAAAAATATAAAAATCATAATTGGATTATTGCTTGTTTCCGCTTTTGCGAAAGCACAGGAATTACAATCCTACATTCAGGAAGCGGAAGCGAACAATCCAGATATTCAGGCTTACGAGCTGCAGTACAATATCGCCGAAGAAAAGGTAAACGAGGTCAATACGCTACCTAATACTGTGGTAAGCGCAGGATACTTTGTAAGCGAACCCGAAACAAGGACGGGTGCGCAACGGGCACGATTCTCTATTTCGCAGATGTTGCCATGGTTCGGTACCATAACGGCGCGCGAAAATTATGCCAGTTCAATGGCGGAAACCGAGTTTGTTGAAATTGCCATTGCCAAACGAAAACTAGCACTCTCAGTCGCACAATCCTATTACCAACTGTATGCCAACAAGGCGAAACAGGATGTATTGGACGAAAACATCCAACTGCTACAAACCTACGAACGGTTGGTTTTGACCTCTGTGGAAGTGGACAAGGCTTCTGCGGTTGATGTTCTTCGATTGCAGATTCGGCAGAACGAACTGCAACAACAAAAGGAAGTCCTTCAGGAAGAGTATTTGGCGGAACAAGCCAGCTTCAACAACCTTTTGAACCGAAAGGAAAGCATTTCCGTTGAAGTCGTCCCGGAAATGACCATCCCGACGGAAGACCCGATATATAGCAAAGAAGGCTTGGCACTCAATCCGGAACTGCTCAAATACGATAGACTTTACGAGTCCATTGAGCAGTCCGAATTGCTGAACCAAAAGGAAAGTGCCCCGAACATCGGTTTTGGATTGGACTATGTACCCGTTTCTGAGCGACCCGATATGACCTTTAGCGATAATGGCAAGGATATCGTGATGCCAATGGTATCGCTGTCCATCCCGATTTTCAACAACCGCTATTCATCGGTTTCCAAACAGAATGAACTGAGACAACTGGAAATCGAATCCCAGAAAAACGAACGATTGAATACGTTGGAAACCGCTTTCGCGAAAGCAAAATCGCAACGCAATCAGGCACGTATCCAATTCAACACTCAAGAAAAGAATCTCAAGCAGGCGAACGACGCAGAAGAAATCCTGATAAAAAATTATGAGACCGGAACCATCGATTTTAACGATGTGCTGGACATTCAGGAATTGCAATTGAAATTTCAGATGAACCAGATCGAATCGGTGCGGATGTACTATGCACAGTCAGCGATTATCAACTATCTAATCAACTAACTATGGTAAAGGACTTTTACATAAAAAATATGGTATGCGACCGATGCATCAAGGTCTTAGAAGATGAACTATCTAAGGCTAACATTAGTCTGTTGGATATTGAATTAGGTAGGCTTCGATTGGATATCAATGAAAAAGAACAATTGAACACACTAATCGAAATTTTAGAAAGAAATGGATTTACACTCATCACTTCTACCGAGGATAAATTAACCGAGAAAGTAAAAATTGAATTGATAAAGTTAATGGATGAATTGCCACTTAAAATCGATGGAAAGTTATCAGATTTTCTTGCGAATAAATTGCAAAGAGACTATTCAAAAATCAGCAAGGTGTTTTCCATTACCGAAGGCATTACTATTGAAAAATATTTTATCAAACTGAGAATAGAAAAGGTCAAGGAACTTATCCAAACACCCGATTATAATTTCACGGAAATAAGCCAATTGCTCGATTACAGCAACGTCAATCATCTTAGCAAACAATTTAAAAGTGAGACTGGAATGAGTCTGAGCGATTATAAGGATGGACAAAAAAATTTTAGAAATCCTTTGGACAAGATTGTATAGATATAAACCAAAATTATAACACAACAAGCTGAGTGTCAATAATATTTTTGTTAAACAATAACTATGAGAAAACTATGAAATTCCTAACAATTATCACATTACTGCTACTTTCTTCTATTGCATTTGCCCAAGTGGGAACTAACGGACAGGATAGAAAAGAAGAAGGAAGACCGGTTAAGGAGTATAACCTTATTATTGAAGAAAATGAAATGACGCTCGCTGGTGTAACCGCTAAAGGAATGACCATCAATGGCGGAATTCCCGGTCCAGTTTTAGAATTCAACGAAGGAGACCTCGCACTTATCAACGTCACCAATAAAATGGATGAAGAAACCTCTGTACACTGGCACGGTTTGATCCTTCCCAATTTTTACGATGGCGTTCCCTATTTGACTACGCCACCTATTAAGCCAGGAACAACTTTTCAGTACAGAATCCCAATCAACCAATCGGGCACCTACTGGTACCATTCCCATACGATGCTACAGGAGCAAAGCGGTGTATATGGGTCTATTATTATTCAACCAAAAGAAAAAACTCTGGAATATGACAAGGATTTGGTCGTGGTACTCTCTGATTGGACTAACGAAAATCCTATGAATGTTTTGCGTAACCTTAAAAGAGGAAATGAGTGGTATCAGGTCAAAAAAGGGACGGCGGTTCCTTTGAGCCGAGTTATTAAAGAAGGCGCATTTGGTGCACAACTGAAATTTTGGAGAGACCGTATGGAAGGAGCTGATATAGCCGACATCTATTATCCTGCATTTCTTATGAATGGGGAAATGTTGGTAGAATATCCTGAATTTAAAGCGGGAGAAAAAGTAAGGCTACGGTTTATAAATGCCTCCGCCTCTACTTACTATTGGATGGATTTTGGGGGTGGCAATCCAACAATTGTTTCCAGCGACGGGGTGGATATTCAGCCTGTCTCAAAAAATAGATTTCTGTTTGCCATAGCAGAAACATATGATGTTATTGTTACAATGCCCAACGGAACTTTGGAAGTTACTGCTACAGCGCAAGATGGTTCTGGTAGCACCTCGTTGCGCTTGGGCCGGGGAAGCCTGTATCCTGCAAAAAGAATTGAGAGACCGGACAAGGTTGCAATGATGAAACAAATGGCCAAAATGGATATGAAGATGGGCGCACCTGCAATGGTGGGTAACAAAAAGAAAAAAACACCCGGGTTTTTGAAGGAGAATTACGGGATGAAAATGGATATGAAAGATGGACAGATGAATATGGGAATGCAAGATAAAATGTCAATGAATAAAGGCGGAAAGGGCGATAATATGCAGATGGACAAAAAGATGAACGGTATGGCAGGAATGAAAAAAGATTCAATGCCAATGAAATCTACCGAACCTTCGCATAAGATGGGAGGCCATATGAGGCACGATATGCCTTTGATACAGAAAGACACTTCATTTTTTGATTACGATACTCGTAAAACCTATTTCAAATATGATTTCTTAAAAGCGAAGGAAAATACCACCTACAACGCTGATTTGCCCGTAAACGACATTCTATTGAACCTGACTGGAAATATGCAACGCTATGTGTGGAGTATGAATGGTGTGCCACTTTCAGAAACGGATAAGATTAAAATCAAGGGTGGTGAAGTAACCCGCATTACCCTTAACAACCTAACGATGATGCACCACCCAATGCACCTTCACGGTCATTATTTTAGGGTAATAAATGAAAATGGTGAGCGCTCGCCGTTGAAACACACCGTCAATGTGCCACCGATGCAGAAAGTGGTCATCGAGTTCTATAACGAGGAGTATGGCGATTGGTTCTTCCATTGTCATATACTCTATCACATGATGGGCGGGATGGCTCGTGTGTTTAGTTATGATACGCCCCGAGATGAAAGAATGGAGGATTTTCCTGTGCAAAAATTGATTGATGAAACCGATCACTATTATTCTTGGGGGGCAGCTCGAATTGGGTCGAATTTCAATGAGTTATTTTTAATTTCTAGCAATATTAGAAATGAATTTGGGGTGCGGGCGGAACTTGATTATAGTGAAAATTTGGAAGCCGAATTTAATTATAATAGGTATTTAAACGACTGGGTGCGTCTTTATGTGGGGGTAAATACGGAAACTTCCACTCCAGATTCCTATGACACATTTAACACCGTTGGATTACTGGGTGTTAAATATTTTACCCCGTACCGTTTTAATGTGGATGTAAGTATGGACCATCAACTTCGGCCCAGGATTCGACTTGACAGGGAGCTATTAATCTTTCCAAGAATTTTTCTTGAAGGCGAATACGAATACCGAGCAGACTTTGGCTGGGTTAATGAGCTGGACAATAACAAGTCTTTTGAAGGTGAGACGCAATGGCTGGTAGGTTTGTCTTATATCCTTTCACGTAATTTTTCAATTCAAGCAAATTATAATAACCGATATGGCTGGGGTGGCGGCCTTCTAGCCCGATTTTAATTATTAACTTTAATATCCATAGAAATGAAAAAAGTAAAACAAACAGTAAGAATTATGACTCTCGTTGCTACCATAACGCTAACGATGTCCTGTAAAGATGCAGAAACAAAAAATGACCAACCAAAGAATCATTCTGAAATGAATCATCAAAAAGAAAAAAATCAGGAAATGAGCATGAATAATGGTCAAATGACTTCTGGAGAGACTATTTTGAATAAGTATTTTGACTTAAAAGATGCCTTGGTCAATGATAATAATTCAAAGGCGAAAGATATGGGAAATGCCCTAGCGGAATCTCTAAAAACTTTTGATGCAACGATTTACTCGAGTAATGAAAAAAATGAATTGAATGACATCATTCAAGATGCCACTGAACACGCCGAACATATTGGGAAAAGCGACATCAAGCACCAGCGTGAACATTTTAAAATGCTAAGTAAAGACCTTACCGATATGGTGGCGATTACGGGTTCATCTATTAAAATCTATGAGCAATACTGCCCAATGTATGATGGAGGAACAGCTTGGTTGAGTAGGAGCGAAAACATCAAAAATCCATATTATGGTAGTTCGATGCTAAATTGTGGTAAGGTACAGCGTGAAATTAACTAAGTGAAAATAGTAAAAATCATAGCGTGGATAGCATTGATTGCCTTTGTGGTCGTTCAGTTTTTTCAAGTGGACTATAACCGAAGTGAAACCGTGCCACAAACCGATTTTATGCTCGTAAACAATGTCCCTGCAATGGTAGAACAATCGTTGCAGGTTTCCTGCTATGATTGCCACAGCGACAATACAGACTATCCTTGGTACAATAAGGTGCAACCTGTTGCCTCGTTTTTAGAAGACCATATCAAAGAAGGAAAGGAAGAACTCAATTTTAATGAATGGGGCAACCTTTCCGATCGAAGGAAAAATAGCAAATTACGGTCTATCATAAACCAGATTGAAAATGGTGAAATGCCTTTGAATAGCTATACACTGATTCATAGAGATGCCATTCTTTCCGAGGCATACAAAATAGCAGTAATTGACTATATGAAAAAATTAAAAGATAGCTTGGAATAAAGTACTGCTGTGGGAAGGGAAGTATGATGATTGCTTAGTAACCCTTCCCGTGACAGGCACAAAAAGTAAAGCGTATGAACGATTTTTTAAAACAATGGGGCGAAGCTGCCTATACTACAACAGGATTCTTCTGGATGGCACTTTGGGCTTTTATCTTAGGGTATATCATCAGTAGTATGATACAAATTTTCGTGACCGAAAAGCGAATGCAAAAAGCCATGGGTGAAAATGAAGGCAAAAGCGTGCTTCTGGGAACTTTTTTTGGTTTTATAAGCAGTTCATGCAGTTTTGCGGCATTGGCAAGTGCGAAATCAATTTTTAAAAAAGGAGCTAGTTTTGTGGCTTCCATTGCCTTTTTGCTGGCTTCGACTAATTTGGTCATTGAATTGGGCATAATTATATCAATCTTTTTAGGCTGGCAATTTGTAGTTGGGGAATATGTAGGTGGGATATTGTTAATATTGATTTGCTGGATTCTAATTCGTGTAATCAATCCTAAAAGACTTATCGAAAAGGCTAAAAAGAATTTAGAAAGTCAAGATGACGAAGAAGAAACAGACGCTTCTAAAGATTGGAAAAAGCAAATTAAAAAAGAGGATAGCTGGGCCAAAGTAGCCAAAAAGTATAAAATGGAATGGCAAATGGTATGGAAAGATGTTACCGTAGGATTTACCATTGCTGGTCTTGTTGCAGCTTTTGTTCCAGATTCCTTTTTTCAAACACTTTTTATAAATAGCGGGCAAGGGAATACAGATTTTACTTTTCTTGAAATTTTGGAACATGTTGTGGTAGGTCCCGTTGCAGCCTTCCTAACCTTTATAGGTTCAATGGGCAATATTCCATTGGCCGCCCTGCTCTTTGGAAAAGGCGTAAGTTTTGCAGGTGTTATGGCGTTTATTTTTAGTGATTTGGTGGTATTTCCAGTGTTGCGCATCAATGCCAAATACTACGGATGGAAGATGTCCCTTTTCATTCTCTTTCTGCTATTTACAGCGTTAGTAGGCACTTCTTTAAGCCTGCATTATGGATTTGATTTACTGGGGATACTTCCAGACCCTTCGCAAGTTAAAATTCAGGATAGCAAATATTTTAAAATTGACTATACTTTTTTCTTGAACATCACTTTTCTTATTATTTCCGGTTATCTTATTTATCTAGGTTTTTATAAAAAAAAGGATGTTCAACACTCCATGAGTGAAATGGCTCCTAAAAGTCCTTTACTAGAAAAGGTTTTGAAATATCTCGCCTTCGTTTGCTATATATGGCTTTTTGGAGGATTAATTATAAAGTTTTTTATTCAATAGCGGTATGAAAATCAAACTTAAAAATATGGTCTGCGACCGCTGTAAAACCGTCCTGAAACAAGAATTGGAAAACGCCGGAATCGGTATCGTCTCAGTTGAATTGGGTGAATTGGTAGTTCTGGATGATATTTCGGTCAGTAAAAGTGTCATTCAGGAAATAGCGAACCAAAATGGATTTGAAATCATTGATAATCCTACTTCTGAATTAGTCGAAAACTTAAAATCCCTTTTGATTGGTGCAGTTGAAAACTTAAAGGGTTTTGAGGAAAACACATCTTCATTTCTCTCACATCGATTAAAAACGGATTATTCGATTATTAGCAAAACTTTCAGTGCTACTACGGGAATAACCGTTGAAAAATATCTTATCCGTTTGAAAATCGAAAAAGCCAAGGAACTCTTGCAGATGGAAACAATGACCTTTTCGGAAATAGCCTACGCATTGGATTATAGTGCAGGTAGCCACTTGGCCAAACAGTTTAAAAGTGTTACGGGAATATCGATGACCGAGTATCGAAAATTGCAAAAATGGAATAGAAAAACGTTGGACAGAATTGTATAAGCTTTAACCAGAATCGTTAAAGCTATTGAGCGGTATACTGCATACTTTGTGCTGTTTAACCTTTTAAAGATTTTAAAAATGAAACACACATATCAAATTGAGGGAATGACCTGTAAAGGTTGCTTGAGAAACGTGAAATCGGCTCTCAGCGATATTCCCGGCGTTACCGATGTCGATATTGACTTGGATGCGTCCGTAGCGACTATTCAAATGGAAAATCATATTCCTATTGAAAAACTGGAAGAAGCCGTTCAGAAAAAGAAAAGTAAATATCACGTTCACCCCATTAAACCCGACGGTGCAAGAACACGCACTTTCGATATAAACGGAATGACTTGTAACGGCTGTAAAGCGCACGTAGAAAAAACGCTTTCCAAAGTCGATGGTGTTAAAAATGTAACCGTGGACTTGGAAAAGGCTGAAGCCAAAATTGATATGACATCTGAAATAGCGATAGAGCAGTTCCAGGATGTCTTAAAAAATGATGGTGGCACTTACGCCATATACAAATCGGGTCAGCGCCCTGACCCTTCGGAAGAAACAATAGAGCAAAAACCCAAAGGCAAAGGAACAGGAACCTTCTACTGCCCAATGCATTGCGAAGGTGATAAAACCTATGATAAGCCAGGCGATTGCCCTGTCTGCGGAATGGATTTGGTCGAGGAACAGAATTTGTCAGCTACAACTTCTGAACAATGGACGTGCCCAATGCACCCAGAAATTGTCAAAGATGGACCCGGAGCTTGTCCTATTTGCGGAATGGATTTAGTGCCGATGGAACCTGATTTATCTGCCGAAGAAAAAACATATAATAAGCTGATTAAGAAATTTTGGATAGCAGTAGCCTTTACGCTTCCTATTTTTCTAATCGCTATGAGTGAGATGATTCCCAACAATCCGCTATACGATGTAATGGAACAGAAATGGTGGAACTGGATTCAATTTGGGCTTTCCATTCCAGTAGTGTTTTATGCCACTTGGATGTTCTTTGAACGTGCTTATCGAAGTATTAAAACCTGGAAACTCAATATGTTCACACTAATCGGTATAGGTGCAGGCGTGGCTTGGCTCTTTAGTGTTTTTGGGATGTTGTTTCCAGACTTTTTTCCTGAACAATTTAAAACAGAATCTGGTGCGGTTCACGTGTATTTTGAAGCCGCTACTGTTATTCTAACGTTGGTATTGATGGGTCAGGTTTTGGAAGCGCGTGCGCATAGCAAAACCAATTCAGCAGTTAAGGAACTATTGAAACTCGCACCCAATAAAGCCATTAAGATAATTGATGGAAATGAGGAAGAAGTTTCCATTGACCAAATTGAAAAAGGAGATATATTACGTGTGAAGCCAGGAGATAAAATTCCTGTGGATGGCAAAATTACCGAAGGCGAAACTACCGTGGATGAATCAATGATTTCGGGAGAACCGATTCCAGTTAATAAATCTGTAGATGACAAAGTAAGTAGCGGTACCATTAATGGGAATCAATCGTTCTTGATGGAAGCCGAAAAAGTAGGTAGCGAAACCTTACTTTCCCAAATCATACATATGGTCAACGATGCCAGCCGCAGTCGTGCCCCTATTCAGAAATTGGCAGATACGGTTTCAGGCTATTTTGTGCCTGTAGTGGTAATCATTGCGGTCATCACTTTCATTGTTTGGGCAATATGGGGTCCAGAGCCAGCTTATGTATTTGCCCTTGTAAATGCCATTGCCGTATTGATTATTGCCTGTCCGTGTGCCTTGGGATTGGCGACGCCGATGTCCGTTATGGTAGGTGTTGGTAAAGGCGCACAAAATGGTGTGTTGATTAAAAATGCCGAAGCCTTAGAGAAAATGGACAAAGTGGACACACTTATCGTTGATAAAACAGGAACCATTACCGAAGGCAAACCGACGGTTGAGAAAATTGGATCGTTTGATGAATCTCGCTTTCGCGAAAGCGAAATTCTACATCTTATCGCATCCCTAAACAGTTCCAGCGAGCATCCTCTTGCCGAAGCTACCGTGAAATACGGAAAGGAGCGGAAAACTGAAATATCAAAAACCGAAAACTTTAGCGCAGTAACTGGTAAAGGCGTAGAAGGAACAGTTGATGGCAAGAAGCTCGATTTAGGAAATGCCAAAATGATGGAGTATGCAAATGCCAAAATATCATCTGAAATGGAAACAGAAGCACAATCCTTTCAGAAACAAGGGAAGACCGTTTCTTATTTGTCCATTGATGGCGAAGTTTCAGGCTATGTGGTTATTGGCGACAAAATAAAAGAATCGAGTGCCAAGGCAATCAAAGAGTTACAGGATAAAGGCATCGAAGTAATAATGCTCACAGGAGATAATCACGACACCGCTCAGGCAGTGGCGAGCAAACTCAATCTCGCCAACTTCAAAGCGGGAATGTTACCTGAAAACAAACTAGACGAGGTTAAAAAACTACAGGAACAGGGTAAAGTGGTCGCTATGGCAGGTGATGGTATCAACGATGCACCTGCTCTGGCAAAAAGTGATGTGGGTATCGCAATGGGTACTGGAACCGATGTCGCTATTGAAAGTGCGATGATTACGCTTGTAAAAGGAGATTTGCACGGTATCGTAAAAGCAAGAAACCTTAGCCACAAAGTTATGCGTAACATCAAACAGAATCTGTTTTTTGCTATGATATACAACACGCTGGGTGTGCCGATTGCGGCAGGTGTATTATTCCCATTTTTCGGAATTCTATTATCGCCTATGATTGCGGCACTGGCAATGAGCTTTAGTTCAGTTTCTGTAATTGCAAACGCACTTAGACTCAGAACAAAATCAATTGATTAACAACTAAAAAACCAAAAATTATGAATTCAAAAGAAAACAATCACGATGAAATGAAAAAAGGTAATTACACAAAGTTTGTAGGAATGCTCGCAGCATCCTTCGTAGCAATGTACATAACAATGTACTTGAATACATATGCTATTGACCACGTATATTTCAGTCTGACAAGATTTTATATGAGTTGCTTAGGCATCGCAGCAATGGCCATCATAATGTTTGTCGCAATGCGTGGGATGTATCAAAATAAAAAGAAGAATATCGCCATTGTTTTGGGAAGTATTGTTCTATTTGTAGGTGCGTTGGGACTGGTACGTGACCAAAAATCAACTGTGGGCGATGTGCTTTGGATGAAAGCAATGATTCCCCATCATTCAATAGCAATTTTAACAAGCGAGCGTGCGGATATCAAAGACCCAGAGGTGAAGAAACTGGCAGAAGAAATCATTAAGGCACAGCGCAAGGAAATTGCCGAAATGAAAGTAATGATTGAACGATTACAGAACAAAAAATAACAACCTATGAATAAATATATAATATACATCGCCATTGCGGTCCTTGTGGGACTGTTTGGTGGTTGGCTTATTTTTGGCGGTACTTCCGAAGAAATAAAATCTGTTGAGAATACTTCCGAAGCGATTACAAATCACGACCATGATGCAGCCGGGAAAAATCAAATGTGGACATGCTCGATGCATCCGCAGATTATGCAGCCCGAGCCGGGAGATTGCCCAATTTGTGGGATGGATTTAATTCCAGCGGAATCGGGTGCTGATGGATTGGCTCCCAACGAAATTAAAATGTCCAAGAACGCTGTGGCATTGGCCAATATTGAAACGATTATTGTTGGTAGCCATTCCAAGAATGGTGAAAATACGATTTCTCTTTCTGGAAAAATCAAACCAAATGAAAATGAGACTTTTACACAGTCTGCCCATTTCAATGGTAGAATTGAGAAACTATACGTGAAAACTTTGGGAGAGACCTTGCGAAAAGGGCAAGCAATTGCGGTTGTATATTCGCCGGAATTGGTAGCTGCCCAACAAGAGCTTATTACGGCTGCCAAATTGAAAGAATCCCAACCACAGCTTTTTGAAGCTGTTAAAAATAAATTTAAAATTTGGAGGATCCCTTCCGATGAGGTGAACCAGGTAATAAAATCGGGAACGGTTAAAACAAGCCTTACAATTTATTCCCATATTGATGGTGTCGTAACTGCTTTAAACGTGTCTGAAGGTGGACACATAACAGATGAAATGGCAATTTTACAAACAGCAAACCTTGCTTCAGTTTGGGCAGAATTTGATGCTTACGAAAGCCAAATTTCAGAATTTAGTAAAGGTCAAAAGGTAAAGGTTATCAGCACCGCCTACCCCGATAAGGAATTTGATGCCAATATTTCGTTTGTCGATCCTGTTCTTAATACTCAAACCCGAACGGTAACTGTACGGGCGATTCTTAATAATAACAACGGGTTATTGAAACCTGGAATGTTTGTTACCGGTAGAATTGAGGCGAAAGATGTCAATAAAAGTTCACACCTTATTATTCCAGCTAGTTCGGTTATGTGGACAGGGGAGCGCTCTTTGGTGTATGTAAAGACGAATCCCAAAGAACCAGTTTTTGAAATGCGGGAAGTAGTTTTGGGTAATCGGTATCAAGATGGGTATATTATTTTATCGGGAATAAACAATGGTGAAGAAATCGTAACCAATGGTACTTTTACCGTAGATGCGGCAGCGCAATTGCAGGGTAAAAAATCAATGATGAACCAATCTAAGAATGTATCTCCTATTTCTGAAACGAAAGTAGAACTTTCCGCAGCGGCAGGGAAGAAATTCAGAAAAAGTGTAAAACCTTATTTACAGATGAAAGATGCTTTTGTAAGTGAAAAAATTGAAGATATTCACACTTTCGCACAGCTTACCTTGGAGCAAATCAATGCGATTCCCAAATCTGAAATGGAAAGATTGCAAAGTCTCCATTTAATGGAAATTAAAAAAGCGCTTACTACCATTTTGGGAACTACTGATATTGAAAATCAACGGGAACAATTTGTTGTTTTAAACCAAAACATGGTTCCTTTGATAAAGAATCTCGATAATGTGAACCAGAAATTGTATATTCAAAAATGCCCGATGGCCCATAACAACCATGGTGCAGTTTGGATAAGTAGCACAAAAGAAATTTTAAATCCGTATTATGGCGAGGCAATGCTTAACTGCGGTTCAACTATTGACAGTGTTCATTAAATTACAGATATCTTTTATTACTGGCAATAGCATCAAATAAAATATTTAGATTTGAAATTGAATTGGAGAAGATTTTCATAAAGAAAATAATTGTACACCAAGAATGGACTGTTTCAAAAATTATAACAATAACTCACATGCTTCATCCAAAACCGAACTATCTAGCTCCTTTAAATATGCTTGCGTTATCGCTACATTTTGATGCCCCATTGATTCGCTTATTATGTCCGTTGCAATACCTTTCTGCTTTAAGCAATTGGCAAAACTGTGTCTGGCGACATAACTGCTGATAGACTTATCTATTTTGCATACTTTTGCGATTTCTTTCAGGTTTTTATTGTATTTTTTAAGGGTTTTGGATTTTCGGTTTTCTATCTGGCTTGGGGACATTTTATCCTTTAAAAGTATAGGGAAAACATATTTGGTCGTACTTACCGTACTGTAATAATTCAATATAGTTTTAACTGGAGGAAGTATTTTTATAATAAAATTCCCCTTGGTCTTGGATCTAGTATAAAATATCCTATCCTCTGAAACGTCCTTCTTTTCTAGCTTCATCATATCAGCAAAATTCATACCCCTGGTGTAAAAACTAAATACGAAGTAATTTTTGCTATCAGTTAAATGTGGGTATTCGGAAACATCAAGATTGATAATTCTTTGTATTTCCTCAATATTCAATGCCCTTTTTATTCCCTTACCTTTTAATTTAGATACTTTATAAGCATCAAAAGGATAAAGCTCCCTTTTAACGATATTCCTTTCAATAGCCATATTATATAATGCCCTAATTGCTCGCATACGAACACCAATCCCTCCATCGGTGCCACCTCTTGCTCTTAAGAATACTTCGTACTTATTTAAAAATGTATGGGTGATATCTTGAAAATTAAGGGATTTTGTTCGATAAAACTTTTTGACGGAATTGTAAGAGTCCCTATTAGCCCTTGCATTGCCAGTTCTACCGGCATCAATCATTTCATGGATAATTTCATCCCAAAAATTGAAAACATTTTGCTTAATGGGATTAGCCTCTATTCTAAAATGCTTTTCGAAATCTTCCAAAGAAAAATTATCTTTTTCAATATCTAATTCTGAATATATTTTTAACGCCCTATCTTTGAATTTAAGCAAAAGCCGATTGCTTTGGATGTAATTGGGGTAGCTTTTATTAAATGCTCCTGCCTGTTCGTCCCAATGCTTGGGAAGGGCATTATAGATAGTTTTAAAATATTTTGTTTTTCTATCTTTGATAACACGTAAGCAAACCGGATATGTTCCATCTGAGAGCTGCTTTTTACGCAATATAACCTTTATACTCGCCATAGCTTTTATAATAATGGGTACAACATAGGTACAACAAATTAAAAGATAAAGTTACTTTTTTTGAAATTATATGCAAAAGTATATTTTATAAAAAACTGAAAATCAATATATAAGAAAATTTATGAAAGCAGAAGAATGAAAAATTTTCTTTCTGTTAATCAGAGGGTCCTTGGTTCGAGCCCAAGAGGGGGAGCAAAAAAAGCCGCACGGAAGTGTGGCTTTTTTTATGCGCAAACTTCTGGTGTGAGAAGCCTATCCCAATAGTAGCAAAACGGAGCATCGGCAAGCCAACAAGCCTAACAACAAAAAACCATGCAAAATAATATTAGTTATAGATAGTTTTGGAAGGTAGTCCATATTTCAAAACTCAGCTTATACACAGTATAGATATTCAACCTATCCGAATAATTACCAGTCAGTTTTGTAAAACTGACTGGCAATTCAAACATTTATCTAATAAAAAAGTGAGTTAAAAAGCAACACTCACTTTCCCTCTTAAATAAAAAGGAGTTCCGGGTGTAAAATGAATTTCTTCTACCGGTGCAGGTTCATCAAACAAACGGCTTTCGGTAGCGAATTGGGTTTCGTTCCATTCCGTATCAAATAAATTTTCAATAACAATACCGTATGTCCAATTTTTCCACGAATAATTTATATTGAAATCCGTAACGAAATATCCCTCAGCAACAATGGAATTGTCTTCGTTTGCAGGACGGTCGTCAACATATCTATAGGTTAAACTTCCAGAAAAGTTCCCTAAATTATCTACTAGTAAACCACCAACCGAAGTAAAATCGGGCGCCAATGGTATATAATCTGCTCCATTAGGCTCACCTACGCTTCGCCCCTTACTAAAATTGGCATCCGCATAAATATATAACCAAGGCAATGCTTGGTAGCGAGCTCCAACATCAACCCCCAGTCTTCTTGTTTCTCCACTAGGCTCTACAATACCGGCATCTCCAACGTAAACAAACTCTTGGTCTAAATACAACCACCACAAGGCAGCATTTAAGGCAAGCTTGCTAAAAGGCTTATAAATGGCTCCAAAATCGGCCCCATAAGCGGTTGGTAAAATATCTTCTCCTTCGTTAGCAACTACTACCCGTGCATCGTTGGAGTGGAAACCGAGACCCGTTTTTAAAAATACCTGCCAATTGGAATTGAAGGAGTAAACCGTGTTAAGCTTCGGACTAAGAGCCACTTTGCTTTCACTGTTGTTATCGTAGGTTTCTGTTAACTTGTTGTAATAATCAAATTTAAGATAATCGAGTCTTAGCGCAGGATTAATCAACCATTTGCCCATTTTAAATTCCGTATTTACAAACCCATAGGTATTTACCTCATCTACATCGCCATAAGCAAGCCTTTCCAGTATCTCTTTTCTGTTGAGCGTATGGGAAAGTTGTACATCGTCTACATTGTCGTAACGAAATCCTACCCCGGCTTGGTAATCAAAATCAATACCTTCGGTTAAAGAAATGTTTGCTTTTTCATAAACACTTTCCGCACCAACAATCAACCTACTTTCTTCTTGCTGAATTTGATCTCCGTTTACAGGATCGTCTAGATAAAACGTAAAATTAGAAAACAGTTCAAAATTGTACTGAGAGATGTAAGCTTTTGTTTTTACAGTTTGGTTGTCATCCAATAATTTTATGTGGTTCACCAGTAAATTCGTTCTGCTGGTTTGCCCGCCTTCCGTATCATCTATAGCACCAAATCTTCCAATGATGCCTTGATCGACTGCTCTTTGGGGTATTTGCCCCGAAGCATCCCATTTACTTTGAAAATGGGACAAGGTAACCAAAAGGTCTTCGTTGTTGGCCAATTTATAATTGTAACGCCCCATTACATTTATTCGGTTAAAATCTTGGGGCGAATCAAAAGGACCATCGGTTAGGTACAATTCTGAAGCCACATAAGCATTGCTTTTTTCAGTATCCAAAACTTTTAGCATACCTACAAATCGGCTTGTGTTGAACTGCCCAACTTCCATGGAAATTAAACTTTTATCAATAGATTTTCGCAAGTGTAAATCTACATACCCTGCTGTGGTAAAGTCTCCATGATCGGCATAATAAGGTCCTTTCCCAAAGTTGATGTCTTCCAAAGTTTCTGGAATTACGAAATGCAAATCAGAATACCCTTGTCCGTGCGCATGCGACACCATGTTAACCGGTAGTCCATCTACATTTATTGCTACATCGGTACCGTGGTCAATATCAAAACCACGCAAAAATATTTGCTCTGCTTTTCCGCCTCCGGCATGTTGCCCAATAATCAACCCCGGTACTTTTCTTAAAATTTCTTGTGATGATTTCACGGGATTGGTTTGTATATCAACGTCTACAAATCGGCTCAGTGAGTTTACTTCAGACACCAACACAATTTGATCCAAAGAAATATTTGTAGGTCTTAGCACCATATTTTTTTCACTTGAAAAATCTTCTTGTGCAATTACCAAATATTGCGAACCATATCCTAAGCTGGAAAATAGAACGGAATCGCCGACGGAAGTTCTATCTAATGAATAATCGCCCACCACGTTGGTATGTGAATGGCTGCCGGAAGTTTTGTTGAATACCCCCACATCCGGCAACGGTTCTCCCTTTTCATTAATTACTTTTCCTCGTATGGTTTGGGCATAAGATATACTCGTAGCAAGCAATAAACATGCTGCCATTATTTTTTTCATAATTATTAATTTAAAATTAGACATGGCTTACCCATGACGTACATTGAATACATTGCAATTTACACCCTCCTGAATGAGGCTGTAGTTCATTTAAAAAAATAGCTTATGAAAATTGGGGAGGTGGAACGATTATGGGAATAGTTATAGAAAAATAATTGAAAGTTATTATCCGTTTGTTTTCCTTTTGAAAAAGTGAGCTTTTATGGGAAATCCTATAAATACTTGAATGAAAATGTTTATCCAGTTGATAATAGGTTAAAACACCTTCTTTTTTATTCCCATCTTCTTCTGAAGAAAAAATAGACGCCAACAAAGCTAGGGTATCGTGCCTATGAGTATGCTCAGCAACATGTGAATGTTGATGCTGATGATGAATGCTATTTGGCAGTTGAAAGTTATGGGTATGCATTTTTATATGATGATGGTGCGCATTAAAAATACTTTCAATTTCGTGGGATAAGTAATGAACTACCGTAAACACCTGATTCTTCAATGGCATAAAAAGATAAGCAAGCACCACCATGCCTATAAAAGCCCGTAGGATAAAACTTTTTATATATACAAATGCGGTTTCTATAACGACGGTTTAATTATTTGTAATGCACACAGAAGGTTTTCTTTATTTTCAAGGGATTAAAAAAGTAAAATACGCTCTATTACCCAAAAGGCTGCAAGTGTACCAATAGCATACGCGGGTGCTTTTTTTAACCATATCGGCCATTTTTTATAGCGCTGCAGCAACCAAATAACTGCAAGCGTTGTTACTACAAATAAAATTTGCCCTACTTCTACACCTATATTAAAAAAGGCCAACGCCAACGGAATTTCGGTTTGCGGCAATCCAACATCTGCCAAAGCTCCGGCAAAACCAAACCCGTGCAAAAGTCCGAATGTAAAAGCAACTAACCAAGGCTTTTTGCTTGTTAACGTTTCTTTTCCTTGAATATTCTTAATAATCTCAACCGCCAAAAAAACAATACTCAATGCAATAACTGCTTCTACAGGTGGTCCCGGTAAATTGGCAACCCCCAACACGGCCATACTTAGCGTAATACTATGTGCAAGGGTAAAAGCAGTAATAGTTCTTACTATTTTACCAAACCCTTTGGTTATAATAATCAATGCGAGAACAAATAAAAGATGATCTATCCCAAAAAGAATGTGTTCAACACCTAAAATAGTGTAGGTTTTTACTACTTCCCATTTTTCCGTTTTCCCAGGTAGTGTTACTTGTGGATTTTCGGGTTTTACTATAAGTGTCACCTTTTCTCCGTTCAGGTACTTAACTGTTACCAGTACATCTACCAATGTTTTGTTTAAATTATGAATGCTAATTTGCTCTCCTGCTAACGGTCGGTCAGCCTCTAATTCAAAATTAAATATCTTAGCATCGCCTGTTATCCTATAACGCTCGGTTTCTTTCAATGTAAAGCCTTCTGGAAAAACTGGCCGCAAACTTATCACCAAATCCCCCCGTCTAGGGACTTTCCATAGTAATTGATAGCTATTTTCTTCTGTTTGCGTTATTTGAAGGTATGCAGGACGTATTTCATGGCTCCAACCCTTTACACTAAAAAACATTAAAAAGATAACGAAAAATAAAAGTTTGGATAATTTCATTTTTGTAATTTTAAATTAGCGTACAATTTGTTTTTTTCAGATTGATTCAAATCATCCAATTCAATAATCACTTCATAATTCTTTTTCAATTCGTTATATACAGCATCTCTTGTGGCTATTTCTGTTGCATACTCATAATCCCTTACTACTTTATTTTTCACCTCGGCAAGTTCTGGAATGTGGGTGTTGGTTTTGTTGGAGATAAATACCAAATGGATGCCAAAACCTGAACTTATAGGGCCGGTCCATTGACTGAGTGGCAATGTATCTAAGCTGCTATAAAATTTTGCGCCCAATTCTTTTAATATCATGGAGCCACTTGCATCTTTATATGATAGAGAAAGCGTGGTTTGATCTCCTTCCCTAATTAAAGATTCATATTGCGCAACATCCACAGAGGCCAAAAGTTTTGATGCATCTTCTTTTGGATTAATATGATTTTGGTTTGACAAAAGAATGTGTGAAAATGAATAGGCTGTTGGAACCCGATAATCCTCTTTATTCTCTTCAAAGTAGGCTTGCAATTTAGTTTCAGTAATAGGCTCCACCATTTTGGTTAAATCGCTACTTATAAACTCCATTTTTTGCGACAAACGACGTTTCACCACCTCATCGTTATGGTCTAAATTCATGCGAAGGGCTTCTCGATACAACACTTCTTGACGAATGTATATCTCCACTAACGCCCTTAACTCCTCGGGTGTTGCAGGGCGATCCCATTGAATTTCATATAGGGCATTTATGTGTTTCAATCTATCATCATCTATTACAATTTTTCGGTCGTTATCTTCTGAAGTATTCACTAAACTGTAGACTACAAATATAAGTGCTCCAAGCACTACAAAATGCAGGAGCGGTTCTTTTATCCATCGCGTCATATATTCTTTTTTCTAGAGGTTAAATAAAATAGTAACAATAGGCTCGTATTAATAAATATAAGCCTGTTTTTGTATGTTAAATTAGTTCTAATTAGGACTGTACCAAACTGGGCTTGTCCATGCCCTTTCCTGTATAATTGGCGGAACCGTTTTGCTTACCGGTAAATTATTTTTAACAGCAAGTTGGGTACTCCATCTTGGTGTTGGTATTTCCAGTACTCTTGCATAGTAAGTGGTGTAAGCATCTGGATTGAAGTCCGTGTCTTCCCAATAGCCGATTAATTCTGTAGAACCAATGGTGTTGGTATAGGTAGCTGTTTTCATATCAACTGTATTGCCCACCGCAGGTACTTTTCCTTTTTCATCACGTTTTCGGTCTCCACTCCAAACCACGTCAAACACCTTTTCTGATGATTTACCATTTTTGGTGGTCACTTTAATTATTTGAATGCGGTCAAGGTTTCCAGAGTTTGGGTCTTTTAACGCCTGCACCAAGAATTTAGGATTGCCAGATGCTAAAGGCAAATCTCCGCCCATGGGCACACCCTTAGCGTACGCCTGTTTTATCCAATTGTTTTGCTTTAATAAATCTGCAGTATAATCCCAGCCTGCAAACAGGCGTACTTTCATTCTTACGCCAGAAGTTCCAAAGCATTCTTTTCTTTTTAATGCCTCAAAAATGCTCTCTCTGGTATTACTTTCTGCCCAAACACCGGTAAGTCCGGCCGCAGCTAACTTCACAGGAGGCTCTCCTATGGTACCTGTAGCTTCTGTAAAAAGCTTTTCCGGGTTTCTTTGATCATCGGTGAGCCCATGAGAACCTGGATAACCATCTTCATCTGTAGTAGATAATGCCGAATGATAATCCGTACCGCCCTCTAAACCATATTTAAATGGATTCACCCCAAGTTTTTCCTGTAATTCCTGACCTACTCCGTATGCCTGACGAACGTAACTGCCGGTTTGATATTTTGCGGTCGTCTGTGAACCTAGTAGGGTTTCATAAATTTCGTAATCGGCAAATTCATCGTTAGGTGATAATTCAGGATGCGTTTCGCTTTGCCCTTTCCCCTGAGCTATTTCAGTAAGCGGCTCGTTGGCCATTCTTCGTATAGCATATTCCTTTGTAAGTGGCTCACCACTTAGCGTTTTTGTATCGAACATCAATCCGTTACTTATGTTTCCATTATGCGGAATCGCAATGACATCATCTCCAGTTGCACGAGCCTTCTCCAGGTACGTCCATAAATCTTCAGGATCTGGAGAATCAAAAGAAGAGTATGTTTGTTCAGGTACATCGGCTCCTTTAAAAATTACACAGCGGTGTATGTTTTGCTGTGCCTTATTGGCTGTTCCCGGAGCGGATGTCCATTCAAACCCTACCAAAGAAGTGAATTTCCCTGGATCATTATAACGTTCCGCTGTTTCAATTACATGCTTCCAGCTATTACTTAACACCTCTGGTTTTTCAAAGTCGGGAACACGTGTATTGGAAGCTACAGCACCGGATAAGAATGCAAAAGCCTTATTGCGTTCATCGGGGTCTGAGCTAGTAAGTAATTTACCAAGATCTGTTTTTGAAATCTCACTACCCGGTTTACGCACTTCTACCATAATACCTAAATACTCGGCATGATCTGTTACAGCCAAAAAATCGAGCGGTGCATGGCGCTTAACCTTTTGCCCCAGATACTCTACCTCTTCTCCTAAGGCGTATTTATAGGAAGCTTCCGGTCCTAAAGTAGCGCCAAATACATTGGCATCGACCGACAGGGCTGTATGTAAGTGCAAATCTCCAAAAAAGCAGTTCTTATCTGGGTTTTCTTTTATTTTGGAAGATTTGGAATCTGCCTTTTCAACCATATTGACAGTGTCTGAAGTTTCCTTTTTCGTTTCTTGATTGCAACTTACCACTGCAAAAAATGTAAGCAGTGCAAGTATGGTGTGTGTTGGTTTCATAGTTGTTTTTGTTTTTACTGATGTTTCTACTGAAATTGAGTAGTTGCAATATTTATTATTCTTTTAGTTACCTATTTTGATTGTAAAAACCATTTAGTTTAAATCCCTATATTGTTTTTTAAGCTGGTTACGTTTAGTATTTTTCAATGGTAGGAGGAATCCAAGTTCCTTCAGTTACGCCCTCTTTCCCCCAATAGGCCCTGATGTATAACGAAAAGTGTTCGGCTGGAGCCGGCAACCAGTTGCTTTTCTTGTCTTCACCTGGAGATTCAGAACCGATATAGATGGTCAATGAACCATCTTCGTTTCTTTCAAGACCTTTACTTTTTGTCCCAACAGAATAGCGATTCAACTCGTTACTAGAAAATAGATGATTTTTATTATATAAAGTCAAAGACCAAAACCCTTCAACAGGTGGTTCTTCCCCTTTTTTGAAAGTTACGGTGTAGTTGTTGTTGCCATCCAGTTGCTCACCACCAGAGGTTTTATCCGTGTAGTAATATTGCGTTTCATTGGGCCTGTTATCAAACATATTTGATTTTGCAGTAGCAGTTCTATCGTAGTAGTTGTAATCTCCGGACCCATCCCAATCTGCACTGTAGTAGGAGCGGTTCCAACCATTGCCTGCATCAACCCCATTGTTTTTCCACAGGAAGAAACTTCCAATGACATCTTTTTCTGTTTTCACTGCCGTTTCCACCAATGCCCTTTTAATGGTAGGATCATTCTTCGCTGCTGCTAACAACTCTTTTAATTGTTCATACAAAGCTTCCTCGCCATCCAGAGGAGGCAAAATTTCCAATACCTTGCCTAATTGGTTGGCATCAAAGAACTTTTCCGGAACCACCCATTTGGTTTCTTTTCCATCGGAGGCAGGACCTTGAATAGATGGAATGTTTTTCCAAACAATGGTCTTCATTGTGCCGTCAAATTCTGGAAGCGGGTATGCCACAATTTGATTGATTGTGGGTTGAAGTGCTGCGTTGTCTGCTTCGGTATCGTTTTGAAATACACGTGGAATAATGTTGGCCAAGGTTGTTGGGCTTTTGATTACGCCATTGATGCCTTCTGGTGTTTCGCCACTCCAATTAGGTCCGACTAGCAAATAAAACCCCGTTTCGGTCTGGTATGGCGTTCCTAGCTCTCCTACTTGGTTGGTGCGCTGATCGTAGATAGCATACACCCAAAAGCGGTCTCCAAAATCTGGCACTTGTAGAACCACCGGCTGAGTGTTTAAATCAAAAAAACCTAAACCATACACCACATCTTGATTGGGACAGGTAACAAAGGTTTCTTCTGGTAAAATATAATCATTTAGCATAGCCAATTGGCCTTGTGGCGAAACAGGCAATACATTGTTTAGATAACTCGGCTCGGGCGCTTGTGTTATTTGTGTTCTTCTATTGAGCATATTGACCATTGGCCAGCCCCATACGTAGGCAAACTTCCCCAGTTCCCGGGCATACTCTGGTGTGACTTTTTCAGGTTTTGCTGGCAGTACTACCTTGAAGGGATCATTAGCATCATTGCTTTCAATGGAAAATTGCTTTTCTGTTGCCTCAGAGGTAGCCTTGTCTTCCTTACTTTCTTTTGAGCTGTTCTTGCAGGAAAAAGTTGTTACCACCACTATGGACAACAACAATCCTACTCTTAAAAATTTAGTATCCATGGTTCTGTGTTTATTTCTAAAATTGGATTATGGTTTGTTTTTTGGCTTCAAATCAATATTCACCTCGGCTATTCGCCCCTGAAATTCGTTCACTGAATAGTTTTTTGTTACTGGTGAGCCCGTATCTACACCTACCCCGAAGGTATCAATTCCGAAACGAGCGGGTACAGTGGCGTCCAATCGGCCTTCTGCTACTTTCTCGTTGTTGATGTACAAGATTACATCGGCTCCTTTTCCGGCTCCACCTCCATCATATTGGAAGTCTACCTTAATAGAAGCGAGACCATCGGGCAGCTTTTTGCTGGACTTAATGTCGGTTACTGCTGCTTCAAAATAATTGTAAGTAAAGGTTGGATATCCATTTTTAACATGCAATGCGTATCCAGCACTGGATCCACCTATGGCATTTACTACACCGTCTTTGTTTCCGGGGGCTGTTTCAAGCATGGCCTCCATAGTCCAAGAAGTGTTTTTGGTGTTTGGTGCTACGGTCTCTGGCAGTCGAACCGCGCCTTCGTAAAAGGTGAAGGAGGTTCTACCTTCAATCAATGAAGGTTTGGGCACGGTAAGTCTTTGTGCTCCACGGTCATCCAAAGGATATACCTGATATTTTTTCGCTTCTTTTTCAAACACATCCTTCAGTTCTTTAAGCTTATCCGGGTATTGGTCAGCTACATTTACGGCTTCAGAAAAGTCCTCCTCGATATTGTACAATTCCCAAGTTTGGTTTTCAAAGCCAGGAGCCAAGTCCATTCTCCATGGTTTGGTATGCTGGTGTGCTGCAACCCATCCTTCGTGGTAAATGGCACGGTTGGCCAAAATTTCAAAATACTGCGTGGTACGCACTTCAGGAGCATTGGCATTAGTGAATGTGCTCATAAAAGAAACACCATCTAGTGGTTTTTGCTTCACGCCATCTATGTATTCAGGCGCTTTCATGCCTGTAGCTTCCAAGACGGTAGGCATCACATCAATTACGTGCAAAAATTGGGAACGTATACCGCCTTTGTCTTTGATCACTTTAGGCCAAGAAACCACCATGGGGTTTCGGCTGCCGCCAAAGTGAGAAGCCACTTGCTTTGCCCAGGGGAAAGGGGTATTCATTGCCAGACCCCAACCTACGGGCACATGTGGCTCAGAACCAGGCTCACCAATTTCATCAGCTCTAGACAAGTTTTCTTTTAGTGTACTTTGAATACCGTTTAAGGCTTTTATTTCATTTAATGTTCCTTCCAAACCGCCTTCGGTACTGGCACCATTATCGCCTACAATGTACATTATCAAAGTATTTTCAGCATCGGGCAACTGTGCTATCGCCTGCAACAAACGACCGATTTCATGGTCTGTATAGGCCATATAGCCAGCGTAGTTTTCTTGTAAAAGTGCATAAAACTTTTGCTCATCGGCTGAAAGTGAATTCCAGGCTTTTATATTTTCATTTCGGGCAGACAGTTTAGCATCTGCCGGAATAATGCCCATTTCTTTTTGGCGCGCGTAAGTGATTTCACGTTGCTTGTCCCAGCCATGGTCAAACTTTCCTTTAAACTTATCCCGCCATTCTTTAGGTGTGTGATGTGGCGCATGGATGGCCCCTGGGGCGAAATACATAAAGACGGGTTTGTCTGGAGAAATGGACTTTTGCAATTTCATCCAGTCGATGGCCTTGTCAGTCATATCGGCCATAAAGTGATAGCCTTCTTCCGGAGTCGTTTCTGGCTCGACCGGAAGGGTGTTTTCAAAGATTACAGGATTGTATTGGTCGGTCTCCCCGGCATTGAAGCCATAAAAATAATCAAATCCCATCCCTGTTGGCCAGCGATCGAAAGGTCCAGCAGGGGAAGTTTCCCAGTCGGGCGTGTTGTGGTTTTTACCAAACCAAGCCGTGTTCATCCCATTGTATTTCATCACCTTGCTGATAGGCGTGGTACTTCTTGGAATCATCGAAGTATAGCCTGGAAAGCCTGTTGACCACTCCGGCAAGAAACCGCTGGAGGCGTTGTGGTGATTTCTACCTGTAATTAGCGCTGCTCGGGTGGCCGCACATATAGCCGTGGTGTGGAAGCGGTTGTAGCGCAGGCCTTCACTGGCCAATGAATCCAAATGTGGCGTAGGCACAGGACCGCCATAAGTGCTAATCATACCAAAACCTACATCGTCCAGCAAAATAACCACCACATTGGGAGCTCCTTCTTCGGGCTCTACATATTCTGGCCAGTCCATTTCAGAATCCTTATAAGTACGGCCTATTTTACCATGAAACTCCTGATCGTCATAGGGAAGTTTGTTTTTTTCCTGTGCTTGTAATTGACTGATGGTAGCTAGAAAAATCGCTACAGCTGATAGTGTTAAAATGGTTGTTTTCATCTCCTAATATTTAGTTGTTCTTTATTGGTCAGACCCGTCTTGCCGGTAGGCAGATTGAAAGCCCTGTTAATCTATCGGTAATTTTAAATTTTTGTTGATGGGCATTTCATAACTTATTTTACTTCGGGTAAAACATAGCCCCCATCGATTACCGATTCGCTTGGGATGTATACCCTAAAACAAATCCAGAATGGTTTTGATGGCACCAATACTTTGTTGGCATAATCTGCCTTCGCAAATTGGTCTTGCGGCACATAATAGAGATCGAAAGTTTTTCCATCGGGATTAAGCTTAATCTTATCATTACTAATAATAGATCCCTCATCGGTTTTTAAATGCTGGTCTGCCCCATAGATGGTCACGGAATAAAAACCAAGTTCCTCATCCCGCATCTCAGGTACCTGATAGGTCACTTTGTAGGTTTTATCTTTTTCCACATCATACCTTTCAGTAAAGTACACCGCATCCTCATCTGGCAAAAGTCCAGTAGCAATTGCAACCCCTCGGTTTCTATCTTCCGTGGAAACCGGATCGTCTAAAGTTCCCATGGTTCCCCTTACGCCTTCCTCTTGAGCAATTTTCACATAATGCTTGCGCTGTTGTTCAAACTCTTCCATATTCCAATTGGTCACCTGGAATGATTTGGGTTGATAACCATTCAAAAATTCAATCTTCAGCTGATCTTGATAGTCATTTACCTTTTTGACATCATCGGGATCGCTGGCATCTATTTGGATGCGAACGTTGGCATAAAAGAAATCAGTAGTTTTATCGGCAGGAATTACATAGCGACCCGGGCCATAATATACAAAGGCGGTTACGTGGTCGTGGTTCATCACGTGTAAAGACATATAGCGGCCATCTGTTTCCGGTAAAGTAATGGCTACATCTCCTCTACCGTCCAATATGGCGAAGGAATAGTTGGTATCCCTGTTCATAAGCGGAGCGGGCTGCTCATCAAGCGGCATTGGCTTTCGGTGATGATTAAAAGCATTGTCGCCCCCTTGGGCAAACTCTTTTTGCATGGCTAAATCGCACATGGCCCTGGCAAAATTATCTTTGGTAACGCTTACTTTATTATCTTCTGTAGCGGCAACGGTATCTTCTGTTGTCGTTTTACCCTCTTTTTTCTGCTGTTTGCAACTGGTAACCACAATGGTCATAAAGCATACTGCTATTGATAGAAATGTTGTTTTCATTTTATTTGTATTTATTTATTAAGTTGATCGTTCATTATTAAAAGATTTATCCATAAAAGGCACCTCAGTATAAGCATATACTTGGTTGTGTATATGCCTTGGGTTCTGATTAATAGTTTTTGAAAGAGTTATTTTATCACAGGTGATTGGCTGTAAAGATTCTTTGCCAATATCTGCCCATAATGTGGAATAGGAGGTATTGAAATTTGGTAATATTCTGCTGATGCAGGTTCCGAAAAGAGCATGATAATTTTCTTCAATCCCAGCATTGTTTACATTGACTTTCAAAGCCAATTTTTTTATTGCCGCAAGCGGAAAAGTTTTAAATTGTTCCTTACATCTACGCAATAACTTGATTACCCCAGAGAATAAGAAAATGGACACTTTTTATTCGTTTTTAAGGTTGTTAAAACTAATATGCAGTGTTTAGGGGAAAGAATTTAATCTAAAAATACATAAAATATTAATAATTAATTAGATGCAACCATTATTTTTTACTTTGCGATAAAGATGTAGCGCTTTGGATAACTTCGTGCGCCAATGCCTTACTGAGAAGGTGGCATGAATTACTATATTTTAAATTGATCTGGAATCGTTTGAATCCATTCGTAAATTAGAGATATATCTGTCAAAACTTGTTAAAAAGACGAATTTTCAGAAAACGCTACAAAACCAAGCCAGTTTTCAATCTCCAAGTGAGCAAAAGTTAATTGGTAGCTGTGGGTAAGGTATAGCTTAGAACGGATCTAATAACTACCTATCATCAATTCTTATCGATAGGAACTCCATACCAAATTTTCAAATATTTATTCCCGAAGTTTCTCGCTTTTTGTAACTCTTCACCCATATACACATCTATTTTTTTCCGGTAACGTGCATTCATTTTATCTTTTACCAAATAAAAGCCGTCCAGTCCTTCAATTCTTACTGGGGTATTGTGCGTAATTCCCAATTTTAATAAGTCCCGTGAAATGGCAATAGCTTTCATGCCCGGCTGCAAGGTGTCTCCCCAAGCACTTAAAGCAGGGTTACCAACCGTTTGGCCCGCCAAGGAATTGTAAGCAGACGCTTTTACATAAAGCGGCACCCATTTTAAACTATCTTCAGAAAATGTGCTTTCCTGCGACCTTACGATGCCACTTATGAAAACGAAGCTAAAGAACAACAATATTCTATTCATATTAACAAGATAACGATTTTCATCTTCTTAAATTGCTTTTGTTAAGATTACAATTAACAAACTAAATACCTTGATAATCAAAACAAATATAGCTCCTGTAAGGTTTGGAGAAATAATTGACTAAATTTGCATTATAATACAAACTTGAATATAAATTAAAATTATACAAAATGGCTTTAGAGATAACAGATGCTACTTTTGATGAAGTAGTTTTAAAAAGCGACAAACCGGTTTTAGTAGATTTTTGGGCTGCTTGGTGTGGACCTTGTAGAATGGTTGCTCCCATTATTGATCAACTTAGTGAGGAGTACGATGGAAAAGCGGTTATTGGTAAGGTAGATGTAGATGCTAACCAAGAGTTTGCTGCTAAATACGGCGTAAGAAACATTCCTACTGTATTGGTTTTCCAAAACGGAGAGGTAGTGGGACGCCAAGTTGGTGTTGCTCCTAAAACAGCATACAGCGAAGCAATCGACGAATTATTATAATAATTCATCTTCTTTTATAAAAAAGGTTTGGCTAAGGGTCAAACCTTTTTTATTTTAGATTGACAATACATTACGACTAATATCTGAAACCATGGCATCAATTTTTACCAAAATAATCAATGGGGAAATCCCTAGCTATAAAGTAGCAGAAGACGAAGATTTCTATGCTTTTTTAGACATCAACCCCAATGCTAAGGGACATACACTTTGCATCCCCAAGAAAGAAGTGGACAAAATTTTTGACTTAGATGAAGATACTTATATGGGTTTAATGGCTTTCTCACGAAAAGTGGCGAAGGCTTTGGAAAAAACTGTGGAATGTAAGCGCGTGGGCATTGCTGTTGTTGGCTTGGAAGTGCCACATGTTCACGTTCACTTGATACCGCTAAACAATATGAGTGAAATGACCTTTCAACATAAAGTTTCCTTAACGGAAGACGAATTTTCTACACTAGCCGATAAAATAAATGCAGCGATGTAAATTTACATTTGCTGAAGGAACACTACCAAGGCAATACTTACTGAAGCAACTCCAATCAAAACAAAAACAGACAGTCTAGTAAGCTTAAAAAATGTTTTTGGCTTCCCTACCGATTTTAAATAAAATTCCCGAACACGTTCAATATCTTCCGTCCATCGTACGGGGTAAATAGTTGTATGGCATTTGTGGCATACAATCGTATCTGAAATTGTATCGGTCGCCTTTTTATACCAAGCATTTTCAATATGCTTTTGATGAAAAGTAAGCATAAGTCCGTCGTTGGAAAAGCACTCCGGACAGTTATTGGTTAGCGGTGTTTGTTTAATTTCTTTTTGTTTTATACTCACTGGTTGTTGTTTTTATGCAAATTTATCCTCTTCCGAGGGTTTATGTTCCAAAGTAAAATTTTGCAAGACAATTTAATCATCTACTGTTTTTAACAAAATTTGCAGTGTGCTCCCTTTATCGATAACGGAATGTAAAACTTTTACTTTTCCGTCGTGGTAATTCTCAATAATTCTTTTCACCAAAGACAATCCTAGCCCCCACCCTCGCTTCTTTGTGGTATAGCCCGGATTAAAAATCTTTAGATAATCACTTTTATGAATTCCTTTACCACTATCTATAACGTTAATTTTAACGGTTTTCTTATCCTTTTTAATTTCAATTGTCAATCTTCCCTTCCCCTTCATGGCGTCAATGGCATTCTTAATCAAATTCTCAATGGTCCATCCATAAAGTTGGGAATTTACCAAACAGTAAATTTCTTCGGTCGGAGCAATGAAGTTAAATTCTACTAATTTAGAACTCCGCGCTTTCAGGTAATCAAAAGATTTTTTTGTTTCTGAAATAATATCAAGCTTCTCCAATTTGGGAACGGAGCCTATTTTGGAGAATCGATCGGTAATGGTAGAAAGTCTGTCTATATCCTTTTCAATTTCTTCCGTAATAGTCGGACTTACATTTTCAGATTTTAGCAATTCAGACCAGCCCAAAAGAGAAGATAATGGCGTCCCTATTTGATGCGCAGTTTCTTTCGCCATTCCGGCCCACAACTTATTTTGGTCTGCCACTTTAGAAATTCTGAAAAAGAAATATACAGCGGCACTAAAAAAAACGATAATCAAAATTAATGCAATGGGATAATACTTCAGGTTATTTAAAACATCAGAATTGCCATAGTAAAGCGTACCGTATTTATCGGTTCGAAAAGTAACTTCAATCGGGTCGTTTTCGCTATTGAATTGTTTAATTTTTTTCTGAATATAAATAGAGTCGCCAGCTTTATTTTCCGGAAGGTTGTTGGAGCGAATTTCACCGTCTTTACCAACATAAATCATAGGGGTGCTGGTATTATTTTTTATCACGGCCAATGTAAGATTCCCTAAATCCCTATCCAAGTCGGTAGTTTGCAGAAATTCACCAAGCGCCTCTGCCCAAATTTTCATTTTAGTACGCTCTTCCTCTTTAAATTTCTGAAAAAACACATACGTATTCCAAAGTATGGAAACAACAATTACAAAAGAGGATATGATAAGAATCCAACGAGTGGTTTTTTTCATTTTACTAAAACAATTGATGCTGAATCAAGTGAATGCAATAGACCTGTCAGGTTATAACCTATTTGAAATGACTGCTATAAAACGTTCTTTTTTCCTTTCTTTTTCAGTAATTTCAAACAAGAACTGGTATAAATATAAAGTAAAAGCTTCACTTTTATTGTTTCGCTTTATAATTCATTACTAAAAATAATGTAAATCCTCGGCTAAGAAACATTTTCGTCCGTCTTTAATTTCCCTTATTTTTGTCTAAAACAAAGCTATGCTTTCAATCAATCCGAAAGAGATTTCAACCGGCAAACTTCACGGATATTTATTAGGTGCAGTAGGCCCTAGACCTATTGCTTTTGCAAGCACAATAAGTAATTCTGGAGAGGTGAATTTATCACCATTCAGCTTCTTTAATGTGTATAGTTCCAATCCGCCAATTATGGTGTTTTCTGCCAACCGAAGGGTACGTGACAATACCACCAAACATACGTTGGAAAATGTTCTGGAAACTAAAGAAGTGGTAGTAAATATTGTTAATTTCAATATGGTTCAACAAGTTTCTTTAAGTAGCACCGAATATGCCAAAGGGGTAAACGAATTTGAAAAAGCAGGATTAACGATGCTACCTTCGGAAACTGTCAAGCCTTTTCGTGTAGCGGAATCTCCTGTGCAATTTGAATGCAAAGTGAATGAAGTTATCGCCTTGGGCGAAGAAGGAGGTGCCGGAAATTTAATCGTGTGCGAAGTGTTAAAAATGCATATTGATGAAGACGTTTTGGATGAAAGCGGACAAATAGACCAGCATAAAATTGATTTGGTAAGTAGAATGGGCGGAAATTGGTACAGCAGAGCCAATTTGGGAATGTTTGAAGTCCCAAAACCTCTGTCTACTTTAGGAATTGGCTTTGATGGGCTGCCGGACAACATTAGGAAAAGTACGGTTTTAACCGGAAATGATTTGGGAATTTTAGCCAATGTAGATGTTCTACCAACCGAAACAGAAATTGAGGATTTTATTAAAAATAATGCTAAAGCGAGGGAGGTTTTAAGTACCAACGATGAAACTGAAATACACACCTACGCACAAAATTTAATAGCTGAAAATAAAACTGTTTCCGCATGGAAGCTGTTATTAGCAAAAAAATAGATTTATTTTAATACTTTTGATGCATGGAAATACAAGGAAAGATTAAGTTGATTGATGAAACTAAAACCTATGGAAACAATGGTTTTAGAAAAAGAGAAATGGTTGTTACTACTGAAGAGCAATATCCACAACATATAATGGTTGAGTTTATTCAAGATAAATGTGACATTTTGGATAGCTATCAAGTAGGGCAACAGGTAAAAGTAAGTATTAATTTACGCGGAAGGGAATGGACAAACCCACAGGGGGAAACCAAGTATTTCAATTCCATTCAAGGATGGCGCATTGAAAATTTACAAGCCGGAAATGGTGCTCCGGATATGCCTCCGATGCCTCCAGAAGATGCTTTTGAGCCGGCTAATGATTTTAACGAAGAAGACCACGACGATCTACCGTTTTAAATTACAAAACAAAATATTAGTGTATATTTCAGGAGGCTTTTCGGCCTCCTTTTTTATGATAAAGCATAAAAAAAGTCCCAATCGAAATTGGGACTTGTATTGTGGTTTTAGGTTTGCCAAATGCGTTAAACTCAAAAAGCAATGATGAAAATAATTGGTCACATAAGGCATTATCAAAAATGTAATAATTATTTATAATAACCAAGTTAAATTTAATAATAATGCATTTTTATTGAAAATAAACCTTTAAAATAAATAATTTAGATGTTTTTTCTTACAGATAGTGTAAAATTTCCCCCCGTCGAAACGGCCTCATCGGATGGTGTGGTTGCTGTTGGTGGTGATCTTTCCGTGAAAAGGCTACAAGAAGCGTATAAAAAAGGCATTTTTCCATGGTTCGATCAAGGTTCTTTAATCTTATGGTGGAGTCCAGATCCACGTATGGTTTTATATCCTTCTGAAATAAAAATTTCGAAAAGCATGCGGAAAATACTTCAGAAGAAAACCTTTCAAATAACTTACAATACTGCTTTTGAAGCTGTAATTACTAACTGTGCTAAAATAAAAAGGGAAGGACAAGATGGAACGTGGATTCACGACGAAATGATTAAGTCCTATACGGAGCTACATCAATTAGGCTGGGCAAAATCAGTTGAGGTTTGGCATGAAGATGAGCTCGTCGGTGGTTTGTACGGAATAGACCTTGGCCATATTTTTTGCGGGGAAAGTATGTTTTCTAAAATGAGCAACGCTTCTAAAGCAGCCTTTATTTTTTTAGCTGAAAAAGCTCAAAAAGAAAATTATAAACTTATCGATTGTCAATTGTACACACCACATTTAGCGTCTTTAGGAGCCCGTGAAATACCAAGGGAAGTTTTTAAGAGTTTCTTGGACCTCGGGCTAGGTTAAGCTAGTTTTTTACTTCGTCATACCGAAAGCAATCCACTTCATGGTCGTTTACCATGCCCGTTGCTTGCATGTGTGCATAAATAACGGTGGAACCCACAAATTTAAATCCGCGTTTTTTTAAATCCTTGCTAAGTTTATCTGAAATAGGCGTTGTAGCTGGTGCTTTTTTGTAATCAATCACCCTGTTTTGGATTGGCTTTCCATCCACAAAACCCCAAATGTACTTGCTGAAGCTTCCAAATTCCTCTTGGATTTTCATAAAGTTCTGCGCGTTCGTAATGGTAGCTTTAATCTTCAGTTTATTTCGAATGATGCCTTCATTTTTCAGTAGTTCTTCATATTTAGCTTCACCATATTGGGCAATTTTTTTACAATCAAAATTGTCAAAAGCTTTACGGAAGTTTTCACGCTTCCGTAGAATGGTAATCCAACTTAAACCCGCTTGAAAGGTTTCCAGTATCAGAAACTCAAAAATAGTAGCATCATCATATACGGGAACACCCCATTCTTGGTCGTGATACGCTTCATAAAGTGCATCTCCCTCGCACCAACCACATCTTTTCTTCATTCGTAAAGGTTTTTATAAGTTAGACAGCTAAATCGTCTTCTACATTTTCCAGTTTTGGCTTTGCTTTTCTTTCCAACAGGGCAAAACCAAAAGTAAGTACCCCAACACGCCCTACAAACATAAGGATTATGGTAAAAACTTTTCCAGCGGAAGATAAATCCCCCGTTATACCTGTACTCAATCCGACGGTGCCTAAAGCAGAAGCCACTTCAAAAAGGATTCTTTGGAGTCCGAAATCTTCCGTAAAGGTCATTAAAAAAGTAAACAGAAATATGATGCTTGTGTACAAAATAAACGTTGAAGTAGCCACGTAGAGTCTTTCAAAAGGAATTATTCTATTAAGAAAAGTCACCTTTTTTTGTCCGAACAATCTACTTTTCAAAACAGCAATCATTGCTGTTAGTGTTGTTATTTTCATACCCCCAGCGGTTCCGGAAGGAGAAGCTCCAATGTACATTAAAAACGTAACAAAAAGCAAAATTGGGAGGGCAAGACCTCCCGTCGGAATAGTATTAAAGCCAACCGTCGTCATCGCGGTCATTGCTTGAAAAAATGATATGATTAAGGACGATTCTGTATTTTGAACAGAAGGTTCTAAAAAGTAAATTAGTAACGTTCCTGTTGAGAGTAAAATGACGAAGCCGTACGTTATAATCTTTGTTGTAAAAGAAAGGTTTTTTGATTTTCCGCTGATACGGTACCACAAATCTGTAATTACAATAAACCCTAACGAACCCGCGATAGCCAATACAGAAATGATGATATTTATAAGAATGTTATCGCTATATCCTTCAAAACTGTTATTAAACAAACCAAATCCCGCCGTACAAAACGCAGAAACACTATGGAAAATAGAAAACCAAACTGCTTTTCCGCCACTAAACCCTGAGCTACTAAAAGCGATGTAAAATGCAATGGCGCCAAGGGTTTCCATTACCACCGTAAACAGGATCACACTTTTTATAAAATCCTTTATTTGAATGGTTTTTGGTAACGTAAAGGCTGTACCCATAATTTTATGGTGCCAATGCGTTATTCTTTTGGTGGTAAATAACAAGTAATAGGTGGTGAGGGTCATGTAACCAATACCTCCTATTTGAAAAAGTACCATAACAATAAACTGTCCGAAAAAGTTGTAGGAATCGAAAACGCTCACGGTGACCAATCCTGTTGTGGAAATGGCAGATGTTGAAATAAATAGATTGTCCAAAAGCCCTACATTTGTTTTATGGAAAATGGGGAGTGACAATAAGATAAAACCAAAAACGGTATAAAGGAAAAAACCCCAAACCAAATTCATTTGTGGGGATTTGCTTACTTGAAATTTTTTATACCAAAGGGAAATTTTTCCGAAGAGATTATTTTTCATTTTTCATTTGCTATTGAGAACAATACCATGCTTTTAATAAGCTTGTAAGGTTCTTCACTTTTTTAGTCTAAATTACATAATAAATGTCTAGGTTGTTTCTAAATTTAAAAGAAAGAACCAGTATAAATCAATAAATAATGGAAGAAATTACTGTTGAAAATGTTATACAAAAATCTTTAAAAGAAGGTAAAAGCTATGATGATTACATACAGTTACATGAGCGTTTGGTTGTAGAAGGAAAGAATACGGGCGACGAACAAACGGAAGCACTGGTTAATTACACCAAGCTAAACGCGAAACGCATGCAAAGGCTCACAAAAACTATTTCTCTACCGGAAGAAACCCTTGCCAAACTTCAAGACTTAGACCACAAAGTAACTTGGTTGGTGATTACAGAAAGTTGGTGTGGCGATGCAGCCCAGAGTTTACCCATAATCCAAAAATTTGCAGCAGCTTCTGAAAATATTGATTTAAAAATTGTACTTCGCGACGAACATAAAGATTTGATGGACCAGTTTTTAACCAATGGTAGTAAGTCCATTCCAAAGTTAATCATGTTGGATGATGCCTCTGGCGAAGTTCTAAACACATGGGGGCCAAGACCTTCTAAGGCAACAAAAATGGTGAAGGAGGAAAAAGAAAAGTTCGGAATCCTATCTGCGGAGTTTAAACAAGAACTTCAGGTTTGGTACAACAAAGACAAAGGTAAAAACGTTATTGAAGACCTGAAAGCCTTACTCTCCCTGGAATAAATAGGTAATGGTGCCAGGCTGTCCCTCTGCACCATTTTTTGGGGTGAATTTTGCCTTTAGCGCATATTGTGTTGCATTTTCTACAAGACAACCGTTGGATGTGGTGGAACTACTGGCATTAAAAGAGGCGTCAGTTACATTTCCGTTGGCATCTACCACAATATTAATAACCACTTTTCCAAAACTTTCACAAGTATACACCGGATTAGGTAAATTATAGTGACTTCGGTCTACCAAGGAATAGGTAATGGTCGTTCTTCGTTTAATATTTACCTTTGGGGCCTCCCCTTTTCGTTTTAAGGCTTCTATTTTTCTACGTTGTTCTTTAAGCTTTTCCGCATACTCATTGGAAAATCCATCGTTTAGCGATAAATCATTGTTAAAATCCTGCGTATTGTCGGGATTTTGACTGGCAGCTTCCTGTGCTTCCTGCTCCAGCTCTTCCAACGTTTTAAAATCGTCTAATTCGTCGGCAAACTTACTTTCTTCAGCTTCGTTATACGCCTTGTGACTTTCAAGTTCGGTAAGCGTCATTTCTTCTTCCTGCGGAATTTCTTCGTTCAATAATTCTTCATCGAAACTTAATTCGTACAGAAACTCTTCTTCCTTTTTATCGGCCAACTGAATATTTACAAGTGTCAGCAAAAAAATACCCATAATGGAAGTGGCAATAATCAATGCTAATTGTTGATTGCTGAAGACATCCAATTTTTTACCTACTCTTTCTAGTTGAGGAGAAACGAACTTGTAGTAACCATCTGCAATAGCACCAACGATTTTTTCGCTGGTTTCATTAAACCGATGTATAAGCTCTTTTAGGTTCATAAACAGAAACGACTTGGATGCTAAAGATAGAAAATTTATCTTATTTGTTTACTTAAACCAACCCATGGCTTGGCTTGTCAGTTTTTTTCTACTTTGGCTACTGAAGCATTTCAGCAAAAGCATCTGGCGTTATAGCATTATCTACGTTAAAATCACCTATTTTGGTTCTTCGCAAACTGGATAAATAGGCACCAGAATCTAATTCCCTTCCAAAATCATGTGCTAACGAACGTATGTAAGTACCTTTGCTACAAACTACTCGAAAGGAAACTTCGGGCATATTTATTTGGGTAATTTCAAAGGTTTCAATTGTAATTTTACGCGGATTTATAGTAACTTCCTTGCCCTCTCGTGCATATTCGTACAAACGTTTTCCATCTTTTTTTAATGCTGAAAAAACTGGAGGGTATTGTTCTATCTCACCGATAAACTTTTGTGTAGCTGCTTGTATGTTTTCTTCGAAAATATGGTCAACGGAATACGTTTGATCAATTTCGGTTTCCATATCAAAAGAAGGTCTTGTGGCACCCAAAGTGATGGTTCCCGTATACTCTTTAATTTGCCCTTGAAGCTCTGGAATCTTCTTGGTGAACTTCCCCGTGCAAATAATTAAAAGTCCGGTTGCCAAGGGGTCTAAAGTTCCTGCGTGACCAACTTTTATTTTTTTCAGTTTAAACTTTTTCTTGATGGCCCATTTTATTTTGTTTACAGCCTGGAAAGAAGACCATTCCAAGGGTTTATCAATTCGTAAAATTTGTCCGCTTTTAATAGTTTCCTCTGTGTACATCATCATCAAAAAATTAGTAATAATACCCTAAAGCAATAGCCACCAGTCCAACCACAAAACAGTAAATCGCAAAATAAATAAGTTTACTGCTTTTCACGAGTTTTATCATCCAAGTACAAGCGAGGATTCCTGAAATGAAAGCTGCTAAAAAACCAATTGTCAAACTAGCAATATTATTCGCTTCAAAAGAAAGATTTCCGCTAAGAATATCTTTCGCTATTTTCCCAAAAATAAGTGGCACCACCATTAAAAAAGAGAAACGTGCCGCTTTGCTTTTATCATTCCCCAGCAATACAGAAGTGGAAATTGTAGCTCCCGACCTCGAAATTCCGGGCAGCATAGCAATGGCTTGAGATACGCCAATAACAAACGAATTGGTATACGAAACGGGTTTCCCAGTATGTTTTGCTTTATCGGCCAAATAGAGTAAAAGTGCTGTTACAATAAGCATAAAGCCAACCAATAGTACGTTTCCGTTGAAGAGCATCTCCAATTGGTCTTCAAAGAAAAACCCAATACAGGCAGCGGGAATCATGGAAATAAGTATTTTCAACGAGAATTGAAGTTCTTCATTCCATTCAAACTGAAACAACCCCTTTAGCAACTCTAAAATATCTTTTCTGAAAACCACCATGGTACTTAAAGCGGTGGCAAAATGAAGCACTACGGTAAACAAAAGGCTTTCCTGTGGCAGGGAATGATCGCCTAAAATGGCTTTCCCCAACTCTAAGTGCCCACTGGAAGAAACTGGAAGAAACTCCGTAAGTCCTTGAATTATCCCAAGGATAATAGCATCTATTACATCCATGCGAACGGTTTGATGGAATTAAATGTGAATTTAGTTTTCTTTCTTCTTGTTCGGGTTCAATAAAATGGCATACGCTTCTATACCAAAGCCAATGAGAACCAGGGTAGGTGCGAGTCTAATCCTTCTGAAATTAAAAATATCCGGATTAAAAACGTTCGGGTCGTCACTGCCTCCACCACTCATTAAGATAAAACCAAGCACAATAAATGCCAGACCGATAAACATAAAAAGGTAATTCTTTTTCTGAAAGACAAATTCTTTATGGGTGTTTGTTTGTGGATTCTTTTTCATCAATATATATATTTTTATAAACCGCTTATTGGGCTGTTTTCTTTTTGTGGCTGAGTTTAATTGCCAGTCATAAGCAACTTCCTTCAGCAAAAATCGATTTTAATACAAGTCATCGGTTCTTAAATTCAAATACCGTTGCGTGGCGATATAAGTACTTATCCAGGTTATAATAATCCCGATGACAAAGATACCAATAAATAGGGAAGCCAATGCAAGTGGATCGGACAACAACTGAAGCTGCGGCATTTTAGTATCAGCATAATACAGAACGCCAGCCATGGCTACCAAAGCCACCAATGCCCCAATCATCCCTAGTTTTATACTGTTCCAAATAAAAGGTCTTCTTATAAATCGTTTGGTAGCGCCCACCATTTGCATGGTTTTTATAATAAATCGCTTAGAAAAAACCGATAATCTTATGGAACTGTTTATAAGCAAAACGGCAATTAGTGTAAAAACGCCGCTGGCAATAAGTATCCAAAAGCTCATGCGTTTAACGTTTTCATTCAGCAATGTAATAAGCGGTTGATCGTACGAAATGTCGGCTACATATTCTTTTTGCGAGAGTTCATCAGCAATTTTTTTTATGCTATCGTTGGCCACATAATCGGCTTTTAGATGCACGTCGATGGAGTTTTGTAGCGGATTGTATCCTAGAAAGTCCAAAAAGTTTTCCCCAATTTCTTTGCTGTGTTCTTCCGCAGCCACTTCCTTCGAAACAAACGTTGCCGTTTTGGTATATTCGGTCATCGCCAAACTTTTCTGCAGTTGGTTAATTTCTACTTCCTTCGCATTATCCTTCAGAAAAACAGTAATAGCCACTTGTTCTTTAAAGTGATTGGCCAACTTTTTAGTATTGATAACCAGCAGCCCCAATACGCCAAGCAAAAACAACACCAACGCAATACTTAAAATAACAGAAAAGTAGGAAGATATAAGTTTGCGTTTCTGGTAGCGCTCAAAAGATTTGCTCATACTCTAAATATAATTGGATGTGTAAAAGTAATAAAGTAAATTTAATCACTATAACGTTTAACCTTCCATTTTCATTGTAAAATAGTTTCAGTGTTTTATTGGGAAGAAGTTTAAGGGAGAAAATTAGAAATGAAGTTACAGCAGGAAGTAAATAACGTAGCCATCTCGGGAAATTTGGAATTGTTAGCCCAGCAAATTGTAGAAGGCTTTATCAGCGGCATGCATAAAAGTCCGTTTCACGGATTCTCTTCGGAATTTGCCGAACACAAAATTTACAATCAAGGGGAAAGTACGCGGCATATCGACTGGAAACTGTTTGGAAAAACCGACAAGCTGTACACCAAAAAATATGATGAAGAAACGAATTTAAGGTGTCACATCATTATTGACAATTCCGCCTCCATGCATTATCCAAAAGTGAATCACCAAACCATTGATAACCTAAATAAAGTTGGTTTTTCCGCCTTGGCAACCGCGGTTTTAATGAAAATGCTAAAAAAACAACGCGATGCCGTGGGCTTGAGCGTGTATTCGGACACGTACGAATTCTATGCTCCTGAAAAAGGAAGCGACCGACACCGCTATTTACTCCTAAATACGTTGGAAACGCTTTTAACCACAACCAAAACAGCCAATAAAGAGACAAAAACGTATACCTATTTGCACCAAATCGCCAATAAAATACATCGGCGCAGTTTGTTGTTCTTGTTTACTGATATGTTTCAAACGGAAACCAATCAGGAAGGATTGTTTCAGGCATTGCAGCATTTAAAGTACAACAAACACGAAGTGGTCTTGTTTCATGTTATGGATAAGGAAAAGGAATTCAACTTTAATTTTGAGAACACCCCCAAAAGGTTTGTGGATGTAGAAACCGAAACAACGATCGACCTTTTTTCTGAAAATGTTAAAGAATCATACGAAGGTATGATGAAAGATTACCAGAAAGAACTTCGTTTACGCTGTGCAAAATACCGCATTGCGTATGTTGAAGTAGATGTGAGAAAAAATTTCAATAAAATTTTAGAAACCTATCTAATTGAACGTCAAAAGTTTATTTAGGTGAGGTAAAAAAATTTAAATTTTTTATTCAAAAAGGTTTGCCTAATTGAGAATTGGGTGTATATTTGCACTCGCAATAACGAAAGGTCTGGTAGTTCAGCTGGTTAGAATACATGCCTGTCACGCATGGGGTCGCGGGTTCGAATCCCGTCCAGACCGCGAAAAGCAAAAAGCTTCAATGAGAATTGGAGCTTTTTTCGCATAAAAATAGTTGTGTTGTTCAGTGGAGACTTTTCCACTGGAGTTTGTAGAAGTGTTTAACTTTGTTAAGCGCTATACCAATGAAAGGCTTTCCTTTTTAGCAAATGCTAAATTGTTGAAGGCTTTTTTGTTTTTAAGGCTTAGCTTTTCGGTACTTAGAAATCTCTACGCATCCTCCCCAATTAAATTTTATGCTATATTTGAAAAGGAAATAGACGCAGGGGGGCTTCTAAAATAAAAGATTAAACTTTCATCCCTTAAATAATCTTCAACATCACATTAACTATATTAGTTTAATGACAACGTTAGAACAGCAATTAAAAAATCCTGTTTGGCACTCCTTAAAGGAAACGCATAAACATTTTTCTATTCAATTTGATGGAGTTCAATTCTATAAACCCGAGATTTGTACATTTGGCTCCTTTTTCGATGAAACAAAAACAAAAAATGCTTCAAACGAATATGTAAAAACATCTGAAGAATTCTTTTTTGTTTCCGAGAAACATACTCCGATAATTGATGACTCCAAAATTCTATTGAAAAAAAAGATTGATGGCTGCCAAATGGTTTTAAAGCAATTACCTGAGATTCAAATTACAGAAAAAATCATTCAATTGGATGAGACATTCATAGATGAAATATATGATTTAATTTGGTTGGTTATGCCCGGCTATTATCAAAAAAGATCTTATGAAATGGGTAAATATTTTGGGATTGTTAAAAACGATAGATTAATTGCAATAGCAGGTCAACGCATGCAAACTGATCTTTTTATAGAAGTTAGCGGCGTTGTTACACATCCCGATTACACCAGAAGAGGATTTGCAAAACAATTAATAGCCCACAATACAAATGAAATTTTAAAGGAAAACAAAACCCCAATTTTACACACAAACAAGGGAAACTTAGCAATTCCTCTTTATGAAGACTTGGGTTATGAAGTGACAAGAGACATGAACTGGCGGTTGTATAAAAAATTACAAGCATAATGTCAACGAAAGTAAGAACAACTGAACTATGATAACATTTTGGCCCCTACTTCAAAAGCAATTATTTCTACTCCTATTTAAGTCTGAAAGATTTTGGGGTTCATTGTCACTAAAATAAAATCGAATGAACAAAATTAAACTACTTTTAATTTTTCTACTATTATTTTCCTTAGAGTGTTTTAGTCAACAAACTGGAAATTCCGAAATTAAACAAACCATGGTAAAAAACGGAATTGGAATTGGCAGCGTAATCGCAATTGTAATTTCTTGGGACAGAAACAAGTCTATACTTTATGCCATGCTTCACGGAGTTTTAGGATGGTTGTATGTAATTTACTTCGTTATTATTCGAGAAAGTGAAAAATAAGATTCATAAAACCTCACCCATCAACAAAAAAGAAAAAATACTGGCAGCGCTTCAAGAAATCGGGGACAAAGAATTTGCCGATGGATTAAAACGTTTTGGTATTGAAAGCCGTCAGGCACTGGGTGTAAAAGTCCCTGAACTAAGAAGAATCGCCCGTTCCTACAAAAACGATCACGAATTAGCTCTTGAGCTTTGGGAATCGCCCATCCATGAAATGAAAATCCTAGCAACCATTATTGCAAACCCAAAAAAAGTAACTGAAAAGCAAGCAGATAAATGGACGGCAGATTTATATTCGTGGGATTTATGCGATCAGCTAAGCGTTAATCTGTTGTCTAAAAGCGCGCTTGCCAAAGATTTGGTTCTCCGCTATATCGATAGGGAGCAAGAATTTGTAAAAAGAACTGCTTTTGTACTTATAGCTTCGCTTGCTACCAAAGATAAGGTCTCAGAAAACGAAATTTTTCAGAATTATATATTCCTTGTTGCCACAAAATGTGACGATAATAGAAACTTTGTAAAAAAAGCAGCGCAATGGGCATTAAAAAATATCGGAAAACGGAACACCGAATTAGCAGAAGATTGCATAAAAACCTGTCAAAAACTAATCCTCTCCAACAGTAAAACCCAACAGTGGATTGGAAGAAAAACAATTTCCGATCTAAATAAATTCTACCATAGGAAATCGCATTTGCACTAATAAATAACCTTGATTCAATTTAATCACAACATTACCCGCTTGGCGCGAAACATGACCCACTCTGCGTGAAACAATATCCGCTCTCTGCGAAGCAACACCCACTTAATGGACAACAATATCCACTTGCTGAGCAACAATACCCACTTGCTGAGCAACAATACCCACTTCGTTGACAACATGAACCACTTAGTGCACAACAAGGCCCACTTAAAGAGCAACATGAACCGCTCACTGCTTAGCAATACCCGCTGAATGCATAACATAAACTGTTAAAATTCTTACCGACAACATGATAAATAGAATTTCCAAAAGCTTGGAAACAAAAAAACCGATAGTGATTTTGCAATCAGCTACCGGATTTTTAACCTAAAACTAACTAATATTTTTATGCGAGCTTATTCAAACGCCGGCTCTGGATCTTCCATATTTGGTCCTTGTGTGTAGGTAAATGTAAGCTCCACCGCTTGCGATTGTCCATTTACATCAACAATATTCACCTCGCTGCTCACACTGTAAGACGTTCTGCTTGCATTAAAAGCAAGTTCCTCTATCACCTCAAAACAACCTGTTACAAGCCCTAAAGTATTTCCACCCAACATCCAAGTTCCATTAATGTTCTCTTCATTGCAATCCTCTTCATTTAAACCTTCCATGTAGGTGAAAGTTCTATCTTCATTAAACTCATACACAACATCGTTGCGGCATGGCGTGTTTTGAGCAAATATGTCGGTACTCGGGTTTTCGGTATCGTCATCAGTTAAATCAACCGGTTCACTGGATTGAATAGCTGTTAACGACCAAGTGCCTACAAATTGCATTTCTGGCTGAGACAATTCTCCTGTGTAATCCACAGCACAGCTATCACTATCATCATCATTACAACTTACAAACAGACCTGCAAATGCCACCATTAAACCAGTGGCTATTAATTTTGTTGTTTTCATTTTATGCTTTTAAGTTTATTGTTTCTTATTAGAGGCAATAAATGACAATTGGTTGCGTGCAGAGATGAATTTTCAGTAAAAAAAGTTAAAAACTACGCTCAAAAATTTAAGATAGTTTAAGAATCAGTCGTTTATCGGAAAGAAGAAAATTAAAATATAGAAAGAATTAACGAAGTCTTATTGTTAAAAGAAAAGGTTTCACCCACCGTTTTACCCAACAACAAACTTCCAATAGGTGATTGCGGGGAAATGCAATAAACGGTATCATCATTCACTTGTACAGCACCCAAAGAGACCGCAATGTAATAAACAGCACCATCGGTTTCTACCAAACTGCCCACACGTATATACTTGTTGTTTTCTTCGGAAGGGATTGCATGATTGATTTTGGAAAAATTCTGAAGCAAGGTTTCAACCTCTAGCAAACGTTGCCCAGCTTTTTCGCGTTCCAACTGAAGCATAGCCCTGCCCGTTTCATGCTTATCCCCTGCACTACTTTTAGTTTCCGATGCAAATGCCTCTTCTATGGCAGCGATGGACTTTTGAACTTGGTAAAGACGTTCATTCAAAAGGCCTTCACATTTTTCTATTAGTTGTTTTTTTATTGAGTGCATATTAATCCTTTAAATTAAACACCCCAAAATAACCCATTTGCTGTACAATCCAATTCTTTCGGGTTTGGATATAGCCGGAAGCTGGGGCCGCTTTTAAACGCAGCGGATTGGGAAGAATAGCCGCAATGGCAGCGGCTTCCTGCTTAGAAAGATTCACCGCACTTTTACGAAACCAATACTGGGAAGCGGCTTCTGCACCGTAAACGCCATTACCCATTTCTATACTGTTAAGATACACCTCAAGAATGCGCTCTTTACTCCAAAACAATTCGATTAAAAATGTGAAATAGACTTCAAAACCTTTTCGCAACCAACTTCTACCTGGCCATAGAAAAACATTTTTCGCGGTCTGTTGGGAAATCGTGCTGGCTCCACGCAGTTTCTTTCCTTTTTTGTTGGTTTCCATTACCTTTTCAATCGCCTCGATATCAAAACCATTGTGTTGTAAAAATTTCTGATCTTCGCTACAGATAACGGCCAACTGTAAATTCTTGGATATTTTATCAATAGAAACCCAGTCGTGTTTCCAAGTTATATCTTTCCCTTCCTGTTTTTGCTGTACCGACCTAATAACCATAAGCGGTGTTACTGGAACGGGCACCCACTTATAAAGCAATACAAATCCGATAGTTATAACTAAAAACCAGACAACAAGCTTACCAATAAATCGGAAGAGTTTTTTCAACATAGATTACTACAGGATAAGTTTAAAAAATTCAATCTCTAAATGGATTGCCTTGTAAAAATAAACAACCCGCATCAATTGAGAATGATACGGGTTGAAATATTTATAAACCTGAGTTTAAATAGCAATAAAGATTTATTCTTCCTCTGGTTTTGGCTTCATTTTAAAATCTTCCATAAACTTGGTGGTGTAATTACCAGAAACATAATCCGGTTCATCCATCAACTGTCTGTGGAATGGAATGGTCGTTTTAATACCTTCAATTACAAATTCATCTAAAGCACGCTTCATTTTGTTGATAGCCTCTTCACGCGTTTGTGCAGTGGTAATCAACTTAGCGATCATAGAATCGTAATTTGGCGGAATAATGTAACCGCTATAAACATGTGTATCCAGACGCACTCCATGACCTCCTGGCGCATGCAGCGTAGTAATTCTACCTGGCGATGGCCTAAAATCATTGTATGGGTCTTCCGCGTTAATTCTACATTCAATAGAATGCAATTTTGGGAAGTAATTTTTTCCTGAAATTGGCACTCCGGCCGCAACCAATATTTGCTCACGAATTAAGTCGTAGTCAATTACCTGTTCGGTAATCGGGTGCTCCACCTGAATACGCGTATTCATTTCCATGAAATAGAAATTTCTATGCTTATCTACTAAGAACTCAACCGTACCTGCTCCTTCATATTTTATGAACTCGGCAGCCTTTACCGCGGCTTTCCCCATTTGGTCCCTCAATTCATCGGTCATAAATGGCGAAGGAGTCTCCTCGGTTAATTTTTGGTGACGTCTTTGTACGGAACAATCCCTTTCAGAAAGGTGGCATGCTTTCCCAAATTGATCACCTACCACTTGAATTTCAATATGGCGAGGTTCCTCAATAAGCTTTTCCATGTACATTCCGTCGTTACTAAAAGACGCAGCCGCTTCTTGCTTGGCACTTTCAAAAGCTTTTTGAAGGTTTTCTTCTTTCCAAACGGCACGCATCCCTTTACCACCCCCACCAGCAGTTGCCTTAAGCATTACTGGATAGCCCATTTCCTTAGCGACCTGTTTTGCATGGTCGATAGATTTCAACAAGCCGTCGGAACCTGGAACGGTAGGTACGTTTGCAGCCTTCATGGTAGCTTTAGCTGTGGCCTTATCCCCCATTTTTTCAATCATATCGGGACCGGCACCAATAAATTTTATACCGTGTTCCTTACAAATTCTTGAAAAGTTGGCGTTTTCTGAGAGGAATCCGTAACCTGGGTGAATAGCATCAGCATTGGTGATTTCTGCTGCAGCAATAATATTAGCTATTTTAAGATAGGAATCTTTACTGGGCGCTGGCCCAATACAAACAGCTTCATCTGCAAACCTCACGTGCAAACTCTCTTCGTCTGCCTTGGAGTATACAGCCACTGTTTTGATACCCATCTCTTTACAGGTTCTAATAACACGAAGTGCTATTTCCCCTCTATTTGCGATCAATATTTTTTTAAACATCCCTGAAATTTTAAATTTTGAACTCCCAAAAGGAGCTTACTTCAATTTTACAATTTGCCCTTCAAAATTTCTATGATGGATCTACCAAAAATAAAGGTTGATCAAATTCTACAGGAGAAGATTCATCAACCAATACTTTTACAATCTTACCGGAAACCTCAGATTCAATTTCATTGAACAATTTCATGGCCTCAATAATACATAACACATCGCCCTTTCCAATAGAATCACCAACTTCCACAAAATTTGGCTTGTCTGGTGATGGCTTTCTGTAGAAAGTTCCAATGATAGGCGACTTAACAGTTATGTATTTGCTATCGTCTTCACCCGAAGATGCTGCCGCAGGTGCTTTTTCCGCCTCTGCTTGTGGGGCTGCTGCAGGTTGTGCAGGAGCTCCTTGCTGTGGCAACGCTTGGTTTACAGGAATTTGTTGAACATAGGTTGTAGTCTCTCCTTTTTTGTCCTCAGATCCTGTCTTAATTGTAATTTTTACGTCCTCCATTTCAAGCTTTACTTCACTTGCTCCAGATTTCGCCACGAATTTGATTAAACTTTGAATCTCTTTTAAATCCATGATTGAGTTTTATTAGTGTTTGTTTCGTTGTTATGAGTTATAAGCCCACTTTAAATAAATGGAACCCCAAGTAAATCCACCACCAAATGCAGCAAATACCAAGTTATCGCCTTTTTTTAATTGCTTTTCGTAATCGTTAAGTAGCAAAGGTAGTGTTGCAGAGGTGGTATTTCCATATTTCTGAATATTAACCATTACTTTTGAAGGTTCAAGTTCTACGCGATTAGCGGTAGCATCAATAATTCTTTTATTTGCTTGATGCGGAACCAACCACTGAACATCTTCTTTTGTAAGGTTATTCCGTGTCATTATTTTTTCGGCAACATCTGCCATGTTGGATACGGCAAACTTAAAAACTGTTTTTCCATCCTGAAAAACATAATGTTGTTTGTTCTTTACTGTTTCTTCTGATGCTGGCAAAACTGAACCACCAGCTTCAATTTTCAAGAAATCCCTTCCAACACCATCACTTCGCAAGTATTCGTCCTGCAAACCTAATCCTTCTTCATTAGGTTCAAAAAGAACGGCACCTGCTCCATCTCCAAAAATAATACACGTAGTTCTATCTGTATAATCGATGATAGAAGACATTTTATCTGCTCCTACCAATAATATTTTTTTGTAACGTCCGGATTCTATATAACTGGAAGCTGTAGACATTCCATATAAAAAACTGGAACAAGCCGCTTGTAGGTCGTAAGCGAATGCATTAACGGCTCCAATCTCAGAAGCCACGTACGCAGCTGTTGCCGCAACAGGTAAATCGGGGGTAGCCGTAGCTACAATTACCATATCTATTTCTTCTGGTCGCGCCCCGCTTTTTTTCAGCAAGTCTTCTGCGGCCTTAATAGCTAAGTAAGAGGTTCCTTTACCTTCTTCCTTTAAAATATGCCTTTGTTTAATACCTGTTCTGGAGGTAATCCACTCATCATTGGTGTCTACCATGGTTTCCAGTATTTGGTTGGTAAGTACATACTCGGGCACATATGCTCCTACAGCTGTAATAGCTGCTTTAAGTCTATTCATAATTCGCTTTGTTTTTTTCAAAAACGGGCAAAATTCGATGAAAATTAAGTGAAATTACTAATTTTTATTCGAATAGTGGTGCAAAATAGGGTGTTTTTGATTTATAGAAAAATTTTAAATAAAAAAACTCCCACTTCATGTGAGAGTTTTAACTTTTCAACTAAAATTTCGCCTTAAGCTACTTCTTCTGTTGTGTTATCTATAAGAACCTGACCTCTGTAGTAAAGTTTACCTTCGTGCCAGTGCGCTCTGTGATACACATGCGCTTCCCCAGTAGTAGGATCTTTAGCGATTTGAGGAGTCGTAGCTTTGTAATGCGTTCTTCTCTTATCTCTTCTAGTGCTAGACTGTCTTCTTTTAGGATGTGCCATTTTTCAATCTTATTTATTGTCCGTTAATAGTTTTTTCAATTGATCCCACCTCGGATCTGTTTCTCCTTCGTTATTTTCTTTTACCTCTTTTGGCTGAAACGCCTCCAGTTTCTCTAATACCTCCGTTGACAAAGTACCGTCTTTCACCCCTGGGTGCACCCTTTTGTTGGGCACAGAAAGCACTATCATTTCATAAATGTATTGTGCTACATTTATTTGATATTCCCCATGAGGAAGAATGAGAACTTCTTCATTCTCATCGTTGTACTCATCTCCAAATTTCACCAACAGATGAAGCTTTCCTTTAATTTTTTGGTCATAAGGTTCATTGGACAAGTCGCAATAAACATTCACAAACCCCTTACAGGTAAAGGTCAACTCCAACATATTGCTTTTTTTGTCTAAAATGAGGTCAACGTGCACGTCGGCATCATTATACTCATCAAACTCAAAAGCATCAAAGAACTCTTTTTTAATTTCAAAGTCGAACTGGTGTTTTCCTTGTTTTAATCCTACAAACGGGATATCAAACTCCTTAAACTTCTTCATTGTAAACATCAGTTTTAAAAGCCTATACCTCAAGTATAAGGCGGGTGCAAAGATATAAATTTTTATTTAGGATAATAATGTTATTAACTTTTTTTTGTTTATAACGTTTATTTCCTGATTATGCCATGTAATTCCCTAAATGGAAGCGTCTTGAAAGCCCTAAATTTTCAGCAAATCATCCATTATCTCTCTTTTACAATAATCTATTTTTATTCAAAAACAAAGATAATTAACCGCAACTATTCTTTACCTTTAATCCTATAAATATATCTGAAAAAGAATGGACATTCTTCTGCTAACCTTCGGGTTCGTCTGTATCATTGTTGGAATATTCGGTAGTGTGTTGCCTGTTCTACCGGGAGCCCCCATTAGCTGGATTGGATTATTGCTTCTTTACCTTACAGAAGCCGTACCTACCAATTGGTGGATGCTAATAATTACACTCATTGTTGCCATTGGGATTGTTGTTGTAGATTATATAATTCCCATTGCCGGCACCAAACGTTTTGGAGGGAGCAAAGCAGGTGTGATTGGTACCACGGTTGGCTTGGTTATTTCCATCATTTTCCCTGTACTTGGTTTGTTCGGAATTATAATTTGGCCTTTTGTGGGCGCATTTGTTGGTGAAATTATTAATAAAGCAGATAGTAAAACCGCCTTAAGAGCAGCTTTTGGTTCTTTTTTAGGATTTTTAACTGGAACTTTTTTAAAATTGATAGTCGCCATAATTTTTCTTGTGATTTTTATAGCGAAGGCTTGGGAATATAAAAACGATTTATTTTAATCCATTAAAATTCGCACCTATTCCGAACTGCATCGTTTTATTTTTTTGAATGAAAAAGATTACTTATTTTAGTGTAAATCATCTATTTTAAATAAAATTTGAGGACTGTAATTTTTTATTACCCTCAACTATTAAAAAAAACCTATATTTAGCAGCTGATTTTTTTAATTATAGCCCTAACAATTACCTTACATGAATCACAAAATAGACCTAGCGTGCATTATAGATGACGATAAGCTCTATGTTAAGATGCTTTCTCGTTTATTGGACATAAAAAAGCTTTGCAAAGAATTTTTGGTATTCGAAAACGGAAGCGAAGCCTATTCCTATTTTAAAGGGGTTTTTGAACAGCCTGAGAAAGAAAAACTTCCGCAGGTAATCTTACTAGACCTCAATATGCCAGTTATGGATGGATGGCAGTTTTTAGAGGAATTCGTAAAAATAAAGTGCGAACTAAACCACCCCATAACCTTATATGTGGTAAGCTCATCCATAAATCCCGAGGATATTGAAAGAGCAAAAGCTTTTGAAGAAGTTTCGGATTATTGGGTGAAACCAATTTCCCTAGGCGAACTCGAAGAAATGTTCGAAAAAGTATAATGAATGAACAAAACTGAACTTCGTTTACAGTATAAAAATAAACGTTCTTTACTCACTCCAAGCAATATTGAAGATTTTAGTATTGCCATTGCCAACCAACTTTTACCACTCCCAATTTGGGACAAAACATATTTTCATCTATTTCTTAGCATTGAAAAACAAAAAGAAATAGACACTTCTTACATTTTAAGTATTCTTCAAGGCAAGGACAAAGAGGTTGTTATTTCCAAAAGTAATTTTGAAACAGGAGAACTGATAAATTATCTCCTAACAGACAACACCAAAATTAAAGTTAACCCATACGGCATTCCAGAGCCTGTAGATGGTATTGAAATTCCTAATAAAAAGATTGAAGTCGTTTTCATCCCACTGCTAGCTTACGACAAACAAGGTAACCGAATTGGCTACGGAAAAGGATTCTACGATAGGTTTTTAGCTTCTTGCAACAAGAATGTAATTAAAATCGGACTATCATTTTTTCCTCCTGAAGAAAAAATTGAAGATGTATCTATACAAGATATCGCATTGGATTTCTGTGTAACTCCAGAAAAGATTATAAAGTTCTAGAACAAATTATCGCTTTTTTGCCATAACTCCTGGATCTTTTGGAAACGCTTTTTTATTGAACACCAATAAAATTCCTACACCAATACTTATAGCTGAATCTGCGATATTAAAAACAGGCTCAAAAAACCTAAAGTTATTTCCGCCCCAAATAGGGAACCACTCTGGCAACGTAGTGTCAATCATTGGGAAATGAAGCATATCTACCACTTTTCCATGAAACAGTGTTCCATAAGGCTCTTCAGAAAATAATGTAGCTACTTGCCCATAGCTATCGTTAAAAATGACCCCATAAAAAACGGAATCAATAATATTTCCCAACGCTCCGGAAAAAATCAGGGCAATCGCTAAAACTAGCGTGGGGGTTGCGTTTTTACGAATGGAATCGTACAACCAATAAGCAATACCGCAAATGGCAAACAACCTGAAAACAGTTAGAATAAGTTTTCCAACCTCATCAGAAACCACTGGAATGATATCACTTATCTTCGTTCCCCAAGCAGCACCTTCATTTTCAATAAACAGAATTTTAAACCAACTGAAAACTTCTACATATTCACCGAGTACAAAGTTTGTTTTTACGTAAATTTTGGAAATTTGGTCTATCAATAGAACCAATATTATAATGAAGGTTGCTTTTTTTAATGACATCTTTTAAATAATCGTCTATTTCAGCTTACGCTGATTATCTATTTTTTAAGGCGGTAAAAATAAGGATATTATTCTGTTTTTTGAATGTAAATGTTTCCACTGATCGAATTTAATTCAAACCTACTGAACCCATTTCGCAAATTACCCTCCCGAAATACATTTCCGTATTTGGAAGTGGCATCGATGACACCTTCATCCTGCTTTACATAAATAGCGCCCGTTTGGGTCGTAGATTTTACAAGATTCGCTTCAACCGATTGTAATAGGTTTATTTCGAGTGGATAATTCCAGTAATTTATACTTTCCACGTGCTGAAATGCTGGTGTAATCTCCATAAACCACTACCTCTTTAAATTCTGGAACAGCGATATCCAAATGAACAGAAACAACTTTGTGCGCACTCAACTTATCATTAATATCATGAAATGCTGGCGCACGCTCTACACCAATATAAAGTGTTGTTCCTTCTTTTTTTACTGAATTTATATACTTTTCCTGATATTCTCCTTCCATTTGGGTATCCAAGAAAACCTGACTCCCTTTGATAGTGGATAACGAAACACCAAAAAGATTTGAAGCGTCTAGGACAATTTTTGAAACACTGGTAACGTCTACAGATTTCTCAACTGATTTTTGTCCTATTACCCAACCTCCTTGCAACATCGTCAAAATAATCAACAGGTATTTCATTTTCAAATGCGGTGTAAAAACAAAAAACGCCCTACAACAGAGCGTTTTTTATTCTATTATTTACAACTATTATTAAGACTGCATATTTTTTGCTTCAATACTTAATGTAGCGTGCGGTACTAATTTTAGACGATCCTTGTTGATAAGCTTACCGGTTACCCTACAAATGCCGTATGTTTTGTTTTCAATACGCACCAAAGCATTCTTTAAATCACGAATAAATTTTTCCTGACGCAAAGCAAGTTGCGTGTTCGCTTCCCTACTCATGGTCTCCGAACCTTCTTCAAAAGCCTTAAATGTAGGCGATGTGTCGTCAGTTCCATTATTCCCATCGTTTTTATAAGAACTCTTTAAAAGTTCCAAATCTTGATAGGCTTTTTCCATTTTAGCTTCTATAAGCTCTCTAAATTCTGCTAAGTCTTTATCTGAATATCTAACTTTAATGTCTGTTTCCATTGTACTAATGTTTTTGAATGATTAATTTGGTGTTCACCTCATCAAAGGCAATTTCCGTACCATTGTTGAGCGTTTCCTCGAAATCAAGCTCTGCTGTTAGGGTTTCCGCTTTAATATATTCCAAATTGTTCTTAACAGCCTTTTCTAGAAACCCATCCTTCTGCAGCTTCACATCGATTTTATCAGTCACATCAAAACCAGAATCCTTACGGAGGTTTTGAATACGGTTTACCAACTCTCTCGCTACGCCTTCGTTTCGCAAATCATCGGTAATGGTAACATCTAGTGCTACCGTGATTGGCCCTGAACTGGCTACCAACCACCCCTCTATATCTTGTGATGAAATCTCCACTTCATCGATCCCTAAAGTACTATTTTTCCCGTTAATTTCAATAGCAATCTCACCATCCTTTTCTATTTTCTGAATTTCAGGTTGACCAAATTTCGCTATTTCACTGACAATCAGCTTCATATCTTTTCCGAAACGTGGGCCTAAAACTTTAAAATTAGGCTTTATTTGCTTGACTAATAGTCCTGAAGCATCATCAATTAATTCAATTTCTTTTACGTTTACCTCTGATTTTATTAATGCTTCAACTGCCTGAATTTCCTCTTTCTGAGACTCGTCAAGCACCGGAATCATTACCCTTTGCAAAGGTTGACGCACTTTAATCATTTCTTTCTTCCGAAGCGACAACACTAAAGAGGAAACTATCTGCGCCTTCTCCATTCTTCCCTCTAACAACTTATCAACAAAGTTTTCTACAAATTCAGGGAAATCTGCCAAGTGCACACTCTCGAATTTCTCCTTACCTGTGGCAGCTATCAAGTCTTTGTACAACTGATCCATATAAAAAGGAGCCACGGGTGCGCCTAACTTTGCAACTGTTAAAAGGCAAGTATATAACGTTTGGTAGGCAGAAATCTTATCTTTTTCATAATCTCCTTTCCAAAAACGTCTTCTGCATAAACGTACGTACCAGTTACTTAAATTCTCCTGAACAAAGTCAGATATAGCACGTGTTGCTTTTGTTGGCTCGTAATCAGCATAGGCCTCATCTACTTTTTTGATGAGTGTGTTTAATTCTGAAAGAATCCATCGATCTATTTCTGGTCGCTCTTCTAACGGAATATCATCTTCCGCATAAGTAAAGTTATCAATATTGGCATATAAACTGAAAAACGAATAAGTATTGTAAAGTGTTCCGAAGAATTTTCTACGCACCTCAGCAATCCCTTCCAAATCAAACTTTAAGTTATCCCAAGGATTGGCGTTGGAAATCATGTACCAACGGGTAGCATCTGGACCGTATTCTTTTAACGTTTCAAAAGGATCAACAGCATTTCCTAGACGCTTAGACATTTTTTGTCCGTTTTTATCCAAAACAAGACCATTTGAAACCACGTTTTTATAGGCAACCGAATCGAAAACCATCGTCCCGATAGCGTGTAAGGTATAAAACCAGCCCCTTGTTTGATCCACACCTTCAGCGATATAATCCGCAGGATACGCCTGTCCATCGTCAATCTTCGGGAGGGCTTCAAAAGGGTAATGCCATTGCGCGTAAGGCATGGAACCAGAGTCGAACCATACGTCAATAAGGTCGGCTTCTCTTTTCATCGGTTTTCCGGAAGGAGAAACCAATGTAATTTTATCGACCACATTTTTATGAAGATCAACTTTGTCGTAGTTCTCTTCACTCATATTCCCTACTTCAAAACCTTCAAAAATATCAGCATCCATAAAACCGGCAGCTACCGATTTTTCCATCTCATCTTTCAACTCTTCAATAGAACCAATAACGATCTCCTCTTTGCCATCTTCGGTACGCCAAATTGGTAAAGGGATTCCCCAGAAACGGGACCGCGATAAATTCCAGTCATTGGCATTTTGCAACCAATTTCCAAAACGGCCTTCGCCTGTTGCCTTTGGTTTCCAATTGATAGTTTTATTAAGTTCGTACATGCGCTCTTTTACCTCGGTAACTTTAATAAACCAAGAATCGAGCGGGTAGTACAGAACAGGTTTGTCCGTTCTCCAACAATGTGGATAACTATGGACGTATTTTTCAACCTTAAAGGCTTTATTTTCTTCTTTCAATTTGATGGCAATCTCTACATCGACCGATTTCTCAGGCGCTTCACCATCAGTATAATATTCGTTTTTAACGTATTTTCCGCCTATTTCCGGAAGTTCCGCTCTAAAACGTCCTTGTAAATCTACCAAAGGTACCGGATTTCCATTAAGGTCAAGCACCAACATAGGCGGCACTTCTGGCGTAGCTTCTTTGGCCACCTTGGCATCGTCCGCACCAAAAGTCGGAGCCGTATGTACAATACCTGTACCGTCTTCCGTAGTAACAAAATCACCGCTGATTACCCTAAAAGCGTTTTCCGGATTTTGATACGGCAAAGCATAAGTAAGCAATTGCTCATACTCCGCTCCAACCATATCGGCACCTTTTCCTTCAGCAATAACTTGGAATGGAATTTTTTTAGCTCCGGCTTCATACTTACCAAAATCTTCGTCGGTTGCTTCGAAGTATTTTCCAGAAAACTGTTTTTTCAATAAAGGTTTTGCCACCACAACATTTACAGGCTCGTGGGTATATTGATTAAATGTTTTTACCAACACATAATCAATTTTAGGCCCAACCGTTAGCGCTGTGTTCGACGGAAGCGTCCACGGTGTGGTTGTCCAAGCCAAGAAATGAATAGTTCCAAATCCTTTTAAAAATTCCGGTAAAGTTTCATCTTTCGCTTTGAACTGCGCCACTATTGTAGTGTCGGTAACATCTTGATACGCTCCGGGTTGGTTAACTTCATGGGAACTTAACCCTGTACCCGCTTTAGGAGAATATGGCTGAATGGTGTATCCTTTGTACATTAAATCCTTGTCATAGATCTGCTTTAGCAGCCACCAAACGCTTTCCATATATTTTGGTTTGTAGGTAATGTATGGATCGTCCATATCTACCCAATAACCAATCTTGCGCGTCATATCGTTCCAAATATCGGTATAACGCATTACCGCTTTTTTACAAGCTTCGTTATAATCTTCTACGGAAATTTTAGTACCAATGTCTTCTTTGGTGATTCCCAATTCTTTCTCAACACCCAATTCTACAGGTAAGCCGTGGGTATCCCACCCAGCTTTTCTTTTTACCTGATATCCTTTTTGAGTTTTATATCGACAGAAAATATCTTTAATAGCGCGTGCCATTACATGGTGGATTCCTGGCAAACCATTGGCCGAAGGAGGCCCCTCGAAAAAAACGAACGGTTCTTTCCCTTCTCTTGTTGAAATACTTTTTTCAAAAATAGCCTGCTCTTCCCAAAACTTCAGTACTTCTTCTGCCGTTTTAGGCAAATCCAATCCTTTATATTCTGTAAACTTCATTTATATCTAATCGGTTAACCTTCTTAATTCGCTTTTACAAAAAACGTGTAAACATAAACCCTTTGAGGGATTAAAGTTGGCAAAATTACTAAATTCCAGTGAATTGACATACCTCATAATAATTAAAAGCGCCGCAATAAAACAGATTTCACCGCAATATAATGGTAATATAAGGTAAGCTTTACACTTACACTATTTTAACACACTGTTCGGCAAAAGATTCAAGACTGCTTTACTACATGAAAAAAGAAGAGATTTCATGTGGCGATAAGATTTTTAATCATGAATAGCTTTAATCTTTATCTAGACTAGAGCATACATTTCTTCGGAAGAAAAAGGAGAAATCAGCCAAATACCTGCTGAAGTATTTCAAGTGATCTCGGCTTTTTAAAATCGTTTAAATGAAGTTGATAAAAACGAATCAAATGATTTAATAAAGCGGCTCTCGTTTGTCTATTCATCTTAACTTCTTTTGAAGCATCAAAATCTGCATTTAAAAGCTGCTTAAAAGCCAATAAGGGTGCTCCTTCCATGACTTCATTGTAAAGTGTTGGCACAAATTCGCCTTCAGTTAAATCAAAATAAGGAAGATTAATATTGGAATCATCGGGGTAAAAACCCAAGTATTGTGTGAGCTGCACTAAAAACGAAATATGAAAATTGGCTATTTCTTCCGACCTATCCAACCAATCAAAAGAATAGCTAAGAAAATTAAAAAGCGGCTTATTCTCTTCCTCCTCCTGAAGCGAAACCACCAACATTTCTGATAAGAACAAGGCCATGGAGCTTTTAAGTACATCGGTTTGCAAAGTTTCGTAAGAAGTTGTCAATTTAACATCCCTCAAACTCTCCAAAGTACCTTTGTTTTTATGGTTGGCAACTACTTCCAGTTGCGTTAACGGCTGAAAGTATCCTTTCTTAATTTTTCCTTTTTTAGATGCAAGCACTCCTTTTAGCATATAGGATTTCACTCCATCACTCTCACTGAACAGACGTACAATTAAACTTGTATCCCCGTACCTTAGAGCAGATAATACTATGGCTTTGGTTGTTACAATCATAAATTGCTCTAGTTTAAATTTGTGCTTATGAATATTGTTGTTGTGAATTTGTATAATATCCTTTCATTTCTTTTGCTCGCCCAAAAGAAACGAAACAAAGAAAAGGGCGCCTTATCCAAGGAATTTTTTCGACCATTAAGTCGAAAAACCGTAATCAAAACTCCGCGTCGCTCCGTGCCTACGCTCCTGTTTTCGGAGCTTTTGATTACTATTCTGGGGATAAGGAGTTTTTTAGTAGCTAATTTCAATGCTATTTTAAACCAGAGCTTCATAAATTAACAATATATGTGCTAAAACTTTTCAAACAAAATCAGAATCAAAAAGTCAATATGACTATTATTTATAAATATTTACTATTTTGCAAAAGTTTTCGCCGTATTTTTCAGAATACATTATAAATTACGGCGATATTTCGAGCAATCTAAAATACGAATAACCAAAACTACACTAAACGATGGAAGAAAACATAAACAAGCAAAAATTATTTATTGGCTCCTGCATAGCCTTGGTGGTAACCTCAATGACATTTGCAATTAGGGCAAAACTGGAATTGGTTTTTGGCCCAGATGGCGTTGGACTTAATTTAGAACAAATAGGAACTGCCTTTGCGCCTGCATTTTGGGGCTTTACCCTTGCCATGATTTTCGGGGGGCCACTGGTAGACCGACTGGGAATTAAGAAAATTGCTTGGATTGCTTTTATAACGCACGCTATTGGTATTACTCTAACTATTTTGGCCTACGATATGAATTCGCTTTTTATCGCAACACTTTTTGTAGGAATCGGAAATGGAATGGTGGAAGCGGCGTTCAATCCTATGGTAGCCTCTATGTTTCCAAACAAAAAGACCAAAATGCTTAACCGATTTCACGTTTGGTTCCCTGGAGGTATCGTTATCGGTGCTTTAATGGGATGGCTCGTTATGGATGTAATGGGACTAGGATGGCAGATTATGGTAGGTCTACTTTATGTTCCTTTAATTATTTACGGACTTATCTTTTGGGGTAAAAAATTTCCTGTTACCGAAAGGGTACAAATGGGGGTTTCTTTCGGAGATATGGTTAAGAATTTAGGAAAACCACTTTTTATATTTATGGTAATCTGCATGTTAATGACTGCCGCTTCTGAACTTGGAACCACACAACGCATAGAATCTCTATTACATAACTCAGTCGCTTATCCGCTATTGGTTTTAGCCTTTATAAACGGGATTATGGCTCTTGGTCGTGCTTTTGCTGGACAAGTAATCCATAAATTACAACCGGCAGGTATGTTGTTGTTTTCAGCCATTTTTACCTTTATCGGCCTTTGGCTTTTGACAATTACATCAGACGGATTTACTTTTGTTGCTGCAGGGGTATTCGCTATTGGCGTAACTTTCTTCTGGCCGACCATGATTGGATTTGTTGCTGAATACCTTCCTGAAACGGGAGCGCTAGGCCTTTCGGTTATGGGAGGTGCCGGAATGTTATCTGTATCTTTAGTATTGCCAATAATGGGGCGCTTAATGGATACCGCTAATGCTACGGAAGCTTTGCGAACCATGTCCATATTACCAGCAATATTGATTGTCGCCTTTCTTGGACTGAATATTTACATGCGTAAAAAATACAAAACACCTCTAGTGCAGGGCGATTAAATTGATAATGTCTTTTAAAAAATGAAAACACCCCAAGAAATTTGAAATTTCTTGGGGTGTTTTAGTATGCTTTGGGTTATTTTAAACTACACCCTGCGCCAACATTGCATCGGCTACTTTTACGAAACCTGCAATATTTGCACCACGAACGTAATTTATATATCCATCTTCGTCTTCACCGTGCTCAATACAAGCATTATGAATACTCTTCATGATTCCTTTTAATTTATCATCCACTTCTTCTCTTGTCCAGCTGTAACGAAGTGAGTTCTGTGCCATTTCCAATCCGGATGTTGCAACACCTCCAGCATTGGAAGCCTTTCCTGGTGCGAACAATATTTTTGCTTCATGGAAAACAGCAATTGCTCCAGGTGTACAAGGCATATTCGCTCCTTCACTTACACAAATACAACCATTATCTACTAATTCCTTAGCATTGTCTTTATCCAATTCGTTTTGTGTCGCACAAGGTAATGCTATATCACACGGAATGTGCCATGGAGTTTTGCCATCAAAATATTCAGCATTTGGATATTTTTCAAGGTATTCTGAAATTCTACCACGCTTTTCATTTTTAATATGCATTACGTGCTTTAATTTCTCCTCATCAATTCCTTCCTTATCGTAAATAGTTCCAGAAGAATCTGACAGGGTTACCACTTTAGCACCTAATTGCGTAGCTTTTTCAGTAGCATATTGCGCTACGTTTCCAGAACCGGAAACGGTAACTACTTTACCATTGAAACTATCGCCTTTGCGCTCCAACATGTTTTGCGCGAAATACACATTTCCATATCCAGTAGCTTCAGGACGAATTAACGACCCTCCCCAAGAAAGTCCTTTTCCTGTTAGAACCCCAGTGAATTCATTTTTTATTTTTCGGTACATTCCGAAAAGCAAACCAATTTCACGGCTACCTACACCAATATCCCCTGCAGGAACATCGGTATTCGGACCAATATGACGGAAGAGTTCTGACATGAAACTATGGCAAAAACGCATAATTTCATCATCTGATTTTCCTTTCGGATCAAAATCCGATCCTCCTTTACCACCTCCCATTGGAAGCGTTGTTAAACTGTTTTTAAAGACTTGCTCGAAAGCCAAGAACTTTAGAATACTCATATTAACTGTCGGGTGGAAACGAAGTCCGCCCTTATAAGGCCCAATTACAGAGCTCATTTGGATTCGGTATCCTCGGTTCACGTGTATCTCTCCTTTATCGTCTACCCATGGCACACGAAACATGATAGCGCGTTCTGGCTCTACCATCCGGAGTAATATATTTTTACCATTGTAAATTTCGTGCTGTGCGATGTACGGAAGTACGGTTTCTGCTACCTCTTGTACAGCTTGAAGAAATTCTGGTTCATGAGCATTACGAAGTTTAACTTCGTCCATAAATGCTTCAATTTTTTGCTCCATTGCGTTCATAAAAAATGGATTATGGTTTTAGTAATTTAAAAGCAAAATTATAACTTTTATTGAAAAATTAAGGGTCTATTTTTAATAAATCGTAAATTTCAAACGTTTTCGCTATCCGATGGCTTGCTCGAGATCTTCAATAAGATCATTCTCATCTTCAATACCAACACTTAAACGGATTAATGCGTCTACAACGCCTGTTTTTTCCCGTTCTTCTTTCGGGATGGAAGCATGGGTCATACTAGCCGGATGCCCCGCCAAGGATTCCACACCGCCCAAGGATTCTGCCAACGTAAAAACCTTCAAATTTTCAACAATTCTAATAGCCTCTTGGTAATTATTTCCTTTGGTTACAAAAGAAATCATCCCTCCAAAATCCTTCATTTGTTTTTTTGCTACATCATGATTGGGATGCGAATCGAATCCTGGCCAATATACTTTTTCAATCTTAGGGTGATTCGCTAAATATTTCGCGACAGCTGAACCGTTTTCACAATGCCGCTGCATTCGAATGTGTAAGGTTTTAATTCCGCGCAACACCAAAAAACTATCCATTGGCCCCGCAACGGCACCACTGGCATTTTGAATAAAATAAAGTCTCTCGGCAAGTTTTTTATCTTTTACCACTAAAGCACCCATTACAACATCACTGTGTCCGCCCAAATATTTAGTGGCTGAATGCATGACCAAATCGGCTCCTAAATCCAACGGCTGCTGCAAGTAAGGCGTAGCAAACGTATTATCCACCCCGAGCAAAATATCATGTTCTTTAGCAATTTCAGCTACCGCTTCAATATCTATAATATTCATCATTGGGTTGGTAGGCGTTTCTATCCAAATGAGCTTGGTGTTTTCATTTATCGCATTCTCTATATTAGAGACATCTTCCATATTTACAAAATGGAATTTGATACCAAAATCAATAAATATTTTACTAAACAAACGATAGCTTCCGCCATACAAGTCATTGGTAGAAACTACTTCATCACCAGGCTTCAACAATTTAATAACCGCGTCGATAGCTGCAAGTCCGCTTGCAAATGCCATTCCGTAGTTACCGTTCTCAATGCTCGCCAAACTATTTTCCAAAGCCGTACGCGTTGGGTTGCCACTTCGGGAATATTCATATCCTTGGTGTCCTCCAGGCGTGGTCTGGGCATAGGTAGAAGTTTGGTAAATGGGCGGCATTACTGAGCCGTATGCTTTGTCGGGTTTTTGACCCCCGTGTATGGTCTTGGAATTAAACCGTAATGTTTTATCGCTCATAATTATCTGTTCTGAAAATAAATGCGTTCCTATCAAAATTATCATTTACTTTTGGGGTTTACAAAGAACAGCGTACCTTTATTCTTTATTTAACTACTTCGGGGCAGCCCATGAGGTATTCAAATAAAATATTGTTTAACTCATTTCGACGCAGAACGTCGGCGAACAACCCTCAATGAGGGATTTAACAGCAATTTTATATGAAGCGTTTATCAGCCGTTTGTTTTTTATCTCTATTCTTCTTTTCCGCTTGTGACACGACAGAACACACAACCTTTGTGATTAAAGATATTCCTACGGATGATTGTAAGGAATGTCCAAAAGTAATTATTGAGATGCCCCAAGCGCAGCCAGAGAATGAGGTAGCTTCAAAAATTAATGATAAAATCGAAGAATTCGTCATTAAGACCTTAAACTATTCCGAAGAAAATACAGCTGACTCTTTATCTTCCGCAATAGAAATCTTCCGAAGTGAATACACAAAACTAAAAGAAAGGTTCCCAGAGGAAATTATTCCGTGGGAAGCGACCATAAGAGGAGAGGTTTCTTTTCAAAATGAACATTTCGCTTCCATAAAAGTAGATAGTTACATTTTTACCGGCGGTGCCCATGGCTACGGAAGTGTAAATTATTTAAATTTTGATATTTCAAACGGAACCCACTTAAACGCGGAAGAGCTGTTAACTGACAAAAAGGCTTTCCTTTCTTTTGCTGAAAAGACTTTTCGCGAAAAAGAAGACATCGCAGCCGACGCCAACATTAACAGTACCGGCTTTATGTTTGAAAGCGACCGTTTTCACTTGCCAAACAGCATTGGGTTTGACGAAAAAGGAATTATTTTGGTATACAATCCTTACGAAATTGCAGCCTATGCAGACGGACTCACAAAAATTGAAATTCCTTTTGAAGAGGCTAAAGCTTTTATAAAACCTAAATGGCTCGAAGCAACGACAGAATAGAGCCGTTGTGCAATCCTTCATGATAATTGTTGTAGGCAATAGCATCTTCAATAGAGCTTATAGTTACTCCGGCACTGGTAGTGTAGCTATTAAAGCTTTGACCCGGTTTGTAGTCATTTTTGATGCGCTCTACGTTTTTCATTAATTCTACTTTAAAGGCTTCAAATTCTTTTAAGGAAACCGGTTTAGAAGGGTCTGGTGCAGTTCCTTTTCTGTAACTATTTACTACTTCATCCAAAACGTACATTTCTTTTCCTGCTAGTTTATAACATAAAAGCTGCTGCGTAACCACTAAATGGATTACATTCCAGGCAATATTGTTGTTAAACCCTTTTGGGATTTTATTTAATTGCGCTTCCGTTAAACCTTCCGTTAATCTTAAAACGGCCTCCCTGCTTTTTTGCAGGATTTCGAATTGATATGCTATCATAATTATTTCTTATCCTCCCGTAAAATTACCAATTAAAACTCGAAATCGACTTTAAATTTGCAGAACAAAACAGAGAAGCGCTTGAATGTTATAAAACCTTACAAACGCCTTTTTAAGTAAGTTAATAACGCTAACTTTGCATTTAAAATTTCTGAAAATGCAAAAAATCTACCATCTTAGTACATGCGACACTTGTAAACGAATCATCAACGAATTGGAACTTCCTTCCAACTTTGATTCCCAAGATATTAAAACAGCGTCCATTACGGAAACTCAGCTGGAAGAAATGAAGGAACTTTCGGGGTCTTACGAATCCCTTTTCAGTAAAAGAGCACGACTTTACAAAGAGCGTGACTTAAAAAATAAAAATCTTACAGAAAACGATTATAAAAATCTAATCCTTGAACACTATACCTTTCTAAAACGACCTGTAATTATTAATAACGGGGAAATTTTCGTTGGCAATAGCAAAAAAACAGTGGAAAACGCAAAGAAAGCCATTCATGGATAAAAGAATTCTAGCACTGTTGGCTGCTTTTGGGGCTAGTCTTATTTACGGAATAAATCACACCGTTGCCAAAGATGTTATGCCTACATACATTCAGCCATTCGGTTTTATTATGTTGCGCGTAACGGGAGCCACTTTTTTATTTTGGCTGATAAGCATTTGGGGACCCAAAGAAAAGATAGATACCAAGGATTGGCCCCGGCTTATTGTGTGTTCCATGTTTGGAATGATGATAAACATGCTTGCATTTTTTAAAGGGCTTAGTTTATCCACCCCCATTAACAGTTCGGTAATCGTTACTATTACCCCCATTATTGTATTTGTACTTTCGGCTGTGTTAATTAAAGAACGAATTACTTTTATACGGACGTTGGGCGTTTTACTGGGCTTTGCCGGCGCTTTGGGATTAGTACTTTTTGGAGAACAAACACAACAGAACGCTCCCAACATTGCCTTGGGAAATTTGCTTTTTATGATTAACGCCACTTCTTACGGTGTTTATCTTGTTTTAGTAAAACCCTTGGTGGCTAAATACCATTCGTTTACCATTATGAAATGGGTATTCCTAATCGGGATTGTTATTAATTTTCCTTTTACTTTTTCTGAATTTAAAGCCGTAGAGTGGACAACTTTACCATTTGATGCCATTTGGCGAATGACTTTTGTAGTGGTAGGAACCACTTTTTCTACGTATCTGCTGAATATTTATGCGCTTAAACAATTAAAAGCATCAACAATTGGGGCCTTCGTTTACTTGCAACCGCTTATTGGAATACTATTTGCCGTGGCCGTGGGTGCCGACAAGCTAAATTTCGTTAGAGTTGTTGCCGGATTATTGGTTTTTCTAGGTGTCTATTTGGTAACCAAAACCAAAAAAGAAGTCACCGTTGCCAAAAGAACCAACGTTTCATGATGGTGTCTGGTTTCGTTGAAAGGCTCTGAAGTCGGGAGTCGGAAGTCAGGAGTTAGGAGTTAGGAGTTAGGAGTTAGGAGTTAGGAGTTTAAAAAATTTAAACGTAGTCTATTCAACAATTAAACAATAACAAAAAATAACATTTAACTTATCCTAGCCTTATCTTTATAGGCAAAACGAATACTATGGATAACAAAACTGCACTTATAACTGGCGCGACGAGTGGAATAGGAAAAGCAACTGCTCAACTTTTTGCTGAAAATGGTATTAATCTTGTTCTCTGCGGAAGAAGAAAAGAACGTTTGGAAACGCTTCAAAATGAACTTTCAGAAAAAGTAAAAGTGCATATCGCATCATTTGATGTTCGCAACAAAACAGAAGTTTTTAATGCAATTGAAGCAATCCCTTCAGCATTTAAAAAAATAGACATTCTCATTAACAACGCCGGAAACGCCCATGGCTTGTCGCCTATCGACAAAGGGGCCATCGACGATTGGGATGCCATGATAGACGGCAACGTGAAAGGATTGCTCTATGTATCCAAAGCGATTATTCCCGGTATGGTGGAACGTAAATCCGGACATATAATCAATATCGGGTCCACCGCTGGAAAAGAAGTGTATCCCGGCGGAAATGTTTATTGCGCGAGCAAACACGCTGTAGATGCTATCAATCAAGGAATGCGTATCGATTTGCACGCTCACGGCATTCGGGTAGGTGCCGTAAATCCAGGCTTGGTAGAAACCGAATTTAGTCAAGTACGCTTAAAGGGAGATACCGAAAAAGCAGGAGCGGTGTACGAAGGATTCACCCCGCTTTCCCCGCAGGATGTAGCGGAGATTATACATTTTACCGTTACCCGCCCACCCCATGTAAATATTGCCGACCTAATAGTTATGCCTACCGACCAAGCCAGCAGCACAATAGTAAATAAGAACGCATAGAACTTTACCCTAAACTCTTTTTCATTTCAGTTGTACTCTTTATCTTTAGAGTGAATAATTTCGTTGCAGATGAGGCAATTAGGTTGAAAATGTTAATTCCTATTGCCATGGCCTATTTGGTAGGCATGTGACGGAGCAACTTGTCTGACGGCAGTCAGGTGTGAGTAAATTCCATTTAGTGGATCAATTTAAATTCAATGATTAATAAACGTTTGTTGGTAAAAAACCTCCTCGCCCATAACGACGAGAATAGTTTTTATGATAAAAAGCGGTTTATAAACATTGGCGACAAGGAGGGGAAAGCTAAATTTATAAAACACATCTGCGCCTTAGCAAACTCCAACCCCAATAACAATGCTTTTATAGTGGTGGGTGTGGAAGATGAGGACAACAAAATTGTTGGAGTAGATTTTTTTGATGATAGCAAAATACAAAACCTTGTAAATGCATACATCGATAACGCTCCGCTGGTTTCCTACGAAAATATTTACTTTCCGCAATTACCGGCTGGAAAAGTGGTTGGTTTGGTCACCATTCGGTCTACCGGAAAATTGGCTGCCCTTAGAAAAAACATTTGGAAATATTGGGGCGGTAGCGTGTTTTTTAGGGATGGCAGCATTAGCATGCCGAAAGTATTTGATATTGAAATAAAAGATACGAACTCTGCCATTGTTGCTGAAATTGAACAACATGCCAAAAACAATATCGAACTTACACTGGATGGGGTTATCAACTTTATAAATGAAACCCACGCCGACCTTGAGTCGAACTACAAGGTTTTTAAAGAACAATTTGTGGTTTGCTGGGCAGGCAATGTTAAAAAGGTAGATGACAAAGTTTATTACTCCCGTGTAGATATTGAATTGATTAATGAACAGGTAAAACTCTTTTATTCTGCCCTCGATGAAGTGGAAATTAAGTTTACGGAAAGCACTTTTGCGATAACGGAGTACATTCAATTGGGGTTGAGCAGTAACAAAAAGTTCTATCCGCTGGAAAAAGTAGAAATACAATTTAACGATAACGGTACGTACACCATAGACAGTACGCTGATATTTGAGCCTCCACAATACGACCGTAAAATGCTCTACCATATTTTTAATACCAACAACACCATTCTGGAAAAGTTAAAAAAAGGACTTCCACTGAGCAACCAAGACGAAAAAGACCTGAAAAACATCCCTGCCACACATCTTATTTGTTATTTGAACGGGTTTTCTGGAGCCAAACAAATGCTGGAAGATTACCGCTGGTTTGTAAAAGACCACAATAAAGAAGTCTATAATTCGCTAAAAGAAGCGTTACGGGTATTGAGGAAAGTACAGTATTCTTAGCCCTCATTGAGGGTTTTGTTTTACACTGAACCAACTCCTTCAAGGTTACGTTTCCTTTTAAGACTTTAAAATTCAACTAGTTCGTTAATCTTCATCTCTACAAACCCAAATCCTTAGCAAACGGCAAAGCATCAATAGCTCCAAATTGGGTGGTGGTGTGTGCTCCCGCCTTGTTGGCAATTGCTACCATTTCTTTTAGTTTATTAAAATCAAGCAGTGTTTCATCTAACCTATTTTCTTTCGATAATAAATACAAAAAACAACCCACAAAGGCATCGCCGGCACCCGTGGTATCAACAGCATTTACCGGGACACTTTCAATAATTGCATTCTTTTCTTGGGTGCTGAGAAAAGTACCTTTACTACCCATCGTTACCGCAATTACCTTGACACCTTCAGCATGCAGTTTATGACAGGCATCAATAAGGTTGTCTTTTTCTGAAATGAGAAATGCTTCCTCTTCACTGAATTTGGCAAAATCAGCTTTCTGAATAAAAGGTTTGCATTTTTCCACAAAAACAGCTGTTTTTCCTTTCCAAAGATCCACTCTATAGTTGGGATCAAAGCTAACAAAGGCATTTTTCGCAACAACTTCTTCCAAATACTTTTCGTAGGTTTTTTCTAAACTTCCACCCAAAAAAGAAGTGGCCGCCCCAAAATGAACAATCGCATTGGCAAATTGATCTTTTAGGTTTCGGTCGTACTCCAATTCTTTATCCGCTCCCCTACTGAAAACAAAATCCCTCTCTCCGTTTTCCGCCAAGGAAACAAATGCCAAAGTGGTAAATGTATTTGTTTGCTGCAAATATTTTGTTCCCACTTTATTTTGCTGAAGGGTATGCGTTAAAAAACTTCCGAAGGCATCTTTTCCAACGCTGCCAACAAACTCACTTTCCCCACCCAATTTAGCCACGGCTGAAGCAACATTAGCTGGTGCTCCACCCGCCTTTTTGGTAAATTGAAGCGCTTTTGCCAAATCTGCTCCTTGGTTTTCTCCCACAAAATCAATTAACAGCTCCCCAATGCAGTACACTTTTCTCATCTTTTCTTATTTATTTTTTTAAATTGGTCAAGTGGAATGCCTTTTGCACTTATTATGTAAATATATTATTTACGACTGGACATTTCATATAAAGATACTTTAAAAAAAGTGATTTCATGGCAAACAGAACATTGGTTATAGGCGATATCCACGGAGCTTTTAGAGCGCTGGAACAAGTATTGGAGCGAGCTGAAGTAACCGAAAATGACAAACTAATTTTTTTAGGCGATTATGTTGACGGATGGAGCGAGGCGCCGCAGGTTATAAATAAATTGATAGAACTTAGAAGCACCAACGAATGCGTTTTTATAAAAGGGAATCACGATGTGTTGTTTTTGGAGTGGTTATTAAAACCAGTAGATAACGATATGTGGCTATTCCACGGCGGAAAAGCAACGGTTGAAGCCTACGAAAAACTGGGCAGGGCCGAAATTGATATTCATAAAAAATTCTTGGAGTCGTTGGATAATTATCACTTGGATAAGAACAACCGTTTGTTTGTTCATGCCGGTTTCACCAATTTACATGGGGTTGAAAGGGAATATTTCCCTGAAATGCTGTATTGGGACCGGTCGTTATGGGAAATGTTATTGGCAATGGATAAGAATTTAACCGAAGACGATGACAACTACCCTCAACGTCTAAGACATTACCACGAAATTTACATTGGTCACACACCAACCATACGAATAGGTGAAACCACACCCGTTAACTTAGATCGTGTTTGGAATATGGACACAGGAGCCGCCTATAAGAGTCCGCTTACGATAATGGACATTGACACCAAAGAGTATTGGCAGAGTGATAATGCAAATGAATTGTACCCCGATGAAAAGGGTAGAAATTAAGAGACGTAAAGCCAACAAACCGCAATGCGCCTTCGGCTTTTGAGGTTTGGGAGACGTTTCAGAAAAAAGATCCTGACGCTGAAGGTCAAGGTTAACCTGCCTACCCGCGAAGCAGGAAGGTTCAACCAGCAAACCGCAATGCGCCTGCGGCTTTTGAGGTTTGAGTTTCATTAAAAAAATCGCCTTCACAATAGTTCATGAAGGCGATTTCAAGATTCAGCTGGTTAGCTCTTTCCTCAATAATTGAGATTTATAATTTAGATTACTTTCAACAAGGTTTCGTGCGATAGTTATTTTCCGCCCTTCAATTCGTCTTGCCAGGCTTTTAGTTTTACCCACTTTCCTTCATACGCCAATTTTGCCTGCTCCGGCCATGTTTCTGGTCGGTGAATATCGAAAGCTTTCCCACCTGATTTTAAAACTTCATAGCATTTTTCTACGCTGCAATCCGAGAGTTCTTTCCACGTTGTTACGCCTTTTGCATGAAACAAAACTTCAATTTTAGGTCCTATTCCTTCCACAATTTTTAAGTCGTCTTGCTTTATCTTTTTACCAAATGCAGACTTTGCCATGGCAGCATCAAAAGGAATTAAATGGGTAGTAACCACATCTTTTCTCGCAAGTTTTGCCCTACAATCGGCTAAATCTGCATCTAGTTTATCGTATTTCTTTTGCCAAGATTGAATAGCTTCCGAATTATCTCCGCTAGATAATTTTCCCAATAAATACCCCAAAATTGCACATATAACACCTACAATTAATGGAATGATTAAACACCAATTCATATATAAATTTTTAGTTGATTCGTTCTATTTTATGGTAATTACCGTTCTTCTGTTCTTAGCCCTTCCTTCCGTAGTATTGTTATCCGCAACAGGTTCCTGCTCTCCTTTGGAGATGGTTTCAATGCTAGTTTCGGGAATCCCATTTCTAACCAAATATGATTTTATAAATTCTGCCCTGCCTTTGCCCAAAGCCATGTTGTTTTCCGTGCTTCCCGTACTGTCTGTATGACCGTAAATCACTACCGAAATATCGTCTACTTTATCCATAGCGCGTACTATATCCAAATATTTGGCTCGCTGTTCATCGGTAAGGGTTATCGTACTTTTACCTGTTTCAAAATATAGCACGATGGGCTCCTCTTTAATACGGGCGATAACTGCTTCGGCATTTTTAAAATTGGAATCTTCGGTTATTAAAAACGCTACCGGCCCCACATAAATACTGTCGTTTACAACAAGGTCTTCTTTGATTTCCCCATACGTATTTATCTTTTTGGATGAAATCCCCATTGCAATCAAATGGTTTTTGACGGAGTTTGCCCGAGCCAATCCCAGATTTGGAAAAGCAGAATTGTTTCTTTCATTGGCAGCATAAAATCCAGTAACATCGATAAATTTTTGCTCGTTGGGAGAAATGTAATCGTTTAACTTCTCAATACCTTCGTCTACCCCATTTTCCAAAGGCCTCAAAATAATAAAATCCGATTCGTGAAAGTTGAAATTATCATTGGTTCTATAAGAGAATGTACCTGTACTATCTTCAATTATTAAAGGATTTACTGGTAATGTCTTTTCCACTACCGTCCTTTCAACTACAACCTCTTCAGCAATAGCATCACAACACAAAATCCAATTGAAAAAAGAGCCAATAAGAATAGTAATTATTATGGCTACGAGATAGACAGATTTCATAAATTAGAAGATTGGTTAGCAGTATGTTACCTATCAAATTTAACAAAAAAATCAAATCTTAACACCGTCTTCTGAAAAAACTTTGCGCATCACAGTATAAAACGCTCTCAAAGGACAATAAAACGGGCAATTTTTCGTAATTTTATAGTTCTACCAACTAGCTTAATGACGCTCAACTTGACAAAACTGATTAGTTTTGAAAGAGTTGGATGTTTTAATTCAACAATGTTGAATATTGCAAATGCTAAAATTTAGGCAAAGTATTCGTAATTAGATTAAAGAAATACGATATTTACACCGTTAAAAAACCAGAACTATATGTCCTTACATAATATTAGACTTGAAGTTATGAAAACTATCGAGAAAAGGGTAGACTCTTTTCTTGAGGAATATTTAATTCCAGTTGATAAAATTTGGCAACCCACTGATTTCCTACCAGATTCCCAAAGCGACAACTTTTTTGAAGAAGTAAGAAAAATTAGAGGCGAAGCGAAAGAATTGGGCTACGACTTTTGGGTAGTACTTGTTGGGGATACCATTACGGAAGAAGCCTTGCCTACCTACGAATCATGGTTAATGGATGTGGAAGGCGTAGACCAACATGCCAGAAACGGATGGTCTAAATGGGTGCGCCATTGGACTGCTGAAGAGAACCGACATGGTGATGTGCTGAACAAATACTTATACCTCGCCGGAAGGGTAAACATGAAAGAAATAGAAAAAACCACCCAGCATATGATTGCTGATGGTTTTGATATTGGTACAGGAAGAGACCCTTATAAAAACTTTGTTTATACCTCTTTTCAAGAGTTGGCTACCAATATTTCCCACAAACGTGTTGGGCAATTGGCCAAAAAGAATGGCAACCCAATGTTAGCCAAAATGTGCAACATTATTGCGGGAGACGAAATGCGTCACCACTTGGCGTACCGGGAGTTTGTAAAAGTTATTTTCGAACACGACCCAAGTGAAATGATGATTGCCTTTGCGGATATGATGAAGCGTAAAATTGTTATGCCGGCTCAATTTATCCGTGAGTCTGGAGACCATATCGGAAGCGCTTTTGAGAATTTCTCCAATGCGGCGCAACGTCTAGGTGTTTATACCACCTTTGATTATATAAATATTTTAGACAAGTTAAATGCGTATTGGGAAATTGATAAAGTTCGTGAACTTAACGATAAAGCAGAGAAGGCAAGGGAATACTTAATGAAACTCCCAGACCGACTAAAAAGAATCTCCGAACGTATGGCGGTGCCACAAGACCAACATACATTTAAATGGGTTGAAGCTAATGGGGTTTTATAGTTTAAAAATCCAATGAAATAATATAAAAATGTCCTGCCGAATTTCAGCAGGACATTTTATTTATACCATTATTTTACAAGTCGAATTTTATTCCTTGTGCCAACGGAAGTTCTGTAGTATAATTTATAGTGTTTGTCTGACGTCTCATATAAATTTTCCAAGCATCAGAACCACTTTCACGACCTCCACCGGTTTCTTTTTCTCCACCAAAAGCGCCACCAATTTCAGCGCCGCTGGTTCCAATATTCACATTGGCAATTCCGCAGTCGGATCCTTGGTGTGATAAAAATCTTTCCGCTTCCCGAAGATTGTTTGTCATAATAGCCGAAGACAATCCTTGTACCACTCCGTTCTGTAATTCAATAGCATTCTCAACATCTCCTTTGTATTTCATAAGATACAATACAGGAGCAAAGGTTTCGTGCTGTACAATGTCATAATGGTTTTCTGCTTCGGCTATGGCAGGTTTAACATAACAGCCGCTTTCGTAGCCTTCTCCTTCCAGCACTCCGCCTTCAACTAAAATAGTACCGCCTGCTTCTTTCACCTTTTCAAGTGCGTTTAAGTAATTATTTACCGCATCTTTATCGATTAGCGGACCAACATGATTGTTTTCATCTAAAGGATTACCAATTTGGAGCTGTTTGTATGCATCTACCAATGCGTTTTTCACTTGCTCGTACATAGATTCATGAACAATAAGTCGTCTTGTAGAAGTACAACGTTGTCCGCAGGTTCCCACGGCACCAAATACAGCGCCAATAACTGTCATTTTAATATCAGCATCTGGAGTAACTATAATGGCATTATTTCCACCCAACTCCAATAACGACTTACCCAAACGAGCCGCTACAGCTTGTGCTACAATTTTTCCCATTCTAATGGAACCCGTAGCAGAGATTAACGGAACGCGCTTATCGTTGGTTAGCAACTCCCCCACTTTGTAATCTCCCGTGATTAAACAGGAGATACCTTCGGGCATATTGCTTTCTTCCAGTACTTCTGCGATTAGTTTTTGACAAGCCACCGAAATTAAAGGTGTTTTTTCGGAAGGTTTCCAAACACATACATCGCCGCAAACCCAAGCCAAAGCAGTATTCCAAGACCAAACGGCTACGGGAAAATTAAAAGCAGAAATGACACCCACTATTCCCAATGGATGATATTGTTCGTACATTCTATGCCCCGGTCTTTCGGAGTGCATCGTTAAACCATGAAGTTGACGTGAAAGTCCAACAGCGAAGTCGCAAATATCTATCATCTCCTGTACTTCGCCGAGCCCCTCTTGATATGATTTTCCCATTTCATAAGAAACCAATTTGCCAAGCGGCTCTTTGTATTTTCGTAATTTTTCAGAAAACTGTCTAACAATTTCCCCGCGCTGCGGTGCTGGTATTTGCCGCCACTCTTTAAAGGCAGCTGTTGCCGTTTCCATTACTTTTTCGTAATCAGATTCGGTGGTTTGGGTAACTCGCCCTATCTCTTGTCCATCTACAGGAGATATGGATACCAACTCACTTCCGGAAGCAAACCAGTTTTTACCTGTTGAGCTTCCTAAATTATTCTCTGATAATCCTAATATGCTTAAAGTTTCGCCTATAGCAGAATCTTTGGTACTTATTGTCATATTTATAACTTTTTAAAGTGTTTTTGTTTGATTAATAACGAAAATACAAATTATTGATGAAAACCTTCCTTCAATTTACAATTTATCAAATGATAATTAATGTCATCAATATTAGCTTAAAATTCAAGAAGTGATTTCAGGAAAAAATTTAACAAGTATCCCTTTGGAAGTACGACACTAAAATTTACTTTTGCACTCTATTTATAAAAAATCTAAATAAAAATAATAATGCGATTTCTATTCGGCTTAGTTTTTCTCGCTTCGGGTATCCTTACTGCCCAAGATTTCACACTTCAAGGAACAGTGAAAGATCAAGACAACAATCCAATTCCTTTTGTTAATGTTATGGCCAAAGGTACCTCCATAGGTACTACTTCCGACGAAAAAGGAAAATACATTTTACATTTTACCGAATCAGGGAGTTATACGCTTACTTTTTCCGCTATCGGATTTAAATCCGTAGAGAAGAATGTATCGCTGGAGAATAGCAACGGAATAAAGCTGGATGTTACGCTTGAAGAATATTTGGAACAGTTAAATGAAATAGTAATCACCTCCAACCGTACGCGGGAGACTTTAGATGAAGTTCCTTCTTCGGTTTCTGTGCTTACTTCAAGACAAGTTGAAAATTTATCCCAAACTAGTAATTCTGTTGCCGACATTCTTACTGAAATTCCCGGAATTTCTCTAAGTACTAACCAAACGAGCAACACAGGGCAAACGCTTCGCGGAAGGAACATGCTGGTGTTAATTGATGGGATTCCGCAGTCCACTCCACTTAGAAGCGGTGGGCGTGACATAAATACCATAGACCCCAGCACAATTGAACGTATTGAAGTAATTAAAGGGGCAACAGCCATTTATGGAAACGGTGCTGATGGTGGTATTGTAAATTACATTACCAAAAAAACCGCCGAATCCAAGCCTTTTGAGAGCACTACTACTGTAGGGAGCACAGGTTCTTTAGTCGCTATAGACAACACGGTGGGCGCCAATATAAGTCAGACATTTTCTGGTAAAGTTAACAAGCTTGGTTATGTAGCCAACGGTACTTTTCGCCAAACTGGTGTTTTTAAAGACGCCAATGGAGTTGTAATGTCTCCTTTTTACGGATTAGGTGAAACTTCTCAATATAGCTTGTTTGGGAAGTTCAATTATGAAATTTCCGATAAGCAGAACATCGAACTGATGTACAACTATTTCAGTAGCAACCAAGACACTCAATATGTAGCTGAACTTGGAGAGTACGGGGAAACTCCTACAATCGGTGTTCTCGGAGAAGACCCAGGAGAAGATCAAGGTAACCGTTACAACCACAATATTCAGCTTACCTACGACTATGCCGGTATTTTTGGAAAAACTGATCTACGCACCAATCTTTACTACCAAGACTTTAAAACCGTTTATGGTTTCTCAGATTTTTTCTTTGATCCAAATCTAGGTTTCGATGGCGGACAATCTTCTATTCTTTCAACTAAAAAAGGAGCCCGTTTCAATTTAAAAACTCCGTATTCCTTTGGCAACGTTAACGGATACGTGTTATATGGTTTAGATGTTTTAAATGACAAAACTTCCCAGGAATTAGTAGATGGGCGCCTGTGGGTACCAGAAATGGACATGACCAATTTAGCTCCCTATGCCCAGTTTAAAACTATGTATAGTGACTTTGTTTTTAAAGCGGGAATACGATTTGAAAATATAAAAATTGATGTGCCAGACTACACAACCATTACAACCTATAATGAAGGGGAAACAACACCCAATGGCGGAGGCGTAGCCGTGGACGGTGGTCAGTTAGACTACAATGCAACTGTATTTAATGTTGGTTTACGTTACAACAAATGGAGCGTTTTTAAACCTTTTGTAAGCTTTTCACAAAGTTTTTCTATTGCTGATTTAGGAAGAACCCTTCGTTCTGCTACCCAAAACACGGTAAGTGAAATCAATTCTGAAGCGGTTATTGCCAATAATTACGAAATAGGTATTAATTCCCAACTTGGAAAAACAAGATTAAGCGGTGCTTATTTTATAAGTACTTCCGAGCTTGGGTCAACCTATCGCGAAACACCAAGCGGGGTATTTGAAATTGCTAGGCAACCCGAAAAAATATATGGTGTAGAATTAGCCCTTGATACCGAATTATTGGAAAACTTAAACTTCGGAACCTCATTTACCTATGTTGAAGGAAAACTAGACACTCAAGACAACGGAGATTATAGCACCTACATGAACGGAGATAGAATTCCACCAATAAAACTGGTGTCTTACCTTTCCTACCGATGGAAAAAACGCTTAGATACACGTTTATCCTACACCTATAGTGGAAACAGAAATAGATTTGACCCAAATGACAGCGGGGATTACAGTTATGGTCAAGGGCCAGTAGATAGTTTCAACGTTCTTAACCTTACTACAAATTACCAACTTACGCCAACAACAAATTTGGGAGTAGGTATAAGAAACCTTTTAAACGAAGATTATTACAATCTAATTTCGCAATGGGCGGGTCGCGACTCTAATTACATAAAGGCAAATGGAACCCAGTTCAATGTTTCCTTAACCGTAAAATTGTAAGTTTTAATTTTAAATGAAGAATCGCATCCTTCTAAAATATCATTCCTTTTTTGGCATTCTAGGAGGTGCTTTTCTTTTAGTGCTAGGCATTACGGGTACCATTTTGGTGTTTAACCAAGAAATCGATGCAGCAGAATTTAGCAAGTATGAAATCGAAAGCATCCCTTCTGAGCGGAACATCGATAAGACCCTAAATACCATTCAAAAAGAATATAAAGATTGGGACACCCGCTTAATAACCTTTGAACCTAACAAAACTCTTGTTTTTAATCTAAGAAGTCCGAACGCCAGAAAATATGTTTTTGTACACCCAAGTTCTGGCAAGATTATCAAAGAAATAGATGCCAATAGCACTATCACTAAATGGCTTCTTAAACTTCATTATTCCCTGCATGCCGGCGTTGTGGGACGATTTTTAATATTGTTTGCCGGAATCGCCTTTTTGCTTTCCATCATTACTGGTACTATTTTATACAGAAAGGTTTTTTGGAAAACCTTAGCGTTTAAGACCAAATTAAAATGGAGCAATAAAAAAAACCGCTATTCGGTTATCCATCGCTATGTTGGTGTTTGGGCATTACTTTTGAATAGTGTTATCGTAATTTCCGGAGTATTTTTGGCTTACAAAGTCGCCACAGCCGGTTTAAAAAGTCCTTCGGAAGCAAAGACCCCTCTAATAGAAACGTCTACTGAAAAACTGTTGGCAGAGATAAAAAATGATTATCCTGATTATAAACCGACTTACTTGCGCTTTCCCACTTCAGAAAAAGGAAAAATAGTTGTTTACGGAATTTTTAAAAATGACCCTTTCTACTTTAGTGAATTTTACAATAAAATAGAAGCAGACTACAAGACAGGAAAAATAGTTACATCCGTTAAAATTGCTGAAGCTTCCATAGGTACAAAACTGGAAAGCATGATCACTCCAATGCATTTCGGTCAATTTGGCGGCTTGCCCATTAAAATTTTATACGCGCTGGTGGGACTCTCGGGACCTTTCTTATCGGTTACGGGTTTTATAATTTGGCTTAAAAGAAAATAGAATTCCAATAATTAATCCTCTTCATCAGCAATAAAACGCTTATCAACAGGCATTACAGTTCCGCAGTTATTACAGGTACGAAGCTCTTTGCTTTCGTAAAAATGCTTAAAATGTTTTAGGAAGTCTTTTTCAATATCATTCAAAGGAAAATAAACCTCATACAACTTATTATTGCAATTATCACAAAACCAAAGTAATCCGTCTTTTCCGTCTAAATCTGCTCGTTTTCTTTCTACAACCAAACCAATAGAGCCTTCTTTTCTAACCGGACTATGAGGCACTTTTGCCGGATGCAAATACATATCCCCGGGACCCAATTCCATGGTTTTCTTTTCACCATTTTCTTGAATATGAACTTCTATATTGCCTTCCAACTGATAAAATAGCTCTTCTGTTTCGTTATAGTGATAGTCTTTTCTAGCATTCGGCCCTGCAACAATCATCACAATGTAATCATCAGCCTCTTTGTAAAGATTTTTGTTTCCTACTGGTGGTTTTAAAAACGCACGGTTTTCATCTATCCACTTCTGTAAATTAAAAGGTTTTGCTATAGCCATTTCAGAAATAATTAAGTACTCTAAAAGTAAGTAACTTCCATTGAAAGGAGAAGCATTTCACTGAATTTGATCAATCGTGATATAAAATATTTATTCTGAAGGCGCCCGGTAGAAGAGCTGAGTGAAATAGAGAACACCATTTTTATCACCCGCAACGCTAATCGCTGTATGGGTAAAGTCTCCTTTGATGTTTTTTAAATGTCCTGCACTTGAAATCCAACCAGCCACAGCTTCTTTCCCGGTTGGATAATTCATCGCTATATTTTCTGCTACAGAAACAGCATCGGTTACGTTGGCTAAAGAAGTAGCTCTTTCGTTAAAATTATTGTGTTTCATATGTCCACTCGAAATCATATATCGCGTTTGTTCTTCAGCAAAAGGATAAGCTAAATTGCTATATTCCAACGGAGTTAATTTTTCCTGAATACGATAGTCGTTCACCAACAAATATACCTCCTGCTCGATACTTTTAACTGTATTCCGCAGCTGTGCTTCGTCTATAAAGCTTTCTTCTTGAAGTTCTTCATTTGAACATGAAAGCAAAAATGCAATTGCAAATAAAAAGGAAATCATTATTCTAAATTTTCTCATTATAAATGTCGTTTAAAAACGTACATGTGTGAGAAATGGGACCCCAAAAGTATTTTACATCTTTAAATAAAGAGCGGGTATGAGTTGGGTAAGAATTGGGAATAGTTTACTTTAGTGTATCGCTACTTTAAACATAACTCTTTTTTATGAAAAAAATTGCATACATCTTGCTTAGCTTACTGATTTTTAGCGCTTGCGAAGAAAAAAAATCGACTGAAACCATTGAAAAATCTACAGAAAAGCCTCAAAAACCAAACGAAAATAATTTTGGTATTGTACTTCACGGTGGTGCTGGAACTATATTAAAAGAAAACATGAGCGACTCGCTCGAAGCTGCCTACAAAGCAAAACTTACCGAAGCCATACAAACAGGATATGCAATTCTAGAAAAAGGGGGTACAAGTCTAGACGCTATTGAAAAAACAATCAATGTTTTAGAAGACTCTCCACTTTTTAACGCGGGTAAAGGTGCTGTTTTTACCAATGATGGGAAAAATGAATTGGATGCCTCCATTATGGATGGAAAAACATTAAATGCAGGAGCCGTTGCTGGAGTTACAACTGTAAAAAATCCTATAAACTTGGCAAGAGCGGTAATGGAAAAATCAGAGCATGTCATGTTCGCCCGCGATGGAGCCGAACAATTTGCTAAAGAGCAAGGCATTGAAATGGTGGATTCATCCTATTTTTTTACTGAAAACCGTATGAAATCATTGAAAAGAGCTCAGAAAAGAGAAAAAGTAGAACTGGATCATGATGATAAAACTGCTTTTTACGACCCATACATTAAAGACGATAAATTCGGAACTGTGGGTTGTGCTGCTTTAGATAAACATGGGAATCTTGCCGCAGGAACTTCCACAGGAGGAATGACCAATAAAAAATGGGGGCGTGTTGGCGATGCGCCAATAATTGGAGCTGGGACGTATGCCAATAACGCAACCTGTGCTGTTTCTTCCACTGGATGGGGAGAATATTTTATACGCGGCGTAATTGCTTATGATATTTCCGCCATGATGGAATATGGAAATAAATCTCTGCAGGAATCGGCGCGAAAAGTGATTCAGGAAAAATTACCGAAAATGGGTGGAAACGGTGGTATAATTGCCATAGATCATAAAGGAAATGTAGCAATGGAATTTAACACTGCGGGAATGTACAGAGCTTCCATGAATGGTGATGGAGAACTTTATATTGGTATTTATGCAAATAATTAGTTCTTTTGTAAAGAATATAGTTTACATAAAGAATGATAAGAAAGGAAGAACAAAGTACCAAACCTCAACAGAATCCAACATCACCTAAATTAGAAATAATAGAAAAGGAGCTAAAACAACTATCAAAATTGTACAGAGAAGCAGCCAAATTAGAAAACTATACGATTGCTTGTCTGTTTGTACTCATTGTTGGCATTGTTCTTTACAACCTTATTTTTGCAGGAAAAGAATACCCAATGGATACTTATTCCCTGATTAGAAATGGAGTGGTTATTTTCGTTGGGGCTGTGAGCATTTCCCTTTTTACAATGGTTTTCTTTGGGTTTAGAAAAAAGTTTAAATTGAGAAAGCTAATTAAAGAAATAGCGATAAAACACAATGAAAACTTCGAAAATCTCTTGAAAGCATTTAGTGCATATTTTAAAGCACACTACGGTGGCTACGGAATTTAATCTTAATAATGTCATGTCCATAAAAAATATATTTATCTGCCTTTTAGCCATTGTAACTTTAGGTTGTAAAAACAAACAGGAGGAAGCCAAAGAGTACCAAGAAAACCTGCACAAATTCCGACCGTATGTTTCCGATGTTTCGGCAGGTATTGTTTCAGCAAAATCGGATGTTCGAGTTGTTTTAAGAAACCCTTCTTCTACTTTGGAAGAAAATGAAATTTTAGAGGACGGACTTTTTTCAGTTTCCCCGCATACCGAAGGGAAAGTGGTGGCACTAAACAATCAAACAGTTGCTTTTATTCCCGAAAACGGTTTTCAGCAAGACAAAGAATACACGTTTACTTTAGACTTAGACCGACTCATCGACGATTTGCCTTCAGAATTTCATGAGTTTGCATTTAAAATAAAAACGATTAAGCAAGAGTTTAATGTAACCACAGGAAACTTGCAGTCCTATTCCAAAGATTGGCAATATTTAGAAGGTAGTTTCCGCAGCAGCGATGTCGTTTCTTTAGAGAACGCTAAAGGAGTTGTGAGCGCTTATCAAAATGGAAAAACACTTTCCATAAAGTTTGACGAATTAACTTCCGAAGGAACACAAATTCCATTTACAATAGATAGTATACAACGGTTTGATGAAGATTCTGAAATTGAGATTCAATGGGACGGAAAATCCATGGATATTAATGAAAAAGGTGACGCGAAAATTAAGATTCGAGGTAAAAACAATTTTTCCGTTGTAGATGTTATCTCATTTCAAGGTGAAAATCAATATTTGGAAATCAATTTTTCCGATCCATTAAATAAATCCCAAAACCTCGATGGACTTATTACTTTAAAAGGTGCGGAGGAACTAAAATTTATTATCGACGGAAACGTATTAAAAGCCTATCCAAACCAAAAAATAAAAGGGGTTAGTCAGCTCACTATTTTTCAAGGCGTGCAAAGTGTTGATGGTTATAAGCTGAAGAATATTTTTTCTGAAAACATCGCTTTTGAACAGTTAAAGCCTCAAGTGCGTTTATTAAGTAGCGGGACTATTTTGCCATCTTCAAACAACCTTAAAATCAATTTTGAAGCGGTTAACTTAAAAGCCGTTGACGTTACGGTTATTAAAATTTATGAAAACAACATCCTTCAGTATTTACAAAATGAAGACATCAACGGAACCGGCAACTTAAGATCCGTAGCCAGACCTGTAGCTAAAAAGGCGATAGAACTGCAAAGTAACCTTACCAAAAACACAGGGAATTGGCATGCTTATGCGGTAGATTTAAGGGAACTTATTACGCCAGACCCCGGTGCTATTTATCGTGTGGAGTTTTCCTTCGGAAGAAAATACAGCTCCTATTCTTGTGATAATTATACCAATACAGAAGCTTTTGAACTAAACGATTACAGTAATTTTAAAAATGATGTTGCTACTTCTGAAGAATGGTCACCAACAACCCAAAACACCTATTGGGACAACGATTATTACCAAGATTACAATTGGAACGAAAGAGAAAATCCCTGTAGCAATTCTTACTACTACAACAAAACCGTAAAAACTAATATAATTGCCAGCGATATTGGCTTAACCGTTAAAAAAGGAAAAAACGAAAGCTATTTTATTAGCGTCAACAATTTAATTACAACAGACCCGCTTGCCGGTACAAAAGTTACTTTTTACAATTACCAACAACAACCTATTGGCGACTTAATTACAGAAGCTTCGGGCACCGACATTTTTGATGCTCCCGCTCCTGTATATTTTGTTATCGCAGAAAGAAACAATCAAAAAACCTACCTCAAACTAAACGACGGAAATTCACTATCGGTAAGTAAGTTTGACGTCGCTGGAAGAGAACTGCAAAAAGGAATTAAAGGCTTTATTTACGGCGAAAGAGGAGTTTGGCGGCCAGGAGATTCAATTTTTCTAAACTTTATTCTGAATGATAAAAGCAGTAAAATTCCGGACACCCACCCTATAAAGTTTGAGTTAACCGATCCTTATGGGAAAGTGGTCGATAAGAAAATTCAAAATACCAGCGTTGGTGGCTTTTACAATTTCAATACCGTAACAGATATTACTGCACCCACAGGGAAATGGACCGCCAAAATTAAAGTCGGCGGAGCTACATTTTCAAAACAATTAAATATTGAAACCATTAAACCCAACCGCTTAAAAATTAAAGTTGATTTTAATGAGGATCTTCTTTCTTCCAACAAACCCATTAAAGGGAATCTAAGCGTTAATTGGTTGCACGGAGCTGTTGCCAGGAATATGAAAACGGATGTTAAAGCAATGTTTTCAGCAACGAAAACAAGCTTCGATAACTTCTCCAATTATGTTTTCGATGACCCAACCCGCAGATTTTCCGTGGAAGATCAAACCGTTTTTGACGGCAAAATAAACAGCGAAGGAAAAGCTTCTTTCAGCTTACAACCTCAACTTGAAAACAAGGCACCGGGAATGCTAAAAGCTTCTTTTGTAACAAAAGTCTATGAAAACGGTGGCGATTTTAGCACGGATGTTTTTTCTAAAACGTATTCTCCGTATAACACCTATGTTGGTTTAAGAGTTCCTGATGGGGACGCGGCGAGAAACATGCTTCTTACTGACGAAAAGCACACTTTTGAAATAGCCACAGTAGACGAAAATGGAAAACCAAAGTCTGTAAACAATTTAAAAGTCTCCATCTACAAAATAGATTGGCGATGGTGGTGGGACACCTCTGCAGATAACCTATCAACGTTTAATGCCGATAATTATCAGCAAGAGGTTTTCTCTAAAAAAATACGAACAGAAAACAACGGGAAAGCTACTTTTAAATTTGAATTGAAATATCCGGAGTGGGGACGGTATTTGGTGCGTGTAGAAGACCCTGAAAGTGGACACGCCACCGGACAAACGGTTTATTTCGATTGGCCAGGTTGGGCTGGAAAATCTAAAAACCAAGACCCTGAAGCGGCAACAATGCTTGTTTTTTCTTCTGATAAGGAAGATTATCAAGTAGGAGAAAATGCCATTGTAACCTTTCCTTCCAGTGAAGGCGGCAGAGCTTTGGTAACGATTGAAAACGGAAATGAAGTAATTAATTCAATGTGGGTCATTCCACAAAAAGACGAAACTAAATTTGAGCTTCCCATAGAAGACCTGTACGCTCCAAATGTGTACATTCATATTTCGTTGCTGCAACCTCACGCTTCCACTCTAAATGATGCACCGATACGCATGTATGGTGTTATTCCTATCTCGGTAACCAATCCGAAAACCATTTTAGAACCAACCATTAGCATGCCCAGTACTTTAAGACCTGAAGAAAAATACAGAGTGAAAGTGGATGAAAAAAATGGAAAGGCAATGACATATACGCTTGCCGTTGTAGATGAAGGATTATTGGATTTAACAAGGTTTAAAACCCCGAATCCTTGGGATGACTTTTTTGCGCGCGAAGCACTAGGTGTAAAAACCTGGGATATCTATGATGATGTTATTGGGGCTTTTGGCGGACAAGTAGACCAAGTATTTAGTATTGGTGGTGATGGCATGGCCGCGGGCGCAAAAAACAAAAAAGCCAACCGTTTTAAACCAATGGTTCGCTACTACGGTCCGTTTGAATTAGCTGAAAACAGTAGCAAAACTCATATAATTGATGTCCCAAAATATATCGGTGCCGTTCGAACGATGGTTATTGCTGGAAATGTAGCTGAAAACGCATATGGAGTTGCAGAAAAATCAACTCCCGTTAAAAAACCGGTAATGGTTTTGGCATCAGCGCCGCGTAAGCTTACTTCCAAAGAGACGGTTACTCTTCCAGTAACGGTTTTTGCAATGGAAAAAAACATTAAAAATGTAACGGTTTCCCTTTCGGAAGACAATGCTTTTACCATTCTTGGAGAAAAAACCAAGGTGATTTCATTTAGCGAACCGGATGAAAAAATGGTTTATTTTGATATTCAAGTGAATGATATTACTGGAATTGGACAAATTAAGGTGAATGCAACTTCCGGTAAAGAAAAAGCTTCCTATGAAATTGAAATGGACGTAGTAAATCCGAATCCGTATTCAACCATCGCTCAAGAAATTATTTTAGAACCCAATGCTACTCAGGAAATTGCCTTTGAAACTTTCGGTATAAAAGGCAGCAACAGTGCTCAAATAGAATTCTCCACTTTACCGCCAATGAACTTTTCCGGTAGATTGGAATATTTAATTAGGTATCCGCATGGTTGCGTGGAACAAACCACTTCAGCAGCCTTTCCCCAATTATTCCTAACGGATATTTTTGACCTTACTTTTGATAAAAAGAAGAAAATACAGCAAAATATTGAAAAAGCAATCGACCGACTTGAAAACTTTCAATTACCCAATGGAGGGTTTTCCTATTGGTTAGGGCAAAGTCAACCAAGCGATTGGGGAACTTCCTTTGCAGGGCATTTCTTATTGGAAGCAGAAAAGAAAGGATATGTGCTGCCTATCAGTTTCAAATCGAAATGGGTTCGCTACCAACAGCAAATGGCGAAACAATGGCGGTACACGAACTATAACTCTGATTTATCACAAGCTTACCGACTGTTTACATTAGCATTATCGGGAAATGCCGATGTTCCTTCAATGAATCGTTTACGGGAAACTTCCAGTATTTCCAACGAAGCTAAACACCGATTGGCAGCTGCCTATGCGCTCATTGGACAGAAAGAAGCTGCCGAAGTAGTTTTTAATTCAGCAAATATCAATTTTGCCCCAGTGGAATACGATTATTACACTTTTGGGTCTACGAAAAGAAACAGAGCCATGGCTTTGGAAACACTTATTCTTTTGAAAAATAAAGAAAAGGCTCAAGATTTGGCACAAATGATTGCAAAAGACCTTTCTTCAAAAGAATATATGAGTACACAAACAACCGCTTACGGCTTGTTGGCAATGGCTAAATTCGCTTCCTTTATCGGAGGGAAAGGCATACAGTTAACTTATTCAATTAATGGAGCTACAAAAAACATTGACAGTGAAAAAACACTTGCCAATAGAAGTCTTCCAATAAAAGGAACCTCTAATAGTATTCAGGTAAAAAACAAAAGAGATAATACCGTTTTTATACGTGTTTTAACCAGTGGCAAACTTCCGGTTGGCGAAGAAAAAACAGAAACAAGAAATTTAAAAGCGCTTATTTCTTACAAAGGATATGACGGCAAACCAATGGATATTTCCACTCTTACGCAGGGCACTAATTTTATTGCTGAAGTCACTATTACCAATGCAAAAGCGGAGGCTATTAAAAACGTAGCGCTTACCGAAATATTCCCCAGCGGATGGGAAATTATAAATACACGATTTACTGACGTTGGAGCGTTTGAAGAAAATCCAGCCAACTATACCGATTTACGGGATGACCGTGCCAATTTCTATTTTGATATACAGGAAAACGAAAGCAAAACGTTTAGAGTGCTATTAAATGCATCCTATTTGGGGAACTATTATTTGCCCGGGATACAGGCGGAAGCTATGTATGACGATGATTTTATGGTGAGAACGAAAGGCAAATGGGTAAAAGTGGTTCAGTAAAAAATAGGAAACAAAGAAAAGGCCCTTTTCGAACTAAAAGGCGGCGGATTTTAATCATTGCTGCCGTTCTTTTACTTGTTGGGTATTATTTTTCGCTTCCGAAGCCATTGTTTGACAGTCCGTTTTCCACCGTAATCCTTGATAAAAAGGGACAATTGCTTGGTGCGCAAATTGCAAAGGATGAGCAGTGGCGTTTTCCTTCCAGCGACAGTCTTCCAGAGAAATTCAAGAAAAGTATAATCGCTTTTGAAGACGGTTATTTCTATCAGCATCCGGGGTTTAATCCGGTTTCTATACTCAAAGCTTTTTCAGAAAATATTGAGGCGGGAGAGATAATTCGGGGTGGAAGTACGCTTACCCAACAGGTAATCCGTCTCTCAAGAGCGGGTAAAAACCGGACCTATTTTGAGAAATTGATAGAAATTATTCTGGCTACCCGACTGGAATTTCGCCATACCAAAGATGAAATTTTACAATTGTATGCTACACATGCCCCTTTTGGAGGGAATGTGGTAGGTTTGGAAGTAGCATCTTGGCGCTATTTTGGCATTCCTTCCCACCAGCTTTCTTGGGCAGAGACCGCCACCCTGGCTGTTTTGCCCAATGCTCCTTCCCTTATTTATCCAGGGAAAAACAAAGCGCGTCTATTACAAAAAAGAAACCGATTACTTAAAAAGTTAGTTGACACAAAAGATATAGATTCGCTTACGTACCGTCTGGCCATAACAGAACCTTTGCCCGAAAAGCCATTCCCCCTTCCGCAGCACGCAACGCATTTATTGCAATTGGTTAAAAACAAAGAAGAGGGAAAAATTACAACAACAAGCGTAAGTCTCGAATTACAACAACGAACCAACATCATCGTAAAAAGGCATTATGACAATCTTAGGCAAAATAACGTTTTTAATGCGGGTGTTTTGGTAATGGATATTGAAACTAGAAAACTATTGGCGTACGTTGGGAATACTCCTACCACTAAAAAGCATCAAAAAGATGTAGATGTTATTCAGGCACCGAGAAGTACGGGGAGTACGTTAAAACCTTTTCTTTATGCTGCTATGTTAGATAGCGGCGAACTGCTTCCCAATAGCTTGGTAGCCGATGTTCCAACAAAAATTGGAGGCTATCAACCCGAAAATTTTGAGAAAGAATATACAGGTGCGGTTCCTGCACATACCGCTTTGGCACGCTCTTTAAATGTTCCCGCCGTGCGATTGCTGCAGGATTACGGACTACAAAAATTTAGGACACAACTAAAATACTTTCAGCAAAAAAATATAGATAAATCGGCTAACTATTATGGGCTCTCCCTTATTTTGGGAGGCGCGGAAAGCAGCTTGTGGGACCTAAGCAAAGCGTATGCCGGTATGGCCGGTACGGTTAATCATTTTACTGAAACTTCCAGTGAATACTTTTCAAAAGAATTTAGAGAACCCACCTTTTATGAGTCAGAAATTGTTGACTTCGGAAAGAAAACCGCTGAAAAAACGGTATTTGATGCCGGAAGCTTTTTCTTAACCCTTGAAGCTTTAAAAGAGGTAAACAGACCAGGAGAAGAAGCTTGGCGTTTTTTTGATTCAGCTGAAGAAATAGCTTGGAAAACAGGCACCAGTTACGGCAACCGCGATGCATGGGCTATTGGAGTGACCAAAAAATACCTTGTCGGGGTTTGGGTTGGCAATGCCGATGGGGAAGGACGCCCCAACCTTACGGGAGTAAGCAGCGCCGCCCCTATTTTATTCGATGTTTTTAATCTTCTTCCAAAAAGAGATTGGTTTAATACACCTTTTGATGCCTTAACGGAAGTAACTGTATGTAAAACTAGTGGGTATTTGGCCTCCCCTATTTGCCCATCCACAGAAATGCAGGTTCCCCTTGCAGGAAAAAACTTTGATGTTTGTCCGTTTCACCAATTGTTTCACCTAGACGATAAGAAGCAGTATCGTGTAAATGGTGATTGCTACTCTTTGGAAGAAATGAAAACGGAAGCTTGGTTTAAACTTCCGCCTTTAATGGAGTTTTACTTCAAAAATAATAATGCGGATTATAAAACGCTCCCCCCTATGCTCGCTGGTTGCGATGGAGAACCTAAAGAGATAATGGACTTTATTTACCCGAAAAATGGGAATAAAATAGTGCTCACCAAGAATTTTAAAGGTGAAACAGGCGAGCTGATATGCAAAATTGCCCATGCCAGTGCCAATTCGGTTGTGTTTTGGTATCTGGATGACACTTACCTAGGAAAGACCAAAAACTTTCATGAAGTCGCCATACTCCCTTCGGTTGGAACACATACGCTGACTGCCATTGATGAAGAGGGCAATGAAAAGACCATTTTTATTGAAGTTGAAAAAACTACCTAGGCTTATAAAAATAAAACAGCGATTTATGGCCTCCAACCCATCATTACAGAACTTAGAAAGGTTAGCTTATAAAGTGCAATAACCAGAATATTGAGTGCAACGAGGAAAATATAAAGTACAACAGCAAGAATATACAGTCCAATTGACATAATATATAGTGCAACTACAAGAATATAGAGTGCAACGGGAAGAATATATAGTGCAATCCCGATAATATAAAGTACAACTGCAAGAATATACAGTGCAATCGTTAAAATATACAGTCCAACTACGAGAATATAAAACCTTGTTGAAAGAATATAAAGTTCCATCGGAAGAATATATAGTTCCCTGACAAGAATATAGATTTCCCTAACAAGAATATACTTTTCCCTGACAAGGATATAAAGTCCCATCAAAATAATATATAGCTCCCTGACAAGAATATACTTTTCCATGGAAAGAATATAGATTGCCCTGACAAGAATATAGATTTCCCTAACAAGAATATACTTTTCCCTGACCGGAATATTTATCTATACGCTTTGAACGACGACTTGCCGAGTAAGAACTAGCATCCTACAAGGTCTTTTTGGAAACCCTACAGAAGGGAGCATCAGATTTTTAGAAAGGAAAGGGAAAGCTTCAGTTAAAATTGTATCTTCCCAAATAGAAACTTCAGTATATAATGTATGGAAATTTTATTATTTACAAATACCATCATCATAATTCTTGCTTTGATTGGAACACAAAAAGGTGTTAATAAAACGGTCAAAACAATATTAGTCATAATTGCTATGCTTGCAACTATTGGGGTGGCAGGATATTTTTTGGGAAAAGCGATTTTCTATATCACTAATTGACCATAAAATGATGAAATTGTTTTCTTACCTTATATAGAGTTTGTTGTAATATTATTTTAATTCTATTTCTTTTATATTATCAAATATGAACTGGGGTACCTCCAAGATTTTTTTCGCCTTACAGATATTTTAAAACTTTCAAAAACCTACAGAGTTTTGAAAAACCTACAGGAGCGAGCATCAGATTTTTAGAAAGGAAAGGGAAAGCTTCAGTTAAAATTGTATCTTCCGAAGTAGAAACTTCAGCTAATGGAACTTAAAGAATTTTCTAACCTCAACAGACCTGAAATTACTTCAGCATTAAAAAAAACGGAGTATGACTTGGTGGTGATTGGCGGCGGTATTACCGGTGCGGGGATTTTATTGGATGCCGCTTCCCGCGGCTTAAAAGTTGCCCTGGTAGAAAAAGGAGATTTTGCCTCGGGCACCAGCAGTAAATCCACCAAACTTATTCATGGCGGACTGCGGTATTTAAAGCAATTTGATTTCGGCCTGGTAAAAGAAGTGGGCACTGAACGGGCGATTGTACACAACTTGGCTCCGCATTTAGTACTTCCGGAGAAAATGTTGCTGCCGCTTATTGAAAAAGGTTCTTATGGGAAATGGCTTACCTCCATTGGGTTAAAAATTTACGACCTTTTGGCGCAGGTAGATGGCGAAGACCAACGGAAAATGTTGGACAAAGAAGAGACGTTGGCATTGGAACCACTACTGCCGGAAAAAATTTTAAAAGGCGCTGGATATTATGCGGAATACAGAACCGACGACGCCCGACTTACATTGGAAAACATAAAAACAGCCTTAAACTACGAAGCTACTGCGCTTAATTACATCAAGGCGACCAATTTTTTATATGAAAATGGACTGGTAAAAGGCGTAAAAGTGGAAGATATACTGAGTCGTGAAAGCTACACCATTAAAGCCAAATATATTATTAACGCTACTGGGCCTTGGGTGGATGATATTAGAACGGTAAACAAGAGTAAAAACGGACATAATTTGTTTCTTACCAAAGGGGTTCATTTGGTGTTTGCCCATGAGAAAATTCCGGTACGGCAATCGGTTTACTTCGATGCTCCAGATGGGAGAATGATATTTGCCATTCCGAGGGGTAAAATCACCTATGTGGGAACTACCGACACCCCTTATCCGGATGATAAAAATGACGTGTATACCAATCCTACCGATGCTTTTTACCTTATTAAAGCAGTAAACTATATGTTCCCGACGCTTAACCTAACGCTCAACGATATTCAGTCTTCTTGGGCGGGGTTACGACCATTGATTCACGAAGAAGGAAAATCGGCTACCGAACTATCTAGAAAAGACGAAATTTTTGAATCTGAAAGCGGACTATTAAGCATTGCCGGTGGAAAACTGACGGGTTACCGCAAAATGGCGGAGCGTGTGTTAGATAGAGCTGTAAAGAAGTTAAATACAAAAGAAAATCTAACGTTTGGTAATAGTAAAACCCATGAGATTCCGCTTTGTGGTGGCCCTTGGGAAAGTTTTGCTGAAGTAAAAGCGTATTCTGACCAAATATTCACATCTCTTGATAGTGATGGATTTACAAAACGCGACGCTTGGTATTTAACCACAACCTACGGAAAACAAATGGATATCATTTTAGACCTCTTCAACCATTTTGAAGATGACGACGCTATGGCAAGATTACTAAAAGCAGAATTCCATTTTACAATAAAATACGAACTGCTTCAGAATCCGCTTGACTTTTTTATCAGACGGACAGGACGTATGTATTTTGATATAGATAGCGTAAAAAAATACTCACCCATGATTGTAAAAGAATACCAAACCGTCTTTCAGTTAAAAGAAGAGGACTATTCCTTTTGGATGCAACGCATTTTAGAGGAAATTGGCAGGCATGGGGTGGTGGAACAATCCTCCTAATCCAACTTCTCTGTAAGTTTTAAAAATGTTTTTTTAGGGTCTTTTCCTTCATATAAAACGGCATTAACCGCGTCGATAATAGGCGTTTTGGATTGGTCTTTTGTGCATTGGCTTCTAAGTAGAATGAGTCGGTATTATTGGTAGTGTCTATATCCTTTTGTTTAGTTTTCGTTTCTACCTGACACGATATAAGTATACAAAAACAAGCAAAAAAAATGAGGAATGAAAGTGGGTTGGTTTTCATTCCTCAAATGTAAGAATTATAAATGCATTTTCAGTTTACTGGATCGGGGTCGTCGGGGTCCCCTCCTGTATGGCCGTCTTCATCATTGGCTTGATGGTTGTATAGTGCCTCTGTTTCTGACACATCTTCCGTAGAACAAGAAATAAAACCTGCGTTTATCGTAGCGAGCAATATCAAAAAGAATATTTTTTTCATTTTAATAGATTTAAAAAAGTTAAAAAGAAAATTTTGTTAATTTTTTATCAAATATAAATTTTTTTTACAATAAAAAACCACATAAATTGAAACCTTTAAAGAAGTAGTTAAAAGGACTTCATTACTCAAGAAACCTCGATAGAGGCAATCAAGGCATAAGAAGAATGGGAAAGAAAAATTCAACACTTTCTCTTTCCTTAAAAGTATACTGAAAAAAACTTGAAACATTTGGTAGGTTACTCCCTAATCCAACTTCTCTGTAAGTTTTAAAAATGTTTTTTTAGGGTCTTTTCCTTCATATAAAACGGCATTAACCGCGTCGATAATGGGCGTTTTGGATTTTCGTTTTTGTTTGGCTATCATCTTGGCAGCACTTTTAGTAGCGTAATATCCTTCAGCAACCATATTCATTTCCATCATGGCGCTTTTTACAGTATACCCTTTACCAATCATATTTCCAAACATTCTATTTCTACTGAAAATGGAATAACCCGTTACCAACAAATCCCCCAAATATGCAGAATCGTTTATGTTACGCTTCATCTTGTGAATACGCTTTATAAACCGTTTCATTTCACGAATAGCATTACTCATTAGCACCGACTGAAAATTATCTCCATATCCCAAACCGTGAGCAATTCCAGCAGCAATAGCATAAATGTTTTTAAGTACAGCCGCGTATTCTGTACCGATAATATCATCGCTTATCTTGGTTTTAATGTACGGACCGGCAAGTTTTTCAGCTAAAATAACCGCTTTTTCTTCATCGGAGGAGGCTACAGTGAGGTAGGAAAGTCGTTCAAGAGCCACCTCCTCGGCATGGCATGGCCCTGTAATAACACCTATTCTATCAAAAGGAACATCGTACAAATCGTGAAAGTGCTCCCCAACTATGAGTCCGCTTTCTGGAACAATCCCTTTAATAGCCGAGAAAACTACCTTTTTATCTAAAGAGGCTGTTAAACGGCTCAACTCGTCGTGCAAAAAAGCAGAAGGTATGGCGAATATTAAATAGTCGGCATACGTAACGATTTCATTGATATCGTTACTAAGTTTCAACTTTTCGGTATGAAACTCTACTGAACTCAAATAATTCGGGTTGTGTTGAGCGGTTAAAATATGGTCAATCGCAGCTTGGTTTCTCATGTACCAACCGATTTCATCTAAATTTTCACTCAGCATTTTCACCAATGCGGTTGCCCAACTTCCTCCTCCTAAAACTGCAACTTTTAAAGACTTTTCCATTCGTTTGTAGTTCATTTTGCAGGCCAAAAGTAACTAAATTTTAAATCAAGACCTTACCATTTGAATAACAGCATATTAATATAATAATTTGGTTTTTTTCTTCTGAAAAACCAGGTTTAACAATAGATTATGATTCTGAAAACAATGAGAACTGAAAACAGTGCGTTATAGTTATAGTTAAAATCAAGTTAGGTTAGTTGATTTTTTTGGTTGGTTATTTATAAAGGTCGTTGACTTATAGGGTTAGCGACCTTTTTTGATAAAGTATTTAAATACGCACTAAAACTCTCTACCAAACATTATCGTTACAATCTTTTTATAAAACTTTAACCCTCCCTCCTCATTGCTAAACTGCTATAATTTTCTTACCTTAAAAGGAAAATTAAATCAATAATTAAAAAAACAGAAACATGGGATTATTTTCATTTATTAAAGATGCCGGCGCTAAAATATTCGGCGGAAAGACATCAGCAGAGGAAGCAGCCGAAGCGGCAGCAGATAAACAAGCAGCCATAAAAGCGGCGAACGAAAAAGCAGCTGCTAGTTTAACGGAAACCATTCACGATTTAGGCCTGAAAGTGGAAGGATTGCAAATAGAAATTACTGGAGACACCGCCAAAGTAAGTGGTAAAGCATACGACCAAAGCACCAAAGAAAAAGTGGTATTGGTAGTTGGTAACAGTGCAGGTATTGCAGTAGTAGACGACCAAATGGAAGTGGAAAACAAAGAACCAGAAGCTCAGTTCCACACCGTTGTAAGTGGGGATACTTTAGGAAAGATTGCTAAGAAATTTTATGGAAACGCGATGAAATATCCTGTAATTTTTGAAGCAAACAAACCCATGCTTAAAGACCCAGATAAAATATATCCCGGACAAGTTCTGCGTATCCCGCATGCCGAAGAATAGTAACTATTATTTGTAGAAATTCATCAAATCAATGTATTTCCACACTTCTGAGTGGAGCAAAGGCTGAATGTTTTTCCCTTCAGCAATAGCATTACGTATAAAAGTGGATGATATCTCCATAATTGGGGCGTCCACTTTTGTTATTTTAGGATGGTCTTCAAAAGCACTTTTCTTAGTGCTATTTTTTTCAAACCTTGGATAAACGTAAATATTGTTTTTAGCTAAAATAATTTCGTGGTTTTTCCATTTTTGGAAATTCCTTAGGTTATCTTCCCCCATGATTAAAGAAAAATGATAATCGGGAAACTTCTCCTTTAAGTGCACGAGCGTATTTACCGTATAGTTGGGTTGTGGTAAACCAAATTCAATATCGCTTGGTTTTAATTTCATATAACCTTCGGTAGCTTTATACACCATTTCCAACCGGTGGTGGTTGTCTAAAAGTGTACTTTTTTTCTTTAACGGATTGTGGGGCGTTACCACTAGCCAGACCTCATCCAGCCCTGTAAACTCTACCATATGGTTGGCAATGGCCAGGTGCCCAACATGAATAGGGTTGAATGTCCCGAAGTAAAGTCCAACCTTTTTTTTCATATCATTAATTTTTCAACCCGATAAAACCAGCTACCAAATCATAGGCTTCTTGTTTGGCCGTATCCAAATCGTAGTTTTTAATGATTTCATCAAACTGCGGAGCTGTCGCCAATTCCACCGACGCTTTAGCAATACGCATATTAATCTTATCGTCGCTTTCTGTTTTTCGTTTCTTGAGCCTAATTTTCAATTCGTCTACACTTGGCGGTTTTACAAAAACTGCCAATGTTTGTTCTGGAAACTTCTTTTTTATTCGTAATCCGCCAGCCACATCAATATCAAAAATTACATTTTTTCCCAATGCCCAAATGCGTTCCACTTCTGTTTTTAACGTTCCGTAGAAATTATCGCGGTACACCTCTTCCCACTCCAAAAAATCATCATTTTTTATGTGATCTTTAAACTGGCGTGCGGATAGAAAATAGTAATTCTCACCGTCTTTTTCGTCTCCTCTGGGCTCACGGGAAGTAGCGGAAATGGAAAATTCCAAATTCAACTCTGGGTAGTTGAGTAAATGTCTTACAATAGTTGTTTTACCGCTTCCGGAAGGAGCAGAAAAAATAATTAACTTCCCTCCTTTTCCTGAATTATTACCTGACATGTATTTTATTTTATCTGAATAGCACTCATTGAAAATAGCATTAATCGAAATACAAACGATTAAAGCACATTGAGCATTTGTTCTTTAATTTTTTCAAGCTCATCTTTCATTTGCACGACCAACTGCTGCATGGGTGCATAATTTGCCTTCGAGCCGATGGTATTGATTTCCCTACCGATTTCCTGACTGATAAAGCCTAATTTCTTTCCATTGGAATCGTCTGAATTCAACGTTTTTAAAAAGTAATCCAAGTGATTGGCCAAACGCACTTTTTCTTCAGTGATATCAAATTTTTCAAGATAGTAGATCAATTCCTGTTCAAAACGGTTTTCATCTACATTTTCCTTGAGGTCAGATACCGCCTTTTCCAGACGTTCACGAACTGCTGCCAACCTTTCCGGGTCTATAGCTTCTACTTTTTTCAGCAGCGAAAGAATATTTTCAATTCTTCCAACGAAGTCTTTTTCCAGCACAGCCCCTTCATGAGCCCTAAAAACATTAATTTCTTTTAAGGCTTCTTCCAAAGCATTTTTAATGGCTTTATATTCCTCTTCATCTATCTCATCGCGCTCTGCTTTTAAAGCATCGGGCATACGAACGGCCATTTTTAAAAGTTCAATATCATCTTTATCAGAAAATTTTGAAGGATTTACATTTCGCAATTGCTCCACATAATCCCTAACCACACTGGTATTCACTTGTGTATTTGTAGCTTCTCCCGTAATCTCTACATACAAACTAAAGTCAACTTTCCCTCTTTCAAGGCTATTGGCTATTAAGTTCCTCAACTCTATTTCCTTTTCCCTATACGAAGATGGAATTCTTGCATTGAGGTCTAAGTTTTTACTATTGAGCGATTTTAATTCTACGGTAATTTTTTTAGAAGGAAGTTGAATTACATTCTTCCCATAACCAGTCATTGACTTTATCATGCTTTAGTTTTATAGATAGGCAAAAGTACGAAATACTATAACTATTAAAAACTTACGTCCCCTTAGAAGCGGCTAATGAATAGATTTTTGGTTAAAAAACAAAAAACCACGCTAAAAGCGCGGTTTTAAGAACATATAAATGTTATTTTTAGTTAGTCTACCACAACAACAGGGTTGTCATTGGTCCAAGTTGTTACATCGGCAATGCTGTTATCTTGATAATTAACCTCGTTTAAGCTTTTATCACCCCAAAAAAACCATTTTCCAGTTTTCTTTCCGTTTTCATATTTAGCTATGGCAATCTTTTTACCTTCTTCGTTAAAAGCTTTCCATTCCCCGTGTAACTTTCCGTCTAAATAAAATCCTGTTTGAGCAATTGCTCCGTTATCATGGAAATAAGTAGCTTTTACCATATCTCCATCTCTTTCCAAAACTGGTTTTGGGGAAGCGTTTTGTGCAACCATAGTTAAGGAAAACATCACTGCGAATATTAGTACAATCTTTTTCATGACTTTATATTTTTTAAGAATTATTTTTATTACTTTACGTTATCATAACAAATATACACAAATAATTTACATTTAGAAAACGTTTACGTAACATTAAATTAACATTGGAATCTTTTTACGTTGATTTTTAGATATTTACAATATTAAGCCAATGTAAAATTTAACATTGGAAACCGAATTTTAACTAAAAATCATCTCTAATTTCCATCAAAGAATATCATTTTTCCCTTTTCTGCCATATCCATTTTTTCAGAGCGATTTACAATTGAAAAAATTTCTTTTCCCTACCGTATCTTATTACCTTTGCAGCTTATTAAATGATAAGAATTCATGTATAGAAGTCATACTTGCGGCGAATTGCGCAGCGAACACATAAACAATGAGGTTACCCTCTCCGGATGGGTGCAGAAAGTAAGGGATAAAGGATTTATGGTTTGGGTAGACCTGCGGGACCGTTATGGGATTACGCAATTGATTTTTGACGAGGAGCGTACCCCGAAAGAGGTGCTTGTAGCCGCGCAAAAACTAGGTCGCGAATTTGTTGTTCAGATTAAAGGGACGGTAATTGAACGTGAATCTAAAAACCCGAATATCCCAACGGGAGATATTGAAGTTTTGGTAAAAAGCATTGAGGTGCTCAACGAATCAAAAACCCCTCCTTTTACCATTGAAAACGAAACCGACGGTGGTGATGACCTTAGAATGAAATACCGTTATCTCGACATTCGTAGAAATCCTGTTAGAAATAGTCTTATTTTCCGCCACAAAGTAGCCATGGAAGTGAGAAATTATCTTTCTTCTGAAGGATTCATTGAAGTGGAGACTCCGTACCTGATTAAATCTACTCCGGAAGGTGCCCGCGATTTTGTAGTGCCTTCTAGAATGAATGAAGGTCAGTTTTACGCTCTTCCGCAATCACCTCAAACTTTTAAGCAATTGCTCATGGTGGGTGGTATGGATAAGTATTTCCAAATTGTGAAATGCTTCAGGGATGAAGACCTTAGAGCCGACAGACAGCCTGAGTTTACGCAAATTGACTGCGAAATGGCATTTGTGGAGCAAGAAGACATTTTAAATGTTTTTGAAGGATTAACGCGCCATTTACTGAAAAAGGTAAAAGGGGTTGAAATTGATGCTTTCCCAAGAATGTCTTACGACGATGCCATGCGCAAATATGGAAACGACAAACCGGATATTCGCTTCGGAATGGAGTTTGGAGAACTAAACGCCGTTGCACAACACAAAGATTTTAAAGTCTTCAATGACGCTGAATTGGTGGTAGGAATCGCTGTGCCAGGTGCCGCATCCTACACCCGAAAAGAAATCGATAAATTAATAGATTGGGTAAAACGTCCTCAAGTAGGTGCGTTGGGAATGGTGTACGTAAAATGCAATGAAGACGGAACTTTTAAATCTTCCGTAGATAAATTTTATGATGAAGAAGACCTTAAAAAATGGGCTGAAGCCACCGGAGCAAAGGCTGGTGATTTAATCTGCGTGCTTTCTGGACCTACAGATAAAACTAGAAGTCAGTTAAGCGCGTTGAGAATGGAAATGGCAGAGCGACTAGGACTTCGAAAAGCAGATGAATTTGCACCACTTTGGATATTGGATTTCCCATTGTTGGAGTGGGACGAAGAAACAGAGCGTTACCACGCGATGCACCACCCGTTCACGTCTCCAAAACCAGAAGACATCAAACTTTTGGATACCGACCCTGGCAAAGTAAGGGCGAATGCATACGATTTGGTACTCAACGGAAACGAAATTGGCGGGGGTTCTATTAGGATTTTCGACAAAGACCTTCAGGCGCTTATGTTTAAACACTTAGGCTTCACTGATGAGGAAGCAAAAGCGCAATTTGGTTTCTTAATGGATGCATTTCAATATGGTGCGCCCCCTCACGGCGGATTAGCTTTTGGTTTTGATAGATTGGTCGCTATCCTTGGCGGACAAGAAACGATACGTGATTTTATTGCTTTTCCTAAAAACAATGCCGGCCGTGACGTTATGATAGATGCGCCAGCTAAAATTGATAACGAACAATTAAAAGAACTTCACATAAAACTTAGTTTGGAAAACACTAAGAATAGTTAAGAAATATAAACTTTTATAACGCCGCCTCTAAAGAATTCGGGGCGCGTTGTAAAAGTTTATTATATTTAACAATAAATCGCGTCAAATTGTTTTTAGACTGTCGAAGGTTGTTTCGGCCTGTCTAGAAAAATATTGAAAATCAAGGAAGCAGCGCGGTTAAATGATAAAAATCTGTTTGAGGACGACCGAAGGAAGGACGAGTTATTTTTATCAGTGGCTGGGGGTTCCGTAGTATTTTCTTATATTTTTATAGCAAGCCTAGATTTTTTTGGTTCGTTTTTTCATCGATGGAAAAAATGAACGTATAATCTGAAAGGCACAATTGTTTAACTATCATATTTCATGATAACGACTTATACCAATTCTGATTTGAAATGGTATTATAAACCATAAAGAATGCCACATTCTAAAAAGAGTTTATATACACGTATACTCATTTGGCGCGCCAAACATATTTCGCAGCGTCAATTTGTTTACATCCTAAGTATTCTTGTTGGTTTCACCTCAGGAATAGGTGCGGTTATTCTAAAAAACCTAACGCACTTAATTCAGCATTTACTGGAAGGTAAACTGGTTCAGGAATATCACCATGCTTTTTATTTTGTATATCCGCTAATCGGACTCACGCTTACTTTTTTTATAATGAAGTATGTAGTACGCCATAAGGTAAACCACGGGATTCCTTCAACTTTGTTTGCCATTTCCAAACGAAAAGGAATCATGCGACGGTTTCAAATGGTGGGAAGTATATTAACTGCACCATTCACAGTTGGTTTTGGAGGTTCTGTCGGACTCGAGGGGCCTACAGTGGCTACAGGAGCGGCAATTAGTTCGAATATTTCACGCTTGTTTCACATGAACCAAGCCACTAGAACCTTACTCATTGGAGCTGCAGCCGCAGGCGCGATGTCTTCAATTTTCAAAGCCCCCATTGCAGCCATTATTTTTGCGGTGGAAGTCTTTAGCCTGGACCTTACACTGGCATCACTATTACCGTTGCTGTTGGCATCACTTTCCGGTGTAATTACTTCTTATTTTTTCTTCGGAAGTGATATTTTACTCCCCTTCAAATTAGAGGAAGGTTTTACGTTGAACGATGTTCCCTTTTATATTTTATTAGGTTCCGTAGCAGGCTTTACCTCTATTTATTTCACCAAAGTATACGGAAGCATTCATGCTTTTTTTGAGAAAATCAGTTCGCCTGTAAAAAAATTAATCATTGGTGGGGTACTCATAGGTATCATTGTTTTTTTTATACCACCATTGTACGGTGAAGGATACGAAGTAATTAACCACTTAGTTCAAGGAAATCCGAAAGAAGCTCTTAAAAATAATTTTTTCAATATCGATTTAGATAATGTATGGGTAGTAGTAGGATTGCTTACGGGATTGGTACTTTTTAAAATTGTGGCCAGCGCGATTACATTTGGTGCCGGTGGCGTTGGAGGTATTTTCGCTCCTACCCTTTTTATGGGAAGTATCATGGGCAACTGCTTGGCCAAAGTACTCAATAATATAGGAATTCTCAATCATCCTGTTTCTGAAAGTAATTTTACCTTGGTGGGAATGACAGGCTTGATGGCAGGTGTTTTACATGCACCTTTAACCGCTATTTTCTTAATTGCCGAACTTACTGGGGGTTACGAACTATTTATCCCTTTAATGATTACGGCGACCATCTCTTTTGCCATTACAAAATATTTTATTCCGCATTCGGTCTATACCATGGAACTGGCTAACAAAGGAGAATTGATTACGCATGATAAAGACCAAGCTGTATTAACGCTTATGGACATTAGTACTGTTATAGAGCGCAATTTTGTGCCGCTTTATCCAGATATGAACTTGGGCGATATTGTACACAATGCCGTTGTTAAATCCAACCGCAACATTTTCCCTGTTCTAAACCGAAAAACCAACTATTTGGAAGGCGTTATTTTGTTGGATGACATTCGCTCCATTATGTTCGACCAAAGTTTATATGAAGAGATAAAAGCTTCCGACGTTATGCAAAACCCACCAGCGGTTATAAAAATGCAAACCGATAAAATGACCCAAGTAATGAAAAAGTTTCAGGATAGCGGGGCGTGGAACTTACCTGTAGTCCGCGATGGCAAGTATTACGGTTTTGTTTCGAAATCCAAGTTACTCACCGCCTACAGAAGAAAGTTAATTTCGTTCACCAAATAGTTTTCAAATTTAATTTAACTTTGAAATTCAATGTTTCAAAAAAAATAGCATCCTAAACGTTTTAGATAACCTATTACTTTCGTTTAATGGATGATAATTTTGGAGATTTTTATGACATTTATTTTTTTTTGGCCTGACTAGAAAAATATTGAAAATCAAGGAAGCAGCAGGGGTAAATGATAAAAATCTGTTTGAGGCCGACCGCAGGAAGGGCGAGTTATTTTTATCAGTGGCTGGGGGTTCCGTAGCATTTTCTTATATTTTTATAGCAAGCCTAGATTTTTTTGGTTCGTTTTTTCATCAATGGAAAAAATGAACATATGATATTTAGGACAAATTTGGTTTCAAAAACAATATCCTCAGAATAGTAATTATTAAAAAATTTCAAATGAAAAGAATTGTTCAAATACTATTTATCGCTATTCTCATTGCCTTTGTTATTGGCTATTATTTTAAATGGCAAGAAGACCATGTTACAGGCGATAAGATTGTAGGTATTGCGGTAATTGTATCTGCATTTGTGTTCATTCCACTTTTCATCTATTCTCGTTCAAAAGGTAAAAACATTCAAGATTATATGATGACGAAAGAAAATCTTGATAAAATGAATGATAAAAAGGGGGAAAACACTGAAAATCAATAATTTTTAAAAGATTTTACCTAAATTTTATTTGCACTCCCAATTTAATTCCTACATTTGGTACTTTAATTTTTATTACATTTTATAATGACTGGTACAGTAAAATTTTTCAATGAATCAAAAGGTTATGGATTCATTACCAACGACGAAACAGGCAAAGACATTTTTGTTCACGTAACTGAACTTAAAGGTGTTGAGCTAAACGAAGGTGACAAAGTAGAATACGAAGAAGAAGAAGGAAGAAAAGGTATGGTTGCTGCCCAAGTGCAAGTAATCGGCTAAAGATATTTTATTTTTGTAGGTTACAAAGTCGTCCAATTTGGGCGACTTTTTTTGTTTGGACACATTTTAAATCGTATTTTTCATTTAAAATTACACAAATGAAATCTACCATTTTCTTTCTAGGCCTACTCTGCACTCTCGCCGGACTCCTAATGCTTTTCGTTTTTGCACTAAAAATGATCGGCTATATTCTTTTAGCGATTGGCTTTGTAATCGGACTCATATTCCTAATCTATAAATACAAAACGAGGGATTAGTTATTGAAACTTTCCTAATTAAGATTTCTCTTTTCAATAAAAAAGCGTTTTAGCAAATTGGCAGCTTCATCGGCCATAATTCCCGAAACTACTTCTGTCTTCGGGTGTAGCTGAGTTCCCATAGCCTTAAATCCACGTTGCTCATCGGCAGCCCCGTACACAATTTTACTAATCTGACTCCAATACAACGCTCCGGCGCACATTTGGCAGGGCTCCAAGGTGACGTAGAGCGTACAACCCGTTAAATATTTTCCGCCTAAAAAGTTTGCCGCTGCGGTAATGGCCTGCATTTCGGCATGTGCCGTAACATCGTGTAGGGTTTCGGTAAGGTTGTGGGTTCGGGCAATTATTCTGTTGTCTACTACAACTACCGCCCCAACTGGTATTTCGCCTTTTCGGTAAGCTTCCTCCGCTTCCTGCAAGGCTTTTTTCATAAAATAAGCGTCATCAAAGGGTTGTATCATACTACAAAGGTACAAATAGCTCGCTTTCATTTACTAGAAATACCTAACTTCGTGTTATAATCCTTCTAATTACTATCCGTGAAAAAAATTGCCATTGTTGGTGTAGGACCTCGGGGTCTTTCAGCTTTAGAGAGCTTGTTGGTTTCCATCAGTAATCAACAAAAAGAGGTGGAGATTACCTTATTTGATAATGCTGAACATCTCGGTGCCGGCGAGGTGTGGCGATTGAACCAACCTGATGTTAATTGGTTGAATATTTCCGAAAGAGACCTGGAAACATTAGACGGACGCAAAGAATTTTTATATCGCAATACTACGATACCGCATTTTCCTTCCTATCGTGAATGGGCAAACACGAATCATAAATCCAACAAGCCTGATTTTTTCCCACCACGTAACAAAATAGGAAGGTATTTTAAAGAACGCTTTGAAACTTTAAGTGCACCACTACTAAAAAATGGCCTTCTGGAATTGATAAGTACAGAAATTTCTCGAATTGATAAAGAAGGCGATAGGTTTCATTTGGAAGACACAAAGCAACATCATTATTTTTTTAATGAGGTATTACTAACCATTGGCCATCAACCAACGGAAAATTCTGAAGAGCTCAACGAATGGATGGATCATGCGAAAGGAAACAAAGCAGTGCTGTTGGCCGAAAAACCGTATCCCGTAGAATCTTTTTTAGCTTCAGAAGTCATTGATGGAAGTTCTCAAGTGGCCCTAAGAGGATTCGGACTCGCTATGATTGATGTAATGCGAGCACTTACGCTGGAAAAAGGAGGAAGGTTTGAGATTGTGAACGAAGAAACACTGGAGGGCGTATATCATCCAAGTGAAGAAAGTCCTAAAAAAATAATTCCCTTTTCGTTGGATGGAAAACCGCCCATTCCGAAACCCCTTACCAAAAAACTGGACGAACAGTTTAAACCTTCCAAAGCACAACTACAAACGTTTTCTTCCGCATTGACGGAGATAACTTTCGGCAATGCCGCAGTAGATAATATCGATTTTTTTAAGGAGGCGGTTGCCGAAGTAGCTTCAGGAGTCTATATAAAGAATCTGCTTCCGAAAGAACAATCCTATTCTTCCGAAGAAATTAGAAAGGTAATACTGGCTTGGCTTGATGATGAAGATTATTCACACCCATTGCTTTATGATGCTGAAAACAATACTAAAAAAAGCATTCAAGATTACCTAAAAATGGCAACGGGCAAAGGCGAAATATCGTTGGATTACTGCGTGGGGCAGGTTTGGCGGCACTGCCATTACCCTATTTTCGATGCGTTCTCTTACACCAACTTAGAAGAAGATATCTTGGTAAAGGCATTTAAACTTCATGGTAGGATGAAGCGCTATTCTTTTGGTCCGCCCGTTGAAAGCATGCAACAATTATGGGCGCTCATTCAAGCGAAAGTTGTAACGCTTCATTTTGTCGACAACCCAGATATTTCAACCATTCCCGAAGGATGGAAACTCAAAAAAGAAAGCAAAACCATAACCGTTTCGACTCTAATTAATTGTGTGCTGGATGCACCTCAACTGCTAAAAGTAACCTCACCATTGGTGAAGAACCTTTTGTGCAACGAATTGATTGCACCTGTGCATACAAAGCTCGGTATCGCTACAACCGAAGAAGCAAGCGTGCTCACCCCTGAAAACGGTGTAATACCCCCCCTTTCCGTTCTCGGCAGACTGGCCAAAGGAAGTGTACTTGGGGTGGATTCTATCTCCGCGTGCTTCGGCGAGCGCGTACAACAATGGGCAGATGCCACAGCAAGGCGGATGTAAACAGGAAAACATAAGTCGAGTTTTACAATGGCCATTGCTCGGCGAGGGTTTTATTGATAAGTGACTGACCGTTTGTTTCAACCTTCCTAATCTTCTGTTAAGCTTTCCTGCTAAGTGTTAAGGGCTTGCTAATCTGTAGGGATATTTTAGTTCAATTTCTTTAACTTTAAAATACCTAAACATAAACGCTACTATTACCATCAAACAACAAAACCATAAACGAAGGTCAATTTGATAAAATTTATTAGTGCGGATATGGGTCTACCTACACAATACAAATTAGTCTTAACAGCTTGCCTAGTGGCGGTTTTTGTTTCCTGCGGAACAACTAAAACGGCTACAGAAAGTACTTTTACTACGGAAGAAATTCCTGCACTTGCCAAGCTTATCCCAAGCGATGCCATTACACAGGATGGCCTATTTAAAGTTCACCAAGTAAACGATCGATACTTTTTTGAAATACCAGACTCGCTTTTAAGTAGGGAAATGCTAGTGGTTACCCGCTTTGTAAAAACACCCAGCGGTGCCGGAAATTACGGTGGGGAAGAGATTGGCGAGAAAACTATTTTTTTTGAAAAAGGTCCTTCCAACAAACTATTTCTTCGCATTTCCACTTTTGTAAGTGAGGCCAATGAAAACGATGCCATCGCCAAGGCAGTTAACAACTCCAATATCACTCCTATTTTACATGCCTTTGAGGTAAAAGCCCGAAACAAGGAGGATAGTACATCCGTCATTGAGGTAACCGATTTTATTAATAGCGAAAACAATTTGTTATCTCTTAGTTCCTCACAAAAAGAGAGTTACGGGTTGACTTCTTTGGAAAAAGACAGGTCTTACATTAAGGACATAAACTCCTACCCTATAAATACAGAAATAAAAACGGTAAAAACCTTTAATGCCAAAGCTTCGAAAGACCACAAAAAGAGTCTCCCTGCAGCCATGCTGTCGGGGGTGGTGACTTTAGAACTCAATAACTCTATTATTTTGCTCCCACAAAAGCCAATGAAAAAGCGCTTTTACGATCCACGTGTTGGCTACTTTGCGAGTTCCTATTATCTCTATGGAGACGACCAGCAGAAAGTAGATAGAAACACTTACATACACCGTTGGCGATTGGAGCCTAAGCCCGAAGATGTGGAGAAATGGAAACGCGGGGAATTGGTAGAACCTAAAAAACAGATTGTGTATTATATTGATCCCGCTACCCCTGAAAAATGGCGCCCATATCTTATTAAGGGAATCAACGATTGGCAAAAAGCCTTTGAACAAGCCGGATTTAAAAACGCCATTATTGGGAAAGAATGGCCAGAAGATAATGACAGCATGAGTTTGGAGGATGCTCGTTTCTCTGTGTTGCGGTATTTTGCATCGCCTTCCAAAAACGCCTATGGACCGAATATTATTGATCCGCGTAGTGGCGAAATTTTGGAAAGCCATATGGGCTGGTACCATAATTTAATGAACCTCCTTCATAATTGGTATATGATTCAAGCTGGAGCAGTAGACGAGCGCGCCCGAAAAATGACCTTCGATGACGAACTAATGGGCGAACTAATTCGTTTTGTTTCTTCCCACGAGGTTGGGCACACCCTTGGGCTCAGGCACAACATGGCGGCGAGTCATGCTACACCGGTGGAACGCCTGCGAGATAACGATTGGCTGACCAAAAACGGACATACGAGTTCGATAATGGATTATGCCCGCTTCAATTATGTAGCGCAGCCAGAGGACAGTGTTTCCGTAGAAAATTTAATGCCACGCATCAACGATTATGATAAATGGGCAATACAATGGGGGTATTCAGCATTTCCAGATAGTCTTTCTTCCGAAGAAGAAAAGAAAATCCTTAACCAGTGGGTGGCCGATAGCGTAAGTACGAATCCGCGTCTTTGGTTCGGCGGGGAAGGAAAAGATTTCGATCCGCGTTCGCAAACGGAAGATTTGGGTGACAACGCCATGGTAGCATCTTACTACGGAATTGAAAACTTGAAACGCGTATTACCGAATTTGGTAGATTGGACCGCAGATAATCCCAACGGCGATTATGAAGATTTGAACGCCATTTATAAAGATGCTCTAAAACAATACAGCAATTACCTTTTTCATGTAGCTAAAAATATTGGCGGGATTTACGTAACGCCAAAGTCGAGAAGTGATGAAGGCGACGTGTACCAAGCGGTTTCCAAGGGCAAACAGAAAGAAGCACTTATGTTTTTGAATACGTATCTTTTTAATGAACCCGAATGGCTGTTGGAAGATTCTATTCTGAACAAAACCCAAGAGCCCAACGCTAAATCGCCCACCACGGAAATTATGGAAAGTTTAATGCTGACCTTAATGGGTGGAAGCCGGATAAGTAGAATTTCGTTTGCGGCAGACCGATATGGCTTCGACGATCCGTATACTCCTGAAGAATATTTAAACGATTTAAGCGGATATATTTGGAGCGATTTAGATGTTTTCTACAATCCAACTGATTACCAAAGAAAACTACAAAAAACGTACGTTTCCGACTTAATAGCGCTCTACAAGCCCAATGAAGCCGAAAGCCCCATGGTGGGTTTAATGGCACAATTATCTAAAGAAAAAACTTATAACACTGATATCAGATCATTGGCACTCAATAAACTTATTACGCTTCGACGTAGGGTACAAAATGTATTGCCGAATGTATCCAATAAATTGGCAAAGGCCCATTTGCAGTATATTGTAAAGAAAATTGATGATGTAGTTGGCGAAACCAAATCGATGGAACCTATTTATCGTCCCATTCAACATTAAACTCTGTTGTAGTCTTACGTGCGTTTAAAGATTGTAAGCATTAACCATCATAACCGACTTCATATAATAGATTTTTAAAAGTAGTTTTCATGTCTGAGAATCCCCTTTATAATACACATTTTTCAATATTGGATTTAGTTCCCGTCACCCAAGGGAACACACCTTTGCAAGCCATTAAAAACAGTTTGGATTTAGCGCAGCATGCCGAAAAATTGGGTTATAATAGGTTTTGGGTTTCCGAACATCATAACATGGAAAGCTTGGTAAGTTCTGCTACGGTAGTGCTACTAGGCTATTTATTGCAGGGAACTTCTGAACTTAGAATCGGTTCTGGAGGTATTATGTTGCCCAACCATGCGCCTTTAATTGTAGCAGAGCAGTTTGGTACGTTGGCTACTTTGTATCCCAATAGAGTAGATTTAGGTTTGGGAAGAGCCCCAGGCACCGACCAATTAACGGCACAAGCCTTGCGAAGAGGCAAGCAGGAAAGTGTACAGGATTTCCCCAATGATATTGAAGAACTCCAGCGCTATTTTTCCGTTGAAAATGAAGATTCAAGGGTGCGTGCCATTCCAGGGGAAGGACTGGAAGTACCAATCTATTTATTGGGCTCTAGTACGTTTAGCGCATCCTTAGCCGCCAAAAAAGGATTGCCATATGCATTTGCCAGTCATTTTGCACCAGCACAATTATTCAATGCTCTTGACATTTACAATAATGAATTTAATGCTTCTGATAAGTTAGAGAAACCTTATTCCATGGCATGCGTAAATGTAATCATTGCGGATACTGATGAAGAAGCGAAACGACTTGCTACGAGCTTATACCAATTTGCGATGGGCGTGGTGACTAATATTCGCAGACCTTTGCCACCTCCTGTAGACTCCATGGACGATATTTGGACGCCCGAACAAGAAGCGGCTATTAAAAATATGATGTATTTTACATTTGTAGGCTCTAAAAAAACCGTTGACAACGAACTTTCAAAGTTTGTAAATGCCACGCAAGTAAACGAAATAATTGCTGTGTCTTACATTTACGATCACGACGCTAGACTTAAATCCTACGAACTATTGAGTGAATTGTTTTCTGAAAAAGTTGCCGTTTCTTAGTTTAATGGTAACGTAACTTTCAACGGAGTTGCAAGTTTTTTGGAAAAATCAGCTAAGTATGCTTCCCATTCTTTCTGGGTTGTAAATTGATTGCTTTTTTTCCACCCAAAACCAGCGTAATAAACCACTTCCCCGTTTTCAAGTTTTAACTCAGCATACAAATTACTTTCATCTTTTGCTGTGGTATCAAACTTGTCGAACGCTACAATGTTTTCAGGCTTGGTTACTATGCCCATACCAAGTTCCGAGCCTTCGTGTGGTTCCCAATAGCTCATCCAACCTTGCTCTATGTTTGTATTGGTGTCCCCTTCTTTTTTATGAAGTGTAATTCCGGTTGAAATGGTTTGAACACCCTGAACTTTAAGTTTGAATTTTGATAGATTCTGACCGTAATCCAAAGAGATATGTTTTTCTTCGGAAATAGATTTTCCCCCTGCATCCCAGTCGGCGTACTTTAGAACAAAACTAGTTCGCAATGGCCCGGTGGTAATGGTTTCCCAAGAAACAAAATTCTTGGAATAGAAATAACTTGTATCCACCTTTTTGGCAACACCACCAATACCGCGACTTTTACCAACGTGAAAATTATCGAGTCCCTCGCCAGTATCTTCGTGATACGTCCCGGTTCCTGAAACATATTTTTCATACCATTTATTTATAATGGGATACTCCACTCTTTTCAACCAAGCGTCAATGCCGCTGGAAAGGGTTCCACCCTGTATGCTATCTTCCACCATTTTTTGTGCTTTGGGACCATACGTTCTAAAAGCCACACGGTTGTTTTCCCAAGCGTAATCGTCTGTTCTTTCCGGCACAAAGCGGGAAAAACAAGCGGGGACACTATCCGTTTTATAAATGGTTTCCTTCGGGAAAATCTCAAATTTCATTTTAGAGGACGCCTTTATTTCCGGTTGAAAAATAAGTAAATCCCATTCCCCATCTTGGTCTTCATCAATCAATTGAGAAACAAGTTCGCTTTCAGAAGATGCATCTTTCACGCCCCAATTAGCATATTTCTTTTGTTCTTCAGACTGGGAAAGTTCAGAAAGATCAATTTCCACTGTTTCAAAAGAACGATTAATGTCCAAGCTATTTTCAACTTCAACAACTATGGTTTCCGTCTGTTTTGCACATGATGAAACTAGAATTGTTGCACAGAAAAGGGAATAAATAAAAGGTTTCATAAGTTTTAGTCTTCGTTTGATGGTTTTCCGATGGTAGCCAAAATACCACCATCCACATACAAAATATGTCCATTTACAAAATTACTTGCTGCGGAAGCCAAAAAGATAGCCGCACCGCCCAAATCTTCTGGGTCTCCCCATTTAGCGGCAGGCGTTCTGTTTACAATAAAGTCGTTGAAAGGATGTCCATCCACACGAATAGGCGCGGTTTGCGAAGTTGCAAAATACCCCGGGCCAATACCATTAACCTGAATGTTGTGTTTAGCCCATTCCGTAGCCATATTTTTAGTAAGCATTTTTAGTCCGCCCTTTGCAGCCGCATATGCCCCAACGGTATTTCTTCCCAATTCTGTCATCATCGAACAGATGTTGATTATTTTACCGCTTTTTCTTTCTATCATTCCTTTCACCACTTGCTTGGAAACAATAAAAGGTGCCACTAAATCCACGTCGATTACTTCCCTAAAATCGGACACATCCATGGTTTCCAGCGGAATTCTTTTAATAATCCCTGCGTTGTTCACCAAAATATCGATAGGCGCTACTTCCTTTTCAATCGCCGCGATAGCTTCGGATACTTCATTTTCCTTAGTTACATTAAATTTATAACCGTAAACTTTAATGTTCTCCTTTTTGTATTCGGTAATGGCATCGTCTATTTTTTGTTGGGAAGAATTCCCATTAATAACAATGGTAGCTCCTGCTTTTCCTAGCTGCATGGCCATGGCCATTCCCAAACCGTGAGTGGCGCCTGTTACCAATGCTGTTTTACCTTCTAAATTAAAAAGTGATAAACTCATTCGTGATTAATTTTATCTCAATTCTTTAATTGCTGCTTTATCCATGTCTGCATAATCCAAATTCTCGCCGGCCATTCCCCAAATAAAGCTATAGTTGGAAGTTCCTGACCCTGCATGGATAGACCAAGGTGGCGAAATAATGGCTTGGTGGTTGTGCATCCAAACATGCCTAGTTTCTTGCGGTTGCCCCATAAAATGGCAAACTGCTTGATCTTCTGGCACATCTAAGTAAAAATATACTTCCATTCTTCGGTCGTGAACATGTGCTGGCATGGTGTTCCAAACACTTCCTTTTTTTAGTTCGGTAAGTCCCATTTGCAACTGACAGGTTTCTACGATACCTCCGATAATCAATTGATTTACTGTTCGGTCGTTAGCAGTTTCCAAAGAGCCCAGTTCCAATTTATTCGCTTCTTTCATCCCCACCTTTTTGGTAGGAAGTTCCTTATGGGCGGGTGCAGAGTTAATATAAAATTTAGCGAGGTTATTGCTATCAGCACTTTTAAAAATCACTTCTTTTTTCCCTCGCCCTACGTACAAGGCTTCTTTGTGTTCCAAAGAAAACACTTCTCCGTCAACGCTCACCTCGCCTTTAGCACCAACATTTATAATACCCAGTTCACGACGTTCTAGGAAATATTCAGCTTTCAAAGGATCAATCGGCTCCAACTTTAGTGGCTTTTTAGGCACTGCAGAACCCGCGATGTATCTATCGTAATGCGAATAGGTAAGATTTATTTCGTCAACTTTCATTAAATCGCCTATTAGGAAAGTGTCCCTTAAGGCCTGTGTATCCATTTGTTTCACTTCATTTGGACTCGAAGCGTACCTTGTATTGTATTTCATTTATCTAAAGTTTTATTGCAAACTTTCTATTCCCTTTATATTTTTAATAGTTGCCAAAAACATGACTTCAGGAATTGAAAGTTGCGGTTTCATCCTAAATTTAATCATTACGAAGTGCAATGTAAATAAATTTAAATAATTTTACAATCGATTGCAAATATTTTGAAGACTTTTCACCTGAAATTGAGCAAACGCACCCGGTTTTACAGGAACTTTGCACCAAAAAACATAAAGCCAGGAAGAGAAACACAGAAATATCTATATTTACGCTGAATTTGAGAGGCATATAGCTTTGAATCAACCCATTTGTATTAATGAAAAAAAGTAAACCCACCATTCATGAGATTGCCAAGCTTTTGAATATTGACAGCTCTACGGTTTCCAGAGCACTTAACGACAGTAAGTTAGTTACTCAAAAAACAAAAGACAAGGTGCTTAAAAAGGCAAAAGAGATTGGATATCAACGCAACATGTTGGCCTCCAATTTACGCAAAAGCAAATCCAATACCATTGGAGTAATTGTACCAAGAATAAGTAGGCACTTTTTCTCATCTACAATTGCTGGAATTGAAGAAGCAGCCTACACACACGGATACAACGTTGTTATTGCGCAATCTATGGAGAAGCTGGAACGGGAAAAAAGGATAGTGGGAAACTTTATCTCCAATCGCGTGGATGGCGTACTCGTTTCCGTCTCCATGGAAACCGTTAGCGCGGAGCATTTAGAACGCTTTAATCAAACCAATACGCCCTTGGTTTTTTTCGACCGAGCACTACCAAACGTAAACAATAGCAAGGTTCTCATAGATGACTATCAGGCGTCTTTACAAGCTACCGAACATCTTATTGAAATGGGATGCAAGAAAATCGCACACCTTTCAGGACCTAAAAATCTTGCTATATACAAAAACCGTTTAAAAGGATATAAAGACGCATTAAAGCTAAATGATATTCCTTTTGACAGCAAACTCGTATTTGCCTCCGCCCTCCATCAAGAAGACGGCTACCGCCTTGCGGACGACATCATAAAAAGCAAAAAGGCAATAGATGGAATTGTATCTGCAAACGATCTTGCTGCCATCGGCGCAATGAAAAAACTTAAGGAATCCAAAGTAAGAATCCCAGAAGATATTGCTGTCGTGGGCTTCAGTAACGAACCGATGTCAGCCGTTATAGAACCAGCGCTTAGCACTGTTGATCAGTCTGGTTACGACATAGGAAAGATTGCCTGCAACCTTTTGATTGACAGCCTTAAAAACGACGGCGCCATTGCCACCAAGACGGTCACTTTAAGTCCTACACTTATAAAAAGAGCTTCTACTTTACGTTAGAGTATTTTCATCTACATTCAGGATAATCACTAATTACTCAAAATATTCCTTGCAATTTTAACAATAGTTGAAATAAACACTATTTGCTTTACGAAATAATTTTTACAATCGATTGTATTTTTAATTTTGGTTTTGTATCATTGTGCTGAATTAACTAACATTTCACACTTAATCAATATGAAAAAACAATGGTTCAAAAAGATTTTGACACCTTCAGAAACATACTTCCTACTATGTTTTTGCATGTTGTCAATGCTCGTAAACGCATCCAACCTAAACACACCACCCATTCAAAATTCCGTGTCCGGTGTGGTTACCACTGTAGATGGAACACCCTTACCTGGGGTTGCAGTAACGTTGAAAGGAACATCAACTGGAGTTGTAACCGATTTTGACGGGAACTATGAAATAAATGTATCTGGCACAAACGCTGTATTAGTATTCAGTTATATCGGTTTTGCCACAAAAGAAGTTTCCGTAAACAACCAAACAACCATTAATGTAACACTTCAAGAAGATGTTTCCCAATTGGACGAAGTTGTTGTTGTAGGTTATGGAACACAAAAGAAAAGTGACATCACTGGCGCTGTATCTTCGGTAAAGTCGGAAGACCTCGTGGCATACCCTGTTCAAAATGCAGAACAAGCATTACAAGGACGTGTTGCCGGGGTAAATATTCAAACAAATAATGGTGGAGAGCCTGGTGCGCCACTAAAAATAAGAATTCGTGGGGGTACGTCTATCAACGCTGGGAGCGATCCATTAATAGTTGTAGACGGTTTTGTTGGAGCACAGATGCCTCCTGCGGAAGATATTGCTTCCATGGAAGTTTTGAAAGACGCGTCCGCTACCGCTATCTACGGTTCCCGTGGTGCAAACGGTGTAATTATGGTAACTACCAAAAAAGGAAAGATTGGAAAAGCATCTATTGAATTAAACTCATCGTACTCGCTTCAAGAAGTGACCAACGAACTCGATATGCTAAACGCAGATCAGTTCGCACAATACAGAAGCTCTTACAGCTCAAGCTATGTGCAAGGTCCTGCCAATACAGACTGGCAAGATGAAATTTATAGAACTGGTGCAATTGCCAATCACCAAGTATCTGTTTCTGGAGCTACTGACGATGTAAATTATTATGTTTCGGGAACTTTTTTCGACCAAGAAGGGGTTGTGCTGGGTTCTGACTTAAATCGGTTTTCTTTCTTGAGTAACGTAAATGTTCAGGCAACTGAAAAATTAAAAGTTGGGATGAATCTTTTTGGAAATAGAATTTCAAAAGATGGGGTACCCACACAAACAGGAAGTGGAGGAACAGGACAGGCAGATGTTATTTCTTCCATTTATAGATTCGCACCAGATTTGGGAATCTACGATGCGAATGGCGACTTAACTATCAATTCTCTAGGTGATGACATCGACAACCCATTTGCTGTTGCAACTTTAAATGTAAATGAAAAAACTTCTGACTTATTTAGAGCCAACTTATTTGCTGAGTTGGAAATCTTTAAAGGACTTTCCTTTAAAACTACTTTCGGTTTTAATACAGGAAATACTATGGAGGGAAGGTTTGTGCCTTCTACGCTATTGGCCGGCGCAGGTATAGGCGGAGAAGCCAACATTACTACCAGCAAATCTACCGACTTAATTTCTGAAAATTATTTAACCTACGACCGCACTTTTGGAAATCATGCTCTAACCTTAATGGGAGGTTACTCTTACCAAAAAAATAAAAATGAGTATTCTTATGCCGCATCCCAAGGTTTTGTTACCGACAATGTTTCCTATCGAAATCTTTCTGGAGGTGCTGTGTACCTAAGACCGGATTCAGGTTTAAGCGAAATTGAACTGGTCTCTATGTTTGGGAGATTGAATTATGGCTTCGACGATCGCTACTTAATAACCTTTACAGCAAGAAGGGATGGTTCATCTAACTTCAGTAAAAACCACAAATACGCATTTTTCCCCTCCGGGGCACTTGCTTGGAACATGAGTAACGAAAGCTTTTTGGAGAACAGCAACACGATTTCCAATTGGAAGTGGAGAGGTAGTTACGGTTTAACCGGTAATCAGGCGATTCCTGCATACGGAACTTTGGCCAGGTTTTCTGAAATCTATACCGTAATTGGCGATAACATCGTAAACTCTGTCGCGGTTACTGAGTTTGCAAACGATAACCTCAAATGGGAAACTTCATACCAGTTAAATGTTGGGGTAGATTTAGGGTTTTTCGGAAACCGATTGAACACTTCTTTTGATTACTACAATATTGAAACCAAAGATTTGTTGTTTCCAAGACCGTTGCCTGAAATAAGCGGGATAGCAGATGCTATCCAAACTCAGAATATAGGTTCTTTGGTAAATAAAGGGTTCGAAATATTCATCAGCAGTAAAAACATATTGAACGAAAACTTTACATGGACAACAGATTTTAACATCTCTAAAAACATCAATGAAATAACGAAATTGCCCGATGGTGAGGATATCATTTATCCTTCTGCTCCAGGGCACTTTTTACAAGACGAATCTCAGATTCTTAGAGAAGGAGAACCAGTTGGAGCCTTTTATGGATATATATATGATGGGGTAATTCAAGATGGAGACAATGTGCCTCAAGGATTCGAAACCCAACCTGGAGGAGAACTATTTAGAGATATTGCTGGAAGAAATGCAGATGGAGAGATTGTAGACACTCCAGATGGAATGGTAAACTCTGATGATAAAACTATCATTGGCGATCCAAATCCGGACTTTACAGGAGGTTTAAACAACACCTTCACTTACAAAGGTTTGGATTTTAATATTTTCTTCCAAACGGCCATCGGAGGTGATATTTTAGACTATACACTGTTAGAACTTGGCTCTGGTGATTCTAATGCTACTACGGAAGTTCTTAATGCTTGGACTCCGACAAACACCAACACCAATGTTCCTTCTGCGGCTGTTAGGGAAAAAAGGATTACATCCAGATACATCTACGACGGAAGCTACGTGCGACTTAAAAACGTATCCTTAGGTTATAGCCTTCCCTCCCAAGTTGTTGAACGTTTAGGTGTTCAAAACCTAAGGTTCTACATCAGTGGTCAAAACTTGTTAACCTTCACCGATTATCCCGGTCTGGACCCAGAAACTAGCTATCGAAGCAACGGAGGTCAAGGAGCTAATACAAATTTAGGATTGGCCTACGGAAACTACCCGAATGTAAGGTCGTTTACTTTAGGAATGAACTTGAAGTTTTAAAACGGTTTAATCACTAAATGTTTATAAGCTATAATCTAGATACAGAGGATAATATTAAAACACACACAATGAAAAATATAATTTCAACATTCATCATAGGATTGCTTCTCATAGGTTGTTCCGACCTTGAGGAAGAGCCAGTAGGTCTACTGTCTCCCAATTCTTTTATAAAAACCCCACAGGATTTGCAAACTGCGGTTAACGGTAGCTTTGGGTACATGGCTTCTGAAAAATATTGGGGAAGAAAATTAACCCTTTCCATCATGCTTCGCGGCGATATGGTAGAAATAGGAGACTTAGGAACCCCTGCTAGAAGACAGGATATTAACAATTTTTCCGCGAGAGATGATAACGGAATGGTTACAGCCTTTTGGCCACAATCGTATGCCATTATTGGTGCTGCAAACCAAGCGTTGGACGGCGCAAAACAAATAGAAGGTGACGAAGATGTTATAAATGCAATCGCTGCACAAGCGAATTTCTCCAGAGCTTTTGCTTATTACCATTTGGTACGGATATTTGGGGACATTCCTTACATAGACGAAGCAGTTACAGATGTAAAAACGATAGAAACCATTTCCAAAACTTCGGAAGCGGAGGTATATCAAAACATCATAGCTGATTTAGAGTTTGCGAAACAGTGGCTGCCCGACAATCAACCAACACGCTCGTTGCCTTCCAAAGCTACTGCAATGGCATACTTGGCTTCTGTGTATCTAACTTTGGGAGAATATCAAAAAGCGTATGATGAAGCGAATGCTATTATCACTAACGCTGGTAAATATAACTTAGGCTTGGAAGCCGACTTTCAAGATCTTTTTGATGCTGAAAAGGCGGGAGCTTTAAAAGAACCTTTATTTACTATTAATTATATCGGTCAAAATAGTCAAGGGGATTTAGGAGATGATTTAATTATACCGCTAACCGCCATTCGCGAGGATGAAAAAGGAGTTCCTAATGGTGGGTGGACCGTTGCCGTACCAAGTCTAAAAGTTTTTGAAACTTGGGATGAAAAGGATTATAGAAGATCTGTAAGTTTTGATACTATCGCGGTTTTCAATGGCAACGTTGAACCTTACACACGTTTTGCCGAGTTTTCCGATCGTGGTGTTAACAGACCTCATATTGCAAAATATTCTAGGTTTCCAGGGCTAACAGCATCCAATGGGCGTCAATCTAGTCATCATTATATCACTATGCGTTATGCTGAAGTTTTATTAATTGCTGCGGAAGCCTTAAACCAATTACAGCCGGGAAGTAGCCAAGCTATAGATTTAGTAAACCAAGTACGAGCAAGAGCAAGAAACAAAGGTGGGGTAATGTCTAATTTCCCTGAAAATTTACCAAACGGATTATCGCAACAAGCTCTCCACGATGCCATCATTGAAGAGCGTAGGCTAGAATTGGCTTTCGAGTTTAAAAGATGGTACGATATTAAGCGACTGCAAATAGGATCATCAGTTTTTGATGCTAACGGATTGGAACCGCATTCCAATTTTGATGAAGGAAGGGATTATCTATTCCCACTTCCGGGAGATGAACTTGCAAGAAATCCTAACTTATTACCAAATAACCCCGGTTATTAAACTACTAGAATGATCAAATTAGTAAATTATTTTTTAGCAAGCGCTGTACTAGTTTCAGCCTTAAGTTGTAAACAAAAATGGGAAATTAAAGAGGTAGCTTCAGATGAAGTTACCTCCATTTCTTCCGATTCCTTGCTGAAGGTACGGTATCAAAAGTTATTGGACTATGCTCCCGATTCATTGTCTTTTCCTAGAAGTTATTCCGAAGAAAAAGGAATACGAAAGGTAAATTCAAGGGATTGGACTGCGGGATTTTTTCCTGGTAGTCTTTGGAAAATATATCAACTAACCAACAATCCGGCTTATAAAAAACAAGCCGCTGTTTGGACGGATTTCATGGAGAAGGAGAAATATGACACTCATACCCATGATACAGGTTTCAAAGTTTTTTGCAGTTTCGGAAGCGGACTACAAACGGAAGAGAATGAGGCTTACGAAGATGTAGTTGTCCAAACCGCTAAAACGCTAAGTACTCGTTTTAATGAAAATGTGGGTTGCATCCGTTCGTGGGATTTTAACGCCAAAGAATGGGAGTTCCCTGTAATTATTGATAATATGATGAACCTCGAACTTTTGTTCGAAGCTACTAAAATTTCTGGGGACAGTAGCTACTATAAAATTGCTGAAAAGCATGCCAACACTACTCTAGAAAACCATTTCAGAAGCGATAACAGTACCTATCACGTGGTAGTTTACGACAGCATTAACGGCTCTGTAAAAGACAAGGTAACACATCAAGGCTTCAACGACGAGTCTGGCTGGGCGCGTGGACAAGCTTGGGCAATTTATGGGTACACCATGACGTACCGTTATACAAAAGATCCTAAGCACTTAGATATTGCTAAAGCTGTACTGGATTACTACTTAAACCATGATAACCTTCCAAAAGATGGGATTCCCTATTGGGATTTTAACGACCCGGACATCCCGAATGCCCCTCGGGATGTATCGGCTGCTACGATTGTGGCCTCCGCCTGTTTAGAATTATATTCTTACACTGAAAGCGACATTTATTTAAACTATGCCAATAAGGTTTTGGAAAATTTAAAGAGTGAAGAATACCTTTTAAATCCAGAAGTGGAAGCCCCTTTTATTCTAAAACACAGCACAGGAAATTGGCCTAAAAACGATGAAATAGATGAACCTATAAATTACGGCGATTACTATTTCTTGGAAGCATTGGTTAGACAAAAAGGTTCCCCCAGCCCCAATTAACCAACCAAAACTTTAAAAAGATGAAAACTTTACTTATTTCTTTTTTACTTATGGCAAGCATTCCGCTTGTTGCACAAACCACCGTTCTGAATCCGATTTCTGACGGATTTGTAAATAGTAAACACCCAACCAATAACTACGGAAGTCAGTCGAACTACACCATTCAACCTAAAGCTTCCGAGACACGCGAATATTTTGTGAAATTTGATGTAAGCGCCGTAAACACCTCAGCAAACTCTGTTACCCTTGAACTTTATAATACCGAATGGAATAACAGTGTTACCAACGTTGTTTTTGCCGTGCAAGATGTACAAAGTGATTCTTGGAGCGAATCCAGTTTAACTTGGAACAACAGACCTTCATCCTCTGGCAATAATTTAGATTCGGGGACAGAAGCTAATGGAGGTTACACCTCTTTTGATGTCACCAATTTTGTAAACAACCAAATTAATGGAGATGGAATAGTTTCCTTTTACGTCTATGTGGATATGTCCTGGGGAAGCAATGGTGTTTGGGATCAACGAGTGGATATTCATTCAAAAGAAAGTCCGAATCCTCCTAAGTTAACAATTAGTAATTCAGACAGCTCAGCACCTTCAACACCCGGAAATTTGGTAGCTTCCAATATTACTGAAACCTCTGTAGATTTAAGTTGGAGTGCCTCCACAGATAATATTGGGGTCACAAAATATGAAGTTCTTAAAAATTCAGGTTGGGATCAATCTGTATTTGGCAATCCTCCATCTACTTCTGCAACCGTTACTGGCCTAACACCAAGGACCACCTATATTTTTTATGTTAAAGCCGCTGATGCAGCAGGAAACTTTTCTGGAAACAGCAGTGCAATTACGGTGAAAACTGCCGGAACCTTATCTTCTTACACCCAAATACGTGAGGACAATTTTGAAAATTATGCTGATGGAACCGAAACCATCGATTACTATTACGAGCAAAATTGTGATGTTGGTCCGAGCTGCGGAACACCATGCAGTTCGTCTCCTTTGAAGGTTTCTGATGATTTATCCAGATGCGGATCCAAATCCTTACGATTTACACGGTCTTATGAAGAAAAAGTACTTACCGGCGGAAGCTACTGCAGCGCAAGAAACGAAATAGGAAATTATGAAGATGCATTTGCGAGCTACGGCGATGATGTGTGGATTGGCTTTAGCGTTTACATAAAAGACAATTATTTGCAGGACAAATGGTCGAGTGAGAATGTTCATATTTTTCAGTTTAAAAACATAGACGCGGGAGGGGGCGGAAATCAGTACGGCTCTATTATTACCCATAAAGTGGATGGGGTTTACAAATATGATGTAGCCGGTTATGGCGATGTGTCGGATGTTGTCTTAAACCAGTGGACGGATATTGTAGTGCATTTAAAGTATGGAACCAACAACGATGGTGTAATTGAAGTTTGGATTGGGGACGATTATGTTAAAAAAACAAACGTAGATTTTCCTGAAAAACAAAGTTGCTATGTAAAGTTTGGAACCTACAGCGATGTTCTAAAAAACACCGACCCCATGCATGAGGTTTATTATGATGAAATTAAATTTGGATTGGCTCCCGATGGCGGCAATTACAAAAATGAGGTAGATTGCGACTGTTCACAAACTGCTCAAAGCGCACAAACCATTGAAAAATCCAATAAGAATGTATTGGTATATCCTAATCCTTCAGGCGGAAAGGTTATGCACATAAACAACTTAGAAGAAAAACCAAACCAAATATCGCTTTATACCTTTAATGGCGATGAAGTACCAATTGAAACAGAGATTCTGGATCAGGAAAAAATAAATTTAAATATCAATAAGGAAGTATCCCCAGGTACCTACGTATTGAAATTACAATATGACGGACAAAAAACCGTCAACAAGACCATCATTATTAAATAATGCATTCGGTTAGATTAAATTTAGTTAGTTGCAGGGCCATTTCGAGAGAAGTGGCTTTTGCTTTTTAACTCAATTCCCATTAGGAATAATTGAAATAAGACTAAAGCATTTCAAGAATTTCTTCGGAAGTATAGTACTCAAATACCCTTTTTTTTACCTCAAAATCTTCCGTTAAAATAACTGTGGCGGGAAGTGAAAATGGAATATCATTACGTGATGCCAACAAAAGTGGAATTTCATGAATACCATTTCGCTGGGTTTTCGCCTGTTCATTTGAAAAGGTTTTACCGTCAAAAGCAATACTTTCTTTACTTTCTGCATCCATCATTACGGCGTAATATTCCGTATTGAGTTTCTCAATTACTTGAGCGTTTGTAAATACCCACCTTTTTATCTTTTTACAATACGCACACCAATCAGCATAAAAGAAAATGAATACTGGTTTCTGCTTTTCTTTTAGCGCATCCTCCAGCGCTGGAAATGTTTTCCAGTGGATTTCTTCCTTTTGCTGCGCCAAGGAAACCGTTGCAAAGCAAAAGAAAATCATATAAGATATTAACCACTTCTTCATTTCTAAACTTTTAAAAATCCCCAAATTTGAGTCCGATGAAAAAGGTTCTCGGGCGATTGGGTCCATAAATATAATCAGAATCGCGCAGGGCACCTGTATCGAAATCGTCTTGATAGCTATTAAATACGTTTTGAACCCCGCCACTTACTTCGGCATGAAAGCGATCCAAAAGGTCTAAATGATAGGTAAGCTTTCCTGTCATATCAAAGAAAGCGTTGGTATCTACCAACTCCATAAAACCCGATTCGCTTATAACATGCGGAACTATCATGGAGCCAGTAAAACTACCTGTTACGTCAAGGTTAAAATCGTCTGTCATTTGCCAATTACTATTCAAAAATCCATACATATTGGGTGCGCGGGTAAACTCATCCACCACCACATCTTCTTCACCAGGCACCGATCCATCGGCTTCAAAAAGCACTTGATCTTCTTTATAAATAGATTTTTGAAAAGTTATTCCCACTTGAAAAAACAACGCTTTACTCGGCGAAACAGTAGCTTCAATATTTGTTCCCGCCACATACGCTCCTTCACCATTTCTAGATTCCTCTAAAATTGAACCATTCGGCAATGAAGCTCCTGTACTTACTGTGGTAAATGGGTTTTGTAAATCCGTATAAAATCCTTCAACCAAGAAATTCGTTTGCACTTTATTAAAATCCTTGGTGAAATTTAAAGAAGCAGTGTAAGCATTGGAAAATTCACTCTCTAAATCTTCTGAAAGGATTACAAAACGTTGTTCTCCCCCAACCGAAGAAATATGAAGATCTTCATTGAATGCCTGTGGCGCCCTAAATCCTCTTGCATATCCCCCACGAAATTGAAGTGCATCGGTTATGTCGTAAAGTACTGTGAAACGCGGACTCACAACGGTTTGATTTACTTCGGAAGTACGTGCGATATCCTGAATGGTGTAAAATCCATCTACATTTACATGATCAAGCCTTGCCCCTATTAACGCTTTAAATTTTTCCGTAGGCTTCCATTCGTACTGCGTGTAAAAACCAATATTGTTAACCTTTTGATCTACCACTCGGTTGTAACCAATAATAGCATCATCCGTGTCATTCAATTGATATTCTACACCGCTCGTTAACACATCTTTATTTTTAAACGTGTGCGTAAACTTTGTTCCAGCCACAAATGCCAAATCCTTAGTTTTTCCGAAGGCATTGTTAGCCGCGGCAGAATCTGCCGCTGTTCTTCCTCCGCCCAAACCACCATAGTAACTGTCCCTATCGGTGTGCTGAACCGATACGTATGCAGAGAAATCATTGCTACGTTCGTCATTAAAAAGTTGATAATCTACTCCAGAAAACACTGTATTATGGTCCAGTTCTTCCGTTACATCTGTAAACTGTGGTGCTAAATCCAAACGATCTCCACCACGGCGATATTCGCGAATTGCGGTGAAGTCAAATCCAATTCTACTGTTATCATTGGGCTTTAAAAAAGCTTTTGTACCTAAAGAGTTGTTGGTTAGTTTAGTAATTTCCGTAAAACCGTCGCCGTTGGCATCATAACCATCTCGGTCTCTAAACATCCCAAAAATAGTGATTCCACTAGATAGATCTTCACTTACAATAGACCCATTAAGGTTTACATTTCTGTCGGGTACTTTTCCATCTATTAATCCTAAATTGGTTGTCACGTCCCACGTATTGTAAATGGGCTCTTTGGTGATAACATTTACCGTTCCTGCAATGGCATTCGAGCCAAACAAGGCCGATCCCCCACTTCGCACAACTTCTACACGATCTATAATACTCACTGGAATTTGTTCCAATCCATAAACACCATTTAAAGCACTAAAAACCGGCCTGCTATTTACCAAAATTTGAGTGTATTGCCCTCCCAAACCATTTAAGCGTACTTGGGTAAAACCGCAGTTTTGACAATTGGTTTCGACCCGAACTCCTGGCTGGTAATTCAAGCCATCGGCTACGGAAATAGATTGGGTAGCGTTTAGTAGCTTCGGCCCAACAACATTGACGATAACAGGAGCCTCTTTTTTGCTAAGACTATTCCGAGTAGCACTCACCACCACTTGATCGAGTCCCAAAGCATCTTCTTCTAACTCGAAGTTTACTACTTTATCGTCACCAGCGCTTACAACTATCTGCCTAGTTTGAGGCCTAAATCCTTGAGCATACACAGCTAAGCTTACTGTTCCTTCTGATAAAGTAAGACTATATTTTCCTGAATCATCTGCATCGGTACCTTGGGAGCCGTTTTTCACATACACACTTCCAAAGGGAACTGGTTTTCCATCCGAAGAAATCGTACCGGAAATGGTTACTTCTTTTTGCTGCGGAAAAGCAATAAAACCAACAAACAGAAAGAAATATAAATAAAGCTTCATTATAGTTTTAGTTTGATTAAATATATTTTTAGACAAACCTAATAATTTATTTTTGATTATAAAATTTTAACAAAGACTTTATTGATTTTCAGTAAGTACTAAGTATCGGACAAATCGCTGGTTGAGTCAAACAAAGTATATGATTGAAACAGAAAAAGCATCAGAATTCTCTGATGCTTTTTCGATAGTTCGAGGGTAGTTATGAAAAAGTTAAACAGGCATTAGTACGCTGTCCTCTACTTGCTGTAAACGTTCTTTTTTTCGTCCAGCTATACTTGCCGAATGTTGCCCCCAAACCATACCTTTCTCATAGTTTTTAATTTTATTTCCGTCTTCCGGATCCATAACCATTAGATAAATCCATTCGTTTTCAAAAAGATTTTTTAGGCTCGGATTCTTCTCCAAAATCTTCTCTATTCGTTTTATAGGCGCCTGAATGCATACAGACAATCTCAATGGTTGATGATAAGCCTCATCATCGGTTTCCATGAGTGACTGTAAGGGCAGTCCTATCTTTAAATCACCACCATTTCCCGTTACCGCACCAAATTTCCCTGTAATGTTATGGGTTATTTTAGATCCGCCGCCAAAAGCTTCGTTGTTTACCGTGGCAAAGTAATAGTGATTGTTAATCCACTGCGTTACCACCATAGGTCCTTGCATAATTCCTTCCAAAGCTGCTCCAGAGGAGTCTAATTCCCAGTTGTAGGAGTGTAAAAAGGATCTTCCTCGAAGATTAAGGCTTTTGGTTAAGGCTCGCGGAGCTATAATAAAAGTGGCATTTTTTGCGAGCCCCCATTCCGGTCTGGTTTCGGTCCAGTCGTTCGCTTTTCGTTGCGCCTTTGCTACGCTATTGGATGTATCTTGCAATCGCTCCTGAGTAGCTTTCTTTTGGATGCTAAGTAAATCATTTTTAAGGTTTTTCAAGCGTTCAAGGTGTGTTTCTGGCACATCCGCATCAAACAGTACAATCTCATCGGTCGTGGTGTTGTGTTCTGCACCTATAAAAACAGTATCGTTCGGGATTGAAAGTTCAAATTCATTCTGTAAAAATCCGCGTACCTCCTTATCGTTTGCCAGACTAGCAAGCATTCTAGCATTATGCCTACCGGGGCTTGCCGCACAAGCACCACATTCTAAACTGGAACTAAAAGCGTTGTTGGATGAATGGCTTCCATGACCCACAAACAGTACGAGTGGAGCAAACTCTTCCCAGCCCATAAGATCGAATGCCGCTTTAACGATACCCGCTTTTTCTTCGATAGCGGCTTCAGAAGTGTATTTCGTTAATTTCGTATCACAAAAGTGTTCATGGTTCGTTTTATTTTTCTGATTAAAACGATACAGGTAATCTGGCACCAGTGTTTTCAGCAACAGAGATACTCCGTAAGCCGCTCCTGTAGTTTCTACGTATCCGAAGGCAGAAGGCAACATATTTTTAAGTCTTCGAAGGAAATAATTCCCGAACTGCCTCCTCTCAATTTTCTTTTTAAAGTTTGAAAAGACCTCTTGTTGGTTATCTTTTGAAGCTTCTGAAACTTTGTAAGAAGAATTCACAATTGGCGGGCATGATTTTCTTGTATTACCGTCCTCCATGTTTTCGTAATCCATCGCGATACCAAAGAAGCCGGCATAGCCGAAGGTTTCATACTTCCCTTGTGATTCTACGTGCCTCCTAATCGCTTCCGAACGGGTATCTATACAGAATACCATTTGTGCATCTGGCTTCTCAATGCCTCCTTTCAGAATTGCTTTAGACCGTAAGGTACTTGTTAAATCCTGTTGCCATGATTTTTCCCAAGCCTTCAGCCAAATATAAGCTAGCTTTAAATATTCAGAACGATTGCCATTCTCATTTTTCTTCGGAAGTATTTTTGTACCAATTTTATGTGCTATCCACAAACGTACCGCCAAGTAATCTTCTAAGGTAATTGGGTTCTTTTTGTGCCAAAGCGAATCTTCATCCACCCGAAGTTTAATATAGCCCGTCCAGCCCGGTAATGCGGCCAAGTGATATTCCATTATTTTTCCACACTCCTCTTCGCTATAAGATGAGAGTACTTGCAATAACGCCTCCGTTTTCGTCTTTGGAATTTCACTGGCCTTGATACTTTTAATTTGACTATCGTACGGAGCCAAAGCACGCCAAGCAGCGTAAAATCCCTTTTGTCTATTAGGCATTTGCCATTCAGACACTCCTTCATCCATGAAGGCACCAAGCCATTTAGTAACTATCTGATCCAATTGGTGGTTTTCGTTTTTCTGTTGAGAAACCCTTTGCGCCTCTAAGATACTTAGAGAATGCTCTGGAGAATCTTTATATCCTTCAGCCAAGAGAAGTTTAGATAAAATGTCCCGATTTATTTCTTCTCCCTCCCATGCTTTACGAAACATTTCTGGACTCGGCATGGCATTGGCGCCCAAAGTGTTTTCTACCTTTTCAATAGCTTTTTGAAATGGCATGTTTTCATACCCCGAAAGAGGGTTGGAGGTTACAAAGGAATAGAGCGGCCACGTTTTTCCTACCACCTTGGAGGCAGCGTCGATAGTTGTAAAGAGTTGCGTTTTTTTCATTATAACTTGGATTTGTAGGATAATACAGTTTTGTTAAAAGGTTGAGAATCGTTGAGGAGTTTCACGTACAGGAAAGGAACTCTTCGGTACACGCCGAGTTTCATGATAAAGAACCCCAGTAAGAACAAGACTCCTGTACTTATTTGCAATACAGAAAGGGAAGTACCAGCATTTGCCAGTGGCATATCAATTAACAATAAGGACACTCCGTTGTAGACAATAGCATAGAGTGCAATCCCGCAAATTGAGAGAAACGCAGGCAACGCAATTCTCTGCGTTGGGGATAGGCTTTTTTGTTTCACTATATTGTAAGTTACCTGCCCCACTGTAATTGCCACTACTAGCGTAAGAATGATTCCACTATCTAGAGAAGTTCCTTTTCCGGTTAGCAAGGCAAAGAGCGCAGCACCCAATACTCCGAAAATCAACACTAGAAAAGATTGCAATGGTGTAATTTTGATTATAGGTCCATCCTCAGGACTTTTTTGCTCCACCGTATCTCCAACAGATAGAAATAAATAGGCTTTATAGAATCCATGGAGTATAAGGTGTGCAACAGCCGCATTAAAGAAACCTAGCCCGCATTGCATAATCATGAAACCCATTTGAGCCATGGTTGAGCATGCTAATTTTTGTTTTACACTTACTTGCAGGAGCTTAGCAAACTGAGCGGTTATAGCCGTTACGCCTCCTATTATGAAAAGTAAATCCAACATACTTGCTGCAAAAAGCAATGGCGCAAAAAGGGTTAGCAATATTCCCGCCGCATTAACAAAACCGGCGTGCATTAGCGCGGAAGCTGGTGTAGGCGCTGTCATGGCAGATAACAACCAACGGTGGAAAGGATACATTGCCGACTGAATAATGGCGGCCAATATTATGAACATCGTGCTCGTTATAAGTACAACTTTGGAAAGCCCATCTATTCCAGCCAAAATACCAGTAATGGTATATTCGTTTGTGTAAAAAGCAAGCAGGAGTGTTCCTATTGCGAGAAATAGTGTTCCCAACATAAAGTATTTTAAAGTAAACTTAAAAGCTTCCCTGGCTTCGCCCCACCTTTTGTCTATCCCGATTAATTGCGCCATAAAAAGACCCATAAATGCCCAGGACAGTAAAAAAGGTAGTAAGTGGTTGGAAATTACAAGTACGAAAACCGACACGGTAAAACCGAGAAGAAAGACTCCAAATCGGTTGTAGTATTTATATCCCTTTAAATAATTACTAGAATAGGTACTAATAATTGCGCTAAAGAAACTTACCACAGTCCAAATTACCATGGTAAAACCATTGATTCTAAAAATTTCATCAAATCTCCATTCTTGAATATTTGGAAAACTGAGAAGGAGAAACAACGCGTTAGCTATAAATAATAGCCACAACAATGGATTTAAAATCTTGAAAATATTAAATGAATCCCGTTTATTTATATTCTTCATAAACTTATATAAGATTTTGTTGTTTGACCTTTACGGTGATTATTAGACAAAGACGGCTTCGCTACTTTTTGCGATATGACAGTAAATTTAACGGCCGTGGCATTCTGGTAATTACCCGTTTTGCTATTCAATTTTGTAGTACTTTTCTTGGCACCTTCCATCATTTGATGAAGGAGAGGAATAGCAAAAATGAACAAGCCAATAATAACTTTTTCAGAAAATGGGTATTGAAATCTATAGGATAATATGATAATTGAAAGAATGCAGAGAAAACCGAGATAAGGCAGTATTTTTGTTTTGAAAAGAGTCATTTGTTCTGTTTTTAAGAAAGCGTGATCTCGATAGTTCCATTAACTGAAAAGCTTTTTTGCGGGTGCGCATTTATAAACTCCTCGACCTTTCTCTTTTCTCCTTCAAGCTGATAGATACGCTCATTGATTAACGCCAAATCAGACTGATGATTTTCTTCCCAAATTTGAAGCTTCTTAACCTTGTTGAAATTTATTTTTTCTTCTAAAAGAGAGGACATAACTTCGCCAATTTGGGTCGCCGTAAACTCACCTTTTACCAGTTGAACAACTTCCGTTTGTTTTTTGATTTTTTCAGATTGTTGAATTTCTGTTTGCATAATACTTTGTTTTTAATAATTAATAGGATGAACAAATCTGAGGTCAAAGTTTCAATTTTTTTTTCATAAATTTTTATTTATATTAGTTATGTTATATATAAAATATTTTAATGAATTATACTTTTCACCAGCTACAGATCTTTTTAAAAATCGCTGAATTAGGAAGCATAACAAAAGCTTCCGAAGCGCTACATCTCACCCAGCCAGCGGTTTCCATTCAGTTAAAAAACTTTCAAGATCAATTTCCAATTCCCTTGACAGAAGTAGTAGGAAGGAAACTTTTTATTACAGATTTTGGTAAAGAAATAGCGCGTGATGCGGAGAAAATCATTAATCAAGTACACGCTATTAATTATAAAACCTCTGCTTTTAAAGGAGAACTTTTTGGCCGTTTAAAAATATCCGTGGTATCCACCGGCAAATATGTTATGCCCTATTTTTTATCGGAATTTATGGATAAACATAAAGGTGTAGAACTTAGTATGGATGTTACCAACAAAGCTAAAGTGGTAGAAAGTTTAGAGCTAAATGAGGTAGATTTTGCTTTGGTTTCGGTACTACCGGATAAATTAAATGTGGAAACCGTAGAATTAATGAAAAATAAATTGTTCTACGTGGCGGGTAGGGAATTTAAGTTGCCAAAAAGCCCTAGCAAAAAAAACTTATTTGAGAAAACAGCACTTATTTACAGAGAACAGGGTTCTGCCACCAGAAATGCCATGGTAGATTTTATTACCCAAAACAAATATACAGTCAAGAAAAAAATTCAATTAACCTCGAATGAGGCTGTTAAACAAGCGGTTGTAGCTGGTTTGGGATGTTCTGTTATGCCCATCATTGGAATAAAAAACGAACTAAAAAGTGGGGATTTAAAGATTGTTCCCGTGAAGGAATTGCCAATAAGTACTACATGGTATTTAATCTGGTTAAAATCAAAGAATTTATCACCCGCCGCACTCGCTTATTTGGAATATATAAAAAAGGAAAAAGAAGCGATTATCAACACAACTTTTGGCTGGGCATTTAAGTATTGAAAAAGCCCAGCAAATTGCCGGGCTTTCTATATTTTAAAAGTAAAATGCTTCGATAAACATCTAATTATTCAAAGCTTCAAATTGAAAAATTTGCTCCATTCAGTCGCTAATTGTTCAATGCTTCCGCTGGAAAAATTTGCTCCTTTCAGTCCCTAATTGTTCAGCGCCTCTGCACCACCAACAATTTCCAAAATTTCGTTGGTAATAGCGGCTTGACGTGCTTTGTTGTAAGTTAATGTAAGCTCTGCTTTTAATTCCGAAGCGTTATCCGTTGCTTTGTGCATCGCTGTCATACGCGCACCGTGCTCAGAAGCAAAAGAATCACGAATTGCTTTATACAACTGCGTTTTCAAAGACTTAGGAATCAACGTTTCCACAATTTCTGCCTTAGAAGGCTCAAAAATGTAGTCTGCTGAAGCAACAGGCTCTTCACTTTCTATAGGTTTAATTGGCAAGAAATCTTCCGTAATTACGGCTTGAGTAGCTGCATTTTTAAAATGATTGTAAACCAATACGATTTTATCGTAAGTGCGCTCCTCAAACAACATCATCAAACGCTCTGCTATCTTAGAAACATTATCAAATGTTAGGTCATCAAAAATCTCATTATTGTTATGTGTAACGTAATGACTCTTTTTAAGGATATCATTTCCTTTTTTTCCAATCGTTACGAAACTCACATTTTTACCAGCATACGTTGATTCCGCTAAACGGCTAGACGTCTTTATGATGTTTGTATTGAAAGCTCCACACAATCCTCTATTGGACGTAATTGCTACAACAAGAACATTTTTAACTTCCCTTCTTTCAGCAAAAACACTTCCAGCATCTCCCTCTAACGTTGCACTTAAACTTTGCAAAAGCTCGGTAAGTTTATCTGAATATGGTCGCATTGCCGTAATGGCATCTTGCGCTTTTTTCAACTTTGCCGCAGAAACCATTTTCATGGCACTGGTAATCTGCATGGTTGAACCCACCGATGAAATTCTGCTACGTATTTCTTTTAAGTTTGCCATTGTTTTAAATTATGAATTTTGAGTGCTGAATTATGAGTTCTTAGTTATTGCTGCCAATATTTTTATCAACTCTTCACACTTTTCCATCATTCCTATTGGTAATTGCCTTCCAGTTGTCTCAAGTATCTCTAACCAGTACTTGGTTTCGTCTGCTTCCTTTAAAGCAATTCCAAACTTATTTTTAAAATCCTTTTTACTAACTGCTCTTTGTGCTTCTCGTGTATTGGCACCAATACTAGTTCCGCTTTTTAGTAGTTGAGTAGCTATAACAAAATCCTTTTCTTGCTTCAGTTTATCGCAATATCTTACAATATCACATGCAAAATCAAAACTTTTTATCCGAATAGGACTTTCATTAATTTTCATTACAAAAAACAACTCATAACTCCCAACTCAACACTTATAACTGGGCCTATTTATATTTTGCTGAAAGCTCTTTAGACACTTGTGTAAGTGTATCGGTAACTTCGTCTGTAAGTTTACCTGCTTTCAATGTATCTAATACGCCTCTGTGTTTTGCGTTCAAATATTCTAAATAGTCGCTTTCAAATTCTTTTACTTTATCAACTGGAACATCCTTTAAAAGGTTTTTAGAACCAGCGTAGATAATAGCAATTTGATCTTCCACGGTGTAAGGATCGTTTTGAGCTTGCTTTAAGATTTCAACGTTACGCTTACCTTTTTCAATTACGTTTCTTGTAGCTGCATCCAAATCAGAACCGAACTTAGCAAACGCTTCCAATTCACGGTATTGCGCTTGGTCTAGTTTCAAAGTACCAGCTACTTTTTTCATGGATTTAATCTGAGCAGACCCACCTACACGCGATACTGAAATACCTACGTTAATTGCAGGACGTACTCCAGAGTTAAATAAATCTGACTCCAAGAAAATCTGACCATCCGTAATAGAAATTACGTTGGTTGGAATATATGCAGAAACGTCTCCCGCCTGTGTTTCGATAATTGGTAGTGCCGTTAACGAACCACCACCTTTAACGATTGGCTTCAAAGATTCTGGAAGATCGTTCATTCCTTTTGCAATCTCATCATCAGCAATCACTTTTGCAGCACGCTCCAATAATCTTGAGTGCAAGAAGAAAACGTCTCCAGGATATGCCTCACGTCCTGGTGGACGACGAAGTAGTAACGATACCTCACGGTAAGCTACCGCTTGCTTAGACAAATCATCATAAACAATTAAAGCAGGACGGCCTGTATCTCTAAAATACTCACCAATAGCAGCTCCAGCAAATGGTGCATAAACCTGCATTGGAGCAGGATCTGATGCATTTGCAGCAACGATCACCGTGTAAGCCAACGCTCCTTTATCTTCTAATGTTTTTGCAATTGCTGCAACAGTAGACGCTTTTTGTCCAACCGCAACATATATACAGAATACTGGCTTACCAGCATCATAAAATTCTTTCTGATTGATAATGGTATCGATACAAACGGTAGTTTTACCTGTTTGACGGTCACCAATTACCAACTCACGCTGTCCTCTACCTACAGGAATCATCGCATCGATAGATTTGATACCTGTTTGCATAGGCTCGTTTACTGGCTGACGGAAAATAACCCCAGGTGCTTTACGCTCCAAAGGCATTTCATAAAGCTCCCCTCCAATGGGTCCTTTACCATCGATAGGGTTACCAAGTGTATCTACAACACGGCCTACCATTTCTTCACCTACTTTAATAGATGCGATACGCTGTGTACGCTTAACAGTATCTCCTTCTTTAATTTCTTTTGAAGGACCTAACAATACAATACCAACATTGTCTTCCTCAAGGTTCAAAACGATACCCTCAAGTCCAGACTCAAACTGCACTAACTCTCCGTACTGTGCATTTGATAATCCGTAAACTCGGGCAATACCATCCCCTATCTGAAGAACAGTTCCCACTTCGTCTAATGAAGCTTTTGCTTCAAATCCTGATAGTTGCTTTTTTAATATTGCTGATACCTCAGCCGCTTTAACTTCAGCCATCTTATTTAGTATTTAGATTTTAGATGCTCTACAATTAAAGCATCTTACCTTTTAATTTAATTTATTAAGAAACGTATGCGTTATTATGTAAATCTCTCTTGAGATTATTTAGTTGATTGGCAATACTGGCGTTGTACTGTAGATCTCCTACACGTAAAATAAAACCACCAATAATGCTTTCATCTATTTTATTTTCAATGGTAGCGTTGTTTCCGGTAAGCTCTTTTACCTTTGCCAACACTTTTTGCTCCAACTCTCCTGACAATGGAACTGCGGTAGTAACTACAGCTACTTCTTCGCCACGCATTTTATCATAGAGAATGATATACTTTTCAGCAACCACCTTCAACAAATTGATACGGTTGTTTTCTATAAGAACATCAATCAATCCTTCTGAGACTGCGTTGATTCCAGAAAAAATCTCCTTTACCGCTGCCTTTTTATCAGAAAGTTTGATGATGGGACTTTGCAATGCATCTTGCAGTTCTTTACTGCCGTTGATAGTTGCAGAAATGTCTTTCATATCGGCACTAACTGCCTCAAGTGCATTTTGCTCCTTGGCGTAATCTAAAACCGCCTTTGCGTATCTATATCCTGCTCTGGTACCTGTCATGGTGTTGCTAACTTACAAATTAGTTCAATGTAACTTCTTCCAACATATCATTAACAAGCTTTAATTGCTTGTCTTTTGAAGAAAGTTCTGACTTCACTACTTTTTCTGCAATTTCTACAGACAATGCCGCTACTTGATTTTTCAACTCAGCAACTGCAGCTTGCTTTTCACTTTGAATAGTCTGCTGTGCTTGTTTTATCATTTTATCGGCCTGTGCTCCTGCTTCCTCTTTTGCTTCAGAAATCATTTTTTCTTTAATTTCACGAGCTTCCTTAATCATAGCATCTCTTTCTGCACGAGCTTCCTGCAATAACTTTTCGTTATCCGCTTGAAGGTTCTGTAATTCTTTACGGGCATCATCTGCTGCACTTAAAGCTTTGTTGATTGACTCTTCTCTGCTATTTACTGCCCCTAAAATTGGCTTCCAAGCATATTTACGTAATAGTACAAATAGAATTATAAAAACTATTATCGACCAAAAAATTAAACTTTCAGGATGTGTAATATTCATTATGAAAAATATTAAAAAACGTTGTGTAACTTTTTAAGGTAAACTATGCTGCAACCAACCGTTGCAGCATAGTTTTGTTGTTTTGTCAAAAATTATTTTGCGATCAACGCAACAACCACTGCGAAAAGCGCTACACCTTCAATAAGTGCTGCAGCAATAATCATAGCAGTTTGAATTTTTGAAGCCGCCTCTGGTTGACGTGCAATAGCGTCCATTGCAGACCCACCAATTTTACCGATACCTAATCCTGCACCGATGGCAGCTAATCCAGCTCCTATTCCAGCTAAAATCATAATTAAAAATTTATAATAGTTATTAAATAAAACTCAATTTTAATGGTGCTCTTCTACTGCTTGGCCAATAAACAAAGCCGAAAGCAATGTGAACACATACGCTTGCAATGCCGCAACCAACAATTCCAACCCGTACATAAACAAGGAGAAACCGATTGATATTGGTGATACCGCCGCTGATTCAAAAATAAATATCAACGACAACAAACTCAATATAATAATGTGACCTGCGGTGATGTTCGCAAACAAACGAATCATCAAGGCAAAAGGCTTGGTGAACATACCCAAAACCTCAACAGGAATCATAATTGGCAACAACCATTTTGGTACGCCCGGAGTTGCAAAAATATGCCCCCAGTAACTTTTATTACCACTAAAAATGGTAATTAAAAAGGTAAACGTTGCCAATACACCAGTAAACAAAATGTCGTTGGTGAGTGTTCCTTGGAATGGAAAGAATGGAATCAACCCGAAAAGGTTACCAATCCAGATTAAAAAGAACACCGTTAATAAATACGGCATGTACTTTTTGTACTTTTTCTCTCCAATATTTGGTCTTGCAATGTCATCACGCACAAAAACAATTAATGGCTCCATAAAACCGGCAATCCCTTTTGGTGCTCTTTGATTCTTTTTATAAGAGTTGGCCACAGGAATGAATATCAACAACATTAAAATTGCTGAAATCATTAAAGTGAACACATTTTTTGTAATAGAAAAGTTAAGTGGACGCTCGTTAGTTACATGATGCTCTTCATCAAAATTCAATCCACCATCAGCGTAGTAAATCTGATCGTGAACACGGGCAAACTTCATTCCGTTTTTCTCAACAATCACTTTTCCTTCTTCATCGTGGTGAAATTCAGAAGACATAAAAGTCACCAACCCGTTTTCTGTCCATAAAATCACTGGAAGCGGCATAGAAATTGCGTGCCCGTTCCAATCTGCAATATGGAATTCGTGAGAATCTTTAGTGTGATGATTTATTAATTCTGTCGGATTAAAAGCCTCATCGTTAGCCTCCTCATTATGAGTGTTTTCGTGTTCTTGTGCAGTAGCTACCAAAGAAACAAAGAACATTACTAAAAGAAAAAATCTCTTGAAAGATTTCTGTGCTATCATCATACCTCGTGTTGATAAAATAAATGGTCCTCAAAAATTTGGTGCAAAGGTACATTTTTTATTCACATTAGGAAGTTAACAACTATTTTTTTTTCGCTTCGGAAGGAAAAGAATATTTTTTATCAAAATATCCTCATTTCAAGAGTTTTATAACAAACAAAGCTTCCAAAAACAAATAAACGAAATAAGGAATGAAGAAACTAAATACGGAAGGAATGGGATTCAACAGGTCTGCTTGAAAAAGCGGTATTAAAAAAACAATTGCCGCGAGCATTTTGAGTCCGCTAAAACCTAAAAAGGCAAAACCCGTTTTATCAGGCAAAATATTGTGAATGGATAGAATTGCCAAATACAGAATCAAAGTAATGGTAAAATGAAAAGCATAAATGCTAACAACGGAATAGAAGAATTCGGTTTCTGAATAAAATATGGATTGTGTGTAGTATTGAGCTGCAAACAAAAGCAAGCTCAAAGGAACCAACACACTGATAAAAGAAAGAAGCTGTTTTTTCATTGAAAAGATCTATTAATCTTTACCTAGATCTTTTACCTGTCTGTACACATTGTAAAGCGCAGCAAATACCCCAAGCAAAGAAAAAATAATGGTAAAAGTCGAAGCGTTATTCGAATATTTCTCGTCGAGCCAAACTCCCAAAAAGACGCCGGCTGCAATAACTATGGCCATTTGAAGGCCAATATTTGTGAACTTAATCCAAGAATTAAGCTGATTTTTCGCCTGCTTTTTGTTGTTTTTGTCCATCTTCTTTTACCGATTTTAAAGAGGCTCCTTTCATAGAGCATGCCGCGTTGAAAGTAGCTCCTGGCTCCACCGCCAATTTTCCAACAATTACATCCCCTTCAATTACTGCCGTACTTTTAAGACTCAGCACGTTTTCAACCTTTAAATCACCATCAAAAGTACCTTCTACATCGGCGTTCATACACTCAATCTTTCCAATTACTTTTCCGGCTCTACCAATTACCACTTTTCCTTTTGCAGTAATACTGCCCTCTAAATCGCCATCAATACGAATATCGGCTTCAGAAATTAAATCACCTTTAATTTTAGTGTTTTCAACAATTCTATTGGTCTGACCTTGAATGGGTTCTATTCGGTTTTTTTTAGATTCTGCAAACATCTTTTTAGTTATTTAGATTCGGGTTATTCGTATTATATTCAGCTAAATAAGAAGGCAAATTCTTGTGAATTTGTACTTTTCTATAATTGGGTGACGAAATTACAAATTTCTCATGCTCAACCAAATAATCTTTGTTAATGTTTAATAGCTCAGCGTAGCCTTCAGCACGGAGTTTACTATCAAAACCGTGAACTACTAGAAATATTGTATTCGGGTTGTAAATATCTTCAGAAAGGCTTACATAGCCATATTTTAAATCAACAAGTGATTCCTCTATTGTCTTTTTGAGCGTTTGCAGTTCTTCACCTTGATTAGAGGCAAAAGGATATATAACTTTCCAATTATTGGAAGATGTAGGTTCTATAGTAAAAGTAGAATCGGCTACCATTGGAATTGTGTTATCCAAGATATTTTGAGCCTCTTCCCCCTCCTCGCTATTAGGATAGTTCAAGGCAACATAATTTAAAGCCTCTTTATAAGCTTCCAATCCATACAGTCTAGCTTTTGCCGTGGCTTTTAGCATTTCAAACTTTAGCATTACGTCTTCCCCGTTGTATTTAGAAATACTTTCGTCTGCTTCTAAAATCACTTTTTCATATTGCTGATTTTCAAAATCTTTATACAACGCTGCATAAACAGCATCCGGACTAGAACCATCGTTTGCAAGCACGGCTTCTGGATTTTTTAATATTTCGGCGTAGCGGGACCCGGCATGGTTGGCTATTATGTCTGCTTTATATTGATCTGCTAAAGGCGAACCTACTTGCTGATAAATTTTAAAGAGATTGTACTTCGCCGGAAGTACCAAACGCTCTTCCGGATTATTATCCAGCAAGGTTTCCAATTTATTGATGGCTAAATCGTACTCTTGAAATTTTTCCTTATAAATCAATCCTAATTGGTAATAGGCAAAGTTGTTCTCTTCTACAATACTGTCAATGGCCTCGGGCTCTGTTGGCAGCTGATCTGTGTAATAACTTACTTTATATAAATTTGAATCTTCCGGTGCAGCTATTTCGGTAATTTGTTGCTGCTGAATAGCGCCAACAGCCTTTTTGTTTAAACGCCAGTTATCTTCCAAAGCTCTATTTCCCCATATTTTTCTAAACTCCTGTATTCCGTATTGAACACTTGCTTGGTTATAGAAATAGAAATCGGCACTTTCTCTTTTTTTATTACTATTAATACCGCCTAGAGTCCCAAAACTATTTTGTTGCATCAAGGCAATTTTTTCTTTCTCCCTTCGCACATCTTCTACGGCTTTAATAGAGTCGATATATTTTTGATAGTAAGCATTCTGTTGTTCATCGCTCATTGCAAGAACGTTTAAAATGCTATCGTTCCTACTTGCAATTGCCTCATATTTGATAACGCTCTCTAAGTTTTCACGTTTTCTAGTAAGAGTTCTAAATTTCTTTGAATTCGGATTCAAATTCGTTAATGTACTATCATAATAAGCACCTGCATCTTTGTAATAAGCGTTATCAAAATACATAACGGCCAAATCCTCATAGTTTAATGCGTTTAAAATAGGATCACTTTCGGTATTTCGAAGTGATTGGTTTAAATAATATTGTGCTAACGCAATACTGTCTTTTTTTAGGTAATAAGCGGCATTGAGTCGATATAGTTTCCCAAGGTAAGGTCGGTTTTCCCGATTTCGTTCTAACTTGTCTAAAAACTCCAACAAGGTAGAATCTTCTTCATCACGCTGATACTGGTTCTTAATCTTTTCCACATAAGCGTTCATCATGTAGATTCGAGGTGATTTCCGGTTTAGGGCAATCACTTTGTCAAAAGCCATATTGGCGCTATCCAGTTCGCCTTTTTCATCGTAAAGCTGACCGATTATGTAGTTGTAACGCCCTTTTTCTTCATTTTTCCTAGTGATATTTGCCGCGAGTTTCAATCGGTAAATGGCACTATCCTTTTGTTTTAAATTGATGTATGCCTGCGCCATCATTGCAGAAGCATCCGCATATTGCTGATCGGTAATATCCAATTGAAGGATTTTTTTGAAGTTGGTAAGCGCCACTTCTTCATTTTCCATCCTAAGATTGGTTTTCTCACGCCAAATTCCTGCTTGATGAATAATATCACTATCGGTATACTTCAATAAAATGTAGTTGAATGCTTCCAAGGCCGGAACAAACCGTTGGTCGTAATAACGTGCTTTCCCAAGCAGCAAATAAGCTTCATCTATTTGCGGATTTCGCTCTTGACCACCAATATTCATCCCGTGCTTTTGAATGGCTTTCGTGGCTTTTTCTTCCGCTCGACGGAAATTAGGATTCAACTTAGCCGTATCAATGATTATTTCATCACGTATTTCCATACGTTCCACAGGTAGTATTTCCCAATAATTATCCACATAGGTTTCGGCCAACTGCTCTTGCCCTTCCTCCAAGGCAACTTGCCCGTTGTAAAGAATATTGAACTTTGTATTTAAAGCGTGGAAATTTCTATTTATAGCAGTATCTTTCTTGGTAGAACAAGCCATTGCCAAGAAAACCATAAGTAGCAGATACGCAGGTATTTTAAGGTATTTAGTCAAAACCTAGGTTTATTTCAATAGTAACTTTGAAGTTAGTTATTTATTGCCGAAACGAGGTAAAAATACATTATTTTTTGATTCTTGCTATTTCTGAAGTTGATTAATGTTAAAAAAGCGCATCGCGAAAGTGAAAATATTACTTGTTGAAGTTTAAGTAATCCGTTTTTCGCTTCTATTTATAATACTTAATATCTAAAAAAATAGCGAATGGAGGAAGTTCATTTTTTGTCCATCCCGAAGCGCTTGAACTTCTCAAAAAAGTAGTTGATTTTTGCTTTGTTTGTTGATAGAACAATTGATTATCTTCTTGAGATTTATACCAAAGCCGCACCGGTTCAATTGCTACTACCATATCTTGTTCTATCTCCAACTTCCTTTCGGAAACATCTATACTTATCAATTCATCATTTTTATAGCTTTTTACAAAAAGCGGTTCCTTTAGGATGGATTTTACAAGTTTGTTTTCTTTTGAAAAGGTGTACATATTAATTCGGAACAAAACGCTGTCGATTGTATTTTCCGAAAGCATGAAATTTACTTTTTCAATTCGATAATCTACCCCTGGATGATGAATTTTAAGTCCGTACTCCTTTCCAACTCCGTACGCATCTGTATTCGCTTCCCCTGTATTGAATATCGATGTTCGGTAGCCGCCCAGTTTCTTCTTTTTCCATCGCTTTTTTCTTGTATCTACAATCACTTCTTCAAGCTGAATGGCCTCCGGAGACATGCTTACAATATTGCTTTCTTCAATAACATGTGTTGGAATTTTCTGTGTTTTATAACCCAAACTGGAGAAAACCACTGTTGGATTTTCATCTATCAGCTCACTTTTAATCTTCAAACTGAAACTTCCGTCTTCCTTTGAAATAGTTCCGAAATTTTTGTTTTCTATTCCGACGTTTACATACGGAATTGCCTTTTTTGTTTCTGAATCGATTACTTTTCCTTCAATAGTTCTTTGGGCAACGACAGTATTTCCAAAAACAAAAAAGAAGGTGGTAAAAATTAAAATATGCTTCATATAAAGCTATTCGCTCACCGGAATTTGAGCAGCATCGCTTAAAATCTCCTCAGAAAAAAAGGTTTCCAACTCTTTTAAAGTGGCTTCGGAAGTTTGTATGTCTTTAACCGTCTTCCCTTTTTCCAGCACTACAATACGTTCACAGACTTCGGTAACATGTAACAAATCGTGACTGGAAATAAGAACGGTCACCTCCGGCTCGTCTTTAAAGTTTTTGATAAGTTTTTTCAATCGGAATTGTGTTGAAGGGTCTAAATTGGCAAAAGGTTCATCTAGAATAATCACTTTTGGCTTCCCGATAAAAGCAGCTACAATCCCCACTTTCTTCTGATTTCCTTTCGATAAATCCCTCAAATACTTCTTTCCACCTAGAATTTCGCCGTGGAAGAACTCTTCATAATCCTTCAGAAAAACATTTACATCTTCTTTGTTTAAACCCCGTAGTTCTCCAATGAAATAGAAGTATTCTTCTGGAGTTAGATAGCCAATCAAAAAGGTTTCATCTATAAAAGCTGCTGTGAAAGGCTTCCAGTTTTCACTGGCATTTACTTGTACATCGTTATTTTTTACGAAACCAGAGCTCGGTTGGATTAAATCGAGAAGCAAACTGAAAAGTGTGGTTTTTCCAGCTCCGTTATTACCTACCAATCCGAATATTTGTCCGTTTGGGATTTCAAGGTTTTCTATAGACAAAACCATGTTCCCATTATATGTTTTTGAAAGATTTTCTACTGTTATCATAATCTAATTTTTTTGTTTGTAGGCGGCCAATGTTTTATACTTTTCAGTTTTATACACCTTTTCTATTTTATTGAATACCTTCTCTTTAAAGGCAAATCCTAATATTCCCGTGAGTACCACCAGCAAATACCCTAAAAACGGACAAACGGTATAATGGCCTGCGGCATATAATAGCACTGGTAACACCAATTTTGGCAACATAAGCAGCAATGTCTTTGCATTAAAAGCCTGTGCATCGCCAAATGCTTTTTTATTTGTGGTAAGGTCGATGGGCGTTTTTACGTAAGCTCCACCCCACAGAACCATGTGGGAATTTACTCCGATGTTGTAAATGGCACCCACAACAATCGCCAAATACACCTCCCAGCCGTAATAAATATAAAAAGTCGCCAAAATGGTAGTAACAATAGTTGCCATAACCAAAAGCCACCATTTTGCATTGAGGTAATCCCGATAACGAATATTCTGACTCATCATTAGCGGGTAATATGCACTGTCCCAACTAGGCACAAACTGACCAAAGCTGAAAAGAAAGCCCCCAGTAACAAAAATGGCAGCAAAAATACGCCAAGGCGCTCCTTGATAGACTTCCAAAGCTCCCGTAAAAAATAACAATCCATAAAAAATAAAAAGGAAGCTCATAAATACAGATGTTTTTGAACGCTTGTTTCTTTTAATGAGCTTGATATCATTTTTAAGAAACACAGAAATACTTCCAAACCTGTTAAGCCAATCTAAATCTTCTGCTTTAGCCTCTTGATGTTTGCTTGCCAATCCAGCATCGAGGTATAAATTTTTTCTGAAGTATGAAAAAGCCACATAATACAATACTATCAGCAATAATATAGGCGCCAAAACAGTGTAAGGCACTCCGTAGAAAAGTTGAAAAACAGGTCCCGTGTACAAGGTGATATCAAAAATCCCATAATATTGTAATGTCCCCAAAATGATTATGCAGCCAAATACCACGCCTAAAAAAGCATTAACCCCATTTAAAAATATATTGATGAAATTATTGCAATACAAAAGCATGTAAATACCCAAAAACCACGTAATCACTTGCAAAGGTTCATAACCATTGCTTATCAAAACCACGCAAAAAGGAACAAAAAAGAAAGCATGAATGATATTAAAAAACGAGAAAACAGTTTTCCAAAGACTGAAATGCACTATTTTACCTTTTTTAAACGGTAAATAGAGCAAAGGTTTAATATTTACCACCGGCATTTTTTGAAGCATGTACCGAAAGAGTAAATCGCCAACCAAGTAATAAATTAAAATTCTACTTACCACTTCTAAGGCGTTCAACTGCAACTTTTCTTCAATTAAATAATATGCCGCTCCACCCAATATTGAAAATGTAGCTATTAAATAAAGAGCGATAAAACCCATAAGGATTTTCATACCCAAATTGGTGGAAAAAGAAGCCGACCTAAAAAAAGATTTCCATTGCAGTGAAAAGAAATGCTTTAACATAAAAAGAATTGTTGGTTAATGCATCTGTATGAGTGTATTAAAGTAAGAAAATGTTACAAGTTTTAAGCGATGTTTAGAAAATCTCGTGCTATCGGAACATAAAAATCAATCAAAAAGAGCTGGTAAATCATCCCTGCTAATTGTTTCTGCACGGTTGTAAACTTCTTGTACCCTTTCTTTGGTATTGGCTTTTTCAATCCAATTAGACCATACCATAAACCAAGACCATTTGGGCTGTGCCTCTAAAATATCGGGCTTAGGCAACTCCCCCACTTCGCCGAGGGCGATTGGCTTTCCATTAGCTAAATTCAATAATTGCTGGTAGTCCTTTTGTTCGTAATCGAAATGATAGACATCGGTCGCTAAAATATCTACGTATTCATGTCCTGGATAATAATGATGATAATCATATGCTTGATCATTGGGAATATCGCGCGGACCGTTGGCATTCCACACCCAAAGCAAATTATTTAGTTTATGATGGTTCACCAACCTTTCGTACAGATTTTTCCAAAGCTGGGCGTAGCCTTTTCCACCTTTTTTATCGCCCCACCAAAACCAAACACCATTCATCTCGTGATAAGGTCGCCATAAAATGGGAATGTTCGCCTTTTGCAATTCCTTTAAATAACCTGCAACGTGGTCTACTTGTTTTTCCCAACGTTTAAAAAGATTCGTTCCCGGCGTTATCAATTCTTGCCATTCAGCATCACTAAGTTCTCCTTGCGTACTGGTTTTCCATCTAAAGGGAGGATCGTCAGTAGGTTTTCCTACATGCCACATTAAAGTAATTATCGCTCCGTTATTATGCATTTTCTTGGCGGTTTCTACTACACGTTTTCCTGGATCTTCCTTGGCAGACCAGTAAAAATCGGAACCCCAAATAGCTGGGTTTTTACCTGAAATTGATCTCGCCAAATCGTAGAATTCTGTGGGTTGATGATTGTAAGTATGCTGACCGGAAATAATCTTGTCTTCCAAAGAATAAATATATGCTAGCAACGCTTTTGCTTCCGGAGTAGCATTTTTATTTACAGGGGATTGGGATTGCATACCGATACTGTATAAAAGCATCAGGAAAAATCGTAAGTATTTCATTTACAAAATAGTTTAGTATCCCATAAAGATAATTTCTCACATCGCTTTTCGCTTATACAATATTATCAATCTTTTACCCTATTTGTTAAAAGACTCTAAAATAGCGGCTCATCTTAGAATTATTTGACTTATAAAATTTTCATAATCATTTTATATCCTCAAATCAATGTCTATTTTTGCGAAAAATTTTTTTGATGACTCATTTTCATTTGCTTAAAGTAGCATCCGTAAACAAAATAACACCAAAAGCCATAGTAATCACTTTCGGAATTCCTAATGAACTTTCAGAAGCATTTACATTTATACCAGGCCAATACATTACTATTAAAAAGGAAATAGATGGTAAAGAACTGCGTCGTTCGTATTCCATTTGCTCCGCTAAGAAAGACAAAGGTATTTCAGTAGGGATAAAAGAAATGCCAAGTGGTACTTTTTCAAAATTTGCTCAGAGTATACAGGTCGGCGACACTTTTGAAGTCCACCCGCCAGAAGGCCGATTCACTTTTCAACCAGAAAACCAAAAAGGGGAAAACCTTGCTGCTTTTGTTGCTGGAAGTGGTATTACCCCTATTATGAGTATTGCTAAAGAAGCACTTAAAAATACCAACAAAAACTTTTTATTGGTTTACGGAAACAAGTCTTTGGAAGAAACCATGTTCCATAAAGATTTAACCGATTTACTAAAAGAATATCCCAACAGGTTCAGTGCGCAATTTGTTTACAGTCAAGCTGAAGAAGAAGGTGCTTTATTTGGAAGAATCGAGAAATCCACCATCAATTTTATTTTAAAGAATAAACACAAAGAAACTCCTTTTGACGCGTTTTACATTTGCGGTCCGGAAGCCATGATTGAAACTGTAAAAGCTACTTTGGAAGACAACAATATTTCCGAAGATAAAATTCATATTGAACATTTTACCACTTCTGATGACCACTCGGCACCCGAAACGGTTGAAGAAGGCAAAACCAAAGTGAAAGTTTTAATAGACGACGAGGAAACCGAAATCATCATGGACAGAAAACAACGTGTGTTGGATGCTGTTTTGGATAGAGACCTTGATGCTCCTTATTCTTGCCAAGGTGGAATTTGCAGCAGTTGTGTTGCCCGACTTACGGAAGGGAAAGTGGAGATGGTGAAAAACCAAATTCTAACCGATAGTGAAATTGCTGAAGGACTTATTTTAACTTGCCAAGCGCACCCCACAACAGACACAATCGCAATTGATTACGATGATGTATAGAATTTTATCAATGAAGTGGTTTAAACTTTTCGCTTTCTAGTGAAAATTAGGTGTTTTATGGCTATTTGATGGCTTTTTTGAGTTACATAGCAGCGCTACGGACCGAAAAAAAGACGAAAAATAGGCGGAAAAGAGTAATTTTTTAACGAATGAAAAAAGTTTAAACCACTTCAATAACATAAAATATTTAAACATAGCTTTTAAACCTTTGGTTTTTAAGCTATGTTTGTTTTTATGAAGCATGTAAACACACTCCATAGGCTCCTTTTTGTCGGTTTTTTGGTCTTTTTTATTTCCTGTAAAGAAAACGCAAAAAGCTCGGAAAACAATATTGAAAAAGAAACCAAACAACCCAATGTTGTACTCATCATCACCGATGACCAAGGATACGAAGATGTTGGCTGTTTCGGCTCTCCCGATATTAAAACACCCAACCTCGACCAAATGGCTAAAGAAGGGGTTCGACTTACGGATTTTTTCACAACCCAGCCTATTTGCTCGGCATCCCGTGCTAGTTATTTAACGGGTTGTTACCCTAACAGAATTGGTATTCACAATGCGCTTATGCCCGACGCTAAAATTGGACTAAATCTTGAGGAGACCACTTTGGCGGAAATGCTAAAAGAAAAAGGCTATAAAACAGGGATTTTTGGGAAGTGGCATTTGGGTGACCATGAAAAATTTATGCCTACCAAACAGGGCTTTGATACGTATTTTGGTATTCCATATTCCAACGATATGTGGCCAAACCACCCCAAACAGGGAACAGAATTCAATTTTGATCCGCTTCCGTTATACGAAAACGAAAAAATAATAGATACGCTTAACGACCAATCGCAATTGACGACTCAAATTACAGAGCGCGCTATTTCTTTTATCAAACAGCATAAAGAAGAACCCTTTTTTGCTTATATCCCGCATCCACAACCGCACGTTCCTCTATTTGTTTCTGAAAAATTCAAAGGAAAATCGGAACGTGGCCTCTATGGCGATGTCATCATGGAAATTGATTGGAGCGTTGGTCAAATTCTTAAAACCTTAAAAGAAGAAGGATTGGACAAAAACACATTGGTTATTTTTACTTCGGATAATGGTCCTTGGCTTTCCTACGGAAATCACTCCGGCTCGGCACAGCCTTTTAGGGAAGGGAAAGGAACGGTTTGGGAAGGCGGACAAAGAGTGCCATTTATCGCTCGGTTTCCAAATAAAATCCCGGAAAACAAAACAATTGGTATACCCGTTATGGCCATCGATGTTTTCCCAACTATTGCGGAAATCACTAAAAGTAATTTGCCCAAAAAGAAAATTGACGGTAAAAGCGTTTGGAGCGTGCTAAAAGGAGAAAGCGACAGCTCCCCTCACGAGGCCTTCTATTATTATTACCGAGTTAATGAACTCCACGCCATTCGATACGGAGATTGGAAATTGTATTTCCCACATCGTTATCGTACGATGAAAGGACAAAAACAAGGCAAAGACGGACTTCCTGGAAACTACGAACACATAAATTTAGAGGAAATGGAATTGTATAACTTGGCTGTTGATTCTTCTGAAACCAACAATGTTATTGAAAACCACCCAGAAATCGTAGAAAAAATGAATCAACTTGCAAGCGATAAAAGGAAAGAACTTGGTGATGCCCTTCAAAATATTCAAGGAGAAGAAAACAGACAAGCAGGCAAGATTGAATAGTTGAAATCAATTTAAAGTTTGAATAAAAGCAATAAAATTCAAGGAGACTATCATCAACGCATTAATAATGTATTTGCATTTATAGATGAAAATTTGGAAGGTGATTTATCCCTGAAGAATATTTCTGAAGTTGCTTTTTTCTCACCTTTTCATTTTCATCGTGTTTTTAAATTCATAACCAACGAAACTTTAAATGATTACGTAAAAAGACGAAGGCTTGAAAAATCTGCGTTGGATTTACTACATAAAAATGGCAATCTATCCGAAATAGCGCACAGGTATGGGTTTAGCGATAATTCATCATACTCCAAAGCTTTCAAAAAATACTTTGAGGTTAGTCCGACCGTCTTCAAAGAAAAATATCCCCATAGACTTAGCAAAATCCATAAATGGAATAGCAAGATTGGACAAGCATATCCCGATTACGACCAGTACATTCGCATCATTGAGAACCTAAAAAAATGGATTAAAATGAATGCAAAAATAGACATTGTAGAAACCCAGAAAATGGAAGTGGCTTATGTTACCAGTTTGGGAGTTCAAAACCTTGAATCCGCTTATGGAAAAATAATGAAATGGGCTGGGGATAGAGGATTAATGAACCAACACACCAAAATGATTACCATTTATCACGACAGTTTTAAAGTAACAGCTCCCGAAAAAGTGAGAATGAGCGCATCAATTTTGCTGAATGAACCTGTGACAACAAACGGAGAAATCGGACTTGCAACCATAGAAGCGGGAAAACATATTGTTGGGAGCTTTGAAATAGGGTTGCATGAATTTGAAAAGTCGTGGACCGGCCTATTTCTTTGGATGAACGAAAATGGTTACCAAAAAAGAGATAGCGAGCCATTTGAAATTTATCACAACAACTTTAACGAACACCCTGAAAAGAAGGCTGTGGTGGATTTTTATATTCCGGTGTTCTAGCTTTAAAGTCTTAACGCTGTTTAAGCAATCCAACCGATTTCCTAACTTTCATCAAAACTTCATTACCTCATTTCTGCGGATAATTATTTATTGATTAACTTTAAAAGCAGATAATTATTTCAGTAAAAAAAGCATTTTACAATGAACATCGAGTCGCTTTATCAATACTGCTTATCTAAAAAAGGAGCTACCGAACATTTCCCTTTTGATGAAACAACGTTGGTTTTTAAAGTGGGCGGTAAGATGTTTGCCCTTTGTGGACTTGAGCGGTGGGAAAACGGAGATAAAAGCATCAATTTAAAATGCGACCCCGTTTGGGCGGAAGAATTACGGGAAAATTATGAGAGCATCCGTCCGGGTTATCATATGAGTAAAAAGCATTGGAATACCGTTGCTGCCGACTCTCCTGAGATTTCTCCATCGTTTTTAAGGGAGTTAATAGATCATTCCTACGATTTGGTTGTAAAAAGCCTTCCGAAGAAGGTAAGAGAGGGACTTTCAGCATAAAATACTATTAAAATTAATCTCTTCACTCCTTTTCTGCTTAAATTCCTAAAAATTATTGCTTCTTTAACAGATTTTCTCAGTAATTTTTTTATAATGTAGCTAGTATAAAAATTTAAATTCTATCTATGTTAAAAACTGTAGTAAAAGAAGGCGAAAGTATTGAAAGAGCACTTAAACGTTACAAAAGAAAATTTAGAAACACCAAAGTACTTCAAGAGCTTAGAGACAGACAACAATACACAAAGCCATCAGAAGCAAAACGTAAAACAAAGCAAAAAGCGGCTTATAAAGAGCAGTACCTAAGAGATCAGGAAGAATAAACCTTTTTTTAGGTATTGATATTTGGGATATTTATTTAGTTTTACCTGAATAACGGGTAACGTAATATGCTGAATGGAAAATCCGCAACAACAATACACGAAAAGTATTACATTTTTCAAACAAAACTTAAAGGCAGTCAAAAAAACGCTAACTATTCTTAGTGTTTTTAGACTGCTTATTTTTTTGGCCTTATTGGGTATTCTCTATTTCTTTTGGAGAAACACGGCTGTACTAATGCCTTCAATTCTTGTAGGAATCATCCTTTTCATTGTATTGGTTTCTAAATACAGCGATTACAAATATCAAAAGAATAAAATTCTCGAGCGTATCCGTATCAACGAAACCGAGCTTAAAGTACTTCAAAAAGATTTCCATTTCTTGGATGACGGAAAGCACTTTGCCAATTACAGCCACGACTTTAGTCATGATATAGATCTCTTCGGAAAGGGAAGTTTTTTTCAATACAGCAACCGAACTGCTACGGAAGCTGGAAAAACACTTCTGGCAGAGCTTTACACAGAGAATGCTATTGATGGAATTACCGAAAAACAAGAAGCGATAAAAGAATTGGCTAAAAAAGTGGAATGGCGACAGGATTTTAGTGCAACCGCCGCTCAGGTAAAAACCGAAGTTGCTGCCAAAACCATTTCAAAATGGCTAAAAAACCATTCCTCTATTATAAACAAGCGTTGGACTTGGCTTCCGTATGCATTCTCTATTGCTTCCATTGCCATATTTGTAGCTGCATATTTGAGTGCCATTCCAAGTTCATTTGTATTCTATTGGTTTTTAGTCGGACTCACTATTTCCGGCAGTAAGGTGAAAAAAATTGGTGAACTTTCGGAAAACACAGCCAAAGCACAAGATACTTTTCAGCAGTATCATCATCTCATCTCAAAGATAGAATCGGCTACGTTTTCCAGTTCCTTGCTGAAAGAAAAGCAGCAAATTATACTTGGTAATGGGAAAAGCACTTCGCAAATCATTAGGCAGTTTTCTAAAATGCTGGATGCGTTGGAGCAACGTGGAAATTTATTGATTTCAGTCCCAGGAAATGCTTTTTTTCTGATGGACTTGTTCAACACCCATCGCATTGAAAAATGGATTGAAAAATACCGAAATGAGATTGAAAACTGGTTTAATGTCATCGCTTTTTTTGATGCCTACAACTCCCTCGGAAACTTTACTTTTAACCATCCCAATTACAGTTTCCCAACAATTAATAACGACCAAAAGTCGATAAAGGCAAAGCAACTTGGGCATCCGTTAATTGATGAAAACAAACTGGTTTACAACGATTTTAATATTCAAAAAGAGCAATTTTTTGTAATTACCGGAGCAAATATGGCTGGAAAAAGCACATTTTTACGCACTGTCTCCTTGCACATTGTAATGGCAAATTGCGGTTTGCCAGTTTGTGCCGCCGAAAGTGAATACAGTCCGATAAAATTAGTAACCAGCATGCGCACCGCCGATTCCCTTACCGATGATGCTTCCTATTTTTACGCAGAACTAAAACGGTTAAAGCTCATTGTAGATAAAATAAAAACCGACCGCTATTTTGTGGTATTGGATGAAATATTAAAAGGTACAAACAGCAAAGACAAAGCAATTGGATCTAAAAAATTTGTGGAGAAGCTGTCGGCATCTAAAGCAACGGGAATTATTGCAACCCACGATTTAAGCCTTTGCGAAGTAGCCAATGAAATGGAAAGTGTGGAGAATTACTTTTTTGAAGCTTTTATAAACGGCAAGGAACTCTCGTTCGACTATAAATTCAAGGAAGGGATTTGTCAAAACATGAATGCTTCTTTCCTGCTTAAAAATATGGGAATAGTATAAAAAAACACCCCAAAGATTTTGAAAACCTTTGGGGTGTTTAACATAATTCCTTCGACCTGTCCCCATCGGACAGGTGGCAGACTCAGGATAACATTTTGGTATTTTATACTACCTGTATTAGGAAATAATTTTTCTTTCCGCGTTGCAACAAGACAAACTTTCCGTTAATTAAATCTTCGGAAGTGATTTTGTAGTCCTCTTTTACTTTTTCTTTATTTACGGAAATGGAATTTTCCTTCAAAGCTCTTCTCGCTTCACCATTTGATTTCAAAAATCCCGTTTCCCCAGCCAAAGCAGCGATAACATCCAATCCAGTCTCTACTTCTTCTTTTTTGATTTCAGCCTGCGGAACCCCTTCAAAAACATCTAAAAAAGTCTTTTCATTTAAGCTTTTAAGGTCTTCTGCGCCACCACCAAATAAAATATTGGATGCTTTTACAGCATTTTCATATTCTTCTTTGGAATGCACAAAAGTAGTCACTTCTTCTGCCAACCTTTTTTGCAACAAACGCATATGAGGTGCTTCTTTGTGCTCCTCAACAAGCGCTTCGATAGTAGATTTATCTAAAAAAGTAAACATTTTGATATATTTTTCCGCATCCTCATCTGAAGTATTCAACCAGAATTGGTAAAATTTATAAGGGGATGTTTTATCGGCGTCCAACCAAACATTCCCTCCTTCTGATTTTCCAAATTTAGAGCCGTCTGCTTTGGTAATAAGCGGACAAGTAAGCGCGTATGCTTTTGCCGGTTCGTTTCCTTCGGCATCTACATTCATTCGTCGCACCAACTCTGTTCCGGTAGTAATATTTCCCCACTGGTCGCTTCCACCCATCTGCAACATACAACCGTATTCTTTATGCAAGTGGTAAAAATCGTATCCTTGAATAAGTTGGTAGGTAAATTCAGTAAAAGACATCCCAACACCTGAATCGGCACTTAGGCGTTTTTTTACGGAATCTTTAGACATCATATAGTTTACGGTGATACGCTTCCCAACATCCCGAGCGAACTCAATAAATGAAAAATCTTTCATCCAATCGTAGTTGTTCACCAAAACAGGAGCATTTTCAGCATCCACGTTAAAATCCAAGTATCTAGAAAGCACTCCTTTAATTCCAGCTACATTTTTAGCGAGGGTTGCTTCATCCAACAAATTACGCTCATCGGATTTTCCCGAAGGATCCCCAATCATTCCCGTTGCGCCACCTACCAAAGCAATCGGTTTATGACCAGCTTTGTACAAATGAACCAAAAGAATAATGGGTACCAAACTACCAATATGAAGTGAATCGGAAGTAGGATCAAAACCAATATAAGCGGTTGTCATTTCCTTGGTAAGTTGCTCTTCTGTTCCCGGCATCATATCGTGCACCATGCCTCTCCAACGGAGTTCTTCAACTAAATTTGTTGTCATTTTGAATTCTTTTAAAACAGCCGCAAAGATAGGATAATTGATTTATACTGGGAAAGGTTTAAAGAAGGAAAGGTAAATAGCATTTTGGGCTACAAAGACAGGTTGTTTAAACATGCTTCACCTCAACGTCGTCTAGAATTTCCTCACCTCGAAGACGTAGAAATATCTGTGCTACGGCAATAACGTCTTTTTCACAATAGTTTATAATCTTATCAATGTCATTTTCCTGATAATAAACATGGGCCACCATGCTTCCGTCAATATCGTCTTTTGGCGATGGGATATTGAGAATGTGGGTTAAAAGCTTCAAGGAAGTAAAATGTTTATAGTCGCCAAATTTCCAAAGCTCCATAGTATCCAAATGAGGAATTTCCCAAGGTTTTTTCCCGAAAAGATTTAGTTTAGACGGCAGTTTTATTCCGTGGATAATCATTCTTCTGGCGATAAAAGGAAAATCAAACTCTTTGGCATTGTGCCCACACAAAAGCTTGTATGGTTCACTGAAATGTGACTCCAAAAGCGTTTTAAATTCATTTAAAATAGTTTTTTCCTCACCATGAAAGGATGTTACCCGAAAGGTACGCCCATCCCCTTTGAAAGTAAAATAGCCCACCGAAATACAAATTATTTTACCAAACTCTGCCCAAATACCAGCTCGGTCATAAAATTCTTCAGGCGTAAAATCCTCTTTTCGTTGATACTGTGTTTTATGCGCCCATAAATCTTTGCTTTCATCACTCAACGAATTGAAATCTCCCTTTTCCGGAACGGTTTCAATATCTAAAAACAAAATGTTTTCCAAAGAAATTTTATAAAGCATCTCCCAGTATTTTATAGGTTTCTTCAATATACTGATAAATATCTTCTGTATATGCGTCTTTGCCTTTTTTCGCAGTTGAATGACCAAGCCTCGTAATCATAATATTATCTTCTGGTTGTATAATTACATATTGCCCTAAATGCCCTCTCAGCATGAAGAAATCCTTATTTTTAAAATTCAAGAGCCAAAGTCCGAGCCCGTACACCTCACCGTTCTCAAAATGTGGCCGTGTGGCTTTGGAGACGAAAGAGGAGTCTAGCATTTGAGTACCGTTCCAGTTTCCTGAATTTTTATATAATTTTCCGAACCTAGAGAAATCCCTAGCGGTGGCAGCAATGCAACAATATGCTTTAACCAAACCGTTTTCTTCACTATCGAGTTGCCAGAGAGCAATATTTTCTGCTCCCATAGGTTGCCAAAAATTTCTGGAGAGATAATTGGCTAAACTTTGCTTGGTAGCTTTTTCAATAATCATGGCCAACAGTTGTGTATTTCCACTAAGGTATTTAAAGGATTTCCCTGGTTCTTCAACCACCTCCAAACCTAAAATCACCTTGGCCAAATCATCATCAAAATAGGCACGGGTAGTAATGGAAAACGGACTGTAGTAGGCTTCGTCCCAATTTAATCCACTCGACATTGCGGCGAGGTCCCCAACCGTCAATTTCTTTCCCATAGCGCTATTAAACTGGGGATAAAAATCTGCAACTGGTTGTTCCATACTTTCAATATATCCTTGTTGGATTGCTTTTTGCATTAGGGTGACCACTAGGGTTTTTGCCATTGAAAAAGAGTTGCTTTTAGAGGTTTCAGTATAGTTTTCATAATATTTTTCCCTATAAAGGCTATCATTTTTAATTATTAAAAAACTTACACTTTTATAGGTTTTGTTCAATTCATCCAATTCGGGCGAAAGTTTCGTGTTATAGTTTTTGGATTGAGGCCAGGGTTCTGGATGGTTTCCCTTTTGTATTAACTGATTATCGAAATATTTATAATCTTCTAGAAAAGCCGTTGAGTGTCCATTTAGATACGTTACGTTAACAGCTTTTATAAGGTAGTCGTACCCAAAAATATAGAGAGCAATAATGAGCAACGCTGTAAGAAAAAGTATGAATTTGATGATGCGTAAAACTATTTTCATAAAGGACAAGTATGACTATGATTATACCGTTCAATATAGCAATTTTCCCCTAAAATAGTTTTTGTTGCGGTGAGGGACTTTCATGTTCCAAAAGCCATTTTTTGCGCCATAATCCACCTGCATAACCTGTAAGCGAACCATCACTTCCAATAACACGATGACAGGGGACTATAATCCAAAGCGGGTTTTTGCCATTGGCGGCCGCAACGGCCCGAATGGCCTTAACATCGCCTATTTTTTTAGAAAGCTCCAAATAAGATGTCGTTTTTCCGAAGGGGATTTCCAATAATTCTTTCCAAACTTTTTTCTGAAAATCGGTTCCCTCTGGATTTAAAGTAAAAGTGAAGTTATTTCTGTCACCAGCAAAATATTCTTTTAACTGACGCACGGCCTCTTCTAGTTCCGAAGGAATTATTTCATCTTCCTTCAAGCGCTCCTCTAAAACGGTAATTGAAGAAATTCCGCTCTCATCTCCAACAATTTTGGTAAAGCCTAACGGCGTTTTAATGACCGCTTGTTTCATCGCTTTCGTTGTTTTGCGCTGGTGGATTCTCAAAAATCCCCATTCTTTCGGCTCTTATTTGCCAATTTCTTCTGGCCAACAACTGTAAATCTTCCACATTATCGCTTTCATCAACAATTTCCAACCCTAAAATGGTTTCAATCAAATCTTCCATGGTTACCAATCCACTTATGGAGCCATATTCATCTACCACAAGCGCAATATGATCTTGATTTCCGATGAATTTTTCGAACAATTCCGGAAGTGGAATGCTTCTCTTGGCAACTAAAATATCCCGTCTTAGGGTGCTTAATTTCTCGCCCCCTTGTCCGTTTATCATTGCCTCCAACACTTGGTCCTTGAGTACAAATCCGGTAATGTTGTCTACATTGCTCTTATAAACCGGTATTCGGGAAAAGCGCAGCTTTGGATTTTTCTGAAAAAAAGCTTCAATGGTAGTATCTTCAGAAGCGGTTTTCATAACCGTTCGCGGTGTCATAATATCTTTAGCCAAGATTTGGTCGAAACGCATTAGGTTTTTAATCATTGTGGATTCTGACTCTTGGAAAACACCTTCCTCTTGCGCGATATCTGCCATGGCCGTAAAATCTTCTCTGCTGAAAACAGAACCGTGGGCACTTTTACCGCCAATCACCTTTGTGGTAAGTTTTAACAACCAAATCATTCCAGTCCATTTCAGCGGAAAAATCATAAGAGTTAGAGCTTTAGCCGTAAAATTCCCTAAACTTCTCCAATACGTTGCACCAATGGTTTTGGGTATAATCTCTGAAACCACTAAAATTAAAATCGTCATAATGGCGGAAACCACTCCAACGATATTGAATCCAAAAATATCAATCTTATAAGGCAATTTTTCTGCCTGAACACCCACTAAAATTGCGCCAACGGTATGGGCAACGGTATTAATGGTTAGTATAGCAATTAAGGGTTCATCTACGTTATGCTTTAATCGCTCCAGCGTGAAGGCATACGCTTTCCCTTCCTGCTTTTTTACATTGATAAAAGTTGGCGTAACACTTAAAAAAACCGCTTCTAACACCGAGCATAGAAACGAAAAAAAGATTGATATCAGGGCAAATAAAATGAGTAATCCCATAGAAATGATTTGTAGCGAATTTAGCGATATATACGTTAAGAAGCAAAAGAAGAATAAAGGATGTGACTGTATTTATACATTGCGTTGTTATATTGTTAAAGGCTGCAAACTAAAACGATGAAAATAGAATAATAACCAAACCTTTGTAAGAAACACAAAATTAAGAATGTTCAACAAGCCTACCACCCGACATACTTCGGAGGCTTGATGTGGTTAAGATTTAAATAGACAATAATTTGTCCACGGTGGTGGGTAACATGGTCCTGAAGCAGATTAAGTATTTGCAGTTTTGTTTTCTCCCCAGCAAAAAAATCTACCTTTTTATGGAGTTCCTCTTCTGAAGTTTTTAGAACTGCTATTTTAACAGCATCGAAAGATTGCGCTATGACTTCTATAAGTTTCTGCTTGGTAAGTTTCTCCGGATTTTCTTCAATTTCAGCATTAAAATAAGTCTTGCCTAACCAGTTCATATTTTGCTGAATATGAATAAGTTGCTCCTTAAAACTCATTTCTCTTTCAGTAGGTTTGTAGTCGTAATTTTCTTCGGGCATGGATTGGGCGATTTCCAATAAATAGTTTTTGGAATTTTCCCATTTTTCAGTAAAAGTTACTACCGAAAAACTCTGAGCTTGGGATAGTGTTAGCATCAAAAGTGCACAAACCAGTAAAGTTCCCTTCATTTTTCTTAAGAAATCAGTTTTACTACATCTTTGGCAAAATAGCTAGCAATAATATCGGCGCCAGCCCTTTTTATAGCCATGGTTTGCTCGAGTACAACCGCATCGTGATCTAGCCATCCTTTTTCCGAAGCAGCTTTTATCATAGCGTATTCCCCGCTCACCTGATAAACTGCCACCGGTACTTCAAAAGCATTTTTTAAATCCCTAACAATATCCAAATAGCAAAGTCCGGGTTTTACCATAACTATATCCGCCCCTTCGTCGATATCCATTTGGGTTTCTTTTAATGCTTCCGTGCGGTTGGCGGGGTCCATTTGGTAGGTTTTTTTATCTTTAGGAATATCTTTTGCGTCCACAGGGGCAGAATCCAATGCATCCCGAAATGGCCCATAAAATGCCGATGCATATTTGGCGCTATAGCTCATAATTCCGGTGTTGATAAAGCCTTCGCCTTCCAATGCCTCCCGAAGCTTTAAAATCCTACCGTCCATCATATCGCTGGGCGCCACAAAATCTGCTCCGGCTTGTGCGTGGGAAACTGCCATTTTGGCCAATACTTCCGAAGAAGCATCATTTAAAATTTCTCCGTTTTCAACAATGCCATCATGTCCAAAAGCGGAATAGGGATCAAGCGCTACGTCTGTCATTACCAACATTTCTGGAACAGCATTTTTAACCGTTTTTATGGCTCGCTGCATAAGTCCGTTTGCGTTGAGTGCTTCCGTTCCTTTATTATCCTTTAAATTATCAGGAACTTTCACAAATAGCAACACCGATTTTAAACCAAGACTCCATAGTTCCTTTACCTCCTTTTCCAATAAATCTAAACTGAAGCGGAAATAATTGGGCATTGAAGCAATTTCTTCCTTTATATTACTTCCTTCCACTACAAAAAGCGGCACCAGAAAATCATTAGGTGTAATGATGGTTTCTTGCACTAAACTTCTTATGGCTTCGTTGGTTCTCAACCTTCTATTTCTTCTTAACGGATACATTTTATATATTTTATAATGTTTAGACTACACCAAAAATCAATCATTTAATTTTGGTAGACGTAACGTTTCATTTACTTTATCGGCAGTTTTATCTAGAATTTTAGGTGCTTTAAAACGGTAGCCTATAAAAAATTCAACAAACCGAATATTATCATTTAATTTAATACGATTACTTCCTTGATAATTTCGCATAGACAGATTGGTGTAAACACCTCCAAAAAACCTATCATAATTGAATCCTAAGGTAGCACTTCCGCCAAGCAAAAATACGGAAGAAACGATAGAATTATCACCAAAATCGTTATAGTTTAATCCAAAGCCCACATCGACACCGGCTGCCAAAAAGAGATTCTCACTAAACACATAATTATAGTAATAGCCCGGTGTAATTCCTAAATTGAGCGCATTTACATTATTTTCAAAGCCACTGGACTCCAACACGAAATTGGTATAATCATAAGAAACTTTGTATAAAACACTTCCTACACTCTTTAACTGCTTTTCTTTCTGACCAATAGTTGCACGGAACGAAAAATCTTCATTAAAAGAATAAGCCGTTGAGCCCGCGAATTTATTAGTTTCCAAGAAAGGTGCTTCCCTTATTTCTCCATTCTCCTCCAAGGTAAATCCGCGTTGATGATAAATGGTAAGCGTTTGTATCCACCCTTTATAAAACCCTTTGGCATTAAGATTATAAATTTTCGAGTCGATAGAATCGGATGTTCGATTACCTGGCAATCCGCTGGGAGAAATCCCAATGTTTGCTTCAATCGCGCGGTATTGAATACCTAATAAAATACGGTTCTTTTTATTTGGGAACGCTTTAAACTCACGATTCTGCCCATCTTCTTTCTGATTATAACTAAACCTATTTTCAGTAATAACATAAGAAACCTTCATTGCCAACTGATTTGGAAATGTTTGGATGTATTCACTCTTTTGAAGCGAATCATTTTGAGCCATTCCTAACCCGTGAAAAAGAAAGACTAAGAGGACAAGTATTTTGTTTACATAAAAACGCATTAAAATGGTCGCATGTTATTTCCCAGTTTTTTTATCATCTCTATGTTTTTACTTGGCAACGATAGCTTTACAACCAGTTTTTAGGATTTTCCAAAACCTTAATTAGCCTTTCTTCTTCGCTTCCTTTCTCGGGATGATGGTCGTACACCCATTGCACATGCGGAGGAAGACTCATTAAAATACTTTCTATGCGTCCGTTCGTTTTTAATCCGAATAAAGTACCCTTATCGTGAACCAAGTTAAATTCTACATAACGCCCGCGTCTAATTTCCTGCCAATTTTTGTTCGCTTCAGAATATGAAATTTCCTTTCTTTCCTCAACAATTGGCACATACGCTTCCAGAAAGCTGTTACCAACTTCCGTTACAAAATTATACCAATCCTCCATGGATTTTTCTTCGGAAGCCTTACAGTAATCAAAAAAGAGACCACCTATACCACGGGCTTCGTTTCGGTGGGCATTCCAAAAATATTCATCACACTTCTTTTTGTATTCAGGATAGAAATTAGCATCATGCTTATCACAAGATGTTTTACATACCTGATGAAAATGCGTGGCATCTTCTTCAAACAAATAATACGGCGTTAGGTCTTGGCCGCCACCAAACCAGCTATCAACAATTTCACCCTGCTTGTTGTACATCTCAAAATAACGCCAATTGGCATGCACGGTAGGCACAAACGGATTTTTAGGGTGAAGCACCAAACTCAATCCGCAAGCGAAAAAATCGCAGTCCTCTACATTAAAATATTTTTGCATCGCAGGAGGCAAAGGCCCATGGACTGCTGAAATATTTACCCCGCCTTTTTCGAAAACGGCTCCGTTTTCAATAACCCGAGTTCTTCCACCGCCACCTTCTGGGCGTTCCCAAAGGTCTTCTTGAAAGGTTGCTTTTCCATCCACCGCTTCCAATTTAGAAGTGATGGTATCTTGTAATTCCTGTATGTATTTATAGAATTTTTCTTTCATTTTTTCTTTTCTGAATGAGAAACTAGTTTTGCTTCAATAATTGCTAGTGCGCTGTAATACAAAACGCCTAAACAGAGCGCTGTTTGCGGCACATCAACAAAAGTGCCGGTTGCACTTTTAATGGCATTGTATCCCGATTTCTCCAAAAACTCAGCTGTGAGTCCGAATTCTGGGAGGATTTCCGCACTAAATAGCACCACAAAGGTAAGCACAAAATAAACGATGAGCGCAAAAACTGAAAATGCCGCTGCTCTTTCCTTCAATCTTTTATCAGCATTAAAAAAAGCAAAACGCATTCTGTTTAAAACAACCACCAAATAGGTGATTAAAACAACATTATTGGGGACAGCATGATTAAATGCCCAAGCAAAAACCCCATAAAACGGAATAAAAATGAAAAACGACCATTTCTTTGGCATTACAGCCATAAAAACACCGGAATGTACCATGACAAATTCAAAAATGATTAAAAATGACATGGAATATATTTTTTCAGCCTGTGTTTCTTCGGGGAAAAGCCAAAGCTGAAAAAATTGGCTTGCAATAAATACATACATGGCTATTCCCACATATTCAAATTGCTTGTCGTATTTTTCTATGATGTTCAAGGGCATATTTCTTTCGCTATTCACAAGCCAAATTTGATATTATGTTTTTGAATCTAAATTTCTTATAACTTGTACAGACATTAAAAGTTACTTTCGAAACGTCTTCTGCAGAAAATTTAAAACGGTATAAAAACTCTTCCTTCTTAAACATATTTTGGTCTATAAATCTGGTTGCAACGCTTTCTCCATTCACTTTCGTTTCTTGATCAAAAAAGTACTGCGAGTACTTTGCAGCAATTTCTTCCCCTTTTGAATTGTAAAATTTAAACGAATAGCCATCCAAATCAGGCTTTCTAACTTCTAGAAAGACGGTATCTTTATTAAACCATATTTTGTACTTAGAATTTTCAGTATTGGAAGTAACCTCAATTTTCTTTCGTTTTTGGGGTTTCCATACCGTAACATCCATACTAGTTTTATATACTTCCGGTTTTTTTTCATAGAAATTGTAATGATAAAATCCGAATAGAGCAGCAGAATCAGGCAAATTGCACGAAGTTAAATCTACTACATTCCCTTTCTTATTAAAATATGTAATATTATTGATTTTTATTTTTCCCCCGGCAGTAATTGGCAACATCTCCTTTTCTGTGGCACCGTGACTAACGGATAAATAATAGAATCCCACTTGCTCATCCTCGTAAATTGAAAAGTTATTTATGTAATTTTCTACCATATTACTTAGATCTTCATTAGCATCAACCAATGAAGGTATCTCCTTATACATATAATCAAAAAAATGCGGTTTCAATGGTTGCCCGCCTCTATCCTGCATGGCAAAGTAAGGTTTTATTCCGAAAAATTCTTCGTGTAAACTCGGAGCTTCGTAGTCAGTAAGTTTACTAATCATTAAAATATCATTGGCGTATTTGGCGACTGCAATGAATTTTGTATAAAGTGGAATTCCTGTTTTTCTATCAAGAACATATTTTACTGCCAAATCTGTTGTTATATTTCCATTGGTTATAGTGCCATTTCCCTTTACAACTACCTCCTTAGCAGTAATGTCATTTACATTGAAGTTGAAGTCGATTTCCATTTTTCTCAATCTATTAAAATCGACAACGATGGAGTCGGTTTGTTTCCAAGAATGCCCTTTTCTTAAAACTAAGTTTTCATAAAGACTATTGTAAATTGGGTTGTTCGCCTCTATAACTTCCTTTATGATTTTTTCTGTTCTATCTTGTTTATCAGATTTCGAACCATATTTAAAATGGTTGTCGGCGCGTACATACTGAAAAGAATTAAGTTTTGATAGCGTCTTTTCAGACTGAAAACTATTGTCATTATAACCTTTATTGGAATCTATAATGGTATCTGTTGTGTTTGCTCGAAAACGGACCGGAGTAATCTCAAGCTCATTTTTAGACAAGAATTGAGCATCATATTCTAGTCTTGATGCAAAATCCACTCCCCCATAAATTTCATGTGAAATTATTTCGTTTTCGTAGTGATATACTTTATCGGTTTTGGGTAGTAGTGAAAGCTCTTGACCTTTTACGGTTAGCGAAAGCAATAAAAGCAATATGAAGGTTCTCATTGAGAAATTGTATTTAATTATTAATAAAAATTGAATGAAAATAACGTATTATATACATTGGCTAGCGGCTTACTATTACCAATCTCTCTCGTCGACTGTTTTCTTATACTGATACTCTTTGTAATTCAGAAGCTCATCAAAAGTAACCTTAGAAACTCCTTTTGCTAAAAAATTAAGGTTGAGTTCCAATTCATTTTTGTTCTCTATTTGACCCATTATAAATGCATTCGCAATGGCTTTATTACCAATATATTCATCTAGTGTCAGGTAAGCTACCTGTACCATAACCGAATCTAATTCTTTACCATCTTCATTAAAAAACTTAAATGATAATGCATCTACCGACGTAAACTCTTTTACGCTCACCTTAACAGTGTCTTTCGCGAAGGTTAATTCATACTTTGAATTCTTCAAATTTGAAGTAGTACTTACAATTTCACGCTTGGTAGCTTTAAAAAAAGAAATAATGGCCTCTGTTCTTTCAATTTTACCAAGTTTTACAAAAGGCTCACAATAAACCGTTCCGAAGGCTTTGAACATTTTAAATTTGTCATTGGACATATCATGGTTTAATTTTTCACCATTTTTGTCGTAAAAATTAATTGTGTTTATTTCTAGATGGCTACCTGTTAGCAAAGCTTCAAATTTTTTTTCTAAAAGCTCAAAATCCAAATCTGATGAAAATATTAACGAGTTATCAGCATCAAAATACAACCTTTGACTGCTCATATATTCGTTCAACATTCGCTTTACCTCCTTTTTGTTTTTTTCTAGTGGAAATCTTCTAAACTGATACTTCATGGGCTCACTATCCATTATTTCGAGTGCTCCCTTATTATCCAACAACGGTCTTATCTTCACCGCCTCTTCAAATAAACTTGGTGCCTCATATTCAGGGATTTTAGTAATCATCAATATAGCTCCACTAAGTTCAGTGCTTGGGATAATAATTTGTTTGATGTAAAGTGGCATTCCGGTATTTTTATCCAAAACATATTTTATCGCTACATCTGCTTCCTCTCCTTCAAAAGGAATCGAACCCGTTCCCGAAATGATTATCTCTTTCCTTGTAATCTTATCTACAGATAATAAATACGAAATAGCCTGTTTTTCATCGGTGTCGTAATCAATCTTTATTGAATCTGTTCGCTCCCAAGAATACCCTTCTTTTAAATAAACTTTATTACTATTTGAAGTATCATCAAAGTAATCGTTTTGAATAGCTCGATTGAAGAATGTTTCTTGTCGCTTATTGAGTTTTTTTGAATTCTCTAAACGAAATCCATTTTGAGTAGGCTTAAAAATGTATGGCTCAGCGGTTAATTTAGATACCAGAATACTATCACTGCCACTCACATCCCTCGAATCAAAAACTAAATTGGGCAATTTCCCTCCATAATGATTTACCTTCACACTTAACCTGTCATCTTTTAAAAAGGTAACGTCGTAATCTATGTTAAAGGATAAAAAACCAAGGGAGTTCATTTTGTAAGCGAATGTTTCACTTTTATAATGGTAAGTATGATTTTTTTTAGGCTGAAAAATTAAATGCTGTCCATAAATGCTGAAAGATGCCAACAAAAATAGAAAGGAGAATTTTGTCATGTTCTGTTTTTTGAATTCACTGGCGCAAGAAAAGATTTTTTTTTGCCCCGAACATGACGAGTAACATTGGCAATAAATTATAATGTTTTTCCACCATAATTTATTGCCAATTTTTGAAGATTATTTAGTTTCCGTATTCTTTTACGGCTTCTATAAATGCCTTTGCATGGTCTACGGGAACATGCGGTAAAATACCATGACCTAGGTTCACTACATATTTATCTTTCCCAAACTCATCTATCATTTCATGAACCATCTTTTTAATGGTTGGAATAGGCGACAACAATCTCGACGGATCGAAATTACCTTGTAATGTAATATTTCCACCCGTTAAATAACGCGCGTTTTTAGGAGAGCACGTCCAATCTACGCCCAAAGCAGATGCCTTACTTTTTGCCATATCTCCCAAAGCAAACCAACACCCTTTACCAAAAACAATCACTTCGGTTTCATCGGCAAGTGCTTCTACAATCTGGTTGATATATTTCCATGAAAACTCCTGATAATCGGTTGGGGAAAGCATTCCGCCCCAAGAATCGAATATCTGCACAGCATTCACTCCATTTTTAACTTTTTCCTTTAAATATAGAATTGTGGTATCAGTGATTTTTTGAAGTAATGCATGCGCTGCTTCGGGTTGAGAAAAGCAAAAACCTTTGGCTTTGTCGAAGCTTTTCGAGCCCTGCCCTTCCACTGCGTAACAAAGAATCGTCCATGGCGAGCCAGCAAAACCGATTAGCGGCACCTCATCGTTCAACATTTCTTTGGTGAGCTTTATGGCATCCATAACATACCCCAACTCCTCATTGATTTCCGGCACCACCACTTGCTCAACATCTTTTGCAGAACGTATTGGGTTTGGCAACCAAGGTCCAACACCCGGTTTCATTTCCACCTCAATATTCATCGCTTGCGGAATTACCAAAATGTCAGAAAACAGAATGGCGGCATCCGGTTTTACAATGCGGATAGGCTGTACAGTAATTTCAGAAGCCAATTCGGGAGTACGGCAACGCGTAAAGAAATCGTATTTTTCTTTTAAAGCCATAAATTCCGGCAAATACCTTCCAGCTTGACGCATCATCCATACTGGAGGTCTACTTACTGATTCGCCTTTTAAGGCCTTTAAGAATAAATCGTTTTTTATCATATATCTTGTTTTTCCGCAGGATTTACAATCTATCTTGCAGGAGGTTATCTATTCAAAATGTTTTATTACTTGAACAATCACATTTTCAATAGTTGTTCTATTAGCGGTTATAATATTATTGGTATGTTTTCTTGCTTCTGCCTCTGTGGTTTTCCCCAAACAGAATACAGTGATATCTTCAAAAAGGTTTCGCTGCGCATAACTTTCCACGGCACTCGGGCTAAAAAATAAAATCCCATCAAAAGAACGAATCATATTTTTAGAGGTAAGAACGGTTTCATATACTTCTATTTCGGTTAACGTTACCCTATTTTCCTGTAGCAATTTTGGCAACTCTTCCCTACGGATGTTCCCACAAAAAAGTGTAAATGCTTTATCAGCATGCTTTTTTACTATTTGTTCGGCCAAAGCTTTTGCTTGATATGCTTTTTCTACTACGTTAAATCCATTTCTTTTAAGATAGGCTTCGGTCTTATCGCCTACACAAAAACAATTATTTATCGTAATTTCACGTTTAAGAATTGATTTAACGGCATTTTTACTAGTAAAAATAGCGTTTTCAATACTTTTTTCACTTTTAAATTTTTTTGGATTTATTTGGATAAAGTTCTCGTCAATACACTTTATACCTTCATTCAATAATAGTTCTTTTTGAGCGTTGGTTAATTTTTTGGTACTCAATACTTCTATCATATCATCTTATCATTTAGTCATTTCCTCACCAAAATTCGCAATATCTTCGTTTCTACCAAAGACAATTAACTGATCATTTTTTTGAATTTTAGTGTTGTTATCCGGTAACCCAATTACTTCTTTTTTCTTCAATTTATTTCCTAAAAAATTCTTTTTTTCGCAAGGACGAATTATGGTAACTACATTTAAATTATATTTTTTTCTAAAATCTAACTCATGTAGTGATTTCCCTTGAAATGAGTCTTTTGCTATAACTTCGGAAATGGAATATTCATCATCTAAATTAAAGTTATCCAAAACATTTTTTAGGTTAATTTTTCCGGTAAGGTTGGCTGCCGCTTCTTGCTCTGGATGAATTATATTGTTTATTCCCATTGCCTTTAGCACCGTATCATGCACTGGAGACAAAGATCTACTGATAATTTTAGCTTCAGTTTTGTCTTTTAATATTGCCGTAGTAATAATGGCTGCACCTTCATTTTCTCCAATGGCAACAATAGCAATATGTGCATCTTTTAATGGGAGTCTATCATAGGCTAGTTCGTTGGTAGCATCTAAACAAATGGTGTGTGCAATTTTATCTTTTAAAAGATTTACCTTTTCCATTTTTATATCTACTCCAATTACTTCGTTACCCGATTCGGTTAACTTTAAAGCTAACGAACTTCCAAAATTCCCTAAACCAAAAACGACAATTTTCATCTATTTAAAATTTCTATTCTACTAAAAAATGAAATAAAAAATTTTATTATTTCAGCGGGTAAGTAAAAATTAAATTTGTTTATGTTCATTTCAAATGATCAAATTTTCAACCTCTACTTACTTCAAAATTAGTTAATTAATATGTTTTCTTTAGGATATTCATAAAACTGATTATTCATCTGCCTTAAAACACCCACAAGTATATTTAGCATTCCAATTCTTCCTATAAACATAACTACTGTTATTACAATTTTACTGGGGTTGCTTAATGATGGTGTAAGGTTTAAGCTTAGCCCGACTGTACTGTAAGCTGAAAATGCTTCGAAAGCTACTGATATTAAATTGAGTTGAGGCTCGAAAAAAAGCAGCAATATAATAGCAATTCCAATAGTAATTAAGGATATAGAAACTATGGCAAAAGCACGATTCAAAGTGGCGTTGCTTATACTTCTCGTGCCGATTTCTATACGTTTTCTATTTCTGGCAATATTAAAAATGTTCAACGTTGCCAATGCAAAAGTGGTCGTTTTAATACCTCCAGCGGTTGAAGCTGGCGAACCACCAATCCACATTAATAAAATTACAAACAATAGGGATGGCATGGTGAGCTCTGCATAGTTTATTGTATTGAACCCTGCCGTTCTAGGAGTTACCGACTGAAAAGCAGTAGCGGTAATTTTCCCAAAAAGGGTTTGATGCTCTGAAAGCGTATTGTTTCCTTCGGAAAAATAGAAAAAAACAAAACCAGCAACTAGCAGAATAACCGTAGTTGCCATGACAAGTTTAGAATTGAGGGTTAACAACCTTACCAAATGTTTGCTATGCTTTTTATTGAAAAGGTTTAAAACATATATTTTTAGGTAATTATAGAAGTTGAAAATAATATTATACCCTAAACCGCCAATTATCACCAATAACATTATCACCCATTGAAAAGGATAGTCAAAACGCAAATTGTCGTTAAATAATCCGTCGCCCATATTGGAAAAACCAGCGTTACAAAAAGCAGAAATAGCATGGAAAATACTAAAAAAGATAGGGTGCTCAACCTTATTAAGATCTTCAATAGAAAGATATATAAATATAGCTCCAACAAGCTCAATAGCAAAAGTGAACAACACTATATTCATAGCAAATTTAAGCGCATCTTTTAAGGTTTCTGAAGCAACATAATCTTTTACATAAAGACTTTCCTTAAAAGAAGATCCTCCTTTAAAAAAGTATGCGAAAAAGGACGTAAAAGTCAAAATTCCCAATCCGCCCAGCTGAATTAAAAATAGAATAACCCCCTGGCCAAACAGTGTGAAATCGGCTGAAGTATCTAGAACCGCAAGACCCGTAACACAAACTGCACTTGTGGAAGTAAAAAGTGCGTTGATAAAATCTATTTGGCCAGAAGTTGTTGCTTTTGGCAGCATTAGCAAGAAGGCGCCCAACAAATCGAAAATAAAAAAGCTTCCTACAAATAATATCGCTGGATTAAAATAAACACTGTATAAATAGCGTATCAAAATACTTAATCGCATAATTAAGTATAGCAACAAAGCCCCTTCAATAAAAGGTTTTACACTTAAAAGGTATGCTTCCATGGCCTTTTCAGGACCAAATAGATAAAAGCCTGCGCTTAAAAATATAGCCGCACCGAATAGGCATGCGTAAGTTAGGCTTAAAATTTTTCTAGTTTTATCTGTATGTACCTTGTACCTATAAACATAGGTAACCAAAAGAATTACAATTATTACAGCTATTACAAGAAGTTTATGTGAGGTAAATTGTTCGTAAGCAATAAAGCCAAAATCAAAAATAAGAAAGCTTATGACAATAAAGTCAATCAATAAAAAAAACAGTCTTTGCTGACTTACTTTTTTCATCTGTTTACATTTTAAGCGTTTCTAATTTGAAAAGTATCCTTAAAAATAGGGAATACTCATTTTACAAGTTAAGCTCTTTGCGCAACTTATTCATTATTTCTTTCCCGCCATTTTGCAAAACTTCCTGCGCGCACAGTGCCCCAAGTCCGTCGCAATTTTCAATCAGCACCCTTTTTTCCACTATTACCTTCTGTTTTCCTTCCAAAGAAAACAATCCACCAGTAAACGTAACGTAATCTACATCAATAGTAGCTAAAGCACCAATAGGAGCTGTACAGCCACCCTCTAAGGTACTTAAAAATTCCCTTTCTATCGTTGTGCAAATATCTGTTTCGTAATGGTTTAAAGACTTTAAAGCTTCGCGGGAATACGCATCGTTTACCATAGCAACTACCAGCATTGCTCCCTGTGCGGGGGCAGGTATCATCCAGTCCAGAACAGTATGGTTTTTTGGCTTGAGGTTAATTCTTTCTAATCCGGCGGCCGCAAAAACAGCACCTTCCCAAGCGTTATTTTTAAGCTTTTCCAATCGTGTATTTACATTTCCGCGAAGGTCTTCCACTTTATTTTTCGGGAATTTACTTAACCACTGCGCCTTTCTGCGCAAGCTTCCCGTAGCTATAGTAGCCTTTTCAGGAAGCTTGTTAAGATCAACAATCTTGTCTTTGTGCAAAAACAAATCCATAGGATTAGCACGCTCCAAAACTGCTGCTTTAACCACATTTTTAGGCAACTTTGTTGGCACGTCTTTCATGCTATGCACGGCAATATCCACCATTCCTTTATGCATGGCCACATCCAAGGTTTTTGTAAAAACTCCCGTAATGCCAAGTTCATGAAGTGGTTTGTCTAACATTAAATCCCCATCTGATTTTACAGGAACTATTTCTGTTGCATACCCGTTATTTTCGAGTAGATTTTTAACATGGTTCGCTTGCCATAACGCCAATTCGCTATCGCGCGTACCAATACGTATTACTTTATTCATTTTGAAGTTTCTAATTGAAACACTTTTTTGATTAGTTCGATGCTTTCATCGGAGGTATTGGAGTTCCCTTTCAAATGGTTGGCGAAATGGGTGGTTATTTTTTGAATGATACGGTTGCTTATAATTTCCGCCTGCTCATCGTTGAAATCATCTATTTTCTTCCGCTGGAAATCTATTTCTGCATCCTTCAACGTTCTAAGCTTCTTTTTCAAAGCCTTAATGGTAGGCGCGAATTTTCTGGTTTCCAACCAACTTTTAAATTCCAATTCTACTTCAGCAATTATGCTTTCTGCTTTGGGGATAAACATTTCCCTCCTTCGCAAAGTATCGTCTGTAATTTTTGAAAGCTGGTCTAAATGAACCAACGTAACATTTGGAAGCGTTTCTACATTCGGGTCTACATTTTGTGGGATAGACAAATCTAAAACCAACAAATTTTTAGACGTATGGATCAATTCTTTAGAAACAGTAGGTTTTTGCGCCCCTGTAGCCACAATAAGCACATCTGCCTTACGTATCTCCTCTTGCAGCGCCCCATATTCTTTTACCTTAAGGTTAAACTTTCCTGCTACCTTTTCCGCTTTATCTTTAGTACGATTTATTAAAACAATATGGTCGTTTTTGGTATGTTTCACCAAATTTTCGCAAGTATTCCTCCCTATTTTTCCAGTTCCGAAAAGCAAAATGTTTTTTTCTGAAATATGGGGAACACGTGCCAAAATGTATTGTACAGATGCAAACGCCACCGAAGTGGCTCCAGAAGATATTTCGGTTTCATTTTTAATACGTTTACTGGCCTGTATAACACAATTGCACAGTCGCTCTAGAAAATGATTGGTGAGTCCTTTTTCTTTTGAAAAATAAAAACTTTGCTTTATCTGACTTATAATTTCGAAATCCCCCAAAATCTGGCTGTCGAGCCCAGTACCCACACGGAATAGGTGAGAAATAGCATTGTTATTTTTGTATACATAACCAATTGCCTGAAACTCTTCTACCGTTCCATTAGAATTCCCACACAAGAGCTGAATTAATTGAAAAGGGTGTTGGGCAAAGCCGTAAATTTCTGTTCTGTTACAGGTTGAAGTTACCAAAATGCCATCAATCCCGGCAGACTTAGCTTGGTCTAACAAGGCATTTTTTGCCGTTTCGTCCAAACTAAACTTACCCCTCAATGCTGCATCGGCTTTTTTATAACTTATTCCAATGGCGTAAAAAGAACTATGTTTTGATATATTGTAAGCTTCCATTCAGTTTTTTCTGAAGTCGGCACAAAATTAATTTTTAAAGAACTAAAAAAATAACGCTAGAAGAACTTTTTATATCGCTGCAAGAAAATTAGAAATCCATTCCTACATAATTCAGCAAAATACCTTATTTTTGAAGTAAAATAAACCTTTTTGAGCTAAATAGTTTAGAATAATTCTAAATAGTAAAGATCTATCGATCGGTTTGAAGGAGCAAAAAAAATATCGCTGTAAGTACCATGGAAGAAATTGTAATTGAAGACGGGTTTACATTGCTGAAAATACAAAATGAAACAAATGATATACAACATTTTAGCAAGCAAATAGACAGCAGTTTTATTCAGTTCCACTTTTGCTTAAAAGGAGGTGCCATCTTCCGTTTTAACCAAGGAAATTATGCGTTAGACATTAAAGAAGAAGAAGCGCTTTTGTTATACAATCCGCAACGGGATTTGCCCATAAATTTAGAAATGAATTCTAAAACTTGGCTCATTGCTGTGCTAATCCCAATAAAAAAATTCCATTCATTGTTTTCTTCAGAAGCCAATTACATCCATTTTTTAAATGAAGAAAATAAGGACAAGAAATATTACAACATTACACCAGTAACACCTGTAATGTCTGTAGTACTAAGTCAAATGATGAATTATAACCTGCATCAATCCATAAAAAGTTTGTACTTAAAAGGAAAAGTATACGAATTGCTTGGCCTTTATTTTAACAAACCCGAAGATGCCGATATTGAACAATGCCCGTTTTTAATAGATGAAGACAATGTAAGGCGCATCCGTAAAGCAAAAGATATTGTAATTTCCCGCATGGCAGAACCGCCCTCTTTGCAAGAACTTTCCGATGAAATAGGATTGAACCTTAAAAAACTCAAAGAAGGATTTAAACAAGTTTATGGCGACTCTGTGTACAGCTTTCTTTTCGACTACAAAATGGAGTATGCCAGAAAAATGCTAGAAACTGGCGACCTCAATGTAAATGAAGTTGGCTTAAAAGTAGGCTACAGTACCGCCAGCCATTTTATCGCTGCATTTAAGAAAAAATATAGCACTACGCCCAAAAAATATATAATGTCACTTAACAATTAAACCTAATCAAATTAATACAATTAAAAATGAAACACTTTTTTTTATCCGTAATACTACTAGCTTTTGTTGCATGTAACGACACTAAAGAAGAAAAAACCGATGAAACACCCCAAACCGTTGAAGAAAACGATTCTGTATCTACCAGCGCAGACAAAGTATTGGTTTTTACTAAAACAGCAGGTTTTAGACATAAATCTATAGAAACCGGAGTGGAACTCATTAAAAAACTTGGTAATGAAAACGATTTTAGCGTTACCCAAACAGAAGATTCTTTGCAGTTTAATACAGAAAATCTAAAGAAATACGATTTGGTAATGTTCCTTTCTACCACTATGGATGTTTTGGGTGAAGAACAACAAAACGCGTTTGAGGGCTACATACAAAATGGAGGAAGCTTTATGGGCATCCACGCTGCCGCAGATACTGAATACGAATGGCCGTGGTACGGTAAACTGGTAGGCGCTTATTTTGAAAACCACCCCAAAGGAACTCCAGAGGCTACAATTACAGTTTTAGATAGAAACCATGTCTCTACAAAAGGACTTCCTGAGAAGTGGATTAGAAAAGACGAGTGGTATAATTATAAAGATATAAACTCAGACATCAATGTGTTGATGAATCTTGAGGAATCTACATATGAAGGAGGAACTAATGGTGAAAACCACCCCATTGCTTGGTATCATGAATTTGATGGCGGTCGCGCTTTTTACACAGGAGGCGGTCATACAAAAGAATCTTTTGAAGAGCCACTATTTGTAGAACACGTTCTGGGGGGTATTTTTTATTGCTTGGAAAGGGAATAGTTCCAGTTCATTTAATCGAAGTAAAGTTTTTAAGGTATTCATTTGAAATAAGAAATGGAAATAACATCGATTATCTCTATATCGCCATAGAAACCTTAACATAAAATAGCAATCATTTCAGGCCGTAAAGCGGTAATTTTACACCAAATAAATCAGCTTATAAAAATTTTTATAACTATTGAAACATCCATCTGCCCATAAGACAGATGTTACAAAAACAACATATAAAAACACATGAAAGGAGTTTTATTGGTGAATTTGGGCTCTCCAGATTCTACAGACCCAAAAGATGTAAAACGCTATTTGGAAGAGTTTTTAATGGACGAACGTGTAATCGACCTTCCTTTGTGGCTTCGTACATTTATTGTAAAAGGCATTATTCTAAATACCCGTCCGAAAAAATCGGCGGCCGCCTATGAAAAAATTTGGTGGGAAGAAGGTTCTCCATTAATTGTTTTATCAGAGAGGTTGCAAGATAAAGTAGATTCTTTAACGGGGGTTTCCGTTGCTTTAGCGATGCGCTATGGAAACCCGTCTATAAAAAGTGGTCTAGAAACACTGAAAAAGGAAGGCGTTACAGAGGTTCTGCTCGTTCCATTATACCCTCAGTTTGCCATGGCCACTACGGAAACTATCTTGGTTTTGGCAGAAGAACTACGTAAACAGTATTTCCCTGAAATGCAGTTTACCAATGTTCCTGCTTTTTATAACCACCCAGATTACATTCGTGTTTTGTCAGAATCTATTCAGGAAAACCTGAAAGATAAGGAATGGGAGCATATCCTTTTTTCTTACCACGGAGTACCGGAAAGACACATCAAAAAATCAGATATTACTAAATCACATTGTAAAATCGACGGTCAGTGTTGTAAAACACTTTCTCCGGCACATCAATTTTGTTATCGCCACCAATGCTACGAAACCACTAGACAAGTTGCTGAATATTTAGGATTGAAAGAAGGAACCTACAGCTCTTCTTTTCAATCGCGCTTGGGTATTGATCCATGGCTACAACCGTTTACTGATAAAACCATTAATAAATTTGCAGAAGACGGTCTGAAAAAATTAGCTGTAGTAACCCCAGCTTTTGTTTCCGATTGTTTGGAAACTCTCGAGGAAATAGGCATGGAAGCCCAACATGAATTCAAAGAAAATGGCGGGGATGAATTTCATCTAGTTCCCTGCTTAAATGATGATGAAGCTTGGGTAAAAGTACTTTCCAGATGGATTGATGAATGGGCGTTAACTCCAGTGGAAAAGTAAATTATGGCAAACGTATCTTCTAAAGAGCTAGGAACAGATGCTATCGGAAAGCTATTGGTTAAGCAGGCTGTACCTGCTTCCATTGGTATTTTGGTAATGTCCCTTAACATTTTAGTGGACACCATTTTTGTTGGTAATTGGATTGGCTCGGTAGCCATCGCCGCAATTAATGTGGTGCTACCGGTTTCCTTTTTTATTGCCGCATTGGGTATGTCTATTGGAATTGGAGGATCTTCTATTATTTCCAGAGCTTTGGGAGCTGAAGATAAAGAAAAGGCCTTACAATCGTTTGGTAATCAAATCACCCTTACCATATTATTAACTTCCCTGTTGGTTGCTGTTGGATTGATTTTCGTTGACAGTATAATCCCAAGTTTCGGTGGAAAAGGACCCATTTTTGAACCCGCAAAAGTATATTATAAAGTTGTTTTATACGGAGTGCCTTTTTTAGCGCTCTGTATGATGGGAAACACCGTCATCCGTGCGGAAGGCAAACCAAAATTTGCCATGATTGCCATGATTATCCCTTCCGCAGGGAACTTAATTCTAGATTACCTATTTATTAATGTGTTGGATTTAGGTATGCTAGGTGCAGCTTGGGCTACAACAGGTTCTTACTTATGTTGCTTTGTTTATATTTTGTGGTTCTTTCTGTCTAAAAAATCAGAATTAAAAATAAGTTGGTCTCATTTCGGATTGAACACCCCTATAGTTTCAGAAATCGCCTCCCTTGGTGGCGTAACGCTGGCAAGACAAGCAGTGGTAAGCATTACTTATTTATTCCTGAACAATATTTTATTTGAATTAGGAGGCGCTTCTTCAGTTACGGTTTATGCAATTATTGGGCGCATGCTTATGTTTGCCCTCTTTCCTGTTTTAGGTATTACACAAGGATTTTTACCCATTGCTGGCTACAACTACGGAGCACAATTGTATGAAAGAGTTCGAGAATCTATAAACACTGCGATTAAATATGCCATTTTATTGGGGTTTTTAATTTTCCTGTTAATCATGCTTTTTCCCGAGCAAATAACCAGCGTGTTTACGCAAGATAATGAAGTATTAAAAGAAACTCCAGATGCCATGCGATGGGTTTTTGCCGCGACTCCCATTGTAGTCATCCAACTCATTGGTTCGGCATATTTTCAAGCGATAGGAAAGGCTATTCCCGCATTACTGCTAACACTGAGTAGGCAAGGATTCTTTTTTATCCCACTGATCCTTATTTTACCAAGATTTTACGGGGAGTTTGGGGTTTGGATATCCTTCCCAATTGCCGATGTACTTTCAACTTTAGTTACTGGTTATTTTTTGAATAGAGAAATTAAAAATAACTTAGTAGTTCCGAACGAACCTGAGACGTAATACTTACAAAATTTTAATTTAGCTGAAGGATGGATTACTACAATTATATTAAATCATTACACCTCATCTTCGTAATTACTTGGTTTGCCGGATTGTTTTATATCCCAAGACTGTTCGTTTACCAAATTGAAGCGTTCCACAAGCCATCGCCGGAAAAGGAAATCTTAGGCACGCAATTAAAATTAATGGCAAAGCGATTATGGTTTATCATTACCTGGCCTTCGGCTATTTTAGCAATTATCTTTGCGGTTTGGCTGCTTATTATCATGCCACAGTGGTTGCAACAAGGCTGGATGCACGTTAAGCTATTGTTTGTTTTACTGCTGATTGTATATCATTTAAAAACGCATCAAATTTTTAAACAACTTCAACGTGACGAGGTGAAATATACTTCACGATTCATGCGCATTTGGAATGAAGGTGCTACGATTATATTGTTTTCTGTAGTGTTTTTAGTTATTCTGAAAAACAGCCTGAATTGGATTTTTGGAGTAGCAGGTATTTTTGTACTCGCAATTCTATTGATGCTTGGAATTAAAATTTATAAGAGAATTCGGGATAAGAATCCGGAAGCTTAATTAGTTCTTTCTAAAACTATACAAATTCTGAAAATACAATCCGTAAACCTTTCTTCAACTTTAAATTAAACAAGTTTTCAATTTACTCATCCAACACGAAGTCTTCCACCGTCTCGGTTTCATCCACGTGCATCAAAGCTTCAAGCATTGGGTCGTTATCCTTCAAAATACGTTGTTGTGCATTTTTTCCGTAGAGTTGTTCCGCAAAGGTAGATTTAATGTGACGTTTCAGATTTTCCCGATACGGATTTAAATCGATTTTGAGTCCTCGATCTTCAGCATAATAAATAAAATCATCTACGGTAGCATCTTCAACTTCAATATTTTCAATAAAATCTTCTTCTGAAATAGCTGCAAATTTATTGCGATGGCCATCTAAATACTCAAAACTGAAGAATGACATGAAACCTGACTTCAACAACGTATTTACCCAAGCTGCCTCTTGTGACTCTTCCAAAGGCACAAAAACGTCTGGAATAATCCCGCCACCGCCATACACAATTTTTCCTTTGGGTGTTTTAAAAATTAGAGAATCAGCTACTTTTATGCTATCTGCTGAAAAAAGTTCTCCATTTTCATACCTTTTGTAAAATTGATTATAATAATCTTTTGTACCATTTTCGTACGACCGCTGGATGGACCTTCCCGTGGGTGTATAATAGCGGGAAACGGTAAGCCGCACCGAAGAGCCGTCTCCAAGACCCATTTCCCTTTGCACCAAACCTTTCCCAAAAGACCGTCTCCCTATAATCGTACCGCGATCGTTATCTTGGATAGCGCCCGCAACAATTTCACTGGCAGAAGCTGATTTTTCGTTAATCAACACATATATTTCGCCATCTTCAAAATCGCCCTTTCTGGTGGCAAAAGCTTTGTCGATAGCGCCACTTTTGTTTTTGGTAAAAAGAATAAGTTTATCATCCTCCAAAAATTCGTCAGCAATTTGCTCCGCAATACCTAAGTAGCCTCCAGGATTGTTACGCAAGTCAAGCGCTAACTTGGTTATCCCCTTTTCCTGAAGTTCATCCAATGCTGTTTTAAATTCACGATACGTACTTTCCGCAAACCGATTTATCCTAATATATCCGAAGTTATCACTCAATAAATAGTAAGAATCGACGCTTTTTAACGGCACAGCTGCCCTTTTAATGGTAATATCAAGGATTTTGGCTTCTGAAGGTCTGTAAACACTTAATTTTATCTTCGTTTTATCATCCCCTTTAAGAGTATTCACAATTTCCTGGCTACTCAAATTTTTTCCGTAAAGGGTATCTTGATTGGCTACAAGAATCCTATCCCCAGCTTTTATCCCCGCTTTAATGCTCGGTCCGCCTTCTATCGGTCGAATCACCGCAAGGGAATCTCTATACATATAAAAACTAATGCCTACACCTACAAAATCCCCTTTCATACTTTCGGCAACCCGTGCCTGTTGTTCCTTCGGAATATAAACGGAATGCGGGTCTAGCTTGTCCAAGATGTTGTTTACGGTAACATCTACAATACTATCGGTATTTACATCATCTACATACTCATAGTCGATGTAATCTATCAACCGATTAAGCTTATCCTTTTTGGAATTGGTTGAAAATAACTTTTCTGGCGTATCGTTAAAACTTAATTTTCCACCAATAAAAACCCCTACGGCTACAGCCGCAGCAATAATAATTGGCAATAAATATGTTTTGTTCTTTAACATCTATTCTTCTTCTATATTTTCCAAATGAAGCAGTTCCACACCAGCTTTTGCGAGAAATTGGAGTCCTTCATCATCTTTGTAAGCCCTGCTATACACCACTCTTTTAATCCCCGCTTGATGTACCAATTTGCTACATTCCTTGCAAGGCGAAAGTGTTATGTAAAGTGTTGCCCCATTACAAGATTGCGTTGAGGAAGCCACTTTTAAAATCGCATTTGCCTCGGCATGTAAAACGTACCATTTGGTAATATTATCCTCGTCTTCACATTTGTTTTCAAATCCGGTAGGCGTACCATTGTAACCATCAGAGATAATCATTCTATCCTTAACAATAATTGCGCCAACTTGTTTTCTTTTACAATGGGATAATTTTCCCCATTCACGAGCCATACGTAAATACGCTCTGTCGTATCTTTCTTGTTTCTTACTCATTAAATGAGAATTTAAAACCCGACTGCTGTCGGGAAAATTGTTTTAGGGTATGCACTTTTCCGCTGAAAGTAGGCAAAAAACGACGATGCATTTTTTAACCTAATGTTCTACAAAGGTTTTACATTGTTTGTCGTTTTAAAACGAAATAACTTAACCTTATTCTTGGGATATTACTTGCTAAAACCCATAGGTCGACTAAGATAACCGCTTTGGGATATATTTACAAAAGGAAGGTCGTTAATTTTAACCTAATTAAAAGCACATGTATCCAATAACATTGGTATAACAAAACCAACCACAATGGAAGAAGTAACCATAATCCAGTCTCGCTTATTAAACCTGAACACAGACTGAATTAAAAAGCCTATTATTAAAACGACTAAAGCAACAATAATTTGTGAAGCTTCAATTCCCAAAGCAAATTCAAGCAAAGGAATTATTTTGTTTGAAGAGCTGGCCACTATTTGTTTGAAATACGTGGAAAATCCGAGCCCATGTATGAGTCCGAAAAACAAAGTCGTAAAAAAAGTGAGTCCGAATTTTTCATTTTTAGCCCCTTTTCCTGCCGTAAAAATATTGAAGACAGCCGTAATAAAAATGGTAACGGGAATAAGACATTCCACTAAACTCGAGCTTATTCTTACTACTCCGTAGGTTGCCAAAATTAAAGAAAGTGTGTGACCTATGGTAAACATAGTTACTAGCCAAAGAATCTTTTTCCAATTGGCAAATGTATAAGGAACGATAAGTGCTATGAAAAACAGCACATGATCGTAAGCATTAATGTCTAAAACGTGGTCGAGACCCAGTTTAAAATAGAACCAAAATTGATCCATGGTAATTAGCGATTAAAGGATTTTCCAAACTTACAATTTTTTGGAAAAAAGGTTTTTATTTACTTCGATTTTTTCTGAAGGATTACATCCCGCGTTCCTTTTGAATCTGTTCGTAGGCGCGTTGCACTTCCTTAAACTTTTCTTCAGCGCCTTTTTTTATGGCTTCATCATTCGTACGCACTTTATCGGGGTGGTACTTCTTTACCATCTGCCTATAAGCTGCTTTTACGTCGGCATCGCTGGCTTCTTTGCGAACTTCCAGAATTTTATAAGCATTGTCGGCCGACTTAACAAACATTGCCATAACGCTTTCAAAATCGCGGTAATGAACTCTCAAATACCCAGCAATCTCCCTTATTTTTAAGGTCTCGGCTTCGGTTACGGCGCCATCGGCTTGCGCTATTCCGAAGAGAAAATGAATCAGCTGGACCCGCACTTCATAACGCGTTCTTTGATTGAGGTAATTACAAATTCTTTCCGCAGAAACCTCCCTTTTTTTAATTACTTCATTAAATGTTCTAAAAATAGCGTTTGCTTTGTCCTTTCCGTAGGTAGAAACAAAATACGAACGAACGTATTGAAGTTCATTATCGTTCACCTTTCCATCTGCTTTTATCACGATAGAACAAAGTGAAAGCAAGTTCAACTCAAAATCAGCAGGGGAAACTTCGTTTCTATTATTAAAATTAGTAGAGACTTGAATGCCTCCTTTTCTGTAACCATCTATTACACTTCCTAAAATAAAACCGATAATAGCACCAGGAAACCGCAAAAAATAATAGCCCGCAAAGGCTAAAATCCATTTAAACATAGTTTGTTTGTTTTTAACAGATGTCAAATATAAGTTTAATTTATCTTCAATAGAAGTCATTGTCTAAGAGATATTACTCCACTAAAAAGCTCATGGCTTTAGATTATCTAAAGTGTATGTTTTTCTTTATCTTTGCGACACAATTATGTAAGATATCCAAGGTATTCCCGAAAGGTATTTTTAGGGGTGGCAAAAACTACCTCCCAAACTGTTTGCAGTAATGCAGAAACAAAACCCTCAACGAGGTATTTAACAAAAATAATTTTAAAAAACATAACAGTTATGTATCCAGCAGAATTAGTAAAACCAATGAAAGAAGACCTTGTTGTTGCAGGTTTTCAAGAATTACATTCCCCAGCAGAAGTTGACGCTGCCATGGAAAAAAAGGGAACTACACTTGTTGTAGTAAACTCTGTTTGTGGCTGTGCAGCTGCAAACGCTAGACCGGGTGCTAAAATGAGCCTTAAAAACGCTAAAACACCTGACAACCTATTCACCGTTTTCGCCGGTTTTGACAAAGAAGCAACCGACAAAGCGCGTGAATACATGCTTCCGTTCCCTCCATCTTCTCCATGTATGGCCTTGTTTAAAGATGGCGAATTGGTACACATGTTAGAAAGACATCATATTGAAGGGCGTCCAGCAGAGATTATTGCAGACAACCTTACCGAAGCATACAACGAACATTGCTAAAAACAGACTATTTATTTTGGCAATTTATAACTTAAAAGACCACGTTTACACGTGGTTTTTTTAATTTTGCCTAAAGAAAATCAATCATCTCGGGATAACCCTTCCTTTGCCACAGGCAAGCATAAATTGCTTTTTTGGCAGGTGGAACCTCGAGAAAAACCCCTCGATGAGGGATAAATTACTGTTTTGGAAAACCGAATTTTATTTCTTTGCACAGGAAACTACTACCGCAGTAGGTTTGCAGAAATGCTTTTTAACCATTTGGCAGAAAAGAAAGGTCTAGCATATACCGCCTTTTCCAAAGGACTTCGCTTGTCCAAACGCAACAAAGGGCCGGTCTCTATACACACTGAGACCTATTTTAAAAATAAAGGTATCGAAGTTATTCCTACTTCCCGAATGCCCATCCCCGTCACAAAGCAAGATTTCGACTTCTATAATCGTATTATTGCGTTGGATGAAAAAGAACACAGGGATTTAATGAAGCAATTCTTTCCAGACAAAGAAACTGAAATTGAATACTGGAATTTTGCAGATGATTATATTGAAGAACCGGCAACGGTTTTACCAAGGTTAGAAGAAAAGGTTTATAGTTTAATAGAACAACTAAAAAAATAATTTTGCTGAAAATTTAAAATGAGAAAAATACTTGCTTACCCACTTACGGTCGTTTACTTTATAGTATTCGGACTTCTACTGGTGATTTTTCACCCCGTACAATGGCTATGTTTTAACGTTTTTGGCTACCAAGCGCATAAAAAAAGTGTAGATGTTCTCAACTTTTTCCTCGCATACTCACTCTTGCTTTTAGGCGATTGGATTATATTTAGGAATCCGCATAACATTCCTACAGACAAGCCTTGTATTATCGTGGCAAACCATCAAAGCATGTACGATATTTCGCCCATTATTTGGCATATGCGTAAGCATCACCCAAAATTTATCAGCAAAAAAGAGTTGGGTCGTGGCATCCCTAGTATTTCCTATAATTTGCGGCACGGCGGCTCTGCGCTTATAGACCGAAAAGACAAGGAACAAGCTTTCAAAGAAATTATAAACATTGCCAATTATGCCAATAAAAACAATCGGTCGGTAGTTATTTTTCCTGAAGGAACCCGAAGTAGGGACGGAAAACCCAAGCGCTTTCAAACAGGTGGTTTAAAAATTCTATTGAAGAAAATGCCGAACGCGCATGTGGTGCCTATTTCCATCAATAACTCTTGGAAAACGCTTCGCTACGGTAAATTCCCAATGGGCATTGGTATAAACATTACGTTTGACGTTCACAAACCACTCGGTGCAAGAGACCTTCCTGCGGAAGAACTGATTGAAAAAGTGGAGGAAATCGTTAGTAATGGTATAAAAGCATAAAAATGAGCAACACCGATACCATTGAGCAAACCATTGCTTTTGTAAAGGAAACACTAAAAAATGCAGAAGGCGGACATGATTGGTTCCACATACAGCGCGTCTTTAAAAACTCCCTTTTAATAGCCAAAGATGAAAAAAAAGCTGACCCGCTAGTAGTTGGACTGGGCGCTTTGCTACACGATATCGCAGACGCCAAATTTTATGATGGGGATGAAACGGTTGGTCCAAAAATGGCACAAGAGTTTTTAAGTAGTATCGGAGTTAAAAAAAACATAATAAATCATGTGGTTAAAATCATTGAGAACATCTCGTTTAAAGGCGGTAATTTTTCTCAAAAGTTTACATCCCTTGAACTTAATATTGTTCAGGATGCCGATAGACTAGACGCCATAGGCGCCATTGGTATCGCCCGATGTTTTAATTATGGCGGTTTCAAGAACCGGAAATTATACGACCCCGATATTGAGCCAAAAATGAATATGACCAAAGAGCAATACAAGAAAAATGATTCCCCTACCATCAATCATTTTTATGAAAAGCTTTTATTGCTGAAAGATAGAATGAATACGGAAACAGGAAAAAAGTTAGCCGAAAAAAGACATGATTACATGGAAACTTTTTTAAAGCAATTTTACGATGAAATCAATGGAAGAGCTTAATTTCTTCACCATTTCAGGAAAACTTTCCAATGATGAAATTGCTTTCATCGAAAAGGTGTATGTCCAAATTTTTGAAGATTACCAAAGAGATTCTTTCCTTAAAAGAATTTCAGAAGCTAAAAATCTATTTTCAGTTTACGCATCTTTAAATAACGAGGTGGTAGGATTTAAAATTGGCTACGAAACGTCCCCTGATACTTTTTATAGTTGGGTTGGCGGGGTTAAAGAAGAATACAGACGAATGGGAATCGCGAAAAAGCTTCAATCAATACAAGAAAAATACGTCGCAGAGAAAGGCTGCCAAAAACTAACCACCAAATCCACCAACAAGTTCAAACCCATGATGCAATTCAACTTAAAAAACGGATTTGACATCGTTGGTGCGGAACCCTCCAAAAACGGATTAAAAATCTTGTTTGAGAAGCGATTAGACCATTAAAAATAAACCCCAAAGGTTTTGGAAATCTTTGGGGTTTTGAAACTATTTTCCAGGAAAATCTGCTTTTCTTTTTTCTAGAAAGGCTGTGGTTCCTTCTTTAAAGTCTTCGGTACCGAAACATTCGCCAAAAGCTTCAATTTCTTTTTTATAACCACTTCCGCTAAAGCTGGCGTTAATAGCATTGATAGCCGCCGAAATAGCAACGGGTGAATTATTAATCATTTTTCCAGCCATTTTTTTGCAGAAAGGGATTAACTGCTCTTGAGCTACCATGTGATTTATCAAGCCAGACATGAGCGCTTGCTCCGTCCCTATCATTCCTGCAGTTAAAATCATTTCCATAGCGCGTCCCTTCCCTACCAATTGAGGAAGTCGTTGCGTACCACCGTACCCAGGAATAAGTCCGAGGGATGTTTCCGGCAATCCCATCCTTGCGTGATCGTTTGCTACTCTTATATGACAAGCCATAGCCAACTCCAAACCACCTCCTAAGGCAAAACCATTTATAGCGGCTATAACCGGTGTCTCCAAGCTTTCAATTAAATTGAAAAGAAGTTCTTGGCCTTTGGCGGCTAATTGAGACCCTTCATAGACCGAAAAATTAGAAAACTCTGCAATGTCTGCCCCAGCTACAAAAGCCTTTTCACCAGCACCAGTAATAATTATTGCCCGTACATCCTCATTTTCATCCATTGCAATAAATGCGTGATGCAACTCTTCTATGGTTGCTTTATTAAGCGCATTTAGCTTATTTGGCCGATTAATAGTTATTAACCCTATTTTATCTTCAACTTCGGTAATAATATTTTCAAAATCCATAGAATTCTATTTGTTTTTATTCTGTTTTAAATTTAGGAAAAGAAACTGTGAAAACCGTACCTTTTCCTAAAACTGATGACAAACCTATATTTCCGCTATACGTTTTCACGATATTTTTTACCATTCCCAAACCTAATCCCATTCCACTAGTTTTTGTGGTAAATTTGGGTTCGAAGATCTTCTCTTGGTTTTCTTCAGCAATCCCAACGCCATTATCGGAAATTGAAATTTTAACGGTATCCTTTTCTGTATAAACGTTCACTACGATTTTAGGCTCCCTCTCTTCTGGAATGGCTTGAATAGCATTTTTCACCAAATTGGTAATTACACGAATAAGCTGGGTACGATCTAACTTTACAATAATCTCTTTTTCATCAGCAATAAAACGAATGTAATCTTCATTAAAAATATCAACCGAAAGCTTTACAACTTCAATTACATTGAGCGTTTCGTTTTGTTGGGCAGGCATATTAGCAAAGCTTCCAAAGGCAGAAGCAATATTACTCATGGTATCTATCTGCTGAATAAGTGTTTTTGAAAACTCTTCGATTTTATTTTTGGCATTTTCATCACTGGGATCGAACTTTCTTTCAAAACTTTGAACGCTCAGGCGCATTGGTGTAAGCGGATTCTTAATTTCGTGCGCCACTTGTTTGGCCATTTCCCGCCACGCCTGTTCCCGTTCACTTTTAGCGAGTAGGGTGGCACTGCGCTCCAATTCATCAATCATGTCGTTATACGCATCTACCAAGGCGCCAATTTCTTCGCTAGGGTCTTCTAAATAAATCTTTTGGTTACGCTTACTTAGTCGGGTTTGGTGTAATTTATCACTTATGGCCTTAAGCGACCGAGTAATATATTTTGAAATAATATAGGCTAGTAGAACCGCCAATGCCAACAGCAAAATATAAACCGCTGCCAGCCGGAGCAGAAATTCCTTTAGTTCGTTATTATTGAAGGTATCATCTTCGTAATAGGGAATGTGAAGAATCCCGATAGGTTTAAATTTTGGATCTAAAATATAGCTGTAAGACGATTGAAAACGGTCTCCAGCGGCTTTCGTTTTTTCAATAAACCTTTTGTTAGCACTTGAGGCCAATCCTTGGATCACATCAAAATCTAATTTTCTTGAAAACTCATCAGCTTCAATCCTAGGTTTAGAACTTATGATTAGATTACCGTTAAGATCGTATACATTGAAGTTTATATCGAGTACATCCGAAGCTTCATAAATAGCATGTTTATATTCAAGAATGTATTGTAGATTTTCGGTCTTAACCTCCCAAGTAGTGTTTTTTAAAATGTAGTCAATCTGAGCGTTCAATTGGTCTTCTTTCCGCTCCAAATAGGCTTTATGATAATCTTCCGCTTGTTCTTTGTATTGATAGATGGTTACACCGGCAATTAAAACAGATGCCAGTACCACTATAAAAATCATAGTGATGAAGATGCGGGTTCTAAGCGATAGTTTGTTGTACAAAAGCGTTTGTTTTCCAAGCTAAATATAGCAATAATTACGCCAAGAAATTGATGGGTGAAATTTTCAGCAGAGAAATCTATTCTGCAATTTTATCGTGTACCTTGGTATGTTTTCCACCGTTCCAAAGCGTAAGTATGTCGGTAGCAACTTGAGCGCCACTTCCGGCGGCAATGGCAAACTGACTACGTCCTCCCGCCAATGTTCCAGCAACATATAGGTTTTCTTCCACCAAGTAATTGTTGTTTCTAAGCTGAACACGGTTCTTTTCAGCAGGGGATAAACGGTGCGGCTCGACATATTTCATCAATCCGTCGATAGAAAAAGTATCTGTGTATCCTAATGCTACAACAACGATTTTAGCTGAATGCTTGTTTTTATTGGTAACAACTTCAAAAAAACCGTCTTTCTTTTCTACGGAAAGAACCTTTTCCTTGGTGATTTGCGAAACGTGGGGATATAAATCGGTGAGTTGTTTTTTGCCTTGTTCCAAAATTTCCATTCCAGAAGTACCTGCCGGAATACCCAAAACATTATTCAACAAAGCCGATTGTAGATGCGATGCCCTTTGATGCATTACAATCGCAATATTCTTATCACTGGCGTAGGCTGTTTTCTTTGCTGAACCCAATACCAAAGCACATTGCATGCCAGCGGCACCGCCACCAATAATCAACACGTCCAACATTATTCCTGATCTTTTATTTTGTCCTGAATTCGCTTCGATTGATAAAATATTGCCAAAATTAAAATCGCACAAAAGGCAGCTACAATACCGATTAAGGCGATTAAACTGTCTCCTTCGAATAAATTATCAAAGTCGAGCATGGTAACGTTTACGCCGATCATAACAACCGCTACCAACATAAATATTATAGTAAAAATTTTCATTTTTATTTTTTATTAGATTCTTTAAAATGGAGAGATTTAAACTTTTTTCAGCTTAAAACAACCCAGTAACATTGCTTGCAAAAAGCTTAACTGCAATTGCCAACAAAACTACGCCAAAAACTTTACGTATAACAGCCAATCCAGATTTACCTAACACCTTTCCTATTTTGCTAGAGGACTTTAAAACCCCGTAAACAATGATTATGTTTACCACAATGGCCACAATAATGTTCTCCACATGATACTCTGCCCTTAAAGAAAGTAAGGTAGTCATGGTACCGGCACCGGCAATTAACGGAAAAGCTAATGGCACAATAGAGGCTGTTTCAGGTGCATCATCTTTATAGAGTGAAATCCCTAAAATCATTTCTATGGCTAGAAAAAATAAAATAAATGAACCGGCGACCGCAAAAGAATTTACATCAATCCCAATCAATTTTAAAATTTCTTCCCCAATAAACAGAAAAGCCACCATAATAACGGCCGCTACAATAGATGCTTTTTCCGATTGAATATGGCCAACTTTATTACGTAAATCGATAATTATAGGCACATTACCTACAATATCGATTACGGCAAAAAGGATCATTCCTGCTGTTACTATTTCTTTGATGCTGAAGTTCATAACCTTACTTTTAAAAAACGGTGCAAAGCTATAAATAACTAATTGATTTTTAGTCGCTAATTTCTATAAAAAGTGTAAAACTTTTTGTGCTTTTAAAGGCGCTAAAAATGCGTATCTTTGCGGCATGTTTCAACTAGGAAAAACAATCGTTTCAGAAGAGATTTTAGAGAATGATTTTGTATGCAACATTTCAGCATGCAAAGGGGCTTGCTGTGTGCATGGCGAGGCAGGTGCTCCCGTGGAGGATAATGAAACTAAAATTTTGCAAGAAATTTATCCAAAGGTGAAACCTTTTTTAAGAAAAGAAGGTATTAACGCTATTGAAAACCAAGGAACCTTCGTAAAAGGTGAAGATGGAGAATGGGAAACCCCATTGGTTAACGGCAGCGAATGTGCGTACGTTACTTTTACCGATAACGGCACAGCTCTGTGTGGAATAGAACAAGCCTACAATGCAGGGGAAGTAGCATGGAAAAAACCTATTTCCTGTTATTTATATCCAGTTAGGATTAAACAATATCAAGAATTTGCAGCGGTCAACTATCACAAATGGCACATCTGCGATGATGCCTGTTCACTTGGAAAAGAATTACAAGTGCCCGTTTATAAATTTGTGAAAGACGCACTTATTGAAAAATTCGGTGAACAATGGTATACTGAATTGGAGCAAGTGGCTAAAGATTTAGGACATTAATATTTTCTATCCGAAGAAAACAAATCAAAAGTATCTTTTTTTTATTTCTTAATACATTTTTTTCAATGGAACCGCTAGCGTTATTTTTTGTAGGTAACGCAATTTGTTCCAGCGTTTTAGATACTTCATCGTAGAATACCAAATACTTTTAACGATGTTTCTTGTTAATTCATCGAGCTTTTAACAAATTGATTAACAATATCTTAACAAGCCTTTGTTTTCAACAGCTCAAAGCACATTTCAACAATTCATGTTAAAAACTTTTAGAATTATTAATGTTAATAACCTTTCAATTTCGCCGTCATTTTTCAATCTTTGTTAGTCCCGAGTCACTCGAAAATTTCAAATAATAAATCGCTAAAAATCAGAAGAAATGTCAGCAGCAGTAGAGCCAATTTTACAAGAGAATAAAGACCGATTTGTCATTTTTCCTATTCAACACCATGATATTTGGGAGTGGTACAAGAAACAAGAGGCTTGTTTTTGGACCGCAGAGGAAATCGATCTTCATCAGGATTTGACGGATTGGAACTCAAAACTTAATGCCGACGAGCAATATTTTATAAAACACATTTTGGCCTTCTTTGCGGCTTCCGATGGTATTGTAAATGAAAATTTAGCTGAAAATTTTGTAAATGAAGTACAATATTCTGAAGCAAAATTCTTTTACGGTTTCCAAATTATGATGGAAAACATCCATTCTGAAACCTATTCGTTGCTGATTGATACGTACGTTAAAAACGAAAAAGAAAAAAATACGCTGTTTCAAGCTATTGAGAATTTCCCTGCCATTAAAAAGAAAGCCGATTGGGCCTTAAAGTGGATAGAATCTCCAAGCTTTGCAGAACGATTAATCGCTTTTGCTGCTGTAGAAGGAATATTCTTCTCTGGAGCTTTCTGTTCTATCTTCTGGTTGAAAAAACGCGGATTGATGCCGGGACTTACCTTTTCCAATGAACTTATTTCCCGTGATGAAGGAATGCACTGCGATTTTGCCGTTCACCTGCACAACAACCACTTGAAAAATAAAGTGAGTAAAGAGCGTATAAAAGAAATTATTATAGATGCTTTGGATATAGAGCGTGAGTTTATAACTGAATCGCTTCCTATTAGCTTAATTGGCATGAATGCTAAGCTAATGACGCAATATTTGGAATTTGTTACCGACAGGCTCTTGGTAGAATTGGAATGTGAGAAAGTTTACAATTCTAAAAATCCTTTTGATTTTATGGATATGATTTCCCTTCAAGGAAAAACAAATTTCTTTGAAAAAAGAGTATCAGAATATCAAAAAGCAGGCGTGCTAAGCAAAGATGACGACGACCAAAAAATTAGTTTTGACGCCGATTTCTAGAAAATTACTTCGGTAGTTTCTAAAAACCATTTTCAGTAAAAAATAAATAACCCTTGATACGGGCGTAAACCCCCAAGTTTACAAAAACATCAAAAAAATCATTCAGGCGTAAAGTCTGGACAGGAATCACTATCCTTTAACTTTAAAATTTTGTAGCGTATGTATGTAATCAAAAGAGACGGTAGGCAAGAACCCATCATGTTCGACAAAATTACGGCAAGAGTTCGTAAGCTTTGTTACGGTTTAAACGAATTAGTAGACCCTGTAAAAGTAGCCATGCGAGTAATAGAAGGGCTTTACGACGGTGTAACCACTTCAGAGTTGGATAATTTGGCAGCAGAAATTGCCGCTACAATGACTACCACTCACCCAGACTATGCACGTTTGGCAGCGAGAATTTCGGTTTCTAACCTTCATAAAAATACTAAAAAGTCGTTTTCTGAAACGATGACAGATCTTTATGAATACGTGAATCCGCGTACCGGCAAAAAAGCACCTTTACTTTCTGATGAAGTATATAAGGTAATTCAGGAGAATGCCGACAAACTGGATTCTATGATTATCTACAACCGTGATTTTGGATATGATTACTTCGGATTCAAAACGTTGGAACGCTCTTACCTTTTAAAGTTAAATGGAAAAATAGCGGAACGCCCACAACACATGTTGATGCGTGTTTCCGTAGGGATTCACCTAGACGACATAGACAGCGTACTGGAAACGTACGAACTTATGTCTAAAAAGTATTTTACGCACGCTACGCCTACCCTATTTAATTCAGGTACACCAAAACCGCAAATGTCTTCTTGCTTTTTGCTTACTGCAAAAGAAGATAGTATTGACGGTATTTACGATACGCTAAAACAAACGGCTAAAATATCACAATCTGCCGGTGGTATTGGACTTTCTATTCACAACATACGCGCTACAGGAAGTTATATTGCTGGAACTAACGGTACTTCCAACGGGATTGTTCCTATGCTAAAGGTTTTTAACGACACCGCTCGTTATGTAGATCAAGGTGGTGGAAAACGTAAAGGTTCTTTTGCTATTTATATTGAACCATGGCATGCCGATATTTTTGATTTCCTAGATCTTAAAAAGAACCACGGAAAAGAGGAAATGCGCGCCCGTGACCTTTTCTACGCCATGTGGATGCCAGATTTATTTATGAAGCGTGTTGAAGAGAACGGCGAATGGACACTTATGTGCCCGAATGAATGTCCTGGCCTTTGCGATGTACACAGCGAAGAGTTTGATGCATTATACACCAAATACGAAGCGGAAGGCAAAGGAAGAAAGACCATAAAAGCCCGTGAACTTTGGGAGAAAATACTGGAATCTCAAATTGAAACCGGTACTCCGTACATGCTTTACAAAGACGCGGCCAACAGAAAATCAAACCAAAAGAATTTGGGAACTATTCGTTCTTCCAACCTTTGTACTGAAATCATGGAGTACACTTCTCCAGATGAAGTAGCGGTTTGTAACTTGGCCTCTATCGCTTTACCAATGTTTGTAAAGGGAAAAGAATTCGACCACAAAGAATTGTATAAGGTTACCAAACGCGTAACCAAAAACCTTAACCGTGTAATCGACAGAAATTACTATCCAGTAAAAGAGGCGCAAAACTCTAATTTCCGTCATAGACCAATTGGTTTGGGGGTACAAGGACTGGCAGATACGTTTATAAAACTGCGCATGCCTTTTACTTCTGATGAAGCTAAAAAATTAAACCAAGATATTTTTGAAACACTCTATTTCGCTGCAGTAACTGCATCCATGGAAATGGCAAAAGAAGAAGGTGTTTACGAATCGTATGAAGGTTCTCCTATTTCTAAAGGCGAATTCCAACACAACCTTTGGGGAATTAAAGATGACGAACTTTCCGGTAATTGGGATTGGGAGAAATTGAGAAAAGACGTAAAGAAAAATGGAGTGCGAAACTCATTGTTAATGGCACCAATGCCAACAGCTTCTACTTCTCAAATTCTCGGAAACAACGAGTGTTTTGAGCCTTACACTTCCAATATTTATACAAGAAGGGTGCTTTCGGGAGAGTTTATCGTAGTAAACAAGCATCTTTTGGAAGATTTAGTAGAACTTGGACTGTGGACCGAAGAATTGAAGCAAGAGTTAATGAGAGCCAATGGTTCCATTCAGCATATTGAAACCATTCCGCAAGAAATTAGAGATCTTTATAAAACGGTTTGGGAATTGAGTATGAAAGACATTATCGACATGTCTCGCCACAGAGGATATTTCATAGATCAGTCACAATCGCTTAACCTGTTTATGGAAGGCGCCAATTACGCCAAGCTTACTTCTATGCATTTCTATGCTTGGAAAAGCGGCCTAAAAACAGGAATGTATTACTTACGTACGAAATCTGCAGTAGATGCTATTAAGTTTACGTTAGACAATACCAAGAAAACCGAAAAAGTTCCGGCTGAAGCAGCACAAATGCAAGCAGAAGCCGCAACAAAAGCAGCTCCCGTAGCTGTAGAACCGTTATCACCTCAAGAATTGAAGGAAATGTTGGCAAAATCGAGAGATGCCGAGGATGATGACTGCCTAATGTGTGGATCTTAGAGATCTTTTCATTTATATAATTGAGAAAGGGAAGTTGTGTAAAACAGCTTCCCTTTTTTTGTAACAGCACTTCAGCCAGTTATTACTTAAATCCACTGCATTTGCTTAGCCAATGCAATCAATTCGATTGAATTCTTAGTATTGGTTTTATTTAAAATGTTCTTTCTATGAGTAGAAACAGTTAAGGAACTTATACACAAATTATCGGCAATCTCTTTGGTTGTTTTGCCTAAGGACATATGCGCCACTACCTCGAGTTCCCTCCTAGTGACTTTTACTTCTGGAGAAAGTTTACACCCCTTTAAAACGTCACTCTTGTTGCCCTGATTGTTTTTAAGCGCCAATTTTAGGGTAAGGACAAGCTGATTGTTGTTAAATGGTTTTGTAAGGAAAGCATAAGGAGAAACCCGTTCCACTTTTTTTATTGTTTTATCATCGCTGTAAGCAGTTAAAAAAACAACCGGTATTTGATCTTTAATAACATCTTTCACGAAGTCAACCCCGTTTAATTGTTGATTTAAGTTAATATCGCAAACAGCAGCATCAAAACGATGTTGTTTAAAAAGAACTTCGCCCTTAGAATAACGAGTAGCAACAAGAACGTCGAAGTTATTTCTTGTTAAATCCAGTTGAATACTTTTAGCAATAACAATATCGTCCTCTAAAACCAAAATTTTCTTCCTCATTTAGCCGAAATTTTTACTTGTTGTTTCATAATTTCTTATTGAAGATTCCTTTCCCTTTTCCACAAAAACAAAATGGCTTCCTTTGGTTGTTTTCACTATAAACTCCATACCAAGTTCATCTATAAGAAGCTCTATCAATTTAAAGCCCATACTTTCTGAAGTGTCAATATCTTCTTTTGAACACCCCTTACCATTATCACGATATTCAAATACCAATTGATCATCTTGATTTTTCAAGAACAAAGATATTATCGGGGTATCCTTCGTGTCTTCGAAAGCATGTTTAATGGAATTAGTTATAAGCTCATTCAAAACAAGCCCAACATATGTCAATTTATCATTCGGAAATACCATCGGGATAAACTCTGTTTCAAGTTTGATGTAAAAACCCGAGAATGAAATAATATCTAAAGTAAGTTGATGAATAAATTTATCCAGCCGCACATTTTTGGAAATCTCCTTTTGCTGACTAAGGGAGTCATGAATTTTTGCTAGGGTAAAAATACGCGACTGCAACTGTTTAAGTTGACTACTTTGTAATTCGTCTCTGGAATTTATACTTTGAAAATCAATCAGACTTGTCATTAACTGCAAGTTGTTTTTAACTCTATGATTTAATTCTTGCATAAGGTATGAGATGTTCTTTTTTTGTTTTCTAGTAACCTCCAAAGAATCTTTTAGAGCAATATTCGTCTTTACAAGCTTATTGGTTCGCTCCTCAACCATTTCGCTCAACATTCTATTAACTTTTATTTGTCGTTTGTGCCTAAAATGAACCGCCCCTGCAAGAATCACAAAAAAGGAAAACGCCATCAATATTTTAAACCACAAGGTCTGGTACCAAGGTGCTTTAATGTTAATGCGAAAGCTATCTGTATTTCCCCATAACATTTCATTATTAGCGCCCTGTACCTTAAACGTATAGGTACCAGGGTTTAAGTTTGTGTAGGTTGAAGAATGTTGCTGGGTAACGGGTCGCCAGTCCTTATCAAAACCTTTCAGCATAAATCGGAAATGGTTTTTCTCCGGCCATAAATAATTTAAATTAACAAAGTTAAATGTAATTACATCTTCTTCATAGGACAAGTCAAGTGATTTATTGTAGACCACATTCGCGTCAATTGATTTCCCGAATAACTGAATATCTTCAACAATAGTATTTCCAGCAACATCATTCATAGCAATACTATCGATATTGATGATGTTGTAACCATTCATCCCCCCGAAATAGAGGTTTCCATAATTATCTTTATAGGAGGCTTTTCCGTTAAATTCATTGTTTTGAAGACCATCCTGTTCGGTGTAATTCGTAAATGTTTCGGTTTGCGTGTCAAGTTGGGACAAACCATAGTTTGTGCTCACCCAAATATTATTCTTTTTATCGACTTCGAGACCATAGATAAAATCATTTGGCAAACCTTCCTGCTGTTTGTAATAAGTTATTTCACCTGTTTCTGTATTTATTTTATTCAATCCCTTCGCTGTTCCAGCCCATATATTACCATTTAGGTCTTCAGCAATACAAAATACCCTTTCATTGGATAATGAACTGTAATACTCCGTTTCATCCTTATTCACTTGGTATAAACCATTATCGCTCGCAAGCCAAACATCACCATTAGAATCTACCAAACTATTTCTGGAACGGATTAAAGATGTACCGTTAAATACTTTTTTAGTCAGTTTTTGATTATGAATATTCATGGCATATATCCCTTCAGACCATGTATGAATCCATATAGAATCTTTTGATACTGGTGTAATTTGTATAACATCTTTATCTGAAATAGGCAACGTGACATTTTCAAAAATGTCTGATTTTCTATTATACCTCAAAAGGCCATCCCCGAAACCACCTGCCCATAACGTTCCCCTTGCGTCCTTAGCCAAGGTATAATCAAGATTGTTTGTAAGGTATAGTTTATATTGGTCTGTACTTTTTTGATGTCTAGCCAAGCCAAACTCAGTCGCCATCCATAAAGTATCGCCTTCTTTCAAGAAATTGAATATGCTAATAAAATCTTTTTTGGGAGCATTTGATACCGAAATGCGATGAGGTGTAAATTTTTGTTGTTCCGGATGATAATAAAACACCCCACGACCTTTAGTCCCCATCCAAATACCTCCTTGGTTATCTTTAGATAAACTACAGATGGTGGTCTGCATAGCACTCCCCTTATGCCCTATAAAAATAAGTTCCTTACATTGAAAATTACGATTTATCAGGTAATTATGGTTTGCGGCCGATACAAGAATATTTTTATCATCCCAACGAAAGAATCCAGATATATTCTTTTTTCCTATGGCGCTAGGCAACTCTTTAAGAACACCTTCAATTAAGTCATACACGAAAAGTCCTTTTTCGGTCCCAATGAGTATCCGCTCTTCATCCAGTTTTATTAGCGCCTGTACACCCTTAGGTTTCGCAACAAACGGAGATAAGCATTTTTCGGAAAAATTAAATACATAGGTTCTCTTGTAGTTTGTTGACAATAGAAAAGATCCATTTTTAAAAGGAATTATTGAAGTAATATACTCATTATCAACGCCACTATTTATCGGAAAAACTTCAAACTCCAATGTTTTTCGATCTATCAATACGCAATAATCGATAGTTCCCGCCAATAAATATCGTTCATTGATGGGGGTAAGCGTATATGCAAATTTTAGAGATGGAAATTTGTTAAAATCAAGTTTATCTTCAAAGGATAAGAATTTATTGCGCTTTTGAACATATGCGCAGATGGAATGTGTATTGGTAGCCAACCAAAGCGTATCATTACTGTGGTACATCGCTCTAATATGATCGTCTTTTAGTTGATGCGGCTTCGTACCAGTCTTGAAGACCGTCATCTGATGTCCGTTGTAACGATTCAAGCCATTCTCCGTTCCAATCCAAAGATACCCCAGACGATCAAAATCTAAGGTTAAAGCATTCAGTTGCGACAAACCATCTTCTTGGGCTATTGTTTTTACTGAAATAGTATCCGAAGGGATAAGCTGTGCCTTTCCGTAGAAAACAGAGGCACAAAAAAGCATAATGTATAGTTTTAATTGGTTTGGCATACTAGTTAGGGACGGGGAAAATAATATATATGAAAAAGATTACAAAATAATTTCTAAAATATACCTATAAATAGGTATATCCATTCCTAAAAAAATGTGTAATCAGCGCCAAAACATTCACTATACCATGCCTTAACAGCAATTCAGGTGTTTTTCCTGCAACAAATATCCTTGAAAATGTTAGGAAGAAATATTGTTAGATTGTTCTCCTCTCGCATCGAAATATACTTATAAATAGGTATTGTTTTCTACACAGGAAATACCTCCTTTTGTAACCGTAACACAATTTAAATCAATACCTATGAAAAATTTTAATCTAAGTTTACGAAAATCCTATTTGGTCACCTTACTGGGAGCAACAATGATTGCTTCTTGTTCTACAGACGACACTCCGTCTGAAGAAGTAACCGCAATTAGGCAAGCCGAATCGGCCAATTTAATGGCGAATGCAGAGGTTGCCGCAGCGCAGGCAGCCCTCATTAATGCTCAAGTACAAGTAGAAATTGCACAAGCTGCACAGATAGCACTGGAAAATGCACTACTAGAAATAGAAAATGCAACAGCTCAAGCAGAGGCAGACCTAACTTTTGCCCAGCTTCAAGAAGACATGTTAAGAGCGGAACAAGCAAAAGTAGAAGCACAACTTGCTTTGGATCAAGCAATCAATGCTATGCAAGAAGCCATGGCAGAAATGCAAGTAGAGGATGTGAAACAGCTAATGGGCAAACTTGCTGTGGAGCAAGAAAAAATGAATGGTTTGACAAACGAAAGACATGAACTTGCACAAAATATCAAACTTAAAAAGTATAGTCTCGAATTTGGTGTAGATCACTCTAATGAACAGGAATTAATTGGCTTAAATGCAGAGTTGGCCGACAGAAACGAATATATTTCAGATTTAGAATCCGATTTAGCTTTCTTGAAAGAAACCGCCGAAGGCAATCAAGATGTAGAAACAGTTTTAAACACACTTAAATCTGAAGAGATTGCACTACAACACAAAATCGATAGTTTAAGCAATATAGATTCCCAACTATCTATTGAAGCATCATCGGTATGGAATAAAATCAATGACGCCTTCAATTTAAAACAAACGTTCGAAAACTACTCCAATCAAGTTGCCAATTCTCAAGCTATAAAAGAGAACTTAGAAACTGAAATCGAAGATTTAAAACTAATGTTAACGGATGGCGAAGAAGAGTTGGCACTCAGCAAAAATAAATTGAGTGAAGCCAAAGCAAGGCTAACCACAGCAAATGCAGATTACGAAGCACGAATGGAAGCAACGGCTACTGCCAAAGCAAAATTACCTGCTTTGGAAACTGCAGTAGAATCAGCACAATTAGCATATAACACGGCGGTGGCCAAAAGAGACGAATACAACGGTACCGATCCAGCCGTAATCAGCCAATTGAATGAAGCTGTAACGGAAGCTGAAACAGCTTACAACGAAGCTGAAACAGCTTTAAATGAAGCAGAAGTAGTGTATAATGACAAATTAACACTACAGCAAGATTTCTACAACCGTGTGGTATTACATGAAGAAAACACCATTGAAAACCTTGAAAACAATATTACTTTTCTTACAAACTCACTGGAAACAGCCAAAATTGATATAAAAGACAAAGAGCTAGCGTTAGCAGAATATTCTTCAAACATGGTTCTTGCTCAAACTTTTATTGCTGAAAATGAAGAAGCCTACAACCTAGTGGTAGAAGAATATAGCAAGCTACTTGCTGAAATGCAAAAACTACAGGCTGAAAGAGCCGTTGTTGGCAATATGATGAACTCATTATACAACCAAAAAGCTAATAAAATGAGTTTGATTTCTCATTATACCAACATTGACAACAACAATGCTTACAACGATATAATGGTTAAAAATAAGGAAGAGCAAATCGCGAACGAACTTCTTAACTTAAAAGAACTAGAAGCCTATATCGGTGAAATTGAAAACAACATGATTGTTAATGCCGAAGATTTGCAACAAGAAATTGATATGCTAACAACAAAGCTTGCGTCTCTTGATTCCCAAATTGAAGGACAAACAGCTGTTGTTAACCACTACAAAGATTTACTATCTGCAGCCTTAACAGAATAACGTGATTGGGTATTGAAAAGAAGGCCACTATCCATTAATTTGAATTTAGCGGCCTTCTTTATCTCATGTTTAATTATAAATTTTAAATACTCAAAATCATGATTAGAAAAATTTTTGTAGCATGCGCATTATTGCTTTCAATACTAACTTATGCGCAATCAACTTCAGAAGGAACAACAACTCCGTTAAAAGGGGATTTCACTGGTTCTCTATTATTGGGCAGAGGGAGGTTTTTACAAGGTGGACTAACTGTTCCCCCACCTGTACCGCAAACCGTATCAGGCGACGCACCCTACAACAATACGGTAAGTGCAAACAGTAATGACGTCACAAATATGATTGGTGCAGAAGGTCGTTACTTCGTTACAGATCGTATATCCCTATTGATGAGCGGAGGTGCAATTATTAGAAAAACTCCAGGCATGACCAATATTCCAGGAGTGGATACGGGAAATAATGCTTCTTCTATTCCAGCATTCGAATCTGTCGTGGAAACAAGCAACGTAGACCTTAATGTAAATGTAGGTTCCCAGTACTTTTTTAATACAAAGTACAAACGGGTTCATCCTTATATGGGAGTAACCATTCCATTTTATTATGCTAAAAGATCACAATACGACCCTGCCATTCTCGGCAACGAAATAGTTGATGTAAGCGAGAGAAGAGTATCCTTGCATGGCATAGGTGCACAAAGCACAGCTGGAATAGATTATTATTTCGCCGAGGCATTATTTTTAGGAATTGAAATAAAAACTGTAAATTACGTTTTTGCTAAAACGAGTAAATATGCCGGACCTGGTTTTGGAGAAAGATCTGCCCAAACGTCTACAGTATCTTTCTTTTCCCAACCTTTTATTCGTTTAGGATTTAAGTTCTAAGGCATTCCTTATCTCTAAAATAAAGAATGAAAAAGATTTCATTTTTCCCTTCAAATACCTCGATGGGTTTTTTTAGACTCTAAATAGTCTGGCTACTCTGAGGATGTTAATTTAATACGTATAAAGAGACCGTTCTTCACGATTACGGTCTCTTTTACTTTGAAACAAAATCACTTAAAGCAATTGTCTTTTCAACTCTTAAACTTTCCAAAAACACCTGTTAATCAATGCTAATATTTTGCGCAACGCTTCTTAAAAGGGTAACTTAAACATTATGGAAAAAGCATTAGTAGCCGGTGCCAACGGTACCACAGGAAAAATAGTAGTTGCACTTTTGAATAAATCGCAATATTTCACACCAGTTGCCATGGTGCGTCAAAAGGATCAAATAGGTCAGTTTGAAGATAAAAACATTGAAACCATTTTAGGCGATTTGCAAGAAGATTTAACCCATACTGTAAAAGGTATAGACAAAATTATTTTTGCGGCTGGATCGGGCGGAAAAAACGTTGTAGAAGTAGATCAAGAAGGGGCTAAACGATTAATCGATGTAGCAAAAATAGCAAACGTGAAAAAATTTGTGATGCTGAGCTCCATGGGAGCGGATGAGCCGGAATCTGTAGAAAAACTACAAGACTATCTAAAAGCAAAGCAGAAGGCAGATGTTCATTTAAGGAACAGCGGATTAAACTATTCCATTGTACGCCCAGGAATGTTGAATAACGAGCAGCCCAGCGGAAAAATTCAATTAAGTGAAAAACTTAATAAACAAGGCGAAATTAGCAGAGCTGATGTTGCTCAAACCTTGGTAAGAGCTTTACACGACGATTCAGCCAACGAGAAAACCTTTGAAATTTTAAATGGAGAAACACTCATTGCTGAAGCTTTGGATAAAGCATAATTCATACAAAATATTAAATAAAAAAGCTTCCTGTGATAGGCAATAATATCCACAGGAAGCTTTTTGTATTCTGATAAATTTATTAAATCTTTTCTATTTATTATCGGTCTCTTCCGTATTTACAACCGGATGAGGAACCGAAGCATCATACTGATCGTAATATAATTCGAGCAGATTCATCGTCGCAACAATTAAATCCTTTGTTTCCGTTAGTAAACTGAAATACAAAGAGGTGTTTTTCGGACTGGATTCTTCGTTGCGTGTTCTAGAAATCTGTTTTTCAATTTTGTTGCTAACACTTTCCAACAACGCTTGTTTTTCCTCTATAATGTGATGAATATCTTCAAAAGCCCGTGCATCAAAACTCTTTTTGATTTTCTCAAACAAAGACTGTATATCATTTTGAAGATCTAGCAATTCTCTGGTCTGATTAAACTTGAGCTTTTTATGATTGTTATTTACATGTTTAAATGAAGCCTTTCCAATATATTCCAACGACTGCCCCATATCTTGTAAATACCCGAGCGCATTGATATAAAAATGACTGGCTCCAACACTGGATTCGTCAAGATTTTTAATAAAATAAAAAACGCTCTCTTGAAGTTCATCAATTTCCGAAGTCAGCTTAGCATTCCCTTTTTTCGACTTTTTGAGCAATTTCAAATCCTCCTTTGCAAGACCTGTAATCGCACCAGAATAAATTTTATGAGCTCTATTGGCCACTGCTGAAATATTATCGGCGCTTTCTTCGATAACTCCTTGAATGGAACTGCTTTCGGCTCTATTCAAACTGTCTTCCTCTTTAGCTCCGCTAGATTGTTTTTTATAATTAATGTAGTTTCTTGCCAAAAGAACAACGGCAAAAAACAAAAGGATAGCAATTGCTGCAGGACCGCCGATATAAATTAAATATGCCATCACAGAAGCCGCTACAAAAGCGATAATCGCGGTAAAAAACCAACCACCAATCACGTTAAAAACTCCTGCAACTCTGTAAACAGCACTTTCACGACCCCAAGCTCTGTCGGCTAGAGACGTACCCATGGCCACCATAAACGTAACGTAGGTAGTAGAAAGCGGTAACTTCATAGAAGTTGCAATGGAAATAAGAATACCGGCAATCATTAAGTTCACAGACGCACGGATAAGGTCGAAAGCTGGCGCCTCATTCGCTTTGTCCTTACTGATAGCCACAACAGGTTTTTCGAATTTAGCATTAATTTTGCGCTGCGTTTCTTTAGAAAGCAACATATTTATACCCAAACTTGTTTTCGTGGAAGCTCTCACAATCCATCTTGAAAGCAAGTTAGGCTGAAATTTTTCTTTTCCTTCATTCTGTCTTGAAAGTCCGATTTCCGTTTCCGCTACCGATCTCGCTTTTTTAGAAAACCATAAAGTTAAAACCATTACACCACCAGCAATGAAAAGTAGCAGTGGTTCTGTTGGCACTTTTTGAGCCAATGACCCCATTGCAAATTGATCTGGAGCAGCTCCAGAGGCTGCCCAAGCTTCGTAGGAGTGATATGCTGCCATTGGAACTCCAATAAAGTTTACCAAGTCGTTTCCAGAAAAGGCCAAGGCCAATCCAAAAGTACCGACAGCAATAATAACCACTAAAATATTTTTCTTAAATACAGTAGCGTACAACTGTGAAAACAAGGTCCAAACGATAAAACTTCCTATAAGAACATATACTTCATTTCCTTCAGTAAAATCTTTTAAATCTGCATAATACGGAGTCCCTTTCAATCCCTTCATGAAGATGAAATAAGTAATTCCCGTTAAGGCACCTCCACCAAAAAGCGCTCCGAAGTACTTCATTTTCTTTTCATACTGAAAGGAAAAAATAAGTCGTGATATAAATTGTACCAAGGCACCAACTGTAAAGGCAATTACTACGGAAAGTAAAATCCCGGAAATAATAACTAAAGCTTGATCTGAATTAATATATTTTGATAAATCGGCTACCGTTTCAGTGTCGTTGGCCGCAATTTTAATTAACGCTACGGCAACCGCTGCTCCTAGCAATTCGAATACTATGGAAACCGTTGTAGAAGTTGGCATTCCCAAGGTATTGAAAAAGTCTAACAAGAGAATATCTGTAATCATTACAGCCATGAAAATGACCATAATTTCATTAAACATAAACTCTTTCGGCATAAAAATCCCTTTACGGGCCACTTCCATCATTCCACTTGAAAACACAGCTCCGATAAAAATACCAATACTGGCAATAATCATAATGGATTTAAAGGAAATCGCTTTGGAACCAATAGCAGAGTTCAAGAAATTAACCGCATCGTTGCTTACTCCAACCACAAGATCTGCCACTGCTAAAATGGCCAATGCAACAATCATTAAAAAATAGATATTCTCCATAACTTAAAATATAAAAATTCGCTTTCGCAAAACTTCTTAGGGTTCTGCCATTTAGCTCCGCAAAAGTACTAAGTTTCTATTAGAAATGAACATCAACTTGTAAGCGGGCCATTAATTGATTGCTACTTTCAATTACCGAAAGGTAGCTAATATCTGTTTGTACCTTTAATTTATGTCCGACCAAATATTTAGAAACACCCAATGTATACTGGTTTTCTGTTGGTTTGCTCGTAATGGCTCGATCAAGGTCAATATTACTGTAACGAGCGGCTACTTCCCAATTATTCTTAAATAAATACCCTCCTTGTAAATTCAGTCCGTTTCCTACTTGCACCACTTGTCCGGTTGTGGTTCCATCTGAATTTTTAGCAATTGGATCATCGGCATTTCTATCGGCATACTCCCCCATAAACGAAAAACCTTTGTATTTAAATACTAAATCAACAAACAAGGTTGAAATGGTAGTTTGGTATAAACCTATATCATTTTCCATATACGTTCCCATGTTACTTCTTGTACGCACAGCATTCGCATTTATATCGTACGTAGAAGCCAACATAAGTTTTGGTGTTTCTTCCCTTTCCAAAGCAGAACCTTCATATTCATTATCATCGGTGAAAGCTCCAAATGGTAATAATTCTACTCTACTTGTATATTGGTAACCTCCAATGTTTCCCACCACAACATTACGTCCTTCCCCTTGGGAAAAAGCAAAAATTTCACGTACTAAAAATTTGGGTCCGAAAGTATGGGAATGTCTTAGTTGCGCACCAACATCTCGATCTATGTTAAATCGAGCGTTCAGCAAAGAACGATCAACCAGCTGAAGGTCTCCGGAAGAAATTACCCGCTCCACGTTTCCAGGCAATTTTGTCTGTCCAAACCATAAAACAAAATTCTTGTAGAAATTCCATTTTACCACCGCATCTAAAATATATCTTGGTGTATTTCCTGTGTAGATAGATCCTCCTGAAATGTCTCGATTGGAAAGTCCGAGCTCAAATTTATACTCAAATTTGTCACTGAACGCAAATCCATCAAACTTCAATCGGGCTCGTCTCACGAGAAAATTCGATTCAAAGTCATTGTAATCTCCATCATTTCCACTCCATGTGCCACTTCCTAAAAGCTGCATTCTAGCCGCAAATTTCAAGCTCCAGGTGCTATCCTTTTGCACAAAATTTAAAATTCCTTTACCAAAGCGCGGCGCTTCAATTTGTTGTGCGTTCACTTGCGTGCATAACAATACGAACAGCAATGCTGCCGATAAAAAATACTTCATTTACATTTTAGTTTTTGTCGCTGCAAAGAACATATTTCAATGTTAAGAAATTGTTTCCTGTGTATTAACTTATCAAGAAATAATCCCTTAAAGTTACTAAAAAAGGGCTGCTCCGTCGAGCAGCCCACATATTTCCATAACTAAGTCGACAAAAACTAAAAGTTAATGAAATATCATTCTATGTAAATGAGCCCCAAAAATCACTTTTTAACTTCAATTGAATGTAAAGAAATAATTAACTTACTATTAATTATAAATATATATCCTTCTATAATTTCAAAAAATGTTGAGATATTTTCATGTAGCTACAGTATCTTGCAACCATAAACTATTACAATGAATTGGGAAGAATTACTATCGCTTAAAAGATATAACGACAAACATAAAAGATTACGAAAGGAGCAGGATGAAACCCGTTTGGGCTTTGAGGTTGATTACGATAGAATTATTTTTTCTTCCGCATTTCGAAGTTTACAAGACAAAACCCAAGTTATACCACTTTCCAAAACCGACTTTGTACATACCCGCCTTACCCATAGCATGGAGGTTTCTGTAGTAGGCAGGAGTTTAGGAAGAAGCGTTGGAACAGCCATTTTAGAAAAACATCCCTATTTAAAAGATACCTACGGATATAAATTCAACGACTTTGGGGCTATTGTTGCGGCGGCGGCGCTGGCCCACGACATTGGCAACCCCCCATTTGGACATAGTGGGGAAAAAGCTATTGGGGAGTATTTTAAAAATGGTAAAGGTGCCCAATACAAAGCACAACTCACCGATAAAGAATACCAAGACCTCATCGATTTTGAAGGAAATGCAAATGGTTTTAAAATTCTTACCCAGAGCAGAAAGGGTATTGTGGGCGGACTGCGATTAAGTTATGCTACCCTTGGCGCTTTTATGAAATATCCGAAAGAGTCCTTGCCTAAAAAGCCTACCCAACAGATTTCAGATAAGAAATTTGGTTTTTTTCAGTCGGAAAAAGAGACTTTTCAAGATGTAGCCAATGAATTGGGGCTAAAACAAACGCGAGAAGGAAACGATATTTCGTATGCAAGACATCCATTAACGTTTTTAGTGGAGGCTGCCGATGACATTTGTTATACCATTATCGATTTTGAAGACGGCATTAATCTCGGACTAATACAGGAAGAATATGCGCTTGAGTATCTTATAAAGTTGGTAAAAGACAGTATTAATACTGATAAATACCACTCGCTTACCACGAAGGAGGATCGTTTGGGTTATCTCCGCGCGCTTTCCATCAATACTTTAATTGCAGATGCCACACGAATTTTTCTTGAAAATGAAGAAGATATCCTTAACGGAAATTTTCACGTGTCCCTTTTGGAAAAAAGCAAGTATAAAGCTCAGATTGAAGATATCATCAATTTAAGTGTTCAAAACATTTACCGAAGCAACGAAGTTATTCAGAAGGAAATTGTGGGGTATAAAATTATTAACCAGTTATTGGACGTGTTCTGCAGTGCTGTAATACGCACAAGTGAAGGTAACGAGACAAATTATGATAAATTACTGCTGAATTTACTTCCAGAGCGCTATAAAATTACCACTGGTGGCTACGCCTCCCTTATGGCCGTAACTCAATTTGTAGCCGGCTTAACGGATGGAAACGCACTTTTGATTTTCAATAAAATAAACGGAAAAATCTAACTTTAGGAATTACAACAGCACATAAAAGAATTAAAAGTTGTAAACAACACCAACACCCAGTGACTGTTTAAATTGGATACGCGGACTAAAAGCCACGGTTTCTCCGGATGCCGTTTCGCGTTCTTCAAATTTCACGTCGTTATCGTAAATGAGTTGGGTGCCCACATTGGCCACGACATATTCATTCACTTTAAGCTCTACATCAAAAATCCAGTTTACATCTATATTTCCGAAGCTATTTAGATAATCGGTGTATAATGTTAATTGGTTAGAGAGAAACATATTTTCATAGATTTTTGTTTGGTATGACCCTGTTAACAGAATACCAAGCTCCGTACGAACGTTTTCCCCATCTCTAATTTTCGCCCCGTTGGCATCATATTTAGCGCCTTCCACACCAAAAGAACCTTGATCGGCCAAATCCTGGTCCAATACAAAAGTTGATTTTTGCGTTATAGGAGAAAAATAGAGTTCGAAATCTTTGTCTTCCGGTGAATATTCACTACCAAAACCGAATAAGAAGTATCCCGGAGCCATAAAATCAGAAATTGGGTTCTCGCGATCTGGATATTTATAACCTTTTGCAAATTGCGTATTGAAATTCGCCTTGGCGGAAAAATACCAATTGGAAAGGCTATTCATTTTAAAACCTAAGGTAGAGTTCACAGCGAAAGCGTCTTCTGTTTTCCGTAGTTTCTGACCTTCTTGGGAGTTTAAACCAAAGCGTACAATCATCTCATTGTTCCATTGTACTTTTTCGTGCTTATAATTTCTTTCGAAACGAGCATTTCCTAGCGCAGTGATCGAGTTGTTTCCCCCCGCATTCCAGTTTACAAAAGCTATTTCGCTAATATTGGCTCCAACTTTATTTACTTTGGTCCATCTTGCCGGAAGCGGTTTGTATTCTGTAATTATTTTGGATAAGTTAACTGTATCCTTACCAGAAATTATGTACACCTCTTTGGTCCTTGGATTGGTAAACACTTGCTGGTCGTCGTCTTGCGCCTGCGCTAAAAATGAGAAAAAGAAAAAACAGAGAATAGCAGAAACTCTCATTAGTACAAAAAATGATTAGTTAGGTTTTACAAAAATGATAAAAAAAGCAATGTTATAAAAATTTATTAAGAACAACGGCTATGCTTTCCGGATTAATGGCAGCCTGCTGTTGCAATTCCTCAACGGTGCCGTGTTCCATAAATTGTTTAGGAACTCCTAAATTTTCAATTTTTAAGGAATATTTATGTTTTACAGCAAATTCGCATATCGCGCTTCCCATGCCACCGGCCACAACATTATCTTCTATGGTAACCACCACTTTGTGGGATGTAAAAACCTCATGTAGCATCGTTTCGTCCAATGGCGCTACAAACCTCAGATCGTAATGGGATACTTTTTTGGAGGCCGGCAAACTTTCAATAGCTATCCTTGCATTCTCAGCCATACTCCCGACCGTAATAACGGCAATCTCACTTCCTTTTTTTAGCTGAACTCCTTTTCCTATTTCAATTTTCTCAAAAGGTTGCCGCCAATCCATCGTAACTCCTCGCCCTCTTGGGTATCGAATGGCTATCGGCAAATCCAATCCAAGTTGGGCAGTGTACATTATATTTCTTAATTCAATTTCATTACGTGGTGCAAAAACAATAAGGTTCGGGATACATCGTAAATAGGAAAGATCGAACACGCCGTGATGCGTAGCCCCATCCTGTCCCACCAGTCCGGCCCTGTCCAAACAAAATATAACTGGTAATTTTTGCAATGCCACATCGTGTATTACTTGGTCGTAGGCACGTTGTAAAAAAGTAGAATAGATATTACAAAAAGGCACCAGCCCCTCTGCGGCCATTCCTGCAGCCAGTGTAACGGCATGCTGCTCGGCGATGCCCACGTCAAAAGCGCGATTTGGGTATTTTTTCATCATATATTTCAACGAACTCCCCGTGGGCATTGCCGGTGTTATACCCACAATTTTTTTGTTCTTGTCCGCCAACTCAATGATAGTCGCTCCAAAGACATCCTGGTATTTTGGTGGCTCTTCTTTTCTTGGCTGTACAATAAGTTCGCCGGTGTGTTTGTTGAATTTCCCAGGCGCATGGTATTTCACTTGATCTTCCTCTGCCTTTTTTAATCCCTTTCCTTTGGTAGTTATGACGTGCAAGAATTTCGGACCCTTTTTTTTCTTCAATCTTTCCAATTCTTTTAATATCCTCGGAATATTGTGCCCGTCAATAGGGCCACTGTAATCAAAATTGAGGGCGCGAATGATATTGTTTTTTGCCAATTTCCTGTCCACCTTCACATTGGTAAGATATTCTTTTAACGCTCCAACACTAGGATCTATACCAATAGCATTATCATTTAAAATAATTAAAAGGTTTGCATCGCTTACACCGGCATGGTTAAGCGCTTCAAAAGCCATTCCGCTGGCAATGGAAGCATCTCCAATAACAGCGATGTGATGTTTTTCGGTTTCCCCTTTTAGATTAGATGCCATTGCCATTCCCAAAGCTGCCGAAATGGAGGTAGAACTATGCCCTACGCCAAAAGCATCATATTGGCTTTCTTCCCGTTTGGGAAAACCACTAATGCCATTTAATTGTCTGTTGGTATGAAAAATATCTTTTCTTCCGGTAAGAATTTTATGTCCGTACGCTTGATGACCCACATCCCAAACCAATTGATCAACCGGTGTATTAAAAGCATAATGCAATGCAATGGTAAGTTCCACCACACCCAAACTTGCGCCTAAATGTCCTTCCTTGGTAGATACAATATCAATGATAAACGCTCGCAGCTCTTTGGCGAGTTTGGGAAGGTCTTCTTTGGAAAGCTTCCGAAGATCTTCAGGGTAAACTATACTATCGAGTAACGCTTGGCTCATTCAGCAAAAATACAAAGTCTAGCGGGTTGTTTATATAAATCTTATAAGTAAAATTATACTATCCTCATCTAAATTTATAGAATTGCGTGCGGCAATAAATCTTACTCCGCGAGCAGACTCAACAACAAGATTAATTATCTTTGCAACATGTACGCTTTGGTAGACTGCAATAACTTTTATGCTTCGTGTGAGCGGGTCTTTCAGCCTATGCTCAACAACCGGCCTGTGGTTATACTTTCCAACAACGATGGTTGTGTAATTTCCCGTAGCGACGAGGCCAAAAAAATAGGCGTTCCCATGGGGGCTCCTGCGTTTAAGTACAAAGCCTTTTTTAAACAACATCAAGTGCACGTTTTCTCATCTAATTATCCTTTATATGGCGATATGAGTTCGCGGGTTATGCGTATTTTAAGGCAATTTACCCCTCTTGTAGAACATTACAGTATTGATGAAGCTTTTTTAAAGTTTTCAGCTTACGGAAATTTAGATTTTCAAGCGGAAGGTGAAGTTATTAAAAAGCGTGTTTTTAAATGGACTGGCATGCCCATAAGCATTGGGATTGCCCCTACAAAAGCGCTCACCAAAATAGCCAATAAAATTGCTAAAAAATACAAAGATCATACAAAAGGTGTGTATGTAATAGATACTGAAGAAAAACGTATAAAAGCCCTAAAATGGACAGAAATACATTCGGTTTGGGGCATTGGCCGTGGCAATACTCAAAGGTTACAGGCGCGGGGCGTTAAAACAGCATGGGGTTTTGTGAATTTGGACGATGCTTGGGTAAAAAGCCATCTCGGTATTGTAGGGCTACGATTAAAAAAGGACTTAGAAGGAGAGCCTACGCTAGGCTTGGAAAACGATGTTACTGCTCCAAAAAAGGCCATTGCTACTACCCGTAGTTTTGAATACACCTTTTCTGATCTGGAAAACTTAAAAGAACGCATTTCTACATTCGCTGGCAGTTGCGCTGAAAAACTTAGAAAGCAAAACAGTAGCTGTAACTATATGTATGTGTTTTTAAGGAGCGATAAACACAAAAAAGAAGAAACGCAGCACCGTCCCGAGTTTTTGGTCACCCTACCCTACGCAACCGATTCTACTTTAACCCTTGTAAAATACGCCACGCAAGCGGTGGAAAAAATGTATCAAAAAGGGATAAAATATAAAAAAGCAGGAGTTGTAGTTTCGGGTTTGGTGCCTGCCAATGCGCGCCAACTAGACTTGTTTATGGAAGAAGACCCAAAACATCACCACCTTATGAAAACCATAGATTCCATCAACACTAAATATGGAAGCCTAAAAATTAAAGTGGCCAACCAAGACCTAAAAAGAACTTGGAAAATGCGGCAAGAACATTTATCGCCCCGCTACACAACTAACATCGATGATATTATAAAAGTGAAATGAAAATGCAAAAGGACAAAATAACCTTTTTTACACCAGAGCATGGCACATCTATGGAGATTGGGATGGCCAATAGTGGCATTTCTGCGGGTTTCCCTTCACCTGCGGAAGATTTTAAAGAAGGTACCATCGATCTCAACTCCGTTTTAATTAAAAATCAGGAAGCTACCTTTTATGCACGGGTAAGCGGCCAATCTATGATAGATGCCGGATTGGAGGATGGCGACCTTTTGGTTATTGACAAAAGTTTAGAGCCTGCTAATGGAAAAATAGCCGTTTGCTTTATTGATGGCGAATTCACCGTTAAACGCCTGAAGCTAGAAAAAGACAACTTATTTTTAATGCCTGAAAACAAAAATTACTCCCCTATAAAAGTTTCTGAAGACAATCAGCTCATCATTTGGGGTATTGTTACCTATGTTATTAAGAAAGTTTAATTTGAAGAGGGTTTCGTTTCTTCTTTGTCGTTCGTTTCTCGCTTAAAAGCTAAGAACATAAAACTGTGAACAAGAGAAAAAAAAAACCAACAGCCTCGTAAATCTAAAATCGTAATTCGTTAATTTGCTTATTCGGTGAGTCGATAAGTCAATTAGTTAATTAGATAATGAGTTAATTTGTTAAAGAGGAAAAGTCATAGTTACTTACCTAAAAACTAAGAACATAAAACTTTTAGCTAAAAACTAGAAACCGCTCCAGTGTTAAATATCCAGCACCCAGCACCTAACCCTTACTCCTTGGCATGTAGCAATCGGGTGAGCTTAATGGAAAGGTCGGTTAGAATGATCTTTGCGTTTCCGTTTCTTTCAATGTGGTAAATAGCATCTTCCAATTCTTTTGTAATCTCCAAAATATTATTACCATGTACAAACGCGGCAAACTTTTCCAACTTGAAATTTTCAACTGAAAAATCCATAAAGGCGAGTTCTTTTGCCTGATAATTTACAAGCATCGCTTGGCGGAAAACATCCATGCAGAACAGCAAAAACTTTTTCTGTGTTTCACGGCCTGTTTTGGCTACCTCTTCACTCCAAGAAAGCAATTCGTGGATAATAGCTTTGTTCCCTCTTGCCTTGAATGCAGCGCGAACCCATACTACAAACCACTTTTCAAACACCAAATCTTCTGAGTCGCGGTTTACTAGATCGATCGCTTTGTTATAATTACCATTCGCCTGATGCGCAATTTTTACCGCCGTATTCTCATCCAAACCTTTTTTCTGCAAAGCTTCCGTAATTACCGCTTCGGCAAGGGGTGGAAAATGCAATACCTGACAACGTGAACGGATCGTTTGTATAATCTGCTCTTCATCTTCAGCAATTAAAATAAAGAAGGTTTTATTGGGTGGTTCTTCTATAAGTTTCAGCAATTTATTGGCGGCCGCCGTATTCATTTTATCGGCCATCCAGATTATCATGGCTTTATAACCACCTTCATACGCTTTTAAAGAAAGGGACTTTACAATATCCTGCGCTTCATCAACTCCAATTTGCCCTTGCTTGTTTTCAATCTCCAGCATTTGGTACCAATCGAATAAATTTCCGTAAGGCTGTTCTTTTAAAAACGTACGCCATTCAGCTAAAAAATGACTGCTCACGGGGTGCGACTTCACCTTGTCTGTGGTTGCCACCGGAAAAGCAAAATGCAAATCGGGATGCGAAAAATTATTCAGCTTGATATTACATGCACTGTTTCCGTTATCATTTTCCCCATCATTATTCCCACATAAAATATATTGCGCATAGGCAATGGCCATGGGCAACACCCCACTCCCTTCTGGCCCAACAAACAACTGGGCATGTGGAATACGGTTATTATCGGCACTGTACGTTAGGTGCTTTTTTATATGTGACTGGCCTAATATTTCGCTGAATAGCATGTTTTGTAATTATGGTGTGAAAGTAACTTTTCTGTTTTATACACGCAAGCCTTATCACTTTTCTTAACCGAATTCAACTGAAAAAGTCTTTGTAAAATAGGTTTCAGAAATTAATAGCAATTTAACTTTATAAAACGTTCAATCTTTTCCTAGCTAATGATAAATAATTAAATTTGCTGCTTAGTTAACCGAATAGTAAAAGGAAGCGCCCACAACCAAACAATGAAAACAGACAAAAATATTTACTCGGGCATTCCGTATCACCTTTAAAAACAATTAAAAACAACAGATGAAAACGATAGACGATTTTAATTTTGAAAATAAAAAAGCTTTAATCCGCGTAGACTTTAACGTGCCTTTGGATGCTGAGTTCAACATTACGGACACCAACCGTATTGAAGCAGCCAAACCTACCATTATTAAAATATTGGAAGACGGCGGGAGCGCAGTTTTAATGAGTCACCTAGGTCGACCTAAAGGAGAAGCCCGTGACGACATGTCTCTAAAGCACTTGGTTAATAAAGCTTCGGAAATCATTGGAGTTCAAGTTAAATTCGTAGAAAAATCCGTTGGTCGTGTAGCCGAAGAAGCTGTGGCTGCCCTGCAACCTGGAGAGGTTTTGTTATTGGAGAACCTGCGTTTTTATGCTGAAGAAGAAAAAGGAGATGCTGCCTTTGCGGAAGAGCTTTCCAAATTGGGTGATATTTATGTAAACGATGCCTTTGGTACTGCGCACCGTGCACACGCTTCTACAACGGTTGTTGCTAATTATTTTGGCGAGAACAAATGTTTTGGCTACCTATTGGCAAAAGAAATAGAATCGATTAAAAAAGTAATGGAAACGGGAGAAAAGCCAGTAACTGCTATCCTTGGTGGTTCTAAAGTTTCTTCAAAAATTACCATTATTGAAAATATATTGGATAAAGTAGACCACTTGATTATTGGTGGTGGTATGACATACACTTTTGTAAAAGCACAAGGAGGAAAAATTGGTGATTCCATTTGTGAAGACGACAAACAGGAGTTGGCTTTAAACATTCTAAAAGAGGCAGAAGCAAAAGGTGTACAAGTGCACCTTCCAGTAGATGTGATTGCTGCAGACGATTTTAATAACGATGCTGAAACACAAATTTGCAAGGTTACTGAAATCCCAGACGGTTGGCAAGGATTGGATGCTGGCCCAGAAACGTTGGAGGATTTTAAAGAAGTAATTTTGAACTCCAAAACCATTCTTTGGAACGGACCTATAGGCGTATTTGAAATGGAGACCTTCTCCAAAGGAACCATTGCCATTGGTCGTTTTATAGAAGAAGCTACTAAAAAAGGTGCTTTTTCCCTTGTTGGTGGTGGTGACTCGGTTGCTGCAGTAAAACAATTTGGTTTTGAGAACAAAGTAAGCTACGTTTCTACTGGCGGTGGCGCTATGTTGGAAAGCTTAGAAGGAAAAACATTGCCTGGTATTGCAGCCATTCAAGAATAATTTTTTCTGATAATATACGGAAGATGCCTCTCAATATTTTGAGGGGCATTTTTTTATGCTGGAAGTTAATTGATGCTAAACGGTAACACTTAAACAATATCCGCTTACCATTCAACAATATTCGCTTTGTTCACAACAATATCCACTTCATGCAAAGCAGGAAGCTCTTCACTTAAAACAATACCCGCTTAGTCTTTAGCAGGGTGCACTTCGGGAGCAACAATATCCACTTCAGTCGCAACAATATCCGCTCCGTGTTCAACAATACCGGCTCGGTGCACTACAATATGCACTCGGCACTCTGCAATATCCACTCCGTGCATTGCATAAACTGTTAAAATTTGAGAAATCCTATGAAAAAAAAGGATTTATCTTAACCATAATTCAAATGCTAAATGAACACCCAAACCACAAGAAATTGGGATTTAACAAAATTGATGTTTTTTTTATCAAAAAAAATACGATTTTTACAAATTGTTCGTTCAAATGAAAATATGTATTGATTGATGAAGAAAGTTTTTATCGTGCTGATGTTCAGCATTTTTAGTACCCTGACTTACGCCCAAAAAAAGACGAATACCACTCAACAAAAAGAACAACCCACCTTTACCGCAGATAGCGTTACCGTGGTGGAGGAAACTTTGTTGGAAGAGGCAGATTCTGTTTTGATTGACGGAAAGCGTTATATCCTTTCCGAAGAAAAAACAAAAATCTACGGATTTGCAGACCACCCTGAAGCTAAGAAAATAGACAGCCTTTGGAAAAGGGAGTTTTTTAGTACTGGATTATCCGATACACTTTACGCCGATATTTCCAACCTCAGCTTTGAACCGGTCGATTATGTTGACCTCCCGACTGATACTTTAAAAGCCCGTCTAGCAAAATTAAACCAAAAAACACCTTTTAATGTAGCTTACAATCCTTCGTTGGAAAGCGTTATTAAAATGTTTTTAAAAAATAAACGTGCATTTCTTACTAGGGTAATGGCACGAAGCAAATTCTATTTTCCACTGTTCGAACAGACGATGGATAACTATGATATTCCGTTGGAAATGAAATATTTGGCGGTAATTGAATCTGCCTTAAATCCGAAGGCAAGATCCCGAGTTGGCGCTACTGGAATTTGGCAATTTATGTATCCTACCGGAAAGATGTATGGCCTAGATGTGAGCAGTTATGTAGACGAACGCAGCGACCCCATAAAATCTACCGAAGCTGCCTGCAAATACTTAGGTAAATTATATGAGATTTTTGGTGATTGGGATTTAGCGTTGGCAGCTTATAATTCTGGACCTGGAAATGTTAGCAAAGCCATTCGCCGAAGTGGAGGTTCTAACAACTATTGGAATTTACGCCCGTATCTTCCACGGGAAACCGCTGGGTATGTTCCCGCATTTCTAGCCACTATGTACATTATGGAATATGCTGAAGAGCATGGCTTTGAAAGCTTTGCCTCTAATGAAGCTGGTTATTATTTTGAAACCGATACTGTGCAAATTAAAAAGTTGATTTCCTTTGATCAAATATCCGAGTATCTGGAAATCGACCGCGAGGAAGTACAGTTTTTCAATCCTTCTTACAAATTGGATATCATTCCTTTTATAGACGACGAAAATTACAGCCTCCGTTTACCAATGGAAGCTATTGGGAGGTTTGTTGCCAATGAGGATTCCATTTATGCAAGGGTAGCCAAAGAGCACGAGAAGAAAGAAAAAACCCTGCCCGAGCTTGTAGAAACAAGCGCCCAAATACGCTACCGCGTTAAAAGTGGTGATGTTTTAGGCACCATTGCAGAAAAGCATGGCGTGCGGGTAAGCGAAATCAAGCGATGGAACGGTCTGCGTAACAATAATATCCGTATTGGTCAGCGCCTAACTATATTCCCCACAAAACCAGTAGCGACTTCAACTAAAAAGACTTCAAGCTCCAGTAACAACAGTGCTTCCAAAGAATATATTGTGAGAAGTGGAGACTCTCTTTGGAGCATCGCTAAAAAATTTCCAGGAATTTCTGTTCAAAATATTCAAGAATGGAACGATATTAGTGGTAGTAAATTAACGCCAGGAACAAAATTGGTTCTTTGCAAGTGCTAAAAATAGCTTTTATTAATAGCTGGTTTAATTAGTTCCTATTGGTTTTTAAACATCCAGCTGTCAGGCTGAGCTTGTCGAAGCCCCTTATGAAACTTTATGTTGTTCTAGTTAATAATTGTTCTTTTTAGCCTAACACGTACGTATTTATTACCGCTGGCTTTGGTTACTTTCTGAAACCAGCATAACAAAAACCTAAAACACAATGAAAAAACTATTCTTTGGTATTTTCGTTTTTTTATTGATTCTTTCTTGTAAAGACAATAAAGAAGAAAAGTATCTTCCTAATTCGGTAGGCGCCATTAACACCTTATCCGTAGTTATCGATAACGACATGTGGAAAGGGCGCGTTGGCGATTCCATAAGAAAATATTATGCCGCAGCCGTAGACGGACTTCCATGGGAGGAGCCGTTATTTTCTATCCATCAAATGCCACCAGAAATTTTTACTGATTTTGCTCGAAATAGCAGAAACATTCTTTACGTAAAAAAAGACTCATCGGTGGTGGCCGGTCTTAAAGAAGATCTTTATGCCAAACCGCAACAAGTAGGCATTATAAAAGCTCCAACGGAAGATGAAATTATAGCGGAGGTTGCTAAAAATGCCCCTCAAATAATTGAAGCATTTAAAAAGAACGACATTAGGGAAAGTCAGCATCGATTTACACGTTCATTGAATAAAGAAAGTGCTTTAGAAGAAGAATTGGGTATTTCCCTTACCATGCCTTCTATTTATAAAATTGCCAAGCAGGAAGGAAACTTCTTTTGGATTGAACGTCAAATACGTAAGGGGACCATGAATATTTTGGTATATGAAATGCCTTTAAACAGCATCCCCAACGATTCTTCCCGAGTAGATGCCATTATTAAAATGCGTGATTCCATCGGAAAGAAATATGTTCCTGGTCGTGAAGAAGGCATGTATATGATTACTGAAAAAGCCTATGCGCCGTATGTTTTTGATAAAGAAATTGCTGGACGCGATGCTATAGAAACTAAAGGAATGTGGGAAGTGAAAAACTTTGCCATGGCCGGCCCTTTCATTAATTACATCGTGGAAGACAAACCGAATGATCGTTTATTGGTAGTAGAAGGATTTACGTTTGCTCCTTCTACCAACAAAAGGGATTATATGTTTGAGCTGGAAGCCGTGCTTAAAACTTTAGAGTTTACAGACCAAGACAACAAAGATCTCGCCAAAGCCACAACTGAATAGCGAAATAATTTTACTGAATATAAAACACTAAAAAGCCCATTTACATTGTGTAAATGGGCTTTTTAAATTCGTTATCGTAAAAAAGAATCTTATTTATTTGTTCTCTTTCGTATGATCAACTTTAGTTTCATCTTCTTCTTTTGAGGCATCTTTAAATTCTTTGATACCGCTTCCAAGACCGCGCATAAGCTCTGGTATTTTCTTGCCACCGAATAAAAGTAGCACTAAAATAACTACAATGGCTATTTGCCAAGGCCCAATCATTCCGAGAAAAATGTTCAATGATATCATCTTAAATAATTTTAGATAACAAATGTAAGAAGAAATGAAGATAATAGATCAACTTTTTTCTTAAAATCATCATTTTTACCGCATTGTATTGTTAGCTTCGTTAAAATAAAACAAAAATTTTACCAGCAGAAACGTGGTAACATCCTTATATTTATATTTGCGATGATGAGTAAAAAGAAAAGAAAAAGAAAGCAGCTTAAGAAAAAGCTACTCCATAAATACCGATTGGTTATTTTAAATGAAGATACTTTCGAAGAGAAGTTGTCATTTAAACTAAACCGATTAAACGTTTTCGTTTTAGGTACCCTATTCGCGGTATTTATAATTGCCTTTACCACATTGCTCATTGCTTTTACACCTTTACGGGAATATATTCCAGGATACTCATCCACGACATTAAAAAGACAAGCAATAGATCTTACCTACAAAGCAGATTCCCTTACCGCCAGGTTACGTGCAAACGAATTGTATTATGACAAAATCCAAAAGGTTTTAAAAGGCGAAATAAACACACAGACCATAAACAAGGATTCCCTTTTTGAAGAGTTTAAAAAAGACACCATCGTAGCCAATTTAAAACCCAACAAACAAGATTCTTTATTACGCGAGCGAGTTGCCAATGAAGACCGTTACAACTTGTTTGAATCGGCCACTGCAAACTCCGATTTTGTGTTGTTCCCACCCGTAAACGGTACAATATCGCAAAAATACAATGCTAAAGAAAAGCATTATGCCGTAGATATCATTGCTCCAAAAGACACCCCCATAAAGGCGGTTGCCGACGGGATGGTTATTTTTGCCGAATGGACTGCAGAGACGGGCTACGTATGTATTATTGAGCATGGCTCTGGACTCATATCCGTTTACAAGCACAATTCTTCTTTGAGTGTTTCTCAGGGGAATATGGTAAAATCGGGAGAGGTAATTGCAATTATTGGCAACACAGGAGAACTTACCACGGGTCCTCATTTACATTTTGAATTGTGGAGCGAAGGGTATCCTGTAGACCCCACAAATTATATTGATTTTCAATAAAAAACTAAGCATGTCTTTAAAATCTTTTGCAGCCAGTCTATTTGCCAAATACATTCATTGGAAAGATCAAAAATGGATCAACAACCCCATTGAAGCCCAAGATGCGGTATTTGCTTCTTTAATTGAAAAAGCAAAAAATACTTCCTTCGGAAAAGACCATCAATTTAACGACATACAATCACACGAAGATTTCACCAAGTATGTTCCTGTTCGCGATTACGAAGCACTGAAACCATATGTAGAAAGAGTAGTTAACGGAGAAGAAGATATTTTATGGCCAGGAAAGCCGTTATATTTCGCCAAAACGTCGGGTACTACATCGGGTGCAAAATACATCCCGATTACTAAAGATTCTATGCCCAACCATATTGAAGCAGCCAGAAATGCCATCCTTAGCTATATCCACGAAACTGGAAATACCAAGTTTGTAGATGGTAAAATGATTTTTCTTCAAGGGAGTCCGGTACTTCAGGAAAAAAACGGAATTAAATTAGGACGCTTATCGGGAATCGTTGCCCATTACGTGCCGGGCTATCTTCAGAAAAATCGTTTGCCTAGCTGGGAAACCAATAAAATTGAAGATTGGGAAACAAAAGTAGATGCAATCGTCGTGGAAACATTGCCCGAAAATATGACTGTTATCAGCGGGATTCCTTCGTGGGTACAGATGTACTTTGAAAAGATTCAACAGAAAACAGGAAAAAAAGTTGGAGACGTCTTCAAAAACTTTAATCTGTTCATCTACGGAGGTGTAAATTTTGAACCCTACCGTGCCAAATTTGAACAGCTTATCGGCCGAAAAGTGGACAGCATAGAACTTTTTCCTGCTAGTGAAGGTTTTTTCGCCTATCAGAACGCTCAAAAAGACCATGGAATGTTGTTACTTTTGGACGCAGGCATCTTTTATGAGTTTATTAAAGCAGATGAATTCTATGAGGAAAATCCACGAAGGCTCACCTTAAAAGATGTGGAAATAGGTGTGAATTACGTGCTTATTATTTCCACAAATGCCGGACTTTGGAGTTATAATGTTGGTGATACGATTCAGTTTACCTCCGTAAAACCCTATAAAGTTATTGTTTCCGGTAGGATAAAACACTTTATTTCGGCTTTTGGTGAGCACGTTATCGCAAAAGAAGTGGAACAAGCCATGAAAGAAGCTTTAACTTCTTTTGATGCCTCCATCAATGAATTTACTGTAGCACCACAGGTAAACCCTGAAAACGCTGAACTGCCCTACCACGAATGGCTTATTGAGTTTGAAAAAGAACCAAGCGATTTGGCTGGTTTGGCCAAGCAAATTGATAAAAGCTTACAACAGCAAAATAGCTATTATTTTGATTTAATTGAAGGCAAAGTGCTTCAGCAGCTTAAAATAACATCATTAAAGAGTGGTGCATTCTCTCGCTACATGAAATCTCAAGGAAAACTTGGTGGCCAAAACAAAGTTCAACGATTGTCTAACGACCGAAAATTAGCGGACGAACTTTATAACGACCGAGAAAGTGACAAAATATAGCCGAATTTCAATCATTTTTTGGGAAAAAGAAAAATTCAAGATGGCTTCGTTAAGTAAATACTCACAAAAAACATAAAATATAAAAAGAACTTGTATTTTTGTTCAGTAAAACAAGGTATGAGTAAAATTAAGTCTAGAACGAGAGCCCAAGAATCTTCTGGGGCGATAGAGCGAATGTATATCGCTATGAGACACCTATTTAACCGTGGTTTCTACAAACCGATGGGTGTTTCAGGAGAAACTTTACGGGAATCTTTATTACAATTACGTCCTGAAATATACGGCTCGGTAGCCGAACAGAAATTAGAATTAAACGGTTTAGTTTATATTCTTGACCGACTTCCTATGGGAATCGAGCAGTGCCGGTACATCAATTTAACTTCTGAAGAGGGATACAAACATTCCAGTTTTCAAGTAATTGTTCCTCCGAAAAGACGCAGAAATTGCTACCGAATCGACAGCGAGCAGATGAATATTGAAATTACCCGTGGTCGGTCGGACATTTATGACATTTTAACACACCTTACCTTTCTTTTTATTGAATCCCACAAAATTGCCGATAATGTTTTTATTGAAGAATCGGGACAAACCATTCGCGATTGGCAAAAATTGGAGGAGGCTGTTAAGAAGAAAAAGCTTACTCAGCCGGAAAGGGAAATAGCACTAAGCCATGCAGCTAGCATTGTTGGTAGAACTTTTGAAGAATGTTTGGCGGCACACAAAGTTTTTGCCACCAAAGAGAATCCAGAACGTTTTTTAAAAATCGTTTATTGGATGGGTAAAATTGCTTTGGAAGAAATTATCGATGCAAACAAGCGAACCATCACATTTAGTCCTGTGCTTCGCGAGCGATTGGGTCACCATATTCATGGGGAAATTTGGGCAAATAACATAAAACGAGTTTTAAAAGAACACAATTTATTACAAAGGCCGCTTCATATTATTAGTGCCAACATGCACAGTGTTATGAACTCCCTTTTTGCTTCGGCCGTGTTGAAGAAAGAATTCAGCAGTCAGAAAAACGATTACGACGTTTACGAAATGCTTAGTCAGCCCGAGAGCTCCTTGCTACGCGGCAAAGTGAAAGCTTTTGCCGAAAAAAATGGCATGATCAGCATAGATGACACTTCTGGGACGAACATCGATGTTCAAATTTTTGATACCGCAAAAATTGATTTTGAGAAAATAAATTTTACTTTTGATGCGCAAGTTGAAAAAGACAACATGCCCGTTCTTTTTGTAATGGATTATGCGTTTGGCGAACAAGCCTATGAAACCATTGATGAGCTATTAAAACCGTACAAATCTAAAGGGGATAAACCAACCTTTTTGAATGTTGAGTCGGTTTCCATCATGGGAAAAGCCGGTATTCTAGAAGGAGGCAAAGGAGATTTAATGATTCCGAATGCCCATATTTTTGAAGGAACCGCCGATAATTACCCATTTAAGAACGAATTGTGCGCTGCTGATTTCGAAGGCAACGGATTAAAAGTTTTTGAAGGAACCATGATAAGTGTTTTGGGCACTTCCCTTCAAAACAAAGATATTTTAAAGTTCTTTTATGACAGCACATGGAATGTAATTGGTTTGGAGATGGAAGGAGCGCATTACCAAAAAGCGATACAATCGGCTTCTAGGATACGCAAGAGTATTTCCGAAGATGTAAAAGTTAGGTATGCTTATTACGCTTCCGATAATCCATTAGAAACAGGAAGTACATTAGCTTCCGGCGGATTGGGAATAACAGGGGTAAAACCTACATACTTAATTACAAGAAAAATTTTAGAACAAATTTTAAATTGCCAAGAGGCAAATCAATAAAGGATTAAAACAACTAACTAAGATGAGCGAACAAGTTCAACCGAATCAAAACCAGCACCAGAATCAAAACAACAGTTCAGAAGAAATTGATTTAGGTCAACTTTTTAAATTAATTGGAGACGGGTTTAGAAAGTTCTTCAACTTTATTGGAAAGATTTTCAAAGGTATTTTCGGACTTATAATCGCCTTTATGCTTTTTATACAAAGGCATATTATAAAATTTGTTATTGCTGGAATTGTTGGTGTTGCTTTTGGAACATTTTTAGATATTATCAAAAAACCAGTGTATGTTTCTACAATGACTCTGGAACCAAATTTTCAAAGTGTTCAGCAGTTGTACAACAATATTAAGTTCTATAACGAGTTGGCAGAGGCAGAAGATTCAGTTGCATTGGCCGAGGCTCTAGATATTACACAAACCGAAGCTGCTAGTATAAAAGAAATTGAAGCAGAATCGTATTCTGATGAAAACCAAAAAATAAAACTTTTTGATGAATTTGTAAGAAGTTTGGACACCACTACGCAAAAGGCAATAGATATGGAAAAATATCTTGAAAACTTCAACTCTTTTGATGCGAGATTTCATACCGTGGTGGTGAAAGCTACAGATAACAAGGTGGCAAAAAAAATACAAAATCCGATTATCGAATCCATATCTAATAATGACTATTTTAAAACTCAAAAGAAAACACGAAAGGATAATTTAAATTTTCAAGATAGGATTTTGGAAAAACAACTTGTGGAAATAGATTCTTTGCAAATGCTCTACAAAAGAGTCATGGAAAAAGAAGCGGAGAAACCCATGCAAGGAACCAACATCAATTTAGCCGATGGAAACGGCCAACAAAACAAAGAACTCGCTCTCATCAAGCAAATCGATGAGATTAAAGAAAGTATTGTAGAAATCCAACAAGAGCGAGCTAATAAGTCGGAGATTGTGAATGTAATTTCTGACTTCCCACGTCGTGGGGTTGAACAAAAAGGGATTTTTAGAAGCTATAAATTTTTAATCCCAGTAGCATTACTTGGCTTGGTATTACTAGCACTTTCCCTTTTAGAGCTGAACAAATTCTTAAAAGAATACAGCCTCCAGCAGAAGAAAAATTAGTGACAAACTAAATAAGCATCAATAAAAAATCCTATCGTTTTCACGATAGGATTTTTTTATAAACTGAAGTTATTTTAAATCTTATTGAACCGGCTGATAAGTATCTTTTTCGTGTTCGCTAAAAATCTTCATTTGCTTCATCCAATAAAAGAAAGCTGCAAAACCAATTAATATAAAGATTGTATTGATAGCGTTAGACAACCACCAGCTATCTAGAAAACGTAATGCGTCCAATGGAACGAACAATACCTCTTCAAATAAATACTGAATACCGTAGAAAAAGTCACTCATGAGTAAAAGAAATATTAAATTTACAGCACAAAAATACAAAAACCCACCATGATTTCAAGCATTTTTGATAGAACTAACCCCGTTAATTTTATAATTTTAGCTTTTTTTCTTTCATTATTTATGGTTGGTGGCTTCTTTCTATATCTCCATGCACCATTTAACATTCAAATTCTCTGGAAACTTTTTCAATCTTTTGTTCTTATTCTAATATCATTGTTCTTAGTCGATTTTGTAAATCGCAAGAACTTTTTAACCCGAAGTCATTCGTATACCATCTTCTTTTTTGTGCTGGTTTTCTGCCTATTCCCGAAAATTTTTAATGAAATAAACCTATTGATCGCTAATGCTTTTATTCTTCTGTCCTTTCGAAGACTCGTAAGTATTCGCTCCAATAAGGATGTGGAAATCAAAATTTTTGACGCCTCACTTTGGGTTTTTATCGCCACCTTTTTCTATAGCTGGTCGGTATTCTTCATTCTTTTGGTTTATGCTAGCATTTTTCTCTACAAGAAGAACGATTACCGAAACTTATTAATTCCATTGGTTGCTTTCTTTACGGTACTTTCCATAACTTTTACTGCCTTCTACCTTCTAAATGATTTGCAAACATTTTATGGGTACTTGCTTTTATTGCCCAAACTTGTACTTGAAAAATATGAAGATTTCCGGTATATCGTCCCTCTCATTTTTCTATTCATTATGGGTGTTTGGAGTACCATTGCTTTTTTTATTCGGAAACAAAGTAAATCGTTTGTAACGAGGGTTCCGGGCATTTTGATTATGGTAATGCTCGGTATTGCCATCTTAGTAGCTATTGTTTCTGAAAGCGCGAATACTTCCGAAGTAATTTTTAGTATTTTTCCTTTATCTGTTATAATGGCCAAATATGTAGAAAGCATTAACCGACTTTGGCTCAAAGAGATTTTTCTTTGGTCTTTTATTGTAATGCCCTTTGTAACGTTATTTCTGTAACCGTTCGCCAAACGCTAAATCGCCGGCGTCACCTAGACCGGGAACAATATACCCTTTTTGGTTCAGTTCTTCATCGATATCCCCAATCCATAATTGGGTGTCTTTTGGCAGCTGTTTTTCTAAAAATTCCACACCTGCCTGCGCACCGACCACAGAAAGTATATGAATTTCTCTTGGTAACCCAACTCTTGAAAGTGCCTCGAAAGTGGCTAAAAGGGACTGCCCCGTGGCCAACATAGGATCTGCCAGCACAAGAACTTTATTATCCAGCTTTTGCGATGCCAAGTATTCTACAGTCACCTCAAACTCATTTTCCGGATTTTGATAACGGTAAGCTGAAATAAAAGAACAATCCGCCCAATCTAAATAATTTAAAACTCCTTGGTGTAATGGCAAACCAGCACGTAAAATGGAACATACTACCAATTCATCGTCAACCAAAGAAGTCTCTTTTTTCCCTAAAGGAGTCGAAACATCTTCTGTTGAAAAATGAAGCGTTTTGCTCATTTCATAAGCAAGCACCTCTCCCATTCGCTCAATATTCCTACGGAAACGCATCCGGTCTTTTTGCGTTTTTTCATTTCTCAATTCAGCTAAAAAATGATTTACTATGGAATTCTCAGCGCTCAGGTTATGAATCTTCATTTTTTTGGTTTTTTAAAGGTGCTTAATTCAAATTTAGGAAATTCATCCTTGTTTAAGCCAGAAGCTATTTAATCTTTTATGAATTGGCTAAAAACTGCCTTTTTGCACCCCTATATCGCATTTTTATTGCTCCGTAGCCCTGCTATGCAGCTCAAAAAACACTTCGTATGGGCACAAAACCATCAATTTTTGCTTCAATTCAAAAAGTTTAAATCACTTCTAAGTATATTTGCGTTTTAAAGAAAGATTAGCATGTTTAGCGAACTCGCCTTTGGTGTTTTTGAAGAAAGTATAAAGAATTACCATATTTTGGATTCGGTTGACCAGCCTCTGGAAAACCCATACCCGAAAGATGATATAAAACATCTTTTATACCGAAAAAATTGGATTGACACTGTGCAATGGCATTATGAAGATATTATTAGAGATCCGAATATCGATGCTGAAGAAGCCTTGATTTTAAAAAGAAAAATTGATGCCTCAAATCAAGATCGAACCGATACGGTTGAATATATTGATAGTTTTTTCCTTCAGAAATATAAAAATATTACTCCCAAACCAAATGCCACTATAAATTCCGAAAGTCCGGCATGGGCCATCGACAGGCTTTCCATTTTGGCTTTGAAGATTTATCATATGGAAGAGGAAGCTAAAAGGGAAGAAGCTTCCGAAGAGCATAAAAACAATTGTCGAGCAAAACTTAACGTACTTTTAGAACAAAAGAAAGACCTTTGTTTGGCGATAAATCAGCTACTATCAGATATTGAAGCTGGAAATAAATACATGAAAGTCTATAAACAGATGAAAATGTACAATGATGAAAGCCTAAATCCAGTACTTTACAAAAAATAGAACATGAGCAATAAAAAAGATATCCATATTTTCTGCATGAAGTGGGGAACTCTCTACGACGCCACTTATGTAAACCGTTTGTACAGCATGGTGAAGCGCAATTTAACTTTGCCGTTTACCATGGTTTGTTTTACTGATGACGAAAAAGGAATTGATGAGGATATAAAATGTTATCCCATTCCGGAAGTAAACATCAACTCCAACCTGCCGGAACGCATGTGGAAAAAATTGACCACCTTAAAACAGGACCTATACGGATTGCAGGGAACAGCTTTGTTTTTAGATTTAGATGTGGTTATTGTAGATAACATCGATTGCTTTTTTGAAGATGATAATGAATTCATGATCATTAAAGACTACAACAAACAATGGCGCATTACAGGGAATTCATCGGTATATCGTTTTGAAATTGGCAAGCACGGCTATGTGTATGATTATTTCGTGGAAAATTTTGATACGATTCGAAAAGACCATCGCAACGAACAGGAATATTTGTCTTGGGCAGTGCATGAAAAAGGACTTTTAAACTACTGGCCTACAGAATGGTGCCCGAGTTATAAATACGATTGCGTGTCCCGAATTCCGTTTGCTTTTTGGAAAACGCCTATCATTCCGGAAGGCGCAAAAATTATTATTTTTCACGGCGAGATTAATCCGCATAAAGCCATAAAAGGTGGTCGGGGAAAATGGTACCGCTACGTTCGCCCTGCAAAATGGGTTGCCGATTATTGGAAATAACTGACATAGCCGGTTTAGCCTAAAGAGATTTTTCTAGCCGGCAACCGTTAAACAAAGCATGGAGAAATAGATTCTATGAAGCAACCAAAACATATTTTAGTTATTCGTTTTTCAGATATTGGGGATGCCGCCATTGCCGTTCCTGTCCTGCGTTGTTTGCTTCAGCAGAATAAAAATCTTCAAGTGACGGTAGCCACCAAATCTTTTTTGACTCCCGTCTTTGAAACCGTGGAAGGTGTGTGTGTTACCCCAGCAGACATTCGAGGAAAACACCAAGGTTTAAAAGGACTTGTAAAATTTTATGCTGAAATAAAAAACAATGGCTTTACGGAAATTGCCGATTTGCACGGTTCCTTACGAAGCAATGTAATTAAAGTGCTTTTTAGATTGAAGGGCGTTCGGAATAAAACGATCGACAAGGGAAGACTAGAGAAAAGAAAACTGATAAATGGCACAAATTTCAGTCAGTTAAAATCCACCGCAGAAAGGTATGCAGATGTCTTTAGAAAACTGGGCTATCAAGTAGACCTTTCCAATCATGTTTTTCCTGAAAAACCCCAATTGCCCGCAAAAGTTTATACCATTTTAGAAAAAGACGCTAAAAAATGGATTGGCATCGCACCTTTTGCTTTTTTTGACTCAAAAATGTACCCGATTGATTTGATGGAAAAGGTAATTGCCCATTTTTCAAAAACTCAACATTACAAAATTATCCTTTTTGGAGGACCAAAAGATGAAAAGGAACTCATCCGCTTGTCAGAATCCTATTCCAATACGGTTTTTACCTTCAAAAAATTATCCTTTTCAGAAGAATTGCAACTTATTCCACATTTAGATTTAATGGTTTCCATGGACAGCGGGAACGGGCATCTGGCGGCGATGTGGAATGTTCCCGTAGTGACACTATGGGGGGTTACCCATCCATATGCCGGATTTTATCCTTTTCAGCAGAATAACAATAACACTTTACTTTCCGACAGGGAAAAATATCCGCTCATTCCAACTTCCATTTATGGGAATAAAGCCCCAGAGGATTATAAAGATGTTATGAGAACAATCAGTCCCACTTCCGTAATAAACAAAATGGAAGAACTGCTGAATACTTAACAAGTTTCAAGTATTTCTCTTTTCTGAAAAAATGTCTGTAAGGAATTCGGTTAAATCATAACAAATCCCTATCATTAGATATAATATAATAATGCGATTACGTATGGTAAATCGTGTTTAATATCTTATTTTTGTAAACTATTTAGAAAGAAAGGTTTTATTATGATAAAAGTTTCTGAAACAGCAAAGAAGAAAATCGCCGAATTGATGTCGGATGATGGTTTCAACGTTGCTCAAGATTTTGTGCGTGTGGGCGTTAGGAGCGGAGGATGCAGCGGATTATCATACGACTTAAAATTTGATAAAAGCAAAGCAGATGAAGATAAAATGTTTGAAGACAATGATGTAAAAATTATTGTTGACAAGAAAAGTTTTTTATACCTCATCGGCACAACATTAGAGTATTCCGGCGGACTAAACGGTAAAGGTTTTGTCTTTAACAACCCAAATGCACAAAGAACCTGCGGTTGCGGGGAGAGTTTTTCGTTGTAGGTTTAAGTTTAAGAGTTAAAAAGGAAATAAGTTAATGGCGGGTGCTACCTTTGAAGATTTAGAAGTATATAAACTTACCATTGCTTTTACTATTAAAGTTTTTGATTTGTTGGATGGCCAACAGCTTAAAAAAGAATTTTCCGTTAAAGACCAATTGAAAAGAGCAACGTTATCCATTTCAAATAATATCGCAGAAGGATTTGAACGTGAAACGGATAAAGAATTAATAAGGTTTTTATATTTCTCTAAAGGCTCTGCCGGTGAAGTGAGAAATATTCTGAACATTTTAAAAGAGACAAATTATATAAATGAAGATAAATGGTTGGCGTTAAGAAGTGAAGTTACTATAATTTCCAAACAGCTTTCTAATTACATTAAATATGTTAAACGGCGCTGTCAAACTCCTTAACTCTTTGACTTTTATCTTATTTACTTAAAAGAATATGGCATATACCGAAGAAGAATTAAAAAAAGAGCTCGAAACGAAAGAATATGAGTACGGGTTTTATACCGATATTGAATCGGATACCTTGCCTGTGGGATTGAATGAAGATATTGTTCGAGCGATTTCCAAGAAGAAAAATGAGCCAGAATGGATGACGGAATGGCGGTTGGAGGCCTATCGCGCTTGGACAGAAATGGAAGAGCCGGAATGGGCAAATGTGAAATACAAAAAACCCGATTTTCAAGCGATTTCCTATTATTCAGCTCCTAAAAAGAAACCTCAGTACGATAGTTTGGACGATGTAGACCCTGAATTGTTGGACACTTTCAAAAAACTTGGAATTTCCATCGACGAGCAGAAAAAACTGGCTGGTGTTGCCGTAGATGTGGTAATGGACTCTGTTTCTGTAGCTACTACATTCAAAAAGACGTTGGCAGAAAAAGGCATTATTTTTTGTTCTATTTCTGAAGCGATTCAGGAACACCCAGAATTAGTGAAGAAATATTTGGGAACCGTTGTTCCGAAAAAAGATAATTTCTATGCAGCTTTAAACTCTGCCGTGTTTTCAGATGGTTCTTTCTGCTACATTCCAAAAGGCGTTCGTTGTCCGATGGAATTATCTACCTATTTCCGTATTAATCAGGCAGGAACTGGACAGTTTGAAAGGACATTGGTAGTTGCTGATGAAAGCAGTTATGTAAGTTATTTAGAAGGTTGTACAGCCCCAATGCGTGATGAAAATCAGCTTCACGCTGCCGTAGTAGAACTTATTGCGCTAGATGGCGCTGAAATAAAATATTCTACTGTACAGAACTGGTTTCCTGGAAATAAAGAAGGAAAAGGTGGGGTATTCAATTTTGTTACCAAAAGAGGACTTTGCGAGAAAAACTCCAAAATTAGCTGGACACAGGTTGAAACAGGTTCTGCCGTAACGTGGAAATATCCTTCTTGTATTTTAAAAGGGGATAATTCCGTAGGTGAATTTTATTCTATCGCAGTGACCAACAACTATCAGCAAGCGGACACGGGTACGAAAATGATTCACCTTGGGAAAAACACCAAGAGTACCATTATTTCCAAAGGTATTTCCGCAGGGAAATCACAAAACAGTTACCGCGGATTGGTACAAGTGCAAGGAAGAGCGGAAAATGCCCGTAATTTCTCTCAATGTGATTCACTTTTGATGGGTAACGAGTGTGGCGCACATACCTTTCCATACATCGAAACGAAAAACAAAACAGCACAAATAGAGCATGAGGCAACTACCAGTAAAATTGGGGAAGACCAAATTTTCTATTGCAACCAACGTGGAATCGATACTGAAAAAGCTATCGCATTAATCGTTAATGGTTTCAGTAAAGAAGTTTTAAATAAACTCCCAATGGAGTTTGCGGTAGAAGCTCAAAAATTATTGGAAATTTCATTAGAAGGTTCCGTAGGATAAAAAATAAGCAGTGTTTCATCAAAAAATGAAATTTAAGGATACGCTAACTGAAAATAACAGTATATAACAGAAAACAAATGTTGAAGATTAAAAATTTACACGCCAGTGTAGAAGATAAAGAAATTCTAAAAGGAATTAATCTTGAAGTAAAACCAGGTGAAGTACACGCCATTATGGGTCCAAATGGTTCCGGTAAAAGTACACTTTCCTCGGTTATAGCTGGAAATGAAGATTTTGAAGTTACTGAAGGAACTATTGAGTTTTTAGGTGAAAATATCGACGAATTGGCTCCGGAAGAAAGAGCGCACAAAGGTATTTTCCTCTCGTTTCAATATCCTGTTGAAATTCCTGGCGTAACGGTTACCAATTTTATGAAAACTGCGATTAATGAAACCCGCAGAGCTCAAGGATTGGAAGATATGCCAGCAAATGAAATGTTGAAAAAAATTCGTGAGAAATCAGAGTTATTGGAAATCGACCGTAAGTTTCTTTCCCGTTCTTTAAACCAAGGTTTTTCTGGGGGAGAGAAGAAGCGAAACGAAATTTTCCAAATGGCCATGTTAGAGCCTAAATTGGCAATTTTGGACGAAACGGATTCTGGTTTGGATATTGACGCCCTTAAAATTGTTTCTGATGGGGTCAACAGACTTAAAAGTAAAGACAACGCAGTAGTAGTTATTACGCACTACCAACGTTTGTTGGAATATATAGTTCCAGATTACGTACACGTTTTATTAAACGGAAGAATCGTTAAATCGGGTACGAAAGAGCTTGCTTTAGAGCTTGAGGAAAAAGGATACGACTGGATTAAACAGGAATTGGCGGTTTAGTTTAAAAACGTTCATAGTTTCTAGTTTCTTGTTTGAAGTTTACTATGGGAACAATAAAACAATTTGAGGATTTAGAAATTTGGCAAGAAGCTAGGAGGCTTACTCAAGAAATTATAAAAATCGTAAAAACTACCCATTTAAATGGGGATTTTAAGTTAAGAGATCAGATTAAAGGCTCTTCAGGTTCTGTTATGGATAATATTGCAGAAGGCTTTGAAAGAGATGGAAATATTGAGTTTAGACAATTTTTATCAATAGCAAAAGGGTCTGCAGGAGAAACGAGGTCTCAACTTTACAGAGTTTACGATTCATCATATATTTCAGAAGAAAAGCTTAATGAATTAGTTAAGGATTATAAAAAGTTAAGTCAAAGAATTGCAGCTTTTATTAATTACCTTAATAGAAAAGAATATAAGGGTATAAAATACAAAGAGTAGCTGTTTTTAGAAAAAGTAACCAGAAACTTGAAACAAGAAACAGCAAACTTGAAACAAGAATATAATGGAATTAAAAGATAAGTTAATATCGTCTTTTATGGCTTTTGAAAATCGTGTGGATGTGGACCATCCTGTACACGATATTCGTACAGAAGCGATAAAGGTTTTTGAAGAAAAAGGATTTCCAACAAAGAAGGATGAAGCGTGGAAATACACTTCCCTTAATGCATTGCTAAAAACCGACTACAGTGTTTTTCCGAAGGAAGAATCTGCGTTGGAGTTTAAAGATGTAAAGAAATACTTTATTCACGATATAGATAGCTACAAAATTGTATTTATCGATGGTATTTACAGTTCGCATCTTTCGCAAACTTCTCATGAAGGTTTGGATGTTTGTTTGATGAGTTCTGCGCTTACAAAGCCTAAATACCGATTGATTATTGAGAATTACTTCAATAAAATAGCTAAGAAGGATGATAGTCTTACTTCCTTGAACACGGCTTTTTCAAGGGAGGGTGCATTTATCAATATTCCGAAGGGAAAAGTTGTAGACAAACCGATACAAATCGTTCATTTGGCAACGGGTAAAGAGTCTTCCATTATGCTTCAACCAAGGTCTTTGGTTGTTGTTGGTGAAAATGCGCACGTTCAAATTATTGAAAGACATCAAAGTCTGACTGAAAATCCAGTTTTAACCAATTCGGTAACTGAAATTTTCACACATAAAAGAGGTATCGTAGATTATTATAAAATTCAAAATGATAATCAGCAGGCTTCTTTAATCGATAATACATACATTTCGCAACAGCAAAACAGTCTTGCCTCTGTGCATACGTTTTCTTTTGGTGGTAAATTAACGCGTAACAATCTTCAATTTATTCATAAAGGGGAACACATTAATTCTACCTTAAAAGGGATTACGATTACGGAAGATAAGCAACATGTGGATCACAGTACGTTAGTGCACCACGCGACTCCGAATTGCGAAAGCCACCAAGATTATAAAGGAATTTATGCTGATAGAAGTACAGGTGTTTTCAACGGAAGAATTATCGTAGAAAAAGAAGCACAGAAAACCAACGGTTTTCAGCAGAACAACAATATTTTAATTGACGACAAAGCTACTATTAACGCTAAACCTCAGCTAGAAATTTTTGCTGATGATGTTAAGTGTTCCCATGGTTGTACAATCGGGCAATTGGATGAAGAAGCTTTGTTCTATCTTCAAGCTCGTGGAATTCCTAAGAAAGAAGCCCGTGCACTTCTTATGTACGCTTTTGCCAACAATGTATTGGAAAGTGTAAAAATACCCGAACTAAAAACACGAATCAATAAACTGATTGCAATGAAATTGAATGTTAATATCGGTTTTGATTTATAAAAGCTTTCAATAACAACTTTTAAACCCCGAATAATCCAATGATTATTCGGGGTTTTTTTATTATCCCTTTTTGTCGCCCTCATCGCCTGTACTGAAACTAGCTTCAGTATGTCAAAGGGAAATTAGTATTTGTGCGTTGATACCCTTCGACAAGCTCAGGGTGACACACCAAGTTCAGGAATCATCAAATTTTTTAATTACTGATTTCCTGTAGTCTGAATAAATCGTATTCTTGTTGTTGATACGGATAATCCCAACAGCCCATTCGGTGGAACAAATCGCCTCCAAATCCTTTTTTATAGATATGAACACCACGCAACGGATGCGAATCATTTATGTTTGGCGCTGATCCAAACATATCATATTCGGTGCAACCGTGTTCCTTCGCTAACTTTATGGATTCCCACTGTAAAGCGTAGCTAGCCATTTTATTATTCGGTAAGGACGCACCGTACAAGTAACTTGCTCTTTTATGAGATAAAACTAAAAACATGGAAGCTAGATATTCGCCTTGATAATCGGCCATCAACATTTTTACGGAAACACCTTTCGAGTTATTGTCTTGATTGGTGAGAATATTTTCAAAAAAATCAACATTCTGCAAAGGCATATCATGACGCAAAGCTGTTTCCAAATATAATTGATACCAATCCTCTATTCCTTCTAATCCATACTCCCGAACATTTATGTCCTTTTTTATCGCCTTACGAATACTGTAACGGGTATTATAACGCATGTTGGCCAACAATTCAGATTCTTTCAAAGTAAGGTCGATGAAAAAAGTGTTTTTCGGTAAACTATCGCTGGCACTCTTACGAAGATTGAAATTATTGGTTTTATAATTCACCCTCATTTCTTGAATATTTACTTCCGGAGGTCCCTGCCAATTTCCGTTTGCATCAAAGTATTCATCTTCCGCAGCCCATTGATTTTCCCATAATAAATCGTATCGTATGAAAATACAGTTTGACGGTAAATTCGGTTTTATTCTTTCCGAAAGCTCTTCCAAAAATAAACCTTGATTTTCAAAAGCCGGTTCCAATTTTGGACCGTACGGCACATAGGCATAGCAAAAATTGTCATTTAAGTATTTTATTAGTACTAATAAATCATCTTTCACTTTCGTCGTTCCACCTTCATCAAAACCCAATAATTCTTTTGAAACCGTTATTTCAAAACCTTTTGGTTGAAACCCTTGATCATCTTTCAATCTTCCCCAATAAGGCGTTTGTGGTAAAACGTTTGTCGGACTAATATTCTCTACTTCTTTTTGCTCTACTTTACACAACATCCCATAAAATTTCGGGCAAAACTATAGATTCCCATTTGGAAAAGAAAGCAATATAAGGTTGATTTTTAAGGAATTGAAAATTCCTAAATAGAAGTCTTAACCGACAAAATACTCCTTTAAAATTCTAGGAAAGTATTGAGAATCTTTCAGAACTGTAACAAAGTCAAATAAAATCCATCTTTATAAGTGCAAATCATCATCAATCAAAAAAATCAAATCAATGAAGAATCACGTATTTACCTTAGTCAAAACTAGAATACTCTTAGCAATTCTATGCACACTCACATTTATACCCTCCTATGCAACTTGGTCTATTATTGCGGTGGACAGAACAACGGGCGAGATAGGAATTGCAGGTGCATCCTGCACTTTTGACGTTTCTGGAATTGCGTCCATAGTCCCCGAAAAAGGTGCTATAGTTGTTCAGGCGGCTAGTAACTATTTTGCCAGAATGAAAGCTGTTGAGCTCATGATGGCTGATGCCAATCCAAATGAAATATTAAATGTACTCAAGAACAAGGATTTTGATCCTGAAAAACAACAATACGCTTTTATTTCCCTTTCGGAAGGCGCAAAACCCATTGTTTATTCCGGAGAGGAAATAACGAACTGGAGCGGTTTCAAAATTGCCACGGATGTGGCCGTACAAGGTAATATCTTAGTAGACGAGAATGTTATAAGCAGCGCTTTCGAAGCTTTTCAAGGTTCGGAAGGTAAATCGCTAAATGAGCGTCTCATGCTGGCGCTGGAAGCTGGCGCAAGTGCGGGAGGCGATAAGCGTTGCGGAAAACAACATGCCCGATCTGCCTTTTTAATGGTTTACGATCCTAAAACAAAGTCCATCAACAAACTATCGGTATTTGGCATCAATAAAGACGGAAAACCCGCCGTATCTTTGCTTAAAAAGAAGTTTGAGAAATCGATGTCCTACCACCCTTCCATTCCTCCTTTTAAAACTCATTTTAAAAATTACGAAGGAAAAAGCTTTTCAAATTTTTTGGGCAAAGGTTCTTTAACCTCAACTATTGATTCCGTAAATGGGTGTGTAAAATTCAAACTATATGCATGTAAATACAATCCTTTTCCTTTTAAAATAAGGTCTTCTCGGCTATATTGTTGATCGCCTAGAATAGGATTTCCAATACTGGACAAATGCTTCCTTAATTGATGCCTTCTTCCTGTTTCGGGAGAAAGTTTTGCCAAATTAAGAAAAGTAAATCGTTTAGAAACTACTGTTTGAAGCACCTCATAATGCGAGCGTGCTTCTTTTTCGTCAATTTGGGATGTAATTTCCCCTGTAGCATCCATTTTTCCGATACAAACGGCAAAGTAAGTTTTCTGAATACGCTTTTCTTCAAATAATTTAGAAAGTTTCCGGATGCTGCTACTCGTCTTTCCAACTAACAACACTCCGGTGGTGGGATAATCCAATCGATGCACGGGTTGCGGTGATGTTGCATCATTGCTGCCACTAGTTAAAAGATTTTGTTCCAAAGCATTGGCAATCGTCTTGAAACGATTACCGCTTACAGCTATGCCTGCCGGTTTAGAAATAACCGCTAAATAATCGTCCTCAAACAAAACCTTCAGAGGAAAAACGAGTTTTTTGATTGAATTTTTTTCCGCGGAAGCGAGAAGCTTAATCTCTTCTCCGCCACAGATGAAAGTTCCCGTTGTGGCAACTACCCCATTCACCAATAATCGTCTTTTTTTGATAGCCTTTTTTAATGCGGACTTTGTTGGAATACTAGAAAAAATACCAACCCCATATTCTTGAAGCCGAATAGGACTTAACTGATTCTCTGCTGTATGGATTTCTAAAATTTTAATACTGAAGCATATAGTTTTCAAGTCTAAATCATTAAAATTTAGAACGATGTGAACGTCAAAAATAATCAATGTTTATTTAATGAATAGATAACATAGAAAATTGTGGACTACTCAGGAATAAAGTACTTTTGAAAATATTATAATGAAAGAATAAAATTTATTTTTTGATGAAAAAAAACTGTATCTCACTTATAGTTTTAGTTACCGTATTGATGACGATTTCTTCTTATTCTCAACAGAAAAAGGTAAAAGGAACTGTTTTTTTAGACCAAAATGAAAACGGTTTGTATGATAAGGGTGAAAGAGGAATAGCCAATGTAGCGCTTTCCAATGGAAGGGATGTCGTACTTACCAACAAAAATGGCGATTATAAAATTAAGGTTGAAAACGACCAAATAGTGTTTTTAATAAAGCCATCAGGTTATATCCCTAAGTTATCAGAAGATTTCGTACAGCAAGCTTACCAAGTTAACAAACCAAATGGCTCTCCAAACCTTCATTTTAAAGGAGCAGCACCAACTACCATACAAAATCCACTAAATTTTCCTCTCTATAAAAATGCTGGAGAAGACACTTTAAAAATAGGTTTAATTGGGGACACACAAACCAAAACTATTGATGACGTTTACTACCTAAGCAAGGTTGTAGCAGAAAAAATGATGGATGAGGAATATGACTTTTTAGTTCCTTTAGGTGATATTACCTACGATAATCTTCGTCTTTTTGAGCCTATAAAAGATGTGTTGGGAAAAGTCCAAGCACCCGTTTATTATGTGTATGGTAACCACGATAGAAATTATGATGGCAAAGACCTAAAATACCGTGATGAGACCTATGAAAACAGCTTTGGCCCTTCGTACTATGCCTTTAATTATGGGTCGCATAGTTTTATAGCGCTGAACAATGTTTTCCCTAAACCTCATCATAATTATGAGGCACGATTGGATGATGACCAATTAAAATTTATAGAAGGCTATTTAAGCACAGTTCCGCAGGAAAACGACGTGCATTTGCTTATGCATATTCCGCTAGAACAATTAATTAATCTGAAAGAATTTTCTCAATTGTTCAAAAATCACCCAAAAGTACACGCTTATGCCGGTCATACGCATACGCAATTTTTTGAAACCATTAAAAACGAAGATGGCTGGAGCGTTAATGCTCCTGTAGAAGAGTTAGTAGCCGGTGCTGTTTGCGGTTCCTGGTGGCATGGGGAAAAAGATATTTTTGGTATCCCGCAAGCAATGATGTCCGACGGTACTCCAAAAGGTTATTGGGTGATGCATTTACAAGCAGATGAAAAAAAATATGAATACAAAGTTTCTGAACCAGACAACCGTCAAATGCATATTTGGACTCCTTTTGACTTTGATAGGGAATTGATTGACTTTGAAGAGAGAAAAATTGTGGCGAATGTCTACGCAGGTAATAAAAATACGGAAGTACAGATAAAAATAGGTGACGGTGATTGGTTGCCGATGAATTATGTGGAAGGATTCGACCCATTCTATGAAAGATTATTTACCCTTCAGAAAAACGGTGTTACTTTAGATCAAAACACGTTGAAAATAGGGAAGCCTAGAAAAAGTTATCACTTATGGGAAATTCCTATTCCAAAAGACCTTGAAAGTGGCATCCACCTCATACAAGTACGCGCCTCCAACGACTACGGATTAGATGTTGAAGGACGCAGCATGCTATTTAATAATACCAATAACGAGCAGTATTTTATTCCGAAGAAGAAAAAGAAATAAAGCTTTCACGTAGCTAATTAATTTATTTGTAGAAAGTTCTATTCCTCCATTTTCAATAATACATACACGGGAAAATGATCGGATGGATATTTTAATGCTTTTGAATCGGTAAGGGTGGCGTATTTTTCAATTCGCAATCCTGATTTTTTATCTGTAAAAATGTAGTCTATTCTTCTGTCGGCAATTTTATCAGCTTTAAATCCGTTAAAAGTACCCTCATTTCCGAAAGTAAGTTTAGCTTCTTTGTAGGAATCCCTCATGGTGTTGGTCAACAACTTTATAGCCTCATCTTCCGGCAAAGAGTTAAAATCCCCCATTAGAACAACGGGTAGGTTTTCTTTATTAATGGCCTTTATTTTAGCTAAAATCAGTTTTACGGATTCCTTTCGGGCTTCTTCTCCCCTATGATCTAAGTGAGTGTTGAGGACATAAAACACTTTCTTGCTATTAGACACTTTAAACTTTCCGTACGTACAAATTCTTGGATACGCAGCATCCCATCCTTTTGAGGGCTGATGTGGCGTTGTAGACAACCAAAAAGTGCCCTGTTTTACATTAGTGAGCTTCTCTGTATTGAAAAATATTGCGCTATGCTCACCTATACTCCCTCCATTTCTTCCTTCTCCGATAAATTTATAATTGGGTAGGCTTTCTTTTATGAATGAAACTTGATGGGGAAGTCCTTCTTGAATTCCCATTACGTCTGGAGCATAAAATTTCACCTGATTTGTTAAAAATTCTTTACGTTTATCCCAAGCATTTTCTCCATCTGAGGCCACGTCCAACCGAATATTGTAGCTCATAAATGCTACATCCTGTGCTTGCATTAACGCTACCGATAGAAATGTGATTATTAAAAGTGCTTTTTTCATTTTTCTGCCTTTTGATATATCCTTACATAATCTACTAGCATTTCTTGTGGGAAAACGCTATCATCAATACCTTTTCTACCGCCCCACATTCCGCCAATGGCAATGTTTATTTTAAGATGGAATTTTTGGTCAAAAGGCCATTCTGCAGTGGTTTTATATTCATTTTTAAATGAGTTATAAACAGTACCGTCGAGCAGAAAATCAATTTTTTCTGGAGTCCATTCAACCGCATAAACATGGTAACTATCATAAGGATCTTCAATAAAAATACTCTTACCTTGCTCAGTTCCGTTCATATGATTGTAAGCCTTGGTATGTACGGTTCCAAAAATAGAATCTGAATTAAAACCAACATGTTCCATTATGTCAATTTCACCTGTTTCTGGCCAACCCACTTCTTTACGATTTTCCCCAAGCATCCAAATGGCTGGCCACAATCCTCTTCCTTTAGGTAATTTGGCTTTTATCTCTATTCGACCATACTTCCAAGCTACTTTACCAGCCGTCGTGACGCTTCCAGCCGAATAACTAGCAAATTCTTCCTTTTCTTGCCATATTTTTCCGTTTGAGTTAAATCTAGCATTCTTGATAGTGTCTTTTTGCGCTCGAATTACCAAATTTCCGTCATTCACAAAAACATTCCTATCGGTATAATATTGTTTTTCCTTATTTCTGATAAAACCCCTTTCAAAATCCCATTTAGTGCTATCTGGCTTGCCATCTTCAGTAAATTCATCTTGCCATACCAGTTGGTATTCTGAATTTACATCTTTAGTTTCTTGACTCTTTTTTGATTCATTGGTACCGCAAGAAACAGCGATAACTGTAAGCGATAAAAAAATTATTCTTTTCATGTGTTGGTGTTTATTTTTTTCAAATGTCACATGGAACCTCCATATTTTCGTCTGTAATGTTTCTAAAAATTATTTATGGATGTTTCATTTTTCTACAAAAAAAATTGGGTGAAGTTGTTTCTTCACCCAATTTACCTATTTTTAAAATTAATATCCGTCGTTTTGGGGGTAGTTTTCTCCCAATAGTTCCAATTCATCCTGTGGAATGGGCCAATTTACCATGTATGGCTGCATTTTTTCCCGAGCCATATCAAAAAAACCTTCGTTACTGGCATGGTCTTGTACATATTCCGTAAGCAAACCTAATCGCTTTAAAAAATAGAAACGTTGCCCTTCGAAACCGAGTTCTCTTGCTTGTTCTTCTACAATATCTATAAGCTGAACAGAAGTTAAAGGAGCCGCATTGGCACGTGTGCGTATAGCATTGATATACTCCAACGCTTTTGATTGGTTTCCTAAGTTTAAATGTGCTTCTGAAGCAATTAAGTAGGTTTCCGCCAGCCTGTAAATCATAATATTACTAATATGGCCTGGTTCGGCTGGTGCAGCATCCTCTTGGCGATATTTTATTACTGAAGGATTCATCGTCCTGTAGTAAAGGTTACGTTGATTTTTATCGCTACTAAATTGATCGTAAACATCTATGGTATCGCCGAGTTCTTTATCTGCCGGTAATGTTGCAGCTTCATTATAAACGTAGTTCATGATGTAATAATTTCCGTTATCACGATCGTCATTTGGATCTTCTTGCAAAAGGTTTCTAAAATAATTATTCATTAATAAAAATCCTCCTCCTCGTGCTCCATTTTCATTGGAAAAAGTAGCACCATCTATTAGGTGATATTGAGGAACGAAGCTAAAATTGATTCTGTTGAAACCTCCACCGCCTACAACGGCCTCTTCGAACTGCATCACAAAAAGGGATTCGCTATGATTCATATCTCCTTCAAAAACCTGCGAAGTTTCAGAAAGAAGGCTGTACCCGCCTTGATTTATGATGGCTTCCGCTTGTTCTGCGGCCTCGTTCCAATCCTTTTGCCATAAAGCATTTTTAGCACGTACGTGTCTGGCAGCCGCTTGCGTCCATCTTCCAAATTCATCGGTTGTCCACGGTAAATATTGAATGGCAAATGCGAGATCTTCATTTATTAAACTGAATATTTCTTCTTTGCTGGATGGCGCCTGAGGACGATCAAAAGCATTGTCTGGGTTTGTTTCTTCCGTAGTAATAAAAATATTACTAAACTGCCTGTAAAGCGTGAAATAAGCCTGTGCTCTTACCATTCTGGCTTCTGCAAGAATTTGGATTTTCTCTTCTTCACTCATTTCAACATTGGGCAGCGCATTAATGATGGCATTGGCCCGGTCTACCAATTTGTACCCATACCGCCAATGTTTTGCCAATCGTTTACTTCCGAAGCTATTTAAGTCGGCTCCCCATCCCAAGCGGGCATAAAACGCTAATTCACCGGTTCTTCCAACGGTAAGATCCGTTTTTGCAATAGGAATTAAAGGTATTGCCGAATTCCACTCAGAATCTGTCCAAATATCCCGTTGTAAATTGTACAATCCCACCACACCAGATTGTAATCCTTCGGGCGTATTGTAAAGGAAATCTGCTGAGGTTTCAGAAAGTAATTCATCTTCTAAATATTCTTCACAAGAAGTGAAACTAATGCCAATAAGCAACAATGCCGCAATTTTTCCTGCTATATCTATTTTTTTCATGACTTTTTGTTTTTATAATCCGAGTTGTACTCCAAATGTTAATCCCCTAGCATCTGGGAACTGTCCTGGGTTGTTTTCAGGACTATACGATTTGTAATCCGTCCACGTAATTAAATTGGTTCCTGTTAGATATATTTTAAACCTTTCCAAACCAATTTGGTCTAAGACCTTCCGTGGTATATTGTAACCAAGTGTTAGCGTGCGTAATCTTTGATAAGAAGCATCATCTACAGCCAAAGATCTTAAGAAGCTAGGTGTTCCTGTACTCGGCCTGATAACTGTGTTGGAGGGGTCTTCTGGAAGGTAGTAATCAACCGCAATTCCGTTTGCTCCACCTTTCAATGCCGCTCCAAGGTTGCCATCAGCAAAGTAAGGGTTGATTTTTGTCGCACCTTCAACAAAGTAAAAATCAGCGAAAAGTTCGAATCCTTTATACCTCACGTTTGTCGTTAAAGAGCCGTACCAATCTGGATTTTGGTCGATAATAATTCTATCATCATCATCTATATCGCCATCGGCATCCAAATCTTTTACCTTTACTTCCCCAACTCTAGCATCTGGCTGCGCAGAGTTTTCTATATCGTCACCGGCTTGCCAAATACCATCAAAAACAAATTGGTGAATGTTATCGATAGACTCTCCAATAAAAAGTCCTTGTGATTCGAAGTCTATTAGATTTCCTTCTTGATCCCTTTCTCCAGCAAGAGAAATCACTTTATTTTCATTTGTAGACCAAATAGCCCCAACCGACCATTGCAATTTGCTGTTGTTGATTATGTTGGTGTTTAAAGTGGCCTCTATTCCTTTGTTTTCTACTTCCCCAATGTTGAATCGGGTAACGTTAAACCCAGAAACCCCTGATAGAATTCTATCCAGCAGAAAGTCTGTTGTAGAAGCATGGTAATATTCTACTGTACCGTTAATAAAGTTGTTGAAGAGCCTAAAATCCAGCCCAGTATTTAAGGTAGTGGTGGTTTCCCATTTTAATGCTGGGTTTGGCAATCTATTTAAAGGAGCAAAACCACCGAATGTATTCCCTCCAAAAACATACGGAAGGTCGTCTGCCAATCCTAAAGATTCACTAGGATTTATACCGTCATTACCTGTGGCACCGTAACTTACACGAAGTTTGAGTTGATTGAACACTTTTGAATCTTTCATAAAAGGTTCCTCATTGATTTTCCAAGCAATGGCTGCTGCTGGGAAATATCCAAATTTTTCATCTTCAGCAAAAACAGAAGACCCATCTGCACGCATGGTTAGCGTTAATAAATACCTATCTAGAAAACTATACCTTGCCCTTCCCATAAAGGAAACCAACCTTCTTCTGCTTACATCACGGGAAGTTGCCCTAATAATATCCGCTTTTCCGTTATAACTCAAATTATCATTGGCAAAACCAGATTTAGTAACTGAAGTTTCGGTTGTTTTTCTTTGGTTAAAAGCATTTACAGCGGTAAAATCCAATGAATGTTTTTCTCCGATATTCGGACTATAATCAAAAATGTTTTCAATTAAATATTCCTCATAGTTGTAATCACCCAATGTGGCAAGTCCCCTTATATCGCCATCGCCTGCAGGGTGCGTAGAAGAATTGTAAATTCCTTGTTTTCCGTCGCGAACTCTTGAAAAGGCATTAAGTTTATACGAAAAGTTTGGAGTGAATTGGTACAATCCTACCAAATTTAAATCCCGAAGGTTTCTAAAAACATCGTTATCTGCTTCCCTAATATTCCAAAGCGGATTAACGGTTAATTTACCGTCTCCTAAAGGTTCCCGTATTAACTCCCCATTTTCGTCGAATGGTTTTGCTAATGGTGAAATATTGATCACGTCTAGATTTCCCGTTTCAATATTCTGTTCACTCTTTTGAATGTTAATATTGGTTTGAAGACTTAACTTATCGGTAATTTGCTGGTCGAGATTTAAACGGAAGGTCCCCCTTTTAAAACCAGAAGTAGGGATGATTCCGTCCTGATTGAAGTAATTTATACTCGTGTAAACTTTAGTTCGTTCCCCTCCACCGGAAGCGCTTAACGTATGGCTGGTAATCAATGCATCGTTAATTACCAGATCTTCCCAATCTACGTAATTTTCATTTTCAATAGCTTCTAATTCAAAAGGTTCAAAAATGGTAGCATCTTCTAAATATTCTTCTTCATTATCAGTCCTAAACGCCTCTCTTCTCACCTGCGCATATTCTTCCGCTGAAAAAATATCGAAGTTTTTAGTAAGGCTTTGGTTGGTGGTATATCCGTGGTAATTCACTTTAAAAACACCTTCCTTTGCTCTTTTTGTAGTGATTAGAATTACTCCGTTGGCCGCCCTTGCCCCATAAATAGCTTGAGAACTGGCATCTTTAAGGATTTCTACGGAAAGAATATCGTCTGGAGCAACATCGTTTATGTTATCGTAAGGAACTCCATCTACAATAATAAGTGGATCGTTACCTACCAAGGAAACCTTTCCCCTTATTAAAATATTGGAACTCCCTCCAGGTCTGGCATCACTTAAATTCACCTGTACCCCAGCAGCCCTACCCCGAATCATTTCTGACACATTGGTAGTGGGCACCGCTGTAGCTTCGTCTACATCTACACTCGTTACAGCGCCTACCACATCACTTTTCTTAAGCGTACCGTAACCCACAACAACCACCTCATCCAACTGGCTTGTGTTTTCGGTTAATACAATGTTTGAAAAATCGTCATTTATATCTTTTTCTATGGTTTTAAACCCAAGAAAAGAGATTAAAACAGCCTCTGCTTTCTCTGGTATTTGTATTTTAAAATTACCGTCGAAATCTGTAACCACTCCTTTTGAAGAGTTCTTAACCGCTACGGTAGCTCCGGGAAGTGGCACCCCCTGCGAATCCACCACTTTTCCAGTGATAGTGTTTTGAGCAATTGCGTTGGTTCCTAGCAACAGTAGAAACAACATAATTGAAGCTCTCAACAATTTCCTAAATTCCATGTGTTTTAATTTTTTTGATTGTTTTGGGCAAATGAAATTGATTTAAAGGGAAGCTATTTTGCCTGTTTGTTAACGAATATTAAATTAATTGCAAACATTGGGTTACTTGAAAAAAGAGGACTTACAAAAGGCATACAGCTTAAGAAATAAGCTAAAAACACTGCCATTCAATAGATTGTGTAGCGGGTAGAAGAAGAATCTTCTCCCGAAAATTTAGGGTGTATTTTAAATTGTAGTGGTGTTGTAGTGGTTACCTAAATGTTAAGTAGCAATAATATAGTCGGTCAAGCTTTCATCGGACTCTAATTCCAGTTTTTTCCGAAGCCTATACCGCCTAACTTCTACACTTTTTACTGAAATATTTAGCAGCGGTGCAATCTCTTTTGAAGACAAATTGAGCCTAAGAAAAGCACAAAACTTTAAATCGTTATTAGTTAGGTTTGGATGTTTCTTTTTAAGTTTTGAAAAGAACTCGTTATCGGCTTGGTTAAATGCCTTCTCAAAAAACTCCCAATCTTCTTTTCCATTGAGGTTTTTATCAATCAGCTGAAAAACAGGATGGTCTTTGTCCAGCTTCAAACTTTTTTTAAGTTCTTTTTTAATATTTCTAAGCACTTCATTTCTTTTTACAATGCTCATGGTAGAAATGGCCAATTCCCTGCTTTTGCTTTCCACCTGTTCACTTAGCCTAGCATTTTTAATTTCAGCTATTTCCTTTTCATTTTGTGCTTTGGTGTATTCTATTTCTTGTTGTTTTCTCAACAAAGCCTTTTCTTGCTTGTTTTTATAATAATTTTTATATGAATAATGGGTTGCAAATACCAATAAAATGAAAAGAGCAGCGTATAAAATGATGGCCATTTTAGAAAGATAAAAAGGCGGTTTTATGGTAAAATCAAAAGTTTCCATATTACTGGAAATCGTATTGCCTATTTTTGCCCGTACTTGAAATGTATAATCTCCGTAAGGTAATTTTTCAAATGTTACCGTTGGTTGTGTTTCCCATTCGCTCCATTCGTTCAAACTCCCTTCTAATTTATACTGATAAAAGGTTTTTTCGTATTTAGTATAATTAGGAACACTAAACTGAAATTTTACAGAGCCCTTTTTATAATCTAGTAGCCCTTTTTCATTCAAATGAAGATAATTTGTGCTTTTGCCTTCCCAATCCGAGCTTTGAACAGTATTTAGATGTACTTTAAAAGGTGCCCTTTGAAATTCAGAAGTATCGAAAATCAAATAATTGTTGGTCCCGCCAATGAGAAATTGATTGTCGGAAATTTGAGAGACATTTTCAAAACTAACAGTTGTTTTTCGGGAGTCCTGACTAAACGGAATTGTCTTTTTTACCAAGCTTTTAGAAGCTGGGCTAGCGTCACTAAAAATTATATTTTCCTTTGAAAACATCCATAAATGGTTTTCATCATCTGCAATCATCTTCCCTGAAAGGAATTTTTCAGATTCCATCAGGCTGTTCAGTTCACTCTTCCGAAGAATATTCGTTTCTGTATCAATTTCAAAAATTCCTTTTTCAGAAGAATAAAGTAACTTGTCATTGTAAAAAAGTAGTCCCGAATTTTTTGCCATCGCGGTACTATCGAGCAGGGTGACCTCTTTAAATCGGGTAAAATTTGCGTTTGGAATAAGTTTAAAAACGCCCTTATATTCATGGCTAACCCAAACCTGTAAACCGGATTCACTATTAATAATTTCGAAAAATCTGCTGGAGTTATCAAATCCCTTTATCAATCCTAAAGATTTCCACGTATCCTTTTGTTTTTCTAAAATGCTCAGCCCATTGTAATTTCCAAGTAGGAGTTTATTTGGGTTGTTTGGTATCGTCCTAAAATTCCAATTTCCTTGAACATTACTAATGCGCGTTGCGAGTCCGTTTTCAATTATAAAAGTTCCAGAAGTGTGTCCACAAAAAAGTTGGTCATCATAAATAAACAACGACCAGACTTGGCCACGTGTTTTTGGTATAAGCTTGAAATCTTCAGAAGAATTAGCCTTTCTATAAAAAAGCCCTTGGTTGGTTCCTAGATACAAATTTCCCTGAAAATTAACCGAAGCATAAATGGTTCCCAAACTACCGGAACTATCAAAATATTCACCCGTTGATGAACCCATATTTAAACAGGAAATTCCATTATCAAGTCCAGTCCATAAATTTCCATCAACATCTTGAAACAGTGCCAAAACAGTATTGTTTTCCAAGCCATCTTGTCGAGAAATTTCATGTAATACTTCCCCTTGCTTGTTGAGGATGAATATCCCGTTTGCTATGGTTCCCAGTGCTATTCTGCCATCTTTTAACTGAATCCCTGCAAAAACTTGGCTTTTTTCAATTAGAGCAGAGACTTTTATGTTCCATTTTTCAAAACTTCCATCTTTAATTTTAAACAAGCCTTTGCTTCGCGTAACGGCAATTAGCTCCCCTTTTTGGTTCTCGAAAACATTCATTATGAGTCCGATTTCCTCCTTTTCTTCAATAGTTGCCATCAGAAGCGTTTCACCGTTGGAAACACGATAAAGATTTCTGTCTTTCTTTTGAAGAAATAACTTATTATCCAGATTATAAATACGATAAAAGTTGTTGGTTTCCGTGAGGATTGTTATTTCTTCTTTGTTCGGATTAAACAAATAAAGTCGGTCATACGATTGAAAAACTACCCACTGGTCAATTTTTTTGATGTTCCATATATTCTCATCCTCAAACATACTTTCCTTCAACTTGGAAGAAACCGATTGGTATTTATACTTCCCGTTTGGTTGAAGTTGCCAGTACCCAAACTCTCGATAAAAACCGCCATACACTCTATCCCCAATGGCTAGAACACTTCTCATTACAGAAGAATTCGGACTTCTATAAAGGTTCCAAGTTGACCCGTTATACTCCAACATTCCAGCATTGTTGGCTACATAAATAAATTTATGGTCGTTTTGTGAAATTTTCCAGTTTTGATTTTCCCCTTCATAAGCAGAAGGCGGGAAGTTCACAATCGGCGGGTTTTGTGAATAAGCAAAACAAAAAATAACAAATACTATGCTGAAAACCAGAAGGTTTTTCATAATTAATCGTTTTACAACTTAATCTATTTTGGTTGTTCATGCACAAACACTACACAAAGTGGGCTGTACAATTGAGGTTGAGTCTAGCAGTACTAAAATTTACTCGAAGATATACAAAAAAGCCTTACATCACTGTAAGGCTTTTGCTTAAAAGTGGTCCCACATGGGCTCGAACCATGGACCCCCTGATTATGAGTCAGGTGCTCTAACCAGCTGAGCTATGGGACCCGCAAATTGCGGATGCAATATTACTACATATTTTTAACCTCTGCAAAACTTTTAACGGATTTTGTCCTGTTATTCGGCCTTTTCAATTTCTTGGCAAAGCTCTATTAATACACCATTGGTTGATTTGGGGTGCAAAAACACCACCCATTTGTTATCGGCTCCCTTTTTGGGCTTTTCGTTCAAAACTACAAATCCCTCTTCTTGAAGCCTTTTTACTTCCTGCTGAATATCGGCCACATCAAAAGCGATATGGTGAATCCCCTCACCTTTTTTTTCTAAAAATTTTGCAATCGGGCTATCTTTATCGGTCGCTTCCAACAACTCTATTTTACTTTCTCCAGTTTTGAAAAATGAAGTCCGCACCCCTTCCGAAGCCACTTCTTCCGTTTTATACGGCGCAACGCCCAAAAGTTTATGGAAAAGTTCATTAGATGCTTCCAAATTCTTCACTGCTATCCCTAAATGTTCTATTTTATTCATACCAATTCAATCTAAAAATGGTTCAACATGGTTTCCTTTCTACCCCTATGCTAGTCAACTACTCGATGCCGGCCTCGGAGATTCAAAAATAATGCTTTAAATTGTAATTATTATTCTCGTACTTTTGCAATATGGAAACAAACAGACAGAAAAAGATTGGTGGCGTTATTCAACGCGATTTGGCAGAAATTCTTCAAAGAGCAGCAAAAGATGGTGGCATGTCTGGAACTCTTATAAGTGTTACAAAGGTTAATGTAACTACAGACCTTTCCATTGCAAAGGTGTATGTAAGTATTTTTCCGCATAACAATGCCGATGAGCTTTTAAAAGGAATGCGCTCAAACCAACCGCTTATAAAGCACGAACTTTCGCAACGAACCAAAAATCAGCTTCGTCGCGTGCCGGATTTGGAATTTTTTATAGATGATTCTTTGGAATATATAGACCGTATCGATAAATCCTTGAAACGCAGCGAAAACCCTATTGAAAATAGAGATTTGTTAGATAAAAGAAAGAAGTCGTAATTTTTTGAATATTTCTCTCTACATAGCCAAGCGGTATCTCATTTCTAAAAGCAGCCAAAATGCGGTAAATATCATCAATTTTGTTACTTTTTTGGTAATCGTTATTGGTGCCGCATCGTTATTTGTGGTACTTTCTGCTTTTGCTGGTTTAAAAACGCTTAGCCTTTCCTTCTCCAATTCGTTCGATCCCGATTTAAAAGCAATTTCTTCGGAAGGAAAATTTTTTGATTTTACTGAAAATGATAAAATCCGTCTCGATGAAATTGAAGGTATTGCTGATTATTCCAAGGAAATTGAAGAACGTATCTTTCTAACTTTTAAACAGAAAAATCATATTGCATACATTAAAGCGGTAGATAGCAATTATACGAAAGTAACCGCTGTAGATAGCCTAATTTATTACGGAGGATGGATGGATGAAGATCCTTACCAAGTAGTTACCGGACTCGGAATTGCGAATATTTTAGGTCTTGGAATTAACGATTATAGGAATCCGTTGAAGATTTTAGCGCCAAAACCTGGAGAAGGAAGTATCACAAGTGGAATTTCGGGCACTAAGAAGCCATATAACGAACTTTCGGTTACGCTTTCGGGTGTTTATGCTGTGAATGATGAATTGGATAAAAAATACGTGTTTGCACGGCTTTCTACGGTTCAGCCACTTTTAGAAAAACATGAAAATCAAATTACAGGGATTAATTTTAAGCTTACCCCAAATGCCAATCCTGATTTGGTGATTCCTAAAATTACGGAAGCGCTAGATGGAAAAGTTACCGTAAAAACCCGGGCCCAGCTAAACGACTCCCTATACAAAATGCTGAATACCGAAAACTTAGCAATCTACCTCATCTTTACATTGGTACTGATTATCGCGCTTTTTAATGTGGTGGGCGCCATCATTATGATGATTCTTGATAAAAAGGAAAATGCTACTACTTTGTACAGCATGGGTGTTTCCATAAAACAGTTGAAGCGTATCTTTTTCCTTCAAGGATTATTGGTAACCGCCGTGGGCGGACTCATAGGAATTGTGGTGGCTTCATTATTGGTTTGGTCGCAAATTGCGTTTCAATGGCTGAAATTAACGCCTTCCTTGGCGTATCCTGTAGAATATCAGTGGGGAAATGTTGCCGTAGTCTTTGTTACTATTTTTGTGCTAGGCTTTATCGCTTCAAAAATTGCTGCCAACCGTGTGAATAAACAGCTTATTCAGTTTAATTAGTATATCTTCGGAAGAATAATCTTGAGCATAAAAAAACCTAAAAGGTTTTGAAGCCTTCTAGGTTTATATTTTTTCCTGCATCCAGTATCCTTTAAATACTAACGCATGGTACAACGGCAATTGCTTAATCCTTGGAAAATATCGATCCCCACCGTAATCATGTGTGTTCCACTACTGTACAGTTGAATTTCATTCAGAATAACTTGGTAAGAATACGCAAAGTAAAAAGCACCTTTTTTAAGACCAACCATCGGACCAACATTTAAGGGATCTAAAAACTGATCATTTAAGAAACGGTAGCTAATACCTGCCCAGTAGTAATCTTCAAAATCCCAATAGCGTACCTTCATGTTTATATCCGTACTGGAACGCTTATCACTTTCAAAAATTTGGTAAAAAACAGAAGGTTCCCATTCCCAATCGGAACGGATGTTCTTTTTGTACCGATACCCTGTGTACAAATAGTAATTACGCAGTTTATTAGGCTCATTGATGGCGAAAACGTTCAATTCTTTATTTAGGATATTTGAAGCGTTAACACTCGCAAAAAAGTTTCCCATACGCAGTAACATTCCCACATCAAAGTTATGGTTAGTAACTGCGCGGTCATCTGTAATGCTTGGGTCTGAATTATCTGGAATTCCGTCTCCATCGGTATCAAAATTGCTCGTATCCAATCTAAACTGGTTGAGGTTATACGAGAGTCCGAAAGAAAGGTAACGGTCTTCCGTAGCGTCCAACGTTAAGTGGTGTGCAAAAGAGATTCTAGCACCCATTTGGCGTGTATTTCCATTTTTATCGTTGTACAGCAAGGCACCCACCCCCGATTTTTGTCCCAATCGGCCATCACCAACAAGCGTTTGAGTGTCCGGAGCATCGTCTATTCCTACCCATTGTGTGAGTCCGTTGGCCCTAATTTTTATGTAGTCACCGATTCCTGCATACGCTGGTGAAATAACAAATTCGTTATCCGCCAAGTATTGGGTAAACGTAGGAAGCGTTAACTCCTGTGCCGAAGCAGAAAGGGCAACTGCCATGGCTAACGTAAGTAGGTACTTTTTCATGATTCTCTTCTATTCAAAATTCGTTCTCATTTCTAATTTGGGGCACAAATATTCTTAACGATACAAGGTAAAATGACCAACAAATTCCCTATCGTCTTCTTCTCCATTCAATTTCACCACATACCAGTAATCTCCTGTTGGTAATTGCTCGCCATTGTAGCGACCATCCCACTCTTCACCAATTCTCAATTCTGCAACCTGTCTTCCGTAGCGATCATACACTTTGGTAAGAATATTTGGGAAATGCAAGGTGTTCTTTGGTGTCCAAGTATCGTTATTGTTATCGCCATCCGGTGTAAATACATTCGGGATATTGATATCAATAAATTCCATTTCTATTTGAGCTATCACTTCACAACCATTCGCATCAATCACCTTTACTTCGTAGATTCCGCTACGTCTAATGATGTATGTTGGATTGCTTCCTTGGGATTCATCATTTACATAATATTGATAAGGTGGCACACCTCCTGTTGGCTCCATGGTAAATTGATTGATATTACTCTGGCCTACCGCCAAGTTTAATGGATCAATCGCATCAATTGTGAAGTCCACCGTTCTTTGACATCCGAAGTAAGAAACCGTAACCGTATGGTCTCCAGGAGCTAAGTTGGTAAATCTGTTCTCAAATTGATCTGGACCACCGTCTATAGAATAGATAACATCATCTAAATCTTGAGCCAACATTATTTCAACTTCATTAGCTGCGCTGTTATCAATACAAAGCATGTTTATTTCTGCTCTTGGAGCAAGATCTACTGGCGCATCTAATGTTACAATTACGTTGGAAGTACAACCGTTGGCATCTTTAATAAAAACAACGTAGGTTTGACCACCTTTAAGATTATCGAAAGTTGTTCTTCCTTCCACAAAAGCCGCATCGTTTTGCGTGTTTAAAGCTGTGGAATATGGAGCCGTTCCTCCCGCTATGTTAACTTCAAAGCTACCGGTGTTATCACCCACGCAATATTCCTGAGACATTACGCTGGCTTTTGCAGCAAGCGGACTAGGAGCTACAATATCTTTTTCGTAAACAAATGGGTTACAACCTTTGGAATCTTGAGCGATAATAGTGTATTTCCCAGGCTCTAGATCTTCAAATACATTTTTGCTTTGGAACTGATCTAAGTTTGGTGAAATCGCATATTGATATTCCCCTGTACCTCCTTGAAGTTCCAATTCTATTCTACCCAAATCCTCAGAGCACATAGGATTATAAATAACCGGCTCTTTAGAGGTTAATTCCATTCCTTCTAGGATTTCAACACGAAGTTGTTCCGAACAATCTTTACTGTCTACTTGAACAAAATACACTCCGGCAGGTAATCTGTTAAAAGTGTTGTCTGTTTGCTGCGGACGAATTTCATTTGTTCCTGAAACATCATATAAAGAATACAAATAGTCTCCTAATCCACCTGTCACATCTACATTAATGTACCCAGTAGCATCTTCATAACAGCTCACATCAGTAACTACATCCGGACTTATTACCAATGGACGAACCGGTTGAATAGTTACTGAATTGGAAACTTTGGATACACACAAGTTGGCATCCCTTACAAAGTACTGGAAGGTGCTTTCTGAAGTCACTGGGCCAGGAACATCAATAGTAACTGTATTATCGTTGGTATTGGTTCCGAAAGGAGTCCATGGACCACTGAGAGATGTACTGTACTCATAATCGGTTTCTGTACCTCCGCTAGCAATTAACTCTATTTGTGCTCCAGTAGCGCAAGTGTTGTTTTTAACTACACTTAACGTAGCCACGACCTCATCGGGTTCTCCAATTGTTATTGGATTGGTATCACTACTACAACCGTAGTTATCAGTTACGGTTACGCTGTACTGACCAGCTGCAAGATTAGTAAATACCGCCGTAGTTTGTGGAGCAGCACTGGAGACAATCACTCCATTACTATCCAATCTGTTTAAAATATACAAGTAATCTAAGGAAGGATCTATTTCTGGTCTACCTCCCGTAACGTTTACTACTGAAATACTAGCCGTTGGATCACCTTCACATAAAATTACATCTCCTTGTATTGCTGAAGCAGTTATATCATTTGGTTGCTGAAGTGTAACTGTTTCAAAAATCTCGTCACAACCTTCTTCATCACGCACATAAACATCGTAACTTCCTGCTGAAACGTCTGTAAATACCGTATTTGAAGCACTATACTGCGCATCCGTTGGTGTTTGTCCCTGCGGAACCATAGCGAATTCATAGAAACCGTAACCACCTGTGGCGCTCACCGTAACTTCTCCCAATTCCGTACAAGAAATGAATTTGGAGACTTCTGCATCTATCACTAATGGATTTTGAGGTTGCGTAATCGTGAAAAATCCTCTATTGGTACAGAAAGGTGTGTCCGTTTGAGTAATTTCAACATAATACGCACCAGCAAACAAATTTATTCCAGTATTGTCGGTATTATTTCCTGTTTTTACCAAACTATCATCCGAAGCTCTATAAATAGTCCAAGTAAACGGACCAGTATATACATCATCTACTAGGTTTACATCTATAATTCCGGTATCCGTTCCGTGGCAAACCACATCTTGTACTTTAATAATCTCCAATTTGAAAGTATTTGGATTGTTAAGTACTGCAGAAGTTTTTAGCTCACAATTCGTAGCATCATTGGTAACTGTAATCACATAGCTTCCAACATCTAATCCTGAGAACGTGTAGGTATCAGCATTAATCGATCCTGATGTTTCTGTAGTACCATCTGGTTTTTGAAGTACATAGGTAAACGTGGCTGCCCCAATTGGAGACTCCAATGTAGCGTTCACTGTAATTTCACCATCGGCACCATTACAAGTAGGTTGAATAACCGAAGTATTTAACTCTTCCAACCCAACATAAGGTTCGATGGTTCTCGTAATACTGGCAGGCGTACAACCATTGTCATCATAAACATTTATGGTAACCGTTCCTCCAATTGGATTTGAAACCAAGAATTCCGTACTTGTTGAACGTTGGGTATAATCTTCTGAAGGGTTTCCATTCGTGTAGATAAATTCATAGACATAATCCCCTGCTATAGCCACTGTACCCCCAATTACGGTTCCCGTGATATCAACACGAGCCACTTGGCTGGAATTGGTGCCAGCAGCACAAGCAAATTCAGTAACTGTCGCATCCAAACCAGTAATTTCCTCTGGTTGTATAATTCTTTGAACTATATCATCTTCACAATTATTGGAAGTAGAAGTAACTGTTATGGTATAATCGATTCCTGCTACAGAGCCTGCTAAGTTTTCAAAAGTTGCAGTGTAACCATCTTCCACAATTGGTAAAATAGGGGTAGTTACACTAGCATCTGTAGCACTTGTGATTTCGAATGTAAACGGACCGTAACCGTTGTCTTCCGCAGAAACGGTAATAGTTCCATTTGCAGCGTTGTAACAACTTACATCCTCAAAATCGTCGATAGTTAGGGTTGGCTCAATAGCTTGAGATACAGTTCTAGTAATTTGTCTAGAACATTCGTCTGGCGTACCCATGTCATAAATAGTGATTACATAAGGTCCATCAATACTAGCACCCGTCCAAACAAACTCGCCAGCTGTTAAAGTAAGTCCTGTTCTAGTTTGATCTACAGTGCCGGGTCCGTCAATTTCGTATTCATAATTACCAGAACCTGTCAAATTTTTAATGGTAATTTCTGCGTTTGCAGCGGTTCCTGGCTGGCAATCGAGTAATTTGGTGATTTGAGCGTTGAATTCTAAAGGAGGATAAATATCAATATTTACCGTTCCGGAAGGACAACCGTTCCGATCCTGCACAACTATGTCGTGCGATCCAGAACTTAATCCTGTTATTTGATATTCATTAGTTGTACTATCAAAAGCAATGTTCTGATAAGCTCCACCATCTACACTAATACTATATGGCGGAATCCCAGGAGATGAAAGCGTAACCGTTACACTAAACTCGCCTTCTGCCGCACAATTGTCGTCAATCGCTGCAGTAATTACTGGTGCTGGGTCAAGACCGACGGTGATTGGTTTTGAAACAATACAATTATTAATGTCTTTAACGTAAACAATGTAATCACCGTCAGAAAGATTAGAGAAATACCCCGACGTGTTTGTACCCGTCCAAGTAGTTGCATCTGGTATAACAGGTGTAGAAACATCTTGACTCTCAATTTGGTATAAATAACCACCTGCTCCATATCTTGCAGTAGTCGTTACTGTACCATCCTCGTTACAAGTGTCATCATTTGTTGCAACAGGGTCTTTTAATTCCAATAGTTGAGGCGCTTCCTCAATTAAGAAAATATCTGATGCCTGCCTACAACCAACATGAGTACCATCTACTTCTTCAAAATAAATATAGTATTGACCAGGGGCAATTCCAGTAGCCGTTTCCACTGTTCCAGGAGTTGCCGTTCCGGTAATGCCTATTCCTGTAAACTCGCTATTGTTATAAATTTCGTAATTAACAGATGTAGCATCAGTGCTCGCTGGATCTATTGTAAAAGTAACCGTTCCATCATTACTTCCAAAACAAGTAACATCTGACTCAGCGTCTAATGTTGCCATTAAGTCTGATTCGGAATCCACTACCACAATATCGTCATCTACAAACTCACAACCAGTAGCGGCGTCATGAACTACAATCGTGTATTTTACACCTGGATCTAAATTTGTAAAAGTATATTCTGTATTAAATCCTAGGCTTTTAGGATCTCCTGTGGCAGCATGCCAATCTGGGTCTGAAGGATCGAAAGGAGCCAAGGTTGATGTGTATATTGCAAAATAGAAATTTCCTGTGGTTAAATCTCCACTGGTGGTATTAGCTTCAACGGTTAATTGTCCTGATCCCGGTAAACATCCAGCAATACTTGAAGCAGATAAAATAAGGTTTGGTGGATTTGCAATCGTAATTTTTTCAATTTTATCACATCCCTCTGAATCTACCACTCTAATTTCGTAATCTCCAAACTTCAAATCGGTGAATGGATGAGAATAGGAAGGTCCACTTGCATTATAGCTATCTGAAAAAGTATTATCTGTTTTCTTTATAAAATATTGATAAGGTGCTGTTCCTCCTGTTGCATCTATAGTAATTGTTCCAAGTACCGTTCCTATCATTGGATCTCCAGAACATGTTATATCTGTTTTAACAGCGTTAGGATTAATTGCCGGAAGCTCATTGATAGTCACCGGATAAGGATCGGACTCACAACCTTTACCATCGGTAACTACTACAACGTAGTCTCCAGCAGGTAAATTAGTGGTTTGCTTTCCGTAAGAAATTGATCCAGGATTATCTGTTCCATCATTATTAAAAATCTCTATGGTAAAAGGTGCTAAACCAACTGTTTCATCAATTAATATATCTAGTTCACCTGTTTCGCTTCCATTACATAAAATATCAGTAGGAGTTACACTCGTTATCACTGGATTATCTGCTGGATTTACTGTAATAGCTTTAGTGACATCTTTACAACCTTTTCCGTCTGTGACTTCAAAATAATAAGTGCCAGCAGTATCTGTTGAAAAAACATTGCTTGCCATTGCTGTAAAAGGTCCTGCATCTGAAGTACCTGAAGCGTAGGTGTAAGTTCCATCCCCTCCCGTGGCAGAAACGGTTATTTGGGCATCTACCAAGCAAGTTAAATCAGTATCTAATTTAGCAGATGGATTAATCTTTCCACCAATCGTAACCGAAATAGCCATTCCGGAACAACCCAACTTATCTTTTACGTTGATGCTATAAGTCCCAGCCGATAGTCCATCAAAAGTAAAAGTGTTACTTGCTGGATTTGGAGTTTGCCAAGTACCGCCATCTATTTGGAATTGGTAGCCTCCATTTCCATCCGTTGCGGTAATTTCAATTTGCCCATCATTGTTTCCACTGTAACAATCGGTAGGTAAGGCTGTGAAAGTAACATTTTTAGGCTCTACCACATCCATTACCGTCGATTTTGCTTGCGAACAATCTTTGTCATCCCTTACGGCAACAACATATTTTCCAGCTGGCAGGTTTTTAAATGTTCGATTTGCTCCGTTGGCATCAAAATCGTAAGGTGCAATTACATTACCCACTTCGTCTTCTAACTGATAATCGTAAGGAGATGTTCCTCCTTGGGCTATCTCAGCTACAATAGTTGCTCCCATATTGTTACAAGAAAATGGCGTTGTTATTTTAGCTTTAACTGTAACTGCTTCAGGCTCGGTAACTTCCGCAGTGAAACTAACTTCACAAGCGGATGGATCGTTTTGGTCTCGTACGTCCCGTACCCAAACGGTGTAAGTCCCAGCTGCTAAGTCTGGAATAGTTACGGTTGGAGTAGTTTGGACTACAGACCAATTAACTTTGTTGTCTATGGAATATTGATACCCTTGCGCAGTATCAAAGTTTTCAGCTCTAAATGTAATGCTGCCATCGTCTTCGCCATTACAAGAAACCGTACCCGTTGCGGTTCTTTCAGCAGAAAAAGCTTCCCCATTAATAACAATGTCTATTTCTTTGGTAAGGTCGCAGATTTGAGGAATTTGGTATGCCAAAATATCGTCAATAGCAATATCGTTACCGCTTACCTCATCGTTTTGGGTGCGGATTACAATATCTAATTCAGTATTGGCACCTGGGTTCAATTCTACTGCATAGTTGTGCCAACTATTTGCATCTATGTGTCGTGGTATTCTATCGGTACTGGTTTGGGTAATTACACTACCATCGTTTCCTACCAATTGAATTACCAAAAATGGATCGTCCCTATTTACCGTTCCTTCTTTAATTAAGTTGAAGGCCTCCAATTCAATACTAATATCCTGATTTGGAACAACATCGAATACTTTCTTTTTAAAGATAACACCGTTAATTCCAGCTACTCCCCCAATATTAATGGCCATGTATCGGCCGTTAACATCTGAAGGGTCTGTATGGTCATTTGGTGAAATCCACCCCGAGAAATTAGCAACACTCGTAGTAATTTCTGAAGTAACGGAATATTCCCCATCGTTAATATCAGTATTGAACTCGCCGTTAGGATCGCAAGTGCTTGAATCTCCACTGTACTGAGACTCATAACAATATACTGGATCTATGTACGGACTCGTAGTATTTGCTCCACGACCAAAATCTTCTTTTAATAAATTGGAATAGGTAACGTAATTTGGATTGTTATAATTTATAACCAATTTATAAGACCCATTCGATAATCCATCTACTGTGAGGGTATCTCCTGAATAACTCGCACCATTTATTTCATAGGAATAATTGTATTCTGGAATACTCGGAATCAATTGAATATTACCAGTACCGTCACAATTGTATGAATAGGTTAAATCTTCGGTAGTTGGTTCCTCTGGTAAAGGAGGAATGGTAACTTCCATTTGGTAAGTACACCCTTCTGCATCTTTAATATATAATGTATGCGTGTTAGCTTCTAAAAAAGCAGTTGAAGAAGAACTATATGATCCCGATTCCCCGCCTCTAAAACTATACTCGTACGGAGGTGTTCCACCAAGTGGATTCGTAATTCTTACCTCAGCTAATTTGTTGTTCGAGCTATCACAACCAGGCAATTTAGAAACACCTGCTGAAGCCGTTAACCTATCTGGTTCAGCAAGGCTAATGGTATCTGTTGTTGCGCAAACTTGTTCTGTTCCAAAATTCTGTGTAACGGTTACTACATAATTTCTTCCAGCAGGAAGACTGGTGAACTCCCCGTCTCCATCATTTACAATTGTACCATCTGGTTTTTTAAGTTCATATGTTAATGCGTAACCATTTAGTGCGCCATGGTTTACTTTTATTACTCCATCATTAGATTGGAAACATTTTAAGTCATCCGCAGATAATGTCCAATCAACCGGTGGATTGTTGGTTATGGTAACGGCAGGAGAAATCGCAAAGCAGTTATTTTTATCGAAAACTATAAACTCATATGTTCCTTCTTCTCCTGGACTGATAGAAATCGGATTTTGTTCAGAGTCCTCAAAGTCCCTGTATTCAGATTCAGGTAAACTTCCCACAGGATCGTTTATATCATAAGATACTTGTACGACTCCTGATGCATCAGTATACTTCCATACAGCAAATGTATCATAATCTGGTGTACCTCCTTCGGCATTTAGTTCAATAATTCCATCGTCACAGGCTATATCTTTTTTAACTTCTGCATTAAGGGTTAGTTTTTCGGGACGAATTAGCTCAACATTAATAGTGTCTTTACATTGGTCTTGAGAACTAACAGTAATAGAATATTTTCCAGGGTTTAATTCTGTGAACGTTGTAAAATTATCGTTCGTGTTAATTTCCGATTTAACTCTATTTGTAAAATCGTTTTCCCTATAAATGTTGAAGGTATATTCTGGTCTAACATTATTAGCAGAAACACTTATAGAACCCTTATCATCAAAACAGCGAGGGTTGTTAATTTCAGTAGCTACCAATTCCATTTCACGGTCTTGAATTTGAACCGTTTCTGTTTTAAATAAACAAGGATTTCTGTCCTGAGGATTTGTGGAAATGTTTTTTTGCTGAATAAACACCGTATAAGTTCCCGGTGTAGTAATATTGTCGAAAACATTATTGTCCGTCCAGCTAGCAGAACTTCTGTCAAAATTTTCTGGGTCATTCGTTATAGCAAATTCATATGCAGAACCTACTCCCGAAACAGTTATTTTTCCTGGGGTTTCACAATAAATATCTTCGCCATCTGCGACAGGAGATACAGAGTTTTGATAGGATTTAAAATGAAATCTATTAAAACATCCTTCTTCATAGGTTACTACCAAACGATACTCTCCTTTATCATCTAGCTTATACGCACTACCGGTTCCAACTTGTTTCCATGTACAACTATTACTTCTTGTTGGACAACTTTCAATGGCTTCGTCTGCACATCCTTCATCAAGTTTTTCCCACACTAAAGATTTTATGCCACTGTAATTAACCGTTAAATTTCTTACATCATTTGCACCACAAAGGAAGAACTCTGGAAGAACTGAACCATCATTAGGGCAGATGGTGGTCTTTTTATCAGCTTGCGAAATAAAGGGGTTCTCAGGGTCTGTATTTCTTTGACGTAAAGTAATTATCTCAACATAATCTTTACATTCAAAGCTTCTCGTTTGATCAAACTGATCTACAATAACTTTATCAGATTGTTTAATTACTTTATAAGTACCAAAATCGTTTGCATCATAACTTTGGCCAGTTTCTCCATCTAGTTTAATAAATTCTCCATCGGCATCCTCCTTGAACCACTGATACCTGTCGAAACCTGAACCAGCCGTTAACGTAGCAGTATCATCACATAATTCCTGAACTCTTTCAAATTCCCCACAACTATCCAAATTGGGTAAAAAGTTAGTAGATCCAGGTAATCCGAAATTACAGTTATCAAACCCATAAAAACTTGGATCATCTGAAATTTCAGTGTCATTAAGAACACCTCGGTATGTTGCATATGCCAAATTCTGTATGATTCCTGAACAGGCATCCCTTAATTTTTCACAATCAGGTTGTACGGTTACTTCAATACGTATCCAATAGCTGTCCCTTGCCAATTCTACATACTTATCGGGAACAGTGAATATAATTTCATTGGTTGCTGGATCATGAGTGTAGGTAACTTCTCCATTGAGATTCGGGTCGAAATAAACATCATCTAAATCAACATTAATAGGTAGAATATCCCTAATGGTAAATTGCGTTCCATCGTCATTACCTACGTTATCAAACTCCAAAATATAATTAATAGTTTGACCAAGCTCCACTTGATCCCCTTCTATATCTACTGCATTGGAAGCATCTTTTACTTGCTTTGCAATTTGAATAATTGGTTCAATAATCTCTACGGAAAAAGAAGAAAAGAAAGCTCCATATCCATCTCCACTGGTGGTAAGTTTTAGTGTTGCCCCAGTTTCATCATTTGGAAGTATTTTGTTATTTGTATTCTTAAGGTCAACCAAATCAATATCCACTCCCAAAGTGTTGGTACCATTCGGGTTTCTGTTTAAAACCTGTTGCCCTTCATTGGTAATGGTTGCATTAAAAAAGTTATCCGCTGGATTCAAAGCATTGGTAACATTTGTGAACCCATCTCCATTAGCTTCTGCAATATCCGATCTAATTTGAAGTCGGTCTCCCTTAATACCTACATCTCCTTCTAAAGCACCTACACCTAATTTAGCATTAACAGGAAAACCAGGAGGTAATGTTCTAAAACCTTGTACTGGAATTTCGGCAGTATTACTACCCTGTACCCCAGCATACCCATCAAAAGTAGAAATAAAGCGTCCTGGCTCTAAGGGATCTTCATAAATGATAACTAGCATCCATCCCGCCGAACTAGACCCTACTCTTCTTCCCCTTGTAGCGTTAATATTTGCAACCGTGTAAGTCCCTTGAGCATTAGGTAAAGTTTGTAGTAAAGCTGTTACATCTCTGTAACAAATTGCCGGAGAATCCTTAAAGGAATTATTAATGTTGTCATAATCATAACCATCAAAAATAATATCGTCTTCTTCTCCTTCTGGATCCGGATTGTTATCCGCAACTATGTCTATATAGTTTCCACCAGGCAATTTAAATTTTATTTGATTCCAAGAGCTGTATCTCGGTGTTCCATCAAATGCAGCATCCTTATTTGTACTTCTTTCATTAGGATAGGTAGATGCCCAATATAACCCAGCATAGGCAATTTTGGCACACGTACGTGGAAATTCCAAATCAGCGCTACTAGAACTAAAGGTAGATGGATCATTATCAATATCAATATATTCCATCCAAAGGTTATTGTTGTTATCATTACCATTGTATGGAGTATTTGCTTGAGTTGTGTCGTTTTGTTGCGCTCGGTTTAATATGTTATTTCCAACGAGAACAATATCCCCTTTTATTCGAATACTACCATCTGGTAATCGTGGAGAGAAAGGCACCGCTAATTGCGCCGATAACGCAGAAATGCCTGCAAAGAATATGCACGCAAATAGGATGAATGATTTTAATGTAAAGTAGTTTTTCTTCATAGTGTTAAGCTTTGGGGACTTGTTACTATTCAATTTTGTTTGCTATGTTTTAATATGTGTGCTAAGTGTGTTTCAACGGCATTATCCAAATATCATTTTTGTAGTTAATGCTGCTTCGGTAAGATACCATCGCTTTGTTCCAACTTTCATACTTACTTAGGTACACATATTTGTAATTGTTTTTGGGGTTAATATAGATGTCAGCATCAAAACCTTCATCTTTTAATTTTTTTACATACCGATAAGCGTTATCATCTTTTGCAAACACATTCGCAATTAAATAATATCCTTTTTCTGGTTGAGGAACATTTTGTGTTATAGCTTCATCGTAATCCAGTTTATCGGAATTTAAAATACTATTTACATACCGATTGGTACAATAACTTAAGCCATTGCTTAAAAGTTCGCTATCGGTATTAATATCTGGGTGGATATTTCTTTTCTCCTTGGAAGTTCTTATGCTTTTCTGATTGCTTGCATATGCTCCTTCTTTTAAAGCGGCATCTGTTGTATTCTTAACATTCATTACCCAAACCTCTCCATTGTACTTTCCATTGAAATTGGATTTACCGGCTAGGCTTGCTTCTGCAGCAGAATTGTATTTGTCTATATACACATACTTAAGTCCGTTTTTCTCGAAGTAACCTGCTTCGATACCTTTGCTTTCAAGGTCGTCTATAAATTTGTGCATGTACGTTTCATCTTGGTACACGTTGGCAATAACGTAAGCTCCCGAGTCTACATTTGCTAGGTTTGTTGTTGCTGATGCAGCTATTCTGTTTTGGGAACTTACGTCTTTATTGCCCACGCTCGGTTTTGGGGAAACCTCATTGCTATTCTGTGCAATGCTATTTTTATTTTTTGTCGGCTTTGGATTGTTCGCAACATACGCACGTTTTTCGTTGGAAGCACCTATGTTGTTATAATCCCTCTCGTATTTTTGTTGCGCCTCATTGTAAGCGTCTTCATCAATTTCTTTCATCATGGCAACGGCACGCTTTTTAACCTCCGCCTCGTTACCTTTCCCTTTGTTATCGTTTACGTATTTTATGATGTAAGCAAAACGCTTGTTGATATCGTTTTTGCGGGCCTCTTCCATGGAATCCTGCTTAAACATCATTTCATCAATTATCATATTGTTTTCAGCAACCAAAGAACGTAACCGCTTAATCTCTGCTTTTTTGTCTGTTATGGTATCTATTGCCTCTTCTTCAGCTAAAAGTTCTTCTTCCTCCAAAACCAAGAGATTTTCATCCTCTTCTAAATCTTCAAATACTCTGTTTTCACTAAGGGTAGGTTGGAAAGCGTAGGCAAAATTGATTTCGTGAGTAACGCCAAAGTTAGCGACTTGACCGCTAACTCCTTTTTCAATTGTGTATCCTAAAGACAGACGTTTTGTAAAATTGAAACCAACGCCAGCGGCCACCCCGTAATAATCGTCGTATCCTGCTTGTACCCAACCAAGTTTAGGCAAGTCGAGAATTAAACTTCCGGAAAGGTTAACATCTCGGTCTGGTACAAAGCGAGCTCTGGAAAGTGCAGCTAATTTAGCATCCTCCATAATTCCTTGTCCGTTTTTAAACCGAGTGGTATACATTAAGTGACCCGTGAAGGTTTTCTCGTCGAATTCAGTTAATTGCTCTCCTTCATCAATGTTGTAATCAAAAGCATTTTCGGCATATACCCCAACATCAAACTTCCCAATGGAAAGGTTTAATCCTGGTTGAAAAGAAATCAGATTACCATCTTCCAAATTGGCAATGGTAGGATCATCCGGATCTGGCGTAATGATATTACTTTGGTCTACACCACTGTTGTAATACGATAAATTGAAACCAAATGTTAGATTACTTATTTCTGAAAGACGAATTCCGTATGCATAATTCGCTATAGCACCAAAGTTGGAAATAGTTCCAAAGCGCTGGTGGTAAACACTTACCCCTACTCCAGAACGATCACTAATTCTACCGGAATAACTTCCCAAATAGGTTTGATAATTATCCTCGAAACTTACCCATTGATTTCTATGATAAAGGTTTAGGTAAGAGAAATCTTCATTTACAGTAGAAAAAGTTGGGTTGATTAAGAACCGATCAAATTTAAGTTGATTTTGCGCCGGAATGTCAATAGCTGCCACAGGAGCATCATCCTGTGCAAAAAAACAGGTGCTCCATAAAAACATAAGTAGCAGTAAGGTTCCGGGGTAAATTCTCATTACTTAATTACGGTTATTGTTCCTTGTTTTAGGGTTTCTTTTCCTTTGGTTATTTGATAATAGTAAATTGGAGGTCTTCCACCTGTGTGAGTAATGCTGGAAGACTCTGGCCAGTTATTTTGGTATCCAGTAGCAGTAAATACAGTCGCTCCAGATTGCTCATAAATATTCACGGTAATGTCTTTCTGGTAGGCATACGATTTCGGTATAACCCATAAATCGTTATAACCATCTCCATTAGGCGTTACGATATTAGGCACTACAAAGCTAACAGCGTGGGTAACTTGCACCTTTTTGGTTACTTGACAGTCGCCTACAGAAGCTAACAACATATATTCACCTTCTTCGGATAAGGTAACCGTGGCATCGCTGCTCATTAATTCATTCTTTGTATTGAACCACTGGTAGCTATCCGCACCTGAAGCGGTAACTACTTTGCTATCCCCTTCTGGTATTGTTACCATTTCTGAAACATTCAAGCTTACTACGGAAGGATTGAATTCTTCAATAATAAACTCATTAGACATGGCAGAACAACCGTAAGCTTCAATCTTCAATTGATACTTCCCGGAAAGGTTTGTTGTAAATGAAGTACCCTTGTCTGTTAAAGCTACGCCATTGCGATACCAAGTGTAGGTGTACTCCGGTTTTTTAACAGTGGATACTATTTCTATAGAATTTCCATTATCACAAGTCACCGAACCATTCCCAGAAATTTGAGGATTTTCGGATATTCCCAATTTCACTTCAAAAGTATTGGAAGTAATTTGCTTTCCACCTTCCAAAGAAACTTGCAAAGCATATTTTCCATTCAACGAAGCTTTGGAAACCGATATAGTTCTATTGGTTTCACCAGTTAAAGGCTTTTGGTTATATACCCATTGGTATGATGCTGTAGCCATCATGCTTTCAGGAAGTTCGTAAGGATTCCCATTACTGTCTTCTGTTTCAATTTTATCTAAAGCAAGAGTAGCAGAAGCGCTCTCACAGGCCGAATAATTACTTGCGTTTATGGAAGCAATATATTCAGAAGGTTCTGTAACGGTAATCGACTCTGTAGTTCTGCTGGCTTGGCAACCTTCAATTTGAGTTACTTTGGCCGCATACTCGCCAGGAACATTTACTTGTAAAACACTGTTAGTTTCACCAGCCAATTCGGTTCCATTTCTGTACCAAGCATAGCTAGCACCTTCAGCATTTGTAGTTACTTCTATGGCAATGGACTGTTGGGGTAATACCAACGTACCATTAGGAGTATTTATGGCAACATCAAAACCTCCAGCTTGAATGCTAACGGTAGATGTTTTTTCATTACAACCACCAGGTCTTTCAATTTGCACGTAATAATCACCTGCAAAGCCAGGGTCGCTTCCTTTTACCTCTAGGGTATTGCTGTTGTTCTTAGTTAATAGTTCGCCGTCTTTATACCAAGCATAAATAACGGTTGGGTCAACAAAATCGGTGGTAAGTGTATAGGTTTGGCTTTCGCATAATGACACTTGTTTAGCGCCGATTAGTTCTACGCCTACTGAATTTTCTATATAAACCTCTACAAGATTTGAAGCGGTGGAAGTAGAACAATAACTTCCGTAGTCAATTTCAGCAAAATAAATTCCCGGTTCGGACACTTCGATGGATGGTCCGTTTTCACCTGGAATCAACGCCATGTCCTTGTACCAGTTATAAGATTCTTCGTTAGGATAATTATCAACTTCTAGAAAAACAGTAGTAGCTTCACAAACGGAAGCTTCTTCAAAATTGTTTACTACCAAAGGCTCTGCAACATTCAGGTAGTAAGCTCCAAATGGATTACTTTCTTTACCGGTTTTAGCAGGATTGGTACTTCTTACGCGAACTTTGTAATTTTCTCCACGAACAGTTTTTGGCATTTTAAAATTAATCGGGAAGTCGAAAGTGGTGTTCTTATCGGCGATGGTTGCCAATGTAGTTGGGGAAGAGAAACTGCCGTTCGCATCGGAAAGTTCGAGAATAAATTGGTTGTCGGATTCCACGATTGGCGTGGGATCCCATTTAAATTGTACGGAAAAACTATTGTAGCCTTCGGAAGCACAAGCATCTGAAAACCCTAGTACGGGTTTCTTCAAATCTTGAGCTTGCATTGTTGCAGCACTGAAACAGAGCGACAGCAGGCAAAGACGAATAGATTTTTTGGGTAAAGTTCTATTCATTGGTTCATGTTTTAATTTGGGTACGTACAAAATAACGACTTTCTAAAATAGAAAACCAAAGTTATTAGTTTTTTTAAACAAATTTTAGCTTTTGTGGTGAAACACCGATTTTTATATGCCAAGTAGGTTTTTTATAAAGTTATTCACAATTACAAACCTTAATATACTTATTGGTATTTGCTGTTTTGTCTGTAAAATTAGGGTTTTAGGGAAATTCCATCAATTCTGGTAGCGTCACTCAAATGACGCAAAATTTTGTTGATAACTTCCATTTTCGGTTACAATTAAACACCGTTTCAGCTCGATTTTCTATTTAGTTTCACCGCTAAGCCGTTTTAAATGGTTTAGGTTGTAATGTTCCTAATATAAATCAGACTATCATTCCCGAAACACTGCAAAATTTACGTAATTTTGCCACTTTAAGTTTTTAAAAACATGGCAGAAGAAACAAAATCATTAAATTTTATTGAGCATATCATTGAGGACGATTTGAAAACCGGTTTTCCAAAAGAAAATTTACGTTTTCGTTTTCCTCCAGAACCCAATGGTTACCTGCATATTGGCCATGCCAGTTCTATATGTCTTAACTTCGGTTTAGGTGAAAAATACAACGCGCCTGTTAATTTACGTTTTGATGATACCAACCCTGCAAAAGAAGAGCAGGAATATGTTGATGCTATTAAACGTGATGTTGCTTGGTTGGGTTATGAATGGGATGAAGAGCGTTATGCCTCCGATTATTTCCAACAGTTGTACGACTGGGCGGTTGAATTAATCAAACAGCGAAAAGCCTATGTGGATAGTCAACCTTCCGAAGCAATTGCAGAACAAAAGGGAACGCCTACAAAGCCAGGAACCGATAGTCCTTATAGAAATCGTTCCGTTGAAGAGAATTTGGAGCTTTTTCAGCAAATGAAAGATGGAAAATTTGATTCCGGCGCTCATGTATTACGGGCCAAAATTGATATGGCTTCTTCTAACATGTTAATGAGAGATCCGATCATGTACCGAATTTTGCATAAAGCGCATCACAGAACAAATACCGATTGGTGTATTTACCCAATGTACGATTGGACACACGGTGAAAGCGATTACATCGAGCAAGTTTCGCATTCCTTCTGTACATTGGAATTTGCCATGCACCGAGAATTATACAATTGGTTTTTAGAGCAAGTTATCGATTCTAAAAAAGTACAACCGAAACAACGCGAATTTGCCAGAAGAAACTTGAGTCATACCGTGGTAAGTAAGCGAAAATTGCTACGTTTGGTAGAAGAGGGCGTTGTAAATGGATGGGACGATCCAAGAATGCCAACCATTTCCGGTTTGCGAAGACGTGGCTATACTCCGGATTCCATTAAAAACTTTGCACATACTATTGGTATTGCAAAAAGGGACAATTTAATTGATGTTTCTTTATTGGAATTTCATGTGCGGGAAGATCTTAATAAAAAGGCGCCGCGTATCATGGGTGTTTTGAATCCGTTAAAGGTGGTTATCACGAATTACCCAGAAGATACCGAAGAGTATGTAGAAGCGGAAAATAATCCAGAGGAAGAAGTACCTACATTTAGAGAAGTTCCTTTTTCACGCGAACTTTATATAGAGCAAGAGGATTTTAGGGAAGAAGCCAATAGAAAATTCTTCCGTTTAAAATTAGGTGGTGAGGTACGTTTGAAAAATGCCTACATCATTAAAGCGGAAAAAGCCATAAAAGACGACGAAGGAAATGTAATCGAAGTACATTGTACTTATGATCCTTTGAGTAAAAGTGGCAGCGGCACCCCTGAAAGTCAGCGAAAAGTGAAAGGAACTTTGCATTGGGTATCCATTAAACACGCCAAAGAGGTGGAAGTTAGGGAATACGACCGTTTATTTACTGTTCCAGAACCAGACCGTCAAGAAGGTAAAGACTTCTTGGAGTTCTTAAATCCTGATTCACTAAATGTAATCAAAGGGTATGTGGAGCCTAGTGTGGCAGATGCAAAAATTGGAGATCATTTTCAATTTCAACGCATCGGGTATTTTAATATTGACAAAGATTCAACACCTGAAAAAATGGTTTTCAACAAAACGGTTGGATTGCGCGACAGTTGGGCGAAAATTGATAAATAACTTATATTTTACACCATATTATTATAGGGGGCATCTCGTAGCAAGATGCCCTTTTTTATTTCCTTAACACAATCTGTTAATAATAAACTAATTACGGCGTTTTATTCGTAAAATTCCTTCATTTTGCGTACCTTAGGTACTACTGATAAATAAATTATTAATTCAAAAAAATAAAACTATGTCAAGCAACACAGGAAATACGTTATTAGCATTATTAACAGGAGCAGCTATCGGTGCCGGAATTGGAATTTTATACGCTCCAGACAAAGGAGATAATACTCGAAAGAAAATTCAGAAGAACGCTAAGAAAACTCAAAAGGAGTTAGAGAAGCAATGGAAAAAAACATCTTCTAAATTAGGTACGAAAGCTGATAAGGCTCGCGCTGAATTTGAATCTAAATTAGAGGACACACTTTCGACAATGAGTTATAAAGCTGATGATATTTTGTTAGCCTTAGAAGACAAACTTGAAGACTTGAGAGCGAAAAATGCTAAGCTTCAAAAAAATACAACTGTTAGCAATGTAGAAAACAAAGTTGCTAAAGCAGTTAAATAATAATATATGGCATTTGATAATATCTCGGAAAGCGCCAGCGAACTACAAAAAAGTTCGAAAGATTTTATAGATAGAAATATTGAATATTATCGACTGAGTGCTTTTAAGAAATTGACCAAAGGAACCACTTCAATGATTATGTTTATAATCATTGGAGCTGTTCTGTTTGGAGCCCTGCTACTTTTAACCTTTGCCATGGCATTATTTATTGGTGCTTGGTTGGACAATTTAGCACTAGGCTTCTTAATACTAGGCGTATTTTATATCCTTGTGTGCTTTATAGTTTACTTCGGATTTAAAAAACGTATAGAACGAAAGGTGCTTATTAAAGCTTCCAAGGATTTTTTTGACGAAGACGACATTTAATAACCCATCCGAAAATAACCAACTGAAGAAACATTTGCCTTTACACCTATATTTATAGTAGTGTTGAAGGTTTTACAGGTGTTACTTCTGAAAAAACAAACGTTAGCACATGAAAGTATATACTTCATTTGAAGAAATAGATAAAGACCTGAAAGTGTTAAAGCTTCAGAAAGACATTGCTAAAGAAGAAATTAAATTGAATTACAACGATTTGAAGGAGGACCTTGGATTTTTGAATGTGGTGGGTAGAACTACCAGTTATATTCTTAGAAGAGCTTTAGCATTAAAAATTTTTCAAAAATTCTTTAAGTAAGATATCTCCCCAGACTTAAGATGCCGTTTGATACCAACGAAGACGGGAGAAGAAAAGCGTTGCTGAAAGTAATTTTCAGCAACGCTTTTTATTTTTTTATGAACTCGTGAGCTTTTAAGCTTCGCCGGAATCTTCCTTGCGTTTGCGTTTCATGGCCTCCCCTATTTGATTACTTGCAGTAAAAGAAGCAACCATATTGTTCAGCATATCACTTCCAGCTTGAGGTGAGTTAGGAAGTAAGATTAGATTACTATTGGTTTCTTCTCCAATTGATTGTAACGTATCGTAATGTTGTGTTACCACTATGAGCGCCGAAGCCTCTTGCGAATTGATACCCACCTTATTCAATACTTCCACTGATTCTTCCAGTCCGCGTGCAATTTCCCTTCTTTGGTCGGCAATACCTTGTCCTTGTAATCGTTTGCTTTCCGCTTCAGCTTTAGCCTTTTCCACAATAAGTATTCTTGCGGCATCTCCTTCAAATTGTGCAGCTATTTTCTCGCGTTCTGAGGCGTTAATTCGGTTCATGGCTGCTTTCACCTGTGCGTCGGGGTCAATGTCCGTTACAAGCGTTTTAATGATGTCAAAACCGTAATCTAACATTGCATCCTGCAATTCTGTCTTTACCGCAATGGCAATATCATCTTTTTTAACGAAGACATCGTCCAATTTCATTTTTGGAACTTCTGCCCGCACCACATCAAAAACGTATGACGTAATTTGTTCGTGTGGATACTCCAACTGATAAAAAGCTTCGTAAACCTTAGTTCGTATCACTACATATTGAACTGATATTTTAAGTTTTACAAAAACATCATCTAACGTTTTTGTTTCTACAATAACATCCAACTGCTGAATTTTAAGGCTTAACCGTCCAGCAATACGGTCTACTATTGGAATCTTTAAGTGCAGACCGGAATTTCGTATACTATGAAACTTACCAAATCGTTCGATGGCGACGGCAGTTTGCTGCTTCACTATAAAAAATCCCGTAAATAGGATAATAATTCCGAAGAAAATAATAGGTGCAAGAAAAATCATAACATTTTAATTTAAATACGTTTAATGCTGTAAATTACGAATTATCCCTATACCATTATGGGTTGTGAAGAAAATAATTGACTTTTCAACTAATATAAAGAAGCATAAACCCCAAAGGTTTTGAAAACCTTCGGGGTTTATATAGGATGTAAACGCCTGTTTACTATTTATCCAAGTGTTTCGACTGCTTTTTTCAAACGGGAAACAGTTTCATCTTTTCCTATCATGGCAATAATATCAAAAACGTGCGGACCTTTCATTTCTCCTACAAGTGCTAATCGCAATGGAGGCATTACTTTTCCAAAGCCCAGTTCTTTATCAGAAATCCACTGCTTTACAACCGTTTCTATATTTTCTGAAGAGAAATCCTCGATACCTATAATTACATCAGCGATTTGATTCATATACTCGCTCGTATTTTCTTTCCATTGCTTTTTGGCAGCTTTTTCTTCATAAGAATCTGGCGCAACGAAGAAGAAACTAGCCAATTCCCAAAAATCCGATACAAAATCGGCTCGCTCTTTAATGAGTCCGACAACTTGGCTAGCATACTCCAAATTGGTATTCACGCCTTGCTCTCCAAGAATGGAAACAAATTTTGAAGCTAACATTTCATTATCCTTTTGCTGCAAATATTGATGATTATACCATTTGGTTTTATCTGGGTCAAAACGTGCGCCTCCTTTATGAACCTTTTCCAGCTCAAAAGCGTTTACTAATTCATCGAGACTAAAAATTTCCTGCTCCGTTCCCGGATTCCAACCTAAAAAGGCCAAGAAATTAATCACTGCATCATGAAAATAACCATCTTCTCTGTATCCACGTGAAACATCTCCGGTTTTAGGGTCCTTCCACTCCATCGGGAAAACAGGAAAACCTAATTTATCTCCATCCCTTTTACTTAATTTTCCTTTTCCTGTTGGTTTTAAAATTAATGGTAAGTGAGCGAATTCCGGCGCTTTCCAATCGAAAGCTCTGTAAAGTAAAACGTGCAATGCTAACGATGGCAACCACTCTTCCCCACGAATTACATGGGTAATATCCATTAAATGATCATCCACAATGTTTGCCAAGTGATATGTGGGCATTCCGTCACTCTTAAAAAGTACTTTATCATCTAGAATATTAGAATCTATTTCAATATCCCCGCGAATTATATCCTTAAGCTGTAATTTTTCATCTTGCGGACATTTAAATCGGATGACATAATCCTCATTATCGTCCAATTTCTTTTGAACTTCTTCCGGAGAAAGGGAAAGCGAGTTCTTCAATTTTAATCGGTTATGCCAATTATAAATAAAGGTTTTACCCTTTTCTTCATGATTTTTTCGGTGCTCGTCCAGTTCTTCAGGAGTATCGAAAGCATAATAAGCCCACCCATTTTCAATAAGGGTTTTAGCATAATCTTCATACAAATATTTGCGCTCACTTTGACGGAACGGGCCGTACTTTTCTTGTACTTCCCGTGGGGAATCAGGCCCTTCATCGTAAGGAATTTGCAGCCAAATTAAAGAGTCAATTATATACTTTTCTGCTCCTTCCACAAAACGGGTTTGGTCGGTGTCTTCAATTCTCAACAGAAAATCACCACCGTGTTTTTTTGCAAATAAGTAGTTGAACAAAGCGGTTCTCACCCCTCCAATATGTAACGGTCCGGTTGGACTCGGTGCAAAACGCACACGCACTTTTGTACTCATCACTTAAATTTTTAGCAAAGATACTTTTTTTGGATGTAGTTGTAAAGAGGGTTTGGCTTTAAAAGTGGGCAGTTTTAGTTTAATGATAATTTTTTGTAGTGGGTTATGTTGCCACTGATTCACTAATGTTATTGTGAATTGTTTGATTGTGGATTTACACGGGTTGCAAAGTTGTAAAGGGACAGAGGGGAAAAGTTTTTTTTGGTGCTGTTTTATAGTAAGCTCTAAGCTTTACGCAATAGGCTTTTTTTTGAAATATTTGCTCGTTAATAGTTGATAGTTGTTCGTTTTTCCAGACAACTCAAAATTCCTGCCAACTGGATACTGACCACTGGCTACTAATTATAGCTTTCAGTATTCAATTAGGTCACAAAGGTTCAAAGTAGCAAAGTGGCAAAGTTGTTCGTTACTCGGGTAGAACTAGAAACTTTAAACTAAAAACCCGCTTCAAAATTAAAAACTTCCAGCATCGGTCTTCAGTCTCCTGTCTTCCAACTCCCATCTATTTGAGTTATTTAATACAGTTTTCACCCTAAATGACCCACTTTTTAGGTTAAACGATGATATTTTTAGGTGGTACACCCAAAGTTTTAGGTAGCAAAACTAAACGTTTAGGTTGTTCTTTTAAACTTTTAGGTGTTTTACCTAAAGTTTTAGGCTTTGAACCTAAAGTTTTAGCCTCAAGACCTAAAATTTTAGGTTCGGGACCTAAAAATTTAGCTTCAGGACCTAAAAATTGCCCGATTTGACCTAATAACTACGTTTTAAGACCTAAAAGGAATGTTATTTGGTCTAAACGGTGGGTTTTTAAACCCAAATGATTGGTTGTTGAGTCGAAAAGTTGTTCAAATGATGAGTGGCAAAGTGGGCAAAAGTTTCGTTGTTTGTTGACTGTCAATCGGTGCTCATTTTTCACAGACAACCGAAAATTCCTGCCAACTGAATACTGACCACTGGCTACTAATTCCAGCTTCAAGCTTCAATTACTTTCTTATTGCTTTATAGACTTTTGAAAATCCGCTGAAAACCAGTAATGCCAAAAAGCCTACAATCAATCCAACTAGAAAATCCTTAATCATACCAGGCATCCACGGAAAAATATGATGCAGATAATCAATGCTATGTGTAAAAATACCACCCGATACCAACAATAACGCAATGGTTCCAATGATGGTAAGTCCTTTAATGACTTTTGGTAAGGCATTCACTAAGAATTCACCCAACTTATGCAAAAAACTAGTTTCACTTTTACTTTTCGCCATAAGTTTTAATCCAGCTTCATCCATTCTAACAATTAATGCCACAATTCCATACACACCAACCGTTGCAATTAAAGCAATAACCGTTACAACCATTACTTGTGTCCAAATGTTTTCTTCTACTACTGTACCAAGGGCAATAATTACTATTTCTACGGAAAGAATAAAGTCGGTAATGATGGCTGATTTTATACGTTCTTTTTCAATAGCTAGAATTTCTTCTTTTGTTTGAACTTCTTTTATTTTTTCAGCTTTAGAATCGTGGTGAGGCACAAAATAATGATAGATTTTTTCGGCACCCTCAAAAGCAAGATAAATTCCTCCCAGCAGAAGTATCACGGTAATGGCAACGGGAAGGAATGCACTCAGAAGAAATGCAACCGGTAGAATTATAACTTTATTGAGCAGTGACCCTTTACTTATAGCCCATAAAACCGGTATTTCCCTTGCGGAAGCAAAGCCCGAAGCCTTTTCAGCATTTACTGCCAAATCATCCCCTAATATACCTGCCGTTTTTTTGGCAGCAACTTTGCTCATTGCGGCTACGTCATCCATTAACGTAGCTATATCGTCTAGAATTGCTAAAATTCCTGATGCCATGGTAAAAATTTAAAATTCAGTATAAAAATAGTGGAATGTTAAGATTAAATCCTAATGGTAATGTTTTAATTTTTTGAAGTCGATAATCTAAAACTTTCAGATGGAAATCAAAACCCACCTAAATGAAATAAAATTAAAAATGTTTTTTTCAATGGTCGTTAAGGTAAAATGATGATGTTTTTTGATTCAAAGACCCTTTTTTCAGGTTAAAACCTTAAATTCTAAATCCTCCTCGTCCAATATTTTAACGTTTCAACAGAATACTTATAGATTTTACGCGGCGATACTGGGTTTCATCTCCGAAGGAATTCTGGGATTCATAATTTTAAACCAAAGCGGTGGAATGAGCGCCAAAACCATTGACGTAGGATAACCATAAGGCATTTGCGGACTTATATCGTGGTATTCCAAAATTTGGTATTTTTTTGATGATCGGTAGTGGTGATCGCTATGACGCGTTAATTCGTACAACATCATACGGCCCAAGACGTGATTGGAATTCCAAGAATGTATTTCCTTAACTCGTTCGTATCTTCCGGAGTCTTTTTTCAGGCGTATCAATCCGTAGTGCTCAATGTAATTAGTAGTTTCCAAAAGTAAGAAACCTACTACTCCACTTAAGACTGCAAAAAGCAAACCTATACCTTGGAAGAGTAGAAATATGGTTACAAGATAAATCATTTGCGCGCAGAGATACCAAAGCATATCATTTTGAATGGCAAAAAAAGATTTATCCTCTCTTCGAAGCAGTTTTAATTGAATTTTCCAAGCACTAATGTATTGGTGCACAATCGACTGTATCCAAAAATTATAAATGTTTTGATTGTATCTAGCGGTAGCTGGGTCTTCATGAGTTGCGGCATTAACGTGATGACCAAAGTTATGCTCAATATAAAAATGCATATAATGAGAAGGCAATAGTAAAAGTTTGGCAAAAAATCTTGCAATTTTCCCCTGTCGATGGCCCAATTCATGTGCAACGTTTATTCCATTGGAACCTAATACAATACCAACTGTAAAAACTAATCCTATAAATTCTGTAGTTGAATAAGCTTCCGAGGTAATCATTTGTAAAGCGGCAAACAAAATTCCAAAAACTATGGGAACGTTAAGGTATAAAAGCGAATCAAAAAATTTAGATTTGGAACGCGATTCTATCTCCTTCGGGCTATAATTACTTGCATCCTGTCGCAGGATAATTTCAAGTATTGGGATAAGAACAAAGGAATAAAAAGGAGTTAGAAATGTAAAAACTCCACCGAGGTAAATTCCAACCGCCGCGGAGATAGGAATGGTGAATGCCATTAGATATTTAAAATCCGATTTCATTTTATCAATTGATTATCAACCTATTAAAGATAATAAAAAAAGAGAAAAGGTTTTTAGTTTATTAAGTTCTAAAATATTTCACGGCATCGAACTGGAGATAAATTTAATTCGTAGCGATAGAAGTGACTGATTATTAATAAAAAACAAATTGTATTTTTACGTACCTGCAGAATTGCTAAGAAGAAAAATTGTATGTCTACATTCACTATCATAAAGAAAAAACTGGAAGGTTTTTTGCGTAAATATTATACCAATGAACTCGTAAAAGGTGCTTTGTTGTTCGTTGGGATAGGTTTGCTGTATTTTATTATTACCGTTTTTTTGGAATATTTCTTATGGTTAGGAACTACTGGAAGGCTTATTCTATTTTGGCTTTTCGTAGGTGTGGAAACTATTCTTTTCGTTAAGTTTATCATCGTGCCAATCCTTTATCTATCTCAAATAAGAAGAGGGATTGATTATAAAAAAGCTTCAGAAATTATCGGTAACCATTTTCCAGAAGTTAACGACAAACTGTTGAACCTTTTGCAGCTTTCCGAAAATCATCAAAAATCGGATTTGCTACTAGCGAGTATAGAACAAAAGAGTGCGAAACTTACTCCTATTCCCTTTCAAACAGCTATCAATTTCCGAAGTAACCTGCGTTATGCTTGGTACGCTCTAATACCTATCTCGATTATACTGATTGTTATATTTTTAGGAAAAGTGAGCTTGTTTACTGATAGTTATAAGCGTGTCGTAGATTACAAAACGGCCTATGAACCTCCTGCTCCATTTCAGTTTTTTATTCTGAATGATTCATTAACAGCGGTAGAAGGAGAAAATTTTATTCTGAAAGTAAATACAGCTGGCGAACTCATTCCAGAAAACGCTCAAATTAATATTGATGGAAATACTTTCTTTTTGAAGCAGGCAAAAATGGGGGCGTTTTCATACACCTTTAACCAACCAAAGGAAAATGTAGCGTTTTCATTATCGGCCAACAACGTGAATTCGCGCCCTTACAATTTAAGGGTGATTCCCACTCCTTCGTTGATTTCTTTTAAAATGAAAGTTACCCATCCCGCTTACACCGGCGGCGAATCGAAAATTTTGGAAAGCACAGGAAATGCAACCGTTCCGGAGGGCAGTCAAATTGAATGGATGTTGGAAACGAAAAAAACAGTATCCGTTGCACTTCAGCTGAAAGATACATCTTTGCAATTTGAAAAAAACGATTCGCAATTTGAGCTCGCAAAGCGTGTTTATCAAAATTTTGACTACAGTATCGCTACAAGCAATGAATTCTTAAAGGATTACGAGAAACTGGGTTATTCCATCGCAGTTGTAAAAGATCAATATCCCGAAATAAAAATTTCTGAAAGAACAGATTCTACACAGTTGAACAGAAAATTATATCTCGGACAAGTCTCCGATGATTATGCGGTAAAAAAAGTCGAACTTGTTTATTTCAAACAGAAAAGTGACAGTTTACAACGACTTGAAATTACTATAAAAAAAGGAAGCTTTGACGAATTTGGATATGCTTTTCCAGGTGACTTGAATTTGGAAAAAGGAACTTCTTACGAATATTATTTTGAGGTTACCGACAACGATGCTATTCACGGAGGTAAATCGACTAAAAGTAGTGTGTTTTCCTACCGAAAACTTACCGACAGCGAAGTAAAGGAACTCCAACTTCAGCAACAGCAGGAAAACATTGAAGATATACAAAAATCGCTAAACGATGCTAATAAATCGCAAAAGGAGCTTCAAGAAATTACCGAAACTAATAAGCAAAAAAGTCAGCTGAATTTCAACGATAAGAAGAAAATAGAGAATTATTTAGAGCGACAGCAACAGCAGGATGAAATGATGAAAAGGTTCCACGATGAACTTAAAGAAAACTTGGAAGAATTTCAAAAAGAAAATAAGGAAGAATCCGATTTTAATGAACTACTGCAAGAACGCTTGGAACGTCAGAAAAAAGAGTTGGAAAAGAATGAAAAATTAATGGAAGAACTGAAAGAAATTTCTGACAAAATAAATAAAGAAGAGTTGGCCAATCGCTTAGAACAACTAGCCAAACAACAGAAAAAAGACAACCGCAGTCTTGAGCAAGTATTAGAACTCACAAAAAGATATTACACTTCTGCGAAAGCAGAAAAGGTAAAACAAGATTTAGAAGAACTAGCCAAAGAACAGGAAGAACTTTCTAAAAAGGAGGGCGACGAAAACAATGCCGAAAAGCAAGATTCTTTAAACAAGAAATTCAAAGACATTCAAAAGGAATTGGATGCACTAGAAAAACAAAATAAGGAATTGCAAAAGCCTATGGAATTGGGCACAGACCCAGATTTGGAAAAGGAAGTGGAACAAAACCAGCAAGAAGCCAAAGACAAACTTGAACAAAAAAAACAGGACCAATCAACCGACCAGAATAAAGAAGATAGTTCTCAAAAATCAGAAAAGGAAGCCAAACAAAAGCAGCGAAATGCAGCCCAAAAAATGAAGGAAATGGGTAAAAAAATGGGGGCTTCTATGCAGGCCGGCGGTCAAGAAGGAATGCAGGAAGATATGGAAATGTTACGTCAAATTCTGGATAATTTATTGGTCTTTTCTTTCGACCAAGAAACCGTCATGGAACGCATTCAGCAGTACAATTCAGAAATATCAAACCTTTCGGTATATTTAAAAAAGCAGAATGAATTACGGACTTTGTTTGAGCACATTGATGACAGTCTTTTCGCACTCTCCTTACGCCAACCAAAAATTTCAGAAAAAATAAATGAGAACATTACGAATGTATATTACCATATCGACAAGACCTTGGAACAATTTGCTGAAAATGAATTGTACCAAGGAGTTGCTAACCAGCAATATACTTTGACGGCAGCGAACGAACTCGCTGATTTTTTAAGTGACGCACTTGACAATATGCAAGAAAGTATGAGTAGCAGTGGAAGTTCGGGCGGCAGCTCTAAAGATTTTCAATTGCCGGATATTATTCAATCCCAAGAACAGCTTAACCAACAAATGCAGGAAGGAATGAAAAAAGGCGAAAAGAGTAAACAGAATTCCGAAAAAGGTAAAAATGGTGAAAAAAACGGTGAAAACGGAGTCCAAAAAAAGGACGGGCAAAAGGATGGTGAAACCGACAATAAAAGTTTTGGAGGCGAACAAATGTCTGAAGAACTCTTTGAAATTTACAAGCAACAGCAACAACTTAGAAATGCATTGGAGGAACAATTGAAAAATTTGAATAGTCCGAGCCAACAACAAAGAGCAAAATCTTTAGCGAAGCAAATGGAACAAATTGAAAACGATTTATTGGAAAAAGGGTTTACCAATGCGACGGAGCAAAAAATGATACAATTGCAACATCAATTATTGAAATTGGAGAACGCCGCATTTGAACAAGGGCAAAAAGAAGAACGTGAAAGCAATACAAACACCAAGGAATATTCTAATTCTTCTACAAATAATTTACAAGAGATACAACAATATTTTAATGAAGTTGAAATATTAAATAGACAAGCCTTACCTTTGCGGCAAAATTACAAGCAAAAAGTAAACGCTTATTTTAAGGAAGATGATTAGTTTTAATTACGAGACGGAATTTAAAATTAAAAATGAAGAAGATTATGTGTCTTGGATTGCTTCCATTTTACAATCTGAGAAAAAAATGGAAGGAGATATCAACTACATTTTTTGCAACGATGCTTACTTGCATAAGATAAATGTTGATTTTTTAAACCACGACACCTTAACAGATATAATAAGTTTTGATTATTCTGATGCCAAAACAATTTCCGGTGATATTTTTATCTCTGTTGAAAGGGTTGAAGAAAATGCCGACGAATACAACGTAGCTTTTGAAACTGAATTAAAAAGAGTGATGGCTCATGGTTTGCTTCATTACTGCGGATATAAAGACAAAACCGAAGAAGATACAAAAATTATGCGTGCAAAAGAGGAAGAAAAAATCGCGCTCTTTAAAAAAGATTAGATCTTTCCATTCGGTTATTCTACATAAAGAACCTAGAAACGGCGAGGTTTAAGAAAGCTGTTTCACGTGGAACCAACTTACCACGTCGTAATATTCCACGATAGTAAATTTTAATAAATAACTCAATTCGGCTTTTGATGTCGATACTGAAAACCCTCAAAAAAAATTAATATAGAAAACCATTTTTTATGTTTGATAAAGAATATGATGTGATTGTTGTTGGAGGCGGACATGCAGGATCTGAAGCTGCTGCTGCTGCTGCAAATATGGGTTCTTCTACCCTACTCATCACAATGAATTTGCAAAATATAGCCCAAATGTCGTGCAATCCGGCCATGGGAGGTATTGCAAAAGGTCAAATAGTTCGAGAAATTGATGCCATGGGCGGCTATTCTGGTATTGTTACTGACAGAACGGCTATTCAATTTAAGATGCTTAACAAATCCAAAGGTCCAGCAATGTGGTCGCCAAGGGCCCAAAGTGACCGAATGCGTTTCGCAGAAGAATGGCGCCTCATGTTAGAACAGACTCCAAATCTAGATTTTTACCAAGAAATGGTTTCTGGATTAGTTATAAAAGACGGAAAAATAACCGGGGTTAGAACCTCTTTAGGCATCGAAGTTAAATGTAAATCGGTTGTGCTTACCAATGGAACATTTTTAAACGGACTCATACATATTGGTGAAAAGCAATTTGGTGGTGGCCGTGCCGGTGAAAGAGCAGCCACTGGAATTACCGAAGATTTAATTAATTGTGGTTTTGAAGCAGGAAGAATGAAAACGGGAACACCACCCAGAGTAGATGGACGTTCATTGGATTTTAGTAAAATGACCGTGCAACCAGGTGATGATAAACCGGAGAAATTTTCATATTCAGACAAAACAAAACCGTTAAATCATCAACGGGATTGTCATATGACTTATACCAGTAATGAAGTTCATGATTTACTTCGTGAAGGTTTTGACCGTTCACCAATGTTCAATGGAAGAATAAAAAGTATTGGTCCGCGATACTGCCCTTCCATTGAAGATAAAATTAACAGGTTTGCTGATAAAGACAGACATCAAATATTTGTTGAACCAGAGGGATGGGATACGGTTGAATATTATGTAAATGGTTTTTCTACTTCCCTTCCAGAGGATGTTCAATTTAAAGCTTTGCGATCTGTAGCAGGTTTTGAAAATGTGAAATTCTTCAGACCTGGTTACGCTATTGAATATGATTACTTCCCTCCTACGCAGTTAAAACATACCCTTGAAACGAAATTGGTGGAAGGTTTATATTTCGCTGGTCAGATAAATGGAACTACTGGATATGAAGAAGCAGCATCTCAAGGTTTAATGGCTGGAATCAATGCAAGTTTAAAAGTACAGGAAAGAGATCCATTTATTCTACAAAGAAACGAAGCTTACATTGGCGTTTTAATTGATGATTTAATTACAAAAGGAACAGAAGAACCTTACAGAATGTTTACTTCCCGTGCTGAGTACAGAACCTTGTTACGACAAGATAATGCCGATCTACGTCTTACTCCAAAAAGTTTTGAAATAGGTCTAGCCACGGAAGAGCAATTGAAAAGGATGGAAGAGAAAGAAAATCTATCGAATGCATTTGTAAATTTCTTTAAAGATACGAGCGTTAAACCAGAAGTAATTAATCCTATTTTAGAAGAAGTTAATTCTGCACCTATGAAACAATCGGATAAAATGTTCAAAATATTCGCCCGTCCAAATGTAACTTTAGAACACTTAAGACAAGTTGAAGAGGTAGAAACTTACATTCAAGAAAATGAATTAGACCAAGAAGTTTTGGACCAAACTGAGATACAAGTTAAATATTCTGGGTACATAGAAAAGGAAAAGAACAATGCTGATAAATTGAATCGTCTAGAGGAAATTAAAATTCCAGAAAATTTCGATTACAGTAAACTCAAATCTTTATCCTTTGAAGCGGCAGAGAAACTAAGAAAAATTAAACCAAGAACTCTTTCACAAGCTTCAAGAATCAGTGGTGTTTCTCCAAGCGATATTAGTGTTATGCTCGTTTATATGGGTAGATAAAAATCAATAAAATAAATTTTATTAAAAGGGTTCCACGTGGAACCCTTTATTTATTGATACAAATTTCCATCAATAAAACAACTCAAAAGTTTAATAACGCAATAAACGGATTACAATAAAATAGTATCTTGGCGGTTTAAATAACTTATGAAATGAGTCATAATAGTTACCTCGATTTCAATAAAAAAATTGAATAGCGAAAACATTCTGACTTAAATGAGTCTAAGAAAAACAGATGAAATCACATACTCCAAATAGAACCTTTATTACCGTCCAAGATAATTTAGTAACGAAGGAAGTTTTTAAGATTGTAACTACTGAAGAAAAAGGATTACTAAGAACAATCCCCACTCCTCCACCAACAGAAATTGGTAAATATTACGAAAGTGAAGAATACATTTCCCACACCGATTCAAAAGAAACCTTCCTCGATAAAATCTATCAAACTGTAAAAAAGATTTCCTTAGGTAAGAAGAAAAAAATAATTAGAAAATATCATTCTTCTGCAAAATATATTTTAGACATCGGCAGCGGAACTGGTGATTTGATTTCATATTTAAAAAACGATTATTCCTGTTACGGGACAGAACCCAATGATAAAGCTCGCAACATTTCACAAACAAAAGGAAATACCGTTTTTAAAAGTTTAGAAGATATTGAAAACAACAAATTTGACGTTATCATGATGTGGCACGTTTTAGAACACGTTCACGATATAGATTCTCAAATTGAAAAGATAAATACTCTTCTAAACAAAAATGGAGTATTAATAATTGCTGTTCCCAATTACGAATCTTACGACGCAAAATACTATCAAGAAGATTGGGCGGCTTATGATGTTCCACGACATCTTTGGCATTTTAATAAAACAGCTATGAAATCACTACTCCAAAAACAATCTTTTTTTGTAGTAAAAATCCTACCTTTGATTTTCGACTCCTTTTATATTAGTCTTCTTTCAGAAAAAAATAAAACTGGTAAACAAAATTTACTAAAGTCATTTTTTATCGGTTTGAAATCAAATTTAAAGGCAAAAGCTTCAAAAAATCATTCATCTCTAATTTACATAGCTAAAAAGGACTAAAAACGAATTTTGAAGCGATTTAAGGCAGTTTTATTCCCTTTGATACAAGAGTACTAAGGAAACACATCGATAACTCTTTAAAATAGCTTTAAAAAATCAGTTCATTATCATTTAAAATTATAGTATTAAGAATTATAATTGTAAATACTTATAATTTATAAACACAATAGAAAAAACCTAAAAATCGGTTTACTTTTCTATTTTTGTCTGAAACAAAAAATTCTAACTTATAATGAAAAAAATACTATTAGTAGCCGCAATTGCTCTTGCTGCCATTTCTTGTGAACAAAATAAAATTGCCTTTGTAGATAATACAAAATTGATAAATGAATATCAGGAGAAAATCGATATAGAAGCTAAATACAAAAACAAGATTGAAAAGTTCGACAAAAAAACGGACAGTCTTTCTAGAGCTTTTCAAAGTGAAGCACAATCTTTTGAAGCTGAAGCGAAAAGTCTTTCTCAAATGAAAGCACAAGAAAAGTACAATGCTTTATTGCAAAAAAGACAAGCTATGAGTCAGCAATTGCAAATGGAAGAGCAACAACTTTCACAAGAAAGTCAGAAAGAGATCGATAGCCTAATTAAAAAAGTAAGAAGTTTTGTAAAAGATTACGCGAAAGAAAAAGGTTATACGTTTGTTTTAGGTTCTAACGAAGCTGGTAGCGTACTTTATGGAGAAGAAAGTAAAGATATTACTTCTGATGTTTTAAAGGCTATTAACGACGATTACAAGGCTAAATAAAACCTAAATACCCAATAATAAGTTAAGGCGCTTTAATAAAGCGCCTTTTTTTGTACCTTACCTTATCGGTTTACTAATAATTTTAATTTTTGAAAAAGAAACTACTTTACACGCTTCTGATATCCTTCGGCATTCTAGCCATTTTAATAATATCAGCAAACCTCCTACTTCCCAGTTTTATAGAAAAGAAAATTAGAAAACAGGTTTCCGAGTATAACTTGGACATTGGAAAAACATACGTGAATGTGCTTACCAGAAACATTTCCTTTGAAGACGTTCATATTTCAAATGAAAAAAAAGACTCCGCCTTTATTGAAAATATTGATATTGAAAGCATAGCCCTTCAAAATCTCTTTAAACCAGATACTTTTAAAATAGGAACTGTATACGTAAATAACGCTAAAGGATTTCTTCAGAAAAAAGAAAAATCAACGAAGAAGAATTCAGCTAAACCCTTTAAGATTTCCATTGAAAACATACAAGTAGAAAATTCAGAAATTAAATATAAAACTGATACCATTAAGGATCCTATTTCGGTAAAAAATATAGCTTTTTACATCAGTGACTTTCTTTTTGATTCCGAAATAGATTCACAATCGAAATTTAATTTTGATGAAATAACTTTATCCTGCGATTCACTTTTGCTCCCTATTAATGAACATTTAAATTTTACTACTGAAAATATTTCAGCAACTAATGACCGAATAAAGTTTTCCCATTCCGGAATTACAACTCTATATTCAAAACAAGAATTACAGAAGCATGTAAAAGTTCAAACCGATTGGATTGCGTTATCGATAGATTCAATTACAATTGATGAATTTAAAAAAGATAAAAACGGTGCACGAGACCTATTTAAATCACCTAGAATCGGAATATATTCAGGCGATTTAGAAATTTATAAGAATAAACTCCTTCCTCCACCCAACAAATATAAACCACTTTATAGCAAAGCCTTACGCCAACTTCCCTTCGACTTAAAAATAGATAGTATTCTTATACATGACACGAAAATAAAATACGCCGAACGCGTTAAAAATCATGATAAACCTGGAAGCATCGTATTTACAGAAATAAATAGCAGTATTGCCCACTTAAATACCTTAGAAAATTCTGGAAAAACAGAAATAGATATCACGTCTAAATTCATGGGTGACGCAGATTTTGAACTTCTTTGGGATTTTGACATTAACAATGAAAACGATTATTTTACCCTGCACGGGAATATGAAACGTTTAAATGCCGAAAAGATTAATGAATTTGTTAAACCCAATATGAATGTAATTACTGAAGGTTCTATTGATAGTATTATATTTGATTTATTTGCTAACGAAGATAATGCAACAGGGACTTTCCTAATGCAATATGATCATTTTAAACTATCCATCCTTCAGAAGGATAAAAAGGTAGTCAACAAATTTGTAACTTCTATTGCTAATATTTTTATCCCGAAGGACAAACATAAAAGCAAGAAAGTTCACATAGAAATAGAACGGAATAAAGAAAAATCCTTCTTTAATTATTTTTGGTTATCCGTAAGGGAAGGTGTAAAACAAACTTTCTTATAAATTGATTCCGTTTGTTAGCAGATATAAGCAAAAAATTGTTGGTATAAGATAGACTACTATTTTCATGGCTCCATCAAAATCTTTTGCGATACGCTGGCCTATTAAAAATATAAATAAAACTATAATGGCCATTAAACAAGCCATCACTCCTACTCCATTACTCCCCTTTAGATAATTAAAAATACCAACCACTGCCCCAATTCCAGCCAACAACTCTAGAAATGTAATAATAAATAAACTAATCGGAACGATACTTGCAACAAATGTATTTTTAAAATGTTCCTTTAAAAAAGAAATATTTCCCTTCCAGTCGCTTACTTTGTCCCAAAAACTAAACAAAAAAGTTATTGCAATAAATAGTAACAAACAAATAACCGGTAACTGTTTGCTAAACTCCATAATCTAAATTGGTTAAACCTTCAATAACATTTTCTATTCTTTCCTTTTCTTCAGGAAAAAAGCCTTGCAACATTAAAACAACTCCAAAAACAATAAGAATTATGCTAATTACCCTTTTTATTTTAAAAATACGTTTTGGTGTTAATTTACTTCTTAACTGCTTAGCCAACAATATTTTAATACAGTCTACAATTAAATAAGTGGTTAAGATAGTAGCGATAAAAACGAAGATTCTGTCTTGATTCATTTCCAGCTTTGGTCCGAAAATAATGATAATTCCCAACCAAAAACCCAGAACACCAACATTGATGAAGTTAAGAAGAAAACCTTTTAAAAATAACCGAACATAATCGTTTCTGCTCATTACTTCCTTAATGGCCTTTCTAATATCTTTTTTATAATCACTTTTATTCTTAAGAAAGGAAATAACTCCGTAGGTTACCAACAACATTCCCCCAAAAACAAATAAAGATGGGTCATCTTTAATTTTATGCAGAATTCTATTGGTACTGTAGTAAGCAATTAAAATGAAAGCCACATCGCCCAACACTACTCCCACATCAAAACTAAATGCTGCCCTAAACCCTTTAATGGCCCCTGTTTCCAATAAAACAAAGAAAACCGGACCTATAGTAAAAGCCAAGAGAATTCCCAATGGTATGGCAGAAAAGATATCTTCAATCATTTACAAAGAATAATTACATGGACGTTTAAACTCCAGAAATTAAAGTTGGTACAGGCTATTAATGTGGTTAACTATTCAAAAATAAAAAATCATCATAACTTTTTTACGATTATGATGATTTAATATATTTAAGTTTGTTCTGTTCTATGGGTTTTCGTTGATGGTACCTCCAACAAAAGTCTGTTTTTCGAGTACTTTTGGATTTCCATATACGTTGATGGTTCCACCTACTTTAACATCGGCGTCCAGAAATTCTGTAGCATTTACATCTGCAACACCACCTGCTTTAACATCTACTTCCGCCTGTTCAGAAATCAACTCTCCACCTTCAAAGCGTCCACCTGTATTAATAGAAACTTCTTGATTTTTAGCAGTTCCAATAAGTGTAATAATTCCACCCGTACTAGCTTTAGAATTTAAACGTTGGATATCAACATCCAAATCTATTTTAGCGCCCTCTTGAGCATTCAATTCCAAATCTACTTGCTTAAATTTTTCATCAGAAGAAATAAATGCATTTTCATTGGCATCCAAACTATGTATTAAATCCTTTGAATGTAAAACAACGAACGTATTGTATCCTTTGAAAACTTCATTAATCTTCATTCGTACTTTGAGCTTCCCTTTCTTATTAACAAAAACAACATCATTGGCATGCTTACCAGTGATAACTGCTTTGTTTTCATTGGATTTTTTGATCTTGATTGAGAGTCCGTCATAAGCTTTCACTTCATGGTACTCTCCTACTTCCTTTGTAACTTCCTTTTGAGCTGATAAAATTCCAGTAAATAAAAAGAAAGCACCTAAAATTATATGTTTCATCATTTTAAACTTTGTTTGTAATTTTTCATAAAGATACTTGAGAAATTTCCACCTGTTAAAATTAAAAATGATAAAAATTGTTAAAGCATTAAACGTTCTAACTGTTGACTTTCTTTCCAGTTAATTCGAAATCCAAATGTCTTTTTACCAAATCTGTACTCTTCAACTTTACAAAGACTTCATCCCCTAATTGATAAGTGTTTTTAGTTACTTCCCCAACCAAAGCGTACTGCTTTTCATCAAAAACATAATAATCATCTTTTATGTCGCGTGTACGAATCATTCCCTCGCATTTGTTTTCAACCAACTCAACATATATTCCCCATTCGGTTACACCGGAAATAACTCCCAAGAACTCCTCATCGTATCGACCTTCCATAAATTTAATCTGCATGTACTTAATGGAATCCCTTTCTGCACTAGTAGCCAAATATTCCATGCTGGAAGAATGTTTGCATTTCTCCTCAAATTTTTCTTCACTTACAGAAGCACCTTTATCCAAATAATGCTGTAACAAACGATGCACCATAACGTCTGGATAACGACGAATGGGCGAGGTAAAATGAGTATAATAGTCAAATCCTAATCCGTAGTGACCAATATTATCTGTTGTGTAGATGGCTTTGCTCATGGTCCGGATAGTCAAAGTATCTACTAAATTTTGCTCTTTTCTTCCTTGAACATCTTCCAATAAGCTATTTAAAGAGCTTGTAATGGTCTTTTTACTCTTCATATTAATACCATAACCAAATTTGGATATAACTCCCTGTAATAGCATTAATTTTTCCTCATCCGGTTCATCGTGTACACGGTAAACAAATGTTTTCTTTTGCTTCCCGATAAACTCCGCTACCTTTTTGTTGGCCAATAACATAAATTCTTCAATGAGTTTATTGGCATCTTTGGCGGTTTTAAAATAAACCCCAATCGGTTCATTTTTATCATTTAATTGAAATTTAACCTCCACTTTATCAAAAGAAATGGCACCCGCTGCAAGTCTTCTTGCGCGCATGAGCTTTGCCATTTTATCCAAAGTAATTATGGCATCAGAAATGTGCTGTTCGACTTCATAAGTATTCCCTGTAAGAGAAACATCTTCCGGAACTATATTGTTTTCATTTTCAATCATCGCTTGCGCTTCTTCATAAGCAAAGCGTCTATCGGAATACGTAACCGTTCTACCAAACCATTGATCCAATACCTGCGCATCTTTGTTCATTTTAAACACTGCAGAGAATGTGTACTTCTCCTCGTTCGGGCGTAAGGAACATGCATTGTTGGAAAGTATTTCCGGTAACATAGGTACTACCCTATCTACCAAATACACCGAAGTAGCACGATTATAGGCTTCTTCATCTAGAATAGAATCGGGAGTTACATAATGTGAAACATCAGCGATATGAATACCTACTTCAAAATTACCATCTTCCAAGATTTGAAAGGAAAGCGCATCATCAAAATCCTTTGCATCTTTTGGGTCTATGGTAAATGTAGGCACATCCCGCATGTCCCTTCGTTTGGCAATTTCCTCTTCGGTTATGGATGTATCGAGCTTATTGGCATAATGTTCCACCTCTTCAGGAAAACTATATGGCAAGCCATATTCGGCTAAAATAGCATGTATCTCGGTATCGTGTTCACCTGGAACACCCAACACTTTTACTATTTTTCCGTAAGGCGAATCTGCATTCTTAGGCCAATCTTGTATTTCTACAATCACCTTTTCGCCATGTTGTGCATCACCAATTTTATTCTTCGGAACAAAAATATCGGTGTACATTTTAAAATCAGTCGGATTTACAAAAGCGAAATTCTTTTGCATTTGAACAATCCCAACGAAAGCGGTTTTCTTTCGCTCTATAATCTTCGTAATTTCACCTTCAAGCTTTTTACCACTACGTCTTCTAGGGAAAACATATACCTCTACAACATCACCGTGCAGCGCTTTATTCAATAAATTAAACGGGACGAAAACATCACTATCCAATTCATCACAAATCACGTATGCATTGTTTCGACCGGTCATGTCGACTACTCCTTCGTAGTAATTTTGTGATTTTATAGCTTTGTATTTTCCTCTTTCTACTTCTTCTATTCTGTTTTTTTCTTTAAGTTGACCTAATCTCTTAATCAACAAATTCCTACTACTCGTATCTTTTATATCCAGTTTTGCAGCAATTTGTTTGTAGTTAAAACTCTGGTCCCGGTTACTTTCCAATACCGTAAAAATGCCCTTTGTAATCTCATTCTTCTGTTGCTTTTGGGCTCTTTTTTTTCTTTTCGTCATAAATTTTATTTCTTCCAGTAAAGTACAAATTATTATACTACCTATCCAATTAATTTTGTGTTACTAAATTCTTCTAACCAATTTCTGAAAAATATTCATTTCAATAATTCATAAAGTATTATTATTTAGAACATTATGATTTGGTTTACTAAATAGCTTCAGTAGAAATTAAAAAAGTTAAAATTTTATTAAATAATCTGTAACAATAGTATTTTTGCATCGTCTATTAAGAAAGTAGCACACATTATAACATTGAAAAAGTTTTATAAAATAGTCCTTTTTTTTATTCTCCTATTTATTTTGGGAGTGGTTTCCTTTGCCAGCTACATCGATTATTCTTTGGAGAAAAAAGAAAAAACGGAAACTGCCAAGTCGATGGAAATGAACTCTAAAAAATACAATAGGTTCAAATCTTTTTTCTTCCTTTAAAAAGAAATTTTAGCTATTTTTATTGACAACGCGCTTTTCTAAGCGAATTAATCCATTTCAGAATGAAAAATTTTGTTCTGGTTGCTACATACACCTATTCGCATGAATATATGGTACTTAAGTTTTTATTGAAAGATGAAGACATTCCTTTCTTTTTTGAAAATGAAACCATGATAGGAATTTCACCATTTTACTCCAATGCTATCGGCGGAATAAAACTATACGTACACAAAGAATACGCAAACTACGTAAAAGAAGTAATAAAAGACCTCGATAAACCAGACTCGCATTTAAAAATTGTTTAATTAGGTATGAGCGAAAAGTAGTTCGTTTTTAACCCTGAAAAAAAACACCCAAAACCTTACATCCAAGAGACATGCATCGGTCGTGGCTAAAAAATTTCAAACCAGAAAACCTTCAAAATTTCTAGACTCATACATCCAACTCAATTCAATAAAAAATTTTAGTTATTAACTATATAAACATATATATCTTTTTCTTTTTTAAAATTTAAAATAAAATTGATTATTATAATAGGGTGTTGATAGTAGGTAAAAGTTTATTCCGCTTTAGTAGTTATCCTAAAATAAATGGAGTTATAAAAAACTATCAACAGTTATTAAAAATATAAATGACTGAGAAAGAATAAATTTTAAGATTTTCTTCACAGTTGTCAACAACTCAACTAACAGGAAAAATTTAATAATTCACCTATAAAATTTCTGTTGATAACTGTTGAAAAGTGGTTGATGAAATGTAAACTAAAAAGCAAAGAAACTGCTTGCGAAAACCAATTATTTTTACAAATTGATACCCAGATTTATATAACCAAATTTTTTTAATAGAATTAAGCATATAAATATCAACAATTTATTGATTTTTATAATTAACTGAAAATTAAGTAATTGTAAAATTAAATTAACAATGGTGTTTATAATTATAAAATCTACTATTTAGTACCTTTGTTATCAACAAAACTCGAAAAAATGAAAATAGCTATAGGAAACGACCACGCAGGTACACAATATAAATTCGCGGTTTCAGAATACTTGAAAAACAAGGGAATAGAAGTTATTAACCACGGTACAGACGAATCTTCCAGTGTGGATTACCCAGATTTTGTACATCCCGTTGCGCAAGCAGTAACAGGGAAAACAGTAGATTTGGGAATTCTAATTTGCGGAAGTGGAAATGGCGTTGCAATGACAGCAAATAAATATCCAGAAGTTCGTGCAGGTTTGTGCTGGAGTAAAGAAATTGTGACACTTATTCGTGCTCATAATAACGCCAATATTTTGTGTATTCCCGCTCGGTTTACAGCGGTGGAACAGGCAATAGAAATGGTAGAAGTATTTTTAAATACTAAGTTTGAGGGTGGCAGACACCAAAACCGAATTAGTAAAATACCGCTGCACTGTTAGTATGGGCCACTCTCATTCTCACAACCATTCCCACACCCCTTTAAAAGGAACAAATTTACTTATCTCCATTGTTCTAAATATTCTTATAACCGTTTCTCAAGTTATTGGCGGATTGGTATCAGGTAGTTTAGCATTGCTTTCCGACGCACTGCATAATCTAACCGATGTTATTTCGTTGGTTATAAGTTACATTGCCAACCGATTGAGCGGAAAAAAAGCATCTACCAATAAAACTTTTGGCTATAAAAGGGCAGAACTTATAGCTGCTTTTGTGAATGCTTCCACGCTAATCGTTATTGCAGTTCTATTGATTATTGAAGCCATTAAACGATTTTTCAATCCGCAAACTATTGCTTCGGAATTGGTTATTTGGCTTTCTCTATTTGGAATCTTGGCAAACGGATTGAGTGTCTTTCTACTGAAAAACGATGCCAAGAAAAATATCAATATGAAATCGGCTTATGCACATCTGTTAACAGATATGTTGGCGAGCATTGCGGTATTGGTTGGCGGACTTCTAATGAAATTCTACCAATTATTTTGGGTAGATAGCGTTCTTACTTTTTTAATTGCGGTGTATTTGGTATACGTTGGTTTTGATTTGCTGAAGAACTCCACTAGAATGTTGATGCTTTTTACCCCTCCGGAAATAGATATTAAAGAAGTGGTGAAAGAAGTGCATAAAATTCCCACCGTAAATAAACTGCACCATATTCATGTTTGGTGTCTAAATGATGAAGAGCTTCATTTAGAAGCGCATTTGGACTTTAAAAAAGACATAAGTTTAAGTGAATTTAATGAAGTTTTAGCTGAAGTGGAAACAGTTTTGCACGATAAATTTGGTATTAACCACGTAAATATTCAACCCGAATTTAATAAAGAAGACGCTAAAGATTTTATTGTACAGGATTAGTTATTGGTAAATGGTGAAAGAGGTAATTTGTTAAGTTGCAAAGGTTCAAAGAGGCAAAGTAGGCTTTATGCTTTACGCAATAGGCAGAGTTTTTGTTAATTTGAAAAAAGCGAAGAGGGAAAAATTGTTCGTTTTTATTTCAAACTAGAAAAAAGAAACACCCCAAACCCCAAAACCAAAGGGCCAACACCCAAGAAACCAACATTCGTGTACCTGCCTTCTGCAGGCAAGGTTCGTGGCAAAAAAAAAAAAATCAAACCAAAAATCTACCGATACTTATTCTTAAACCATACCTTCTGCCATTCCCTTTTCAGCACCAAAAAGGTAACTTCTTCGGAAAGTTGTACCACATCGCTACCGTCCAAGGCTTTTACTTGTGATTCGGGAACATCTATGATATAAAGGAAATTCAAGTAGTCGGCGAAGCGCTCATTTATCAAAATAAAAATGATTTCATGCAAGTCACGTTTTAGTTTTTCAGCAGAAACATCCAATGAAAATTCTTCTTCTAGATTGGCCAGCTTCAAATCTTTATTCAGCTGAAGAATCAACTTTTTAAACAGTTTTTCTTCCGAAGCAACCTGTAAAAGTTCAGTGCTATTTAAAAAGTCCGATTTCATTTTTTCACTCTAGATTCATTCTGTTTCACAAACGCATCCCAACCCGAATAGCTTTTACCGGACACTATTTTTCCACTATTGTAGAAATGACAAACTGCTGCGGCCAAGCCATCGGTTGCATCTAGATTGTCGGGCAATTTTTTAAGTGTTAAAATACTTTGCAGCATTTTAGCCACTTGTTCCTTACTGGCACTTCCGTTACCGGTAATGGCCATTTTTATTTTTTTCGGGGAATATTCCGTAATAGGAATTTGCCTTGAAAGTCCGGCCGCCATAGCCACCCCTTGCGCCCTGCCCAGTTTAAGCATGGATTGCACGTTTTTACCAAAAAAAGGAGCCTCAATAGCAATTTCATCTGGGTGATGAGCCTCTATAAGTCCGATGGTATGCTCAAATATCTTCTGAAGTTTAAGGTAATGATCACTATATTTTTTTAGAATAAGCTCATCCAATTGAATGATTTTCATGTCCGACCCCACACATTTTATGAGTCCGAAACCCATGATGGTAGTCCCGGGGTCAATTCCTAATATTATTCGTTCTTTTTGAGACAAATTGGCTTTTTTTAGAAGTGCTAATGTACAAACTACTCTACTTTTATAATAATAGGAAGCTGTATTTTCATATTCACGGGAATATTTCTTTTAAGTGCTGGATAAACCCTTGGTAACGTTTCCACGCTATTGGCAATTAAGGTATCTATTTCTGGGATTTCTTTAGCAACTTTTTTATTTTTTTTAATCTGAAGAATAGTTACGTGCCCCTCTTTTCCAATGAGTAGGTGAACATTAATAGTATCGTGCAAATGTGTGTGACTTACTAAATGATTGTCGGCTAAAGTAGCTAAAAAATGGGCAGTAAATGTTTCTTGAAAACAAGCAATTTGTTCGTTTCTTGAAGCTGTTTCGTCACAAGTTTCAAAAAGCGGATATTGGTCTACATCGTTCCAATTGATGCTTTTCCGTTCCCTTTCTACAATGGCTTCTTTGGTTTCTTTTTTAGAGGTAAAAAACTCACAAGAAACCAGTAGAAAACAGCACAGAATGACCCCAATTTTCCGCATGAAAATATTTTAAACTGAAAATTACAATTTTTTTGGAGTTATACGGGCTATCGGAGCGAATTAGTATTGTAAAAAGTGATTTTTCTTTTCTAATCAAGAATTCATTAATCGAAAAACCCCAAAGGTTTCCAAAACCTTTGGGGTTTATTGAGGTTTAGTTGTTCGCAGCAAGATGTATTTCCTTTTTCAATTCAGAAATGCGGTTTTTGGCAAGTTTGGTATACAAATTATCAGGAAATACATCCACATAGTTTTTATATAAATTTAAAACATAGTTTTTGTCTTTATAATAATTGTCTGATTCACGGCAAACATTAAATAAAGCGTAGTAGTTTTTAGGATCTTGGTCGTAAGCTTGCTGATAATAGTTGATAGCAGTCTTTATGTTTTTTTCTTCTATCGTTATGTTGGCTAAAGCCATATATTCTGTGTTGAAATTTACTTTCTGTACTTCAATAGCGGTTTTATAATTAATTTTTGCACTGTCCCATTTTTTCTCCCTTGCGTATAAATGACCGAGACCACGATACCCCTCTGGATCTCCATTATCAAGCTGTATGACTGTTTTATAACAATCAAAAGCTTTTTCATATTCCCATTTAAATTCATAGCACTCTGCTAAACTTTTATAAATGTATGTTTTATGTTGATTAAGATCCAATAGCTTTTCAAAATATGGAATGGCGGGTTCTTTCTCGCCGTTGTTAAAATACGCTAAGGCCTTAAGATTGTTTAAATCAATAGAATTAGGTGCCATTTCCAGACCAATATCTGCATATTTGTGAACAGAATCCAACTGCCTCTGTTGAAGATGATGCTTCCCAATTTCATAAATGTTTTTAATGTTGGTGCTATCAAGTTGGTAAGAAGATTTAAAATAGCTTATTGCTTTAAATGGTTGTTTATCTATGTTTTCAATGCGACCCAGTTGATAGTAATAAAAAGGATTGGTATTCTCTGCTGTTACCAGTTTGTAATAAGTCAAACGTGCTTTTTTAAATTCAGAAATCTTAAAATACAGCATTCCCAATTCATTTTGTGCAATAAAAAGAGTGCTGTCTAATTCAATAACAGCTAAATATTGTTTTTCGGCCTTATCGTAATTTCCCAGGGCTTGGTAGGCACGGGCTATCTGTAGTTGAGATTCCGGCGAGGGATCTTCAGCAAATAAATTTATCGCTTTTACATAATTTCCTTTTTGGTAGTCAATTTGTGCGGAATTAAATGCAGCGGATTGGGCACCAACATTAATTACGCTAAGGAGTAAAATAAGGATAAATGGTTTAAACATAATCTGTTATTTGTACCCCAAAGATTTCAAAAAACTTTGGGGTTAGATTCAGTTAAAATCTCTTATTTATCATCTCCCAGTTTAAAAACAATGGGATAGGCAAAAGTTACGGGGTGCAGATTCCCGTTTTGGTCTTTTCCCGGAATAAGTGTTGGCAACGCTTCAATAATTCTTTTCCCTTCGGCGTCCAAGGAAGCCGCAGGAGCCCTAGTATTTAACACCGTAACACTTCCGTCGGTATTTATCCTAAAGTTAATGTAAACGCGTCCTTGTTCACCATTAGCCTTTGCTTCTTCTGGGTATTTAAAAGTTGCCCGTACATGGCTATCCAACTTTTCCTTAAAACAATCAAATTGGTTCTCTTGAGCAACGCCGTCGCAATCTGTAAACATCGGCTTTTGTGGAATAACGGTAAAAGGTACGTCAGCTCCTTGATCTAGTTTGTTCGCATCAAATTCTCCTTTGGAAGTAAATTTCCCTTTGGATGCCTTTACCGAGAGTGAAAAAATTCGTTTTCTTAAATCTGGGGAAATAGCTTCGCTTTCACTTGCCAAAGTAGTTTCCAGTTGTTGGATTTGCTCTTCCAAAGACATTTTCTGATTTTCCACCACAGTGGTTTCCTCTTTTTCACAGGATGTATAAAAAAGCATCCCTAAAACCAATGGAAATAGCAATAAATACTTCAGTTGCCACACTTTTTTAGATTTCGATTTTTGTAACATAACGATTCGTTTTTTGATTAATGAATGATTAAAAAATTGATTGACAAAGGAGATACGTTCCGTCTTAAATACTTCTTCAAGCAGGCGGTTATAATGCTCCTTTTTATTGTTTTTTACCGTTTTGGCATCGGCGATGAACTCGTGCAGTTCGGTAATTCTAGATTGGTAGATGTAAATAAGCGGATTGAACCAAAATACAATGCGAATAACTTCAAAAAAAAGTAAATCCCATGTGTGTTTTTCTTTTATATGAACCAATTCGTGCTCAATAATATGGTCATGCGGTTTTTGTAAGATTTTTTTACCGATAAAAATGGTATTGAAAAACGAAAACGCCACTTCTCTGTCTACTGAAACTCTTCGGTATCTCTGAAAATAATGAATATCCCCCTGATTTTTAAGTTGATGAAGCTGTATAAGTTTATATAAAAACCAACAAACACTTATAAAACTTCCAGCAATTAAAACCCATTCCCAAACAGCAATTGAACTTATAAAATTGACTGTGTTACTTTCAATTGTTTCTGAAGAATTTCCCACTACAACTTCGGGTAATAAAAAAATAGAATCCTCAGAAACGGTGCTTTTAAACTGTTCAATTTTTATGAATGGAAGCAAGAACGAAAGCATGGGCGTTGCTATTAAGTACATTCTGTTCCAGTTGAAGAACGTTTCTTTCTTCAGAAATAAATCATAAATTACCAAAAAAATTAATTGAAAGGTGATGGTTTGGATAATGTAGGACATAATTACTGGTCTTTATCGTTTTCAATTTCCTTTAAAATTGCTTCCATCTCTTTTATGCTGATGTCGTTTTTCTTTACGAAAAAGGAAACCATACTTTTAAAAGAACCTTGGAAATAGCCGTCTACCAATTTGTTGATGGATTGGTGACTGTATTCAGACTTTTTCATTGTAGGATAATAAATATAGCCTCGGCCTTCCTGCACATGGTCAACATAACCCTTGCTTTCCAAAATGCGAACAATGGTAGAAATGGTGTTGTAAGCCGGTTTGGGAGTAGGGAGTTGGTCTATAATGGCCGCCACGTTGGCTCGCTCCAATTGCCATAAAACCTGCATTACTTCTTCTTCTGCTTTGGTAAGTTGTTTCATCTATTTATAAATTTTATACTTTCTGTCACCCTGAGCGGCTCTGCTGAACATAGCTTCAGTATGTCGAAGGGTTTTAACTAATTTTTTAGTTGAATTGTTTATACAAATATAACTAAAAATATAGTTTAAACTAATAATTTAGTTTAAAAAATTTAAATGCTTGATACTTTTGATGAATTTAAATAAGTAATTATCTCTATTTTAACTACCTACGCGATTGTTTCTTAAGCTGATTACTGGTTAGTTCTTTATACTCTTCCCTATTTTTAAAAATATGAATAGCGGTAAAAACGGCTTCTTCAAAAGATTTATGGTTAGCTTCACCTTTTCCGGCAATTTCAAAAGCGGTTCCATGGTCGGGAGAAGTACGCACTTTAGAAAGGCCGGCGGTATAATTAACGCCTTTTCCAAAAGAAAGTGTCTTAAATGGAATTAACCCTTGGTCGTGGTATGAAGCTAAAATAGCATCAAAATTATGATGGTTACCAGACCCGAAAAAACTGTCCGCTGCATACGGACCATAAACTAACTTACCGCTTTCATTTATTTTGTTGATAACTGGGCGCAATACATCATCGTCCTCTTTGCCTATTACGCCATTGTCACCCGTATGCGGATTAATTCCCAGTACAGCAATTTTGGGTTTCCGAACCTTAAAATCTTCCACTAATGACTGATAAATCTTCTTTACCTTATTTTCAACTAATTTAGCAGTAATCTTCTTGCTTACATCCTTCACCGGTACGTGGTCGGTTAAAAGACCTACCTTTAAGTCATCGGTAACCATAAACATAAGCGCTTCACCCTGCAGCTCTTGGGCTAAATAATCAGTATGACCTGGAAATTTAAAATCGTCTGACTGTATGTTGTGTTTATTAATAGGAGCGGTCACCAACACGTCTATTTCATCATTCTTTAAAGACTCCACAGCAGCCTTCAACGACAAAAATGCATATTTACCACCTTCTTCGGTTTCTTTACCTGGTTCTATATTGGGCGTTTCGCGCCATACATTTACTACATTTAACTTTCCATCCACCGCTTTGTTGGCAGCATCAATACCGTTGTAAGCAATCTCCATTTTTAGCATTTTCCGTTGGTAATTAATCACCTTGGTAGAGCCAAAAATAATGGGGGTGCAAAATTCCAGCATTCGGCTGTCTTCAAAGGTTTTAAGAATTACCTCACAACCAATCCCATTTAAATCCCCTATTGAAATTCCAACCCGTATGCTGTTATCTGTACTCATAATAATTTGTTAGTTTAATACCGCTATGCGAATTTATAATTCTTAGGTAGGTTTATGTACCTTTGTAGATAGCAATGTCATACAAATTTAATTAATAAATATAGAAATGTTTACGGGAATTATAGAAGAGTTGGCAGTAGTTACCAATATTGTGAAGAATGGAGAAAATATAGACATCTCTGTAAAAAGTGCTATTACCAATGAACTTAAAATAGACCAAAGCGTGGCGCACAACGGTGTGTGCCTTACCGTAGTTTCTATTGATGGCGAAGAATATACCGTAACGGCAATTAAAGAAACACTCGATAAAACAGCAATTGGCAGTTTACAAATTGGTGATGAAATAAACTTAGAACGAGCCATGAAAATGGGAACCCGTTTAGACGGACATATTGTTCAAGGTCATGTTGACCAAACCGGAATTTGCAAAAACATCGCTGAAGAAGACGGTAGCTGGCGTTTCACTTTTACTTATGATGCTTCTAAAAACAACGTAACCATAGAAAAAGGCTCCATCACGATAGACGGCACCAGTTTAACGGTGGTAGATTCTAAAAAAGATGAGTTTAGCGTAGCCATTATTCCCTATACCTACCAGCATACCCGATTTAAAAACTACCGTATCGGTGATGAGGTTAATTTAGAGTTCGATGTTATTGGAAAATATGTTGCTAGATTGTTGGAGCTGCATAAATAAGAAGTGTTGCCGTATGGATTAAATTCATTATTTTGGTTTTAAATAACCAACCATGCGTTTTACGTTACTTTTATTATTCATTTCGCTATCGGTTACCGCTCAAAATCAACTTGGCGGTGTTATTTTGGATAGCGCTTCAAAAAGACCTTTGGAATTTGTAGATGTTTACAATCGCTATGATTATACTATAACCAACGCCGACGGTTCTTTTCTTTTCCTTTCTGAAGGAGATTCCGTTATACTGAAAAAATTGGGGTATAAAGAGCTTCGAACAACCTTTGAAAAGCTTCAAAATAAAAAGCATATTTTTCTATCGGAAGCTTCCATTGCTTTAGATGAAGTTGTGGTAACCAACGAAAGCAGCATTTTCGATAAAATAAACAAAGCCATTCCTTCCAATTACCCTTTTAGACCTTTTGAAGAACGCTTTATGCTTCGGGCGGTGTTAAAAAAGAACGACAGCATTTTAAAAATCGAGGATCTTTCAGGAAAAGTGAAAAGACAACAGCTGTTAGCAACTAAGGAGTTCCCTTTTCCCAAGAAGAACTTCGAAATAGAGTTGTTAAATATGCGAAAAGCAGGTTTGGAAGAAGAAGATGTTGAATTTAAGTTGAACGATTTTAATGAAATTTTCCGCTGGTTTAACATGTTATTTGTTTCCAGAAAATATGTGGATACCAATATTAAGGCTATTAATGAAAATACGGTTAAAATTGATTTTGCAACCAAAGATTCCGTATTTAAGGCAGACGGTGATAGAATTGAGGGATATTGGATGATAAACACTACGAATCATGCTATTCTTGAAGGGATGATCAGCTCCAATAGGACAAGAATTGAATACAATAAGAGCGGGCCATACCGCTATTGGACACCATTTTTCGCAGTTAATACTATTTTCAGTCAACATGAAAACGGACGCTATTTTATTAAAAATTCCAGAGTAGATTTTAAAACAGAAGTGGTCAACTCAAAAACAGAAAAAAAAGATTTCTACACCTGCAGTTATATTCTTACGAGTCAAGACAATTTTAACTACCTAAATACCAACTCAAATGTTTCCGAAAAGCGAGATATTTTTAAACTGAAGTATCCCTACAATCCGGATTTCTGGGAAAAACAGAACCAATTATTGTTTACAGAAGAAATGCTGGAATTTCTGGCTACGGTAAAAGACGAAAACAACGAATACCGTGCTGTCTCTAATTTGAATTAATTCTTTATTTGCAAAGACGCAGGATGACCGAAGCTAGATGTCGAAATGGTTTCAGGTTTTAAGTTTCAAGTTCTTGGTTCTTTGCTCATCTTTTTGTGTTCAATTTCTACTTGATCGAAGGTCGAAATAACGTCAAGAGTAAGTTAATGTGACATCTCCCTACGGTCGATGTGACTTCTTTTCTCTTTGTCAGGCTGAGCTTGTCGAAGCCTAACCAAAGCTAAACCTTCAACCGTATAAACTTATAAATAAGGATTCCCCAAGAAATAATTAAAAGCGTTCCGCCAATAGGCGTTACAAATCCTATTTTTTTAAAGTTGAAAGAGGTAAGAGCATTAGTTGCCAGTCCGTAAATAGAGCCAGAAAATAAAATTACCCCAATAACCACCAAATACAGAATCGTGCTTTTGGTACCGGAAGAAAGCATGGTAGAACTGCCAACAAAAAGGAGAAGCAGCGCATGGTACATTTGATATTTAACTCCGGTTTCAAACGTTTTTATCGCTTCAGCATCCAAAGCATTTTTTAAAGCATGTGCACCAAAAGCACCTAAAATCACCGCTAAAAATCCGAGAATCGCACCAGCGACCAATATTTCTTTGTTCATTTGTAAACTTTTTATGATTCTTATTGTTGTATTTATAACATTTTAATACATTAGTGTTATAAAATTATAAGCCCAACCGTATGCGAACTATCTTATTAATTGGAGCCGGTAAATCCACTTCACATCTTTTACAATTTCTTTGCGATAAAGCAAAAGCTGAAAATCTTCATATTGAAATTGGCGATATCAACTTAGCAAATGCCCAAAATCTTATAAGTGGAAAACCGAATTGCACCGCTATAAAATTAGATATTTTTGATGAGGACGAACGCAAAAAGGCAATAAAAAAAGCTGATTTGGTTATTTCCATGCTCCCTGCGAGATTTCATATAGAAGTAGCAAAAGATTGTCTTCATTTTAACAAGAATATGGTAACGGCGTCCTACGTAAGCAACGAAATGGAAGCATTGGATGCTGAGGTAAAGCAAAAAGGACTAATTTTTTTAAATGAAATAGGGGTAGACCCGGGCATCGACCACATGAGTGCGATGAAAGTGATAGACCACATTCGAAGCAAAGGTGGGAAAATGATTTTATTCGAATCTTTTACTGGTGGTTTGGTGGCCCCCGAAAGCGACACTAATTTATGGAATTACAAATTCACTTGGAACCCACGAAACGTAGTAGTAGCAGGGCAGGGGGGAACCGCTAAATTTATTCAGGAAGGAACTTATAAATACATCCCGTACCATAAACTATTCAGGCGTACTGAGTTTTTAGAGATTGAAGGTTACGGAAAGTTTGAGGGCTACGCAAACAGGGATTCGCTAAAATACCGAAGTGCTTATGGTTTGGAAAACGTGCTAACGCTTTACCGCGGAACGATTCGGCGGGTTGGCTTTTCCAAAGCCTGGAATATGTTTGTTCAATTGGGAATGACAGACGATAGTTTTGCTTTAGAAGATTCTGAAAACATGAGTTATCGCGAGTTTGTTAACTCCTTTTTACCTTACTCCCCGACTGATTCCGTGGAATTAAAACTTCGTCATTACCTTAAGATTGACCAAGACGATATTATGTGGGAAAAGCTGGTAGAACTGGATCTTTTCGATACCCAAAAGAAAATCGGGATTAAAAATGCCACTCCAGCCCAAGCTTTACAGAAAATTTTGGAAGACCACTGGCTGCTTCACGAAGAAGACAAAGATATGATTGTAATGTACCATAAATTTGGATACGAACTAAACGGTAAAAAACACCAAATCGATTCGAGCATGGTGGCCATTGGCGAAGATAAAATCTATACAGCTATGTCTAAAACCGTGGGATTGCCATTGGGAATTGCCGCCTTGAAAATTTTAAACAAGGAAATTACAGCTACGGGTGTTGTTATACCCATTCATAAGGACATTTATGAGCCCGTTCTTAATGAACTTGAAAACCACGACATAAAATTTACTGAAAAAGAAGTCCCTTACATGGGTTATAACCCTAATAACGTTGCTGGATAATTAAAGAAGTATTCCTGCAAAATCTTTATGGGGTCTGCCAGGAGACAAGTAATTGAGGCAAACTACCTCGGGGCGATCCTGCCTGACCGGCAAAGGCGGGCCCCTGAAGCATTGAAAGGAAATTCAAGTTTAATTTCGACGCAAGCGTCGGAGCATTTAAATCTCGCTTATGGAGTAAAATATAACGTGATTTTAATACTAAATTTAAGGGAGAGTAATATCTTTAAGAACAATTCATTTCAAGTTATTCTTAAAACCGAAATCGCTTAATTAATCCATGTAAAATGAAAGTTTATAATCTTTTTCTTTTCATAGGTCTTGCCGCTATTTACAGCTGTTCTTCTACTAAAAACAAGCCTACTGCGGATACTAAAATGGTGTTTCTGGATGAATATATTTTTCCGAATAAAATAATGCTAAACAACACCGAAATTGGTGGACTTTCGGGCATCGATTCTTATGAAGATAAATATGTTTTGGTTTGTGATGATTCTAAAAACCCGAGGTTTTACATGGCCGATGTTCAGATAAATAATACTTTGATAGACACGGTTATTTTTCAAAAGGTTGTTGAATTCAGTTTGGATGACCCTTTTATGGAAACTACTTTTTTTGATTTAGAATCAGTTTTGTATCGTGAAGTTTCGGAAGAACTTTTATTTTCTTCGGAAGGGAATATTAAAGACAAAAGAGATCCATCTTTGTTTAAAACTACTGCCGAAGGAAGTTTTGTAAACAGTTACTCCATACCATCTTATTTTTATGCGGAAAGCGAACAGGGGCCAAGACACAACGGCACGTTTGAAGGGTTAGCACGAAGTTTTAATAACGACGGATTTTGGGTAGCTACAGAACTTCCTTTGAAAAAGGATGGGGAAGAACCCAAAACAACTGAAACGTATTCGCCTGTGCGAATTACCTATTACAATTGGGAAAATGAAAATCCGCAAAGGCAATTTATATATCAGTTAGATAAAATTGATAAACGGCCAAAAGGCGATTTTGCCGTAAACGGAGTCTCGGAAATTTTTATGGTTTCTACTGAAAAAATGTTGGTTTTAGAGCGATCGTATTCTTCCGGTTGGGGTAAAAAGGCAAACGGACTCAAAATATATGAAATCAATATAACCAATGCTGAAAATTCTCTAGAGAAGGAAAATCTTTCTGAAGAAAAAATAGAAACTGTAGAAAAGAAATTGGTATTCGATTTGGCATCACTCCGCAAAAAATTGACTTCAAAAAGTATTGATAATATTGAAGGAATTTGTTTCGGACCAACATTAGAAAATGGTCATAAAACGGTGTTGCTTATTTCGGATAATAATTTTAACAAACTTGATCCACAAGTAAACCAATTTTTGTTGTTTGAAATTTTGGAGTAGATTTAACTTAATCTGCAGGTTACAATTTATTGTTTATTTAGCTATTTTTGTTAGTATCCAAAACTGTATAAATGAAATTCACTAACGAAATAGTAGAAATAGACGGTATCGACAAAGAAATCCTAAGAAATTTGATGGAAGATGCCCGAAAACCCATTTTAGAAATAGCGCGAAAAATTGGAATCTCCGGTGCGGCGATTCATCAACGCTTGCGAAAATTAGAAAACTCCGGACTTATTTCAGGTTCTAAATTTGTTATAAACCCGCGTTTATTAGGCTATCACACCATGGCATTTATTGGTATTTACTTAGATAAAGCCATGCGAAACCCCGAGGCGGTAAAACAGTTAAAAGAAATCCCCGAAGTGCTGGAATGCCATTATACAACTGGAAATTGGTCCATCCTAATTAAAATACTTTGTAAAGACAATGAACATTTAATGAATGTCTTAAATCACAAAATACAATCGATAGAGGGTGTTTCCCGTACAGAAACGTTTATTTCATTAAACCAACAGATTGAACGACAAATAAGTATATAAAAAAAAACCCAAAGGTTTCAAAAACCCTTGGGGTCTATAATTTAATAATCTCTTATTAATCACGCCCTCCAAAAACTTGCATCGCGAAGTACAAGAGTGTAGCCAAAGAACCTACTGCAGCCACCACATACGTTCGAGCAGCCCATTTTAAGGAATCCTCTGCGCCTTTGTATTCATCAGGGGCGAGCATGTTTTTATTTTTTAGCCATGCCAGTGCACGGTTACTGGCATCGTATTCCACAGGAAGAGTTACAAAACTGAATAACGTTCCCATGGCAAACATAATAAGTCCGATTACCGCCACCGTATAGCCCAAACCAGAAGTAGCACCCAATACCAAACCACCAAAGATTACCCAAACCGACATTCCGGAAGCCACACTTACAACGGGCACCAGTTTGGAACGCATTTGCAACCATTCATACCCTTTGGCATGCTGCACTGCGTGTCCACATTCGTGGGCGGCAACAGCTGCGGCTGCTGCGTTGCGTTGGTTGTAAACACCTTCGCTAAGGTTTACGGTTTTCTTGGCAGGATTGTAATGGTCTGTCAACATTCCTGGCGTGGAAATTACATCTACATCAAAAATGCCATTATCTTCCAACATTTTACGTGCTATTTCAGCCCCGCTCATTCCATTTCTTAAATGAACTTTAGAGTAATGCTTAAACTTGCTTTTCAGTTTCGAACTTACGTACATACTTAAAAGTCCGATTGCACCGATTAAAATCCAATATCCTATTCCCATGATTTTTATTTTTTCTGAATACTAAAATTACGATATAAAAAGCAAAAACCCCGCCAAATTTAGCAGGGTTTTAACAGCTGACGTTACGACAGTATTTTTAAAGATTTTATTGACAGATAGGAACGGTAAAGGCACCTTCTACTATAAAATCGTCATTATCAAAACCTTCCTCTTTTCCATAACCAACCTTCAGTCTTAAAGAAACATTTGAATCATTAATTGAATCTATAATGACAGTGGACTGTAAGCTATTATATGGGGTTTCTCCTTTTTTTCCAAAAGCAACGTTGGTTGAATAAGTACCTTCTGCTGCTGCTACTTTTACAACAGAAACATAATGTTCGTAGGATAAATTATCAGATTCACAGCCTGCTTCAACATTCGTAATATCAATGGAAAGTGTTTCTTCATTTGTATAAAAAGCAATACCACCCATGGCAGTAAAATTATCTCCGTGGACTTTTCCACTCAAAGTATCAAAGGTAATTTCGTCGTTGCCACTGCTATCATCATCACTTGAACAGGAAGAAATGGTTAATGCTAAAAAGGCAAGTGTAATTGCTAAGTACGTTTTTTTCATGGTAATTTGGGTTTAAAGTTCAATATCAAACATACTAAAAACATAGAAAATAAACACATAATATTTATGTTAAATTTCTATAAAGTGAAAAGGAATTTATTTATTGAAATTATAGTCAGTCAGCGCGTGTTCAAGACGCACTATTTTAAAGTTTATTGTACTTCGATAGGTTCAGTAAGACACTAGCTTAAGGACTAAACACCAAAGGCTTAAAAACCTTTGGTGTTTAGATTATCCTACTATGTTAACAATTTTTCCGGGAACGATAATTATTTTCTTCGGAGTTCTTCCTTCCAGTTGTGCTTGGGTTTTGGCATGTTCCATAACCACTTTTTCAATATCCTCCTTGCTCATATCCATAGGTAAATCAAGCGTAAAACGCATTTTCCCATTAAAAGATATTGGATAAGTTTTCATGCTCTCCACCAAATATTTCTCTTCAAATGCAGGGAAAGGAGCAGTAGCAATCGATTCGCTGTTTCCAAGCGCACTCCAAAGCTCTTCTGCAATATGTGGAGCATAAGGTGAAATAAGGACCGCTAATGGCTCCAAAATAGCTTTACTGGTACACTTTTGTGCGGTGAGTTCGTTAACGCAAATCATAAAAGTAGAAACCGATGTGTTGAACGAGAAATTCTCGATATCTTCCTCAACTTTTTTAATGGTTTTGTGCAAACTCTTTAAACTCTCTGCGGAAGGTTCGCTATCGGTAACTTTTAGTCCGTTATCATCAAAATACAATTTCCATAGTTTTTTAAGGAAACCATGAACTCCGGTAATTCCGGCTGTATTCCAAGGCTTGGCTTGCTCTAACGGACCAAGGAACATTTCATACATCCGAAGTGTATCAGCGCCGTAATTTTCACAAATCTCATCCGGATTTACGACGTTGTATTTCGACTTCGACATTTTTTCGACTTCCCGAGAGACTTTGAAAGTTCCATCTTCTTCTGTGATGAACTTAGCATCTTTAAACTCAGGACGCCAATTTTTAAAGGCTTCCATGTCTAATTCTTCCGAAGTATTCACAAAGGATACATCTGCATGAATCGGTAATACTTTTTTATCGCCAATTTGATTTTTTGATACAAACGTATTTTCGTTTTCCAAGCGATACACAAACGCACTTGTTCCTAAAATCATCCCTTGGTTGATAAGTTTTTTAGCAAACTCATCTACGGGAAGCAATCCTTGGTCGAACAAAAATTTCTGCCAAAAACGGGCATACAGTAAGTGTCCGGTGGCGTGTTCGCTACCGCCAATGTATAAATCTACATCTTGCCAATAGTTGAGTGCTTCCTGAGAGGCAAATTCTTCGGTATTTCCAGCATCCATATAGCGGTTAAAATACCATGAACTTCCTGCCCAACCTGGCATGGTGTTGAGTTCGAGAGGGTAAATTCCATTTTGCGATGCTTCGACAGGCTCAGCATGACAAAGGTCATTAGAAACGACTTTATTGTTTACCGAATCCCACGCCCATTCGGTAGCATTGCCTAGTGGTGGTTCGCCGGTTTCTGTGGGAAGGTATTTTTCCACTTCCGGCAATTCAATAGGCAAATGTTTTGCGTCTATCATTTGTGGGAGTCCGTTTACGTAATATACTGGAAAAGGTTCCCCCCAATAGCGTTGTCTCGAAAAAACGGCATCGCGAAGGCGGTAGTTTATTTTTCCTTTCCCTTGCCCAATTTCTTCTAATTTTTCAATCGCTTTCTTGGTAGCTTCTTTGTAGCCCAAACCATTTAAGAAATCGCTATTGGCAATCACCGTATTTTCTTTATCAGCAAAAGCCTCTTCGCTTATATCTACACCTTCAAAAATATTAGGAATATCAATCCCAAAGTGTTTTGCAAAATCGTAATCACGTTGGTCACCACAAGGCACGGCCATTACAGCTCCCGTTCCATAACCCGCCAATACATAATCGCCAATCCAAATAGGAACAGGCTCTTTGGTAAAAGGATGTTCAGCATAGGCACCGGTGAACACTCCGCTAATGGTTTTAACATCAGCCATACGTTCGCGCTCGCTACGTTTTGCAGTGGCTTCAATGTAGGTTTCTACAGCTTCTTTTTGTTCCGGAGTAGTTATTTTACTTACCAATTCGTGCTCTGGAGCAAGTGTCATAAACGAAACCCCGAAAATAGTATCAGGACGGGTGGTGAAAACGGAAATGGATTGTGACTTCTCGACTGCCTGCCCGAAATACTCAGGTAGGCGGGCGCTCGAAGTGACATCATCATTTGAAAGAACATTAAAATCAACTGAAGCACCAACAGACTTTCCTATCCAATTACGTTGAATTTCTTTTAGCGGCTCTGGCCAATCTACTTTTTCCAAACCTTGCAACAAACGTTCGGCATAAGCAGAAATACGCATGCTCCATTGCTTCATTTTTTTACGAACAACGGGATGGCCACCACGCTCGGAAACACCATTTACAATTTCATCATTGGCTAAAACCGTACCCAAAGCAGGGCACCAATTCACTTCCGTTTCAGCCAAGTAGGTAAGTCGGTATTTAAGTAATATTTCCTGTTTTTCTTCGGAAGTAAAATTTTTCCATTCTTCCGCAGAAAAAGTAGCTACCGTTTCATCATGAACGGCATTTACTGCTGAATTCCCTTCGGCTTCAAATTTAGAAATAAGCGTCTCAATATTTTCAGCTTTATCGGTATCGTTGTTGTACCATGAATTGAAAAGCTGAATGAAAATCCACTGCGTCCATTTGTAATATTCTGGATTGGATGTGCGGACTTCCCGACTCCAATCAAAAGAAAATCCTATTTTATCTAACTGCTCACGGTATCTTTTAATATTTGTTTCCGTAGTAATAGCAGGATGTTGCCCTGTTTGAATGGCATATTGCTCTGCTGGCAATCCAAAACTATCGTATCCCATGGGATGAAGCACATTAAAGCCTTTATGACGTTTGTAACGTGCATAAATATCACTTGCAATATACCCTAACGGATGCCCTACATGCAATCCTGCTCCAGACGGATAAGGAAACATGTCCAACACATAATATTTAGGTTTATCTGAATTATTGTTTGCTTTAAATGTTTGGTTTTTCGACCAATATTTTTGCCATTTGGCTTCAATTTCATTGAAATTGTACTTCATCACGTTGTTTTTTTAGTGAAACTCTCCCAAATCTTCGGGATTGAGAATCCGTCTAAGAAGTTGCAAAAATACAGTTATTGCTTGAATAAGGAAAGGGATTTGAAAGTCAAGTGAGTCAGTAAAATTATAGAGCACCAATAAGTACTTGCAAAATGTTACCTTTTTAGGTAACTTTGGTAAAAAATAGCGGTAGGATTGAGTGATTTTAATAGACAAATAGGCTTTTATGAAAACCATTTTATGGACTTTTACAAAAAGCAGCCGCTGGTAGTGAGAAATAAAATAGACTGGACTTTATTATTTATAAAAAGGACTAAAGTAGTACCACAAAAATTCTTAAAGCATTTAACCAATACCGATGGACTTTGGGAAGTACGTGTTTCCGCAGGAAAAGGGATTTTTAGAATTTTTTGTTTTTTCGATGAAGGAAATCTTATCGTATTATTAAGTGGGTTTCAGAAGAAAACTCAGAAAACACCTAAAAAGGAAATTAAAAGAGCAGAAAGACTTAAAAAAGAATATTATGAAAGCAAATAAAAAACTAACTTCATTTGATGACCATCTCAATGAGCAATATGGCGAAATTGGAACCGAATCAAGGAAAAAGTTTGAAGAAGAATTTGAAGCTTTTAAAATTGGGGTTCTAATTCAAGAGGCTCGCAAAAGACAGCAATTAACTCAACAACAACTTGCCGACAAGGCTGGGACTACCAAAAATTATATTTCGAGAATTGAAAATAACGCCAGTGACATTCGGCTTTCTACACTAATGCGAATCATTCACGAAGGTCTGGGCGGTAGTCTAAAATTGTCATTGGAAATTTAATATTCTAGACATCTCGAAATTACTTATGAAAGCATCATTTTTGCTTTTTTAACTGCTTCAACCAAGCCGTCTATCTCTTCTTTGGTATTGTAAAAAGCAAAACTCGCCCTAACGGTACCCGGAATTTTAAAGAAATCCATTATAGGTTGGGCGCAATGGTGGCCGGTACGCACGGCAATACCTAGTTTGTCTACAATGGTACCAATATCGTATGGATGAATACCTTCGATATTAAAAGAAATTACGGATGCTTTCTTGCTAGTATTCCCGTAAATTTTTAGTCCGTCTATCTCGTTTAACTTTTCAGTTCCGTAGGCAAGCAGTTCATTTTCGTATGCCAAAATGTTTTCAAAACCAATGCTGTTCATATAATCAATAGCAGCGCCAAAAGCAATTCCGCCGCAAATGTTTGGTGTTCCCGCTTCAAATTTGTGGGGTAAGTCGGCATAGGTAGTTTTTTCAAAAGTAACTTCAGCAATCATTTCACCACCTCCTTGATAGGGCGGCAATTTGGTGAGCCATTCTTCTTTTCCGTAAAGAATACCAACCCCGGTTGGGCCACACATTTTATGGGCAGAAGCCACATAGAAATCTACATCCAGCGCTTGAACATCGGGTTTTAGGTGCGGACACGCTTGTGCGCCATCCACTAAAACAGCGGCACCAACCGCATGTGCTTTTTCAATAATTTCTTCAATTGGGTTGATAACCCCCAAAGCATTGGAGATATGGTTGCAGAAAACCAGTTTTGTTTTTTCAGAAAGCAATTCAGCATACGCTTCCATCATCAACTGACCATCGTCGTTCATGGGGATAACCTTCAACTTTGCTCCTGTTCGCTCGCAAAGCATCTGCCAAGGAACGATGTTTGAGTGGTGTTCCAGTGCAGAAACAATGAGCTCATCATCTTTTTTCAGCAATGAAGAAAAACCGTTTGCCACTAAATTGATAGCGTGCGTAGTTCCCGAAGTGTAAATAATTTCTTTGGCTTTCTTGGCGTTAAAATGTTCTTGAATTTTAATACGCGCCTGCTCATATTTATCGGTAGCTTCTTGGGAAAGCGTGTGTACGCCGCGGTGTATGTTGGCGTTAAAGTTGGAGTAATAATCAACAATACAATCGATTACCTGCTGCGGTGTTTGTGAAGTGGCAGCATTATCAAAATAAATTAAAGGATACCCGTTTACTTTTCGTTGTAAAATGGGAAAGTCTTTACGTATTTTTTGTACATCAATCATAGTGGTTCTTACTAAAAAGATAAAGCACAAAAGTACGGTAAAGTTGGAAGCTTAAAAAGAGAAGGCGGGAAAGTTTTGTTTAAAGGGAGATGCCTAGAGGAAAGTATTTTTTATCTTTATTCGTCGATAATACAAACTCATATATTGTGAAAAACTTCAAACGCTTCGCCCTCTATACGATTCTCCTTATATGTTTTGCCCTTGTTGCCGTATTTTATTTCAACTATCCAAAACTGAATATCATAAGCGGCTACGCAGCAAAAAATGTATGTTCGTGCAATTTTCTCGATAATCGGACTATAGAATTTACCGAAAAACACGACAATAACTTTTCCCCTGTAAATCTCGCGAAAAACAAAGTGGACGAAGCAGATAAACTCGCAACATCCAGTGTTTACGGACTCCAAGAAAGGATTGCCGTTTACAGGGAAGGCTTAGGATGCGTGTTGGTACCTAAAAAAGCAGATTTGGAAACGATAAGTGCTGCAACAGCGCCTTCTCGATGGCAAAAACAGACTAATTTGCCCTATCCGTACGGAGAGTTGCCTCAAAAAGACACGGTTTTTGCCAATGTAAACTACCAACAAATAGACAAAGCGGTAGAAGAAGCCTTTTCCAATAACGATGTACAAAAAACACGGTCGGTTTTGGTGATTTATAAAGACCAGATTGTTGCTGAAAAATATGGTGATTCCTTAAACAGGGATTCAAAATTGTTGGGTTGGTCCATGACTAAAAGCGTCATGGCAACGCTGTACGGAATTCTGCAATGCGAAGGAAAATTGAAAGTTAGCAACCCCGCCCCGGTGGATGCTTGGCAAACAGATAGCCGTAAAAATATCACCTATAGCAATTTACTTCAAATGAATAGTGGTTTGGAATGGGAGGAAGATTATGCCACCATTTCTGATGTTACTAAAATGCTTTTTTTAGCTGAAGATATGAGCGCTGCACAAGCGAATAAGGAAGCAGATGCCAAACCGAATGAACAATGGAACTACTCTTCAGGAACCTCCAATTTATTATCCGGTTTGCTTCGGAAGGAATTCAGTACTTATGAAGAATACCTAAACTTTCCTTACCAAAAACTCATTGATCGTATTGGGATGAAGAGTATGGTGTTGGAAACCGATGCCGCCGGGAATTTCGTAGGCTCTTCCTACGGATGGGCCACAACGCGTGATTGGGGGAAATTCGGACTCCTATATTTGCACAATGGCTATTGGAACGGCGATCAATTATTTGATAAAGATTGGGTGGATTATGTGTCCACTCCCGCACCAAATTCCGAAGGCATGTATGGCGGTCATTTTTGGCTCAATGCCTCCAAAAAACTTCCCGATGCCCCTACCGATACTTATTTCGCAGACGGTTTCCAAGGGCAACGTGTCTACATTGTCCCTTCCAAAGATTTAGTTGTAGTGAGAATGGGACTTGCCTCTGGAGACGCTTTCGACTTTAATGGCTTTTTAAGCGGTATAGCTGAGGCGATAGAGTAGAAATAGTATTAAAAAAGAAATAAGATGAAGAGTAGTATTTCTCTATCCTTTCCTTTCCAGTATTCTTCAGCAATTAATATATAGATTATTTACTTTATAAGTCAAGATATTTTATATTCGTATTAGAATATAGGACAACCCCTAAATCTGCCTTCAAATAATGGTTAGGGAGAGGAAAATAACAAAAAACTTACATCAAATGACAAGTCGTACTGCGGTATCACTATTTATTTTATTAATTCTATTTCTGGGATTGCAATTGTTTCGGTACACTAAAAATACTTCCGAAGAGATTAACAATACCGCTGATTTTTTATATAGCACCTCAGCACCTAAAGAAATAAGTGATTTATTTTTAAACGCCTGTTACGACTGCCACTCCAACAACACCCATTACAAATGGTACGATGAGGTTGTGCCCATTAATTGGTACATCACACAAAATATTAATCAAGGAAAGTTTGTTTTGAATTTTTCTGAATGGGAAAGTTTAAGTGTTTTAGACAGGGAAGTGGCTTTACGAGCCATGTTGTTTGATATTCAAACGGAAAAAATGCCTAAAAAAATGTATGCTACCCTTCATAAAGAAGCAAGGCTTTCAGAAGCAGATAAAAAAAGATTGGTCGCTTGGGTAGATAAAATACATAAGCAGTTGGTGGAAAATCATGATCATTAATGGGCTGTTAACACATATTTCCGTTAAGGTAAGAAACAAAAAGAGTTTCAAAATACATTGAAACTCTTCTCGCGGCCAAACTGTTGTTGTTAAATATTTAAACATATTCATCATTGCAAAAACAACAACAAATCTGCCCATCATTGAAGCTTACCATTGCACATAAGCAACGGTTAAGTAATTCAAAAATCCAATTAATGAGACATTGCATTGGCATTAATTGGTTAATCCTTTTTAGGATAGATGATAAATATCCAAAAAGGTTGCGTGGCAAATTGTAGGATGCAAAAAGAAATAGTATTTTAGCACGAATCATAACAAAAGCAAAGAGAAAAAATGAGTTCTGAAAAAGATGCGAAGTTAAAAGCACTAAAGCTCACTTTAGACAAGTTGGATAAAACCTACGGAAAAGGAGCGGTGATGAAAATGGGCGATAGTGTAGTAGAAGATGTAGATGCCATACCAACAGGCTCACTCGGGTTGGATATTGCCTTAGGCGTTGGCGGTTATCCACGAGGAAGGGTTATAGAAATATACGGGCCGGAATCCTCAGGTAAAACCACCTTAACATTGCATGCCATTGCCGAAGCACAAAAGGCCGGAGGTATTGCAGCATTTATAGATGCAGAGCACGCATTCGATCGTTTTTATGCTAAAAAATTAGGGGTAGATATCGATAATTTAATCATATCGCAACCCGACCACGGTGAGCAAGCCTTAGAAATTGCAGATAACCTTATTCGTTCTGGAGCCATCGATATTGTAATTATCGATTCTGTAGCGGCCCTAACACCTAAAAGTGAAATTGAAGGCGAAATGGGAGACTCCAAAATGGGACTTCATGCTCGTTTGATGTCGCAGGCACTTCGAAAGCTTACTTCTAGCATCAGTAAAACAAAATGTACAGTGATATTTATTAACCAGCTTAGGGAGAAAATCGGGGTTATGTTTGGTAATCCAGAGACTACCACTGGTGGTAATGCTTTAAAGTTCTACGCATCGGTAAGATTAGACATACGTCGTTCTACGCAGATTAAAGATAGTGGTGGAGATGCCTCTGGTAACAAAACCCGTGTTAAAGTGGTTAAAAATAAAGTAGCACCACCGTTTAAATCTACTGAGTTTGATATTATGTATGGTGAAGGGATTTCCCGAGTAGGTGAGATATTGGATTTAGGAGTAGAGTTTGAAATCATCAAGAAAAGTGGTTCTTGGTTCAGTTATGGCGATACCAAACTTGGACAAGGCCGTGATGCCGTAAAAACCTTACTTCAAGACAATCCAGAACTTCTAGAAGAACTGGAAGATAAAATCAGGGAAGGCATAAAAGCGATTAATAGTTAATTCACGAAGTTTTAGAAAACAGCGCAAGCTGTTTTAATTGAATATTAAAAAAATCCTTATCCGGAGAATAGGAATCAAAAGCTCCGAAAACAGGAGCGTAGGTACGTAGCGACGCGGAGTTTTGATTGTGGTTTTTCGACTTAATGGTCGAAAAAATTCCTTGGATAAGGCGCCTTTTTCTTTGTTTCGTTTCTTTTGGGCGAGCAAAAGAAATGAAAGAAGGTTTTATTTTTATAAAGAATTAAAATCCTAACCAATAACGGTTAGGATTTTTTTATGCCTAACGCAACCCTTCCTACAAAGCCGCATCTAAAAGGAAAAGTAATTAAAATGAAGAAGTATTTTATCCCCCTGCTTTGTGGCTTTATGTTTTTAGGCCTCGTTTCATGCGAATTGAATGATGATGATGCAACCAATTTTGTTTACGAAGTAGTAGAAATTACCAATGCCAAAGTGCCGGATACTTTTGAACTAGGCAAGGTTTATCAAATAGATTTTACATACGCAAGGCCCACGGACTGTTATATTTACAGTGGTTTCGATTTTGAACCTACAGCTAAAACAGAACGTGCTATCTTTGCGATATCTTCTGTACTTCAGAGAGACGACTGTACAGCGATAGAAGACGGGGAAGGAACTGATAGTTTCGACTTTGAAGTAAGGTTTACAGACACCTATACGTTCAACTTTTATACGGGGGAGGACGAAAACGGTGAGAAACAATACCTTACTTACGAAGTACCTGTAGTAGAAGCTAGTAATTAACCATGTATGTATTTAATTTCCAGCCAAAACAAGGGTAAATACATGCTAAAAATAACCTTGCTATAAGAGTGAGTTTAGAGGAGCTCATAAAACAGTGTAAGCGGCAAGACAGAAAGGCACAAGAACAATTGTACAAGCTTTTTAGCGCCAAATTGTACGGTATGTGTCTTAAGTATTCCCGCTCGCAAACAGAGGCAGAAGATAATCTGCACGATAGTTTCATGGTTATTTTTAACAAAATAGACAAGTACAATTTTAAAGGTTCTTTTGAAGGTTGGTTAAAGCGGGTAACCGTTAATACAGTATTGCAGAAATACAGAAAGAAAGGCGATTTTGATGTTTTACCAAATAATTTAGAATCGGAAGTTGAGGTTGAAGTTGATGAAGAAAGTATTTCGTTGGATTATCTCTTGAAGATTATTCGGGAGTTGCCCGATAGGTACAGATTAACATTCACCTTGTATGTAATGGATGGATATTCGCACAAGGAAATAGCTGAAATGCTACAGATAAGCGAAGGCACCTCCAAATCCAATTTAGCAAGGGCCAAGATGGCATTGCGAAATAAAATTGAAGAAGACAATATAAAAAAGGAAGCAAATTCCTGTTAATATACCTACTAAATAGGTAGAAATAATGAAAGATAAAAAGAATATAGAGAGACTGTTCCAAGAAAAGTTCAAGGATTTCGAAGCGAATCCTCCGGAACATCTTTGGGACAGAATAGACACCTCTTTGCACGCCAAAAATAGCAAGAACCGAAAAGTGATTCCTTTTTGGTGGCAATTGGGCGGTGCTGCAGCAGCCATCGTTACTTTATTCCTTTTAGGGAATTTGTTTTTTAGTTCTTCGGAAGTTGTGATTCCTGCTCAGAATAAGGTTACCGAAAAAGAGGCTCCCCAAACAGAAGACTTAAATAATGCGATTCCAGAAACTTCTTCGGAAGATGCTGTAGTAAACACAAATGCTTCAGAAGAAACTAAAAGTGATGTAATTGGAATTTCTAATGAAACTGGTAAAACGTCTGAAGATAATTACAACGCAACTACATCCGAAGAAAAAAGGATAACAAATAGCACGAACACTCAAATTGCGAATGTTGCTGATAAAACGCCTAAAGAAAGCCCAAAATCTTCAGAAAAAATATCGGGAGAAAATTTAGGAAACACTATCGAGGTTGAAGAGAATGCTGTTGCCAATCTTAACAATGAGGCTTCAGAAAAAGAAAAAAGTATTGTTCAAGAAACCCCAAAAGAAACTTTTAATAACACAAATGCGGTTGCAGTAGCCGAAGAAAAAGATAAAACTTTCGAAAAAGAAATAGACGATACCAGCGATAAGCCATCCATTTATGATGTTATTGAAGAAATGGATAAAGAGGAAGAAATGGTGGCTGTTGCCAATGAAAAATCGTCTAAATGGGCGGTAAGTCCTAATGTGGCGCCTGTTTATTACAATTCTTTAAGTGAAGGTTCGCCTATAAGCAGGGATTTTTCTGAAAACACCAAAGAAGGAAATGTAAATATGAGCTACGGGATAAATGTAGCCTACAATGTAAGCAAGCGTTTGAGTATTCGATCTGGTTTAAATAGTGTTAACATGGGTTATTCTACCAACGATATTGAGTTTGCGCCGGTAGCTGCTTCTTCTACGTTTGGTAATAATAAACAATTATCGAATATTACATTTAAATCGCCAGACAATACTATTCGTGTCACTAATTCTAAGGTTCCTAGTTTTAATGATATGACTGAATTCGAGTCGAAAACTGAAAATATTTCCCAAGGAAGCATCAACCAAAAATTAGGCTACTTGGAAGTACCGATGGAATTAAAGTACCGTTTGGTGGATAAAAAGTTTGGCGTGAATGTTATTGGAGGCTTCAGTTCTTTGTTTTTAACCACCAATGAGGTTTTGCTAGAAACCAACAATCTTTCTAACGAAGTAGGAGAGGCCAACAACGTAAACGATGTTAGTTTTAGTACCAATGTGGGTATAGGTGTAGATTATCAATTGTCTAATTCTTTTTTACTGAATTTAGAGCCTATGTTTAAGTATCAATTGAATACTTTTTCAAAGGAAGACGGCGGTTTTTCCCCGTATTTACTTGGGGTTTACACGGGAATTAGTTTTAAGTTTTAAGCGTTTTTTAACTCTTTTAAAATCATTTCCCGAGAGGTCTCTTTTAATTTGGTGCTTGCTTTGGCATCTAAACCCTTTGTTTCCAGAAATGGTAGCACCACTGCTCTCATTTTACCTATGGAGCCACTAAAAAATTCGTAGGAAAAACGTTTTTTATTATCCAAAAAAGCAATGGATACGATAGGTATTTGATGTTCAATAGCCAATCGGAAAGCGCCGTCTTTAAATTCATCCAGAACGGTATTGGTGTCGTCTGGAACGCCACCTTCAGGGAAAATACAAATACTGAGCCCTTGTTGCAGTCGCCTTTGCGCACTTTTGTAAACAGCCGTTCTGCTACTCGCCGAACTTCGGTCAACCAAAATACAAGCCCTTTTGTAGAAAAATCCGAAAATTGGAATTTTACTCAATTCTTTTTTTCCAACAAAAACAAAGGGGTTTTTAGACGCTTTCAGCATCATCATAATATCGGCCATGGAAGTATGGTTGCCGATGAGCATATAGCTTTTACCCTTTACAATCTCTTGTTGCCGTTCTATCTTCGGAAAGAAAAGCATTCCGTACAAAACAAAGTTTGCCCAAATATTTCTGGCAATCCAAAAAAACTGAGGGTACAGGCGTTCACTGGAAGTAAGAATTAATAGTAAGGGAAAAAATAGGATGATGGGTATGGCTACGAGCAAATAAAACCAAATTCGATACAAAAGCTGAAAAACCCGAACAAAGAATACAATCATGGAGTCAAAAATAAACAATTGTTACTTACTTTTTCCAAAACATTATACCTTTGTGGTTTTGATATAAAAAATAGCAATGGCGAGAATACTTACAGGAATACAAAGTACAGGAACACCACATTTAGGAAATTTATTGGGAGCCATTATTCCGGCCATCAAAATGTCTGAACAACAAGGGAACGAATCGTTTCTTTTTATTGCAGATATGCATTCCCTAACCCAAATAAAAGACGGAGAAACATTGAAAAATAACACTTACAATGTTGCTGCCGCCTGGTTGGCTTTTGGGTTGGATATTAGTAAAGTTGCTTTTTACAGGCAAAGCGATGTTCCGCAAACAACTGAGTTAACATGGTATTTGAGCTGTTATTTTCCATACCAACGATTAACGTTGGCGCATTCATTTAAGGATAAATCAGATCGTTTGGAAGATGTTAATGCGGGTCTTTTTACGTATCCCATGTTAATGGCGGCCGATATCCTTTTATATGACGCTGAAATTGTTCCTGTGGGAAAAGACCAAATGCAGCACATTGAAATTACACGTGATGTAGCTTCAAGAATTCATACACAAATTGGCGAGACTTTTGTAATTCCAGAAGGAAAAGTACAAAAGGAAACCATGTACATTCCAGGCACCGATGGCCATAAAATGAGTAAGTCGCGTAACAATTTTATCAATATTTTTCTTCCGGATAAAAAATTGCGCAAACAGGTAATGAGCATAGAAACGGATAGCACACCGTTGGAAGAGCCTAAAAATCCAGATACTTGTAATGTATTTGCTCTTTACAAACTCCTTGCTTCTTCTTCTCAAATTGAAGAAATGAGAAAAAATTATGAGGCAGGAGGTTATGGTTACGGCCATGCAAAACAAGCTTTGTTCGAACTTATCTGTGACACTTTTGCTACCGAAAGGGAGAAATTTAACTATTACATGGAAAACCTCCATGAAGTAGATGAGGCTTTGGCTATTGGTGCAGAAAAAGCCAAAAAAGTAGCTAATGCTACATTAGCAAGAGTTCGTGAGAAGATGGGGTATTAAACCACCTCATAAAGTTTTCCTGGCAAAGGCCTAACTACACCTTTCATTTCCATACTGAAAAGTAGTGAGGATAATTTATGAACGGGCATATTGCAATCTAAAGCAATAACATCCAACAAGACTTTACCCTGTTTTTGCAGGTAATCAAAAATGGGTTGTTCGGTTGCATCCAAATCCACGAACAATTGTTTTTGAACAGGAGCATGTTTGGTGTTTGTTTTCTCTAGTTTCCAGCCCAAAATATAAATAAGGTCTGCCGCAGATGTAAGTAAGTGTGCTTGCTGTGTTTTGATGAGGTTGTTGCAGCCTTCGCTGTATTTGTCGTTTGTTCTTCCAGGAACTGCAAAAACTTCGCGATTGTAGGAAAGAGCAATATCCGCCGTTACCAAACTACCGCCTTTTTTGGCAGATTCTATAACAATAGTTGCGCTAGACAGTCCTGCAATAATACGGTTTCTTCTAAGAAAATGGTTTCTTTCAGGAGTTTGGTCGCTCCAGAAATCGGTTATGAATCCACCTTTCTCTACCATTTCATCCATATATTTTTTATGTGCTTTTGGGTATATTTCGTTAAACCCGTGGGCCAAGCAACCAATGGTTTGTAAATTATTTTTCATGGCGGCTTTGTGCGCACAAATATCTACGCCATAAGCATAACCGCTCACAATAACTGGATTAAATGTTGCCAGTTCCTCCATCAATTCATTACAGAAAGCGGTTCCATAAGAGGTTATTTGGCGGGTGCCAACAATGCTGATAAGTTTTTGCTTTGGTGAAGAAATATTTATTTTTCCTTTCTGGAATAGAAGTATCGGACTGTCAACACAATGCTTCAAATTATAGGGGTACTGCTCTTCAAAAAAAGCAGTGACTTGAATGTTGTTTTGCTGAAGGTAAGCAAGTTCTTTTTCTGCGTCCTTAAAGTTTTGGTCATTAAGAATATTTTTAACTGTGAAATCACCAATACCTTCAATGGATTGTAGCGTTCTACGCTTTTCATTAAAGATATTTTCGGCAGAACCACAATGTTGAAGCAGTTTTTTGGCGGTAATATCGCCTACTTTTGGAGCGCGTTGTAACGCCAATAGAAAAAATAATTCTTTTTCTGTCATCTAAATAAATGATTTTCAACTTTAAATGTATAGAAAAAAAACCACTGTTGATAAAAACTGAAAAAGTATTTTCAAATCAATTCTATTTTTTCACATCTTTGTGATATGCGAATAGAGAACTACATCAGCGATTTGTTATATAGATACGAGTGTGTAACTGTGCCAAGTTTTGGAGCATTTATTACGCAATATCAACCTGCGAAAGTACACGCTAATACAAATGCGTTCTATCCGCCTTCAAAATCCATTGCTTTTAATGAGCAACTTAAATCCAACGATGGTTTACTTACCAAATATGTGGCGGAATCTTTAAAAATTTCTTTTGAAGAAGCTACCCAGAAGTTGGAGGCTACGGTTCTTACTTGGAAAAAAGCATTGGAGAACGGAGAGAAAATTGAATTGAAAAATGTAGGTGAACTTTGGTTGGGAGCTGAGAAAAAATTACTTTTTCAACCTTCTTACCACGTAAACTACCTTACTTCGTCTTTTGGTCTTTCTTCTTTTGTGTCTCCTTCTGTTACGAGGGAAGAACTTAAAAAGGAAGTCGAAAAAATTGAAGAAAAAGCACCTATTGCTTTTACGCCAGAGCGAAGAAGAAGTCGTTCTTACTTGAAGTACGCAGCTGTATTTTTACTAGCAATTTCCGCAGGCACCATCGGTTACCGATTTGTGGATCTTCAGCAAAAAGAAAACATTCAAGTTGCGCAGCAGGAAGCGCAGAAGCAAATTGAAAGGGACATTCAAAAAGCTACATTTTTTGATACAACACCTTTAGAAATTCCTTCTATTACCTTAAAAGTTGAAAAGCAACCTTTAAAATATCACGTGATTGCTGGTGCTTTCCGAATTGAAGAAAATGCCGATAAAAGAGTTAAACAGCTTCGTGAAAAAGGTTTTGAAGCAGAACGTATAGGAAAAAACAAATACGGTTTGCACCAAGTTACTTTTGCTAGCTTCGCTGAAGTTCCGGAGGCATTGGAATTTCTACGCAAAGTTAAAAGAGAAGAATCTCCTGAAGCTTGGTTGCTTGTAGACGAATTGAATTAACTTCTTATTTACGAAATACGATTTTAGATTTACGTCTTTGCGAGTGAAGCGTGGCAATCTTCTTATTGTAAGTTCGATGCGGGAAGCTAGAGGCTGAAAGTTTGCAGTTGCCAGTAGCAGTATTCAGTTTATTGAACACTCCCAAAATACTTATTGTTTAAAGATTACTTACTTTTAAAAGCTAACAACGAGCAACTTACAACGAGTTCGCCCAATTAAAAATCTATTTTCATATTGTTGCATTAGAAATGTATCTTTGCACAAATTTTAAATGATGCAAGCAAAAACTCCCAGTGAATCACGTACCGTAATGACCGATCTTGTTTTGCCAAGTGAAACGAATCCGCTTAACAATCTGTTTGGTGGCGAACTTTTGGCAAGAATGGACCGAGCGGCTAGTATTGCTGCCAGAAGGCATTCCCGTAGGGTTACGGTTACCGCCTCTGTAAACCATGTAGCTTTTAATAGAGCAATTCCATTAGGAAGTGTGGTAACAGTCGAGGCATGCGTTTCCAGAGCGTTTAATAGCTCTATGGAGATTTATTTGGATGTTTGGATCGAGGATAGGGAAAACGGACATAAAAGCAAGGCGAACGAAGCTATTTATACCTTTGTAGCGGTAGATGACACCGCAAAACCGGTTGCTGTTCCTCCTATTCAGCCAGAAACTAAAATTGAAAAAGAACGTTACGAAGCGGCACTTAGAAGAAAGCAATTGAGTTTGGTATTGGCGGGTAAAATGAAACCCAACGAAGCTACAGAATTAAAGGCGTTATTTAAAGACTAGCCTTATACCTAAGGAAGGAGTTAATGCATAGGCTTTGCTAAAAAAATCTTTTAGTTCTGCTGAAGTATCTATATTGAAAAAATCCGCTTGCTGACTAACGGACACAAATACATTTAATTGCTTTGCAAGGTTATAGCCCGCATTAATATCGGCTGAAATTCCCCAACCTCCATCATAGAAATTTACGTTTCCTTTTGCGTTTCTGATTCTGGAAACAGCAATGCCAAGGGATGCATCTACTAAAAATTTCTTCGTCGAGACTAGATAATATCCACCATTGACACGATAATGAATTAAATCGGATCTGTCCACAGGGCTAACCAATTCTGGTCTTTCTACGGTTAAACTGGTATAATCAAATCCAAGACCAATGTAGAAACGTTTATAAATTGTAAAATTAAAATCAACATTAAAAGACGGACTTTTAATACTATATCCTTTGCTTAAAAATTGATCTCCAAAAAACAATGGAAAACCTAGTGAAAAAGTGGTATAGCCCTTTAAAGCATCAAATTCTTTGGAAATAGATTCTTCTTCGATTTTAAAATCGTTTTGGGCGTTTGCCACAAAAAATGAGAAAAACAAAACGAAAAATGCGCATCTCTTAATAACTGAATTCATAGGTTTTATCTTGTTTTTCTATTTCAATTTCTGTCGTTGCGCTGTCCAAAACCTGTTCATTCCTAATTTTATATTTAAAAACAACCAGAGAACTTTCCGGAATCCTGATGTTAATGGATTCCTGTTCATCCGAAGGTAAAAACAGCCCTCCAATTGATACTTGTTCTTGGTAGTATGGTCCTACTCCTTCAGAAAAATCAACAACAATATTTGGATTGCTATAGGTTACACTCCAGTTAAGGGTGTCTAGATTTTGGGTATTGCGATTTAATTGCAATTGAAAGGATGTTAGTTTATTAATCTGAATGGGATCCAATCTTAGGGCGTAGTTTTGAATCATGTCCTGAGGAATGTCTGCCAAAAGTACGCCGCCATAATTTGCTTCTACATTGGCATCCTTTGGAAGCCGAGAATAATTATTGATGCTAACCGTAAAGGGTAGTTCTGACAACGGTTTGAGAAAAGGAAATGCTATTTTTCCAGTTTTGGTGCTTTCGCCAGTACCTACGATTTCCGAATCGGTAAAATATATAACTCTAGAAGAAACCCCAATTTCAAAAGGTATCCCTGATACTGGAACGCCGCTTTGATCTACAACTGTCGATTCAAAATAAAGTCGGGTATTATCTTCAAAATCGATTTCGCAGGAAAAAAGTATACCTAGCAGTAATAGTAGCGCTCCTTTGTATTTCATATTAGAAAGATACATCAGAAACCTGAAAGTTGCGCGAGACTATATTAAATTAGTTTTACATTTTACTCACGAAGTGATATTTAGAATAAACTAAGGCTTACGAAGAAAAACTTTTAATGTTTTAGTTTTTGATGCCTCAAGCATCCAACTTCCTGCACATTATTACATTCTATAAATCCAATTGGCAGGATTGTCGGTATGGTTGTTGTCGTAAATCATGAATTTTAAAACGGTCTCGTTGTCACTCGGACTCGTAAAAACTTCACCGATTTCTTGTTTGGTGGTCACCTTTTCTCCTTCTTTTACATACACTTTTCCTAAGTTATTGTAAACCGAAATGTAATTACCATGTTGGATGAGAACAGCTTTATTTCCGCCTTTTATGGCTTGCACAGCTAATACTTTTCCACGATAGATGGCACGAGCCTGCGCACCATTTTCTGTTGCAATTCTCACACCATTACTTTGTATCGTAACCGATTTTACCACTGGATGCGGCTGTTTTCCATACCGCATTTTTACAACGCCTTTTTCAACGGGCCAAGGTAATTTCCCTTTATTGGCTTTAAAATCGGTGTCTACAAGTTTTGCTTCTGCTGTCAAGGCAAAATTGGATGATTTCGTGGCGCTTTCGCGGCTTTCCTTCGTTGTTTCCTTGTTGGCAGCATTCGCCTTTGCAATAGCATCCCGAATTATTTTATCGATTTGTCTATCAATGGCATCAGCTTGCTTTTGCTTTTCACGTATTTGTGCAGCATATTGCGATTCTTTTTCTTTTATACTGGCAATCAAACCTCGTTGATTTTCCATTTCCCTTTCTAGCGAGGCTTGTTCTTTTCGGTTTTCAGCAATTAAATTTTCTTTGTCTTTTCGTTGGGTTACCAAGCCGTTGTTTAACTCTTGAAGTTGCGTTGTTTTAGACTGAATTTCCGCCGCCTGTTCTTTCCTATGGTTTGTATATTGTTTCATATACTGAATGCGCTTGTAGGCCTGTAAAAAGTCTTCTGAAGACAATAAGAACATCAATCTGCTTTGCTGTGATTTGCTTTTATAGGATTTCCGAATCATTTCAGCATAATCACTTTTCAATTCTTTCAGGTCATCCCGCAATTTGGAAATTTTGTTGATGTTGTTGTTTATTTGACGGCTAATTAAATTGGTTTGCTCGTTGGTAACCTTAATAAGCTCTTTGCGGATGCGGATTTTCTGATTTAAATCTTCCACATCTTCCAAAACATCTGTTTTTTCCCGTCTTTTCTGCGATAACAGGGTGTTGAACTGTTGAATTTCTTCTTGTAAACGTAATTTACGGGCTTCTAGCTCTTTTTGTTCATCGCTTTGGGCATAAATGCTGCCTACCGATAAAAAGGCAAGTAAAAACAAACGAAAGAAGAAATTATTTACCGTCATATTATTCAATTTCTACTTGTTTAAATCCGCTTGGAATGCTGTAAGGAAAAGAAACTTCCCGATCGAAAACGACACTATTATATTCAATATCAATTTGATTTTTATGGTCGGCATCCAGCGCCAATATCTGTATTTCATTTGGAAGAACTTTACCATCTACTTCTTGGTAATTTTTGTATTCAATACTCAACAAACGGTTTTCTATTGGCTGCGAAATTTGCTGCAAATCCATTTTAAAATGAGTGGGTTCTAAAAGAAATAATGTTTTAAATAGTTCCGATTGTTTTTCAGGTTTTAACTGATATTTGTTGGCTACCGAAGCAGCGTAATACGGTTGCTCTTTCAGATTAAAAACGGCTTGTCCCAAAAGGAGATTTTGTACCATTTCAAAATTTAAATCGGCTCCCAGGAGGTTATTCAAATAAGAAAAATCCCCATCAAAATAAGTATTATCCAGCTTGTTGTAAAAACTCACGCGGTCGGGTGTTATTAATGCTTTTACCACAGAAAGAGGTGCGCTAATCCAAATAGCTTCATCCTTTTTCATTCGGATACTTACGGTAACACCTTGCGAGTTCTCCCCATCAGAATAATCAATTTTAATACGTCCCGTTAAGGTTTCAAAATCAAGTTCGTTTTTATAGTGGTTTGCTATGATATTTTTTGAAGAAAGATCGCTTTTTAATTCACCCTCACCCAACACATTTTTAGATCCACAGGAATTAAGTAAAATCGCAAAAGATACTACAAAAGCTATGGATATTTTTTTTCTGATCATCTTCATTAACAACACTAATTTTTAATTGTTTTCATTTATTTTTTGCTGAAATTCTTTAGCTTTTTCAGCATTGTTTAACCCATTGTATGCAACAACCATTTCTTTATACAGATCCTTCTGAAGCTGTTTGTCATCCAAAAGATAGATAAGTCCTTCTTCCAATACTTCAGTGGCCATTTTAAACTTTTGAAGCTTGTTAAGGGCAACTCCTTTTAAATAATAAAATTCAGGCTGCGTAGGATAATTGTCTAAAGCTTCACTGCTTACTGCCAGCATCTCATTATAATCGGTGCGTTCTTGTTGTTTGAGAATCTGGTTTTTGTAATCTTCAACTGGATTGTTAACCGAGGCATTTTCTTCAAATTTATCCCCTGATTCGCTTTTCAAGGCCTGTAAATTTTGCATCATCCCAATTTTTGATTTGCTCTGTACCACAAAAGCTTTATCAATTCCCTTGTTTTCCATTATTTCAAGAACAGCTAACGCCTTTTTGTAATCAGGTTTTTCTATGTACAAATTGGTAAGCATGCTGTAATATTGCGGATTCTTCTGCGCTAATTTTTCAGCAATTTCAATAGCTTTTTCTATGTTTTGCTGTGCTTTAAAGCAATCCAGTAAGGCATCTAAATACCATTTATTTTCAGTATCTGCCTCAACGGCTGTTTCCAAATAAGGTTGTGCTTCAACATATTTTCTTTGGTACATGTAATTAAGGCCCAACTCATAATCAATCACTTCATTTTCAGGCTGCAATAATTTACATTCCAAAAGAGCAGAAACCGCTTTATCATAGTTTTCAATGCCTTTTTGTTTCAAAGATTCGTAAAAGTACTCCTGAAAGGCATCGTTATTTTCTTCATGCGAAATATCTGCATCGGTTTCGGAAGGGATTTCTTGAGCAATAGCAAGTGGTGAGATTGCTAGAACCCCAAGAAAAACTGCTTTTATGAAACCTTTTTTTAGCATTTATTATTTGAAAAATAGAGTGATTTCCTTTATTCCAAAACGGAATAATCGCCAATGCTCACATCGGTAAAATTACCATCGAATTTGGCAAAGTTTCCAATCATAGCATTATCCAAATTAGCATTTTTTACAACAGCTTGTGTTTGAATTAAGCTATTTTTAATAGTTGCATTTTCCACCACTGTGCCATCACCGATGGAAACATTGGGTCCAATTTTCGCATTTTTAAGCACTACATTTTTTCCGATATAGCAGGGTTGGATTATTTCTGAATTTTCTTTTTTTACTTCGGAAGAAACCAAATTTTCCCCATCTGCGTGTAAAAACTGAAGCATTCTTCCATTGGTTTCCACCGTAACGTTTTTATTTCCGCAGTCCATCCATTCGTCCACCTTTCCAGGCACAAACTTTTTGCCTTGCGCCATCATGGCTTTAATACCATCGTTAATTTGATATTCACCTCCGTGGATAATATTGGCATCCAACACTTTTTGTAGCTCCGCTTTTAGTTGCTCGCCCTCTTTAAAGTAGTAAATCCCAATAACCGCCAAATCCGATACAAACTCCTGTGGCTTTTCAACCAATCCGGAGATATTCTTTTCTTCGTTCAATTCTACTACTCCGTACGCTTCGGGCTTGTCTACTTGTTTCACCCAAATAACGCTATCAGCAGAAGCATCCAAGTTAAAATCGGCTTTAAAAAGAGTGTCCGCATAGGCAATTACGCAAGGCCCTGAAAGTGATTCTTTGGCGCACATAATGGCATGCCCAGTTCCTAACGGCTTATCTTGGTAATAGATGGTTCCTTTCGCGTTTAAGCTAGCAGCTATTTCGTTGAGTTTTGCTTCTATTTCTGTTCCAAAATCGTCTTTTATGATAAAAGCAATTTCTTCAATTTCTTGGTCCAATACTTTGGCTATATCTTCCACCAAACGTTGAACAATCGGTTTGCCTGCAATAGGAATTAACGGTTTTGGTATTGTTAACGTGTGTGGTCTAAGTCTGGAACCTCGTCCAGCCATTGGTACGATTATTTTCATCTTCATGCCCGCGAAGGCGGGTATCTTTTTATGGTTAAACTTGTTTCCTGTGTGGGCAGGAATTTTTATACTTTTTAATGACGCTTTAAGTCAATGTTGTCTTTCTGAGCAGATGTCTAAAAAAGTAAGTAACAGTTGCCAAACTGAGCTTATCGAAGTTAAAATTGTTTTGAATGCAAAAGCCTTCGACTCCCGAAGCTTCGGGACAGGCTGACATACTAAAGTGTCTTTATCTATTTTAGACAGCCTATTTTATTAGTTAATTTATTTATTCTTTTCCTTCTATAGATTCTCCCCTTAGGGGAGATAAAGAGGGGTTAGTTGTTACTTCACTCCAGTACTTCCAAATCCTCCAGCGCCTCTTGTGGTTTCAGAAAGTTCACTGACTTCTGTCCAAGAGATGTGTTCATGACGTGCGATTACCAATTGTGCAATGCGCTCACCGTTTTCAATGGTAAAATCTTCATTGGAAAGATTTACTAGAATAACGCCTATTTCCCCGCGATAGTCTGCATCGATGGTTCCGGGCGCATTTAAAACAGTAATTCCTTTTTTGGCGGCCAAACCGCTACGTGGTCTTACTTGCGCTTCTGCTCCAACAGGAAGTTCAATGAACAAACCTGTTTTCACAATCGCCCTTTCCAACGGTTTAAGTACTATTGGCGCATCAATATTTGCACGTATGTCCATTCCCGCAGACGCAATGGTTTCGTAATTGGGCAATGGATGATTCGATTTATTTACAATTTTTACTGTCATTTTTTATTCTTTAGTGCTATAGATGAAAACATTTTTTTTAGCTCTTTATTTTCCAATCGGTAGATTAGCATCAAAAATACTAAAAGTAAAAGGGTTCCTATAAGTAAATTCCTATCAAAAATGTAAAAAGAAACCACCACAAAGAGGATAGAAACGCCTAGATAGCTTCCTATTTTTTTAAGATTGTATGGGATTGGATGTTTTTTTTGTCCGAAATAAAACGAAATCAGCATCATACTGCTGTAAGCAACCAAGGTAGCAATTGCTGAACCTTTGTAAGTTAATATAGGGATGAGAATAAAGTTTAGGGCAAGTGTGATTATAGCACCAAAAACGGAAATATAAGCACCAAAATGAGTGCGGTCTGTGATTTTGTACCAAACTGAAAGATTGTGGTAAATTCCAAGGCATAAGTTAGCTAACAGAATAAAAGGAACTATCCAGAGCGCTTCCCAATATTCAGAATTGTGGATGAGCAATCTTTTGAAAATATCTGCGTAAACAACTACAAACAAAAAGATAAACGAACCGAAAATGGTAAAGTACAGGGTAGTATCGGCATAGATTTCCTTGGCATTTTTTTTATTGGCATTGCTGAAAAAAAATGGTTCCACACCCAATTTAAAAGCTGTTATAAAAAGCGTCATAAAAGCGCCAAGTTTGTAACACGCAGCATAAATACCCACGGTTTCTTCAGCGATATTTTCGGGCAAGAGATATTTCAGCATAATTTTGTCGAATCCCTCGTTGATGGAAAAGGCAATTCCAGCAATCATTACTGGCAATGCGTAGCGGAACATTTTTTTCCAAATGAAAAAATCAATTTTCAAACGGATTCTAAAATACAAGGGGAGGATGAGTAATAATCCGAAGAAACTGGCCAGCACATTGGAGATAAAAATATAATGCACTTTATTATCAAAAACCATTGAATTGAAAACAGAAGTCCCTTCCGTAGTTAATTTTGGCAGTGCTAAAAAGAAAAATACGTTTAAACCTAGCATTACAACTACAGATGAAATCCTCACAAAGGAATATTTTATTGGCATTTCATTGTTGCGTAGCCAAGCGAAAGGGATAACGCAGAGCGCATCAAAAAACAAAATGAGAATAGCATAGCCAATGTAATCGGGATTGAATTGTAAAAAAGACGCGATATTGTCTTTCAGTAAAAAAGAAACAATTAGAAATATTCCTGAGCTGATAAATAGTGAAGTAAGTGCAGTGGATTGTACTTCGGCCTTTCGTTCGCTTTTGTTCATAAACCTAAAGAAGGCTGTTTCCATTCCGTAGGAAAGCATTACATTCCCCAAAATAAGATACACATAAAGCGAAGCATACACCCCATAATCCTCCGTTGGTAATTGGTCGGTGTACAGGGGCATTAAAATAAAGCTCAGCAATCGGGGTAAAACCGTTGCCAAGCCATAAATAAATGTATGTTTAAATAGTTTTTTAAGCGCTCCCAATTAAATTCTCTATTGAAGTGCTAAAAGTATCGATTTATAAAGACGCATCAAAAAGAAGCGCTCAGTTTTTTAGCGTGGGGATATCACGATAATGAATGGGTGTTGAAGGCGAAATTCCTTCAATTTTATAATAATTGGTTTTGCCATCCACAGTATAACTTACCACGGCTTCATTTTCTGAAAGCTCAAAAGGGTTTTTAGCATTGGTTTTTGGCGGTTTGTTCCCAAATTCCTTTTTTGGGTCCGCATGCATAATCATATCCGGCGGAGTATTAAAAAATGGAAAGCGACCAATATAGACCAAGTAATCGTCTTTTTTAATACGCTCTAGTTTTACTGCCTGGTTTTTGTAGTATAAGCTGTCTAAAGTGGCGCCGTTTTCTTCCGGAACAGGTATATAAATGTTTTCCCCTGTTGCTTCCTTGTTATCACCAGCTGTCCACGGTTCGCTTTTTACTTCTCCCAATTGAAAAGGAGCGTTTTCGGTAAGTTTTTGTGAAGAACCACATTGGGAAAAACCTAAGATTACCACCGTTCCCAAAAGTATATTTATTAATCGCATCATTTTTCTTTGTTTAATTAAAGATACGATTTCAAAATTGATGCCAAAATAAACCTCACCGGTTTTTTGAGGCGTCAAAATTTAGGTAAAGTAAGGGCTTGTCAAACTAAAAATAGGTTCCGACAAGCCCTAACTGACTTTGGTAATTATCCTTGTTGAGTCATTTTCATTAAAATGCCCTGTAGTTTTTGCTGTAAGTCTTTGTTAGACTGTATACTCATGGCTACCGCTTGGTATTTCTCCATGGTAAGTCCAGAATCTTTAATAATTCCTTGCATTTTGGCTTCCAGTGCCGGTTGCATTTTTTCCAATTCGCCAACGGCTGCTTTGTGTTTTGCCAATTCGTCGTCTGTGGCTTCCACTTCGGTGTTTGGATCCATAGAAGCTTTGTGAATCTCATTGAATCTGTTTAACTCCAAACCGCTTTCTTCAATTTTTGCAGCCATTTGTTGCTGAGCTTTTTGATTTTCCTGCTGAATACCAATATATGCTTCCGCAAATTTTTGTAAGTCGGCATCAGAAACGTTTTCAGCTGCTGCTGGCGACGCCTGAACAGGAGCTTGCACCTGCGCAAAAATGGCGGGGCTTCCTAGAAGTGCAACAAATATAAAAATGAGTTTTAAGTTTCTTGTTTTCAACATAATTATTTCTTTTTAGTTTTCTGAAGAGGCAAGATGAAATAATTACGATAGACTCAAAAAAAATCCGGTGCTAAATTCGCTAAGTTCACAAAGATTTAACAGAAAGTGATGTTTTTTACTGAAATATGCTTCATTTTCAATGAAAAGTTACCTTTTTTGAACAAAAATCTCTTCGGAAGGAGCAATGCTACTTTGATGATTCACAAAATACGATTTCGAACCTCTCGTTCCTTCAATTAAATAATGAGTTCCTTGAAAATAACATGCTTTCACTTTAAGTTTAAATGGAGATTCCTCTTGTACAATTTTCAATTGATGTGGAAACAGTAATATTTTTTTAGAAGAGTCACTGGAGTTATCAAAAAGTTTTTCAGGGATTTCATTAACTTCTCCAAACAAAGACGCGATGTATTTGTTTTTCGGTGCTTGATAAAGCGCTTCAGGTTTTTCTAATGCGATGCATTTTCCAGCCTTTAACACCATAGTTTTATCGGCATATGCCAATGTATCCGTATTGTCATGGGTTGCCGTGATGCAGGCGATATTTTCATCTTTTAAAAATTGAAATATATCCCTACGTAATTTGTTTTTTTTGAAATTATCGATGTTACTGAAAGGTTCATCCAGCAGTAATAATTCGGGCTCTTTTGCAAGCGCTTTCGCCAAGGCTACCCGTTGCTGTTGCCCTCCACTTAAGTCGGTTGGCTTGATTTTGGAAAATGATTCCATCTCTACCAATTCCAAAAGTTGCGCGATTCTTTTCTTCTTTTTCCTAGGATAGAAATTCGATAGAAACTTCCCAATATTTTCTTCCACCGTTATAAATGGCATCAAATCATAATCTTGGGCAACGTATTTTATAAAAGGTTCGCCCGGAACGATGTTGTAATTTGGACCCAACATCGGTTTTTTATCCCAAAAAAGCTTGCCTTTATCAAGATGATAAAGTCCGTAAATTATTTTGAGCAACGTACTTTTCCCAGAACCGCTTTCGCCAATTATGGATAGATGTTCTCCTTTCTGAAGGGTAAAGTTGATGTTTTTTAAAATGGGCGTTTCTTCATATTGAAAAGAAACCTTTTTAACTTCTAGCATGGAAGGTTTATTTTATCGAATAACTTAATTGTTTTTAAAAAATAGGCATAAAAAAACACCCTGAAAAATAGGCCTTCAGGGTGTTATAAAAAGAATTACTTTTTAAATTCTTTTAAAGCCGCTTTGTTGGGAAGCTCTTCATACCCCATATTATAAAGTGTAAAACCAAAAATATCGGCATATTGGTCGATAGTTTTGCTAACAGGCGTTCCCGCACCGTGACCCGCGTTGGTTTCAATTCGGATTAAAACAGGGTTGTTTCCACTTTGCTTTTCCTGTAATTCAGCAGCAAATTTAAAACTATGCGCTGGCACCACACGGTCATCATGGTCTCCGGTGGTGATTAAAGTTGCAGGATAAGAGGTTTCCGCTTTTACATTGTGCAACGGAGAATATCCTTTAAGGTATTCAAACATTTCTTTGTTGTCTTCCGCAGTTCCATAATCGTATGCCCAACCAGCTCCAGCGGTAAATGTATGATAGCGCAACATATCCAACACCCCAACGGCTGGTAAAGCTACTTTCATTAAATCGGGACGCTGTGTCATGGTAGCGCCTACCAATAATCCTCCGTTCGAACCGCCACGAATGGCTAAATATTCTGAAGAAGTATATTTGTTATCGATAAGATATTCCGCAGCAGCAATAAAGTCATCAAAAACATTTTGCTTTTGCAATTTCGTTCCGGCATTGTGCCATTTTTTCCCGTATTCACCGCCACCACGAAGGTTTGGAACAGCATAAACACCACCTTGCTCCAACCAAACGGCCATCGCTGTACTAAAAGAAGGCGTTAAACTGATATTGAATCCGCCGTACCCATAAAGGATAGTCGGATTTTTACCGTTTAACTCTGTTCCTTTTTTATAGGTGATTAGCATAGGAACCTTTGTTCCGTCTTTGGAGGTGTAAAAAACTTGCTTAGATTCGAATTCTTCACTATTGAAATCAATTTCAGGCTTCCAATAGACTTCTGAAGCACCCGTTTCTGGATTGAATTTATAAATGCTTCCCGGCGTATTGTAATTGGTAAAAGAATAATAAATTACTCTATCTTCTTTTTTGCTTCCAAAACCACCAACGCTTCCTAAGCCCGGTAATTCTATATCTCTAATTAATTTCCCGTCGTAATCGTATTGTTTTACTTGGGAAACCGCATCTTTCATATATTCAGCAAAGAAATAACCGCTACCGGTATTCGGACTCAAAACATTTTCGGTTTCAGGAATAAAATCTTCCCAATTTTCAGGGGATGGGTTTGCAGCATCAACCGTAACGATTTTTTTATTGGGAGCGTCCAAGTTGGTTACCAAATACAATTTAGAACCAACGTTTTCAATAACATACGTGTCGCTTTCCGTAGTTTCAATAATCGGTACCAATGGCGCATTTTCTTTGGTAAGGTCTTTTATAAAAAGCTTATTTCCAGAAGTAGAAATAGAAGCGCTAATCAACAAATAATTATCATCTTCAGTAACATTTCCACCTACGTAACGGTGTTTTTCTTCTTCGGTTCCACCAAAAATAAGTTTATCTTCTTTTTGAGGGGTACCCAACTTGTGATAGTATAATTTGTGTTGATCTGTTTTGGCTGAAAGCTCACTTCCTTTCGGCTTGTCGTAACTGGAATAGAAGAAACCTTCTTCGCCTTTCCATGAAAGTCCACTGAACTTTACATCCACCAAAGTATCTTCAATAATTTCCATGCTTTCGGCATCTTTAACGATTACCTTTCGCCAATCGCTTCCGCCTTCAGAAATGGAATAAGCCGCTAATTTCCCACTTTTAGAAAAACTTAAACCAGCAAGGGAAGTCGTTCCGTCTTCAGAAAAGGTATTGGGATCCAGAAAAACCTCTTCTTTTCCATCTTCTCCTTTTTTTCTGTAAACTACGTACTGGTTTTGTAGTCCGTCGTTTTTATAAAAATAAGTGTAATCGCCTTCTTTAAACGGGGCAGAAATTTTTTCGTAGTTCCATAATTGTTCCAAACGCTGTTTTAACTGATTTCTAAATGGAATTTTCTCCAAATAGCCAAAAGTAACTTCATTTTCCGCTTTTACCCATTCGGCAGTTTCATCAGACATGTCGTCTTCCAACCAGCGGTAAGGATCTTTAACTTCAGTATCAAAATAAGTATCTATGGTATCTACTTTTTTGGTAGCAGGATATTTCAATGTCAAATCTTTTTTCTTTTCATTCGTGTCACAGGAGTAGAGTAGTCCGGCAACAATGGTAAACGTAATAATTCTCCTCATCTTTAATTTTTAGATTAATTAATTAGCGAGGATAATTTAGTTAAAAAAAGCTCTAAATCAGTACTGATTTAGAGCTTTTAACAATTTTTAAGCAGATGCAGCTTATACGAGCTTATTTTCTACTAAATATTCTGCAATTTGCACTGCGTTGGTGGCTGCTCCTTTTCGAAGATTGTCAGCCACAATCCACATATTCAAGGTGTTTGATTGCGACTCGTCCCTTCTAATTCTACCTACAAAAACATCGTCTTTGTCATGTGCATAAATAGGCATTGGGTAGGTATTGGTATCGGGATTGTCCTGAACCACCACTCCTGCTGTTTCGCTAAGAATTCTGCGAACATCGGTTAAGGTGAAATCATTTTCAAACTGAACATTCACCGCTTCGGAATGCCCACCAGACGTTGGAATTCTTACAGCAGTAGCAGAAACAGCAAATGTTTTATCACCTAATATTTTTTGAGGCTCACGAGCCAATTTCATTTCTTCTTTGGTATAGCCGTTTTCTTCAAAAACATCACAATGCGGAAGTGCATTTCGGTTGATTGGGTAAGGATACGCCATTTCGCCATCTACGCCAGCCAATTCGTTTTCCAACTGCTTTACAGCTTTTACACCCGTACCGGAAATGGACTGATAAGTAGAAATCACCACACGCTTCATTTTATATTTTTTATGAAGAGGCGCCAACGCCATCACCAATTGAATGGTAGAACAGTTAGGGTTTGCAATAATTTTATCTTCTTTGGTAAGTTCTTTTGCATTGATTTCTGGAACCACCAATTTTTTAGTTGGGTCCATACGCCAAGCCGAAGAATTATCGATTACTGTTACTCCAGCTTCAGCAAATTTAGGTGCCCACTCAAGAGAAGTGCCTCCACCGGCAGAGAAAATGGCAATATCCGGTTTTGCCGCTACGGCATCAGCTAAGCCAATAACTTTATATGTCTTTCCGTTAAACGGAAGTTCTTTACCTACAGACCGCTCAGAAGCGACCAATAACAATTCATCAATAGGGAAATTACGTTCCGCTAAAACTTTAAGCATTACCTCGCCAACCATTCCGGTAGCTCCTACAACAGCTATTCTCATTTTTTTGTCTTTATTCTTTTACAGTGTTTTTATTCGGGCTTTTAAGCAGTCCCGTTTTCATTTAAAATTTTGAAAGACAAAAGTAATTAATATTCACGGTTATACAACCTCAAAATCAAAACATCAAAAAAATATAACAAATTGTTATAAAAATAAACAAACCTTTTTAGCTTTTAAAAATCCCTTATCCACAGAATAGTAATCAAAAGCTCCGAAAACAGGAGCGTAGGCACGGAGCGACGCGGAGTTTTGATTACGGTTTTTCGACTTCAAGGTCAAAAAAAGTCCTTGGATAAGGCGCCCTTTTCTTTGTTTCGTTTCTTTTGGGCGAGCAAAAGAAACCGACAAAGGAGGTTCATGAATACCCTTTAAAAGTAATTAAAGATTAATGAACTAAATGAAAGGATCTTCTTTTAAATCATTTTATACAAAAAAACCATCCAGTTCCCTAGATGGTTAAATTAAACATTTGTGTAGCGGTTTTGCCTCAATGCTGAGGTATATTATTTAGCGTTTTGCTTTTTTAGCTCGTCCCTAATTTCAATAAGTAATTCTTCTTGCGTAGGTCCTTTGGGTGCTGCAGGCGCTGCTTCCTCTTTTTTCTTGGTACGCTCATATGCTTTTAGCACCATGAAAATACAGAACCCGATAATAATGAAATCGATAATGGTTTGAATAAAGAGTCCGTAATTAATAGTTACGGCTTCGGTAAGCACTTCCTCGCCTTGCATTTCAGCTTCTTTAAGTACAACTTTTAATTCAGAAAACTTAGAATCGCCCAATAATAAACCAATGGGCGGCATTAAAATGTCTTTTGTAAAAGAAGTGACAATTTTACCAAAAGCGCCACCAACGATAACCGCCGTAGCCAGGTTTACAATATCACCTTTAAGTAGAAAAGCCTTAAAATCTTTAAAAAAACCCATAAACTGAAAATTAGTTGATTAGTATTCTTAAAGATAGAAATTTTTTTGGAAAACTATCAACTACCAAATTCAGATTATTTAGAATAATATAGGCACCATAAGCCGCTGGATGCTTTGCACAGTCCGCTCGATGGCAAACATAGCCCACTGATCGATTGGCTTAAACTGTTAAAATTTTGATTTGCGAAATACTTAATCTCCGACGAGGAACTCTTAAAAAAACTATCTATTCAATACAAAGTCTAACTCACCACTTTACGCCGTACACGTTGGGAAATAGCGGTAATCAATTCGTAGGAAATAGTGCCCGCAGTTTTGGCAAACTCACTGGCAGTGGGGTTTTTCCCAAAAACGGTCACCTCATCGCCCTCTTGGCAATCCACACCGGTAACGTCAATCATAAGCATGTCCATACAGACGTTGCCAACAATGGGGCATCTTTTTCCGTTTACGGTTAAAAAACCTTTTCCTTTGCCGTATTGGCGCCCTATACCATCGGCGTGTCCCAATGGAATAGTAGCCGTTTTCATGGCAGTTGTTGCCACATGTCCTTTGTTATAACCAATACTTTCATTTGGCCGGATTTCATGAATTTGGGAAATAACGCTTTTTAGCGAAACAACAGGTTTAAAGTGAGTGTTGTATTGCGGGTCGTTACCAAAACCGTACAAACCAATTCCGCTTCTTACCATATCAAACTGAGCAACATCAGCGTAATTCAAAATACCTGAAGTGTTTAGGATGTGTAGCATCGGTTGGTAATCGAGCGTATTTAAAAACTGCTCGGCCACATTTTTAAAAGTATGTATTTGCTGAAGGGTAAATTCTTTTTCATTTAAATCTTCCGAAGCACCCAAATGTGAAAATAGGGAAGCAATCTGTACATTTTTATTGCTGCTGAAGTGCTTCAAAATCTCTGAAACATCTTCCGAAGCAAACCCAAGCCGATTCAAACCGGTATTAAATTTTAAATGGACAGGATAGCCTTTCTCATTTTCCGAAGCTTTTAAAAACAATTTCAAAACCTGAAAACTGTACAAGCTGGGTTCCAATTTATAGGTAATTATTTCAGCAAAATGAATGGGCAGTGGGTGTAAAACTAAAATAGGCTTGGTTATTCCCGCTTTTCGAAGAGCGATGCCCTCATCGGTATAGGCAACTGCAAAATAATCCACGTTTAAATGCTGTAGATGTAAAGCGACTTGCTGTACATCACTGCCATAAGCATACGCTTTTACCACCGCCAAAAGCTTGGTAGAAGATTTAATTTTTGTACGTAGGAAGTTGAGGTTGTGCGTAATTGCCGAAAGGTCAACTTCGAGCGTGGTCTCCTGAATTTTCGTCATGTTCAGTCTTTTTAGCAGTCATTTTAGGAGAAATATCTTGAGGGTCTTTAACTTCCATTTTATTTACCTTTTCGCGCAACATGGCTTTAAAAAACGCAGCTCTACTCAGCGGTTCGTATTCTTCCGTCTCACCCAATAAAACCAGTTTGTCGTTGGTAGATTTTCTAAAACTGTAATTTGCCAAATTTCCGGTACGGGTGCAAATGGCGTGTACTTTGGTAACGTACTCTGCTGTGGCCATAAGTGCGGGCATGGGGCCAAAGGGATTTCCTTTAAAATCCATATCCAACCCTGCGACTACCACACGAATGCCTTTATTGGCTAGGTCGTTGCAAACGGAAACGATTTCATCATCAAAAAATTGAGCTTCATCAATACCAACCACGTCACAGCCATCTGCCAAAAGTCGAATATTGGCGGCCGCGGGTACAGGAGTAGAACGAATTTCATTGGCATCGTGGGAAACCACCATTTCGTCATCGTAACGGACATCTACGGCAGGTTTAAAAATTTCCACCCGTTGCTTGGCAAATTGCGCACGCTTTAATCTTCGGATGAGTTCTTCCGTTTTACCGGAAAACATCGAACCGCAGATAACCTCTATCCAACCAAACTGCTCTTTATGATTTACTGTATTTTCGAGAAACATTCTGTAATTTTCTATGCGGAAAAGAAAAACTAAACAAACTTACGCAATTAATTAAAGTTGATTTCAAGAAACCTGAAATAATATCAACAAATTATTGAATACGGAACCAACAAAATATTACCGCTATAGGTTTTCGAATTCTTACCGATTAGGATTTAAAAAATGGTTATTTTTTAGCTATCTTTATCATTGAAAATTGGGTGGAAATGCCTTATTTTATTCAATAAGAACTTACAATTTGAAGAAACTATTGTTATGAAGAAGAAACTAGAAGCAGAACTGGTAAGCATTGCACACCGTGTATTGAAATTGAAGGGGAAAGAAGATTTGGACGCGTTGCAAAAAGAAGCCCAAAAATTGTATGAAAAACTTACACTGCTGAAGTATGTAGAAGAACATTTTGGGGAGTTTCAACCAACTGCCGGGAGAAATGAAGTAGCAGAAAAGTTTGAAGAGTTGGCGAACGCCGTGCTTAAAGGAAATTCCGACGTACCAGAAACCAACCCCAATGCGGAAGAGGAAGCGATTATGACGCCTGTAATGGATACCATTAAAGATTTGGTGGAGGAAATGCCAGAGGAGGAAGAAACCTTGGAAGATATTTTATCTGATTTTAGACCCGATGCCACTTTTGTAAAGCGGGATATGGATACCGTAACCCCAAAAATAAGCAATGTTACCTATGTTACGGAAAAGCGTCCTTCATCCTTAAACGACCGTTTAAAAACTGGTTTTTCAATTGGATTGAACGATAAACTGGCTTTTATTAAGCATTTATTTGATGGAAGTAATGAAGACTACATTCGAGTAATTTCTCAAATAAACACCATGGATACTTTTGATGAGGCGAAGCAGTTCATTTCTGAAATGATAAAACCCGACTACAATAACTGGGCTGGAAAAGAAGCCTACGAAAACCGATTTATGGAGATATTGGAAAAGAAATTTTCGTAACGATTTGGCCTCAACCTACCATTTTCAACCAAAAAACATGAATTTATGAAAACGAAACGTATTTTTTATTGGATTACCACCGGACTCTTATGCGTGTTCCTCGCTTTTGCAATTTTTAATTATCTTACAAAGTTTGATGCATTGCAGGGATATCTTGAAAGCCTTAATTATCCATCTTATCTTTTATACATTCTTATCATTGCGAAAGCTTTAGGTATTATCGCATTGTTAGCACCTATTAAAGGAGTGGTTAAAGAATGGGCTTATGCGGGCTTGTTCTTTAATTTTCTATTTGCATTTATTGCCCATTACATGGCTGGAGATGGTGAAGGTGGCGGAGCAGTAATCGCTATGGTTCTTTTAATGGCTTCTTATTTTCTTGGTAAACAAGTGCGTCCTTGGATTATTAGGGGGTAGGAACCTAACCTTCGCGAAATTGAATTTTTTGTCAAACCTTAATTTATTTGGGATTGCTAGAAATCAACAAAAACTTCGTTTGCCTTTGGTTTACATATTCAAATCCGTTTTCGCCGTAGAAACCAGCTTCTTCCAGCATTACCCTAATATCGCGTTTCCATTCCTTTATATAAACTGTGGTATTTAATTCAATAGCATATACCGTATTGGGATAAAGCGGATAATCACCAGCACCTTTCACTCCGCCTTGTGCATCCCACATCCCGATGGTTGGTCCAGCAGAATGGCCATAAGTACCTAAAGGATGCGTATATATTGAAGGTTGTAAACCTTCAGCTTTGGCTTGTTCTAAAGAAGTTTTTAAAATTTCATTACCCGTACGTCCATTTTGAAAATTCTCTGTTAAAATGTCCTGTAATCGGTTTCCTTTTTCCAATGCTTCAACCAAAAATTTAGGTGGTTTTGTTTCATTAGGTTTTAACACATAAGCCAATTGCTGGCAATCTGTGTTTAGGCGTAAATAGCTTATTCCAAAATCGCAATGCACCAAATCGCCAGGTTTAATTATTTCGTCTGCAGGTCTATCGGAAAAAGCATAAAGGTGCCCTGGAAGTTCTTCCGCTGTTCGCTGCACATCCACCGTGGGATGAAACCAAGTTTCTAAGCCCAAATCGGTTACTTTTTGACGCATCCACCATTCCACATCGGCGGCGGAGGTTTGCCCTGGGGTAATTACTTTATTGGAAAATGCTTCTCGGATAATATTTCGAGTAATGTTTACCAATTCGCGGTAATATTTCATCTCGAGTGGGGTTCTGGTTTCAATCCAGGCCACGGCCAAATCTTCCGCAGAAACAATTCTGGACTGATATTTCTTTGGCAAGGCAGTAATAAATTCATCATAATCCGTTTTTACCAAACCATCGGCTATATTAAAGTGTTCAGAATAATTAAGTCCGATTTTCTCTGGTTGAAACTTTTCTATTATTTCAACCAGGCGTTTCCATTGGTCGGGTTGTTGTTCTTTATCCCAAGCGAAGACAATATTTTCACCAAAATTATAACGGGCGACTGCCATCTTGTGGAGCGTATCGTTTTGTTTGTCACGATAAAAAACGAGAATGGTACGTCTTCTAGCATTCAGCCACGTCGCAGGGAGCATGGTTTTTAAAACAGGATCTTCATTGTATTCCCTTGAAATGAGCACCCACATATCGATCCCTGAACGGTCCATTAATTTAGGTAAGACAGTTTCAAAGCGAACTTTCAACATGGAATCTACCTTAATTGCTCTTTCTTTTTCGTTTAGAATTGATTGAGAAGAAAGCGATGTGCAAGCAAAGAGTGCAATTAATATGAATTGTAGTTTTATTTTCATCTAAATAATTATGTTCTTAAATTCTCATAAATTTATAAAAACAATTGAGAATGTCTATCGTTGTTAAATAATCAAAATACTTAGTATCTTGCTTTCCTAGAGAAAACCGTTATGTCTAAACTGTTTATTGTTCCCACACCCATTGGAAATTTAGAAGATATTACGCTTCGCGCTATACGTGTTTTAAAGGAAGTAGATGTTATTCTTGCGGAAGATACTCGCACCAGTGGAAAGCTCTTAAAACATTTGGAAGTGCAAACGCCCATGCAAAGTCACCATATGCATAACGAACATAAAACGGTGGAAAGCATCTGCGACAGAATAGTATCGGGAACAACCATGGCCTTAATAACCGATGCCGGAACCCCCGCAATTTCCGATCCCGGATTCTTGCTTACAAGAGCCTGTGTAGAAAAAGGAATTGAAGTGGATTGTCTTCCAGGAGCAACTGCATTTGTTCCTGCTTTGGTGAATAGTGGACTCCCAAACGATAAGTTTGTTTTTGAAGGGTTTTTACCTGTAAAAAAAGGTCGGCAAACCCGATTTAAATTTCTAGCGGAAGAAAACCGGACCATGATTTTTTACGAATCTCCCCATAAAATCTTGAAAACCCTTGGTGATTTTCGTACTTATTTTGGGGAAGACAGGAACGTTTCCGTTTCTCGGGAAATTACCAAATTGCATGAAGAAACCATTCGTGGAACGGTTTCAGAAGTTATAGCTCATTTTGAAAATAAACCGCCCAAAGGAGAAATCGTGGTGGTGGTGGAAGGTAAAAAATGAAAAAATTGTTGAAGGAAATAGCGCAATGCGAAATCTGTAAAGCGCACCTCCCTTTAGGCCCGAAGCCAATTTTACGAGTATCAAAAAACACTAAAATCTTAATTATTGGTCAGGCTCCCGGTACCAAGGCACATGAAAGTGGTAAAGACTTTTACGATGCTAGCGGAAAGAAACTCCGTTCATGGTTAGGCGTAGATGAGGCCACTTTTTACAATACGGAATATATTGGCGTAATGCCCATGGGTTTTTGTTATCCCGGAAAAGGAAAAACAGGCGACCTTCCCCCAAGACCAGAATGCAAACCGCAATGGCATCAAAATATTTTAGATGAATTAACCGCTGTTGAGCTAATCATTTTGGTTGGACAGCATGCGCAGAAAGCCTATTTAGGAAAACAATTTCAGCGAAACCTTACAGAAACCGTAAAAAATTACCACACCTTCTTGCCCAAACTTTTTCCCATTCCGCATCCATCGCCTACCAATCGGTTTTGGCTGGCTAAAAACAAATGGTTTGAAAATGAAGTGGTTCCAATGCTGAAAACTAGAATTCAGGAGGTTTTGAAGTAAGCAATGTTCTCAAACAAGTATTTTTCTTGGTAGAATCCGTATTTTTGAACTTCATTTTTAAACTTCAGCAATCATGGGAACAACCAATACTGTAATAACAACTTGGAAACAAAACATGCAATTTCACTCAACCAATCCTGCTGGCGATTTACTTATCGATGCCAGTCCGGATGACGGTGGAAATGGGGATGGATTACGTCCAAAAGCGTTGATGCTTTCTGCATTGGCTGGTTGCTCTGGACTGGATGTCGCTCAAATGATTAAAAAAATGAGGCTGGAGGTTGACGACTTCAGAATTGACATTCATGCAGAACTTACCGATGAGCATCCAAAATATTACCATAAAGTAAAAGTGGAATATCATTTTTATGGGAGCGATTTAGCTGAAAAAAAGTTACAACGTGCCGTAGATCTTTCCGTAGAAACCTATTGCGGAGTAATGGAGATGTTCCGAAAGTTTGCCGATATGGAAATTGAAACCATTTTTCATAGCTCGTAAGGATAATCCATATCAAATACGCACAAGAAAGGATTAACCACCCAAGACTATTAATAGGCTTCGACATGCTCGGCCTGACAATAAACGCTACGGAAATATCAAGAATCAATAAAGACGAATAATGACCCGTTGGACAGTAAAAGCATCCCCGGATAAAGAAACTATCAAGGCACTTTCCGAAGCCTTGGGGGTGAATAGCATTATTGCTTCATTGCTTTTACAGCGAGGAATTTCCACTTTTGAAGACGCCAAAAAATTCTTTCGTCCGTCGTTAGACGACATTCACGATCCGTTTCTTATGAAAGATATGGACAAGGCAGTAGCTAGAATTGAAAAAGCCTTTGCGGAAGGTGAAAACATTTTGGTCTACGGTGATTATGATGTTGATGGCACCACCGCTGTTTCTTTAATGTCATCTTACTTATTGGAAAAGTATCCCAATGTTGCCACTTACATTCCAGATCGCTACGAAGAAGGATACGGCGTTTCCTATCAAGGAATCGATTTTGCAGATGATAATGGTTTTTCACTCATTATTGCATTGGATTGCGGGATAAAAGCGGTAGACAAAGTAGCCTATGCCAAAGAAAAAGGCATCGATTTTATCATTTGCGACCATCACCGTCCGGGTGAAATTATTCCAGATGCCGTTGCGGTGCTCGACCCAAAACAGGATGATTGTAATTATCCGTACGACGAACTTTGCGGTTGTGGTGTTGGGTTTAAGTTAATTCAGGCTTTAGGCACCAAACAGGGCGAAACTATTTTAGATTTGGTTCCTTATTTGGATTTAGTGGCCACAGCCATCGGTGCCGATATTGTGCCCATAACTGGCGAAAATCGTGTGTTGGCTTATTACGGATTAAAAGTGATTAATAAAAACCCAAGACCGGGGATAAAAGCGATTACCAAGCAACTAAAGAAAGAACTCACCATTACCGACGTTGTTTTTGTGGTGGCGCCACGAATTAATGCTGCCGGAAGGATGAAACACGGACTTCATGCCGTGCAATTGCTTACTGAAAAAGATATCAATATCGCTGTTTTATTTGCTGAAGAAATTGAAGATTTTAATGCAGATAGAAAAAGTAAAGACCAAGAAATAACGAAAGAAGCGCTGCTTCAAATTGAAGAAAACAAAGAAGAAAAAAATTTTACTTCCGTAGTTTTTAACGAGTCTTGGCACAAAGGAGTTATTGGTATAGTGGCTTCACGTTTAACGGAAACTTATTATCGCCCTACTTTGGTATTTACTAAAAGTGGGGAGAAATTGGCAGCTTCCGCGCGATCGGTGAAAGGTTTTGATGTTTACAATGCCATTGAAGCTTGCGAAGATTGTTTGGAACAATTTGGCGGGCATAAATATGCCGCAGGTTTAACTTTGAAGCCAGAACAGTACCCACTTTTTAAAACGAAGTTTGAAAAAATAGTTTCAGAAACAATTGATAAAAAGTTGCTTACACCGGAAATCCTTATCGATGCTGAAATCGACCTAAAGGATATAACGCCAAAATTTTACCGTATTTTAAAGCAATTTGCCCCGTTCGGTCCTGGAAATTTGGCTCCGGTATTTTTAACGCAAGGTTTAAAAGACAGTGGCTATACAAAATGCGTGGGTCAAGATGACAAACATTTAAAAGTATCCGTTTCCCAAAATGGAAGTCCTGTAATTGGTGGTATAGGTTTCAACTTAGGTGAAAAGCTTTCTGAAATTAAAAATAAACCTTTTTTTGCCGCAGTGTACAACCTCGACGAAAATGAGTGGAATGGAACGGTTTCCCTTCAATTGAGGGTTAAAGACATAAAATAACTTGCGATAGCACCTGCCCAACTTAAACTTTTGGTTAAATAGTACTTCAATTTTTGGGGGCTTTGTAAGTTCTTCAGTAAATTACCTTTTATTTAAGAATAAATTTTTCAGAAAAAATAGAATATTATTGAAAGTTGTAAGGAATTCATTCTAAAATCGACTATATAGTTGTATCAAAAAATTCTGGGTACAGTTTTCAATAAAAACATTATTAATTAAAATAAGAAAGGACACCAACGTATGTTAACTTGGAAAGATGTTATTAATTTTTCGGTAAAAGGAAACCCAACTCCCGATAGAAGAGTAGAAAAAACGGAAGCGGAATGGAAAGAGCTTCTAACTCCAGAACAATTTAGAATTACACGCTTAAAAGGAACCGAAATGGCACATTCAGGAGCGCTTTGTTCTATTTACGATGCGGGAAAATACAACTGTATTTGTTGTAACACACCGTTGTTTGATTCGACCATTAAGTACAATTCCAGTTCAGGATGGCCTAGTTTTACTCAGCCGATAAAAGAAAACGCCATTAAATATGAAAAAGATAACACCTTTGGAATGGTGCGTGTTGAGGTTATGTGTAACACTTGTGATGCTCATTTAGGGCACGTTTTTCCAGACGGTCCAGAGCCAAGTGGTTTGCGTTATTGTGTTAATTCAGAATCCATACAATTAGAAAGGGAAACAAATGAGCAAGAATAATTTAGCAGTAGCTACTTTTGGTGGCGGATGCTTTTGGTGTACGGAAGCTATTTTTCAGGAAGTAGCGGGCGTAGAAAAAGTGGTGTCGGGATACACTGGCGGCATTGCTCCGGGAAAACCTACCTACCGCGAAGTTTGCTCGGGGCTAACGGGGCACGCAGAGGTAATTCAGGTTACTTTTAATCCTGAAGTGGTGGCTTATGAAGATTTATTAGTGATTTTCATGACAACCCATGATCCCACGACCTTAAATAGACAAGGGGCAGATATGGGTTCTCAGTACCGTTCGGTAATTTATTATCATTCGGAAGAACAAAAGGAAATTGCAGAAGTGGTCATTGAGCAAATTGCTCCCTATTTTAAAAATCCGATTATGACAGAAGTTAGCAAAATCGGTACTTTTTATGAAGCGGAAGATTACCACCAAAATTATTATAGAAACAATAGGCAAGAAGGCTATTGTACCGTGATGATTGACCCTAAATTGGCTAAATTTAGAAAAATGTATGCCGAGAAATTGAAAAAATCGGTTGCTTAAAAATAGAAATTTGACAGGTTTGAAATTAAATATAAACAACACTTTTTCTGAAGAGCTCACAGCAGATCCTATTTTAGAGAATTCAAGAAGGCAAGTAAAAAATGCCTTCTTCTCTTATGTTACGCCTAAAAAAACGTCTTCTCCTGAAATTATCCATGTTTCAGAAGAGATGTTGCAGGAAATAGGTTTGCAACATGGGGATGAAAATTCAGAAAGGTTTTTAAAAATTTTTACTGGTAATGAGGTGCTGGAAAATACAGCACCTTATGCCATGGTTTATGGCGGACACCAATTTGGGAATTGGGCCGGACAATTGGGCGATGGTCGCGCCATTAATTTGGGAGAAGTAGTACACAACAATAAGCGTTGGGCTTTGCAGTTGAAAGGTGCCGGAGAAACTCCCTATTCTAGGTCGGCAGATGGATTGGCAGTGTTGCGATCTTCCATTAGGGAATATTTGTGCAGTGAGGCCATGTACCATCTGGGTGTTCCAACAACAAGAGCACTTTCTTTGGCAATATCAGGAGATAAAGTATTAAGGGACGTCTTATACGATGGAAATCCGGGGTATGAAAAGGGGGCCATTGTTTGTAGGGTGGCACCTTCCTTCATCCGGTTTGGGAATTTTGAGATTTTTGCAGCGCGAGGTGATCATGAAAACCTGAAAAAGCTTGCCGATTACACAATACGTCATTTTTATCCACATTTGGGCGACCCAAGTAAGGAAACCTATATCAAATTTTTTGATGAGGTGGCGAAAAGAACGTTAGAAACTGTTGTTCATTGGCAGCGCGTAGGATTCGTGCATGGCGTTTTAAATACGGATAACATGTCCATTTTAGGACTGACTATAGATTATGGGCCTTATGGTTGGTTGGAAGGTTTCGATTTCGGTTGGACGCCCAACACCACCGATGCTGTTAATAAAAGATACCGATTTGGAAATCAACCGAACGTTGGGTTATGGAATTTGTATCAGTTAGCAAATGCTATATATCCGCTAGTTGAAGAAGCAAAGCCGTTGGAATCAATATTGGAAAGTTACAAGTCCGACTTTGAAGAGAAGTCTTTAGAAATGATGAGAAGTAAACTAGGATTGTTTATTAATGAAGACGGTGACGCTAAATTAATTTTGGAACTGGAAGAAAATTTAGAGCTTTCTGAAACAGACATGACGATATTTTTCAGAAATTTAAGTAAATTTACTCCGAGTGATGACGATGGAATCCGAATTGTTCAAGATTCTTTTTACAATCCAGAAGATTTAAAAGGGGAAATTGAATTCAAATGGAAAGAATGGTTTCAGAAATATAAGAAGCGTTTACAGTTAGAAATGCTGGGAAATGATGAACGTGCGAAAAAGATGAATGCTGTAAATCCGAAATATGTTTTAAGGAATTATATGGCTCAATTAGCAATAGATGAAGCAGATAAAGGCAATTATTCCTTGATAAACGAGTTATATACAATATTGAAAAACCCTTATGAAGAACAGTCCAAACATGAAAAGTGGTTTGCCAAACGCCCTGAATGGGCACGCCATAAAGTGGGATGTTCTATGTTATCATGTAGTTCTTAACCAAATCTTTTAGAAATGAAAAACTTTTTAATAACCTTTCTGTTACTGGTAGTCACCAGTCTTTGTAGCTACTCCCAAGATGGGAATAGCTGGGTAGGGAAAGTATATTCCGTAAAGGGAAGCTGGTCTATCGTTGAAAACGACGGAAGTTACTTGTTTAAACTCGGAGGAAACTTTAATACCCTACCGGGACCAGAATTAAAATTGTATCTCTCCCCCGTGCACATCACCGAGATTAAGGATCGTGATGCGATTCATGAGCAAGGAGGGGTGTTCATAGCCGAACTTAAATCCAATAAAGGGAGTCAGCAATATAAACTTCCGGAGGGAGTTAGATTGGAAGATTTCCAGTCGCTAGTTATCCACTGTGAAAAATTTTCTGTGGTTTGGGGTGGAATTGACCTCAATGGCGATTAAACGTTGTCTTCCAAATTAAGTTTGCCGCAAAACTTTAATCACACTTTAGAAATTTTGTTATGAAATTTAAAGCTGTTTGGAATGGTGTAGTGATTGCAGAAAGTGATGCTACCCAAGAAGTGGAAGGGAACCAATATTTCCCGGCCGAAAGTATAAATAAGGAATATTTTAAAACAACCGAAACCCACACGTCTTGCCCTTGGAAAGGAAAAGCATCTTACTATTCTCTTGAAGTGAATGGGGAAACCAACAAAGATGCGGCTTGGTATTATCCAAATCCAATGGAAGCCGCAAAACATATAGAAAATTATGTTGCCTTTTGGAAAGGTGTAACAGTAGAACAAGTGGCTAATTAGAGGACAATGAAAATAGCATTTAGCGGAAGCTGCTACTGGTGCATGGAAGCCGTTTTTCAGTCCTTGATAGGTGTTGATACAGTTGAGCAGGGGTTTATTTCAGCAAAAGAAAATAAAAAATTTTTTTCTGAAGGTGTTATAGTGCACTTTAATGAGGATGAAGTTTCCCTAAAAACATTGATTGAGATACATCTTCATACCCATAAAAGTACGGTAAACCATAGCCGAAGGGACAAGTATGTCTCAGCGATTTACGGTTTTTCTAAAGAACAGAGGATAGCTTCCAAAGAATTTTTAACGGCACTTCAGTCTGATTTTGCAGAAGATTTGGTTACCGAAGTGTTGGATTTTCATGAGTTTAATGCTTCTGAAGAAATATTTCATAATTATTATTATAGCAATCCTGACAAGCCTTTCTGCAAAACTTATATTGACCCCAAGCTGGAAAAACTTCTTTCTAAATTTTCCCACTACACTTTAAAGAATAAATTGGGCAGTCAGCGCAATGGTAAACGGTAATTAATTTCAACTATTTTACCGCTTTCATTCTATTTTTTCGATTATAAATCTGTATTAAAAAGTAAGAAAATGGGTGTTTTTTTATCAGAATTAGTTGTAAAAAGACATTTTATGACGAATATTTTGCCCTTAAAAACGCTTATTATATATATATTAGATGTTTTTTATCGCAGATAACTACTGATTAATATCTACGCTAAAATTTTAACTAACTGAAAAACAAACATTTAATAAGCTATTTTATTTAGAACAGTTTTAAATCTCATTAAAATATATTTTTTTCTCAATATGCGATTGCTGTGTGGTATTAATTTGTACATTAGCTTTATATAATGTAGTAAATAAACTTCAAATTTATTATTTATGAAGATAAATGTGAAAAACAAATTCTATTTAGCACTGTGTTTAGCGATTTCTTTCTATTCGTGTAAACAGGAAAAAAATGAATCTGAAAAAGAAAAAACTCCTGCAAGCACTGTCCAAAAAGTGGAGGAGAAGGAAATGGAAAAAAAGCCAAAGACTTCAATTTGGGATCCAACTGCGGAAACTCCAGAAGGATTAAATCTTGATATTCCATTGAGCAAGAATGAACTATTTGCTTATCTGAAAGAAGGGAAGTACAGAGATTTTGAAACTCAAGAGAAAGAATTACACCCGTCTTTAGGGCCTCACCAGAAATTAAACCTACCGGTAAAGGTGTTTATTAATGATGTTTTAGCCAAATCTCTGGATGATAAGAATGCAGAGCACCCAAAAGGATCTGTAATTGTTAAAGAAATGTACGATGAAAATGAGAGTCCAATGGGCTGGGCTGTCATGGTGAAAACATCCGACAAAACAGATGGAGGAAAAGGATGGTTTTGGTATGAAGTTACTTCCAATGACAATCCAGACGATATTGCCGCTATGGGGAATGGAGTAGTTGGCTGCTATAGTTGCCATGGTATAGGGAGAGATATGGTAAGAACAGAATATCCATTTAAGAACTAAAACGACTTAAGAAGAACGAAAATTAATCTAAACTGTAATAACATGAAAAAAGGAGGTTATTTAAAATTGGCCGGAGCCGCTTTGTTTGCGGTGTTTGCTCTTCAGTCTTGTAGGCAAGGCGGAGAGGCAAAAAAAGAAATGGATACTGCGTCTGCAACGACTAAGAGTAGCGACGAATACACAACAGTATCTTACTTTACAATGAATTCTAAGGGAGAGCTAGAGCGTCCTGAGAATTATCGTACATGGGTGTTTGTGGGAACTCCAGTAACACCAAACGATTTGAACAATGGGAAAGCTCCGTTCCCGGAAATGCACAATGTTTACATCGATCCTGTAAGTTACGAGCATTACAAAGAAACGGGCAAGTTTCGTGAAGGAACTATTCTTGTAAAGGAATTAGTAAGTGTAGGTTCTACAGCCGCCGTGAGTGGAAAAGGTTACTTCATGGGTGAGTTTATTGGTTTGGAAGCTTCTGTGAAAAGTAAAGAGCATTTTCCAGATGAACCTGGAAACTGGGCTATTTTTAGTTTTACAAGCCCTTCCGATGGAATTTTGAAGGATACTTCTCCAAAACTTCCAGTAGCATCTTGTGTAGCATGCCACGATGCGAATGCAGAAGATGACTTCGTATTTACTCAGTACTATCCAGTACTACGTGCTGCTAAAGGTGCAGGTAAGAATACCGTACCAGAGAATACAGCGGAAAGAGTGGCAGAAGCCGATCTATAATAAATACCATTACTATAATTTATTGACCTAGTTAAGCATACGCTCAAGAATAACATTTTTGAGTGTATGCTTACAATTACTATTGCCAAAACCCAAAATAATCCCTTCCAAAATAACTTGGTAGATAGCAAATAATTGTCTAAAAATTAATTTTTAATACCGATCTATTTTGAAAAAGCTTAAAGAAAAATGGAATATCCAAAGCAACCTGCAACTGGCAACAATCTTGATTGTATTCTCGATTAATGGGTCTTTAGCAGTAGCATTGGTAAAACCAATAATGAATTTAGTAGGGCTTGAAGAGAATGTTAGCGCTTTTGTGTTCTGGCCAGTCCGAATTTTGCTCATGTTTATTGTTTATCAACTGTTGCTTGTTGTTGTGGGCACGCTCTTCGGACAGCAAAAGTTTTTTTTAAACATGCAGAAGAAGATGCTCAGCCGGATGGGAATTGGATTTAAACAATACAATAATGCACATCATGAAGAATAGTATTTTAATCGTCTTTGTATTTCTCATCATGTTTTTTTCAAATGTTAGCGCCCAAGAGCACAGTGAGGAAAAAGAACATAAGCCTGGACTCGAAGCCGTTCTAACGGGAGTATCGTTCTACACTCCTGAAAACGGCGATTTTGAATTAGGCAATGAGTTTTTGATTACCTATTGGACATCCCACAAATGGGCATTTGGTGGGGCTTATGCAATAGTTTATGAAGATTCTGGTAGAATCGGGCATGAACTCTCTGCATTGGTCAGCCACAAGCCTTGGACGTTCTTAACTATAAATGCTGGTCCAACCTTTATTATGCCAAACTCGCACCGGGATACGGAGGTGGCCTTTACTTTAGAGGCTGAATACAACTATTTTTTCGGTAATTCAGGATGGCATACCGGTCCAGTAATAGGGGCGCAATTTGGGGAACATTTTAAACTCATGACAGGAATTCACATCGGCTACGAGTTTTAGTATTTGTAGTTAATCTTTCTAATCAACTTAAAACTAGATATAAATGTTTTTATCAATAATATTATCAATAGCATCGGTTTTCAATACAACTGATGCAAGTAAACAAGCGGAAGAAGTAAATCCTATAAGAAAAGCGCCAAGTCAAACGGAAACAGTATATGTGGCCACAAACAACGCTTCCGAAAATTCAATTGTAGCCTTTAATCAAAATCAGGATGGTTCGTTGACCATGCTTGGAGAATACCCTACCCAAGGAAAAGGAACAGGCAATATCGAAATATTTGATTGGGGTTACGACAACACACATCCTTTAAAGGATGGAGTGGACCCACTTATTTCTGCTTACGGTATTCAGAAAACACAAGACAATTCTTTTGTTTTAGTGGTTAATTCAGGCGATGCCAGTATAAGTTCTTTAAAAGTGAATGCAGATAAGTCGTTAACTTTCGCTGATAAAGAAAAAGCAGGGGACATTCACCCACTTAGCATTGCTACTTATGGTAAAGTTATTTATGTAGCAAGTGCAGGTGATGGAAAAACACCGCCTTTTAGTGGAAATATAACAGGTTACACGATTGATATCAATGGAAAGTTAACACCTATTGAAAATTCAACACGTAATTTAAATGCAAGACCTTCTTGCGTGGCATTTACACCAGACGGAAAGTTTTTGGTTGTAAATGAATTGGTAACAGGTCTAGTAAAAGTATTTGAAGTAACCGCCAAAGGGAATTTGTCTGAAAAGCCTGTTTCCTCTATCGGATCTCCACACGATGCACCAAACGGAAGATGGCTTCCTATTCCTGTTGGTTTTGATATTGTAAATAAAAACGGAAACAACATTGTTTTGGTTTCCGAAGCACGTTTCTTAAACAACAAAGGAATGTTGCGCGAAGAGGCAGGAAAGGTGCCGCAATCTCCAAAATATTCTTGGCAAACAGGTTCCACTTCTTCCTATGTTATCGATGAAAAAGGAAGTATAACCTTGGTTTCTCCGGATGTTAAAACGGGATCAGCAAAAGAAGGTGGGCAAATAGCAAATTGCTGGGTAGAAGTTTCTAAGGATGGAAACACCTTATGGGCAGCCAACGCCCTTTCAAGTTCTATTTCTTCTTATGCTATAGAAAGCGAAGGAGATATTGAGTTATCCAATGGAACCACTTTTAAAGATAAAAGCGAAACAAAGTTTTTCAGTGATTTATACCTAAGCCAGTCAGGTAGATACTTGTATCAGCTTATTGGAAACGAAGGTGCTGTAATGGTTTTTAAGGTAAACCAGAAAAACAACAAGCTTTCCAAGGTTGGTTATTACACAGCTACCCAACTTCCAAAAGTAGGTGCCTACGGAATTATTTCCCTTTAGAAAACTAATTGCAACTATACTGCCATGAACCCTGCATCTATTTGTTTTGGTAACGCTGAAAACAAAATATGGTGCAGGGTTTATTTATCGAACTTCAAATAAGTGCCAAGCAAAGGGGGTGTGAAAGTTTGAATGAGCCCATTATTCATTCAGGATTTGGAAAATTTAAATTGAAAAACCATGAAATCATTAAACGAATTAAAAGGAAAAGAAAACCTGAATGCGTTTGACAACAGCATTTTGTCTTATATGGAGTATTTGCATCCGTATGTAAAGCACCGTCTGCACGTTGCTGAAAGCAAAGGGATTTTGCCAAAGAATCTGTATAACTCTACAGGTATTATCGATGATGCTATTCTGAAGATGTATGAAGATAGAACCGAGAAGGAGTCATCAAATAGTAAAATTCTACTTTTTAAAACGGTAAATGAAGTTTTAAAGGATACGCTCGCGAAGGAAATTGAAAACTCAAACACGGAAAATTCTGATGATTTTTTGAAGGGTGAGCTTCAGTCCTTGGAAATAGAATTTTTTGTGGATGCCGATAACGAAACGATCTTGTACAAAGATTTGGATGATATTTCTTACAACAAAAATCAGCAAAACAACTTTGATGAAGTTTACACGGATGAAGATTCCAATAAAGCTGTTATTAACGATTTCAACTTGCACAACGAAGTATATCATTCCGATAGCGAAACCGTAGGAAGGTTCTACAATCTATTGCCCGAATGCGTTTCGAATATTGTGGATCTAAGTGTTTTTGGGAAACTCTCTCCAAAAGAAATCGCCGAAATACATGATGTAGAAGAAGCAAAAATTGCCAAAGTAGTAGAAAATGCTAAGGATAGTTTTAAAGCGCATATGCATTAAAAAAGGGGGATTATGAAAAAATTTACGGAACTCGCTTCGGAAGCTGTTTTAAATACGTTAGTGGAAAATTTAAAGAAGCGAAATATAATTCCGCATCGGGTGGCTACCAAGGAGGAAGCACTGGCGGCAATTAAGAATGTTATTCCTGAAAATGCTGAAATCGCAACAGGGTCTTCGGAAACACTACACGAGATTGGTTTCATTGAAATATTGAAGCAAAAAAAACATCCATGGAAAAATTTCAAGGATAACCTTTTTACCGAAGTGGATCATTTAAAACGTGAAGAACTCCGAAGGGAAAGTGTGTTGGCAGATTATAACATACAAAGTGTACATGCCATCACACAATCAGGTCAATTGATTATAGCTTCTGGGATGGGCAATCAAATAGCAGCCATAGCCTATCCAAGCAAGCACATCATTTTGGTAGCTGGAACACAGAAAGTAGTAAAAGATTTGGAAGAAGGGATTCAACGAATTCACGATTATGTAATTCCGCTGGAAAATGAGCGCATGAAGCGTATTGGATTTAAAAAAGGAACTACCCTTGGTAAAATTCTAATTTTTGAAAAGGAAACCCGTAAACGAGACATCCACTTAATTCTTGTTGATGAGGTTTTAGGATTTTAAGCAAAACCCGTAAACGTAATATATCCGAACCATGCTATTAAAATTAAACAATACCGAAGGTATAAAAGAATATATGCATACCGACCAAGTATTGCATAACATAGGAAGAATTTTGGGCGCCTTAGGACATCAATTGGTCAATACCAAAGCCGATGACAGTCATTCTAATTTTACTTGTAAAGACACTGAAAAATGGCTGGAGGGCAGGTCTTTTCTTGTTAATGAAAGTGAACTGCGGTTCGTTTTTTCGTTAGAACATTGGGAGTTTATCTTATTGGACGCGAGCAATAATTCCCTTGCTAGAGTTCCAGTAGCAAAGATGCCTTTGCCAGAAATTATTTATCAATTGGAGATGATTTTAACAGCAAAGACATTAAATATCAACGGCTTTGCTTCCCGAATTTATTTTAAACATCAACACGTTATTTCTTCCGAAGGAATAATGGGTCAACCTACAGAAGAATCGCTAGAAACTTGGGGCGCTTTACGAGCATTGGCAAATGAAAAATTGAAGGAGTTTTTAAATGAAATCCAAGAGAATAGCGAACACCCAATTTGGCCAACCAATTTCGATACAGGTGTTGCAACCCGAATGGGTGAGAATTTTCACTACTCCGGACTTAGTCCAGCAGACGAAGTAAGCAACGAACCCTACTTTTATACCGCTCTCTATGCCGTTGGTGGAGGGGGAATTCCAACAGACGGTTTGGGTCAGTTGCCCTATGGATTTTGGAAAAATGACCATTGGAAAGGGGCTGTTTTAAAGCTTTCTGATATAGATTTTACGGGAGGTGTGGACCATCAAGTGCTGACATTTCTGGTGAGTAGTTACAATTCATACATAACTAAGGCTCGATGAAATTAAACAACACTACTTTTTCAGAAAACCTTTCGCAGGTTTATGATTCATGTACTACCCAGGAATATTATAACATGTTCCCAAATAGTATCTTGTTTTATGCGCAACAGGAAATAAACATAAAAGGAAGTAAAGTGTTTGATATTGGCTGTGGAAATGGCAATTTATCTGCAGCGATGGGTATATTGGGAGCTTCGTATGTTTTAGGGCTTGATATTAGCGAATCGCAAATAGAAATAGCGAAAGCAAAGCACCCTTACAGGAACATCGAGTTTGTTGTGGACGATGCGTATACTGTGAAACAACAACCATACGGGCCATTCGATTTGGTAACTTGCATGTATTCTTTTCATTTTATTCCTAATGTAGATGTGCTAAAGGCAGCTTTCCAGAATATTTATAAAAACCTAAAAGAAGGCGGCACACTTGTTTTTTTGGATATCACTCATGATTATAAGTACAGTAAAGCCAAAATGGAACAGTTAAAATCTTTGACATCGTACTGCTATAAACCAAATGTTGCGGAGGGAGAAATACCCAAATTGTGGGATTTGGTTCCAGGGTACGTAACATTGCCAAACAAACAGTTATTGGTAGACCATTTCGCTATCCACGGAGAGCAACTAAAAGAAACAATGCTAGAAATAGGCTTTCGGAGTGTAGAAAGAAAACCCTTTGTTTTTCATGACCTAAAGATGGTAGATTTTTTTGGACCGGATGGATTTAACCATCACTTATTTGTAGTTAAAAAGTAAGACTAATCTTTAAAGGTTTTTAGTCGCATTTTTTCACCGTCAAACTCTGCATAGGTATAGTAGTGAATCCAATCGCCAAGATTAACGTAGGTGCTTCTATCATTTAATGGGATTTCCATTGGCAGGTGTCGATGCCCAAAAACGAAATAATCCCGATGTTCCGTTTCCAATTTGCGTTTGCAGTATTGTACAAGCCATTCGTTGTCTTCCCCTAAAAACTTAATATCTTCATCTCCCGAAATTAATTTGTTTTTTACGGAAAGATATTGGGCCAACTTAACTCCCAAGTCGGGATGAAGCCATCTAAAAAGCCATTTAGCAATTGGATTGGTGAATACTTTTTTCATTCGCTTATACCCTTTGTCGCCCGGGCCTAACCCGTCGCCGTGTCCTATTAAAAATTTCTTATCGTTGAAGGTAAATTCTTGTGGGGTGTGGTACACGGGGATGTTCAATTCTTCTTCAAAATAACCGTTCATCCATAGGTCGTGATTTCCTACGAAATAATACATGGGAATTCCGGCGTCGGTAATTTCAGCCAACTTTCCAAAAGTTCTTGTAAATCCCTTAGGAACAACGGTTTTGTATTCAAACCAAAAATCGAAAAGGTCCCCTAATAAAAAAATAGCGGCCGCATCTTCTTTAATTTCATCCAACCAAGCAACAAATTTCTTTTCCCTTTCGGCACTTGCCATTCTGGAGGGTGCGCCTAGGTGATTATCGGAAGCGAAATATATTTTTTTTCCTTCGGAAATATTCATTTGTTGGTTTTAGAAAGCAAATATATATTGTTTTTTTATCACCTATGCATTATCAGCTGCATGCCACTCCGCAAACGAAGTTTCTGTTTCTTGTAACTTTAAAGAATGTAGGTCAATATTTTCAGGCAAGCGCTTCTTTATTTTTTCAGCAAAATCTATGACCATATTTTCGCTGGTAGGCTGATAATCCACTAAAATCACATGATGTCCACGTTTGGAGAGCTCTTCAGCAAGTTCAACGTGAGGGGTGTTTTTATTGAAAACAGTTGCATGATCAAAGACATCTACAATGTCCTCCTTTACAATTTTCTTAAGGTCACCAAAGTCAATCACCATCCCAAACTTTACGTTCGATGTATCGGTAATGGGACTTCCAATAACAGTTACCGACAACTTATAGCTGTGTCCGTGTACATTTTTGCACTTCCCGTCGTAACCATATAGGGCATGACCGGTTTCAAAGTTAAACTGTTTGGTAATCCGTATTTTACTCATTATTACTGTCAATTTTTTGCAAATATAAGGGGTTTCTTAATTAAGGTTGGTAAAACTGGAATCAAAATCCTATTTTCTACATTTCTGAAATTTAGCACTTTAAAAAATAATATTTATTAATAGATTTTTTTCTACTATATTCGCCCCTAAATTAATTTTAAATACCAATCAAATGATTAAGAAATCCCTAAGATTACTTACTGCAATTTTCGCAGTTTCTATGTTGTTTACTTCGTGCTATTCTTACACAAGTACTGTTGGACAAGGAGCACAAGGCTACAATCAAAAAACAGCGTGGAATCACTACGTTATTTATGGTTTAGCGCCAGTTGGAGTTTCGGATTCTAAAAAATTAGCAGATGGAGCGGAAGATTACACCGTTCACACCAGACAGACCTTTGTAAACGGGCTGGTTTCGGCGCTTACTTTTGGAATTTACACACCTACAACAACTACAGTTACTAAATAATTTTTAGTAGAATATAGGGTGGGATTTTATCCTACCCTTTTTTAATAAATATTTTAAATGAAGAAGCTTCTTTTTTATTTATTCCTTTTTATCTCAATACTACTACTACTGCACGTTTTAAAAATTGTAATCTTCGATTTCAGTAGATTGACCGACTATGGCTACGGCTATTTATTTGGAAGAATCTTGTTAGTGTTAATTTTCTCACTTGTCACCTTTTTTACATATCGAAAAACAAACTTTTAGTCTATTTTCATTGGGAGCTTTTTAAGAACTCCCATAATCCACAATAATTGTACTATTTTAACGTTCTAAAGACCCAAAATCTTATTAAATGAACCATTATGAAAAAAATGTACACTTCTGTGGTGCGCCTTGCAGGTAGCTCTTTTTTATTACTTTTCTTAGCAATAGCCCTACATTCATGCTCCTCAGATAATGAGGAAATCCTAGAAGAGGAACCCGAAGCATCCATTCCTGAACCCGAGCAACCCCAAGCGGAATGTAATGATGTGTCCAAATATGTATTTCAGGAGAAAGACGGTTTGATAAAAGTAGAGTTTGAAAATGCCATTTTTGGTGACGATTGGGAATTAGGCTCTTCAGAAGAAAACTACTCCGGTGAAGGATATATGGTATGGACAGGAAATGATAATTTGGGAACACCAGGCGTAGGAAAAGCTACTTTTAAAATAAATATCAAAACACCAGGAGTGTATCAACTTTTATGGAACTCTGCGGTTACCATTGGGGATAATGGCACGGAGCATAACGACACTTGGTTGCGTTTTGATGACGCCGATGATTTCTTTGGAAAAAAGGGAGAAAGTTTTGTCTATCCAAAAGACCGAAACAAAAGTCCGAATCCAAAAGGAGCCTCAAAAGATGGTTGGTTTAAAATATACCGAAGCGGAAATGACCTTGGGTTTAAATGGCAAGCCCGCACCTCCGACCATGATGCGCACGATATTTTTATTCAGTTCGACAATCCCGGAATATATACCATGGAAGTTTCGGCAAGATCGAAAGGCCATGCTATCGATGCCTTTGTACTCTTTAAGGAAGGAATGGATAAGAATGAGGCCGTAAATACTGACAGTTTTAGTGAAATTAGCTGTGATTAGCGCTCTTAAAGCGTAGTTACTTTGCAAAGCATTGGGTTTTCTGCTGAAAAGGAGTACTTTTGCAAAATAATAATTCTTTAACCTTAAAATATTGGTATAGCATGCAACTGTACAATAACTTAAGCGCAGAAGAAAGAGCTAAACTTATTGAAGAAGCCGGAAAAGACCGGTTGACAATCTCTTTCTATCAATACGCAAAAATTGGAAACCCCGAAATTTTTAGGAACCACTTGTTCATTCACTGGAATGAGCTGGATGTGCTTGGCCGTATCTATGTAGCTCATGAAGGAATCAACGCGCAACTTTCGGTACCGGCAGATAACTTTCATGCATTTAAAGCGCATCTTGACTCTATTTCATTTTTAGAAAATGTGCGTCTTAATATTGCTGTGGAACAGGATAACTTTTCTTTCTTAAAGCTGAAGGTGAAAGTGCGTAAGAAAATTTTGGCAGACGGTCTCAACGATGCCACTTTTGATGTTACCAACAAAGGCGAACATGTAAACGCCGCCAAATTCAACGAACTTATTGAGGACCCCAATACGGTTTTAGTGGATATGCGAAACCACTATGAAAGTGAAATAGGTCATTTCAAAAACGCGATCACACCAGATGTAGATACTTTTAGGGATTCTTTATCGATTATAGAAGAGGATTTAAAAGAGCACAAGGAAGATAAAAACTTGGTGATGTATTGTACAGGCGGCATCCGTTGTGAAAAAGCGAGCGCTTACTACAAACACAAAGGATTTAAGAATGTTTTCCAACTGGAAGGTGGAATCATCAATTACGTGCGTCAAGTAGAAGAGAATGCGCTGGAGAATAAATTTATTGGAAAGAACTTTGTTTTTGATGAGCGCAGGGCAGAGCGTATTAGTGATGATGTAATTGCACGCTGCCACCAATGCGGAAAACCATGCGACACGCATGTTAACTGTGCCAATGAGGCTTGTCATTTGCTCTTCATTCAGTGCGAAGAATGTGCTGAAAAAATGAACAATTGCTGTTCTACAGATTGTATGGATATTATTGCATTGCCTTACGAAGAACAAAAAGCGCTTAGAAAAGGGAAAGGCGTAAGCAATTTGATTTTCAAAAAAGGAAGATCGGAAGTTTTAAAGTTCAAGGAATAACTTTGTTTATTTTACCATAACAATTTTTGAAAAGGAGCGAAGCAAAAAAACTTATCTGTAGAATAGTGATTGAAAGCTCCGAAAACAGGAGATGAGGTACGAATCGACGCGGAGTTTCAATTACGGTTTTTCGACTTTATGGTCGAAAAAATTCCTTTGATAAGACGCTTTTTTCTTTGTTTCGTTTCTTTTGAGCGAGCAAAAGAAATGAAAAAGAGAGTTAGGTAAAACTAAACTCTAACTAAAACTAATTTGAAAATACTATCTTTACGATAGTAAAAAACATTTATGAACCATAACCGAATAGCTACTTTTTGTAGCTCATTCGGTTCAATATATAAAATTATGGGATGTAGCAGTTGTTCAACCGGTAAGGATGGACAACCACGTGGGTGTAAGAATAACGGTACTTGCGGAACTGATGGTTGTAATAAACTTACCGTTTTTGATTGGCTTTCTAATATGTCGCTACCCAATGGTCACGAACCTTTTGATTGTGTAGAAGTTAGATTCAAAAATAGTAGAAAAGAATTTTTTAGAAATAAAGAAAACCTAACGCTTTCTATTGGCGATGTGGTGGCTACGGAGGCTTCTCCGGGGCACGATGTAGGCGTAGTAACGTTGGTGGGGGAATTGGTAAAAGTCCAAATGAAAAAGAAAAAAGTAGATCATAAGGATGAGAATCTTCCTAAAATCTACCGAAAAGCTTCCCAAAAAGATATTGATATCTGGCAAGCAGCTAGGGATCGCGAACCGGAGGTACAGAAACGTTCCCGTGAGTTGGCAATCCGACTTCAACTGCAAATGAAAATATCAGATGTTGAGTTTCAAGGAGATGGCTCTAAAGCCACTTTTTACTATACTGCAGAAGAAAGGGTAGATTTCCGTCAACTTATTAAAGATATGGCTCGGGCCTTTAGTACGCGTATCGAAATGCGCCAAATTGGTTATCGGCAGGAAGCTGCTCGGTTGGGTGGTATTGGTTCCTGCGGAAGAGAACTCTGTTGTTCTACTTGGCTAACCGATTTTCGTTCGGTAAACACGGCTTCGGCACGTTACCAACAACTATCCTTAAATCCGCAAAAATTAGCTGGACAATGTGGTAAACTCAAGTGTTGTTTAAACTACGAGCTAGATGCTTACTTAGATGCTTTAAAAGATTTTCCAAACCAAGAAACCCGTTTGAAAACCGAAAAAGGTGAAGCTGTTTGTCAAAAAATTGACATTTTCAAGCAAATTATGTGGTATGCCTACGAAGGAGAATGGGCAAATTGGTTTGTACTTACTACCGACCAAGTACACGAAATTATCGAGCGAAACAAGAAAAAGCAACCAGTGGTCAGCTTAGAAGAATATGCACTCGATTTAACCGATGATACTAAAACGGCGTTTGAAAACGTTGTAGGTCAAGATAGTTTAACCCGTTTCGATAAACCTAGAAACAGTAGGGGTAGAAATAGAAAAAAGAAAAAACGCACCAACAACAAAAGAAAAAGAACCAACAAGAATGCATAAGAGCGTTGTTTTATTTTTTATAGCCATTCTTTTGTTGGCTTGTAACAATGGTACAGTTTATGGTGAATACCAATCGGTAAAAGGAAGCTGGGAAATGGACGAAATAATCGATTTTAGTTTTCAAGCCCCCGATTCCCTTAATTCTTATAATATTTTTTTGAATCTTAGAAACGATAATGATTACCCTTTCAGTAATTTATTTCTTATCGTAAATCTGGATTTCCCCGATGGAAAAACGGTTTCTGATACATTGGAATATGAAATGGCGAAACCCAATGGCGAATGGTTAGGGAAAGGATTTTCTTCCGTTAAGGAAAACAAATTGTTGTACAAGGAGAAAGTTGTATTCCCAAATATGGGCGATTACCATATTGCTGTTGAGCACGCGATGCGAAAAAACGGGGAAATTAATGGCGTATCATCTTTAAAGGGGATTACAGACGTAGGTATAAGTATAGAAAAAACAGCTAACGAATAAAATGGCAAAAAAGGCATCAACAAAAAAAACAAATAAAAAGCCACAGGGTTTTAGAAAGTATATCGTTTGGTTTTGGCGACTGTTTGCAGCAGGCGTTCTTTTTGTAGTACTTATTTTTTTATTGGCTTCTTGGGGCGTATTTGGCGCGCTTCCATCCTTCGAAATTTTAGAAAACCCACAAACCAATTTAGCTTCTGAAGTTATTTCTTCTGATGGTAAAACGCTTGGAAAATATTATCTAAACGACAATAGAACTCCCGTAGAATTTGAAGAATTGCCAAAACATTTGGTAAGTGCTTTAATTGCTACGGAAGATGAACGCTATTACGACCATTCTGGTATCGACGCGTGGGGAACACTTCGCGCGGCCGTATTTTTAGGAACCCGTGGTGGTGCTAGTACCATCTCCCAACAGTTAGCAAAACAGCTATTTACAGAACAGGTTTCAGATAATATCGTAGAGCGTATCATTCAAAAAATTAAAGAATGGATTATCGCAGTGCAATTGGAAAGGCAATACACCAAAGAAGAAATTATTGCCATGTATTTCAATATTTATGACTTTGGAAATAACGCTGATGGAATTCGTTCGGCGGCACGTATTTACTTTGGAAAAGAATCTGGAGAATTGAATGTAGAAGAGTCAGCCATGCTGGTAGGGATGTTTAAAAACTCATCCCTTTATAATCCTCGTAGGAATCCGGTTGGAGTTAGCAATAGACGCAATGTGGTACTCAACCAAATGTATAAAAATGATTTCCTAACGGAAGAAGAACGCGATTCGCTTACTGCTATTCCTTTGGAGATTGATTATCACCCCGAGTCACATCGCGAAGGGATTGCAACCTATTTTAGAATGTACTTAAGAGACTGGTTACTTAATTGGACATCCAAGGAAGAAAATTACCGTCCCGATGGTGAGAAGTATAACATCTACTTAGACGGACTTAAAATTTTCACTACCATTGATTCCAGAATGCAAGATTATGCCGAGGAAGCTGTAAAAGAACATATGAAGCGATTGCAGGCAGAGTTTTTCGTACAGAATACCGATAAGAGAAATCCAACGGCTCCATTTCTGGATCTCACCCCTGAAGAAATTGATGCGGTATATAAACGTTCAATCCGTCAATCGGAACGTTGGAGAAAGATGAAGTATGACATGAAAAAATCCGATGAGGAAATTATCGCTTCTTTCAAAAAGAAAATCCCAATGGAAATATTTACATGGGAAGGAGATAAAGACACTATAATGTCTCCTTTGGATTCTATAAAATATTATAAATACTTTTTACACACTGGAATGATGTCTATGGAACCGCAATCAGGACACGTAAAAGCTTGGGTTGGAGGTATAAACTATAGACATTTTCAATACGACCATGTACAACAAGGGCGAAGACAGGCAGGTTCTACTTTTAAGCCTTTTGTGTATGCAACGGCTATTGACCAATTGCATTTATCTCCTTGTGATGAATTCCCCGATATTTACACTTGTATTGAGGCTAATAAATATGGAAATATAGAACCTTGGTGTCCTAAAAACTCCAATGGAGAATATTCCGGAGATATGTACACCTTAAAATACGCTTTGGCGAACTCGGTAAATACGGTTACCGCTCGTTTGATGGACAAAGTTGGCCCTCAGCCCGTGGTGAATTTAATTAAAAGAATGGGAGTAGAAGCACCAATTCTACCAGTGCCATCCATTGCATTGGGAACACCTGATATTTCTGTTTACGAAATGGTTGGAGCGTTCGGGACCTTTGCCAATCAAGGAGTATATGTAAAACCCGTAATGATATCCCGAATTGAAGATAAAAATGGAACCGTGTTATTCGAATCGGTGCCCGAGACACGGGATGTGCTTAGTAAAGAAGTGGCCTATACTACCGTTAAATTGATGGAAGGAGTTACACAATCGGGCTCTGGAGCTAGATTACGTGGAAATTGGGCTGTAAATAATACACTTTACAAAGAGATTATTACTGGATATCCATACGAGTTTACCAACCCCATTGCTGGAAAAACAGGAACTACCCAAAACCAAAGTGATGGTTGGTTTATGGGAATGGTACCGAACTTGGTTACCGGGGTTTGGGTAGGTGGTGATGATCGTTCTATCCACTTTAAAAGCATTACTTACGGACAAGGAGCGAGTATGGCCTTGCCTATTTGGGGCTCGTACATGAAGAAATGTTATGCCGATGAAGAATTGGAAGTTTCTAAGTCAGAATTTGAAGCGCCGGAAGAGTTGAGCATACGTGTGGATTGTGACGCTCCAGCGGAAGAAGAAAAAGATTCTATCAAAATCGATTATAACGAAGGAGTTGAAATTGATTTTTAAGTTTATTAGAACTTTAAAAATCACTTATCTGTAGAATAGTTATTAAAAGCTACGAGAACAGGAGCGTAAGAATGAAGCGACGCGTAGTTTTAATTACGGTTTTTCGACTTCATGGTCGAAAAAATTCATAAGATAAGCCGCCTTTCCTGCCTGCCGGCAGGCAGGTTCTTTATTTTACTCTCTTTAATAAACCTAGAAGATGAAAGCGCTGTTGATAGTGGATGTACAAAACGATTTCTGCACCGGTGGAGCCTTGGCTACCAAAGGAGGGGAAGAAGTAGTGCCTGTTATTAATAAAATAGCTGCGGAATTTGATATCGTAGTGGCTTCTAAAGACTGGCATCCTGAAGAAACGATGCATTTCGAAAAGTGGCCAAATCACTGCATACAGAATACGAAAGGAGCTGAATTTCATAAGGATTTAGACACTAGCAACATCCATCAAATTGCCTACAAAGGAACGGGAACTAAAGATGATGGCTACTCTGCTTTTGAAGCAACCAATATCAATTTGACTAAGTACCTTCAGCAAAACAAAATCACCGAAGTTTATGTAAGCGGACTCGCAACTGATTATTGTGTGCTGAACACAGCTTTGGATTCCGTAAAGCATAATTTCAAAACCTTTGTTATTACCGATGCTATCCGTGCGGTAAACGTAAAGTCTGACGATTCGGAAAAGGCTTTGGAAAAAATGAAATCAGCAGGTTGTAAGTTGATTTCTTCCGAAGTTATTCTTTCGTAATGAATTTTAATAGTTTGTTCAATTAGTTCTTATTTGGGTTTAAATAATATTGCTGTCAGCTTGAGCCTGTCGAAGCCCATCATGGAACTTTATCATACTCTCATTAATATCAGAATAAAAGCAAACCTTTTTTGAAACCGTGCGTAATGCTTTGTATATTTAAAAAACAAATCATTTGCGCCACCATGAAAAAGCTACTTTGTCTTTTTACCATAATCTTTTTTCAACAATTACATGCCCAACTTCCAGATGAAAACCAATTGGGCGCTTGGTATATGTACTTTTATAGCACGAATTTTGGAGAATCCAATTGGGGTGTTCAAGGAGATTTTCAGTATCGGGATTGGCGCGGATTAGGAGATAGGGAACAATTGCTCTTAAGGTCGGGGCTAACTTATACTCCCGAGAATTCTGGTGTTAAGTTTACCCTTGGATATGCTAACATCTCTACAGGTCAATACGGAACGGAAATAGACGACCCCGTTATTGAGAATAGAATTTATCAAGAAGCGCTATTTTCCAATACCCTGGGAAAACGCTTTTTGCTCACCCATCGTTTCCGCTATGAACAGCGCTTTGTGGAATCCATGGATTTTAGAACCCGCTATCGCTACAATCTTTTTATAAATGTGCCCTTTAACAACACTTCACTGGTTAAAAACACCTATTACTTTGCCTTTTACAACGAACTTTTCATCAATGGGGAAAGAGATATTGGTGACGGAAGAACGGTAGAATATTTCGACAGGAACCGAACCTATTTGGGACTTGGATATACGCTTAACAAATCAATTAGGTTTCAATTGGGTTGGATGAAGCAAATCACCAATAACTGGGGAAAAAGTCAACTTCAATTCAGTATGCACCACAGCTTTTAATGGGAAGTATTTAAAAAACAGACAGATACAATATTAAAGGCTCAATTTTTAACGTAGTTTAAGAAATCAAATTTCTTTTTATGTGTATTTTTGCACCGCAATTTTAAGCGGATGAAAAAAGACGGACATATAGAGTTGATGGCGCCTGCGGGGAATTTTGAATCGCTGCAAGCAGCACTTACCAATGGAGCTGATTCGATTTATTTTGGGGTAGAGCAGTTAAATATGCGTGCTCGCGCAAGTATTAATTTCACGATTGATGACTTGCCGGAAATTGCCAAACGTTGTGAAGCTAAAGGGGTACGAACGTATCTTACCCTAAATACTATTATTTACGATCACGATTTATCTATTATAAAAACCCTTTTGGATGCTGCGAAAGCCGCCAACATCACTGCGGTAATTGCCATGGATCAAGCGGTAATAGCTTATGCGCGACAGATACAAATGGAAGTTCATATTTCTACACAAATAAATATTACCAATATTGAAACGGTAAAGTTCTATGCACTTTTCGCGGATACCATGGTGTTGAGTAGGGAGTTGAGTTTACGCCAAGTGAAAAAGATTTGTAATCAAATAGAGAAAGAACAAATTAAGGGGCCTTCGGGGAATTTGGTGGAGATTGAAATTTTTGGTCATGGCGCACTTTGTATGGCTGTTTCAGGTAAATGTTACCTCAGCTTACATTCCCACAATTCGTCAGCTAATCGGGGAGCTTGTAAACAAAATTGCCGTAAAAAATATACCGTTATCGACCAAGAAAGTGGGTTTGAGATTGAAATCGATAACGAATATATGATGTCTCCAAAAGACTTGTGTACGCTTGATTTTTTAGATCAGGTTATTGATGCGGGTGCAAAGGTTTTAAAAATTGAAGGCCGCGGAAGAGCTCCTGAATATGTGGCAACCGTTATTAAAACCTACCGGGAGGCTATCGATGCCTATTACGAAGGAACTTACACTAAAGAAAAAGTGGCAGAATGGATGAAAGCCCTTGAAAAAGTGTACAATCGCGGTTTTTGGAGTGGTTATTACTTGGGTCAGAAATTAGGTGAGTGGAGCGACGGACCAGGCTCTCAGGCCACACAGAAGAAAGTATATGTAGGAAAGGGCATGCATTTCTTTCCGAAGAGCAACATTGCAGAGTTTAAAATTGAAGCATACGATATAAAGCTTGGCGATAAATTACTTATTACCGGTCCTACAACGGGAGTGGAGGAATTCACCTTAGAGGAAATGATGGTGAACGATGAAAAACTGGAGGTTGCCAAGAAAGGAGATTCCTGTACAATTCCAACTAAATTTAGAGTACGCCTTTCTGATAAACTGTATAAAATTGTAGCATCTTAATGGTAGTAGTTACGCTTCAAAGGAATAAATGTATTGGCTGCAACTACTGTGTGGAGCTTGCGCCACAACAATTCCAAATGTCTAAAAAAGACGGGAAATCGGTGTTGTTGGGTGCTACGGATAAAAAAGGATTTTTTACACTGAAATCTTTTGACGACAGTATTTTTGATGGTTGTAAGCAAGCACAACAGGCCTGCCCAGTAAAGATTATCGATACCAAACAAGTCTAACATCGTTTCGTTCTACAGTAGTATCAATTCATAAATGATACTATTTCTTGCTGAAAACATTTGTCTTCCGAAGAAAATAAAAGAAATCCGAAAGTGTTATACCCTCGGATTTCTTAATTCTACTATTGTAACTAATTCTTATAGTGCCTACTTGAGTTTCTTCATCACTGCCCGAGCTCCGGCAAGGATAACTTCATTTACCGCAGGATGAATATGCATCATGTTTCCTAAGTGTTTTATATCATTATCAATATGCATTACGGCAAGCACCTGATGAATAATGGTTGAACTCTCTGGACCGATAAGGTGACACCCTAATATTTTATGCGAGTTTGGGTCCACAATAAACTTAGTACGCGGATACTCCAATCGGGTGGAACGTGCTTTAGCACTGTTGGACCATGGCGTAATAGCCGTAACATACTCTATATTTTGTGCCTTGGCCTCTTCTTCAGTAATTCCAACGCTACCAATTTCAGGGTCTGAAAACACTGCATGCGGAACGTATGGATATTGTAATGGCTCAGAATGGTTATCAAACAATAGTTTGCCCAAATACACCACCTCATGACTGGCAATGTGTTGCAAAGCATACTTGCTAGCTACATCCCCCACAGCATAAATACCTTTAACGCTGGTTTCGCAAAATTCATTTTTTTCAATATAACCCCTATTGGTAACATTAATCTTGGTGTTTTCCAGCTTTAAATCTTCCGTGTTTGGTATACGTCCAGTTGCTTCAATAACTGCTTCCGTTTCATGAGTAATTTCCTCGCCTTTCTCGTTTTTCAAAATAAGCGTAAACCCCTTTTCATTGTGCGTTGCTTTTTTCACTTCCGTATTAAATAGCACTTCCACATTTTTGCTGAATTCCTCTTTAAAAATGGCTTGGATATCTTTATCCTCCTGCTTCAGTAGTTCGGCACCTCTTGCAATAAGTACGGTTTTTACGCCAATGGCATCAAAAAAGTTCGCCAATTCTACCCCTATAAATCCGCCACCCACAATGGTTATGGATTTTGGCAAAGGTTCATGTAAAGGAAACAAGGTATCGCTTGTCCATACCTTTTCGTGAATGGTTTTGCGTGGCCTTGCGCCAGTAGCAATAATAATAGTTTCGGCAGTTAGTTGTTCATTATTTACCGTTACCACTTTGTCTGCTACAAAAGAGGCTTCACCTTTATAGATAGTTACTTCGTCTGGAATTCCGTTTTCAACGATACCTCCAATGGAGTTGACAAACTGATTGTTGGTATCGAAGATTTTTTGGGTATCAATGTTCTCTATTTTTGCTGAAATAAAGTGCCTTTGTGATTCTTTAATGCTTCTAATAACATGGGCATGCCCGATGAGCAGTTTAGAAGGTATGCACCCACGATTGGGACACGTACCCCCAAATGCGGATTTCTCTATAATAGCTACTTTTTTACCTTTAGCGGCGGCACTTCTGGCTAGGTTGGTAGCTCTTCCTGCACCGATAATAATTACGTCAAATTTGGTCATTGCTGTTAATTCTATTGTTTACGTTTCTGATTTCTTTTCTGAAAGGTTTTTAGTTATCCACAATTACGCGGGCGGCATTATAACCGTTGTAAAAAGACGGTTCTTTTCTTTTAAGTACTTTAATAACCTTATCTAACTTGTTGTTTAAAAGGTCGGTTGCTTCTTTAAAAATGGTTTCCAAATCCTTTGTAGCCCTAGTTTCTTTAATGCGGTATTGGCGTGGGAGACCACGGAAGACAAGAAATGCATCGAAACTATTTTTGAAGTCCTGTATCTGATTGTCCGTAACGCCATAGTCGGCAAGTGCTTCCAAGTGAAGACTTAGTAAATCAATTATTTCGTGTATAACTGTTATAAAGTCGGTATTGGGCAAACGAAATAAATCTGTAAACGACTTATCGGCCCTGCTTTTCAATTCATCGTTGTTGCTTACTTCTCCATGGACTTCTAGAATATCATTAAGTATATCAGCTTTTTCGGCTACAATTTTCTTTTGTAATACCTTATTTTGATGCACATAGACTTTAGCTTCTTCCTGTGCGTCCTTATGTTCATAAACTTGAAGCAGTAGCTCATTGAGTTCATTTTTATGTTGAACAATTTTATTGATGGCTTCCCATTTATTGGAATTTGCGTCGAGATAGGTTTGAACAGCTTCAAACATTTCAAGTTTACTTCTTTGTCCTGATGTCATGCTATATATATTATGGGTTAACACGCAACAATATAGTAAAAAGTATATATAAAGAGCTTAAAAACTATACAATTAAATTTTGAAAGGCTCCTCTGAAGATTAATTTTCTGGAAATGATTTTAACAGTTCATGCTTTAAGTGAAGTGGTTCATGCTATACAACAAGTGGTTCCTGCTAAGCATAAAGTGGAGCATGTTGGCCGTGAAGAGGGCAATGCTATACACGAAGAAGGTATTGCTTCGCACAAAATGGACGATGTTGCCCACCAAGTGGTTCCTGCTGTAGATAAATTGGATATTGCTATACCTAAAGAGCTTCCTGCTGTGTGTTGAGTGGGTGATGTTGTGGGTTTGGTAGCAAATTTGGAGTTATTTACTCATTGAGGTATAAATTAGTTTTCCGATGCCTCCTCGACTTTTTATCACTTCGTATACTGTTGAGCCTGTCGTAGATCTTTTAGTTACAGACTTTTCTTTTTTTTTCTTCTTAGATTTATCTAGTGTAATTTTGTTTTTCTTTTTTTGTGATTTTTCAATATTTGATAAAGCTCTTAGTCTTGAGTCAAAAAAGTCGATTAACAATTCTTTTTCCGCTTGATCTAAAATATAATTTTCATCAAAATTCTTGATTCCGAAATTTTTAGCGACTCCCGATAATTCGTTCAAACTTAGGTGTAAATTCTTTGCCAATTCAGAATTGTTCGAGTTGAAATTATCTAATAAAAACTTTCTTACAAGGTCATCATTTCTCTTTCGGGGTTGAGTGCTAAAAACTCTTGCTTCCAATTTTTTGTATCCGTTTTGGTTCTTTTTATATGCTTTTAACTCTACTTTCATTTTATTATGCCAAGTCTCAAGATCCTTTTTGCTAGTACTTGAATAAATACGTTTCCATAATTTATTCAAATCTTTTGTAGAGAAAGAATCTTGCTCAAAAAACCTTTCTATGAGGATTTGTTTATTGCACATAAATTTATATTAGAATTCTAAAAACTACTCAAAATTTAATTTCCCGACATAGAAAACAAACATCAAGTTTTCCAAACCTACTAAATATTTCAGAAAAAACTGAAAAACAATTGTATATAATCATTTGCTGGTGTTATCAATCGAAAACGTGCTCTTTATAATCTGCCCACCATTGGGGGATATCAACTTTTGGTTTTCTGCAAATGTAAAGTGGAATGCCGTTTTCCTCCCCAATAGCATATTTATGGGTAATGATTTTTACAAGTTCAACTTCTTTAAAAACATGGGTTACCGCAGGTTTTTCGTTGCCTAAACTTATCCAAACTGTGGCATCTTTGTTTCCGTATCCCCATAACCAAAAACTACCATGTCGACTAATGGGATTTGGCAATCCATATTTTTTACCAATAATTTTTAGTGCGCCTGCCTCGCCATAGTTCTCGGCCCATAGCACGCAGTTGTTTCGTTCGTCTTGTGATAAAGATTGGTAAACACTGTCTACGAGACGTACCTGCTCTTCCCAACCAAACATATCGGCATAATCGCTTGTTAGTTCTATACGGCCTTTATCTTCTTCTAAACTTTTATACGTAACAAACTTTTCAATGGGTAATACGGGCGTGGCTTCTGGAATAAAATATAAAGTTGGTGCCAATACTGCCACCGCTATTACGATTACCCAAACAGTTTTTTTTGACAATAAGCGCTCTATCGTAGCCGCTCCGCTGGCAAAAAGCACGGGATAAATGCCAAACACATAATAGGCTTTTGAGTGAAGCAACCACAGCGTTGAAAAGATTATGACCACACCCACACCAACTGCGCGGTATTTTTTTAAATGTTCACTTGCTAGAAGCGCAACAGCCCCAAACAGACTTATTACAAGTGTAAATGGAAAGTTTAATTGCGCCAGAGCAAATTCCCAGGGATTTATGTCTTCAAGTTGGTTTTGGTTGAGGGCTTGCAGATGTTTTAAAAGCGGGAAGTCATTTTGTACCTGCCATATAACATTCGGTAGAAAAATTAAAAACCCAATGAATGCAGCGACGTACAACCATTTGTTTTTGAAAAGGGCTCCTTTTTTATAGAAAAACAGTCCGATAAGAAGTCCGAATGCCCAAACCAGCATGGTATATTTATTCAGCAAACCGATTCCTAAAGTGGCTCCCAAGAGAAGCAGGAATTTTTTATTACTGGTGTTGACGTATTTTATAAAAAGGTAAAATCCGAGTGTCCAAAACAACTGATTGAATGCGACCGGTTGAAATAAGGTGTGGTTTCTATAAAAGGGAAGAAAAGCAAGTATGCAAACACCAGAGAGCAATATGGCTTTGGTTTTCCCGCCAAGCTCCTTGGCCATCAAACAGCATATAATTAGGATGGCAACACCTGCAAGCGTGGGAAATAAACGAGTCCCCCAAAGGGAATAATCAAAGAACCAATACGATAATTTTCCGATGGCGGCAATAAAGGGTGGGAACTCCATAAACCCCCAATCCAAATGTTCGCTTGCCGATAAGTGCAGTAATTCATCTCGGTGAAAGCCATAGTTTCTGTTTCCGAAGCAATGAATTACAAACTTCACAAGTGAAAGACAGATAATTATGGGCAGGTATTTTTTCATGGTTGGTCAGGTGGTTTTAATCAAAATTACAATCGCTTCCAAAAATGAAAACCGAGAATGGAAAAACCGTTATTGAAATAGAATTTATGGGAGCGGGCGTTTTGCACGTAAGTGTTTAGTTCAATGGTTTTGCATTGGTTTTCCTTCGCCCAAGCATTGATATGTTCAAAAAAGATTTTTCCCAATCCTTTGGACTGAATGTTGCTATCGATAATTACATTGTCAACTTCCAGTTGTTTGCCGGAATAGAGGCGAACGGTAATCCATCCACTGGAAATCCCCACGAGCGAGTCTTCCATAAACAGACCGAAGCAATGATAATTAGGGAAAGTAAACATTTCCTTTTGGTAGGCTTTCACCTCTTCCAAAGTTAGTTTTGGATTTAATTGCTGCCCCAATAACGAGATTTCTTGAATATTCTCTTGGGTGAGTTTTTTAAAAATTAGCTTGTCGTTTTGCAATGGGATTGGGCTTTAGGGGAAAGGGTTTTGTTAAACGTTAATAAATAAAGAAAGGGAAATGCAAATATCATAAAAAAAGACCTCCTTTGGAATATTAAATGCTTGTAGTTGGCTCGCTTTGTTAATTGAATGTAAAACTACTTTATGATTTGTATCGATTCAAGCAAATATGCTAAGAATCACATTGAAAATAATTACGGCACAAACAATTCCATTTTCTTTGAAATATTCGTAATTTTCAGTAAAAATATTGTCAAATGATTAATAAGAAAGTAGCATCGGTGAAAGAAGCCCTTAAAGGAGTAACCGATAATATGACGTTTTTGCTGGGAGGTTTCGGACTTTGTGGGATTCCCGAAAACGCTATCCAAAGATTGGTGGAGCTTAACATTAAGAATCTTACCTGTATTTCCAACAATGCTGGAGTGGACGATTTCGGACTCGGACTTCTACTTCAAAAGAAACAAATAAAAAAAATGATTTCCTCTTATGTTGGTGAGAACGATGAGTTTGAACGGCAAATGTTAAGCGGAGAATTGGAGGTGGAACTTATTCCACAGGGAACTTTAGCCGAACGTTGCCGTGCCGCGCAAGCCGGAATTCCCGCATTTTATACCCCTGCAGGGTATGGCACCGAAGTAGGCGAAGGAAAAGAAAGTAGAGTTTTTAACGGCAAGCCACACATTTTGGAGCATGCCTTTGAGGCTGATTTCGCTTTCGTAAAAGCTTGGAAAGGTGATGAAGCGGGAAATCTGGTTTTTAAAGGAACGGCCCGAAACTTTAATCCCGTGATGTGTGGAGCAGGAAAAATTACGGTTGCGGAGGTAGAAGAATTACTCCCAGCCGGAAGCCTAGACCCTAACGAAATCCACATCCCTGGCATATTTGTACAACGCATCTTTCAAGGCGAGCGCTACGAAAAACGAATAGAACAACGAACAGTTAGAAAAAGGGTTTAATATTTTTGATGTGACAATGGGATAATTTGAAGATTTGAAAATGAGAAATGAAAAAGAAAATTTAATCATTCAACTTACGTTTGAATTTTCATTAGCCATTATTAGTTATTCTGAAGATTTGAGGTCTTTGCATAAATATGAAATGGCTTCCCAAATTTTTAGATCTGGGACGTCTATCGGTGCAGATGTTTCCGGGGCCCAGAATGCCGAAAGTAAGGCTGACTTTATTCATAAATTTAAAGTAGCAGCAAAGGAAGCAGATGAAATTTCGTATTGGCTTAAATTATGTTTAGCATCACCTTATTATCCCAATCCAAAGGAAAAATTATTTAGAGATTTGAATTCAATCATTTTGGTTATAAGCAAAATCATTGCAACCAGTAAGAAGTAAAATCTTTAAATCTGCAAATTCACGAATTAACAAATCAATTATGGGTTTAACAAAAGAACAAATAGCACAACGCATCGCCAAAGAAGTTAAAGATGGTTATTATGTAAACTTAGGAATTGGCATTCCAACTCTGGTGGCCAACTATGTGCGCGATGATATTTCGGTAGAATTCCAAAGTGAAAATGGCGTTTTAGGAATGGGGCCTTTTCCGTTTGAAGGGAAAGAAGATGCCGATATAATAAATGCAGGAAAACAAACAATTACCACCCTAAAAGGAGCCTCCTTTTTCGATTCTGCCTTAAGTTTTGGTATGATCCGTGGTCAACATGTAGATTTAACCATTTTGGGCGCGATGGAAGTAGCTGATAATGGCGATATTGCCAATTGGAAAATTCCTGGTAAAATGGTAAAAGGTATGGGAGGCGCGATGGATTTGGTGGCTTCCGCAGAAAATATTATTGTGGCTATGATGCATACCAATCGCGCTGGTGAATCCAAATTACTCAAAGAATGTTCCTTGCCTTTAACAGGTGTAAAGTGCGTTAAAAAGATAGTTACCAACTTAGCAGTTTTAGAAATTACTTCGGAAGGGTTTAAGCTGTTGGAAAGAGCACCAGGGGTTTCCGTAGCAGAAATAAAAGAGGCTACGCAAGGTCGTTTGATTGTACCCAATGAAGTTCCCGAAATGACATTATAATTTTAACATTGCATTTCATCGAATTTTTATGTTCGTTAATCTGATATTTGGGTAAAAAGTATAGTTTTGCAGGCAATTGAAGTTCTTAAAAAGGAGTGAAAAGTATGTTATCTTAATGTTAACAACAATTTTTTGGGGCTTCACAACAAAATTATGGTTTTCTTGAAGATTTGCTATAGATTTATGCTTCAAGACTTTAAAAAAGAGATACAAACCCTACTTAATTTTATGCTGATGAGAGACTATACCTTAACCTACGAAGACAACCAACAGGATGAAACTATTTTTAATGTTTTGGGAGAAAACATTAGAGGAACTGTTACATTACTTAAAAGTTTACTTATTGTGGCTAAAAAACTATTAATGTTCTAAACGCCCCAAAGAACAAGCCCCAAAAGTTTTTTGCTAAGATTTGAAAAGGGAAGTAACTGAAAAGTACTTCCCTTTTTATTTACCGTGATATTTAACTCGACTGCCGTCAGACAAGTTGCTTCGACGCTTGCGTCGAGGTTAAGTACTTTCTCTTTTTTCAATCTTTATCTTTTTCCGCTCATTCCCACATTCACTTTTTTACCCTTTGCCTTTTTAGGCTTTTCCTTTAATTTTGTTAATACAAAAGGTTTTAAAATATCCATGTCCAACAGAATTAAAAAACCATGGCCCACTAAAGATGCTATGGAGCAAATTTATGAGCTAAATCTTTGGGGCGGCTTTCACACCGATTTTTACTCGGGGGATGGCTCCCATAATCCAAATCTTGTAGAGCCTTATATAAAAGCCGTAAGGGATTTTCTAACCACTTTTGCGAAGCCACTTGTGGTGTGCGATTTGGGTTGTGGTGATTTCAATATTGGCAGACAGCTTTTTGGTTTAACGAAAAGATATATAGCTATTGATATTGTTGAAAGTCTGATTAAAAGAAACAGAAATAAATTTGGCGGGGAAAATATTGAATTTCATTGCCTGGATATCGCCACTGATAATATGCCCTCAGCAGATTGTATTTTACTGCGTCAGGTGCTTCAACACTTATCAAATAACGAGGTGGAAAGTGTTGTAAGAAAGCTTCCAAACTATAATTATGTTATTTTAACTGAACACCTTCCGGAAGGAAATTTTCAACCCAATAAAGACATCATTTCCGGACAGGGAATCCGATTAAAGAAAAATAGTGGTATTGATTTATTAGCGCCACCGTTTAATTTGAAGGTTAAAGAAACCATTCCGTTGCTTTCCATTCCCTTAGATGAAAACAAGGGAGTTATTGTTACTACTTTATTTCAGATGTATTGAGGTTGGGGATTATTCAAAAAGAAAAACCCTAAGCAATAAAATTGCTCAGGGATTCCAATTATCTTTAAGCAAGTTGCTTACTTATTTTTTCACGCTTGCCGCAATATATTCACGGTTCATTCTAGCGATGTTTTCCAAAGAAATTCCCTTTGGACATTCAATTTCGCAAGCACCAGTGTTGGAACAGTTTCCAAAACCTTCTTCATCCATCTGTCTTACCATGTTTAAAACACGGTCGGTAGCTTCTACACGACCTTGTGGTAATAAGGCAAACTGGGAAACTTTAGCAGAAGTGAACAGCATCGCACTAGCATTTTTACAAGCAGCTACACAAGCCCCGCACCCAATACAAGTTGCCGCAGCAAAAGAATCGTCTGCATCATGTTTGTTAACTGGAATAGCATTGGCATCGATAGTATTTCCTGAAGTGTTAACGGAAATAAAACCACCCGCTTGCTGAATTCTGTCGAAAGAGCTTCTATCTACAATTAAATCCTTTATAACTGGAAAAGCTTTTGCTCTAAATGGCTCAATGGTAATAGTATCGCCATCGTTGAACATACGCATGTGCAATTGACATGTGGTAACTCCTCGGTCTGGACCATGAGGCTCTCCATTAATTTGTAAAGAACATGCTCCACAAATTCCTTCACGACAGTCATGATCAAATTCCACAGGCTCTTCTCCTTTAGAAATGAGATCTTCGTTTAAAACGTCTAGCATTTCCAAAAAAGACATATCTTCATCTACCCCAGAGATTGGGTAGTCTACCATCTTTCCTTTTGTGTTGGCATCTTGTTGACGCCATATTTTTAATGTAAGATTCATATTATTTAGATTTTAGTATTGAGTATTGAGTATTGAGCAGTTAATCTAACATCTCATATCTCAACACTTGCATCTATTTGTATGAGCGTGTTTTAAGCTCAATGTTTTTGTATTCTAATTCTTCCTTGTGTAATACGGCTTCGCTAGGTTGTCCTTTATATTCCCAAGCGGCAACGTATTTAAAGTTCTCATCGTCACGTAAAGCTTCTCCTTCTTCTGTTTGGTATTCTTCCCTAAAGTGTCCTCCACAAGATTCGTTTCTATGTAAGGCATCTTTAGCGAAAAGCTCACCTAATTCTAAGAAATCTGCTACACGCATGGCTTTTTCGAGCTCGCTGTTTTTACCTTCGGCGCTACCAGGAACCAATACATTTTTGTAAAAGTCCTCTCTTAATTCTTTAATTTCGGTAATAGCTTCCTGTAATCCCTGCGCGTTACGGGCCATTCCGCATTTGTTCCACATAATTTTACCAAGCTTTTTGTGGTAATAATCAACGGAATGATTTCCTTTATTATTTACCAATTTAGCTATTTGGTCGCGAACATTCTTTTCTGCTTCATCAAACTCTGGTGAATCCGTAGGTATTTTTCCAGTACGAATATCTTGCGCTAGATAATCTCCAATAGTGTATGGCAGCACAAAATATCCGTCTGCCAAACCTTGCATCAAGGCAGAAGCACCCAATCGGTTTGCACCGTGATCAGAGAAGTTAGCTTCACCCGCTGCGTAGCAACCAGGAATGGTAGTCATTAAATTATAATCTACCCAAATACCACCCATAGTATAGTGCACCGCTGGATAGATTTTCATTGGGGTTTTGTACGGATTCTCATCAACAATCTTCTCGTACATTTGGAAAAGGTTTCCGTATTTGTTTTCTACTACTTTTTCACCTAATTCCCGAATTTCCTTTTCAGAAGCATTTGGATTACCGTGAATGATAGCCTGTTCTTTTCCGTATCGCATAATGGCCGATTCGAAATCCAAGAACACTGCTTCTCCGGTTTTGTTAACACCAAATCCGGCATCACAACGTTCTTTGGCAGCTCTCGATGCCACGTCACGAGGTACAAGGTTACCAAAAGAAGGATATCTTCTTTCCAAATAATAATCTCTATCTTCTTCGGCTAATTCCGTCGGTTTTAATTTTCCTTGACGGATAGCTTCAGCATCTTCTTTTTTCTTCGGAACCCAAATCCTACCATCATTCCGAAGGGATTCAGACATCAACGTTAATTTCGATTGATGATCCCCTGACACCGGAATACAGGTTGGGTGAATCTGTGTATAACACGGATTCGCGAAATAAGCACCTTTTTTATGGATTTTCCATGAAGCGGTAACGTTACTTCCCATCGCATTTGTAGACAAGAAGAACACATTTCCGTACCCTCCTGATGCCACAACTACCGCATGGGCAGAATGGCGCTCAATTTGTCCGGTCACTAAATTCCGTGCGATTATTCCCCGTGCTTTTCCGTCAACAATAACAATGTCTAACATTTCATGACGGTTATAAGACTGAATCTTACCACGGTTTATTTGTCGGTTCATCGCTGCGTAGGCTCCCAACAAAAGTTGTTGACCTGTTTGTCCTTTTGCATAAAACGTACGGGAAACCAATACCCCTCCAAAAGAACGGTTGTCTAGTAGCCCACCATATTCACGCGCGAAAGGAACCCCTTGCGCCACACATTGGTCAATTATATTTGCGGAAACTTCTGCCAATCGGTAAACGTTAGCCTCGCGAGAACGATAATCCCCACCTTTTACCGTATCGTAAAACAAACGGTAGGTAGAATCTCCATCTCCTTGATAGTTTTTAGCCGCATTGATACCCCCTTGTGCTGCAATAGAGTGCGCACGGCGTGGGGAATCTTGGTAACAAAATGTTTTTACATTATATCCTAATTCTGCTAACGTAGCTGCTGCTGAACCACCTGCCAATCCGGTTCCTACTACAATAACATCGATGTTACGTTTGTTTGCCGGATTAACAAGATCTATACTGTTTTTATGATTGGTCCACTTTTTTGCTAAATCGCCTTGTGGTATGTTAGAATCGAAAATTGCCATAATACGTACCTCTTTTAATGATTAAAAAAATGGAAAAGTGCAATAAAAATAAATCCTAATGGGATAAAAATTGCATAGAATTTCCCAATTGATTTTAGGGTAGCATTGAATTTGTTGCTCACCCCAATCGACTGGAAAGCCGATTGAAAACCGTGCAATAAGTGCAATGCTAACAAAACAAAGGCAATTACATATGCCCCTACTCTAATGGGGTTATGAAATTTCTCTACCAATTCGTGGTAGTATCTTGTTGGGTCTTCTGGAGCAAACTCGATATACTTATGGTTTATCTCCGGAAACCAAAAATCAATAAAATGCAGAACCAAAAACGCAAGAATTACGAGTCCGCTGTAAATCATGTTTCTTGAAACCCAGGAGCTATTTGCGCTTCCTTTGTAACTTGCATAACTGATGTCTCTTGCTTGTTTATTTTTAATTTCCAGTATAAAGCCCATCACAAAGTGAAAAACAACCGCAAAAATCAAAATGGGCTGCATTAAAAATTGAACCAACACATTGGTGCCCATAAAGTGTGAAAGTTCATTAAAAGTATTTTCGCTTATTACAGAAGTAAAATTGATGATAAAATGCTGTAAAAGGAAGATTAACAAGAATAAAGCTGAAAGCGACATAGCGACTTTTCTAGCTATTGTTGAATTTAACATTCCGCTCATTAGAATTTTTTTATTTAATACGCACAAAAATACAGTACGAATCAGTCATCTACAAACTTTCGTTTCTGTTTTAACGGCAATTTAGAATGAATTTAAAGTAATTGTTACAAAACAATCAGAAATGTACTACAACGTTATAAATACGTATAATTACGTAGTTTATTAATTACTACTTACTTTTAGGCCTCTTAATCCCATATCGGTTAGTTCTTCTCCAGCGGTAGGTTCGTACTTTCCGTCCATGTTAACTTCTTTCCACTCAAAACTGTTATTTACAGAAAAAGAAAGTGTAACTACAATATCTTCAGTTTCATTACCAGTAATTTCCAATTCTTCACTAAAATCTCCTGTTAGCACGCAAGAGCCTTGGGGGATGGGTGATGTTTCAAAAAGCGGATTCGGAACCGTTACGGCACCTTCTGGAGCTTGACCGGTTAGGGTGTAGCCTTCAGCTTCAAATCCCCAAAAACCTTGTAATTTGTTGTCGTTTACCTCAATAGTTTTTCCGTTAAGTTCGAAAGACTCAATATAGTTATTATAGCCGATAAAGCCTGCTATGGTCGCATCATACTCTGTTCCCTCATTCAAAAGTTTAATACTTCCATTTTGATAGGATGCAGAAATACGTACCCATTTGTAGGTTCCCTTTTTTATTTCGCTAAGCGGAATTTCCAAAAATGTTTCGTTGTCTTGTACCAACGTAGCTTTAGAAAAATCTATGGCCTTAGCGCCACCTTTTGTTGTTTCTTCTCCTTCGTAGATAATCTCTCCGTCCCCTAGAAGTGTAGTCGCTGTTGGGGCCAACTCAATATAATGGGCGCTGAAAGCATTTATTGTCGGAGTTTGTGCGGCATTTCCTGCTGCAACGGTAGCGGGATTTCCTAAATTGTCTAATCGCTCTTGGTTTTTGTCGAACTTAATTTTAACAATCAAATTACTACTAGCAGCAACTTCATCGTTTTTTTCGTTTGAACAGGAAAGCGATAGAAATGTAACGCTTAAAAATAAAGCTATTCTTTTCATTTGTATTTAGATTTGAGGTTATTACGAGTGCAAAAGTAAGAAATTTTCAAATATTTGGATTGTTTATTCTTAAAACAAACTTTATACGAAGTTTAACAAGAAAAGCATTGATTCTTTTTAATTTTGGCAAAATTCAAAATTTATTTCCGATGAAGTACGATCCGATTGACAGCAATCTATTTATAAAAAACCGCCAGAAGTTTATGGCGAAAATGAAACCTAATAGTATTGCCGTTTTCAATTCCAACGATATTTATCCAATAGGTTCCGATAGTACCATGCCTTTTCAGCAGTCTAGAGACCTGTTTTATTTGAGTGGGGTGGACCAAGAAGAAAGCATTTTGGTACTGTTTCCAGATGCACACGAAGCCAAACATCGTGAAATTCTATTTGTACGCGAAACCAACGATCATATTGCAGTTTGGGAAGGTGAAAAACTTACCAAGGAAAAAGCCTTGGAGGTGAGTGGTATTAAAACTACGTATTGGTTGAAAGAATTTGATAAAGTATTTTTTGATATAATGACGGAAGCTGAAAGTGTTTATTTCAACACGAATGAGCATTATCGTCAGTCGGTGGAAACAGAAACACGAGAGGACCGTTTTATCAAATGGTGTAAAGACAAATTTCCTGCCCACAAATGGGAAAAAAGCAATCAAATACTGCAAGAATTGCGAGGCACCAAAGAACCTCAGGAAATTGAATTGATGCAGCAAGCGTGTAATATCACTGAGAAAGCGTTTAAAAGAGTGCTTCAATTTACCAAGCCTGGTGTGTGGGAATACGAAATAGAAGCTGAGTTTATCCACGAATTCACGCGTAACCGTTCCCGTGGTTTTGCTTACACCCCAATTATTGCTTCTGGAAACAATGCGAATGTCCTTCATTATATTGAAAACAAAATGCAGTGTAAGGAAGGCGAGCTTTTGCTAATTGACGCAGGCGCTGAATATGCCAACTACGCGAGTGATATGACAAGGACAATTCCCGTGAGCGGAAGGTTTTCTGAAAGACAAAAAGAAGTGTATAATGCGGTGCTTAAAGTGAAAAAAGAGGCAACACAAATGTTGGTGCCGGGAACCATGTGGAAGGAATTTCATGTGGAAGTGGGTAAATTAATGACTAGTGCCCTTATAGATTTAGGTCTGTTGGATAAAACAGACGTGTTAAAGGAAAATCCAGATTGGCCTGCCTATAAAAAGTATTTTATGCATGGTACAAGTCACCACATTGGTTTGGACACGCACGATTATGGTGCGTTAAAAAAACCTATGAAAGCCAATATGGTGTTTACCGTTGAGCCTGGTATTTATATTCCAAAAGAAGGCTTCGGTATCCGTTTGGAAGATGATGTTGTTATTCAGGAAACGGGCGAACCATTTAATTTAATGCGTAATATTCCAATCGAAGTTGAGGAAATCGAAGATTGGATGAATAGATAAACCATTTGTCACCCTGAGCCTGTCGAAGGGCATTTACAACTAATGTTTTTCGCCAGGTTCAGGATTTTATTGGCATCGCCAAAGGTTATATTACCCGAGGCTTGCCCCGATATTAAAATCTTGTTTCTGAAAAATATCTCTTGTACATACGCCGAGGTAGTTTACTTATCAATTAATGATACATAATTTTAAAGGAACCGATATTTTTTACAAAGACGCTGGTAAAGGCCCTGCAGTGGTTTTGCTTCACGGCTTTTTAGAAAACATGTCTATTTGGGATTCCTTAAAAGAAAAGCTCGTAAAAAAGTACCGTGTTATCACCATTGATCTTTTAGGCCACGGGAAAACAGGCTGCTTGGGTTATGTTCATACCATGGAATTGATGGCTGAAACCGTGAAAGCAATTTTGGACGAGCTTAAAATAAGACGTGTTTCTTTAATTGGTCACTCCATGGGCGGCTACGTAGCGCTTGCTTTTGCAGAGGCCAATCCAGATCAAGTGAAGGCACTTGCATTGGTAAACTCCACGGCTAGGGCAGATTCCGAAGAAAAGAAAAAAAACAGGGATCGTGCGATAGAAATGGTAAAGAAAAACCATAAAAGCTTTGTGCGAATGGGTATTTCTAATCTTTTCCGACCTAAAAACCGTAAAATTTTTGCTGAAGAAATAAAAGCCTTAAAAAAGGAAGCATTAAAAACACCGCTTCAAGGAATTGTTGCTGCTTTGGAAGGAATGAAAATTCGGGACGACAGAGAAATTTTACTTCACTTTACGCCCTTTGCTAAACTGATGATTATCGGGAAAAAAGACCCAGTCCTCGATCACGCCGCTTTAATAGAACAAACCCAAAATACTGAAGTAAAAGTGGTTGAATTTCCTGACGGACACATGAGTTTTATTGAAAACCAATCGCAATTCATCGATAATGTGAAGAAATTCTTAAAAAAAATTTGATAATTAGCAGAATTTGTATAAGTTACGGTACCCAAAAAACATAACCTATATGAAAACCTCTAAATCTACATTCAGAAAAGCACTCTGTTCGGTAATTGGATGTCGCTATGAAGTATCGAAAAAAGTCACTTCCCACATTACGGAATATCGATGCAAGACATGTAAGTGCGAACTTACTACCACCGAAACAGGTCACTTGGATATTTTAACCCCAGAATGGAAAGAGATTAATAAAACGTTGGCATATCTTTATGAGAAAAGACGTGCGCTACAAACGGTTGCTTAATCTTATTCTTGGTTAAAGGAATTCCATCCTCTAGCTTGTAGCTGAATCTTTGTATTGGCACGCGTCACCAAATGCATGCCCTCACTCTCTTGTGTCATGTGGCCAATAATGGATAAATGCGGATTTCCTTTTATTTTAGGAAAATCATCTTGGGAGATAGTGAACAATAATTCGTAATCTTCCCCACCGCTTAAAGCTACAGTAGTGCTACTAATATTAAATTCTTCCGAAGTAGAAATTACTTGCGGATCAAGCGGAATTTTGTCTTCATATAAATTACAGCCCACTTTCGATTGCTTGCACAGATGTATTATTTCCGAGGAAAGTCCGTCACTAATATCAATCATAGAAGTAGGCTTCACTTCCAATTTTTTTAGAAGTTCGGGAATATCTTTACGGGCTTCGGGCTTTAACTGTCTTTCAATGATATAAGTGTATTGGTCTAAATCCGGTTGATTTTGAGGATTTACCTTAAACACTTCTTTTTCCCGTTCTAGTACCTGAAGTCCCAAATAAGCACCACCAACATCACCGCTTACTACCAAAAGATCGTTTGGTTTGGCGCCATTTCTGTAAACTATTTCTTCCTCATCGGCTTCGCCCAAAGCGGTTACTGTAATTAAAAGCCCTTTATTTGAAGATGTAGTGTCGCCACCAACCAAATCAACATTATACATGTCGCATGCAAGTTTTACACCAGCGTAGAGTTCTTCGAGTGCTTCCAATGGAAATCGGTTGGAAACCGCTACGGAAATAGTAATCTGCGTAGCCTTGGCGTTCATGGCATACACATCCGATAGGTTGACAATTACCGATTTATACCCTAAATGCTTCAGCGGCATATAACTAAGGTCGAAATGCACATTTTCCACTAAAAAATCGGTGGTAACCACTGTTTTCTTTCCTTTAAAATCAAGTACGGCAGCATCATCACCAATGCCTTTCACGGTGGATTCGTGCTTAATTTTAAACTGTTTGGTGAGATGATCTATCAAACCAAACTCGCCAAGCTCAGAAATGGAAGTGCGTTGTGGGTTTTTGTCTTCTATCATGCTGCAAAGATAATCAGAGTTTAGTAAAATGCTTCAAAAGAGGCTTTGTTTTCTTTTTTCAAAATTCAGAAAATAGCATTTCTGCAACAATTGGAAAAACAGTTGAATAGCCCATATTCTTGTTGTATTTTTGTTGAAAATTATTAGTATGACGATTCAAGAAATTCAAAATGAGATTGTTGATGAATTCTCTATGTTCGACGACTGGATGCAGCGTTACGAATACATGATAGAATTGGGGAAATCATTGCCGCTTATTGATGATAAATATAAAACGGAAGACAATATTATTAAAGGTTGCCAGAGTAAGGTTTGGGTTCACGCAGAGCTTGAAGACGATAAATTAGTGTTTACTGCAGATAGCGATGCCATTATTACTAAGGGAATTATTGCTATTTTAGTAAGGGCATTTTCAGGCCAGCGACCAAAGGATATCATGGAAGCCAATACCGATTTTATTGATGAAATAGGTCTTAAAGAGCATTTGTCGCCCACGCGCGCTAATGGATTGGTGAGCATGATAAAGCAATTAAAAATGTATGCAATTGCGTACCAAACACAATTAAACTAGAAGTAATGAGTGAAACTATAGATACAACAGCTTTAGGTGAAAAGATTGTAAAGGTTTTAAAAACCATTTACGATCCCGAGATTCCCGTGGACATTTACGAATTGGGTCTTATTTATGATGTTTTTGTAAATGAAGACCATGAAGTAAAGATTTTAATGACTTTAACCACCCCAAACTGTCCTGTGGCTGAAACACTTCCAGTAGAGGTTGAAGAAAAAATAAAGACTATTGAAGAAGTGAAAGATGCAGAGGTGGAAATTACTTTCGATCCGCCTTGGAGTCAAGATTTGATGAGCGAAGAAGCAAAATTGGAGTTAGGGCTTTTATAAGCCTAGATACAAATATTTCACCTTAATTATGCAAGAAGAAATAATAAATAGAGTTGCGCAGAGCAAATTAGTAACTTTTAATTTGGAAGATTACTACCCAGTCGGTCAGCGTGTACTTTTCGATATTTCCGATTGGCTTTTGGAAGGTTTTCTTCTGAAGGAAAAAGATTTTCGGGAACAGGCAAAAAACCATGATTGGTCCCAGTATAAAGACAATTACGTAGCATTAACTTGTTCTACGGATGCTATTATCCCTGGTTGGGCATATATGTTGCTAACCACTTATTTATCCCCTTTTGCCAAAAAGGTTTTTGTGGGCTCGTTAGAGCAATTGGAAACGGCCATTTATCAAGAAGTTATTGCAAATTTGGATGTGTCTGAGTTTAAAGATCAACCGATAATAGTAAAAGGGTGCTCTAAGAAGCCGGTTCCAGAAAATGCGTATATCATGCTAGTTCAGAAACTATTTCCGGTTGCCAAAAGTATTATGTACGGCGAGGCCTGTTCATCTGTTCCTCTATATAAGAGAAAATAAATAACATATTCCCCTAAAATATCTACAATAAGTATTAATATTGCACGAATTTTAAAAATCTAGTAAACTTAAAATTGAAATCAATGAAAAAATTAATGGTGCTAGGAGCGCTTTTATTGGGAGTATCTTTTACGTACGCGCAGGATGCAGACGGGGAAGAAGAACAAACACAAGGGTGGACTAAAGGGGGAACATTCACTTTTCTATTAAATCAATCAGCTTTTAGCAACTGGGTTGCTGGGGGACAAAATAACATCTCGGCTACAGCGGGAATAAATTACGACTTTAATTATTTAAGAGGTGAATGGTCCTGGGACAATAAAGTAATCGCCTCTTACGGTATAAATAGTAACGATGATCAAGGATTACGTAAAACCGATGACCGTTTTGAATATAACTCCCTAGTTGGCAAAGAAGCTTTTGGAAATTGGAACTATTCTTTCTTTCTGAACTTAAGGACTCAATTTACCGATGGATATGATTACGACAATGATCCAGATGGTGATTTTAATACTTCTGGACTTTTTAACCCTGCTTACCTAACATTCGGTCCAGGTATGGAATGGAAGAAAAGTGAAAACCTTAAATTTAATATCGCGCCAGCTACTTCAAAAATGACTTTCATCAGTGACGATGTTTATATCTATGATGAAAGCGATGCTGATGGAGATGGAAATCCGTTTATTAGACACAACAATCCTTTAAACACAAAGCAGGCATACGGAATAGATCCAGGAGAAACGTTTCGTTATGAGTTAGGTTTTTATGCGTCTGGATATTACAAGTTCAAAGCAATGGAAAACGTAACCATTGAAAACACTTTGAATTTGTATTCAAATTATCTTGAAGATCCACAAAATGTAGATTTTGACTACACCCTAAATGCGGTAATGAAAATTAACGAGTACCTTTCTACTAATTTCACCCTGCAATTGGTATATGATGATAACGCAGTTACAGCGTTGCAGTTGCGTGAGGTATTTGGATTAGGCGTTAATTTTGGATTCTAAAAACGAATAAAACTAAATCATAAAACCCCAAAGATTTCTAAAGTCTTTGGGGTTTTATTTTAACTAAAGTCCTTCTTCGTATTCGGGATAAAGGAAGTTGTTATAAGGGAACCTGGTAATATGAATTTTCCTTACTTCTTCATAAACTTTCTTCCTGAATTCATCCAGATTTTCTTTGTTTAAAGCAGAAATAAAGAGTACATCTTCACCGGCGCGGTTCATCCAAGTTTGCTTCCATTCTTCCAAAGTAAAGTGTTTGGTCGTTTTTTCGGTTACCAAATCGTCTTCATCAATGGTTTCGTGCTCGTAATTATCAATTTTATTAAAAACCATTATGGTTGGTTTCTCTAAGCTCTTGATATCCTCCAAAATCTGATTTACCGAAGCAATGTGTTCTTCAAAATTAGGATGCGAAATATCAACCACGTGAAGCAGCAAATCGGCTTCTCGAACTTCATCTAAAGTACTTTTAAAAGATTCTACCAATTGCGTTGGGAGTTTACGTATAAAACCAACCGTATCACTCAATAAAAAGGGAAGATTACCAATAACTACCTTGCGCACTGTAGTGTCCAAAGTAGCAAAAAGTTTATTTTCAGCAAACACATCACTTTTGCTAATCACGTTCATTAAAGTAGACTTCCCCACATTGGTGTATCCAATTAAAGCAACGCGCACCAACGCACCACGATTTCCACGCTGCGTTTCCATTTGCTTGTCAATTTTCTCCAACTTTTTCTTCAGTAAGGAAATTCGGTCACGAACTATACGTCTATCCGTTTCAATCTCTGTTTCACCCGGACCACGCATTCCAATACCCCCTCTTTGACGCTCTAAGTGAGTCCATAACCCTGCCAATCGTGGTAATAGATATTGATATTGCGCCAATTCCACCTGTGTTCTCGCATAACTTGTTTGCGCACGCTGGGCAAAAATGTCTAAAATAAGACTTGTCCTATCAAGGATTTTGGCCTTTAAGAGTTTTTCAATGTTCTTTTGCTGAGCTGGTGTTAGCTCATCATCAAAAATAACCGTACCGATGTCATTTTCATTAACAAATTCACGAATCTCCTCCATCTTACCGCTACCGATAAAGGTTTTGGGATTAGGGGTATCTATTTTTTGTGTAAACCTTGCTTTAACTTCGCCACCGGCGGTATATGCCAAAAACTCCAATTCGTCTAGGTATTCCTTCGACTTTTCTTCATCTTGCTCCTGGTTAATAATACCGATAAGCACCGCTTTTTCAAAATCTAATGTTTTCTTTTCTAGCATAGAATTAAATGTAAAGCACAAAGGTACGCAATTGATTTTTTCGTTGTAAACTAACCTACCTCATTTTCTTTGGCTTAATCATTTTAAGGTTAAAGTAAGTTTAAATTCGCTTTTAGTAATTTTGATGACTATCAATAGTCAATTTAATATTTAGCATGAACCAGCGAAACGCATATACCGTTGCCTTTTATAATTTGGAGAATTTATTTGACACTGTAAATGATCCCAACATTTTGGATGATGATTTTACTGCTGAAGGTCGGTTGATGTGGACTCGTGAGCGGTACGAAAACAAAATCCATAAATTGGGAATGGCGATTTCCCAAATTGGTGAAAAGGATGCTGCTCATCCGCCAGCCTTTATAGGCGTAGCAGAAGTAGAGAACAAAGCAGTTCTTAACGACCTTGTGGCATCGGCTGACTTAAAAAAATACAACTATAAATATGTTCATTTTAATTCACCGGATGAACGAGGAATAGATACTGCTTTACTTTATTGCTCCGATCTGGTTGAGGTGCTAGAGGCCAAACCCATAACATTATTGGTGTATAACCAACCAAATATACGTGATTTCACAAGGGATATTTTGTATGTGCGGGCAGAAATGGGTGGGGAGGAAATCCATGTCTTTGTAAATCATTGGCCGTCTCGAAGGCAAGGTGCTGGTGAAACGGCCCATAAAAGAATTGCGGCGGCCAAACTGATTCATGAGCATATTGATGAAATTCGCTTAAAACATGCAAGCCCTAAATTTATAATAATGGGCGACTTCAACGATGATCCTAATTCTACGAGTATTAAAGATTATTTGGTGAAGGACAGACTTTATAATCCGATGTTAACACTTTTAAATCCTACCGAGCGAGGCAGTCTAACCCATAAAGCGGCTTGGAACCTCTTTGACCAAATTATTATTTCAACCAATTTTTTCGATGTTTCCGAAGGTAAATTAAGATTTAAGAAAGCGGATATTTTAGACGAGCGATTTTTGGAAGAATGGGACAAAAAATATGAAGGGTTTCCTTTTAGAACCTATGTTGGAAAAAAATATTTAGGTGGTTATAGCGATCATTTTCCTGTCTATCTAATTTTTAGTGCGAAGTAATATAAGGATTTATGGTTCTGAGGCAATATTTGGTGAGTTTACAGGCTAAAAAATCTTTTAAAAACAAAAAACATCGATGAAATGCACTTTTTACTACAAATAAATCGTACATTAAAAGTAATCCAATACGTACAAATTTACTGATTTTAAGCATTTCATCGAAAACCACATTGCATTTCATCGAATAAATCGTGCATTTTATCGAGTAAGCTTGGTGATTCTCCTACTTTAGTATCACCAAATCACAGATACTATGAAAACGATTTTACAACCTCAGAATTTTCTTTTTGCTATTCTTACAGCAATCTTGTTTTTCAATAGTCAGTTTGTAACAGCTCAGCACACCTTTCAAAAGGTGCAAGAGATTGAAGGGCATCATAGCAATGCTTTATTGTCGATTTCAAAAAAATTAAAATCCAAAGCCGTACTTCAAAAAAAGGAGGCGCAACAAATAGCGCTTTCAAAAGGATGGGAAGTATCTAAAAAACTTCCTAATGGAGGATATATGGAATTAGAGAAAATTGGACCAGATGGTGCCCCAATATACTTTACCACGTTCAACGACAATGTAGTATATACATCTAGGTCCAATTCTCTATACCGTACAGGTGATTTGCAATTGGATGTAGATGGTTTAGGAATGTATGTTGGTGTTTGGGACAGTGGAAATGCTTTGCTATCTCACCAAGAATTTTCAGGAAGAATAAAATCTGGAGACGATTCTAAAAGAACAAGCGGTCACGCAACCCACGTTTTGGGAACGATTATAGCTTCTGGAGTAGATGCAAAAGCAAAGGGTGTGGCTTACAATGCAGAAGGAGTTACTTTTGATTGGTCTAACGACGAAGCGGAGGTGGCTGAAGCAGCTGCTAACGGAATGTTACTTTCCAACCACTCTTACGGAATTAGCGGTAGAACAATTCCAGATTGGTACTTTGGAGCTTACATTTACCAAGCACAGGAATGGGACGAAATTATGTACAATGCGCCTTACTATTTAATGGTAACTGCCGCGGGAAACACACAACAATATCAATACAACGAAGCGCCTAACGTAGGAACAGCTGCAGATGCGTACGACCTTTTATTGGGTTATGCAGTTGCCAAAAACGGATTGACAGTTGCGGCCGCCGATAATGTGGTTTTAGATGAAAATGAGAATCTGTTAAATGCAGATATAGCTTCTTTTAGCAACTTTGGTCCTACGGATGACGGTAGAATTAAGCCAGATATTACTGGAGAAGGTGTAGATGTATATTCTGCTTACGACGATAGCAATGCAAGTTACATTGCACAGTCTGGAACATCTATGGCAGCTCCTGGTGTAACGGGGTCACTTTTGTTACTTCAGCAATACTATAAAGAAACACACAATACTTTTATGAAAGCGGCTACTTTGAAAGGTTTAGCTTTACATACCGCTGATGAAGCTGGAGATTTTCCAGGTCCAGATTATCGATTTGGATGGGGAATCATCAATACTAAAAAAGCTGCTGAAACTATTTCCAATGCCGGTTTTGAGTCGGAAATTATTGAAGAATCCCTTCAAAATGGAAACACTTTCTCTATGGAAGTAGAAGTGGAAAAAGGACAAACCTTAATGGCTTCCATTTCTTGGACTGATTTAGCCAACCCAAATAAAAATGAAGGAAACCTTAATGATGCTACGGCTGTTTTGGTAAACGATTTAGATATCGTAATTACCAAAGAAGGAGAAGACGGGGTGTTTTATCCTTGGAAATTATCGGTAAGCGATGTAAATGCTGGTGCTAAAAAAGGAGTGAACAATGTAGATCCTTTTGAAAAAATTGAAATTCCGAATGCGACTGGAACTTATAAAATCACTGTTACTCACAAAGGAAACTTGGCAACGGCCGCTCAAGATTTTTCATTGATTGTTACAGGTGTAAAAGGAAGCGATTGTGTGCTTGATACACCAAAGAATTTAATTGCTACAGAAGCTGGTGAAAACGAGGCTACTTTAGGATGGGATTTTGTACAGGATGCTATTTACGAAGTTGCGTATAGAGCACAAAGCAACAATAAATCTGCAGAAAACAACTGGAATACGGTTTTAACTTCTGAAAACACTACTGAATTAAACGAATTATCGCAAAATACCGTTTATGAGTGGAAAGTAAGAACTTTGTGTTCTGCATTGGCAGAATCTGACTACAGTGAGGTGAAAAACTTCAAAACTAAGTTTGTTGATGTTGAAGCTCCAAATATGGTTGAAAAAATTGAAGCTAGTGCAATTACACAATCTTCTTTTCAGTTAAGTTGGGATGCTGCCAAAGACAATGTGGCAACAACTTTATACAATGTTTATCTCGACGGAATTAAATTGAATAGCGTTGCTGGTACTTCGGTTGAAGTAACTTCATTACAATCAAATACATTGTACACTTTAGAAGTAGAAGCGGTTGATGCGGCTGGGAATACTTCAGAAAAAAATACATTTCAAGTAAAAACTTTATCCGAAGAAAACCTTTCAGAAGTTTTAGTAGCCAACGATTTTGAAAATGGGATCGGTAACTGGAGTGCTGCTGGAATTTGGGGAGCAAGCAAAGGAAAATACAGCTTGGATAATAGCATTGCAGCAAGCAGCCGTGAAACTGGAAATGCATCGATTGTTTCTCCAAGTATGAATTTACTTCCTTTTGAAAGAATAATAATCGATTTTCATGTATTAGCGACTTCAGATAAAAACAATGACAAAATCGTAGTTTCTATTAATAATGGAAATGGTTGGGATGCGGTTGAAAGCTATATCATCAATCAAGATATTGAAGATGGTTATTTCTATCAAGCTACATTGGCTTTCACCAACAAAGAATTAAAATTTTCTAGCAACACCAAAGTAAAAGTAGAAACGCAAATATTAAATCATACAACAAGTGTTTATTTGGATAACATTTCAGTAAGAGGGTTTACAAAAGCGGAAAGCAAGAAAAGCTCTTTGGATAGATTGGCAGCTATGGACGCTAGCGAATTGTTGGAAGCAAAGGAGGATATTAGAAGAATTAATGTGTATCCAAATCCTACTGTAAATTCTATCAAGATTAATGGACTTACAGCCACAAACGATGCATATCAAATTTACAATTCTGCGGGAACATTGGTTAACAGCGGAAACGGTTTCAATAAAATGATTGATGTTTCTAGACTTCCAGCGGGAATGTACATTGTTACTGTTCAACAAGATGGGACAATGAGTGGAACTAAGTTCGTGAAGAACTAATTTGACGCAGAAATAGTCAAACACGACATTTAGTGTTCGCGAATGGCTTGTTTTGTTTATAGTTATTTCTTAATTGGATTCGGCGTAAATGGACAAAGTGGGCAGTTGGCAGTCTATTTGGTTACTGAAAATTTCTGCAAACTGACCACTGGCCACTGTGAAAATTTCACCACCCAAAACCTAACGCCCAAGAGCTAACAAGAACTTACCTTGTTTTCAGCCAACCTGTAATGCTCAACCTTTCGGATGCCAAAACAGGTTTAACCTCATGTTCTAGCACTTGACTTTCAAAAATTACCACACGGCCGGGAAGCGGATAAAGACTTTTAACTTCTTCAACACCATTTTTTTGTTGGTAAATAGTCAATTCACCGCCGTTTTCATTTTTCCAATTGGTGTCATTTAGATAACAAACAAAAGAAAGCTTCCTTCGATCGTCGTTTTGAAAAGTGTCTAAATGCCTTTTGTAAAAAGTCCCTTTTGGGTACAAAGCGTAATGAAACTCTTTGTGTAAAATTCCCAAAAAACAAGTTTTATTTAGGTAATGCACCAAATGATTGATTTTAGAAAAGAACAGTTGCTCGGCAGGATTGGTGGATTGTTCGTCCATCCATAAAACAAAATCCCCTCGGATAGAACGTTCAATTTGTTCTTCGAATTTGTTTCCGATGGCTGCTTTTTTGAAACGGTCTTCTTCGTACTTTTCCAGTAAAGAATTTCGTAATCGCTCTACTTCTTCCGAAGAAAAAAAAGCATCAACTACACTGTATTGTTGCTCCAGTAAATCGTTGATTATAGTTTCGTAAAGTGGATTTTCAACAAAATCCAATTGATCGAATAACTCGTCCATTGCCATCCAATTAAAAAGTGGGCAAATATAACTTTAAAACGTATTCGTCAATTATTTATTTTTCTGAAGTCATATTCACTTAATTTTTACATTGTATTTAGGGATTTGGAGGGAGGTAGAAAAGAGTTCTTTATAAAGATTCTGAAGCTTCTTCTTCGGCAAAAACATCTTCATTTTCAGAAAAATCAAGGGTTTCCGCAGCAGCCACATATTTTACAATTTCATCAATACCTTTTTCAAGCATTCTCGGGGTGGAGTATTTACGGCTTGTGGCGAGTACCAAACCTCCTTTAGACAATCTAAAAAAATGCTTCCCAGAAGGCGTGCTTTTTCTAGTAAAAGTAAACATTTCGGGCTGTTGTCTGATAGCGTTTATAATTACTTTGCAATCTGATTTTTGCTGACAACCAATACTTGTAAAAATGGTTTTCCCTTTTCGGGAGGTAAATACAAATTTAAAATGCCCGTTTTTTCGTTTGCTGATAACAAACATTCCCATACCGATGTACTTATTTAAAATTGATGTGTTTTGGAAAACTGCAAAGCTAAATTTTTATAGGTAAAACGAATCTTTTTTTCCATAAGAATTGTTTTGGTTAAGCAATTGAATATGTTTAGATGAGAATTAAAATTGCATTTCAACTATGTTAAACTACGGTACATCTATAATTTTACGAATTCTTAAAATTTTGTTAAACATTTATACGATAAATTCTCAAAATAGACCGTAAAGGTTTATGAATGAATTAGGTTCCCCATAGCCTGCTTAAAAAAAATTGAATTATAGAAGTTTAGATTTCATATAATTATTGAAAAGAAAATGCTCCAAAATATTTCCCTGCAAAAAAAATCGGGTGCCAGAGCTTTCTGCTTGGTACTATTCTCATTGAGTTTCATTTCACTCTCGATTGCACAGGATAAAAAATTAAAGCGCGCAAACCGTGCTTACAATAAGTTTGATTATGTTAAAGCCATTAATATGTACGAAGGAATCGCAGATAATGGTTACCAATCTGCAGAACTTTACGAGAAATTAGGGAACGCCTACTACTTTACGGCAGAACCCGAAAAAGCTGTTGATTGGTACGGGAAATTAATGGATTCTGATGCGAGTTTAACAGCAGACGATTATTACAGGTATGCTCAATCGTTAAAGGCTAGAGGGGACTATACTAGAGCGAATAGTGTTCTCGAAAAGCTGGCAAGTGTGTTTCCTCAAGACAACAGGGCGGCTTTATTTCGCGACAATCCAAATTATCTGGAAGATATTTATAGGGATTCCGTTAAATTAGAAGTTTCTCCCGTTATATTTAATTCTCCTTATTCTGATTTTTCTCCGGTTATTAGTAATGCTAAGGTTTACTTTACTTCAGCAAGGGATACCGGTTTTTTAGCCAAAAACATGCAAAGTTGGAATCAGAAGAGGTTTACAGACATTTACGAGGTTAATCTAAAAGGAGAGAACAAAGTAAATAAGCTTTCTAAAAAAATAAATTCAAGATATAACGAGTCGACGGCTATTTTTCTTCAAAACGGCAACAAAATTTACTTTACCAGAAATAATGCGGATAATAAAAAGTTATTAAGAGGTAAAGAAGAAGTGAATAGTCTTCAAATTTATGAAGCTGAACTAAATGAAGAAGGTGTTTGGGAAAGTATAAATAAGTTGCCTTTTGGTGATTTAGAATATTCCATCGCGCACCCAGCGTTTAGTAAGGATGGAGAGACAATGGTTTTTGCTTCCGATATGCCAGGAGGTAAAGGCAAATCTGATTTATACATGGTTTCCATAAATTCCGACGGTGCTTTTTCTAATCCAGTAAGTTTGGGAGACAAAATTAATACCGAGTCCCGTGAAACTTTCCCTTATTTGTCTGAAGGAAAATTATATTTTTCCAGTGATGGACATCCTGGGTTGGGCGGTTTAGACCTTTTTGTGGCAGATTTGGATGAAAGCTTTAACGTGTTAAGTGTTAAAAACCTTGGATTCGGAATCAATTCCCCTCAAGATGATTTCAGTATAACCACCTTTCCAAAAGATACCGTAGGTTATTTTGCTTCCAACAGAGATGGAGGTAAAGGAAGTGACGATATTTACGCTTTCAGCAAAAATTGTCTTAATTCCATCAGTGGAAACATAAAAAATAAGGAAGGTGAAGCTATTTCCGATGTTGAAGTAACATTCACTTTTGAAGATGGAACGCAGCAAACTCAGCTTACCAATAGCGAAGGGGATTACGTGTTGAGCAATTATTTCCCGTGTGGTGAAAAAGTCAGCGTAAGTTTAGAAAAAGATGGGTATGTGTCTATTGAAGAAACCATTAAGGTTGAAGAAGAAGAGCAATATTCTTTTACATTGGAATTAGAAGATTTGCACGAGCACATTACCTTTAATGAAATATACTTTGCTTTTGATAAGTCATATATAAAAAGCAGTGCTAAAGAAGAATTGAACAAAGTCGCTCAATTTCTAATTGAAAATCCGAAGTACAACTTAGAGATTGCATCTTTTACCGATAGCATAGGAGACGAAAATTACAACCTTGGCCTTTCACAGCGGCGTGCGAATGCCACGGTGAAATACCTAATTTCCCAAGGGGTGGAAGAAAACAGGGTAAAAGGAATAGGAAAAGGAGAGGCACAGTTGGCAGAATGCTTCAGTGAAGAACCTTGTGATAAGTCGGAAAAAGAACTTAATAGAAGATCAGAATTTAAGTTACTGAGAAATTAACATCTACAGCATATCATGAAGAACCCTCAAGATTTTTTGAGGGTTTTTTAGTTAAAAAAGGTTATTCAAACCGAAAAGGTATCCTGGTGAATAGTAATTTGTAATTTATTCAATTTCAGTTTAAAAAAACGAAACTCAAACGTTGTAGTAGCATAATTTTATTACATTTGCAGTAATTAATAACATCAACTCAGCAAAAACATGATGGATAAAACACTTGTTACGCAAACGATTTCGTTAAAAAAATATGGAATAACGAAAGCAAAGGTTAATTATCAACTAAATCCTGAGGAATTACACAAAATTACCATTGAAAAAAATATGGGAAAAGAAACCACCTCAGGTGCTTTGGCCATAAATACAGGTGAATTTACAGGAAGATCTCCCAAAGACCGTTTTATTGTAAAGGACGAAATAACCAAAGATAAAGTTTGGTGGGGGGATATCAATTTGCCTTTCGCAGAAGACAAGTTTGATGGTCTTTACGACAAAATGGTAGATTACTTATCCGAAAAGGAATTGTATGTAAGGGATTGTTACGCGTGTGCGGATAAAAATTATAAGCTAAACATCCGTGTTGTTAATGAATATCCGTGGAGTAATTTATTTGCTTATAATATGTTCCTACGCCCATCGGAAGATGCTTTACAGAACTTCGAGGAAGATTGGTTGGTGTTGAACGCGCCGGGGTTTAAAGCAGATCCATCGGTTGATGGTACACGGCAGCATAATTTTGCCATTTTAAATTTCAGCAAGAAAATTGTTCTCATTGGAGGAACGGGTTACACAGGAGAGATTAAAAAGGGGATTTTTTCTGCTTTAAACTTTCTTTTGCCGGTGTATGCCAATACTTTACCTATGCATTGTAGCGCAAATGTTGGAGAGAAAGATGATACCTCTATTTTCTTCGGATTATCTGGGACTGGGAAAACCACGTTGTCTGCAGATCCTAACCGCAAACTGATTGGAGATGACGAGCATGGCTGGACAAAAGAGGACACAGTTTTTAATTTTGAAGGTGGATGTTACGCTAAAGTGATTAATCTTTCTAAGGAGAATGAGCCAGATATATTTGGTGCTATTAAAGAAGGTGCCTTGTTGGAAAACGTAGTGCTTGATGACAAAGGAAATGTAGATTTCAGTGATATTTCGATTACTCAAAACACAAGAGTGAGTTATCCTATTTATCACATTAAAAACATTCAACAGCCTTCCATAGGATATACGCCAAAAAATATATTCTTTTTAACAGCAGACGCCTTTGGTGTTTTGCCTCCAGTATCTAAGTTGACTCCGGGGCAGGCTGCATATCATTTTATTTCTGGGTATACAGCAAAGGTTGCGGGAACAGAGGCTGGTGTAGATGAGCCCATACCTTCTTTCTCAGCTTGTTTTGGAGCTCCATTTATGCCATTGCACCCAACGAAATACGCAGAAATGCTTAGTCAAAAAATGAAGGATACCAAAGTGAATGTTTGGTTGGTTAATACGGGATGGACTGGTGGTCCTTACGGTGTTGGAAAGCGCATGGCGTTAAAATACACACGAGCAATGATTTCTGCCGCGATGAATGACGAACTGGGAGAGGTGAACCATAAAAACTATCATGTGCATTCGGTTTTCGGATTGGCACAACCTAGAAAATGCCCAGGGGTTCCAGAAGAAATACTAAATTCCAGAATGACTTGGAATAACGATGAAGCCTACTACAAGCAGGCTCATAAACTTGCCGATGCTTTCAAGGAAAACTTTAAAAAGTTTGATTCCTATGCCAGTGAAGAGACGAAAGAAGGCGGGCCTTTAGTGTGAATTAAGATAAGGGAGGGTGAAGTTTCCCGAGTTTACAAATAGTTAGTAAAAAGAAAAGCCTCTGGACTTCCAGAGGCTTTTTAATTCTATTTGAAATTTTTATTTCTTGTTCACCTGTGCAATGTACTTTTCTAAAGCCATCGTCATGGAAGGAGTTTCTGGAGTTGGTGCTTCAATATCAATTCGAAGACCAGCTTCCGTAGCCGCTTTAACTGTGGTATTACCAAATACAGCAATACGAGTGTCATTTTGCTCAAAGTCTGGGAAATTCTTCAATAAAGATTCGATTCCAGAAGGGCTAAAGAACACCAAAATATCATAATAAACATCCCTAAGGTCAGAAAGGTCACTAATTACCGTTTTGTACAAAATAGCACGCTTCCAGTCCACTTTAAGATCGTTCAATGTTTCAGGGATAAGTGGTTTTAAAACATCTGAAGAAGGTAATAAAAACTTCTCGTCTTTGTATTTTTTAATAAGAGGAGCCAATTCTTGGAAGGTTCTTTTACCAACATAGATTTTTCGCTTTCTGTACACCACATATTTTTGCAAATAATAAGCTACAGCTTCCGATTGGCAGAAATACTTCATTGAGTCTGGAACTTTAAAGCGCATTTCTTCAGCAATTCTAAAGAAATGATCCACAGCATTCCTACTCGTAAGAATGATCGCTGTAAATTGTGTTAAGTCAACTTTTTGCTGTCTTACATCTCTTGCATTTACTCCTTCAACATGAATAAAAGGTCTAAAATCCACCTTTATTTTTTGCTTTTCAACCAACCTCAAATAAGGAGAATTTTCCACCTTTGGTTCAGGCTGTGAAACTAAGATTGTCTTAACTTTCATAAATATCCGTTAGTTTGAAACCTTATCAATAAAATAAAATTTTATTACTATCAAATAAGGGGCTATTTCTAGCGCGCAAAGATACAAAATAAAATAAAATAAATATTTTCCTATTAATTTTTGATGATTCCTTAATGTTAGGATCATCGCAATAAGATTTAATGAAGCAAATGTGAAAATTAATAGATAAAATATAATTTTATGGCTTAAATTACTGTAAATGAATAAACTAATAAAAGGAAGTAAAATTATAGCAGCTAAGTTACGGTAGGTAACTTTATGAAAGTGGAAGCTTTCAGCAAACCCATTTATATCAAAAATAGTGGCGATTATTTTTTCCAAATAAAACTTGAAAAGGATGAAGAGGAACAGGAAAGGAAGAATTAAGTAAAGTTCAATGTCATGAGGCAGTTTAAAATATTCCAAAGTAATCCAAACAACCAAGGAAAATACAATCAACTGCGGCAGAAATAGGAAAAAATTAAATACACTGGTCGCCTGATTAGGCTCTTTACTATAGATTTTTAAGTACTTGTAGTTTACGAAAAGGGAAATAAAGGCATTGAATTTTTGTTCGTTCACCAATTTTGCAGCGGTCAAACTCACCAAAGAAGCGAGTAACAAAAGTGTTTCAATGGTTTGAAAATTAGTATTTCTTAAAACTTCGTTCACCTTTATTTCAATTTAATTTTTTCGCCTTGAAAACCGGGATATGTGCCATTATTAATAATTCCCATTCTAAAATAAGTAGCATCAGGAATGATAACGGTATCGGGTATTTTTACGTTAAGCGTAACCGTTTCGTTTGGTTCAATATTCACTGATTTACTTTCTACAATTAATGGGAATTTTTTCAAATGTTGTCGGTCCTCATCATATAAAAGTGCTCCAAAGTTAAGTGAATCTAAAACAATCCTTTCGGAATATGGGTTTTTTAAACGCGCGGCAAACTTAGCTGGAATAGAATTTTTAAAGTTTTCAGGGTCAATTTCTATTTTCATCCGTTTATAGGTGACCAATGAGTCTATGTAAATCCCCTTTAGTTTACGAGTCCGAAACTCTTGAATCACTGAGAAATTATATTCGGTCATATAATTTTCATCGGCAGTAAAATAAGCTACTTTTTTCCCCCTAACCTTAAATTCAGAATTATCCAATGAGAATTGATTCTGTCTATCGTGAAGGTCATTTATCGAAAAAACCGTTGCCCCTCCGGAATAGAAATGATACATGGATGCGTCCCGATACGAGTTATGAAAAACAACAGGAACGTCTCCAACTTGTGCCTGCAGTTCTTTAACCCATTTTTTGTTTCCATAGGCTTCATATTTTAAAGGTGAAATGGGTTGATAAATGAGTGCAACCCTTAAAAAAAGAATTAATATCACGGAGAAAATACTTATGCCGAAAAGCCATGTTCGATACTTTTTATTTTCGTAAGCATACCGTAAGGAGAAAAGGGTGAGCGGGATTGCCATCAAAATGACCCATTGCGCTTGAGTTTTTCTAGTAAAACTATAGTACAGAAAAAATAGAAAAACACCAACACCTAAGTATTTTAAGGCCTTATCGAATTTGCTCTTGGAAGACACCTTAAAAAAAGCATAATACATTAATGGAAATGCAAGTCCGGCAACGGCTATACAATTAAGTAAATAATGTGTTGTGAATTTTATTTTATACGAGTCGTTTGAGCGTTCAAAGAGGTGATATTCCAATGGAACAAAATCTACAGTGGATAACCACCATAAATGTGGGATATACAATAATAGTCCGAAAACGGAAGCGAGCCAAAACTTACCATTTTTCAAAAGTGGTAGATTAGAAAGAACAACAAAACCGATTAATAAAATTCCGTGATATTTACTGTACATAACAGCTGCCATGCTAAACCCGAGTAGAAAAACGGAAAGCCAATCTTTCTTATCTAAAAAACGTTTGTAAGCCCATAAAAATAGCAGACTAAAGGTAACCAATGGTGTGTCTGGGACCATCATAAAACCGTAGGCTACCAAAAGCCCTATGCTGCTTACAAAGGCAATAAATAGCCAAGTATATTTATATTTTTTGTCGTGATCTATGAGTTGCCACAGCAGCCACATATTTAAAGCGTAGAGTATGGGAGCCATAAAGCGGACACCCAATTCGCCATTAAAAAAAGTGATTCCTATTTTCACCATTAAAGCAACCATGGGAGGGTGATCGAAGTAGCCCCAATTGAGGTTTTCAGCAAAATAATTGTAATAGGCTTCATCAAATATTAATCCTGTATACGCGCTTTGTATTAAGTTTATTACAATGGTTGCGAGCAAAAATATCAGAATTAATTTTTGGGAATAGGCCTTGTTAATCATAGTTTAAGTGCTGCTAAGTAAAAATACATAAATTCTACACGGCAAAATTCCTTAAAAACTATCTAAAAAACCAGAAGATAACGTAAATACTTTTTATTTAATGTTATTTTTGTCATTTCAAGACAATCCGCATGCAATCAGACAGCTTAGTAATTATCCCTACTTACAATGAGATTGAAAATATCGAGGCTATAATTTCCGCGGTGTTTGAACTTAATAAAACCTTTCACGTACTCATTGTAGATGATAATTCTCCAGACGGAACCGCACAGAAGGTCGTTTCTTTAAAAGAACAGTACCCTGAAAGGTTGCACTTGGAAGTAAGAAAAGAAAAATCAGGATTGGGTACTGCCTATATCCATGGTTTTAAATGGGCGTTGAAACATGATTACGATTTTGTCTTTGAAATGGATGCAGATTTTTCCCACAATCCAAGGGATCTCATTCGGCTTTATAACGCTTGTGTCAACGAAGATGCTAGTGTAGCCGTTGGATCAAGATATGTAAAAGGAGTAAATGTAGTTAATTGGCCTTTACAAAGAATTTTGCTTTCTTATGGAGCTTCGGTATATGTAAAGCTGATAACAGGAATGAAAATTCACGATCCGACTGCTGGTTTTATGTGTTATCGAAGAGCGGTTATAGAAAGCATCGATTTAGATTCCATCAAATTTATAGGGTACGCTTTTCAGATAGAAATGAAGTTTAAAGCTCATTTAAAAAAATTCAAAATTATAGAAGTCCCCATTATTTTTAAAGACCGAACACTAGGAAAATCCAAAATGAATGGTAGAATTATAAATGAAGCAATTTTTGGGGTGATAAAACTGAAGTGGGAGAGTTTGTTTAGCAAAGCTTAAAAAATTAGAAAAACAGTTACGAATGGAAAGAACGATTATAAAAAATGCAACTATTGTCAATGAATTTCAAACCTTCGAAGGTGATGTGTTGATTGAAGGCGAACTGATAAAAAAAATTGGGAAAGACCTTTCCGAGGCAAACGCTACCGTAATTGACGCCAAAGGCAAGCTTTTGATGCCAGGAATTATAGACGATCAAGTTCATTTTAGGGAGCCGGGTCTTACACATAAAGGAGCCATTGCTACGGAAAGTAGAGCAGCCGTTGTCGGTGGGGTTACTTCATTTATTGAACAACCAAATACCATTCCCCAAACCGTTACTGTTGAGAAACTGGAAGAGAAAATGGAGATGGCGCGGCAGACCGCATTTGCTAATTACTCTTTTAATTTTGGTGGGACAAATGATAATATCGAGGAGCTAAAAAGGCTGGATAAAAAAGCATGTGCGGGGGTAAAATTGTTTTTGGGTTCTTCTACAGGAAATATGCTGGTGGATGATGAAAAGGTAATAGAAGAAATATTTTCCAATACCGAACTGGTTATTTCTGCTCATTGCGAAGATGAAACGACCATTAAAAACAACTTTGAAAAGTATAAGGCGCAATTTGGGGATGATATTCCCATTGCATATCACCCAATTATTAGAAGTGAAGAAGCGTGCTATCTATCTTCCTCCAAGGCTATAGAACTGGCAAAAAAAACCAATGCACGTTTGCATGTGTTTCACCTTTCTACTGCCAAGGAAACCCATTCGTTTAGGAATGATATTCCGCTTGAACAAAAAAGAATTACTTCGGAAGTTTGTACACACCACCTTTGGTTTTCAGATGAAGACTACAAAACCAAAGGAACGCTTATAAAATGGAACCCAGCGGTAAAAACAGCAGAGGACCGCGAAGGTCTTTGGGAAGCACTGCTAGACGACCGAATTGATGTTTTGGCTACAGACCACGCACCACACACTTGGGATGAAAAACAAAACGTTTATACCAAGGCGCCTTCTGGCGGACCGCTGGTACAGCATACTTTGGCGGCTCTGTTGGAAAAACAAAAACAGGGTGTTATTTCACTTGAAAAACTAATTCAGAAGATGTGTCATAACCCAGCAATCCTTTTTGATATTGAAAAGAGAGGATTTATACGGGAAGGTTATTTTGCAGATTTAGTGCTGGTAGATTTAGAACATACTTGGACGGTGGATAAAAAGAATATTGTTTACCATTGCGGATGGTCACCTTTCGAAGGATCAACCTTTTCGTCTAAAGTCACCCACACTTTTGTAAATGGCCATTTAGCGTATGAGAATGGTATAATTTCTGAAAAGAAAAACGCAAAACGACTTACTTTCAATAGATAAATTATGAGGCAGGTTTTATTATTACTGACTGTTGTATTGGTTGTATTCTCCTGCAATGAAGACATTGTGGAAAAACCGGAAAATTTAATTCCGAAGAAAACCATGGTCGATATTTATTACGATATTTCTATGTTGAATGCCACGAAGGCAACTGCTATTAATAAGTTGGAGGAATACGAAATTGACCCTCAAGAATTTTTGTTTGAAAAATACAATATAGACAGTACTCAATTATCCAAAAGCAGTATTTATTACACGTCTAACCCGGCAATTCAATTGGAAATGTTTGAAGAGGTTGAAAAACGTTTGCAAAAACTTAAAGATACCTTAGACGTAAAACTGCAAAAACAACGGGAGGAAAAGGAAACGGCGCCAAGTAAAATTGAAAAGTAGCAGGGAAGTCTATTAAGAATTTTTAGCGACAATCCGTTTAATGGTATCTTCTATTTTAGTGAAAGTTATTCCTAACGTGTCTTTCGCTTTATTGTGACTGTAAAAGGTTTGGGAAGTTAAGGAGTTGGCAGCGGTTTTGGTAAGCTTTCTTTTTCTTCCCGGAAACAAAGCCAAAAACCAATCCAACCGCCAGAGAATGGACAATTGCCAAGCAGGAAGCTTTTTAGTTGGCTTTTTTGTATTTAAAGCGTCTGCAATGCCTTCTAAAACAGATTGATAGGTTTTGTTTTCGCCTACTATTATAAATCGCTCGTTGGTAACGGGTAAATTCATGGCATTTACCATTGCTTTCACTACATCTTTAACATCTACAAAAGCTGTTCCGCCAGTTGGATAAAACGATAGTCCGTTTTTTATTTTTGAAAAGAACGCATTGCTTGGTGCGTCGTTAAAGCCTTCCCCAAAAACCACTCCGGGATTTAAAATTACGGCATCGACTCCTTCTTGAGTGCCACGCCATACTTCCATTTCTGCACCGTATTTGGTGATGGCGTAAACATTATTTTCAGCCTCAGGGTTCCAATAAACCGTTTCATCGATATCCTCATTAGTGGGTTTGGTTCCTAAGGTGGCGATGGAACTTAAATGGCATAGTTTTTTAATTTTATGCGTAATGCAGAGATTAACAATGTTCGCGGTACCTTCGATATTGGTTTGCCTCAGAATTTTATAATCAGATGGGTCGAAAGATATCAAACCGGCGCAATGATAAACATGGGTAACGCCCTCAAATACCTTTTCCAAAGCAGGGATATTGGTAACATCGGCTTCTTGCCATTCAATATTTTGAAAATAGTGAGAGTATCCTTCCGAAGAAAAAAAATCTTTGACCAAAGCAATTTTATCTTGAGTTCGATATGTTGCTTTCATCGCACGCTCTTCTTTTGCCAAATGTAGCAGCAAATGAGCGCCAATAAGACCTGTTCCCCCTGTGACTAATATCATGGAGCTAAAATACGATTCTCATTTTAATTGAAAGGAAACTTTTAGTAAAGCAAAGCACTACTTTAAAATACTCGAATACTTTGATGGATTATTTAAAATCTCGCTAGCCGTTTTAATAGCATCATCATTTTGTAAATAGTAATCGTAAAGTCCGTCTCTGTAAAAGTAACGCACAATCAACTCGTCTTCGATGTTTTTCATAATGCTTTGTTGATAAGCATCTAATGAGGCGAGTTTACTTTGGTTAATATCCGTTAACAATTTTTCGTAATCTTTTTTCACAGATTCCCCAAATTCGTCTATCTCTTCACTTTTCATCACCTTTTTTAAGGCCTGTTCCGTTTTAGTTTCGTAGGTAAAGCCACTTTCTTTCACGTAGTTTTTAAAGTCTTGGTAGTCGCTTGATGTGAAATTAAATTGAGACATGTCATTTATAGGGTGCTTGTAGTAATATTCCGTAGCATAATCAAAAAGAACATTGTTCATTTGTAAAGCTTTCGTAAGACTGTTGTCTTTGAGCTTGCTAACTTCTACATCTGGTTTTACGCCGCCCCCGTCATAAACTTTTCGCCCGTTTCGGGTGGTAAACTCGTTAAAATTTTTGTTTACAACCGCTTTTCCGTCTTCGTCCCTATTCCAATAATCCATAGATTGGATGCAACGTCCGCTTGGTGTGTAATATCTTGAAATGGTAACCTTCAGTTGTGTTCCGTAGTTAAGTTTAATGGGACGCTGTACTAAACCCTTACCAAAACTTCGAGCACCCACCACAACCGCGCGGTCGAGATCCTGTAAAGCGCCACTTACAATTTCACTTGCTGAAGCACTTCGGCCGTTAATTAAAACCACTAGCGGTATTTCGGTGTCCACCGGATTTTTTCTTGTATAATATTCTTGATTGAATTTTTTTACTTTGGATTTCGTACTTACAATAAGTTCCTTTTTTGGCACAAAGAGATTGCAAACGTTTATGGCTTCCGTTAATAGGCCGCCGGGATTCCCTCTTAAATCCAACACAATTTTTTTGGCACCATTATTTTTTAACTCCTGCAAAGCATCTTCCGTTTGTTTAGAAGCCTTGCTGTTAAATTTAGAGAGCACGATATAGCCGGTTTCAGGGTCAATCATGTTAAAGTAAGGAACTGCATCAATTTCAATTTCTTCCCTCGAAACCGATGTTGTCATAGTTTTCCCTTGCCTTTTAAAAGTTATTTCAACATCGCTTCTTTTAGCTCCTTTTAAAAGTTCGGTAGCATCCTCTTTAAAATCAGAAACGTTTATATCTCCAATTTTTATTATTTCATCCCCGGCTTTAAGTCCGGCTTTGTCCGCAGGATAGCCTTCATAAGGTTCAATAATAAGTAATTTGTCATCGTAGCTTCTTACAACAGCGCCTATTCCCGAATATTCACCGGCATTGCTTATTTTAAAACCTTCCACATCCTGTTCGTTCATAAAGTTGGTGTAAGGATCTAAATCTTCTAGCATGCTTTTAATTGCCGTATCCATCAATTCTGCGGGATTGGTTTCATCCACATAATTCATGTTAAGTTCTTTAAAAAGTGTGGTGAATATCTCTACTTGTTTAGCGATTTCAAAGAAATCGTTTTTAAAACTGGTGCCAACAAATAGAACGATAATGGCAAGTGCTGGAATTATTATTTTCTTCTTCATAAGGCCTTCAAGTTATCTTTTAAATTGTATGGGGCTGATTTCGTGCGTACAAGTTACTGGATTCAGAATTATTTAGCAAGTTGATTTTTCTCTACTGAAACTGGACTCATTTAAGTTAAAATTCAATCTTCTTTTGTGAGGATAAATGATTTGGGTTTCAGATGTTCCGCAATAGAATATGTAAAAATATGTGCGATTTTAAAAGAATCAAAAATCCTTTCATTTTTGTCTTGACACAAAAACGAAACAAAAAAGTCAAGACTGATTTAAAAAGTATGAAAAAATCTACGGAAACATCCCCCACAGATAAAAAGAACTCGCTACGCTCAAACAGCTTTTTATCTTTAGGCCAACGCCGCTTCCTTGATTTTTAATACTTTTTAAATAGGTCGGCTCTTAACAACATTCATCATTTTCACTCATGATTAAGCCTTGTTAGAGTCATTTGAATTGTTATGAGAATCTATTGATTTATTTCAAAATAGATTCTTCAAATTTCTGATGAATCCTTTTTACGGAAGTTTGCAACTTTTCAAATGACGGCATTTCTTTTCCCGTGTAGAGAAACATAAAGGCGTATGATTTATTGTCAGGGACACAATCAAAAAACAAGTTTTTATTTAGACGATAGGCTTCCCGCATGAGGCGTTTAATTCTATTTCTATCCACCGCTTTTTTAAAGGACCTTTTGGAAACGGAAACCGCCGTCATAATTTTTTCTTCGCTTTCAATTTCCATGAAAACAAGGCGTAATGGATATTTGGACACCGAATTTCCTTCCGCAAACAATTTCCCAATTAATTGGGCGCTCTTAAGTTTTTCTCTTTTTGGGAAAGATTGATTCATGTATTAAATATAAATGCCCAAAAATAAGAAAAGACTTTTGTAAAAAAGCCTTTTCTAATAATGGATGTCAGTCTGAGCCTGCTCAGTTTGACTAAAATTTGTTATTCTGGTTGAAAGGTATTATTGCTTCTATCCACATCGGCCATTAATTCCGATGGGTCGATAACAATCGCTTGAATATCGCTTAATTTACCTTCAAAAGAAAAATCATAGGTTGGGAAAGCCCAAGGCCAATCTGGCAAAACGGTTCTTTCCACTTCAAACGGATTCCCTTTCTCCCCATGCATCATTCTGAGTGGTGCATAAAAATACTTCATGGAACCATCGTTGTAAAAAACCATTACATCTATAGGCATTGGCATGAGGCCAATTCGTTCCATTTCAACTTTTATAGTGCCATCTTCTTCAGTAACATTTTTAAATCCGTAATCAATCGTGTTCGTTGTTTTTGTCCAATCGGTTAAATACCAATCCAATTGCATTCCCGAAACTTTTTCAGCGGTACGCTTAAAATCGTTAGGGGTAGGGTGCTTAAATTTAAAATCCTGATAGTAGCGTTGAATAGTTTCTAGCAATTTATCCTGCCCGATTACATACCCCAATTGTGCCAAAAACACTTCTCCTTTGCTGTATGCAGAAATCCCATAAGCTTGATTATAAATATATCGGTCGGCATGTGTGGTCTGTGGTTGTTCCTTTCCGGAATTTGCCAAGTAAATGTAGTTTTTATAAGCCCCTTCAAATGGATTTGGTTTGTTTTCATCCATTATTTTATTCATGCACAAATCAGAAATAAAAGAAGTGAAACCTTCATCCATCCATTCGTGTTTCGATTCGTTGGTGGCCAACAAATGCTGAAACCAAGAGTGTGCAAACTCATGTGCGGTAACCCCCACCAGACTGCCGAATTTTCGCTCTCCAGTAATAAGGGTACACATGGCGTATTCCATACCACCGTCACCACCTTGAATCACCGAGTATTGTTTGTATGGATATTTTCCAATATACTGGTTGTAAAACGCAAGCATTTCAGCTGTTTTAGGCTGTAAATTCTTCCAGTTTTCCTTTATTTCATCGTTGTCTTTATAAAAGAAATGAAGCGTAGTTCCGCTTGGGGTTTCTAAAGTATCGTGGATAAAATCAGGGTCTGCTCCCCATGCAAAATCGTGCACTTTTGGCGCTACAAAATGCCAAGTAAGCGTTTTTCCTTTCATCTTTTTCGGTTCCTTGCCAGCTGGTAAATAGCCGTGTCCTATTTCTTCAGGGTTTTGTAAATACCCGGTTCCACCTACGACATAATCCTTATCGATGGTCAATTTTACGTCAAAATCGCCCCAAACACCTTGAAATTCACGCCCAATATATGGGTCTGGATGCCAACCTTCAAAGTCGTATTCTGCCATTTTTGGGTACCACTGCGTCATGGAAAGCGCAACACCTTCCGCATTATTTCTTCCGCTACGTCTAATTTGCTGTGGCACTTGTCCTGCAAACTCCATATCGAAGTTTACGGTTTGTCCAGGCAAAATAGGTTTGTTAAGTCTAACTTCTAAAATAGTCCCTTCTTCATTATACTGAATTGCAGTACCATCTTGCTTAAGACTATTTACTTTTAAGTAACCTATTTCTGAAGGAGATAATTTGCTGATGCGGTCGCCAACCCTTTTATCGGGGTCTGCAATCGTTCTGCTTCTTACGTCCATTTCGCTCCCCGGTTGAAAAGCGTTGAAGAACAAATGATAAAAAACGGTCTGTAAAGTATCAGGAGAATTGTTAGTGTATTTCAATTCCTGTGTTCCTGTATATTGAAAGTTTTTCACATTCATCTCCACCTCCATTTTGTAATCTACATGCTGTTGCCAGTACGTAGTTGAATTTGGAGCGGCTTCATTACCTTCTTCTGAAGAATTTCTTGGCGTAGTTGCAAATACTTGCGAAAGCATTACTACACTAAGGCCAATTGAAGTTAAAAAAGTTCGTTTCATAAGGTTTAATTTTTAGCTAAAAACCCCAAAGGTTTTCAAAACCTTTGGGGTTTTAGATTATAATTTCGCTTTACCGTTGGCAACTTTATCGGCAAGGATCATGGCGTTATATAAATTCACCATTTTACCCGATTTTGAAGCTTCCTTAAACGGTTTTTTGTAATTAGGGTTTCCACCCAAAATAACATTAGCCGATGAGGTAAGTCCAGACTGCATGATAATTTTCTTTACCTGTCCCGCTTTAAGTTTTGGGAAATAAGCTCTTATCAATGCCGCTACACCAGCTACACCAGGTGCTGCCATAGAAGTTCCTTGTAAATACTCATATTCGTTATTAGGAACGGTAGAATAAATTTTAGTTCCAGGTGCAAATACATCTACGTTATTCTTTCCGAAGTTAGAAAAAGTAGCCACCATTTCTGGTCCGTATTTATAGTTTAGAGCACCAACAGTTAAAAAGTTATCTGCTACCTCTGGGCTGTTATTTTCACTGTCGTTTGGATAAACGTTGTTTTCATCAATGTCGAAAGACTCATTTCCAGCCGCTTTAATGATAAGCACATCTTTAGAAGCTGCATATTTTATAGCTTCCCAAACCCATTCTTTGTGTGGAGAATAATATTTACCAAAACTTCCGTTGATAACTTTAGCGCCGTTGTCTACTGCGTAGCGAATAGCCAATGCCACATCTTTATCATACTCATCTCCGTTTGGTACTGTTCTTACTGCCATAATTTCAACATGGTCTGCAACACCGTCCATGCCAATTCCGTTGTTACGCTGTGCAGCGATAATTCCAGCTACGTGAGTACCGTGCTTTGCATGGTCTTTATCACCAATTACATCATTGTTTCCGTAATCTAGGTCAGTAATATCGTCTGGATTGTCACCAACAATGCTTCTTCCGTCGAAATCTTTGTTCAAGTTGTAATTAAGCTGATCTGTAAAGTGCTCAATTCCTCCTTTAAGTTCTTTTTTAAGTCCTTCAACAGAGTCTTCAAAAGTGAACATTCTAGCCATGGCAGCGGCTGCTTGCTGTACCATTGGATCTTCCGAAGAAATATTGTTTAAATCTTCCGCAGTATAAGTTTCTTTACCCAACTCTTCCTGAAGTAATTTGTCAGCCTGCGTTACATTTTGAAGTAATTGCTCGTATCTTGTTTTGTTCTGTACGGCTTCTTCATATTTTTTGTCGTATTCTGCTTTCGCTCTTTGGTACATTTCAGAACCATCGTCTCCTTTTGCTAAAATACGTACAAACTCCAATTGCTCGTTGTTAGCCTCTCCTAAGAAGTTCCAACCGTGAATATCATCAACATATCCATTTTTATCATCATCGATTCCGTTTCCAGGAATTTCATCTTCGTTTGTCCAAAGTACGTTTTTAAGATCTGGGTGTTCAATATCTATCCCCGAATCCAATACTCCAACAATAACGGTAGTAGGTTGGAGCGCATCTATTTTATTGAATATTTCAGCATAGGCTTTATCTACACTCATACCCGGGATGGTATCTTGTAGGAGGTCATCGTGTCCCCAATGTTTCAGTTGCTCATCAGTAAGTTCCTCAACTTTAAGATGTACCGTATCTATATTTTCTTCTGGTGTTAATAAGATGGCAGGAGATCCACAACCTGCAAAAAGGGTTGTTGCGATCGCGCAGGATGCAACAGATTTTCTAATGTTCATTTTTCAGTATTTAGTTATATAATTCTTTAAATTTGAGGGTTTCTTTCAATCGTGCGCCTTTTTCGGTTTGTTGAAGCGTGCATATTTCATTATGGGCGTCGTGCTCTAAAAATAGATAGTAATTATTATCAACAGCGGTATCCAAAAACTGCTTTTTCTCTTCCAAAGTTAGCAAAGGTCTGGTGTCGTATCCCATTACAAATGGCAGTGGAATGTGCCCTACCGTGGGTAGCAAATCTGCCATAAAAACCAATGTTTTGCCTTGATAGGTTATGTGCGGAATCATTTGCTTATCGGTATGGCCGTTTACAAACAGGACATCAAAACCAAGAGACGAGTCTTTTAGGAAATTGTTTTCCGGCACCGGTAAAAAATGGAGTTGACCACTTTCTTGAATAGGAAGAATATTCTCTTTTAAAAACGAAGCTTTTTCCCTAGCATTGGGTTTTGTTGCCCATTCCCAGTGATCCTCGTTGCTCCAATAGCGCGCATTTTTAAATGCGGGTTCTAAAGTTCCTTTTTGATTTATCTGAATACTTCCACCACAATGGTCAAAATGAAGGTGGGTTAAAAATACATCGGTAATATCGTCTCGATGAAAGCCGTGAGCTGTCAACGATTTATCAATATTATCGTCTCCCCATAGATAGTAATACCCGAAAAATTTATCGGATTGTTTATTGCCCATCCCAGTGTCTATAAGGATTAGCCGATCGCCATCTTCAATTAAAAGGGATCTAGCCGCAATATCAATCATATTATTTTTATCCGCCGGATTTGTTTTATTCCAAATAGATTTTGGAACCACGCCAAACATGGCTCCACCGTCTAATTTAAAATTTCCGGTTTCAATGGTGTATAACTTCATTAAAGTTCTTTAGATTATAAAGCAACGCAAATTAAGAAAAGGGAATAACAATCGAGATAAACACTTGTTTTATTAAATGTTTTTTAACATTTTTATACTTTATAGAAGTTATATTCGCTAATCATTCAAGAAATATATGTTAGAGCTTGCTGGAATTGTAATTTTGGGGATTGTTGCACAATGGGTGGCATGGAGGTTTAAAATCCCTGCAATTTTACCTTTAATTTTAATTGGGATTTTTGTTGGGCCTATTTCTACGCTTTTTACAGAAGACGGCACAAAGCTTATAGAACCTATTTGGAATCCGCAATTGGATAAAGGACTGTTCCCTGGAGAAGGACTTTTCCACTTTGTTTCTTTGGCCATTAGTGTTATTCTTTTTGAGGGCGGATTGACCCTAAAGCGAAACGAAGTACTAAATGTTGGCCCTGTAATTTTTAAGTTAATTACTGTGGGAACCATCATTACTTTTTTAGGAGCCGGACTCGCCTCACATTTCTTATTCGATCTAAGTTGGCCTGTTTCTTTCTTGTTTGCCGCTTTAATTATTGTTACCGGGCCTACCGTAATTACGCCTATTTTAAGAAATATTCCATTGAAAAAGGATGTCTCGGCAGTGCTTAAATGGGAAGGTATTCTTATTGACCCGATCGGAGCCGTAGCCGCCGTATTGGTATTTGAGTTTATTTCTGTAGGAAAAGGTTCTGAGTATACGCAACAGGCTTTTATAGAATTCGGTAAAACGGTGGTGGTTGGTTTTTCCATTGGTTTTTCTTTTGCTTATGCGCTTTATTTCGCATTAAAAAAGAAAGCCATTCCCCATTTTTTAATGAATGTGGTTTCCCTGTCTTTTGTATTGGGAGTGTATGTGCTTTCAGAACAATTTGCTCATGAATCGGGTTTACTTTCCGTAGTGGTTATGGGGATGGTGTTAGGAAATATAGATTTACCAAATATTAAAGAACTCCTTTATTTTAAGGAATCCCTAAGTGTTCTTCTCATTTCCATCCTGTTTATTCTGCTTTCAGCAAATATAAATATGCAGGATCTGTACTTAATTTATAATTGGAACACGCTTATTCTCTTCGGATGTGTTGTGTTTTTAATACGGCCACTTGGTGTTATGATGAGTACCATTCACTCCGGACTCAAATTCAATGAAAAAGCATTTATCAGTTGGGTAGGGCCGCGAGGTATTGTGGCTGCCGGTATTGCATCTCTTTTTGGTAACCGACTGGTGCTGGAAGGTGAGCCCGGTGCAGAATACATTACACCGTTGGTGTTTATGATTGTGTTGGGAACGGTGCTTTTAAACGCTACTACCGCCCGTTTGTTTGCTAAAATATCGGGTGTTTTCTTAAAAGAATCTACTGGGATTTTAATTGTAGGTGCTTCGGAAGTGTCTAGGATTATCGCTAAATATTTACAAAAAAGCGGCCGCCATGTGGCGCTTATTGATAGTAATAAGGAAAATGTAGAACGCGCCAAAGGAATGGATCTTGATGCCGAAGAGGCTAATATTTTTTCTGATGATCTTACCAATAATATCGAACTGAATGACATTGGGTACCTCATGGCATTAACGGCCAGTGAAGAGGTAAATAAACACGCGATTGAACGCTTTAAAGATCAGCTTGGGGAAAATGGCGCATTTAGGTTGATTACCCCAGAAGAAATGAAAAGCCATCAAGTAGATCGGGTAGATTTATTGTTTTCTAAGAAAGACGATTATATCAATTTAAGCGAAGTAGCGAGGGATTATCCTAAAATTAACGAGGTAGAATTACAGTCCCAAGAGCAGTTTTATCAGGATATTGAAATGCTGAACAATGAAAAAGATGCCATTCCGATTTTTATAAAAGATAATGATGGCGAACTTCATATCATTGCTTCTTATATTAAAGATATGAAGATAAAAGAAGGCAACAAGTTGGTGTATTTAGGAAAGCCGATGGACGTAATGGGAATGAACAATGGCAATGAGGAAGACGAGGAGGCAAAAGAAGAAGTTAAAACCGAATAGAACATGCTGCGAAACCTCTTTGTACAAGCTGTTTTTCTACTGATATTAATAATCGGACTTTCGGGATGCGACCAAACCCGACAGCGCAACCAAGGGAACCAACTTTTTACCAAGAATCCGCAATTAGCTTCTTATGAATATTCCCACAAAACCATTCCCGAAGGCTATGCTGAAGTAAAGACCGATTCTATTTTAGCAAACGGGTTTAGCGCTTCCACCACCTATTTTACGCATTTGCAATCCAGGGTTTACAAGATTGAAAAAGATCGCGTAAATCAATTCCATAAAACTGAGTACTACGATTTTCACTCCGATATTCTCGTTTATTTTGAAAACCAATTGGTGTTGGACACTAAAATAACCAAAGAACTTTTTCGAAATGAGAATACCGATTTTTGGAATGCCTCCTATATGCAGGATTTCCACATAGATGAAAAAGCCTCCTCCAAAAACCGTTTAGCATTTAAAGTCACTTTTTATAACCCATCCGAAGAAAAGTTTTTGGACTACCATGTTTTGGTAGATTCCAACGGGCAGTACGAAATTGAAGGGGTGAAGGCTTAAATTGAAATTTTAACAGTTTATGCAATGCACCGAGCGGGCCTTGCAGTCCGCCGAGTGGGTCTTGCAACGCACGGAGAGGATATTGCAGCCTTCGGAGCAGGCCTTGCAGTCCGCCGAGTGGATATTGCAGTCCAAGGAGCGCATATTGCAGCGGAAAGAGCGGACCTTGCAGTAAAATGAGCGGATATTGCAACACAGGAAGCGGTTATTGTTGCCTTTGGAGTGGGTGTTGTTGTGGATATAAATCGTTGTAACACATTTTGAGAAACCTATTAACTTACATATTGATATTTACTATTTGTTTCGGATGCTCTGACAAAAACTCTGAATGGAAATCTGAAATGAATGCAATAATATTCTTTGGAGCAGAACCGAAAAATGAAAAGTTTAATTTGACTTTCAAAAAAACGGAAAACACACTGAATTTTAAATACGTAAATCATATTGATACAACAAAAACGATAGCGATAAACAAAATAATTGATGCTGACACTCTTCTTTTCGGATTTGACAAGTTTGTGAAAACTAGCAAAAAGCCTTTCACAAATGATGAACTTCAAGGATTGGTGTTTGACTATTATGATACATTAGATTATGCAGATGATGCAACTGGACCGATTTTATTTAGTGAGAAATATGGACTTCTTGCAATTAACAATGTATACGGACCGACAATCATATTTCTGGATAAAAAAAATGATTATCTGACTGAACACATAATTGATAATCTAAATGAATAAAAAACGTGTTACAACAATGTATAACAGCAATTACGGCGGATTCGACTACGTCCGAATCCACTCTGAATTGCTAACGTCTGTGCTTAACCGAAAATTAACGCATATTAACCCGTAACTGGCGGTTATACTGGACCGTTGTAGCTAATTTAAGAGAAATGGAAATAGAAATTCGTAGAGCTGAAAATAGAGACATACATGAAATCCTAGAGATTGTGAATTACCAAATTCTCCATTCAACTGTGCTCTACGATTATAAAGAGAGGACTTATGATCAGCAATTCATATGGTTTGAACAAAAAAAAGCAGATGGAATGCCAGTAATCGTAGCCGAAAACAACAATAAAGTAGTTGGTTTCGGCACTTATGGAATCTTTAGACCTTGGGCGGCTTATCAGTTTAGTGTTGAGCATTCAGTTTACGTAAACAAAAACTCAAGAGGAACTGGAATTGGGAAACTAATCCTATCAAAATTGATAAAAATGGCTAAAGATGGTGGTTATCACACAATGATAGCAGGAGTAGATGGTTCAAATGATAGGAGTTTCGAATTTCATAAAAAGTTTGGGTTTAAAGAAATAGGAACTTTTAAAGAGGTAGGATATAAATTTGATAAATGGTTAGATCTAAGATTTCTTCAGCTATTTCTAGAATAAAACTGGTTGCGACAATGGCTCCTATGAAAATCACTAGCTCAGTTCAAAAAGTTAAATGTTCATCTTTTGATAGCATCATAGTGTTGTTCTTGGGTATCAAATGAATAATGATTTGCGCCCCGAAAACCCTACGTATCGAAGGGCATCAAGATACTTAATGACTGAAAATTTATTTGTTAACTATTTTTATACAAGGAAAGCCATAATGTATTTGTGACGATAACATATTCATTTTTTGCTATCTTTAATCGTATATCGCTTTATTTTCACACATTATAAAACTCATTAAGTGGGTGTAAGCGATTATCTAATAAAGTATTACATATTAATTCTACCAAAAGCAACACAACCAATTGAAATCAAAACTTGTAAACAACGCTTTCGCTGTTTTAAGATATCTAGCCATTTATTATCTCTCAATAAAAATGATATGTTTTGGAATTCCAAAATTGCTATTCATGCAATTTAGAATTCTACATTACGAATCATTTATGCCACTAGCAGAAATATCCAAATATCAACATATGTGGTCGTTTTTTGGACGATCTCTTAATTATAACATTTTTATTGGCTTAACAGAGCTATTAATTGGGATCTTGATTGTTTTTAAGCGTACTAGATTGATTGCCTTGTTGCTATCTTTTGGTGTCTGTTTAAATATTTTAATACTAAATATAGAGTTTGATATCTCCTTTGCTATTATCCACATAACTGTAGATTTCGTTCTTACTATTCTATTGTTACTGGAATACAGAAAAGATATTTATCAATTTTTTATTCTTAATGGTGGTAGGTTTAAAAAATCATTACTTTCCAAGAAAAATAAGTTCGTTAGCAAACTCCCTTTTCTGTATATAATCATTTTACCTATTGGTTATGGGATTTATGCTTACAACTTAAAATCTACGGTAGACGATACAGTAACTGGAAGCTATAAAATTAATAGTTTCAAAGTGAATAATGCAGACTTAGACATTACAAAAGGGAAATTTGGGTCGGAGCCAATGCTATTTTTCGAACATAATCATCAAACTGTAATTTCAGTAAATGACACAGTCTATTACGGAGGTTATTCAATTTATAAAAGAGAGGTTAGAATGTTTTTTAAACCACCGATGAATGAAATTAGTAATATTATTGGTCGGTTTGATAGAAAAGACTTCAGTATCAACGGTGTTGTAAACGATTCTATTCCGGTTGCGATAAAACTGGAGCGATTATCGGAAGAAAAAGACTATTTAAATAATTTGTATGATTAGTTATGCCATATTTTTGAGGATGCTCACACTTAGCTTTGAGAGCAGACAAGAGTATTCTATCCAAAAAAAGCCAACGACATCTGAACAACAAACCATTGATAATCATAATTATTTTTTGGTTATTGTAAGTTGAATAGCTAATGAAGCTATAAAAATAGAATCCTATCTCAACAGTGATCAAAAAAATATGAGAAATTTTTTGGCAGCATTTGGCTTTTTAACCGAAGATGAAATCGATGAATTTGAAAAGAAAGGAGTTGCTAAAACCCTTAAAAAAGGACACTTTTTTATAAAAGAAGGTCAAGTTTGCAACGAAGTGGGGTTTATTATCAGTGGTTTGTTTCGGTCGTTTTATCATTCCTCGTCCGAAGAAGAAGTAACTTATTGCTTTAGTTTTTCAAATTCGTTTGTAACCGCCTATTCTTCATTTATAACTGGAAACAAAACGGTTGAGAACATTCAAGCCTTAACGGATGTTGAAATAGTAACCATTTCAAAAGAAGAAATCTTAAAATTAGAGCAGTCAAGTGCCAATTGGATTAAGTTTTCTAAAGTTATCGCAGAGCAGGAGTACGTTAAAATGGAAAAAAGGATTTTCATGCTTCAAAAGGAAACAGCTGAGAACCGTTACCGTAATCTACTCACCAATCATCCTGAATATTTACAATTAATTCCCCTTAATTTTCTTTCTTCATATTTGGGCATCACCCAAAGACATTTAAGCAGAATAAGAAAATCAATTTCGTATTAGACAAATGTCCTTTTAAAAAAGTGTCATAGTCGGGTTCTTTGTAAAAACTTTAGAACTACTATGAAAAATGTACTTATAATAAATGGACATCCAGATAAAGAAAGCTTTAATTACGCTTTATCGGCGGCTTACAGAAATGGAGCAAGTAAAACAGGTGTAACACTCAGTCAAATTAACATTGCTGAATTGGATTTTGATCCTAACTTAAAATTTGGTTACCGAAAAAGAACGGAATTAGAACCTGACTTGGTTCACGCCATAGATAAAATAAAAGAAGCCGACCATATTGTATGGTTTTTTCCCATGTGGTGGTATAGCTTACCTGCTTTAATGAAAGGCTTTATCGATAGAACTTTTCTACCGGGAATAACGTATCTACCATTAGCTGATAAACCATTACCGGAAAAGCTCTTAAAAGGGAAATCTGCGCGGCTAATCATTACTGCCGATACTCCAAAATGGTACGACTTTTTAATAATGAAAAGGCCAGCGATACATCAGTTTAAAAAAGGAACTTTGCAGTTTTGTGGCATTGATCCGGTTAAAACAACTTACATAGCTCCTATTAAAAATTCAACTTCGGATTTTAGAAAGGAGTGGCTAAATAGAGTGGCTTCCTTAGGGAAAGGTATAAAATAAAGTATAGTCAGCATGAACAGTGAATTTAATTTCCTAAAACGTAATGTTTGTCATTCATAAAATTTCCATACAAAAAGCACTATTTCACAACAAAAAGAAAAGTAATTGTATTTATTTTCGGTTATTGTAGTGTAAACAACTTAAAACCAACAACCATGAAAAAAACAATCTGCTCTATGGTAAGCATGGCTATGCTAAGTGCCTCAATCGCTTGTTCTGGAGATGATGACGGCGGAAACAACTGTAGAACCTGTGACTATTTTAACGGAGAAGAAATTACGCTGTGTGACGAAGGAAACGGCACCATGTCGGTTTCAGTCGGAGGTGAAACTGAAATTGTAGATTTAGAGGGCGAAAGTTTTGAAGAAGTCGCCGAAGGAGTTTGTACTTTGGGTGATTTCGACTTTGATTTTGACTTCGGAGCGAAAAAGTAAAGCAACTATTACTAAAAAAAAAAGAGCCTATTGCAACGAATTAACCTGTTGCAATAGACTCTTTTTTAGTATCTAATCTTCAGGAGACAAACGATGCTTCCTTAATCATTCAGTTTCAATACCGCCATAAACGCTTGCTGAGGGATTTCTACATTTCCTACTTGGCGCATACGTTTTTTACCTTTTTTCTGCTTTTCCAATAGCTTTCTTTTACGCGAGATATCTCCTCCGTAACATTTTGCGGTAACGTCTTTTCGTAAGGCTTTTACAGTCTCACGGGAAATAATTTTGGCGCCAATGGCCGCTTGAATAGGAATATCAAACTGTTGCCTTGGTATCAACTCCCTTAATTTTTCTACCATTTTCTTTCCAATGGTATAAGCATTATCGGCGTGAATTAATGCTGACAGGGCATCTACGGAGTTTCCGTTAATAAGAACATCCACTTTTACCAATTTTGAAGCGCGCATACCAATAGGCGAATAGTCAAAAGAAGCATATCCTTTGGAAACGGTTTTTAATCGGTCGTAGAAATCGAATACAATTTCCGCCAAAGGCATATCAAAAGAAAGCTCCACACGCTCTGGCGTTAAATATGTTTGATTGGTAATCACACCTCTTTTTTCAATACAAAGAGACATAACCGGACCAACAAAATCGGCTTTGGTTATAATGCTCGCTTTTATAAATGGTTCTTCCACACGGTCCATACTGGACGGGTCGGGAAGATCCGATGGGTTGTTTACAATAATTTGCTCATCGGGGTTTTTCTTGGTGTACGCATGGTAACTTACGTTGGGAACGGTAGTAATTACGGTCATATCAAATTCGCGCTCTAAACGCTCCTGAATAATTTCCAAGTGAAGCATTCCCAAGAATCCACAACGGAAACCGAAACCAAGCGCTGCCGAACTTTCGGGCGCGAAAACCAGTGAAGCATCGTTCAATTGCAATTTTTCCATTGCCCCGCGTAATTCTTCATAATCTTCAGTATCTACAGGGTAAATTCCAGCAAATACCATTGGTTTTACGTTTTCAAACCCTTCAATCATATTTTTGGTTGGGTTGGCAGCATCGGTAATGGTATCTCCAACTTTCACCTCGCGGGCATCTTTAATTCCAGTAATTAAATACCCCACGTCTCCGGTTTTAACGACTTTTTTAGGGTGTTGAATCAGTTTCAATGTACCTACTTCGTCTGCATCGTATGTTTTTCCGGTTGCCAAAAATTTAATCTTCTGGTTTTTGGAAATCTCACCATTGATAACCCTAAAATAAGTCTCTACTCCTCGAAACGGATTGTAAACCGAGTCAAAAATCAACGCCTGCAAAGGCTCATCTGGATTCCCTTTTGGAGCAGGAACTCTTTCAATAATAGCCGATAAAATTTCTTCAATTCCCAATCCGGTCTTTGCACTCGCAGGAATAATATCTTCTGGTTCGCAACCAAGTAAATCTACAATATCGTCGGTTACTTCTTCTGGATTGGCACTTGGTAAATCTATTTTGTTAAGCACGGGAATGATTTCCAGATCGTTTTCCAAAGCCAAATACAAATTGGAAATGGTTTGTGCCTGAATGCTCTGTGCGGCATCCACTACAAGTAAAGCTCCCTCGCAAGCAGCGATGGAACGGGAAACTTCATAAGAAAAATCTACGTGTCCGGGAGTATCAATAAGGTTTAAAATATATTGTTCCCCTTTATATGTGTAATCCATTTGGATGGCGTGACTCTTAATGGTAATTCCACGTTCACGCTCCAAATCCATACTATCTAAAAGTTGTTCCTTTTTTTCTCGCTCGGTAACCGATCCCGTGAAATCCAACAACCTGTCCGCCAACGTGCTCTTTCCGTGGTCGATGTGAGCGATAATACAAAAGTTTCTAATGTGCTTCATAGCCGTTTATCAATGCAAATTTTCAATCAGCAAATATAACCAATTTAAAACGCTGGGATAAGTAATAAAGGAATATTAGAAAGATAAATTGTACTATTTTATCGCTTATACCATTTGTGCTTAGAATTTACTGTAAAAGAAAATACTAATTTTTTTTCTTTATAGGAATTAGAAAAATAAAGCATAGCCTTAGTTACGGTTTCTTTTTATAATGAGCTAGAAAGGAAAAAAGGGTGTTTTATTACGGTAAATTCTAATTATAAATGGTATTAAAACGGAATTTCAATAAAAATGAAGTTAATTTGTAGTTTCGATGTAGTTTATTTTTTAAATATGAATACCATGTTAGTAAGAAAATTGTTTTGCCTATTGCTGATAACCGTTTCGTTGTTTGCTTGTAATACTCCTGAAGAGAACAAAGCAGAAGCCAATGAAGTGAGTCCGATTATTTCTTCCGTAAAGGAGGAATTTGCACCTGATAAGCGCGTTGCTTTATTTGATGTGGAAGCTGAAAAGTCGGAAAACGGTTATGTTTTAAAGGGCAATTCTAATATTCCTAAAGCGGTTGAAAAACTTCAGCAAAAATTAAAGGAAGAAAACATAACATTTGTAGATAGTGTAGCCATTTTGCCTTCGGAAAACTTGGAAGGAAAAACGCAAGGGGTAATTAAAATTTCGGCCGCTAATTTAAGGGGAGCACCCAAACATTCGGCAGAATTGGTTACGCAAGGAACGTTGGGAATGCCTGTGAACGTGCTAAAAAAAGAAGGAAGTTGGTATTTAATCCAAACACCAGATAAATACATTGCTTGGGTGGATTACGGTGGCGTGGAGCCTATGGATAAAGAAACCTTTGCGGCTTGGAAGGCTTCAGAAAAAATAATTTATACCAAAACTTCTGGTAGCTCGTATGCGGAGGCGAATACAGATTCGCAAGTAATTTCAGATATCGTAGCGGGTAATATTTTGCGTCTGGAAGGCGAGGAAAACGATTTTTACAAAGTCACTTATCCCGACGGAAGAACTGCTTTTGTTAGTCAAGAAGAAGGGACTCCTTACCAAGAATGGATGGAAGCGTTACCGCATACAAAAGAAGGTTTGGTGGCTACCTCTAAAACCTTGATGGGGCTGCCGTATTTATGGGGTGGAACTTCACCAAAAGGAGTGGATTGCAGCGGTTTTACTAAAACTATTTATTTCTTAAACGGAATGGTAATCCCAAGGGATGCTTCTCAACAAATCCACGAAGGTATTTTGGTAGATGACAGTAAAGATTTTAGCAAGTTGCAACCTGGAGACCTTCTTTTCTTCGGAAAAAAGGCCACGGAGGACTCCAAAGAAAGAGTTATTCATGTAGGAATGTGGATTGGCAACAACGAGTTTATTCATTCCGCCGGAAGGGTTCATATTAGTAGTGTTGACAAGAATGCTGAGAATTTTGATGAATATAACTTGAACCGTTATTTACGTACCAAACGTATTCTAAATGAAAACACAAGCGGATTGATTTACCTCGACAAAAAGGATATTTTTTAATGTCAATACAGAAATCAAAAAGCTTCAAGTCATTCTAATTCCATATATGCTTGTATATTCTAAGGTAGGTTATTTCGAACTCACCTTAAATACTTATCTTTGCACCTGAATACGAACGCTTAAACTAATATAATTGTGGCAAAAATTGGATCGATAGATGTAGGGGACTTTCCTTTGTTATTAGCACCGATGGAAGATGTGAGTGACCCACCTTTTCGTGCATTGTGCAAAGAACAAGGGGCAGATGTGGTTTATACGGAGTTTATTTCTTCGGAAGGATTAATTCGTGATGCGGCAAAAAGTGTTCAGAAATTAGACATCTACGAGAAGGAACGACCAGTGGGAATTCAAATCTTCGGTGCGGAGCTCGACTCCATGCTGCAAGCCATTGATATTGTTGAGAAATCCAATCCAGATATTATTGATATCAACTTTGGTTGTCCCGTAAAAAAAGTTGTAAGTAAAAATGCCGGTGCCGGTATTTTAAAAGATATTCCTTTGATGGTAAAGCTTACTGAAGAAATGGTAAAGCGAACCAATCTTCCGGTAACGGTAAAAACACGTTTGGGGTGGGATTCAGAAACCATTAAAATAGTTGATGTTGCCGAAAGACTTCAAGATGTGGGGATAAAAGCGATTTCCATCCACGGCCGTACAAGGGTTCAAATGTATAAAGGGAGCGCAAACTGGGCACCTATTGCTGAAGTTAAAAATAATCCCCGAATGCATATTCCTGTTTTTGGGAACGGTGATGTAGATACTCCAGAAATGGCAATGAAAATGCGCGATGAATATGGTCTTGACGGAGCGATGATTGGAAGGGCGAGTATTGGTTACCCATGGTTTTTTAAAGAAGTAAAGCATTACTTTAAAACGGGGGAGCATTTGGCGCCTCCGACCATTGAAGAGCGTGTAAAAGCCGCCCGTCGCCATTTACAGATGTCTATCGACTGGAAAGGAGAGAAATTAGGGGTTTTTGAAACCAGAAGACACTACACTAATTATTTTAAAGGGATTCCTCATTTTAAAGAATACCGAATGAAAATGGTTACCAGCGATGACGCAGCCGATGTATTTGCTGCATTTGATGAGGTAGAAGAAAAATTTGCAGACTTTCAGTTTGCTTAGAGATAAAAATTTAAAAAAAAGAAAACCTCCGAAAGTAAAAAGTTACTTTCGGAGGTTTTTTTTAAACAAGTTCTATTTTTTATCAGGTCTAGAAGGTCTAACCTCAATTTTACTCGGTAATGTTCTTGGGTGCATATTTAATAGATCCACCACCATTTGTCCGATATCTTCCGGTTGAATCTTCCAAGCATCCTTTTCAGAAGGCGTGTTGTTATTAAAATGCGTAGCCACAGAACCTGGCATAATGGTTGAAACCTTTATGTCGTACTTTCTTAAATCGAGCATGGCAGCCTGTGTAAAACCAACTACACCAAATTTGGTGGCATTGTAACCCGCTCCATTGGCAAAGAAATTGGTTCCCGCCAAACTAGCTAAGGTCATGTAATATCCTTTTGATTGTTTTAAGGCCTCCACCGATGCTTTCAAGGTATGAAAAACACCATTGAGGTTGGTGTCTATCATTTGGTGCCATTCTTCATCAGTAAGCTCGTCTACCGGAGCATAATGCCCAAGTCCGGCATTAGCGAGAACGACATCCAATTGTCCAAATTTATCCAAAATCTTTTTTACGGCTTCTTTTTCATTTTCTAGCTTCGTAACATCCGAAGAAAGTCCCAAAACCAAACTATCATCGCTACTTAAGCTTTTAGCGGCTTTTTCGGCATCTTCCAATTTTCGACCACTAATAGCAACTTTCATACCTTGTTTTAGAAGCGCTTCTGCGACTCCGTATCCTATTCCTTTCGTTCCGCCTGTTATATAGGCAACTTTTCCTTTTAAGTCCATTTATTTCAAGTTTTTTCTAAAATTAATAGCAAATCGAGAGAGTTAAAAATGCATGGTGTTATTCTTTTCTTAAAAGGGAGGAGGGATTAGTCTTCTGTAAGTTACAAGACAATTTGTTGGATTTGTTTTTTAAGTGAATAAAAGATACTTTTTTAGTGGAGATATCAAAAAAAAATATAATTTTGACATCCCAAACAAATGGGGCATTAGCTCAGCTGGCTAGAGCGCTACACTGGCAGTGTAGAGGTCATCGGTTCGACTCCGATATGCTCCACATCAAAAACCACCGCTACATAGCGGTGGTTTTTTGTTTTTGTAGATATCCATACCGCCCACAAAGCTCAATCCAAAAAGGTTTAAGCAAAAAGGTTTCTTATTTTTGCACAAAGTTTTAATGAAACTACTCTATTGAAAACACCCAAGGTAACCTTTAAAGAAATCAATACATTGGCTATTCCTGCTATTATTGCAGGCATTGCAGAACCATTGATTTCGTTAACCGATATCGCTATCATAGGAAATGTAGAGAAAAATCCGGTCGAAGCTTTGGCGGCAGCGGGCATTGTAGGTTCTTTTCTTTCGGCTATTATTTGGATTGTAGCCCAAACCAAAACAGCTATTTCGGCAATTGTTTCACAGCATTTCGGGGGTAAACGCTTGCATGCGGTTAAAACATTGGTTCCCCAGGCGTTGTTTTTTAATCTGTTGTTAAGCGTTGTTATTTATTTGAGTACGGCTTTGATAGCTACGGAAATTTTTAGCCTTTACAATGCTGAAGGATTAATACTCCAATATACCGCCGAATATTACACCATTCGAGCGATGGGTTATCCCCTAACGTTGGTTACGTTTGCCATTTTTGGTGTTTTTCGAGGAATGCAAAATACCTTGTGGGCCATGAAATGCAGTTTAACAGGTGCAGCGGTTAATATTGTTTTAGATTATATTTTGGTGTACGGAATCGACGGACTTATTCCTGCAATGCATTTGAAAGGTGCGGGTTACGCTAGTGTTTGTGCCCAATTTACCATGTTGCTAATGGCACTTTACTTTTATATGAAGAAAACGCCATTCGGATTTAAAATTAGTCGGAAAATTAATCCGCAAATGAAAAACCTACTTCTCATGAGCGTTAATTTATTTGTTCGGACTGCCGCCTTGAACTTCGCTATTTATCTGGCGAATGCCTATGCAACCGACTATGGAAAAAACTACATCGCAGCACAAAGTATTCTAATGAATATTTGGCTGTTCTTCTCTTTTTTTATTGATGGTTATGCCAACGCGGGTAACGCTATTTCTGGAAGATTACTGGGCGCGAAAGAATATAACCGACTTTGGAATTTGAGTATCGATATTTGTAAATATGCCATTTTTATAGCCGTAATTTTAATGGTTGTTTGCGGTGTTTTCTATGATGAAATCGGATTACTTTTCAATAAGGAGGAAACAGTTCTTGCTTTGTTTTCATCCGTTTTTTGGGTGGTCTTGCTCATGCAGCCGGTAAATGCAGTAGCTTTTATGTTTGATGGAATTTTTAAAGGTCTTGGTGAGGCAAAATACCTGCGGAATGTACTGCTCGCGGCAACGTTTCTAGGATTCACCCCAGCGTTACTCATTTTTGATTACTTCGGAATGAAACTTTACGCTATTTGGATTGCCTTCTTCGTTTGGATGCTTGTCCGTTCACTAGCTTTGGTCATTAAATTCCGAAGGAAATATGTAAATGCCGCTTAGTTTCCCTACATTTGGATTGTAATTTCCTTATCCAAAGAATAATTTTCAAAAGCTCCGAGAACAGGAGCTGAGGTAGGAAGCGACGCGGAGTTTTGAAAATGGTTTTTCGACTTTATGGTCGAAAAAATTCCTCGGGATAAGGCGCCTTTTTCTTTGTTTCGTTTCTTTTGGGCGAGCAAAAGAAACCGACGAAGGAGGTTCATGAATACCTTTAAAAAAACAATTAAAGATCAATGAACTAAATGAAAGGGTTTAATGAATGAACCAAACACATAAAAACATGCCAACAAATAGAAACAACGGAAGCCTCTTTACTAAAATAGAAAACCGCATTGCTACAGTAGAATTCGGTCATCCAGCAAGTAATTCTTTTCCTTCGGAATTACTTTCGCGTTTGGCTACCGAATTCAATAAGTTATCAGCAAACGATAAGGTTTCTATAATTATTTTGAAAAGTGAAGGTGAAAAAGCTTTTTGTGCGGGTGCATCTTTTGATGAGTTATTAGCAATTACCAATGCCGAAGAAGGACAGAAATTCTTCGAAGGTTTCGGAAATGTAATTAATGCTATGCGAAAATGTAGAAAACTCATTATTGGTCGGGTGCAGGGAAAAACGGTTGGCGGCGGTGTTGGTTTGGTTGCCGCCTGTGATTATGCCATTGCCACGGAAGCTGCGGCCGTGAAACTTTCGGAATTAACCATAGGTATTGGTCCGTTTGTAATTGCCCCAGCCGTAGAAAGAAAAATGGGTGTTGCCTCTTTGGCGGAACTAACGTTAGCGGGAACGGAGTGGAAAAATGCGTATTGGGCGAAGGAAAGAGGCTTGTATGCAAAAGTATTTGAAACTATTCCTGAAATGGACAAAGAAGTGGATATTTTAAGTGCGAACTTAGCTAGCTACAATCCCGAAGCTCTTCTTGATATGAAAAGAATATTATGGGAAAACACCAACCATTGGGATTCACTACTTGTTGAAAGAGCGAAAACATCTGGTAAATTGGTACTTTCCCATGAAACTAAAAATGCATTAAAGAAATTTAGAAAGTAAGTTCTTCCGCCTCCAACGCTCTATTTACATTTGCTGTAACGGTTGGAAAGCTGCTAAAAAACTTTCTTCCATCGGTTCTTTTTAAACGTGCAATTTGTTCCCCATCGTTATTTGTAGATACTTCTGTAACCACTACTTCATTATTAAATACTGTTTTATAATCGGGAACACCGCCACGTTTAATAATGATGTTCTTTCTTGGAAGTTCAATGTGGCTGAAATCACTTTTAGAAATGCTGTTGATTGTAAAAACGTCACCTACATTTACTTCTTTTTCCTGTGCGATAGCTGAAATCATAAAAAATGAGAATATCGCAAATAATAGCCGTTTTTTCATAACTAAATCGTTTAATCGTTAATATTAACTCGTTCTATTAACAAATATACAAAAACAGCTATGGAAAAATTATCAATAGATTCTTAAAATAATCTTCGAAAACATAAGAATTTTAACAATTTGAAGCGGTTATTTAAAAGCCTGTTCCCCAGTAATATCCAATCCGGTTATTAACAGATGAATGTCGTGAGTACCTTCATAAGTAATTACACTTTCAAGATTCATCATGTGTCTCATGATGCTGTATTCACCGGTAATTCCCATGGCGCCTAAAACTTGTCTTGCCTCCCTGGCAATATTCAAGGCCATATCAACATTGTTTCTTTTTGCCATTGAAATTTGAGCAGTGGTGGCTTTCCCTTCATTTTTAAGTTGTCCTAGGCGAAATGCCAACAACTGAGCTTTGGTAATTTCAGTAATCATTTCCGCTAATTTTTTTTGCTGAAGCTGATAAGCGGCAATAGGTTTGCCAAACTGAATACGCTCTTTAGCGTAACGCAAAGCTGTATCGTAACAGTCCATCGCAGCTCCAATGGCACCCCAGGCAATGCCATAACGTGCAGAGTCCAAACAACCCAATGGTGCGCCCAAACCAGATTTGTTCGGAAGTAAGTTTTCTTTCGGTATTTTAACGTTATTAAAAATCAATTCCCCAGTCGCCGATGCCCGAAGAGACCACTTGTTATGAGTTTCTGGAGTGGAAAAACCTTCCATACCGCGCTCTACGATGAGTCCGTGAATTCTACCTTCTTCGTTTTTTGCCCAAACAATCGCAATATCTGCAAAGGGAGCGTTTGATATCCAAAGTTTAGCCCCGTTTAAAATATAATAATCCCCTTCTTCTTTAAATTTAGTTTCCATTCCGCCAGGATTAGAACCATGGTTCGGTTCTGTAAGTCCGAAGCAACCCACAAATTCTCCAGAAGCTAACTTCGGAAGAAATTTTTTGCGCTGCTCTTCCGTACCGTATTTCCAAATAGGATACATAACCAAAGACGATTGTACCGAAGCAGTAGAACGTACACCACTATCGCCGCGCTCTATTTCCTGCATAATGAGTCCGTAGCTTATTTGATCCAGACCAGCGCCACCATATTCTTGCGGAATATAGGGTCCAAAAGCACCTATTTCCGCCAAACCTCCTATGATTTGTTTTGGAAATTTTGCTTGCTGCGCATATTCTTCGATAATGGGAGAAACATCTTTTTTTACCCAATCCCGCGCCGCATTACGTACGAGTTTGTGTTCTTCTGATAAAAGGTCGTCTATCTGGTAATAATCAGGTGCGGTAAAAAGGTCTGGTTTCATATTTTTTTAATGATTTTACCCAAAGGTAACTAAAGAAATATAACAAAGCAAAGCATAAATGTTTCAAAATAAACTTTTAGATAGTGTCATTCATTAGGTTGAATTTCAGTTAAATAACTTTATCATGAAGAGCGCCTTTTTAAAATGTAATTTTTTTTCTTAATTATTTTCAGTAAGATTGTATGTTCCCAAGATTAATACACCTACTTGAACACGCATGGGGTTACTGAATAAATTCATTGAGAAATTAAAAATGAACTTTTCTAGCACTAAGAAAGATAATAATTCACTTCTAGGTACTTGGGTAGCGCTCTCTTATGCTGAAAAATTATATAAAAATGGAGTTCTCGTTAATGAGGACGAACTTTTGTATGATAAAAACCAACATTTTGAGATAAAGTTCAAAAAAAATGATGCTTTTGTTCAAACCGAACAGACCAACGAGCTTGGTAAAATAGAAGCAGGTAAAAACAAGCGCGGAGGAATGTATAAAATCACCGGACAAACAGTTACGCTTTATTACGGTTCATCTTTTGATGAGGAAAGCACCGTAGTTTTATCTTTTGAAGTTTCCCAGAATGGCCAACAATTAACTACCAAAAACGTTTACGAGCGAAAAGATGTCGATGACATTTTTAAGCACGAAAGTACACGGATTTTCAATAAAAAATAATCTTTACCAATTACTGAATATTCTTCCTTGTTTAAAGTGTGTTTTACTTTTTCAAAGAAAGCGAATATGGGACATCCTTAGAACCAGTTCCCCGTTGCTTGTTGGGGACTGAACTCATTTCAAATTCAATTTCAGCTCCCTTCATGAGCGTTTCGTGCGATAAAAAGTTTTTTTCATACTCCTTTTGGTTCACTTGCATTTGATTAATATATCGATTTTCCTCACTGTTGTTTTTTGCCGATAAAACCACTTTTTTACCATTTTCCAAATGCAAAGTAGCTTTCGGAAATAAAGGAGCGCCGAGAACGTATTCGTTCGTTGCGGGACAGACAGGGTAAAATCCTAATGCTGAAAAAACATACCATGCAGATGTTTGTCCGTTGTCCTCATCGCCGCAATATCCATCTGGAGTCGGCATGTACATCCTATCCAAGGTTTCTCGAACCCAATATTGCGTTTTCCAAGGTTCACCAGCATAATTGTAAAGGTAAATCATGTGCTGAATAGGTTGGTTTCCATGCGCATATTGACCCATATTCGCTATTTGCATTTCCCTTATTTCATGAATCACGAATCCGTAATAACTTTCATCAAACGCGGGCGGTAGACTAAAAACATTATCCAATTGATTTACAAACGCTTCTTTTCCGCCCATGAGGTCTATTAATCCTTGTATGTCGTGAAAAACGGACCATGTATAATGCCATGCATTTCCTTCCGTAAAGGCATCACCCCACTTAAAAGGATTAAAAGGTTTCATAAAACTGCCATCTTTGTTTTTTCCACGCATTAAGTTCGTTTCGGCATCAAACAGCTTTTTGTAGTTTAAACTTCGCTGTTTGTAATATGCTATTTCCTTTTTAGGTTTCTGCAGTGCTTTGGCCAACTGATAGATAGCAAAATCATCGTACGCATATTCTAAACTTCGGGCGGCACTTTCGTTAATGCCAATATCGTAAGGTACATATCCCAATTTTTTATAATCCTCGGCTCCAGCTCGTCCCACAGCGGTTAGCGGACCCGCATTATTGGCTCCATGAACTACGGCTTCGTAAAGCTTTTCAATATCGTAATCGGGTTTATCAATCTTTAAATAGGCATCTGCCACCACGGATGCTGAATTGTTTCCAACCATAACATTGCGAAGTCCCGGACTTGCCCATTCCGGTAGCCATCCGCTTTCCAAATAAGCATTTACCAATCCTGCCTGAATTTTATTATTCATTTCTGGGTACATTAAATTCAGTAAAGGAAACAAAGCCCTAAACGTATCCCAAAAACCGGTATCTGTGAACATGTAGCCAGAAAGCACTTTCCCGTTGTACGGACTGTAATGCACGGTTTCCCCTTCATTGTTTATCTCATAAAACTTTCTTGGGAAAAGTAAACTTCGGTACAGGCATGAGTAAAACGTACGGAACTGATCGGTGGTGGCGCCTTCAATTTCAATACGGCCCAAAACGTCATTCCAAGCCTTGCGTCCTTCTTCTTTTATTGCTGAAATATCCTTGTCTTCTATTTCTTTTAAATTGATTTCAGCTTGATCAAAACTGATGAATGAAGAAGCTATTTTTGCGTGTACTTGTTGTCCTTTTTTGGTTTTAAATCCGATTACTGCACCAACATGTTTCGATTCACTTTCCAAGGCATCTTGTAAAGTATTCTCCGTAAAAGTTTCGTTGCTGGAGAATGGCGTGTCAAATTCAATAACAAAATAGTTTTTAAAATTATCGGGAACGCCACCGTTATTTTTAGTGCTGTAGCCAATTATTTTATTTTCCTTCGGAAGGATTTTTATAAACGAACCTTCATCCATGGCATCGATAACCACGTAAGCACTGTCGGTTTCGGGAAAAGTAAACCGGAAAAGCGCCGCCCGTTCGGTTGGGGTGAATTCTGCAGTAACATCATGGTCGGCCAAATAAACACTGTAATAATTCGGTTTTACTACTTCGGATTTATGGGAAAACCAACTTGCTCGATCAGTTTGCGTGTAACCCTTTTTTCCTGTAATGGGCATGATGGCAAATTGGCCATAATCGTTCATCCATGGTGATGGTTGATGCGTCTGCTTAAAGCCGTTTATCTTATCGGCATCGTACTGATATGCCCAACCGTCGCCCATTACGTTGGTTTGGGGTGTCCAAAAATGCATTCCCCAAGGCCGAGCGATGGCCGGATAGACGTTTCCATTAGACATTTCCATGCGGGAATCGGTGCCCATAAGCGGATTCACATAATCGACGAAATCAGGTTTTGTGCTGGTCTGAGAGAAAAGCGCAGTAGCGGCGAAAATTATGAAAGTTAGATTCGTAAGAATTTTCATGGTATGTAATATACAGATTGTTGGTTATTGCAGAAGTATTTTAAATATGTCTAATCAATTAATTATCAATTTTACACTAAAATATTTTGTGTTCATTTTTTCCATTGATGAAAAAACGAACCAAAAAAATCTAGGCTTGCTTTAAAAATATGAGAAAATACTACGGAAACCCCAGCCACTGATAAAAATAACTCACCCTCCCTTCAGTCGGTCTCAAACAGATTTTTATCAATCATCCATGCTGCTTCCTTGATTTTCAATGTTTTTAAAGAGGCCAAAATAACTCCAAAAATGTAAAATTTTATAAACGAATATCTCTTCGCCACACTTTTACATTTTCAAAAATATTCTAAGTTATGTTCAATTGTAACGATAATACAAAATTTTATCGAGTACTTTTAAAAGGAAAACATCAAAAAGTACTTGAAAACTGTCATTACATCTTTAAATAAAAATCTTTGGTAAGGGCTATGTATTCTTCGGTGTATTCGTGACGCTCTTTTTCGATAATCAGCGTGGAGGTAAGTATTTCTTTTTGCTGAAAAGTGAGTTCGATAAGACTTCTTTTAACTTCAGATGTGGGGTTGCCTTTTACATGGGTAATGCGTGAAGGAAAGAGATTTTCCCTTTCGGCCAATTGAAGAAATTCCTTTTCCTCTTTAAAAGGAATAATGGTTGTAAACGTTCCGTTTTGATTTAAAAACTTCGCAACACCACTTATTAATTCAGAAAAAGGAAGTGAAAAGTTGCTCCTAGCCAGGTCTCTTTGCTCGTTCCCAGAAAAGACGTTCTCGCTGTAAAAAGGAGGGTTGGAAACGATGAGGTCATAAGTGTCGTCCATTTCGTCTACAAATTCATCAAATCCTGCATGATAGCAAAACAGACGATCGCCCCAAGGAGAAGCTTCGAAATTTTCGACACATTGCTCGTAAGCATCGTCGTCAATTTCAATGGCGTCTATCAATTCTGCGGTGCTTTTCTGTGCGAGCATTAACGCCACTAAGCCAGTTCCCGCACCAATATCCAAAATAGAAAAAGGATTGGATGCAACAGACGTCCAAGCACCCAACAATACGCCATCAGTGCCAATCTTCATGGCACAGCGATCTTGTTGAATAGTAAATTGTTTGAATTGAAAGGGCTTGCTGGACATTTAGATGAGATTATAGGTAAAGATCTATGAGTCCTTCCGGTGTTCTTACTACAATCTCTCGGTTTTTTCGATCTACTTTTTCAATAAACTCATCGTTCATTGGAATCAAAATTTGTTTGCCATCATTTTCCACTTCAAAAAGAGCTTGAGCGGTATTATCGTTTACGGAGACAATCGTTCCCACTTTTCCGTAGGAAACATCCGTCATGGTAAAACCGATAATTTCATGGTAATAAAATTGATTGCCAGATAATTTTGGTAGGAAAGAAAGCGGTAGGTACAGCTCACTTTTCATAATGGCATCGGCGTCGGCTTCATTGTCAACATCTTCCAATCGCATTCTTAACAATTGCGATTTATGTAACGAAGATTTTTGAATAAAAAAAGGAACCAGATTACTGCCATGGGCAATAAATACTGATTCCAAATTTTCGTAAAGTTCAGGTTCGTCGGTATCGAGCTTTGCCAATACCTCACCCTTAAAGCCGTACTTTTTTACAATTTTACCGAGATAGAAGCAATCTTCTTTTCTCATAAAAATAATTAAGCGTCAGCTTGCTTTTCTTCTTGAGCTTCGTCAGCAGCAGGCTCTTCAGCTTGTGCTTCGGCTTCACCTTCAGTTTCAGCTTGTGCAGCTTCTTCTTCAGTGTTTGCAGCAGCTTCTGCTTGTGCAGCTTCAGCCATACGCTTCTCATTGATTTCTTTTTCAGCTTCCAACGCTTTTGCTTTCGCTTCTTCTTGCGCTTTAGCTAAATCACTTTTCTTAGCGTCAACTTTGCCTTCTTTCTCTTCAACCCAAGCCTCAAATTTCTTTTGAGCATCTTCTTCGGTTAAAGCACCTTTAGCAACACCACCAAGTAAGTGATGCTTCAACATAACACCTTTGTAAGAAAGGATTCTTTTAGCTGTATCAGTTGGTTGCGCACCATTCTGAAGCCATTTTACAGAACCATCTACATCCAAATCGATTTGAGCTGGATTGGTGTTTGGATTGTAAGTTCCTAGTTTTTCTAGAAATTTACCATCTCTTTTTGCGCGAGCATCTGCCGCTACTACCCAGTAAAATGGTTTTCCTTTTTTACCGTGTCTTTGTAATCTAATTTTAACTGGCATAATCCATTAATTAGTGGAGGTTCCCGACCCCCTGTTATTAATTTAAAATTGCTCGCCCTAAGGCTAAAGCACACCTAAATTCTGCTTAGGCGGGTGCAAATATACGCTATTTCTTGTACTCTTCTATAAAAGTTGGAATTTTTTTAAATAACCTGCTGTATGTTAATGTTTTGATAAAGTATATACCAAAATATAATTTGTTGCGTTACACTTATGCACATCCCCATTTCTTCTTACGTTTTTGAATACAAAATTTGATGGATCGAAAGGTTCATCCCCCCAACTACATACATTATATATTATACGAAGTTTTAATGCGCGTAGTAATTACAAATCCCAAATAGGTCAGTAAATTTTGACTGATTTGGGATTTTTAGTATAACATTACCATAAGGGGTTATGATTTTATGCGTTCAATTTTGTATTTTCCGTACGCTATGAAATTGAAAAAACCTTTGTTGGAATTTACCGATCGTGGCATTTTTTGCGAAAAAGCCAATGTGTACCTCGATCCCTGGAAGCCTGTGGATAAGGCTTTGATAACCCATGGTCATGCTGATCATTCCCGTTGGGGGCATAAAAACTACATTACTTTTCACAACAATATTCCTATTATCAAACATCGATTAGGTGATCTAAATGTCTCCGGACGAAGCTACGGGGAGTCTTTTGTGGTTAACAATGTGAAATTTAGTTTTCATCCTGCGGGACATATTCCAGGATCTTCTCAAATAAGGGTGGAGCACAAAGGGGAAGTTTGGGTGTTTACGGGGGATTATAAACTAGCCGATGATGGCATATCTACCCCTTTTGAACCTATTAAATGTCACAGCTTCATTACGGAATGCACTTTCGGATTACCAGCTTTTAATTGGCGTCCGCAGGAAGAGGTGTTTTCAGATATTAATGAATGGTGGCTTCAGAATAAAAAAGAAAACAAAACCTCTGTGATTTTTGCTTATTCCCTCGGAAAAGCCCAACGCGTAATTAAACACTTGGATACTTCCATTGGAAAAATATATACCCACGGAGCTGTGGAGAATATGACAGAAGTTTTACGCCCTCAACTCAATTTACCACCTACAGAATTAATCACAAGAGAAACCGATAAAAAAGAAATTGAGGGAAATATTATTGTGGCACCTCCAAGTGCGCACGGAAGCGTTTGGTTGAGAAGATTCACCCCTTTTGTAACGGCCACGGCAAGCGGATGGATGGCTTTTAGAGGGGCGAGAAGAAGAAGAGCTATTGATAGAGGGTTTGTACTCTCGGACCACGCCGATTGGGAAGAATTACTAAAAGCGATTAAAGAAACGGAATGTGAAAAAGTAATTGCGACCCATGGATACACCGATATTTTTTCGCGCTATCTGCAAACCTTGGGTTACGATGCCCGTACCGAACAAACACAATACGAAGGAGAAAATTTAGAAGAAAAAGCCGAAAAGGAAGCTATTTCCCAAAATTAATCGCCGTGAAATAGGAATGAATAATGAATATCTCTTTTGAGATAGAAAATGTCAGGTCGAGCGCAGTCGAGACCTTATTTATAATACGCAAACCAAACGACCTCTCGACTGCGCTCGAGGTGACAAGAAATTACTAAAGAGGATTAATAAAACAGAAATATGTGAAAGAATTTTCTACTCTCATAAAAAAATTGGACACCACCAATAAAACCAATATCAAGGTGGATGCTTTAGCTGATTTCTTCAAAATTGCGGAGCCAAAAGATAAGTTGTGGGCCATCGCATTGCTATCGCATCGAAGGCCTAAGCGTCCTGTGAATACAACTTTGCTGCGCGAGTGGGCTTCGGAAGAAGCCAATATCCCACTTTGGTTGTTTGAAGAATCGTATCATATTGTTGGAGATTTGGCAGAAACTATTGCGTTGGTCATTCCTACGGCACAATCAAATAATGAAAAGAAATTACATGAAATTATTGCTGAAGTTATTCAGTTGAAAGATTGGGATGAGGCAGATAAGAAAAAATACCTTCAGCAAAAATGGCGAGAATTGGATTATTACGAGCGTTTTGTTTTTAATAAAATCCTTACTGGAAGTTTCCGAATTGGTATCAGTCAGAAACTCATGACACGGGCGCTCGCTAAAGCCACGGAAATTGATGAAGACGTGCTGGCGTATAAATTAATGGGGAATTGGACGCCGCAAACAATTACTTTTCAAAAATTGATTTTAGAGGAAAATGAAGAAGATTACCTTAGTAAACCGTATCCGTTTTATTTGGCGTACGCTTTGGAGGGAGAGCCAAGCGATTTAGGCAATATTGAAGAGTGGTACTTTGAACACAAATGGGATGGCATCCGCTCACAGGTAATTGTTCGAAACAACGAACTTTTTGTGTGGAGCCGCGGGGAGGAATTGGTAACCGACAAGTACCCGGAGTTTCAAGAATTCGTTACACATTTCCCTGACGGAACCGTTATTGATGGCGAGATTTTAGCCTTTACGGAAGGTTCTATTGGTACTTTCAACGAATTGCAAACGCGAATTGGGAGAAAAAACGTATCCAAAAAGTTACTGGAAAAAACGCCGGTTATTTTAAAAGCATACGATTTGCTGGAGTGGAACGGCGAAGATATTAGAAACAAGTCATTTCAAGAGCGTCGTAAGGTGCTGGACAATTTTTACAATAGTCAGAAAAAGAATAATTTACCATTCCATTTGTCGGAAATCATGCAGTTTTCTACTTGGGACCAAGCTGCCACAGAACGGGAGCAAGCAAGGGAAGTAAAAAGCGAAGGCTTGATGCTAAAACGCAAAGATTCGCCGTATCTCGTGGGAAGGAAAAAAGGTGATTGGTGGAAATGGAAAGTAGATCCGCTCACTATCGATGCCGTTCTCACTTATGCCATGCGTGGCCATGGAAGGCGAACTAATTTATTTACAGATTACACCTTTGCACTTTGGGACGATAAAGAGTTGGTAACGTTTGCGAAAGCGTACTCTGGATTGACGGATGCAGAATTTCGAAAAGTGGACAATTTTGTAAAGAAAAACACTTCCGATCGTTTTGGGCCAGTTCGGCAAGTGGTTCCCGAATTGGTTTTTGAAATCGCTTTTGAAGGAATTGCAGAAAGCAAGCGACATAAAAGTGGCGTTGCCGTTCGTTTTCCACGTATTTTACGATGGCGTAAAGACAAGAAAATTGAAGAAGCAAATACTTTGGAAGATTTAAAAGCTCTATTGCCTTAAAAAGATTAATATGGTAGTAATTAAATAAATAAGGGAATAAAGTATAAGTGTCAGGTCGAGCCTGCCTTAGTCGGCAGACAGGCGGAGTCGAGACCTCATTAAGTAAACAAACCAAATAACCTCTCGACTACGCTCGAGGTGACATTGCGTTTAAAAATTAAAGTTTTTAGGATCAAATCAACTTCAAGTTGGACAAAAACAAAAATTACAAAAAAGAACTGTTTAACATTGCAGAACACTGGTTTTTATCGCAAAACTGGAAACCTTTTCCGTTTCAGAAAAAAACTTGGCAAGCCTATTTAGAAGGTAAAAACGGATTACTAAACGCGCCTACAGGTAGCGGAAAAACTTATGCACTGTGGATTGGGATTGTCTTGAAATACATTCAGGAAAATCCTGATTATAAAACCAAAAATCCCAAAGGAGTAAAAGCAGTTTGGATTACGCCCTTAAAGGCATTATCGTTGGAAATTCAACAAGCTACACAACGATTCTGCGATGAAATAGAATTGCCTTTTACCGTGGGTATTAGAACGGGCGATACGCCACAAAAAGAACGGGCTGCCCAAAAACGAAAAATGCCCGATTTACTCATTACTACTCCAGAAAGCCTTCATTTATTACTTTCATCTAAAAATTACGATAAAACTTTTTCTACTTTAAATGCAGTAGTAGTAGACGAATGGCACGAATTGTTGGGTTCGAAAAGAGGCGTGCAAATTGAATTGGCACTTTCCCGATTAAAAACCGTCTGTTCGCCATTACAAATCTGGGGAATTTCGGCTACCATTGGAAATTTAGAGCAGGCTCGGGGAGTGTTGTTGGGACCCAATTCCGTTGCCCTAAAAAATTCAATCTTACTCCGCGCCAACCTAAAGAAAAAAATAAAAGTGCGCTCCATTCTCCCCGATACCATGGAAAAGTTCCCGTGGCGGGGCCATTTAGGACTTCATCTTCTGGAAAAAACAATTCCAATTATCGAAAAAAGTAAAACCACTTTGCTTTTCACCAATACGCGGGCACAATGCGAACTTTGGTTTCAAGCCATTTTGGCAAAGCATCCTGAATTTGCTGGGGAAATCGCTATGCACCACGGTAGTATTGGCAAAGAAACCCGACTTTGGGTAGAGGGCGCTATTCGCAATGAAAGTCTGAAAGCAGTGGTGTGTACCTCGAGTTTGGATTTGGGGGTCGATTTTGCGCCTGTAGAGACCATCATTCAAATAGGTGGACCCAAAGGAGTCGCTAGATTTATGCAACGGGCAGGACGAAGTAAGCACAGGCCCGGAGAAGAAAGTGTTATTTATTTTTTACCCACCCACGCCATCGAACTTATCGAAGCTTCAGCACTTAAAAATGCCGTAAAAACAGCGCAAGTGGAAGATCGTATTCCATATTTACTTTCTTTCGATGTTTTAATTCAGTATCTCACTACCCTAGCTGTTTCCAATGGATTTTTCCCTGATGAGATATTTAAGGAAGTAAAAACTACTTTTTGCTTTCAGGGCATGACAGAAGAAGAGTGGAATTGGGTGCTTCGTTTTATTACCGTGGGAAGTGAATCGCTGGAAAATTATGACGAATACAAAAAAGTAATGGTCAATGAGGAAGGAAAGTTTTTAGTAGAAAGTCGGCGCACCGCCATGCGACACCGATTGTCTATTGGAACTATTGTGAGTGATGCCGTACTTTCAGTAAAATATTTAAAAGGAGGCTACATTGGTACTATTGAAGAATGGTTTATATCCAAACTAAAGCCCGGCGACGTTTTTACTTTCGCTGGACGGAATTTGGAGCTCTTCAGTATAAAAAACATGAAAGTGCTGGTGAAGAAATCCAAGCAGAAAAGCAGTAAAGTTCCAAGTTGGATGGGTGGAAGAATGAGTTTTTCATCACAGATGAGTGAATTGCTTCGGAAGGAATTATACAACTATCATACGGAAACTATTTCTTCGGAATTAAAAGCTTTGGGGCCTGTTTTTGAAAGGCAAACCAAAGAATCTATCGTTCCTACTGATAAAGAATTTCTTATTGAGACTTTTAAAACCCGAGAGGGACACCATGCTATTTTCTATCCATTTGAAGGGAGGTTTGTTCATGAAGCCATGGGAAGTTTATTGGCATACCGCATTAGTCTTTTGCAGCCCATAACTTTCTCCATTGCCTTTAACGATTATGGATTTGAGTTGCTTTCCGATCAAAAAATAGATATTCAAAATGTATTGGATAACGATTTGTTTACGCCACGATTTATGCATGCCGACCTCGAGAAAAGTTTAAATGCCACGGAAATGGCCCGCAGAAAATTTAGGGATATCGCCGTTGTAGGCGGACTCGTATTTCAAGGGTTTCCTGATAAACTTTTAAAGAGCAAACACCTGCAAAGTAGTTCGCAATTGTTGTTTAATGTGTTTCGGGATTACGAACCCGAGAATTTATTGTACCTCCAATCCTATCGGGAAACTTTTGAGCATTCTTTGGAGGAAGGAAGGCTCATTCAGGCATTGGAGCGCATAGAAATCCAACAGATAGTTTGGCGGGAATGTGAAAAGCCTACGCCGTTTTCCTTTCCTATAATTACGGATAGATTGCGGGAAAAATTATCTTCAGAAAAACTCGCCGACCGAATACGTAAGATGAAATTACAACTGGAGAAATAATGGTAACTTTACGAAACATCTCCTGCAAGGTTTTGGCAACCTTGTAGGTGTTGGAAGTTAGGCAATATTGAATAAAAAAACTCTTTATTATGAATTATAATTTTAAAACGCATTTGCATAATTATGCTGTTTGGACGGCTTCAAGAGCTTCACAAAGAGGATTTACAACTACTGAAAATATAACGTTAGCAATAAATAAAACTGAATTACAAGAATTTGCTATGTTAGACAATATATTACCAGAAGAATTCAATAGCTTTCATAGGAAAACATCTAAAATAATAATTGATGAAATTGAAAAAAGAGGAATAAAAACAAGCTATGGACGAGCAGCTAAAATTATAGCTATATATCTTAAAACAGCTGTTGTAATTAAAAATTCAGGTCAAGGAAATCTTGCGAAAGTTATACATCCTCCAATTGATAATATATTACTTAAAAACATTAATCGAGCACATAAAGAATTGAAATTAGGAAATATAAAATGGACATATTTAAAAGAGAACGAATATTTTAATCTCATATACAAATTGAAGACCCTTGATTTCGAATATTTCTGGGAACTTGAAGAATATTGGAATCCGATAAATAATTCGCACAGAAATGTAGACTTAAAAAAGTTTGGAGGTAGTGCTGTTGAATACTAATAAATTATTGGATGTTGACTTAAATAAAATACCGAAAAGTAGCAGTATCGCAATTGGAAGTTCTTATTTATCAGGATTAATAACTCCGATTAGTGAATTAATTGAACAATACGGAGAGGGGATATTGTTAAAAAAAAGAAAATAAAAAACGTTTCCTAATACCTTATAACAGCAATTGTGGCTCAGTGTCCTGCGACAAAATGATTATACAGCCCAAAAAGGAGCAAATAAGCTCTCTAAAAATACATTTATTACTTAAGGTTTCATCCTGAGTTTGCCTGCCTGCCATAGCATTTCGGGTAGGTCGAAAAATTTTCTTAACTCCAAAGTCGTAAAAAGATAATGGTAAGTTTGTAGATAGATAATTATAAAACTGAAAATGAAGAACCCTTTAACAATAATCTTTTTCGTTTGCAACCTAACAATATTTGGGCAAAATGTGGACGGAATTGGATATCAGATAATCGAAAAAAAACTGAATTCCGATTATTTTCAAAATGAGAGGAAAGTAAAGATATTCCTGCCAAAGGATTATTCCGAAACAAAAAAATATCCTGTAATTTATACGCTTGATGGTTTTGAGCTTTTTCCCATAACAAGTAGCTATACAAATTTCTTAATGCAATATGATGTAATTCCTAAATCTATCGTAGTAAGCATTTTTCACAATGACAGAAATTATGAAACAAACCCTAATTATGGACAAAATGCAAACATTCCAAAAACTGAATTTTTAGAAGGCTCTGAAAAATTAAAAAATCATCTAATAAATGAAGTCAAACCATTAATTGAGAAAGAGTACTCTACTTCAAATTACAATGTTATTGTAGGACATTCGAACACTGCTACTTTTGTTAATGAAATGATATCAAAAGAATATAATCCTTTCCAAGCCTTTATTGCAATATCACCCGATTTGGCAGATGAACAAATAGATTTCTTAAAAGAATTCATATCTATTAAAGGAATTGAAAAATTTAGCTACTTCGTATCTTCTGGTTTAAAGGATGACCAATATCGTTTGGAAACAGGTAAAAGATTGGACACAATCTTTAAAATGAACAATTACAACGACTTATTTCAACATAAAATCTATAATGCAGGACATCGAGACCTAGTCCCAAAATCTTTGAATGACGCCTTAATGTTTGTCTTTTCAGATTATAGAAATTTTGATGATTTTGAAACAACATCAAGAACCACGAACTTTTCAGTGAAAGACTATTTGAAAAAAAAGGTTGAAAACACCAACAACACCTATGGGATTTCTTCCACGCTCAATGAGGATGATTATCTCTATTTAATTGAACAAATCACTAATGTGAATAATAGATTACTTCTCGACCAAATTTTGGAAGTGGGTAAAGAAAATAACTTCTATCCAGGAAACCATCTGTATTCAGATAGAGCTCAATGGTATGAACAGGCAGGATTTTATGAAGAAGCTATTAATAATTGGAAATTGCAACTCGAAAATGGATTTTATGAAAACACTTTCTATTTTGAGAGACCATTCAGATTATTTAATGAAAAATTAAACAGACCAAAGGAAGGAATTGAATTTTTAAAAACGTCAATGGATAAATATCCAGATGGAAAACTTGTTTTCAACTATTGGATTGCCAAAACCATTTTGGATAACGATTTAAAAAGAAAAGATGGAATCAAGGCAATTGACTATTGTATCAAAAATTTCAAGGAAAACAAGAAATTTAGCCTCCATGATGCGAAAAAAATACAATTGGAATTATTAAAAAATAAATGAAGTTTCCTGAAAAGATAAGAATGAAATAGAAGAATGAATGAGAACCACAAAATCTCTGAAAAATGAAAACAAACCACACTCCCAGAAAAGTATCCGCAGAAAGTGAAATAAAATTCACGGGGATAGAATTAAAAGCGCCCACCAGCTATGCGGCGGGGATGTTGGGCGTTAAAGTAGCTTTGGAACACAGTTTTAAGGAAATGGGGGTTGCCCGCTCTTTTCAAGCTTTGGGAAAAATGAATCAAAAAGAAGGATTTGATTGTCCCAGTTGTGCTTGGCCAGACCCTGAGAATCGTTCTAAACTGGGAGAGTATTGCGAAAATGGTGCAAAAGCATTGGCAGAAGAAGCTACCACCAAACGCGTAGATGCAGCATTTTTTCAAAAGTATTCCGTAGAAGAATTATCCCTTTGGAGCGACTACGAGATTGGCAAAAGCGGTCGCATTGAAGCACCCATGTTTTTAGCGGAAGGAAGCTCGCACTACCAACCCATCTCTTGGGAAAAGGCTTTTGAAATTATCGCAGAAGAACTTCATCAATTAAATAACCCTAACGAAGCCATTTTTTACACCTCTGGTCGGTCTAGCAATGAGGCGGCTTTTTTATATGGAATGTTCGCCCGTGCTTTTGGCACCAACAACTTGCCGGATTGCTCGAATATGTGCCACGAATCCAGTGGCGTAGCCCTCGGGGAAACCTTGGGAATAGGCAAAGGTTCGGTAAAGTTGGAAGATTTTTATGAGGCTGAGGTTGTTCTTATTCTGGGTCAGAATCCGGGTACCAATCACCCAAGAATGTTGTCGGCACTGGAAAAATGCAAGCAGAACGGCGGGAAGATTGTAAGTATAAATCCGTTAGAAGAAGCAGGTTTGGTTCGGTTTAAAAATCCGCAATCTGTTGGCGGCGTTCTTACTTCTGGAACCGCTATTAGCGATGTACATATCCCTATAAAAATCAACGAAGATGTGGCGCTTTTAAAGCTAATTATGAAGAAATTGGCCGTTTTAGCAGAAAAGGATGCATCCGTTTTCGACCATTCTTTTATTGAAAAGTTTACCGTTGGTTACACCTCTTTTCTTTCCCATTTAGCTTCTTTTTCAGAAGAAGAATTATTAGTACGCTGCGGAGTTTCCGAAGATGTTATCAATCAAACCGTGGCGCTATTGGCGAAGAATAAAAAAATTATTGTTTGTTGGGCCATGGGTCTTACCCAGCACAAAAATGGAGTGGAAAACATAAAAGAGTGTGTTAACTTATTATTGCTGAAGGGCAGTTTGGGCAAGCCCGGCGCCGGTACTTGTCCTGTTCGTGGGCATAGCAATGTTCAGGGCGACCGTTCTGTGGGGATTATGCATTTTGTAAATAAAGATTTAAACGAAAGAATAGCGGAAGTATTTAAATTCACACCGCCGAGTGAAGAAGGCTATGATACCGTTCGCGCCATGGAAGCCATGCATGAAGGGAATGCAAAAGTATTTGTAGGCCTTGGCGGAAATTTTGTTTCGGCAGCTTCAGATACCTATTACACCGCGGAAGCATTTCAAAATTGCAATCTTACCGTACAGATAAGCACAAAATTAAATCGTTCGCACCTTATTACAGGAAAGAAAGCACTAATCTTACCTACTTTGGGAAGGTCTGAACACGACAAAAAAGATGGCGAACTTCGTTTTCTTACCGTTGAAAATAGCATGGGAAAAGTACACAGAACCCGTGGCGTTCTCGAACCGGCTTCTGATTGGTTAAAGAGCGAACCAGAGATTATCGGGGGCATTGCCAACGCTTATTTTAAAGGCAAACATTCAGTAGATTGGTTGGGCTTAAGCAGTAATTATTCCGAAATTCGGAAAAAAATGAGTGAGGTGCTCCCTTCTTTTAAGAAAGTGGAGGAAAATAGCAAAGAAGGTGGCTTTTACTTGCCAAACAATGTGCGCGAACTAGATTTTAGCCATCTGCCGGAGGGGAAAGCACAGTTTAGTAATTGCGAGCTTCCTGAGCATGAATTGGCAGAAGACGAATTTTTGCTGATGACCATACGTTCTCACGACCAGTTCAATACCACTGTTTACGGACTCAATGATAGGTATCGTGGGGTTTACAACGAACGAAGGGTAGTTTTTATGCATCCTTCCGACATGAAAAAGATTGGAGTAGAGCGTTTGGAAAAAGTGAATCTTATAAGCAATTACGACGGAAAGCGGCGCGAAGCATTGCAGTTTTTAGTGGTTCCGCATAAAATTCCGAAAGGTAATTTGGCGGCCTATTTTCCAGAAACCAATGTGTTGGTGCCTTACAATCATTACGCCGACAAAAGCTATACGCCCATTAGCAAATCTATTAAAGTAACCGTAGAAAAATCGGTAGTGTAGTTTATGACCCAAACCATCGAAATCAGAAAGAATCATTTTGTTTTGCACCCCTTGGGCGGGGCGTACTGGCAGGAGAAAGAAATGTTGCTCATCGCCGATGTGCACTTAGGCAAAGCCACGCATTTTAGAAAAGAAGGGATTGCCATTCCGCTAAAAACAATGCATAAAAACTACTTCAATCTGGATAAGCTTATTGAATATTTTAAACCGAAAACAATCTGTTTTTTGGGAGACCTTTTCCATAGTAAAATCAACAAAGAGTGGCTGTATTTTGAAGATTGGTGCAGCGAAGTTTCTGCAAAACTGATTTTAATAAAAGGAAACCACGATATTATTGCTGAAGAAAAGTTTAAAAACTTAGATATTCTATTGATGGAAGACTGGCAATTAGACGCTTTTTTTCTTACACACCATCCGGAAGAAGCAGAAAACGTTTTTAATATTTGCGGACATGTGCATCCGGGAATTCATTTAAAAGGCCCCGGAAGACAAAAACTGAAATTGCCCTGCTTTTACCAAACCGAAAATCAACTTATTTTACCTGCTTTTGGCGATTTTACAGGTAATTTTAGCCTAAAACCGACCAAAAAAGACAAAGTTTTTGCCGTTACCCCAGATGAGGTTATTTTGGTTTCTGGGTGATGTAAGGTGTGAAGGGCACCAATAAAGTGACTAAAAGGAACTCCAAAAGGCACTTTAAATGTTACTGACTGTATTTTCCTTTCTTTTTATTTCAATATATATTTCACCAACTAAACTATATATTCCAGCGATTGCACTATATATTCTCGCAGTTGCACTTTACTTTCTTGCGACTTGACTATATATTGGAGCGATTGCACTATATATTAGAACGATTGTACTTTATTTTTTTGCAACTTGACTATATATTGGAACAATTGTATTTTATATTCTTGCTATTGCACTTTACTTTCTTGCGACTTGATTATATATTTGAGCGATTGCACTATATATTCTTGTCGTTGCACTTTATACTCGAACGACTGGACTTTATATTCTTGTCGGGGAAAAGTATATTCTTACGAGGGAACTTCATATTCTTGTCGGGGAAAATTATATTCTTGCGAGGGAACTTCATATTCTTGTCGGGGAAAATTATATTCTTGCGAGGGAACTGTATATTCTAGTCAGGGAAAAGTATATTCTTACGGGGGAACTGTATATTCCTGTCAGGGAAAAGTATATTCTTGTGAGGGAACTGTATATTTTTGTCGGGGAAAAGTATATTCTTGCGAGGGCATTTTATATTCTTGTCAGGGAAAATATTCTTGTGAGACTTGGATTTTAATAACGTAGATTTCCACAAAGTAATACCTTTGTGCTATGGCGGGAATTTATCTCCATATTCCTTTTTGCAAGCAAGCTTGTCATTATTGCGACTTCCACTTTTCTACTTCCCTAAAAAAGAAAGATGAAATGTTGCAAGCATTGGCAAAAGAATTGGTGTTGCGTAAAAGGGAACTTAATGAGCCTATAGAAACCATTTACTTTGGTGGGGGAACGCCCAGTGTGTTGGCTACTGAAGAAATCAATTTTTTAATTGAAACCGTTTATAACCATTACGAGGTGATTTCGGAACCCGAAATTACGCTCGAAGCCAATCCCGACGACCTTTCCAAAGAAAAAATTATTGCCTTAGCCGAGAGCCCGGTTAACCGCTTGAGTATTGGCATACAATCTTTTTTTGAAGAAGATTTAAAACTGATGAACCGTGCGCACAATGCTGAAGAAGCAGAGAAATGTTTGGAATGGGCTACGCGGTATTTTGCCAATATTTCCATCGACCTTATTTATGGCATTCAGCACATGAGCGAAACCTGTTGGATAGCGAATATTGAAAAGGCGTTGGGTTTTGGTGTGCCGCATATTTCTTGCTATGCACTCACCGTAGAGCCAAAAACCGCATTGGCTTCTTTCATTGATAAAGGCATTATAGACGATGTGGACGATGCACTTGCAGAAAAGCATTTCGACATCTTGGTAGATACACTAACAGCAGATAATTTTGTGCATTACGAGCTTTCCAATTTCGGGAAAGAAGGGTTTTTCAGCAAAAATAATACTGCCTATTGGTTGCAAAAAAAGTATTTAGGTGTCGGTCCTTCTGCACATAGCTTCAACGGTACGCACCGTAGTTGGAATATTAACAACAACAGTAAATATATTGCCGGAATTGCTTCAGGAAAAGTGCCAAGCGAGGTAGAAAAACTGTCCAAAACGGACCGTTACAACGAAGCAGTTATGACAGGTTTACGAACTATCTGGGGTGTTTCCCTTCATCAAATAGAAGAAGATTTTGGGGAGCGTTATAAAATGTATTTACTTCAACAGGCCGAAAAATATATCCACAAAGGATTGTTGGAAATTACCTCCGAAGAAAATAATGAAGTCCTCACTACTACTAAAAAAGGGAAATTTCTAGCCGATGGAATAGCATCCCATCTTTTTATGCTAAATTTATAAGGATTTTCAACAGGCATGAAGACGATTATTGATTATAAAAACAAGACGTACCAAATAGACCTCGCCAACCCTTTGGATATTTCTATTCCTTTGCGAGACGATAAAAACAACCCAACCGCTTGGTATTTAAGTCCGCCAACCATAAGTCCGGTTAAAGACGGGGACTTTGTGGGGAGTATAAAGAGAGGGGCTTCTACAAACTTTAATAGCATACTTTTTAATCCGCATGCACATGGTACCCATACAGAATGCATTGGCCATATTACCGAGGATTTTTACAGTATAAATGATTGTTTAAAGCGTTTTTTCTTTTATACTGAAGTCATTTCTGTGTATCCTGAGAAATGGAAAGAAGACAGTGTTATCACCAAGCAGCAAATTGAAAAAGCCTTGAAAAATCCGTCGGTTGACGCTTTGGTTATACGTACGTTGCCAAATGAACGCGATAAGCTCACCAAGCAATATTCCCATACCAATCCGCCTTATCTTTTGGAGGGTGCGGCAGCATTTATCAGGGAATGTGGTATTAAACATTTGTTGATCGATTTGCCTTCCGTAGATAAAGAAAAAGACAATGGAGCATTGTTGGCACACAAAGCTTTTTGGGATTTTCACAGGGAAAAACGTTTGGATGCTACCATTACAGAGTTCATTTACGTGCCGAGTATCATTTTAGATGGAATGTATTTTTTAAATTTACAGATAGCTTCTTTTGTAAACGACGCCTCCCCCAGCAAACCTATTTTGTATAAAGTATTGAGTCCTTAAAACCGAATAGATGAAGACATCTTTAAAAATTGAAGAATTGGCCATGTTCCTTTTGGGGATTTTTCTTTTTACTGAATTACATATCAGCTGGTGGTGGTTTGTAGGATTGTTTTTGGCACCCGATATTGGTATGTTGGGATATCTTTTTAACCCCAAAATAGGTGCCGTTACCTACAATATATTTCATCATAAAGGTGTTGCGGTAGGTTTGTATTTACTTGGAACTGTTAGTGAAAATGAAATTTTGCAATTTGTGGGAATCTTACTCTTTTCCCATGCTAGTTTTGATAGGACATTGGGCTACGGATTAAAATATAATAGCGGATTTAAAAACACCCATCTAGGGAAAATTGGTTAATATGAACGATTTAGTTGAAATAATTATAGGTTTACTTTTAGGGGTATTGGGAAGTTATTGGCTGGTTTCCGTGTTTTGGAAAAAGCGGTCTTCGGAAGACACCGAAAAACAATCTATTATCCTTCTGGAGAAAATTAGGAATGTCTATAAGCTCATTACTGTGGAAGGTGAGTTCGCGGAAATTTATCAATACCAAAATGTGCGTGGGCGTTTTTGGAAACTCATCAGCAGTAAAAAGAAAGCGTTGTTGATTATTAATGCCAAGGTGAATGTTGGGTTCGATTTAAAGAAAATTGAAATGCATGCCGATGCAGCGTCCAAAAAGATAATTCTGGCGTCTTTTCCGCAACCCGAAGTGTTAAGTATAGAGCCCGATGTTAAATATTATGATATTCAGGAAGGATTGTTCAATTGGTTTAATTCTGAAGACCTTTCTGAAATTAATAGCGAAGCGAAAGCACATATTTTGAAGAAGATTCCAGAGAGCGGCTTGATGGAATCAGCCAAAAAGGAAGCTTTAGACGCCGTTTTAATGATAGAAAACATGGTGCAAGCCATTGGTTGGAAACTCGATTACAAAGCGTTGGAGCTTAATTTAATTCCGGAAAGTAAGCCATCCGAGCTAAAAGGTGAAAAAATAAAATAAACTTCAAATGCTTAGAATTCTTACATTTACATTGCAAAAGGAGATTAGTATATCTCATACAAAACAGCTCTCTTTTTAATAGAAACCGATTTTACCGAACATTGCTTAGCTAACGAAACAACCAACCAAGTGAAACCAACTAAAATAACTTTTTCGGTACTTTTTTTTATTTGTCTTTTAGGGTTTTCCCAAGACCAAGAAGTAGATACTACAGCTTCGGAAATTGTGTACAAAAAACAGTATCCTAACAGGATTACGTTTAGAGTCGGATTAACAGACGATTTTAATTCCTACGAAATCTCAAACCCCGATACAGGTTTGGATGTGCTTTTAGGGCCCAATCAAGAGATCCGTTCTACTTTTTCGCTATTGTTTCGTTTTGTCGAAATAAATATTGGTCACACACCCAAGTTCATAAAATTTAATGATGATAACGATGAGAAAGGGGAAACCAGCTATTTTCATTTCGGAACCCGCTTTTATATCAAGAAATGGATGCAAAACTTCGAGTGGACCAAAACACAAGGGTATTTTGTGGACCTTAGAGATTTTGGAGGAGAACAGGATTATTTAATATTCCCCGATTTTAAAGTCACACGGGTTGGAGGAAATACAGCTTTTGTCTTCAATGAAAACTTTTCTTTTAGAACCATTTTCAAGCAAAACGAATGGCAACAAATAAGCGCTGGAAGTTTTGTGCCTACCTTGAGTTACTATTATTCAAGAATTTCCAATGGTACTCCAGAAAAAGACAAGGTTTTTGATATTACCGTGGGACCCGCTTATTTTTATAATTGGGTGATAAATAAACAATTTATTGTCACTTCTGGCGCCCATGCTGGGATAGGCTACACCACGATAAACACCTACGATGGAAATCATTCCGACGGTGTGAACTATCAAACGGAATTAACCTTGGGGCTTGGGTACAATCGAGATGGCTTTTTTACAGGAATCAATGCCAATTACCGTGCTTTTTACCATAACACTTCTGAGAACTTTGACTTAAAAGATCAGCACAGCTTTTTGGAATTCCACATTGGGTATCGCTTCAAAGCCCCCAAAATTATTATCGATAAAACCAATCAGTTAGAAGAAAAGGTAAATAATTTGGTAAAACCTAAAAAGGATTAATAATTAAAAGAAAAAGGCTTTAGGTAAGAATCAAAAAAAACAGCTACCAATTGGCAGCTGTTTCAAAATAACGTTTTTTAACCTATAAAATACTCGTTATTCTAATTATTTGTGCTTTGCATATAGCTCAGAAACTTTATCCCAATTAATTACATTGAAAAATGCATTAATATAATCAGGACGCTTGTTTTGGTAATTTAAGTAATAAGCGTGTTCCCAAACGTCTAAACCTAAAATTGGTTCTCCGCCACATCCTGTATCCGGCATAATTGGATTGTCCTGGTTTGGAGTAGAGCAAACTTCTACTTTACCTCCTTTATGAACACATAACCATGCCCATCCAGATCCAAAACGGGTTGCAGCGGCATTCGAAAATTCGTCTTTAAACTTATCAAATGATCCAAAAGCAGCATCTATTGCAGAAGCAAGTTCGCCGCTTGGTTTTCCACCACCGTCTGGAGACATAACTTCCCAGAATAAGCTGTGATTGTAAAAACCACCACCGTTGTTTCTAACAGCGCCATTACTCATGTCTAGATTCTTAAGGATGTCTTCAATAGATTTTCCTTCTAAATCCGTCCCTTCAATAGCACCATTCAACTTGGTAGTGTATCCTTGGTGGTGTTTTGTATGATGTATTTCCATAGTGCGCGCATCAATATTTGGTTCTAATGCGTCGTATGCATACGGTAACTTTGGTAATTCAAAAGCCATTTGTATATCTTTTTTAGTTAATAATTTTAGTTTCTCAAATTTAAGTAAAACCTATCGAAATCATGATAAGAATTTGTTAATAACCGATAGACTTTCCTTATTTTGCAATAAAGATTTTTAAATGAACGCAGCTCCCTTTCAAATTTTCAATGCTTCAGCAGGCTCAGGAAAAACGTTTACGCTGGTAAAAAGGTATTTATCAATTCTTTTAGGGAGTAGCAATCGCGATGCCTTTAAACAAGTTTTGGCAGTTACATTTACCAACAAGGCGGTGAATGAGATGAAAGAAAGAGTGCTAAAGAATTTGCACGAATTTTCTTCCGAAGAAATCTTAAATAACCCTACCGATATTTTTTCTTTAATTGCTGAAGAAATTGGCGTTTCTCCGAAGGAATTGCATGAGCGTTCCAAAGCTGTCCTCACAAGGATTCTACATAATTACGCTTTTTTTGATATCGTTACGATTGATAAATTTAACCATCGGTTATTGCGAACCTTTGCTTTCGATTTAAAACTACCCACCAATTTTGAAGTTTCCCTAGATGAAGAGGCGCTTTACAATGAAGCGGTTGACAATCTTATATATCAAGCCGGAGAGGACCCCCTTTTAACAGAAGTTCTCCTGAATTTCGCTTTGGAAAAAACCGACGATGATAAAAGTTGGGACATAGCGCGTGACTTACGTGAGATTGCCAAGCTACTCTCCAAGGAAGAATATTTGGAACATGTAAAGTTCTTGGGCGATAAAAGTCTCGAAGATTTTAAAGAGCTAGGGATTTTGTTGAAAAAAATGAGTCGGCAACAAGAAGAAGCATTGGTGGAAAACGCTCAAGGTTTGTTGGATTTGTTTTCTGAAAAAGGATTGGAAAGACTTGATTTTAATAGCGGACGGCTGCCTGATAGATTAAAAAAGATTGCTGAAAAAAGTTTTTCGCACAACTGGAGTGCTGGGTGGGTTGAAAACATTGATTCGAAACCATTGTATGCGGGTAAAGTCCCCAAGAATAATCCGGCTACCGCCGCTTTATTGGATGAGCTGCAACCCAAAATTGCTTCAGAATTTATCAAAATAAAAGAAGGTGTAATTCAGCTGGAATTTCTAAAAAACTTTTACAAGAATTTAGTGCCATTATCGCTTTTAAGCGCCATTAATTCGGAAGTAAAAAAAATAAAAGAAGATAGAAATCAATTACTCATTTCCGATTTCAACCGATTGATTTCTTCCGCAATTGCCAAGCAACCGGCTCCATTTATTTACGAGCGTATCGGCGAAAAGTACAAGAATTATTTTATTGATGAATTTCAAGACACCTCCACCATGCAGTGGGAAAATATGCAGCCGTTGGTGTCTAATGCTTTGGAGACTGAAATTTCCAGTGGCAAAACTGGCACGCTGCTAATTGTTGGCGATGCAAAACAGGCCATTTACCGTTGGCGCGGTGGAAAAGCAGAGCAGTTTATAGAACTTTATAACCAAAACAGTCCGTTTCAAACCCAACCGCATGTTGAGCCACTGCCAAGGAATTTTAGGAGTTGTGATGAGATTGTTGAATTTAATAATCGGTTTTTTGCGCATGTTTCCCAGTTTTTAAACAACGAAACTTATCGGGATCTTTTCAAAAACCACAGTCACCAGCAAACCAATGAAAAGCAGGGAGGTTACATCGATTTTACTTTTATAGATAAAGCCGAAAATAAAGAAAGTGAAGAAGATCTTTACTGCAAAGCGGCACTCGAAACCGTAATTTCTTCTATTAAAAACGGCTATTCCTACGGAGATATTTGCATTCTTACCCGTGCCAAAAAACAAGGCATCAAAATAGCTGATTACTTTTCTGAACATGAGATTCCGATTATTTCTTCGGAATCACTTTTGCTGAAGAACGATAAAAAAGTAGCTTTTCTCATAGATTTGCTTTCCTATTTTGTCCAACCCGATGATTTAGAGGTACAATGGAAAATTCTTCGGTTTCTGGCCGATGAAAAGCAGGTGGAAGATTACGATACGTTTTTTAGGAAGTTTTTAAATAATATGGACTTTCTCTTTTTGGAAGAAAATTTTCATTCGGCTTATTTTTTAGAACTTCCGTTTTATAACGCCATGGAATACGCTATAAATTCTTTCAATCTGGCAGGGACTTCCGAAGCGGCGTTGGAGTTTTTTTTAGATGAGGTTTTGGACTTCACGCAGCAGCAGAATGGAAGCATCCAAAGTTTTTTAAGTCATTGGGACCATAAAAAGGATAGTCTAAGCATCGTGGCGCCTTCCTCCTTGGATGCTGTTCAGATTATGACTGTCCATAAATCCAAAGGCTTGGAATTTCCGGTGGTTATTTTTCCCTATGCGGACACAGACATTTATCGGGAGATGAATTTTCAAATTTGGTTTCCCGTGGATAAGGATCTATTCGGGATAGACTATGCGTTGTTTAGTAGTAAGAATGTGGTAAGTAATAGCAGTGAAACAGGGAAACTGCTTATTGAAGCCCATGAACAGAAGCAAGAGCTAGACCAAATAAACATATTGTACGTGGCATTGACTCGTGCAGCAGAGCAACTGTACATTATTTCCAAAAAGGATATTAAAGCTAATGGTGTTGAAAATGAAAAAACCTTTAGTGGAATGTTCATTGGCTTTTTAAAGGAAGAGGGCAAATGGACAGATACAGAAAACCATTATTCGTTTGGGAATCCTAAGAGGCAGGTTGTTAAAAACACAAAAAAAACAACCGTGTCCAAATCGCTTCCGTTTATTAGCAATACGTCCTTTGGGCAATCTTTTCAATTGGTTACAAAAGCAGGCTCCCTTTGGGGCAGCAAACAACAAATGGCAATCGATAAAGGGAATGTATATCATCATTTGTTAGCCTCAATCTACACTGAAGATGATATTGCCAATGTGATAGAAAATGCCATAAATAATGGATTAATTTCTTCCGAAGAAGAAAGTACTTACAGCGGCTACTTGCAAAATTTAGTCACGCATCCCGGACTCAAAGAATATTTTTCCGAGGATTATGAAGTGTTTAATGAGCGGGAAATAATTACTGCTGAAGGAATTCTTTTACGCCCGGATAGATTCGTGGTAAAAGGGGAAGAGGCCGTAATTATCGATTATAAAACGGGAACGCCTTCAGAAAATCATGCCTTCCAAATACAAAGGTATGCCCAAGCACTAACAGAAATGGGTTATCAAGTTAAGAAAAGGATTTTGGTTTACATTAATGAGAATATTCAGCTTATAGACGCTTAATTTTAACAATCCTGATTAACTTTGTAAAAAATAGAACAGATGTACGGAAAAATAAAAGAACATTTACAGCAAGAATTAGAAGAAATAAAGAAAGCGGGCCTCTACAAAAAAGAGCGAATTATTACATCTCAACAAGGTGCCGAAATTACAATTAGCACTGGAGAAACCGTCATAAATTTTTGCGCCAATAATTACTTGGGACTTTCATCGCATCCAGAAGTGATTCAGGCAGCAAAAGATACCTTGGACTCTCACGGCTTCGGGATGTCTTCGGTACGTTTTATCTGTGGAACACAGGATATTCATAAGGAATTAGAGCAAAAAATAGCTGATTTTTACGGGACTGAGGATACTATTTTGTATGCCGCAGCATTCGATGCGAATGGAGGTGTTTTTGAGCCTTTGTTAACTGCGGAAGATGCAATTATTTCGGACTCTCTAAACCACGCATCCATAATTGATGGTGTTCGACTCTGCAAGGCGAAAAGGTATCGTTACCAAAACAGCAACATGGAAGAGCTGGAAACTCAGCTAAAAAAGGCCAATGAAGACGGTGCACGATTTAAAATAATTGTAACCGATGGTGTTTTTTCCATGGATGGTTTGGTAGCGCCGCTGGATAAAATTTGCGATTTGGCAGATAAATACGATGCAATGGTGATGATAGACGAATGTCATGCCACTGGATTTATTGGCGAAACCGGAAGAGGTACCTTGGAAGAAAAAGGTGTAATGGATCGCATCGATATCATTACGGGAACATTAGGAAAAGCTTTAGGTGGAGCAATGGGTGGATACACTACGGGTAAAAAAGAAATTATTGAAATTCTACGCCAGCGGTCAAGGCCTTATTTGTTTTCAAATTCATTAGCTCCGAATATTGTGGGAGCATCCATAAAAGTATTCGATATGTTGTCTAACAGTACCGAACTTCGTGATAAGCTTGAAGAAAATACTAAATATTTTAAGGAAGGAATGAAGAAAGCAGGCTTTGATATTATTGATGGAGACTCTGCTATTGTACCCGTTATGCTCTATGATGCCCAATTATCGCAGAATATGGCCGATGCGCTATTAGAAAAAGGTATCTATGTTATAGGATTTTTCTACCCTGTTGTACCCAAAGAAAAAGCGAGGATTAGAGTGCAATTATCGGCTGCGCACACCCGAAAACACTTGGATAAGGCCATTGCCGCTTTTACAGAAGTAGGTAAGGAGTTGGGTGTGGTTTAGATAATATATCTTTTCATTTTAACTAAAAAATTATATATTTGTTTTTGTTAATAAGTTGTAACAACTTACATTTGTCTTTAAATTAACACTTAAAATTAAATAATTGAACATGAAACATCTTAGCAAATTACTAGTTGCTGCGTTCCTATTTGTAGGGATTAGCAACATGAATGCTCAAGACCAGAACAACCCATGGCAGATCAGTTTTGGTGTGAATGCAGTTGATGCATATCCTACTAACTCTGATAGACCTTTCGCTTCAGAAGCATGGTTCGACGAGTATTTTAATGCATCAGACCACTGGAACATCCTTCCTTCTATCTCTTACGTTGGCGTTTCTAAATACGTAGGTAGTGGAATATCTTTAGGTGTTCGTGGATCTTTAAACAAAATTGATAAGCTTGGAGACACTGAAGTAGATGATTGGTCTTACTACGGTGTTGATGGTACTATCAAGTACAATTTCGTACAAGGTCGTGTTTTCGATCCTTTCATCGAGATTGGTGGGGGTTACACTTGGGTAGACGAGATTGGAGCTGGAACTCTTAACGGAGGTGTAGGTTTCAACGTATGGTTTACAGACAACTTAGGTCTTACTTTACAGTCTGCTTACAAGCACGTTTTCGAAGATTACAACACTCCTCACTTCCAGCACATGGCTGGTTTAGCTATCAAATTTGGTGGAACTGACACTGACGGTGACGGTATCTACGACAAAGATGATGCTTGTCCAGAAGTACCTGGTTTAAAAGCTTTCAACGGTTGTCCTGATTCTGACGGTGATGGTATCGAAGATTCTAAAGATGCTTGTCCTAATGAGCCTGGTACTGCTGAAATGAACGGTTGTCCTGATTCTGATGGAGACGGTGTTGCAGATCCTCAAGATGAGTGTCCTGAAACTCCAGGTCTTAAAGAATTGGCTGGATGTCCAGATTCTGACGGTGACGGTGTAGCTGATAAAGATGATCAGTGTCCAGATGTTGCTGGTCCTGCTGCTACTAACGGTTGTCCTGATAAAGATGGAGACGGTGTACTTGACAAAGATGACGAGTGTCCTGAAACTGCAGGTACTGTAGCTAACAACGGATGTCCTGAGTTATCTCAAGCAGTTCAAAAAGCGCTTAACGATTACGCTAAAACTATCTTATTCGATACTGGTAAAGCTACAATTAAGCCACAGTCTGAGAAAGTATTAGAAGACATCATCGGAATTCTTAACGAATATCCTAACGCTAAGTTTACTGTAGACGGTCACACAGATAGCACTGGTAGTGATAAACTTAACCAAAGACTTTCTGAGTCTAGAGCACTTTCTGTGAAAGAGTACTTAGTATCTCACGGAATTGACGGATTCAGATTATCTTCTGCTGGTTACGGTGAAACTAAGCCAATCGCTTCTAACGCTACAAGAGACGGTAGAGCTCAAAACAGAAGAGTTGAAATTAACTTGGTGAAAGACTAAGTAAATTCCAAACATATATAATGAAAACGCTCCGAATTTCGGAGCGTTTTTTATTTTATACTACCTTGTATTTTGCTAATTTAGAATTTTAGGAAAACACTTTTATGAAATCATTCCTTGCACAAGTTGCAGCTGAAATTTATGCGAAACATACTAAAAGTCTAGGGGAACTTGTGCTAGTTTTACCCAGTAAAAGAGCAGTTACTTTTTTAAAAAATGAGCTTCAAAATCTGGTTGAAATGACAACCATTTCTCCTGCGATTGTAAGTATTGAGGAGTTTATTCAGGATTTGGCAAATTTAAAATTAGCTTCCAACATACAGCTTTCTTTTGAGTTTTATGAGGTATACAAAGAGATTACTCCAAAGGAGGAGCGTGAAGACTTCTATTCTTTTACTACATGGTCTCAAACGGTCTTGCAGGACTTCAATGAAATAGACCGCTACCTTATCGACCCAAAGAGTTTCTTTACGCATCTCTTTCATATCAAGGAGTTGGATCAGTTTCATTGGACAAATTCAGAAAATAAAACTGATTTACAAAAGAATTACCTTTCGTTTTGGAAACGACTCTATCACTATTATGAAAAATTCAATGAGCATTTGGTGAGAAAAGGTATTGGCTACCAAGGGATGCTTTATAGGGAAGCCAATGAAAATGTTGAGTTTTATGTTCAGAATAATAATCGAACACACATTTTTATCGGGTTTAATGCTTTAAACGAAGCGGAAAAGAATATTTTTCAGGAGTTTTTAAGCCAGCCAAATACTGCTATTTATTGGGACATAGACGAAAAATTTATGACGGAAAAGGAGCATGATGCTGGACTTTTCCTTCGTAAATATCAAAAGGAATGGCCGTATTTCAAGAGCAATCCGTTTAACATTATCAGCAATGATTTTTCTCAGGAGAAAAACATTCATATTATCGGCGTGCCCAAAAATGTGGGGCAAGCAAAATACGCTGGCAGTATACTAAAGGAAAATGAAAAATATGTTTCTAATACAGCGGTGGTCTTAGGAAATGAAAGTCTTTTAGGTGCATTGCTAAACAGTATTCCTCCTGAAATTCAAACGGCAAATATTACGAGTGGGTTTCCTTTGCATTTGTCTCCGTTTGCTTCTTTTTTCGAGACGTTACTAGATGTTTGGAGCAAAGCATCTGATACAAAGTGGTATTATCAAGATGTGATTAATGTCCTGGCTTCCCCAATTGCGCATACTTTGTATAAAAATAATTCAGAAGAAGTTCTTGAGTTATTACAAAAGGTTCGTTCGCAAAACCTTATCTATGTGGAACACGAGCTTTTGGAATCCATACAAATTAAAGGGACATCTTTGTTTTTCAGCCAAAAGGAAAGAAATGTAAATACGGTAATACAGAACTGCATCGATATTGCGCTGGGCCTCAAAAAAGCATACAATGAGGAGTCCGTTAAAAACTCACTTTTTTTGGAGTATCTATATCGCTTCTACGAAGTTTTTAATCAGCTAAAAACATTTAACGCTTCCTACGGAACTATTACAGATTTAAAGTCCTTAAAAAAGGTGTATGCTGAATTACTGTCGTTGGAAACGGTTGATTTTAAAGGAGAACCGTTGCAAGGCTTGCAAATAATGGGAATGTTGGAAAGTAGAAATTTAGATTTTGAAAATGTTATTTTAACATCCGTTAATGAAGGAATTCTTCCGGCAGGAAAAACTAGTAATTCTTTTATTCCGTTCGATTTGAAGATAGCGTTTGGTTTGCCTACCTATAAAGAGAAGGATGCCATTTATTCTTATCACTTTTATAGGTTGCTTCAAAAAGCAAAGAACATTTATTTATTATACAATACAGAAGCAGACGTTTTAGAGGGCGGGGAAAAGAGCCGCTTGCTGCAACAACTCGTTATGTTGAAAGAGGAAAAGCATACTATTCACGAATATATTGCGAGTCCGACCATTAAAAATGCTCCTGTAAATCTAGCTGAAATACCGAAAAATACGGCTATTTTACAAAAATTAAAAGAAGTCGCTAACAGAGGTTTCTCACCAACGTCACTAAGTAACTATATTCGAAATCCCATTGATTTCTACCAAAAATCGGTGTTGGGAATCAAAGAGGTGGAAGATGTTGAGGAAACCATAGCAGCTAACACTTTGGGAACCATAGTCCACGATACATTAGAAACCTTTTATAAGCCTTTGGAAGGAACGTTCCTAACTATAGAGCATATTAAACAAATGAAAGATTCCTTAAATGGTACCGTGAATCTTCATTTCTCTAAAACATATACGGAGACGAAAACGTTGCGTGGAAAAAACTTAATTGCTTATCATGTAGCGAAAAGATATATTCAAAATTTTTTGAGTTTTGAAGAGCGCCGTTTACAAAAAGGAAATCAAATAAAAATCATACAGATCGAAAATAACCTAAAGGTTCCTATTGAAATACCTGAATTGAATTTTCCTATTTATTTAAAAGGGAAAGTGGACAGGGTTGAAGAGGTTAATGGAGAAGTAATTATTGTTGATTACAAAACGGGAAAAGTAGAAAAGAAAGATGTAACTATAAGTGATTGGGATACCTTAACGGACGATTATAAATACAGTAAAGCGTTTCAAATTTTGTGTTACGCCTATATGATGAACCAGAACACACCCTTTAATAATTTTGAAGGAGCTATTTTGTCTTTTAAAAACATGGGATCAGGCCTTTTGAAGTTCTCGACAAAGGAAGGAGCAATTGTATCGGATAATCCGAATGCTATTAATGCTGAAGTTTTAAAAGTGTTTCAAGAAAGATTAAAAGGCCTACTATTAGAAATTTTTAATACTGAAATTCCGTTTCAGGAAAAAGAAATTATAAAAAATGGATATTAAAAGAAATATAATTTTAGAAGGAAAACACAATCGGCCCATCTTAGCCGATGTGTATGTGAATCAAGATAAAAAGAATGCTCCCGTTGCCATTTTTGCACATGGATACAAAGGTTTTAAAGATTGGGGGTTTTGGGATTTGGTAGCCAAAGAATTTGCAAAAAACGGCTACTGTTTTGTTAAATTTAATTTTTCCCATAACGGTGGAACGGTTGAACAGCCTATCGATTTTCCAGATTTGGAAGCTTTTGCCCTTAATAATTTCACCATTGAATTGGATGACTTGGATACGGTTATCAATTGGGTTTCCTCTGATGAATTTGACTTTTCAGAAAGTGTGGATATTCAGAAAATAACATTGATCGGACATTCGCGAGGGGGTGGAATTGCCGCAATTAAAACTGCCGAAGATAAAAGAATCACCAAACTTATTACTTGGGCGAGTGTGTGCGATTTTAAAGCGCGTTTCGCCGATGAACAAGCAAGGGCATTTTGGAAAGCCCAAGGTGTTATTCATGTGGAGAACAGCCGTACCAAACAGCAAATGCCTCATTATTATCAATTTTACGAAGATTTTGTGGCCAACGAAGAGCGATTAACAGTGAAGAGAGCGGTTCAGGAAATTTCTGTTCCACATCTCATAGTTCATGGTACCGATGACCCAACGGTGGCGTTGCAGGAAGCAGAAGCGTTATATAAATGGAACCCAAACAGCAAATTAGTCGTTATAGACAATGCCGATCATGTTTTTGGAGGAAAACATCCGTGGGAAGAAGAAGAGTTGCCAGCACATATGAAAGAAGTGGTTGAGGCCTCGATTGGATTTTAATCCCTCATTGAGAGTTTAATCTTACTGAATTACCTCAGGTAAATAGGTTTCCTAATGTTCTGCCTCATGGCAAGCGTTTCACCAGATAGTTTATTCTGTCTCTATTTTCTGCGAAAGAAATTGTAAATAATTCTGCCTTAAGATTAGTTCTACTTTTTTTGGGTCCTCAACTTTATAAATACCCTCATTATGGTCTGCTACAAAGTAGGTAAAAGAACCAAAATCTTGATGTGGAACTTCCAGTTGTTTCAGAATAAATTCTTTAAAGTTCCCTTCAAGGAAAATTACATCAAAAGAGGCTGTTTCGCCTTTGAGCCTATTTTTCAATTTCTTGGTCCTTCCGCTTATAGCATTTAATAAAGGATCTAAACTTAAAGACAAGCCATCTCCAGGATAATACATTTTCGTAGCGGTTTTAAGTCTTCTTTCCGCAGGGGTGTGTGTTTTGGGAATGTAATCGGTGAAGGTTCCGTATGATAATTTTTGGTCGGTAAGTACAATTTCTTCCAAAGGAATAACTTCTTTATCAATGTTGATTTGCAAAAATTCTTTTTTAAGTTCCTCTGGGGTAACGGTGAGATAAAAATTATCAAATTCATTAGAAGATATGTATAATTCGTCCCCTATCAATACATTTATTATGTAGTAATTTTCTTCTCTCCACCCTTCTTTATTGTTAGAAAAATTAACCACAGTGTAGCCCTTAAAAATGACATCGCCTTGATAAATCATTATTTTTAGTGGACGTTCTTGTTGTGCATGCAATGCCTTCACGCTAAATAGCATGCTTAAAATTGAAATAATGAAAAGATATTTTTTCAATTCTGTATTTATTGTTCGGCGGGATCTTTTACAAAATCAAAATAGGCTTTTCTAAGAAGGTACTCTACCCGTTTTCTTGCTAGACCCTTGTTAATAGCTTTGTATCTATCAGACACAAAATAACAAAATAGTCCGATATGCTCCTCTGGAACTTCCAGTTCATTCCTTATGTAATCTATGTAATTGTCCTCTAAAAACTCTACAATCAAGCTTTTAGTTTCTGCTTTTACCAATTTTTTCAGCTTTTTGGTTCGACCACTAATCATATTGATGATGGGATCTAGAGACAGCCCCGAAGTAGCTGCATTTAAGCGTCGTTCAGCAGGCGTATGTGTTTTAGGAATGTAATCCGTAAAAGTTCCGTAGGAAAGTTTTTTATCAGTTAAAATTACTTCGTCCAACTCAATGACGCCTTCTTTAGTGTAAACTTCTATTTTTTTGGTGATTATATGTTCCGTGGTAACCAATTTGTAAAAGTTTTTAAAATCTGAAGATGCAAAAAAGAGTTCGTCTCCTTCCGAAGCGGTTATGGAGTGGTATCCATCTTTAAATTCACCCTCTGCTTTGGTAGTTAAATTTGCAATGCCAAAATTTTCCACCGCTTTGCCATCTTTATAGATAAAGACATTTATTGTGGTTTCTATTTGAGAGTGAATTAGAAAAGGAACAATCCAAAAGGCAAAAATTAAAAGAAGTCGGTGTAGTAATTTTTTCACATGTAATAGGCGTTAGTTAGCGCAATATATTTTATTTGAAAACAGGTATATTGTTGTTTAACAGAAGTTTCACGACAATTTGGGATAGTTTTTGTAGTCTTTAGTATAGCATAAGTAGTTTTTAATAATTCTGTATCTTTCATCTCAACAAAATTTAAATCAATAAACATGCCCAAATCATTTAAATTGTGTTTAACCATGGCAGGAGCCGTATCAGCAGGTTCTTATACGGCTGGCGTGCTTGACTATTTAATGGAAACGCTCTCCTTGTGGGAAAGTGCCAAAGAAAAAAATAGAAAATTGGGAGTTTCCCATCCTGATTACGATTTCTCTGTGCCCATGCATGAGGTGGAAATAGATGTGCTGAGTGGAGCTTCGGCAGGGGGAATAACCAGCACACTTACGCTGATGAGTTTGTTGAATAGTAAGCATAAACCTGTAAATCGTTTTAACCAAAAAGGTGAGGATAACTTATTTTACAAGTGTTGGGTGGATATGGCAGACGATGAAAAGGAAAAAACACTTGAAAAGCTGTTGGATACTGGTGACCTTTCTAAAGATAAAACACCAGAATCTCTTTTAAATAGCAAAGCTATCGATGTCATTGCGAAAGAAGCGCTTACCATAAATACCGATGTTTCTTATCCGCCATATGTTTCTAAAAACCTCGATTTAATTTTAACAACCACCAATTTACGAGGACTCAATTTTAAGGTTGATTTTAGTGGCGACAGTAAAACGAATTCTGCGAATATAATTACCAATCACGGTGGATTCTTTAGGTACAAGGTAAAGAATGAATTGTTGGAAAGAGGTGTTCCGGAGGATGATAGCGCCCTGTACTATGTTTTGGACCTTAACGAAGTAAAGGATATAAACTATTTAAAGGACGCTACCTTGAGCACGGCCGCTTTCCCTATCGGTCTTAAATCCCGAGAAATTGAAATTTCAAAAAAGTATATTGAACGATACCCTAATTATTTATTCGGAAGAAGAAGCGGAATAGAGCCATTGATTTTGGATAATGAAGATAGTTATAAATTCAACTCGATTGATGGAGGGTTAATTAACAATGAGCCTTATGGAATTGGAATTAAAGTGCTGAATGAAAAAAATGAAAATCTTAAGGAAAAGGATAACTATGCTGTTGTAATGGTAGATCCTTTCCCCAATCAAGATAATAACCCGTCTCTTTTCAATCCTGAAAGAAATATTTGGAGTGTTGCCAAAGGCATGTTCAAGGCATTGAGAAACCAAGTAATGTTTAACCAAGATGGTATTTTTGATGCACTATCTTTAAGCGATCGTACTAAATTTTTAGTGGCGCCGAGTAGAAAAACCATGATTAATGGAGAGGCGATTAGGGAGCAGCATCATTTGGCATCTTCTCCCATAAGTGGTTTTGCAGGTTTTATGGATAAAAAATTCAGGAAACATGATTTTGAACTCGGCAGAAAAAATTGTCAAGATTTTTTGCGCTATCATTTTTCTGTGGTCATGGATAATGCCGAAAAGCGATTGGATAGTACAATAACTTCGGAAGCAATGGATAGGTTTTCTTATGCGAATCCGCCCAAAGATCCAAATGGAGCACGTTTTTTTCCTATTATACCCGACATGAAAACCAAAAAAGCATTCTCTCAAGATTTTGATTTTGAAAACTTCGGAACAGATGCTGCACTGAGTTATCCAATCTATCCTAAAATAGATCTTGAGCTTTTTGAAAAAGCCTATAAATCGATTTTTAAGAAACGGGTTAGAACATTAGTGAGAAGTATTTCGGGCAGCACGATTTTAACCCTTGGATTTCGTTTGTTTTATCAGCGCAAAGCATATCAATTTATTATGGAAACCATTCGTAAAAGTTTACATGAAGCCGGATTGGTGGAGCGGTAAGAGGAATACCAAAAGAATGTCGGAATAATTAGTTTGCAGGCTTAACACTATTTAACTATCTGATAATTGGATATTTACGTGAAAATTTGTATAATACATTATGATAAGCATTGATAAAGAGAATTATACAGATTTTTTAACCAGATCGGTTAATTATTTAGAGAACAGAGGGTTTAACAATATAAAAGCTGACCTAGAAGGCTATGAAACCCCAAAATCCTTTATAAAAAAGGGGAGTGATGTCACTATTACCCCCGATATTGTTGCTGACAAGAATGGGATTAAACATTTTTTTGAAATTAGTGTAAAGTCTGAAAAACCACATCTTTTAAAGTCCAAGTGGATGTTTTTAGATGTATTGAGTAAGATGAAGTCGTACCGATTTAAAATTATCAGTACTAAAGGGCACTATAAGTTTACAAATACCATGCTTGACGATTTGAATATGGATAAAAAGATGATCAAGATCAATCCTTGATCATCTTTATATGTGGTATGCCATCCTCTAGGTAACCTTCACCGATTTCCTGAAAGCCATGCGATCTATAAAACTTATCAAGATAGCGTTGGGCTGATATTTCTATGCGCTGTTTTCCGTAACTTTTATAAATAGCTTCAATTGAGGCTTTCATAATTTCATGTCCGAAGCCGTACTTTCTTTCCTTTTTTCTCACCACCACTCTTCCAATACTTGGATTGTTAAAATATTCCCCAGCATTAAAAACACGTGTGTAAGCCACTAAAATTCCTTCGTGAAAACCCAAAACGTGCAGCGCTTTTTGGTCTTTATAATCAATATCTTGATAAACACAGTCCTGTTCCACCACAAAAACTTCACTGCGCAATTGAAGTAATGCGTAGAGTTCATTGGTATCAAGTTCAGAAAATGTTTTTATATGTATTTGCAATTTCATTTCATCAAGTTAATTGCAAATGTAAAAATCTGTAATTTAAAAAGTGATGTTTGGGGAATATTCATTCAGTGTAATTAAATTATCTTACAGAACGGTTATTGCCTCTGAATATTATTTCTTTGATTCCTTAACCGCATGGTCGCAAGCCCGAGCCGTAAGTGCCATATACGTTAAAGACGGATTTTGGGTAGCGGTAGAAGTCATACACGCCCCATCCGTTACATATACATTCTTGCATGCGTGCAATTGATTCCATTTGTTTAGCAATGATGTTTTCGGATCGTGACCCATTCTTACGCCGCCCATTTCATGGATATCAAGTCCAGGTGCTTTTTTGGAATCATTGGCTTTAATATTTTTAAATCCGGCCACTTCAAACATTTCGGTAAGCTGCTCAACATAATCCAGATTCATTTTTTCATCATTTTCATCGTAATCCAAATTAATGCGTAGCTGCGGAATTCCATATTGATCCACTTTCTCCGTATCTAAGCTAAGCGTGCTCTCTTCTTTCGGAATGGTTTCTCCCATCATGTGAGAACCAACACGCCAATTTCCATATTCGGCGGTGTTCAGGTTTTCCATTAAATCAGGACCAATAGCATCTGTCTCTTGCTCAACAATTCTATTCGCATAAAATCCAGCAGCATATCCTCTTAGAAAATCGGTTTCTTGCTTGTAGACATTTCTAAATCTTGGAATGTAGCCGCTCGTAGGTCTTCTCCCAACGGTAGTTTTGTCTAAGTTTCCATCAAATTCTGCGCTGATGTTCATTCGGTAATTATGAAAAGCGATGTATTTTCCTAGAAGTCCGTTATCGTTTCCTAATCCGTTCGGGAAACGATTGGATTTCGAATTCAGCAATATCATATTGGTGTTAAAGGCACTCGCATTTACAAAAATTACGGGTGCAAAATATTCTGTGGTTTCTTTTGTATTGCCATCAATTACACGAACTCCAGTAGCTTTTTCTTTTTTGTCATCATAAATAATAGAATGTACCACGGCATCGTGTTTCATGGTGAGGTTGCCTGTTTTAGCGGCCCAAGGAAGGGTACTGGAATTGCTGCTGAAATAGCCGCCAAACGGACAACCACGTCGGCATAAATCCCTTGTTTGACACATTCCACGTCCTTGTTGTATAAAAATATCTTTGGTTTCTGTAATATGGGCGCAACGACCATAAATTACGTGTCGCTGATTCTTGTATTTTTCAGCAATTACTTTTTTAAAGTATTCTTCTGTGGCGTTTAGCCCCATTGATTTTAAGAATTCTCCGTCGGGGAGTACATCCAGTCCATCATATTCACCAGAAATACCTACAAATTTTTCAACATAGCTGTACCATGGGGCAAGGTCTTTATACCGAATCGGCCAATCGACTGCAAACCCGTCTCTTGCAGGGCCTTCAAAATCGAAATCACTTAAACGTTGTGTTTGGCGTGCCCATAACAAAGATTTTCCTCCCGTTTGGTAGCCCCGAATCCAATCAAATCGCTTTTCCTGAATGTAAGGCTGTTCTTTATCTTTTGTGAAGAAATGTTGGGAATCCTCTTTAAAATTGTAACAACGAGCCGCGATGGGATTTTCTTTCTTTATTTTTTCAGGAACAACATTGGCATGTTTTAGTTCCCAAGGCATCAAATTCGTTGTCGGGTAGTTTTCCACATGACTTACTTCCCTGCCACGCTCCAACACAAGAGTCTTGAGTCCTTTTTCTGTAAATTCTTTTGCCGCCCAACCGCCGCTCATGCCCGAACCAATAACAATGGCGTCAAAACTGTTTTTTTTAGTACTGTCTATGTTAAAATTAGGCATTGATATTGATTTTTTCGTTAGGGTCAATCGTTTTTGTTTTATAAGAAAAAGCACCGGGAATAAGGTTGTAAGGCATAACTTCGCTTAGATAGTATTCACTATTTTTATAGCCCCAGATTGCGGTATGCTTCGTGGTATGTAAAAAAGCAATCAAATCTGTATTCAGACTTTCATTGTTTAGCATGTTGGTTAAAGCGGTATATTTTTCTTCGGAAGAAAGGCCTTCAAAATCATCTCCGTAAGATTGTTTCACGGTAGTATTAAAAAGCCGTAACCCATTTAAAAAAGTGTCTTGTTTCTTTTTCTCAGCGCAATCGTCTAGCATTACCCAAACAAAGTTTTGAACGCCCAGAGATACACCGCCCTTTAAATTATCTTCCGGAAGGATAACAGCTATCAGTTGCTCCATTAACTCCTCTTCTTCGATTTTTATCTGTAAATTATTTAGGGCAATTGGGGTGCGTTTTTCCAAAAAACTACAAGAAGGCATCAGCATAAGTCCGCCTGTAAGTAATCCTAAATTTTTAAGGACGCTTCTTCTCTTCATATTTTCACTAATAAATTACTAAAACGAGATTGGTGTAAGGACTGGCTTTAGATCGAACAAATATATTTACAGGTGATTAATAAACACAAAGAGCGCATTTGTTTTTTGTTAAAATGATAAAATAATAGAAGTATTTGAAAAGATTCTTTTGAAGGATTTTTGTAAAGTGGAAGTTGTGAAAAAATAAACCCCAAAGTTTTTAAGAACTTTGGGGTTTTGGTTGAGGCATCGAGCGGATTCGAACCGCTGTACAAGGTTTTGCAGACCTCTGCCTAGCCACTCGGCCACGATGCCCTTTTGCGGAGCGCAAATGTAATAAAAATATTGTTCTTAATCCAAAAAGGATGTTTAAATTATCTGCTAAGTGTCATTTGAATGGTCACCTGTTCCACATTCCCTCCGATGGGTGGGTTGATTTTGGAAACTTCTACAGTCACTTCGTTGGCGATGGCAATTTCTGCCAAAATGCGATCGATAATCCGTTTCGCTACATGTTCCAATAATTTTGAGCGAACCGCCATTTCATCTTTTACAATTCGGTTTATTTGAACATAATCTACGGTATCTTTTAATTGGTCACTTTCCGCAGATGGTTGTAAATTCGCTTTAACCTCCACATCAACGCGGTAATCGCTACCTATTTTCCCTTCCTCTACCAAACATCCATGGTATGCATACACTTGAATATTGGTTACTTTTATTATTCCCAAAATCGTTTTCTTTTAAGAATGCAAAAATAAAGTTTAATTCATTAAGACTGAAATTTAGTAGTTATGAATGTTGTGGTTGCTGGATGATGGGTGTTTATTTGTTAAATCGACTAATTTAAATTTTTCGAGCTTCTGTCTCCCGTCTTCTAGCCTCCAGCCTCTATTGTTGATTCGTTAAGTTGATAAGTCGTAAAGTTGATAGCTGCTCGATTTTCTTGAATGACCTGATATCCCTGCCAACTGAACACTGACCACTGACCACTGGCTACTCTAACTAACCTCTAGCGTCTGGTTTCCAATACCTAAAACCCAACATCCAACACCTAAACCCCTAAGGAACCTTATGTCCTTGGCTTTCTACTAGCAGTGAAAACCAATCTTCACGGTCGAGTTCGATGTCTAGCGCTTTTACCGAATTTGTAATACGCTCTTTATTGGTCGTTCCAATAACAGGGTGTATTCCGGAAGGATGTTTTAAAATCCAATCCAATAAAAGTTGGTCTGCCGTAGCATGGTATTTTTCAATAAGCTCAAAAAGCTTGTGTTTTATTCGCAATGTCTGGTCTGTAGACTGTTTAAAAATAAGTCCGAGCGGACTCCATGCCATTGGCTTAATGTTGTTCTGCATCATATAATCCAAATCGCCATTCAACATGGCATCAAAATGAGTTATCGAAAACTCTATTTGGTTAACGGCGACTTCCGTTTTGTCTTTAATTAGAGCTGTTTGGGAGGGTGTAAAGTTAGAAAGTCCGAAATGGTTTATTTTTCCTTGTTTCTTAAGCGCTGCAACGGCCTCTGCAATTTCATCGGGTTGCATCAGCGGGCTAGGTCTGTGGAGCAATAAAAGATCAATATAATCAGTTTGTAAATTTTTTAAAGATTCATCTACCGACCAAATGATATATTCCTTGGAAAGATTGTAATGTTTTATCTTATTGTCCCTATTCTCGCAAACGTATTGAATTCCGCATTTGGTAATAAGTTGTACTTCCTCCCGGTTTAAGCCACTATCCTTAAAGGCAGCTCCAAAAGCTTGCTCGGTAGTATATCCGCCATAAATATCAGCATGGTCAAACGTAGAAATTCCTTCCTTAAAACAATGAAGAATAAGATCTTTCATCTCATTTTTTTGGAGTGATTTCCCCCAACTTCCCCATGTCATGGTACCGGCAATTATTTTTGAAAAATTCATTGTATTTAGATAGGTTAAATTTGCAAAATGAAAATAATGTAACTGTTCAACACAATAAAGAGATTTTTAAACATTAACATTCCTTAACATCTGGTTTTTAAAATGGGCACGTAATTATTAATAGTACCTCACGCTTGAGGGATTAAAACAAATACTAATAAATTAAAAACACCTATTTATGAAAAATCTGAAAAGAATATCAAAAATTACATGTCTAGCATTGGCTACTTTATTCTTGACTATTAGTTGTAGTGAGGACGATACAAATACTGATATGCCTTCTGAAGACATGGCGAAAGTAAAAATTAATCTTGTGGATGCTCCAGGAGACTATGAGAAAGTGAATATAGACATTCAAGATGTATTAATTAACCGTTCTGATGATGAAGAAGGTGGATGGGAGAGTGTTGGAGAAGTAAATACAGGTGTATACGATTTGTTGGAGCTAACCGGCGGTGCCAGTGTAGTATTGGTAGAAAATGAAATATTAGAAGGCGATATAGAGCAACTTCGATTGGTGTTAGGAGAAGAAAACTCCGTGGTTGTCGACGGGGAAGAGTATCCTTTAGACACACCAAGTGCTCAGCAGTCAGGTTTAAAAATAAAATTTGATGACGTTGAATTGGAAGGTGGTTTTACATATGAGATTACGCTCGATTTTGACGCTGAAAAATCTGTTGTAGATGCTGGGAATTCAGGGAAATACATTCTAAAGCCAGTTATAAATGCAAGTACGGAAGTAAACTCTGGAAAAATTAGAGGGGCTGTAACGCCAAACGATTATCAAGTATTGGCATGGGTAGTTGCAGATCAAGACACTATAACTACATATACAAACGACGAAGGTATATATGTATTAAGTGGTGTTCCTGCTGGTACATACGATGTTATGCTTACCCCTGATGAAGCATCTGGATTGGCAAACGCTACTATAGCAGATGTGGTAGTAGAAAATGGAGCTGTTACTGATGCCGGAACCGTAGAACTAATGGCAATTTCTGGAGGAAACATTACAGGAACTGTAGTAAATGCAGATGTTGTTGTAACTGCATCTATAATGGTAGGTGAAGAAATGGTTTCGGCTGATATTAATGAAGAAGGTATGTTTACATTGGAAAATATTCCGGCTGGCACATATATTTTAACCCTAACTCCTGGTGAAGGTTCTGCATTTGGAATTAAGGAGGTTGCTGATGTGGAAGTAGTTGAAGGAGAGATAACTGCGTTGGGAGATATTACCTTGGAATAGTTAAAAAGACATAAAATATATTAAGAGTGCCCTAATGTTCAGGGCACTCTTTATTTTTTAACCAATTGTTAACAGCGGTAGTCTAAATAAATTTTCAATTTGCGTCCTATTATAGATGGTGTTATATTGATGCCTCAAAAAATTAACATAAATGGAGCAAAATACTACGTTGGATATTAACGCTATTAACGAAAAAATTGAAAAAGAAAGTGCTTTTATCGATGTACTAACTTTAGAGATGAATAAAGTTATTGTAGGGCAAAAGCACATGGTAGAAAGATTGTTGATTGGTCTCTTAGGGCAAGGACATATTTTATTGGAAGGTGTACCCGGTTTGGCAAAAACCTTAGCCATTAACACCCTTGCAAAAGCAGTACACGGGAGTTTCAGCCGGATCCAGTTCACCCCCGACCTTCTACCTGCAGATGTGGTGGGGACGCTTATCTATAACATGAAAGTAAACGACTTCTCCATAAAAAAAGGACCTATTTTTGCCAATTTCGTGTTGGCAGATGAGATCAACCGAGCCCCTGCAAAAGTTCAGTCGGCTTTGTTGGAAGCCATGCAGGAAAAGCAAGTAACCATTGGTGATGAAACTTTTATCCTTGAAAAGCCATTTTTGGTAATGGCAACTCAAAACCCAGTGGAACAGGAGGGTACTTACCCGTTACCGGAAGCACAGGTAGACCGTTTTATGCTGAAGACCGTAATTGATTATCCAAAGCTGAACGAAGAACAACTTATTATTCGTGCTAACTTAAAAGGGGAATTCAATAAAGTAAATCAAGTAGTTTCCATAGATCAAATTTTAAGGGCACAAGCTTCGGTTAGAGAAGTGTATATGGACGAGAAAATAGAAAAGTACATTCTGGACATCATTTTTGCTACCCGTTATCCTGAAAAATATAATTTATCAGACCTTAAACCTCTCATTAGTTTTGGAGCTTCGCCAAGGGGAAGTATTAATTTGGCAACAGCAGCAAAATGTTACGCCTTCATCAAAAGGAGAGGTTACGTAATTCCAGAGGATGTAAGAGCTGTAGTACACGATGTGTTACGCCACAGGGTTGGTATTACCTACGAAGCAGAAGCGGAAAATATTACTTCCGAAGAAATCATCAACAAAATAGTAAACGAAATAGAAGTGCCATAACGGTTTAAAGTTTCACGTTCAAAAGTTTAAAGTTACTTGAACACATAACATTAAACTAAACTTTGAATTTACTATGGATACTAAAGAGTTACTAAAGAAAGTAAGGAAAATTGAGATAAAAACCCGCCGATTGAGTGATCATATCTTCGGAGGGGAATATCATTCTACCTTTAAGGGTCGGGGAATGACATTTAGTGAGGTGCGCAATTACCAATTTGGGGACGATGTAAGAAATATAGATTGGAACGTAACTGCCCGCTATAACGAGCCTTTTGTAAAGGTTTTTGAAGAAGAACGCGAACTTACCATGATGTTAATGGTAGACGTCTCAGGCTCTGAATTCTTCGGTACTACCCAACAGTTTAAAAAAGATATTATCACTGAAATTTCTGCTACATTGGCTTTTTCTGCCATGCAGAACAACGATAAAATTGGACTTATTCTGTTTTCAGACCAAATAGAACTTTACATTCCGCCTAAAAAAGGGAGATTTCACGTATTGAGGATTATTCGTGAGCTGTTGGAATTTAAACCAGAAAGTAAAAACACCGATATACAAGGAGCGCTTAAGTTTATGTCGAGCGTAAGCAAGAAAAGAGTAATTGCCTTTTTGCTCTCTGATTTTATGGCCGACAACTACGAACATTCGCTTAAAATTGCGGCAAACAAACACGATATTACGGGAATTCGCATTTACGATGAAAAAGAAGAGAGCATGCCTAATATTGGTTTTGTTCAAATGGAAGATGCTGAGACTGGTGAGCTTATGTTGGTGAATACCAAAGCAAAAAGTGTTCGAAATCAATACGCCAAGTATTATTTAAATCGCGTGGATTATTTCCAAAATACGTTCTCCAAAAGTGGAGCGGGTGTTATTAGCAGCCGTGTAGATGAAAGTTATGTGAAAAAGTTATTAGGGTATTTTAAACGAAGGGGATAGCCCACAATTATCGCTGGGCACTATTGTTTGTTAGGAGCCCAAATAAACAGTGAGATTACGAAAATAAAAAATGACAGATTTAATCTTAACAAATACATTTATCGCATCAATCAATAAAAAAGCAAGTATTTTACTATTGCTTTTTTGTTGTTTGTCCTTTTGTGGGTTAGCCCAATCTACACCCACTGTAAAGTCATCGGTAGATTCTACTTCGATAAAAATAGGGGAGCAAATTCATTTTACTTTTGAAGTGGAAGCAGATACCGCTTCACAAGTTATTTTTCCGGAAGGGCAAACTTTTATGCCTTTGGAAGTAGTGGAAGCTTTGCCAACCGATACGATTGTAAATCAGGATAAATTCAACTTAATCAAGAAATATGCCCTAACCCAGTTTGATTCTGGGAGCTACACTTTGCCGCGTCAGCAGGTTATGATTAACAACAAACCGTATTTTACAGATTCCCTTAAGATTGAGGTAAATACAGTAGTGGTTGATACAACCAAACAAAAAATGTACGACATCAAAGCGCTGGCTGAGGTTGAAAAACCTATGGGCGATTGGTGGAAATGGTTGCTGGGAGGATTGTTGGTTGCTGCTTTGGTAGGCGGATTGCTATACTGGTTTGTCTTCAGAAAAAAACCACTTACCGAAGAAGAAAAAATTGCGTTGTTACCGCCGTACGACCGCGCTTTAGCGGAATTGAAGAGATTGGACGAATCGAAATACTTAATTCAATCGGAATACAAAGAATACTATTCTGAACTGACCAATATTGTACGTTCATACTTGGAGGAAGATGTGCATATTTCAGCATTGGAAAGTACAACGGATGAGTTGATTACAAAAATGGAAATGCTGCGTGATTCTGGAAGCCTTAAAATAGATGATGATACTATCAAGCAGTTTAAAAACGTATTGCAAACAGCTGATTTGGTAAAATTTGCTAAGTCAACACCTGAAAATTCGGTGATTGATCGCGACAGAAAAACCATTGAACAAATTGTGGTAAAAACTAAAGAAGCGTTGCCAGAACCTACCGAAGAAGAATTGATGGAGCAGGAAGAGTATGTGGAGGAGTTTAAGCGTAAGAAAAGACATCAACAGATAAAATACGCGATAGCAGCGGGCGTTGCGGTATTGGTAATTACAGCTGGAGTTTTTACCTACAAATATGGCTTTAGTTCCGTAAAAGACTCTGTTTTTGGCCATCCTACCAAAACATTATTGGAAAATGAATGGATTGGAAGTTCTTACGGATTTCCAGCTATTTATTTAGAGACCCCAGAGGTTTTAAAAAGAGATGAAGAAATTGCTTCCAATGAAATGACGGGCACTAGTAGTCATCAAGAGTTTTCGTACGGAGAATTGGGAAGTAATTTCTATATAAAAACCAGTATTTCCACTTACAATAAAGAAGCCGATTTTGATGCCAAAAAAGCCATCGATGCAGCTTTAGAGCAAGTAGAAAAAGCAGGTGCAAAAAATATGATTGTTAAGCAGGAAGATTTAACAACACCAACAGGTAAAGAAGGCAATAAAGTATTCGGTACACTGGAAATTGAAAACCCAGAAACCAATAAAGTACGTGAAGAAGCGTATGTTATTTTAAGTTTTGTGCAAAATGGAGGTTTTCAGCAAGTGATAATGGTGTATGAGCAAGACGATCGATATGCGAAAGAAATTGTTGAAAGAGTTACGAATTCTATTGACTTTAAAACGGAAAGCTAATTATGTTTGAAAATATACAATTCGCAAATCCACAATTTTTCTGGTTGTTTTTACTACTACCAGTAGCGATTGCATGGTATTTTTTTAAGCGTAAAAAACAAACCGCTTCTTTAAAAATATCAAGTATAAAAGGGTTTAAAGGTACGCCATCTATTTTGGCAAAACTTCAGCCAGCACTATTTGTGATGCGTCTTTTAGCATTGGCGGCGTTAATTGTAGCCATGGCAAGACCGCAGACTGAAGATATTTCCACGCGTACGAAAACTACAAGGGGAATCGATATTGTTATGGCAATAGATGTTTCTTCCAGTATGCTGGCGCGCGATTTAAAACCGAATAGATTGAGTGCCTTAAAGAAAGTGGCCGCAGAATTTATTAAAGAGCGCGTTAACGACCGAATTGGTTTGGTGGTGTATTCTGGGGAAAGTTTTACGAAAACCCCAATCACCAGCGATAAAGCTATTGTTTTACGTTCTTTGAACGATATTAAATATGGGCAATTGGAAGATGGAACGGCTATTGGAATGGGCTTGGCAACATCCGTAAACCGATTGAAAGATAGCAAAGCGAAAAGTAAGGTAATTATTTTACTTACTGACGGAGTTAACAATAGCGGATTCATAGAACCACAAACCGCTGCTGGATTAGCCATTGAATATGGTATTAAAACATACACAATTGGTTTGGGTAGTAATGGAATGGCATTGTCGCCCATTGCCTATAATCCGGATGGAAGCTTTAGATATGGAATGAGTAAAGTGGAGATAGATGAAGCCCTGCTGAAAGATATAGCCGATAAAACAGGTGGAAAATACTTTAGGGCAACAAACAATGAAAAGCTTTCCGAAATCTATGAAGAGATTAATAAACTGGAAAAAACAGATATAGAGGAGTTTAAATATTACAATTACGAAGAGAAATTTAGAGTATTTGCCCTTTTAGCATGCGGACTGCTATTGTTGGAATATTTGTTGAGGTACACTGTTTTTAGAAGTTTTGTTTAGACTATGGATATTTATCAATTAGACGAAAAAATATATTTCTATGTGCTGACTTTATTGCCAGTGCTGTTATTGTTGTTTCTAGCCTTTAAGTTTTGGCAAAAGCGTGCACAAAAGCAATTTGCGGATGCAGACTTGTTGGATAGACTAAGTCCCAACCGTTCAACATTTAAATCGGCCTTGAAATTAATTGTAGTTATGCTTGCTTTGGCAAGTTTGGCGATTGCTTTGGTAAATCCTAAAATCGGAACCAAGCTTGAAACGGTGAAACGGGAGGGAGTAGACGTTGTTTTTGCTATTGATGTTTCCAAAAGTATGGCTGCGGAAGACATAGCGCCTAACCGATTGGAAAAAGCCAAGCGAATAGTATCCGAAATCATTAATAACTTGGCGAGCGATCGTATTGGAATCATAGCCTACGCAGGACAAGCTTTTCCACAATTGCCCATTACAACCGATTATTCCGCGGGGAAAATGTTCTTACAGAGCATGAATACCGATATGATGTCCTCCCAAGGTACGGCCATCAACGAAGCTATAGATTTGGCGACTACGTACTACGACGATCAAGATCAAACGAACCGCGTATTGTTTTTAATTTCTGATGGGGAAGATCATTCGGATATGGCAATAGAATCTGTTGAAAAAGCCAAGGACGAAGGGATTAAAATTTTTACTATCGGAGTGGGAACAGCAAAAGGAGGCCCTATTCCTTTACGGATAAATGGAATTATAGATTCCTACAAAAAAGATCAGAATGGAGAGGTGGTTATTACCCAGCTGGATGAGAATATGTTGAGTAGCATTGCTTCCGAAGGTGGCGGTGAATACATTAACGGTAGTAACACCGAAGAAGTTGTTGATTTTGTAACCGATACCTTGAACACTATGGAAAAAACTGAATTTGAGTCCAAGCAATATGCAGATTTCAAAGATCAGTTCCAGTGGTTTGTTGCCATCGCAATTGCCTTATTGTTTTTAGATATTTTCTTATTGGAAAGAAAAACGGTTTGGATTCAACGATTAAACTTGTTTAACGAGAAAGCAAAAGGAGGGGAAGATGAAAACTAATCAAAATTCAAAAAAAGGATTTAAAGAGTCTAACTTAGTTTTTTTAACTATTTTGGGGCTTTTTTTAGGGATAAACGCACAAGCACAAGATTCCGAAGCGTTGGAAAGAGCTAAAGAAAAGGCGCTTTCGGTTTCAAAAGAATATACGTTCCAAGGGAATGAGATTCTTCAAGAAAACAATGATGTGGTAGAAGCGGAAGCAGCGTATAGAAAGGCGATTGCCAAAAGTGGTGAAAATGCCAAGGCAAAGTACAATCTTGGCAACGTTTACTACAATGAAAACAGCATGGGGGAGGCTTTCATGAGATTTAAAGAGGCAGGCAATACGGCTAAAACTAAAGAAGAAAAACATAAGGCATACCACAATTTGGGGAATGTTTTTATGAAAAATAAAGAATACCAAAAAGCAGTGGAGGCTTATAAGGAAGCATTGCGTAACAACCCTAAAGATGAAGAAACACGGTATAATTTAGCCTTGGCTAAAGAAATGTTGAAAAAGCAACAGGAAGAGAACCAGAATAATCAAGATCAAAACCAAGATCAGGATAAAGACAATCAAGACGAAAATAAAGATAACCAAGATCAGCAGGATAAGAAAGAAGGAGACGAAGGGGAAGAGAAAGATGATGATCAAGGAGATCAAAAAGATGATAAAGGAGAAAATAATGACGAAGAGGGAGAAAACCCTGAAGATAATAAGCAAGATGAAGGGAAAGAAAATCCCGAGGATCAACAAAAACAAAATCAAGGAGATAAGCCACAAGATCAGCAGCAGCAACAGCAGCAGCCAAGACCAAATCAGCTATCGCCTCAGCAGATAAAAAACATCTTGGAAGCGATGAACAATGAAGAAAAGAAGGTTCAGGATAAAATAAATGCTGAAAAAGTGAAGGGAGTTCCTGTAAAATCTGAAAAAGATTGGTAAAGAAACATGAATATTAGATTATTAATAGCGACATTTTTAATACTGCTTACGGGAATTTCGCATGCCCAAGAAGAGGGTGTGCAGTTTGAAGCCAAAGTAAGTAAAGATAAATTGGGCGTTAATGAACGTTTGCGTATAGAATTCACTATGAATAAGGATGGCGATAATTTTACGCCACCTAATTTTAATGGATTTAGGGTGGTTATGGGGCCAAACCAATCCATAAGCAATTCTTGGGTGAACGGAAAACGAAGCTTTTCTAAATCGTATTCCTATATTCTAACGCCAAATTCAAAAGGGACATTCACCATCAATCAGGCAACGGTAGAAATAGCAGGGAATGTATATAAAACGCAACCAGTACGAATAGAAGTAACAGAGGCTGTAAACGATCCCAACGCGCCACCTTCCGCAGATGACATCGCTGATGATAATCTACATTTGGTTGCCGAAGTATCTAATGCGAATCCGTATTTAAATGAGGCGGTGAGCGTGGTGTACAAATTATATGTGAGTCCGCGTATAAACGTTTCCAACTTTCTCCCAAAAGCAAACCCTAAATATAATAATTTCTGGTCGCAAGATATTAAAGTGACTCGATATCAAGTAGAAAATGGAACCTACCAAGGGAAACAATATCGTTATGTAGTTTTAAAGAGAGTTGTTTTATACCCTCAAAAGACGGGCAGTTTAGAATTGGAGCCACTTGCATTGGACGTAACTGTAGACGTGCCTACGAATAGAAGGGATATTTTTGGTGGACGATTATTCACCCAAACAAATAAAACTGTTACAGCAGGAAAGCGAACCATTAATGTAAAACCATTACCAGAGCAAGGAAAGCCAGCAGGTTTTACTGGTGCTGTAGGTCAGTTTGATTTTGATGTGGTATTGTCCAAAACCGATTTAAAAGCGAATGAGTCGTTAACCGCAAAAGTTAAAGTTAGCGGAAATGGAAATTTAAAACTCTTTAACCTTCCAAAATTAACGTTGCCGAGTTCTTTGGAGGTGTACGAACCGGAATTTGAAGAGAATATTAGCACTTCTATTTCTGGGATGAAAGGAAGTATAACCGATAACTATACGATCGTCCCGCAATACCGAGGGAAATACCCAATACCAACGGTTGCTTTCTCCTATTTTGATCCTGAAGAAGAAGAATACAAAACAATCACCTCGCAACAGGCATTGGTTAATGTGTACGAAGGGCCTTCGAGCGCTTCTGAAGTAGCTTCGAATGCAGATACCAATACGAGTGCCAAACAGCCCGTTGCGGTTACAGGGAATCAATTTCGATTTATAAAATTGACTACCGATTTATTCCCGAAAGAGTCATCGGCTTTCTTTGGTTCAACGTTGTTTTATTTATTGTTATTGCTTCCACTTCTATTTATTCCTATAGCAATCTTCATAGGAAAAAGAAGAGCCGCGATGGCAAGTGATGTCATAGGAAACCGAGTGCGCAAGGCGAATAAGTTGGCCAAGAAATATCTTTCCGAGGCAAAGAAAAACCTTGGTGATAAAGATGCGTTTTACGAATCTTTGGAAAGAGCTCTACACAACTATTTAAAGGCTAAGCTGAAGATTGTAACATCAGAATTCAGTAAAGAAAAAATAAGTGAATTGCTGCTTTCTAAAAATGTAGAACCGCAGGTAGTGGAAGATTTTATTACGCTGCTAAAGAATTGTGAATTGGCGAGGTACTCACCAAGCACTATGGCAGAAATGGAAAGGGATTATAATAAAGCGGCAGAAGTGATTTCTTTAATTGATAAACAATTGAAATGAGGATGAGGCATAAAAATATATACAGTCAGTTTTATGTATGGGTTGTTTTTACCCTTTTCACTTGTTTAGCTTTCGGACAAAATGAAGCATTGTTCGAAAAAGGAAATAGCTTTTACAACAACGGTAAATACCAAGAAGCCATTGAGTCATATTTGCAGATTGCTGAAAACGGTGAACATTCGGCGGCGCTTTACTATAATTTGGGAAATAGCTATTATAAATTGAACCAAATAGCTCCGAGTATTTATTACTACGAAAAGGCTTTGTTGCTAGACCCTGATGATCAAGATGTTTTAAACAATTTGCAGTTTGCCAAAAACATGACCATAGACGCGATTGATGTAATGCCGCAAACAGGGATTGATAAGCTTTTTGAAAACTTTATAGGAAGACTGTCTTATAATTCCTGGGCTATATTGGCCATCGTTGGTATGATATTGTTCGTAATATTATTTTTACTGTATTATTTTGCCGCGTTTAGCACTAAGAAACGAATTTACTTCGGCTTGAGCGTTCTTTTGCTTATTATTTCCGTTGCCAGTTTTGGTTTTGCTTATCAGCAATACGATTTGGAGCAAGGAAAAAGGCCTGCCATTATTTTTTCTAAAGAAACTTCCATAATGTCCGAACCCAATATGGGAAGCAACGAAGTTTTTAAATTACACGAAGGCACAAAAGTAAATGTGTTGGAAGTGTTAGGCGAATGGAATAAAATAAAACTTGCTGATGGTAAAATTGGTTGGTTGCCAAGTAGCGAACTAAAAGAGATTAAAGACTTTTAAGCTTCCTTAACAAAAAGTTCTTCAAAAAACAGTATATTTAACTGTCTTATAAAAAGATTGTTAGTGTTAAATACGAATAAGAAAATATTTATTTGCTTCTTTTTGCTGGTTTTCTGCTTTTTTTTAATAGCCCCAACTATTATTACGGTTGTTGAAAAAAATGCGGAGGTTTCTGTTTTTTACAACTTAGCTGAAGAAGAAAAAAATGATGTTGGTAATGAGCTCAAAGAAATTAAGCAGCTTACTTCATCAAGCAATACTAGCTTTCCCATTAATGCAATTATTAAGAAAAGGGAAAATTATCACTATCATATTTCCCATCATTACGAGCAAGTAATAGATGTAATAATTCCTCCACCAGAATTCATTTCTTGAATACTATTCATGTTGTAGATTTTGATGTAGCTGTGTTTTTAAAGCAAATGATCCATATCTACTTTATTCCAATTATCTTATTAGAATTTAATTTTTCAACCAAAACCATCATAATGGTCGTTTTTAAGGGGATAACACAAAGTTCTGTATTAGGTTTCTAAATGCATAAGCTCTGTTGAGTAGGACAGAAAGTTATAAAACGTAATAAGAACTGGTTATCCAATCAGCAATAAACCCGACATTGTGAAAAAATAAAATAGAATTATGTTTAAACATTTAAAGAAAGATTTACCAGCCAGTATAGTAGTGTTTTTTGTGGCACTGCCACTTTGTTTAGGAATTGCTTTGGCAAGTGGAGCTCCTCTTTTTTCTGGACTCATAGCAGGAATTATTGGTGGTATCGTGGTAGGTAGCATTAGTGGATCTCAAATTGGAGTTAGTGGTCCGGCAGCTGGATTGGCGGTTATTGTTTTAAGTGCCATTGCTACTTTAGGCTTCGAAAACTTTTTGGTTGCTGTTGTAATCGGTGGTGCCTTACAAATAATCCTCGGACTTTTAAAAGCTGGAATTATTGGGTACTACTTTCCTTCATCGGTAATCAAGGGGATGTTGGCAGGTATCGGTATAATCATTTTTTTGAAGCAAATCCCTCATGCCTTTGGGTACGATAGTGATTACGAAGGGGATCTTAATTTTTTCCAACTTGACGGTGAAAATACATTTTCTGCATTGGGCGAGATGTTTAATTATATTTCACCGGGTGCTTTACTGGTTTCCAGTATTTCCTTAGGAATTTTATTGCTTTGGGAACTTGTACTTGTAAAGAAAAGCGATTTTTTTAAAATTGTACCAGGTCCTTTGGTAGCAGTAGTTTTCGGAGTGTTATTTTATGTTTTGGTCGATCCGTCTTCAGTTTTAGCTATCGCAAAAAATCATTTAGTATCGGTTCCGGTTCCAGAGAGCACAGACGATTTTATAGGGCAGTTCACCTTTCCTAATTTTGCTGCAATTACCAATCCGCAGGTGTGGATTTCAGGTTTTACCATTGCCATAGTAGCTAGTTTGGAAACACTGCTTTGCGTGGAAGCAACTGATAAACTTGACCCCGAAAAAAGAATAACCCCAACCAATCGCGAATTATTTGCACAAGGTACCGGTAATATGGTTTCTGGCTTTATTGGTGGATTGCCTATTACGCAGGTAATTGTTAGAAGTTCTGCTAATATTCAATCAGGGGCAAAAACAAAACTTTCTGCCATTATTCACGGTTTCTTCCTATTATCTTCCGTGATATTAATTCCAACGCTCTTAAATAAAATTCCTTTGGCCGTGTTAGCAGCCGTACTTTTAGTAGTTGGATATAAGCTTGCAAAACCATCTTTGTTTAAAAAAATGTTCAGCTTAGGAAAAGAGCAATTTATTCCTTTCGTAGTGACCGTTTTAGGGGTAGTGTTTACCGATCTTCTAATGGGAATTGGTTTGGGATTGGCCGTAGGGATTGCAATCATTCTTATTAATAATTATAAGAATTCTCATTTTCTTCATATTGAAAAGAAAGAGAGTGGCGGGCATTATGTTAAGATGACCTTAGCGGAAGAGATTTCTTTTCTGAATAAAGGCGCGATTTTAAAAGAGTTAAACGATCTTCCAAATGATACTTTGCTTGAATTGGATGTAAGAAAAACCATTCGATTGAACTATGATATTCTAGAAATATTGGACGATTTCGTGTTGAAAGCAAAGGAAAAAAATATTGAAGTAAAGTTGATTTCAGAGAAAGGGGTAATACACAATCCGCCCAGTTTTACAGCAATATTTAAGGGGAAGGATAAATCGGCAGCATAAATTAAGTATGATTTGTTATAAAATTTGATGGCAGGCGCTGAACCAATTAAAAAGTTTAATTTTAAAAAAAATTATTACCATGCAATTAGATAAAGTTTTTGAAAACAATAAAAAATGGATAGCTTCTAAACTGGAGGTAGATGCTAACTATTTTGAAGAATTAGGAAAAGGGCAAAGTCCAGAATTACTATATATAGGTTGTTCGGACAGTAGAGTTACAGCAGAAGACCTTATGGGCTTGGGCCCAGGAGATGTATTTGTACATAGAAACATAGCCAACATGGTGGTGGGCACAGACCTAAACTCAATGTCCGTTATAGATTATGCAGTAAACCACTTAAAAGTGAACCATGTAGTTATTTGCGGGCATTATTCCTGCGGAGGTGTGAAAGCCGCCATGCAATCAGCAGATTTAGGGTTGTTGAACCCATGGTTGCGAAATATTCGTGATGTGTACCGTTTGCATAAAAAAGAACTAAATGCAATGGAAGATGAAGAGAAGCGTTACGAACGTTTGGTGGAGCTTAACGTGCAAGAGCAGTGCGTTAACCTAATTAAAACCGCTACGGTTCAAAAAGCAGTGCGAAATAGAGGCTTGCAAGTTCACGGTTGGGTGTTTGATATCCACACAGGAAAACTTATCGATCTTAAAATAGACCTTGATGGAATCCTTAAAAATATCATGGAAATCTATCATTTGGATTAATTTCCTTTAAAAATCTATTCATTAAAGATCCCAACTTTGTTTGGGATCTTTTTTTTTTCGTGCTTTCTTGAGAATGAAATATGAACACTTGCTGACTGATGAAGATTTCAGCTTGGTTTTTCGTATCTTAAAGAAAAAAAGATTGCTGTACGAAAAATGAAAAAAATTCTACTTACCGGAGCAACGGGGTATATAGGGAAGCGATTGCTTATTGCTTTGTTGGAAAACGATTATTTCGTGGTTTGCTGCACGAGGGACAAAATACGGTTCGAAATGCCCACGGGCGAACTGGCAAAGAACATTGAAGTGATTGAAGTGGATTTCCTGGAAGAAGAAACACTTACTGCTATTCCAAACGATATCGATGGGGCTTATTACTTGATGCATTCCATGAGTAAATCGGGGAATTACCAAGAAAGAGAAATTACTTGTGCTGAAAACTTTAAGAAGTATGTTTCAAAAACCAATGTCGATCATGTTATTTATTTAACCGGGATTGTAAATACCGATGAGCTTTCCCATCATCTGGAATCTAGATTACAGGTTGAAAAAGTACTTTCTGACGGGGATTACAATTTTACGGCTTTGAGGGCTGCTATCATTATTGGTTCGGGAAGTGCTTCTTTTGAAATTATTCGCGATTTAGTGGAAAAATTACCGGCGATGATTGCTCCGCGGTGGGTCGAAACAAAATGTCAGCCCATTGGAGTTGCTAACGTGCTGGACTTTTTAGTAGCAACACTTTTTAATGAAAAAACCTACAATGCCAATTTTGATATTGCCGGCCCCGATGTACTTAGCTATAAAGAAATGTTGCTGCAGTATGCCGAAGTACGCGGATTGAAAAGGCATATTTACACCGTTCCTGTAATGACGCCAAAATTATCTTCCTACTGGTTGTATTTCGTGACTTCAACCAATTACAACCTAGCCATTTCTTTGGTGGATAGTATGAAGGTTCCTGTGGTGGCTAGAAATAGTAAAATCAACCAAATTACTGGGGTGAAGCCCTTTCCGTATAAAAAAGCCTTACAACGCACACTTTCTAAAATAGAAGCCGATGAAATAATTTCTGGTTGGCGAGATAGTTTTGTAAGCAGTAGAAAAGACGATAATCTTGCTCAATTTATGGAGGTGCCCAGACATGGGTGTTTTGTTGATAAAAGAAAGCGGGAATATGACGACCGTGAAAAATGCATTCAAAGAGTTTGGCAACTGGGTGGCGACAACGGTTGGTATGCCGATGGACTTTGGAAAATTAGAGGATACATGGACCAAATGGTGGGGGGTGTCGGACTCAAACGGGGGCGTACCCACAAAAACTTTTTACACGCTGGCGATGCCATCGACTTCTGGCGGGTGCTATACGCAGATAAAGAGAAAGGAAGATTACTTTTACTCGCGGAAATGAAACTCCCCGGAGATGCGTGGCTCGAATTTAGAATTGAAGAAAATATGCTGGTTCAAAAAGCCATTTTCAGACCCAAAGGAATTTGGGGAAGATTGTACTGGTATTCCGTTTTTCCTTTTCACGGAATTGTTTTTAGCGGAATGTTGAAGAGATTGGCGGTTGGGAAATAAATGTTAAGCGGTTTCCCGTAAGACCCAATCAAAAATAAAATTACCAATATCTTTTACAGGTTGATAGACTACGGAACTCTCCAGCGCTTTTTGGTCTATAAACCCGAATGTTTCATTGCCACGGTCTAAAAAAACTAAAACAGCCCCCAAAATAATCGCTATTTTAAGTGCACCAAATACAGCGCCCAGTATCCTATTTAAAAATCCAAGTGCAGCTAGGCTCGCAATTTTGGTGAGTAGTTTGCCCAGTAAAGAAACGGCTAGGATAATGATGATAAAAGTAACGGCAAACGCAGTAAGGTTAATATATTTCGGTTCCCAATCCACTTTTTCAACAAGAAAATCGCCCACAAAATAAGAGAAATGAATGGCGCCATAAATTCCAACAACCAATGCCAATAGGGACGCCACTTCAATAAAAAGACCTTTCATAAAACCACGAACCAACCCAAAAAGTATTAGTCCGCCCAAAACAATATCGATGTAATTCATTTAAAGGATAACATTTAAACAAATATACATGTTTGTAATCGAATCTACTTTTATAGGTCGTGACTTATCTTCAGAAGTAATAATCTTTCTATTTTTGCATAAAAATATATCAAGTGGCTAGAGACGAGGTTTTAAAAATGAAATGGGAAACGTTGGTTGAAAAGTTGTCCCAACAGTTTGCAGATGGAGACGAACTGGAATTGGATGCCATTATTTATTTAATTGGGGTACAGGAGCTTGGTCAGCTAAACCGAAAGTTTAAAAAAGACGAAAAGCTCAATCTCATGCACATTGCCATTTGCAGATTACTGGAGCCATACGGGTACTACGAGTTCGATTTTTACGATGACGACGGATGGCCACATTATACTATGAAAGAACAATTGCCCATTCTAAAAGCAGGTGAGCAATCTATTTTGATGAAAGAAGCTATTGTGCAATATTTTTCTGAGGGAGGCTACTTGGAGTAAAGTGCTATTTCTTTTGTTGCTGTTAGTAATCTCTAAACAAAATGCCTAGCGACGGTCAAGTTGTAAATCTCACTTAGTGAGTAAAATCATAAAAGTTGAGAAACTGCAATATTTTCTTCAGAAATCTGTAAATTTGCGCTTCCAAATAAAAATGGGTTATGATTGATACAATTAAAGGGCATATTGAAAAGGTAAATGCTTTTTCGGCTAGTACTTTAGATGAAGTTGAGGCATTCAGAATTGAATATTTAGGAAAAAAAGGATTGCTAAACGATTTTTTTGCTGAATTTAAAAATGTTCCTAACGAACAAAAGAAGGAATTTGGACAAGTTATCAATCAGCTGAAAGGCGCTGCTCAAGAAAAAGTAGCTTCGTTAAAAGAGGCTCTTAGCAATAATACAGCTTCTGCCCAAAAATATGGCGATTTAACCCGCCCTGCAATGCCATTGGAATTAGGAGGAAGACACCCAATTTCCATCGTCAAAAATCAAATTATCGATATTTTCTCTCGAATAGGATTCAATGTTTCCGAAGGACCGGAAATTGAAGACGATTGGCATAACTTTACTGCTTTAAACTTACCTGAATATCACCCAGCTAGGGATATGCAGGATACTTTTTTTATACAAACCAATCCCGATGTTTTATTGCGCACGCACACTTCATCGGTACAAGTGCGTTACATGGAGGGAAATAAACCGCCTATTAGAACAATATCTCCGGGACGTGTTTTTAGAAATGAAGCCATTTCATCACGTTCGCACTGCTTTTTCCACCAAGTAGAAGGATTGTACATTGATAAAGGCGTTTCCTTTGCCGATTTAAAGCAAACACTTCAGTATTTTACGACTGAAATGTTCGGGAAATCCAAAATTCGCTTACGTCCGTCGTACTTTCCATTTACCGAGCCAAGTGCTGAGGTGGATGTGTATTGGGGACTGGAAACCGAAACAGATTACCGTATGACTAAAGGTACGGGTTGGTTAGAGATAATGGGCTGCGGAATGGTAGACCCAAATGTTTTGGAAAATTGCGGAATCGATTCCAAAGAATATTCCGGATTCGCATTCGGTATGGGAATAGATAGGATTGCCTTGTTGCTGCACCAAATTTCTGATATTAGAATGTTGAGTGAGAACGATATCCGTTTCTTAAAGCAGTTTAAATCGGTTTTATAAGTTGTTATGAAGAAGGATATTGAAATTCCGATTGCAAACGATGTCTACGTGGCCGCGGTAAACGAGTGGGATGAAAAACACCTTGCCAAAACTTGGTATGTTTATCTTATTAATAACAGGGATGAAGCCATTGAAGCCACTATTCTAGTTTCCAAAGGATATGGCGAAGGAATGCTAACGTCCACCATGCGTCATGGTTTGGGCACATTGGAAGCCAAATCTTACCGAAAGGTGGAAATTATTCAGGAAGATGTTTTTAAGTTGACAAACGAGTATTTCATTACTTTTTTTGCTGAAAACAAACTGTTTGAGCGTAAATTCCTATTTGATCCACATCAAATTTCAGAAAATAACGCCACCACTATTCCATTAATGGAGGTTGAAGGAGTGCTTGCCAAGTAACTTCGCACAGATACATTTCATTTTAACATTTTTGCTTAGAAAAAGGATGGAATCCATCCTGTAAAATGATTGATTCAAAAATTTACTGGATAGGTTTTGTGATATTCTTATTGCAATCTTTGCAATTCTGTGGTAACTTACACAATGCAATTTCACAAACTTGTTACCATGAAAAACCCGAAAAAAGTAAGCAGAAGAGAGTGGTTTAAAACCGGAGCCTTAGTTGCAGGCGCCATGGCTTTAAATCCGATGGAACTTTGGAGTCATTCTGTTGAAAACGCCATTGGAAACAACAATGCGTTTGTGTTTAGTAACAGCTACGAAGGATTTAATGAATTTACACCACCAAAGTTTCCCGACTTAAGTACGCTAAAGGCAAGATTACTTTGGAATGAGAATCCGTACGGACCTTCGCCAAAGGCAGCCGAAGCATTTAAAAATGCAGTAGTAGAAGGAAACCATTATTCATGGAATTCTTTAAGTAAATTGGTAGCTAAAATTGCAAAGAATGAAGGGGTAAATACCAACCAGATAATGATGGGCCCTGGATCTTCTGATTTACTCGAGAAAACCGCGATGGTCTATTTTAAAAATGGAGGAAATGTAGTTTGTGGAGACCCTTGTTATATGTCTTTAATTCAAGTGGCGAAAGCTTCCGGAGGAAACTGGAAACCCGTAAAACTTACCAAGGATTTTCAGCACGATTTAGATGCGATGGAAGCGGCTATAGATAAAGATACCAAACTTGTCTATATTACGAATCCGAATAATCCTACAGCAACACTTACAGATACAAAGAAGTTATACGATTTTTGTGAGCGTGTTTCAGAAAAAGTGCCAATTTTTATTGATGAGGCATACATAGAACTCTCAGAAGGAGGATTGAAGAATAGTATGGCTCCATTGGTAGCTAAAGGAAAAAACATTTTTGTGGCGCGGACTTTTTCCAAAATTTATGGGATGGCCGGACTACGAATAGGATACATGCTGGGGAATGAAACGTCACTTGATAAAATCAATGAAATAACCCGGGGCGGAATGGGAATTACCGGTCCGTCAATCGCAGCGGCAAATGCAAGTTTGGACGACACTGAATTTATATCCGATTGTAAAGTAAAAATTGGGAAAGCCAAAAAGACTACTTACGAACTGCTAAAAGCTAAAAACATTCCATATCAACCCTCCCAAACAAACTTCATACTTTTCCCTATTCCGATGGAAGGTGATGCGTTTTTGGAAAAAATTTATGAGCATAAAGTAGCGGTAAGAACTTTTAAGTTTTGGGACCAGCACTGGTGTCGAGTAAGTATGGGAACCGAAGAAGAGATGAAACACTTCGCTACAGCAGTAGATACTATTTTAGTTTAATAAATACAGAATTCCTAAGTCCTCACCAAAGTCAAGTAATTAATACTGAGCTGAACGGCTCAGATTAAGTCCTTCTCGATAATTTATGCTCCTTTTGTGGGCTTTATGCGGTGGGGCGGTTTCCCAATTAACGTTACTTTAACTTCTATTTGGTTCGGTTTTTACCGAACTAAACGTAGCTTTGATTTTTTTATTGGATTTTATGATTAAGGAGTTAGAAATAAGTAACCAAAAGAGCAAGATTATTGAAGAAATGGGCGTCTATTTTGAATGTCAAGATGGAATGTCCCCACTATCCTCGAGGATTTTTGCGCTGTTGGTTTTAGAAGGAAGTAAAGGAGCTACTTTTGAAGAAATCGTGGAGGCGTTGGAGATAAGTAAGAGTTCGGCTTCAACAAATTTGCAGTTGCTTCAATCCATGGGGCGCATAAGCTACTATACCAAACCAGGCGATAGAAAACGATATTTTAAGGCTTCTGTCAATAGTTTGATCAATCGCTTGGATGACAAAATAGAAGCTTGGAAGCGAGAACGTTGTCTTCATGAGAGAGTCGCCTCTTACCGAAAGAATGTCATCACATTAACAGATTTGGATAAAAAAGAAGTGGAAAAGGACTTGTCTTTTAATCTTCAGTATATAGAGTTTGTGGATGTGATGATTCAAAATTTAGGCAAACTGAAAAACAATATTTTACAAACCGTCAATCAAGAATAAATATGAGTTTTAAATTCTATTCTAAACTAACCGTTGTAATTTCAGTCTTCTTTTTACTAACAGGCTGTGCCGAAAAGAAACAACAACAGGAACAACAACCCATGCCATTTCCTACGGTGAAGATTGAAAAAAGGGATGTTACAACGTATAAAAGTTACCCAGCGAGTATTCAAGGAGAAGTTAGTAGTGAAATAAGGCCTAAAGTTTCCGGGTACATTCAAGATGTCTTGGTAGATGAAGGTGAAAAAGTCAAAAAAGGACAGTTACTTTTCCGACTTGAAACGGAAAGCCTCACCCAAGATGCTGATGCCGCCAAGGCAAGTGTGGATGTTGCCCAGGTTGAGGTAGACCGACTCAAGCCTCTCGTAGAAAAAGGAATTATCAGTAAAGTACAATTGGAAACAGCTAAAGCCAATTTGGCGCAGGCAAAAAGCAATTACAACAGTATAAATGCCAATATAAACTATGCTGCTGTAAAAAGTCCAGTCGATGGAGTTGTAGGCTCCATCCCTTTTCGTCGTGGAGCTTTGGTAAGTGCCACCAATCGAGTGCCTTTAACTACAGTTTCAAGCATTGAAAGAGTCTATGCTTTCTTTTCCATGAATGAAAAAGACTTTATTTCCATCATAAGAAATATGAAAGGAGAGACTTTAGATGAAAAAGCAAAAAATACCAATAAAGTGAGCCTGATTTTAGCAGATGGTTCCACTTATGAAGAAGAAGGAACCGTGGAAACCATAACTGGGAATATCGATCCGCAAACAGGTACCGTTTCCTTTAGGGCAACTTTTGAAAATCCCAAAGGTATTTTAAGAAGCGGAAGTAGCGGAACCATTAAAGTGCCGCAAATTTATGAGTCGGTTTTAGTGGTGCCGAGTTTATCCACTTTTGAACAGCAAGGAAAGAAGTTTGTTTACAAGGTAGCCGAAAACGATAGCCTTTATGAAGCTTCTATAAAAAGTATAGATGAAACCGATAAGTTTTTGGTAGTAAAAGAAGGAATAGAAGAAGGAGATGAAATCTTGGCCAAAGGGGTAGGCAAGGTGCAATCAGGTATGAAAATTGTTCCGCAGCCAACCTCATTAGACAGTATTTTTAATTCTTTCGACACCGTATTTAAATAATCAAACATGTTAAAAGTATTTATAGAAAGACCGGTTTTATCTACCGTAATATCTATTGTAATTACCATCTTGGGGGTGTTGGGTATATTGAGCCTTCCGGTAACTCAGTATCCAGATATTGCGCCTCCTACTGTTCAGGTAACTGCCTCTTATCCGGGAGCCAATGCTGAAACTATTTTAGAGAGTGTAATTGTTCCTATTGAAGAGCAGATAAATGGTGTGGAAGGAATGACTTACATTACTTCTACCGCCAGTAACGATGGAAGTGCATCCATTACGGTTTATTTTGAACAAGGATACGACCCCGATATTGCGGCGGTAAATGTACAGAACAGGGTAGCACGAGCCAACGCTTTATTGCCTTCGGAAGTAATTCGTTCTGGTGTAATTACCCAAAAGCAGGAAAACTCTGCTTTAATGTATGTGGCTTTGTATTCCACTAATAAGGATTACGATGATGTTTTCCTTCAGAATTATTTAAATATCAATGTCCGACCCGAAATTCTTCGTATTAAAGGAGTTGGTGCGGTAAACGTATTTGGTGCCAAGGAGTATTCCATGCGAGTTTGGATAGACCCTGATAAAATGGCGAACTATTCTCTTACCAGTAACGATGTTATTGGCGCCATTAACGAGCAAAGTTTAGAGGCTGCCGCGGGTTCTATTGGTCAGAATGCTGGAAAATCTTTTGAATATGTTATAAAATACAAAGGCCGATATAAAACAGCTCAAGATTATGAAAACATCATTATAAAATCTTTGGGTAATGGCAGATATTTACGATTGAAGGACGTTGCTAAAGTAGAACTGGATGCCCTTTCCTACGCTTCTTTATCGAGGTCTAAAGGAAATCCGGGAATTAACTTTGGGGTTTTCCAAACCCCGGGCTCCAACGCGCAGGAGATTATCAATGAAGTCTATAATAAATTGGATGCGTTGGAAAAAGACTTCCCAAGCGGTGTTGAATATTTGGTGAATTACGACACCAATAAATTTTTAACTGCATCCATAGACAAGGTGAAGCATACACTTATTGAGGCTTTTCTTTTGGTGTTTTTAGTTGTATTTGTCTTTCTTCAAGATGTAAAATCAACTTTAATTCCGGCTATTGCGGTGCCTGTTGCAATTATTGGAACGTTCTTTTTCTTACAGCTTTTGGGCTATTCCATTAACTTGCTGACACTTTTTGCACTAATTCTCGCCATTGGGATTGTGGTAGATGATGCCATTGTGGTGGTGGAAGCTGTCCACGCAAAACTGGAAGGAGGCTACGATAATGCCAGAAAAGCGTCCATTTCGGCAATGAGTGAAATTAGTGGGGCGATTATTTCCATAACATTGGTAATGGCAGCCGTTTTCATTCCAATTACATTTATTCAAGGTCCTTCCGGGGTGTTCTATGAGCAATTTGGAGTGACTCTGATTATCGCGATTTTGATTTCCGCAGTAAACGCCCTAACGCTGAGTCCGGCGTTATGTGCCATTTTCTTGAAACCCCATAAAGAAGATGGGAAAAAGAAAAAGAATCTAATTCAGCGTTTTTATAGTGCTTTCAATGCAGGTTTTGAAGCCACTACCCATAAGTACACAAAATCATTAGGTTTTTTACTGAAGCACAAATGGATCACTGGAATTATTTTAGTGGCTGCCGTAGCTGGGATATTCTGGGCAAGTAAAACGACAGCAACAGGTTTTGTTCCTACGGAAGATAGAGGAGTTATATTTGTAAATATAGATTTACCGCCAGGATCTTCATTAGACCGAACTTTTAAAACTACGGAAGAGCTTTACGATATTATTGAAGATATTGAAGGTATTCGAACGGCTTCCCTCATTTCTGGAAGTAATTTCTTCTCGGGTGCCGGAAGTTCCTATGCATTAGGATTTATAATTTTAGAAGATTGGGATGAACGGACTACCGATGCTACTTCCATGGAAGGAATTACGGCTCAACTTTATCAAAAAACAGCTGGGTTAAGCGATGCAAAACTTATTTTTTTCCAACCGCCTAGTATTCCTGGCTTTGGTTCTTCAGAAGGGTTTGAGGTACAGTTGCTTGATCGCGTAGCGCATTCCTTGGAAGATTTGGATAAAGTGGCCAGCGAATTTGCTGGTGCTTTAATGCAGCATCCGGAAATTGGTTTTGCCAATAATTCCTTCAGCACAAATTTCCCACAATTGGAAATGGACATCAACATCGCGAAGGCCAAAGAGGCAGGTATTTCTGTGAGCGATATTATTTCTACTCTTCAAGGATATATTGGAGGATTTTATGCGGCGGACTTTAGCCGATTTGGTAAGCAGTACCGTGTTTTTGTACAGTCAGAACCAGAAGACCGTTCTGAGGTTAGTAGCTTGAACAGTATTTACGTAAGAAATAATGAAGGTGAGATGGCTCCAGTATCCTCTTTTGTTACCTTAAAACGTGTGTACGGACCACAGTCAGTAAACCGATTTAACTTGTTTAATGCGGTTACCGTAAATGGGTCGGCTGCGCCAGGTTTTAGTTCCGGGGATGCCATAAATACCATTAACCAAGTTGCGGAAGAAACACTTCCGAATAATTATGAAATTGCTTATTCGGGCTTAACAAGGGAAGAGATTGCGTCTACTGGACAGTCGGGATTAATTTTTGCACTTAGTATTTTGTTTGTGTATTTCTTTTTGGCGGCTCAGTACGAAAGTTATATTCTCCCATTTTCAATTTTACTTTCACTTCCAATCGGAGTTATGGGAGCCTTTCTAACAACGAAATTTGCAGGTTTGCAGAACAACATATATTTCCAAATTGCACTTATTATGCTTATCGGATTGTTGGCTAAAAATGCTATTTTGATTGTGGAATTTGCTCTTCAACGACGTCGTCAAGGTGTTGCATTGGTAGAAGCGGCAATCGATGGGGCTCGCGTTCGACTTCGACCTATATTGATGACCTCTTTCGCTTTTATCCTTGGTTTAATGCCCTTGGTATTGGCAAGTGGCGTAGGTGCAGAAGGAAACAATTCCATTGGGACAGGTGCCGCAGGAGGAATGTTAATTGGAACCGTGTTAGGGGTATTTGTAATCCCTGTATTATTTGTTGTATTTCAGTGGTTACAAGAAAAAATTAGCGGTGCTCCAACACCAAAAGTTGAACAAGAAAATAGTGTAGAATAGTATGATGAAAATTAATATACGACGTATACTTTTAATCGTTGGTATTCCGCTAGTGCTGCAATCTTGTTTTGTGGCAAAAAATTACGAAAGACCGGAAATTGAAACGGAAGATTTATATCGAACCGATAAAATTACTACCGACAGCACCTCATTGGGGATGCTTTCTTGGCGGGAACTATTTCAAGATCCTATTTTGGAGCGACATATCGATACGGCATTGGCAAACAACCTCGATATACGTATTGCCGTGCAACAAATTTTTGCTGCGGAAGCATATCTAAAACAAGGAAAAGCAGGGAATTACCCAACTTTAGGAATTAATGCAAATGTAACGAGACAGGTGAATTCTGAAAACTCCCAATTCGGGAGTATTTTTAGTGAACCTATTGAGCAGTACAGTTTAAGTGCAGACCTTTCTTGGGAAGCTGATATTTGGGGTAAAATAAGAAGCAACAAGCGTGCTTTTGAGGCTACCTATTTACAAACCATTGAAGCGCACAAAGCCGTGAAAACGGAATTGGTGGCAGCAGTGGCATCTACGTATTATCAGTTACTTTCCTTAGACGAGCAACTAAAGGTTACCAATAAAACAATAGTCACCAGAGAAGAAAGTTTGGAAACTACCAAAGCCTTAAAGGAAGCGGGAATGCTTACAGAAGTTGCGGTACAACAAACAGCAGCTCAACTTTACAATGCGCAAGTCATTAAAATAGACTTGGAGAATCAAATAAAATTATTTGAGAATACGTTTTCCATTTTGTTGGCGCAACCCCCTCAAGAGGTTGAGAGAAGTTTATTGGAGGAACAAGAACTTACTTCTGATTTGGTTGTTGGGGTACCTTATTTATTACTCCAAAACCGTCCGGATGTTGCTGCTGCGGAATACGGCTTAAGAAATGCATTTGAACTGACCAATGTGGCGAGAAGCAGTTTTTATCCTTCCATAACGTTAAGCGCAACGGCAGGGTTTCAAAGTTTACAGTTTGACAATTGGTTAGACGCAAGTTCTCTATTTAATACGCTGATAGGCGGTTTGGCACAGCCTGTTTTAAACGGAAGAAGGATACGTACGCAATTTGAAGTTTCCAAGGCACAACAGGAACAGGCTTTACTCAATTACAAAAGAACACTTTTGGTAGCAGGCAGGGAAGTTTCGGATGCGCTCTATCGATATGATGCAGCTTCAGAAAAAATAAAAGTTAGGGAAAAAGAGTTCGAAGCATACAGCAAGGCAACTGAATATTCCGAAGAATTACTTAACCAAGGTTTAGCAGATTATCTGGAAGTATTGAATGCTCAGGAGAATTCGTTGAGCACGGAACTTTTGTTAGTGGAAAACAAATTTTTGAAACTTAATTCCGTAGTAAATCTTTATCAAGCTCTTGGAGGTGGATGGCAATAATGCTAAATTTTATTACTAAAAAGTATACGAAAGTCCTCAATTTAGAGGACTTTTTGTTTTTTAACAATAAATAATGTTATTTAGCAAACCTAAACTATTTACTATGAATCTTGAAAATATTTCGCAAGAAGCGATTAGGGCCGAACAAGCTCGATTTATGACAAAGGTGTACGGCTGGATGTCGGGAGCCTTAATTTTAACAGGTGTAATTGCTGCATGGGTAGCGAATACAGAACAAATTGTAAACGTAATTTTTAGTAACCGTTTTTACTTTTACGGACTACTAATTTTGGAATTCGCCGCAGTAGCTTATTTAAGTGCGGCCATTAATAAATTAAGCGCAAAAGCCGCTATCGGCTTGTTTTTGGGATATTCGGCCTTAAACGGACTTACCTTTTCGGTTATTTTTTTGGCGTTTACGGCTTCATCAATAGCAACAACATTTTACATTACTGCTGGAACGTTTGGTGCGATGAGTCTTTATGGCTACTACACTAAAACCGATTTGACTTCCATTGGGAACATTGCCTTTATGGCGCTGATTGGTTTAATAATCGCATCCGTAGTGAATTTTTTCTTTCAGAATGAAATGTTGTACTGGATTGTAACGTATGCTGGAGTTTTAATATTTGTTGCGCTCACTGCTTACGACACTCAAAAAATAAAAAGGTTAAACATTATTGGTAATGAGGGTACAGAAGAAGACCAAAAAGAAGCACTAATGGGTGCTTTGACGCTGTATTTGGACTTTATCAACCTGTTTTTATTTCTGTTGAGAATCTTTGGAAGAAGAAAGTAGGGATAGATTTATTTTAACGTTATCTTTTTTTCGTTTTCCAGAATAGCTTCAACAGTAGCGTTTAGCTTTTCTTTATTGTTGTAGATAGGTGCTAAATCTATAATTTCTACTTTTCTAAATTCTACAGGGTGGCTTTCACTTTGAAGGGAAATATAGCCTTCCGTAAGTGGTTGGCCATCTTGTTTTTGTTCTAGGTCGAAGTTAATTACTCCTTCCCCTCCAATGGTAGGTTGGTAATATTCCAATACCGTTTTTCCTTCAACAATATGTTTTATTACAGAATCTTTTAAAACCAAGAAAGTACCGCGAACCCATTGATCGCCACGGTAGGTTTTAGAATTGGAAACGGTGCAATGGGGAGTAAAAAGAGAATCTTTATAAACTACATTGGTGCCTGGTGTACAAAGATTTAAAGTGGTTCGTTCTTCTTTGCTATCCATTTTCCCACCTAGAAATTGACCTTCAATACAAATAGGAAAATCTTGATCTTTTAGCATGGTTTTAGGGTCTTGGCAATGCAACATGGCACCGCTATTTCTCCAAGCCCATCCTTCTCCATCGGCTATTTGGTTTCCTGTAAAGCGATATTCTATCGCTAGAAAATAAGCTGAAAACGGTTTGTTGTAGAAAAGATGCCCATATTGTTGATTAAAAACGTTGTCATAACCGTCATAACCAACGGTTATTTTTCCGTCTTTTACTGAAAAGGTGTTTTGGTAATTTTCACCCGTTTCGTGTTTGGCAATTTTGGGTGTCCAATCGGAAAGGTCTTTGCCATTGAAAAGTTGTTGCCATTCCAATTCAATGGTATCATCAGCTTGTTTTACTGTTTCTTCTTTCTTTTGGTTGTTTTCCTTGCAGCCAATATTCAGAACTAATAAACACAATAAAACAAGCTGAGATAGTTTCATAAATTAAATTATTGAGATGAAAAAAGTTGTTATTCTACACTTCTAATATATTCAACAATAGCACGTGCTTCGTCTTCTTTTACATTTTGATTCAGCATGATGGCGTTGTTGTATTCTTTCATTAAAGCAATCGCTATAGGATCTTCTTTTAACATCTTATCCGGATTGATAATCATGTTCATCACCCAAGAAGGATTTCTTCTGTCTAATACGTCTTTGAGAGGTGGACCAATAAGTCGTTTGTCGATTACGTGACAAGCGGTACACTTGGTGTTAAAAATTTCTTTTCCTTTAGCTACCATTTCTTGGTCTATTTCCGCAGGAAGTTCAAGTCCGCTAACGGGTCCAACACCTTCATTATCCATGTCAACAGGCGTTCCGGCAGATTCCTCTTCCTTTTTAGACTTTTCAGGAGTATTGGTTTGGTACTGGAATTTCTCCTCTTTTTTCTCCTTTTTTCCATCACCACAACTCACGATGGCAAGTGCAAACATACAAGCTGCTATTTTACCGTATAAATTCATTATAAAAGTTTTATTAGTTATAGTGCTAATATAAGTATTTATTACACTTTAAAACGTGCTAAAACTTATAAAATTAGATTTATAACGCTTTTTCATTTTGCAGTGAAACATTGCAAATCTTGAGGCTTGAGGGATTAGTCTTACAGCGAGTTTAAAAACTCAATGGCTTTCTTTTCGTTGTAATAAATATTGTTGGAATCGTAAAAACCTACGTGTCCACCATATTTAGGAACTTCCAAAAAGAGAAATTTGTTTTCTTTCGCTTGCTTAAAGGGGTAGCAACTTTTGGATAAAAATGAATCGTTTTCTGCATTTAAAATAAGCGTTGGAATTGTAATATGCGGTAGAAATTGAAGCGAGCTACTTTTTTCGTAATAATCCAAAGCGTTGGCAAAACCGTGGGCTTGCGATGTGTAGAAATCGTCAAAATCTTTTAGGCTGATAATTTTTTTTACATCTTCATCCCGAATTTTGTCCGGAAAAAGTTTTTGTTTTTCTTTCAGTTTGGCAAGTAAAGAACGCTTAAACCGAAGGGCATACAGGTAATTTTTCTTTTTGTGGATTTCCAGCATAGAACCGTACAAATCGCAAGGGGCAGATACCGCTATGGCGGCTTTCACTTCTGAAGGAATTTGGTGTTCACCCAAATACTTTAGTGCTACATTCGCACCAAGACTAAAGCCTTTTAAGAATATTTGATTGTAATCGTATTCATCAATTAGGTATTTTATAATCCAAGCCAATTCTTCTGAATCTCCTGAATGATACGAACGGTATTTTTTATTTGATTTTCCGCTGCAACCGCGATAATTTAAAGAAACCACATCCAATCCGTTTATATTGAAAAGTTTGGCACTTCCAGTTATGTACGGCCTTTGCGCATTTCCTTCCAGCCCGTGCAGAATAATGGCCAATCGATGGGTTTTCTTTTGGGAATAACTCCAATCTAAATCAATAAAATCACCATCTGGCGTGGGAATCGTTTTTCTTTTCTGTTCAACGCCCACAACACGCCTTATTTTTCCTGAATAAATAGTAGAAAAATGACCATTTTTAAACAATAAAGGCGGATTGTAAGTTGAATTTATAAGTGGCATAAACAAGGAAGTGCTGAAATACGTTAAATATTATGCGTGCATAATATAAGTTTGTAAATTTGTGTTTCTTGAATGGCTAAATTTAGTAAAATTATACCATTCGAACTTAGAAGTTACGGTACAAGAAAATCAGTATTTTTTTCTTTATAGGAATTAGAAAAATAAAGCATAGCCTTAGTTACGGTTTCTTTTTATAATGAACTAGAAAGGAAAAAAGGCTGTTTTATTACAGTAAATTCTAAGTAAAAATGGTATTAACAGAACGAACTCGGTTTGCCAACCGATTTGATAAAAATAGAACTATGTACACAAAAGAATTTGAAATACGTTGGAACGACTTAGATGCTAATCGACATTTGGCGAACAAAGCTTATGTAGAATTTGCTGCTCACACCCGCATGTCTTTTTTAGTAGAAAACGGATTCGACCAACGTTTGTTGGCTAAACTTAATATTGGTCCGGTAGTGTTTTATGAGCATATCTATTATTTTAAAGAGGTGTTTTCTGGAAAACCAGTCAAGGTTTCTTTGGAATTAAAAGGGCTAAGCGAAGACGGAATGTTTTTCGAGTTTCATCATAATTATTATGATTACAAAGGAAGGAATGTGGCGCATTGCGAAATAATGGGCGCTTGGATTGATTTAGGATCAAGAAAACTAATTGGTTTGCCGGAAGAAGCCGCAGATTTATTTGATAAGGTAGAAAGAGCCAAAGATTTTCGAGTACTCACAAAAGAAGATACCCGAAAGTACGCCAAAAAACCGGTGGATCTGGAAGTGTAATTGGATGCTGGAAGTTGGAAGGCAGAGGTTGAAAGCCGGGAAAAGTAGGCAGTGGTAAATAAGCAGTAAAACTTTGCCTCTTTGAACCTTTTCAACTTTAAATCTTTCCAACTTAATAACTAAACGATTTAACAAATCAACAATAGAAGCTGGAGGCTGGAGGTTAGAAGAAGGGAGACAGAAGATTGTAAAATTTCAACTAGTCGATTCACCGATTTAACAGCGCAACAAATCAACAAAAGAAATCAACCTTTTCCTCTTTCACTCCTTACTTTTTTAATTATTTCCTCACTATAAAAACATCAATTAACCCATTTAACAATTAAACATGTTCACTTAGATGAAGGAGGCTAGAGACTAGAAGTAGTAGCCAGTATTCAGTTGGCAGTGATTTCAAGTTATTCAACAAAATCGAACAGCTAACAACTTTGCGATTTAACAACTCAACCACTTAACAAATCAACTAATTCACTCCCAATTGTTAGCCCAATCTTTCCAGACCACCTCTATGCCTTGTTCTGCTAGCATTTTTGTGATGACTTCCGTAGAACGTTCGTCAGAGATTTCAAATTGGTCCAGCGATTGTTTATCGACCACATATCCGCCGGGATTGGTTTTAGATTCAGCACTCATGGAGGTAATACCCAAATTAACAATATTGTTTCTAAACGTTTCACTTTCACGGGTGGAAATAGTCAATTCCACATCTTCTTCTAGCATTCTGTAGGCGCAAATAAGTTGCACTAAATCGGGGTCTGTCATTTCCACTTTTGGATCCAATCCGCCTGAAAATGGCCGTAGACGAGGAAAAGAAATGGAAAACTTGGTCTGCCAATACGTTTTCTTTAAATAGTGTAGGTGTAAAGCCGTAAAAAAGCTATCGGTTCGCCAATCTTCCAACCCGAATAAAGCTCCGAGACCAATTTTATGAATTCCAGCACGCCCCAATCTATCGGGGGTTTCCAATCGGTAGAAGAAATTTGATTTTTTCCCTTTCGGATGATGCTTCTTATACTCCTCTTGATGGTACGTTTCCTGATACACCAATACGCCATAAAGCCCGCTTGTTTTCAGCAATTCATATTCATCTTGATCCAAAGGTTGTACCTCAATACTAATATTAGAAAAATGCTTCCTAATCAATTGAATAGCATTGTTTAGATACTGGACTCCAACCGTGGTATTCGCCTCTCCAGTCACCAATAAAATATGATCAAAACCTTTGCTCTTAATAAAGTCAACTTCCTTTAAAATTTCCGCATCCGTTAAGGTTTTTCGTGGGATTTTATTGGTAAAACTAAAACCACAGTATGTACAGATATTTTGGCATTCGTTGCTTAAATACATGGGTGCAAACATCTGCATGGTATTTCCAAACCGCCGCTTGGTAATGCGTTTGCTTTCTTGAGCCATCCGTTCCAGAAAAGGTTTGGCAGAAGGAGAAATCAAAGCTTTGAAATCCTCTAAATCCCTTTTCGACTTTTCCAGTGCACGGATTACGTCATTTTCGGTTTTGGCAAGGATGCTTTGATGTATTTCATCCCAAGAATATTGTAAAAATGTGTCCTGAAAACTACTCATATAAAAAACTTGTTAGCGGACTGCTAGCTTCCGCATTTTTATTTATAGTTGCCAAGCTTGCTAAAAAGGCTTCGCGTCCAGCTTCTACTCCTTTTTTAAAAGCCTTGGCCATTATAATAGGGTTTTTAGAAACAGCCATGGCGGTGTTTACCAAAACGGCATCTGCACCCATTTCCATTGCGGCGGCGGCATGGGAAGGCGCGCCAATACCGGCGTCTACAATTACCGGAACGTTACTTTGTTCAATAATGATTTCCAGAAAATCCAATGTTTTTAGTCCTTTATTGGTGCCAATGGGAGCTCCTAAAGGCATGACACACTGCACGCCAACATCCTCTAGTCGCTTGCATAACACAGGGTCAGCATGGATATAAGGCATTACTACAAAGCCTTTTTTTACCAATTCTTCCGCAGCTTGAAGAGTTTCAATAGGGTCGGGTAACAAGTAATTGGGGTCGGGATGGATTTCCAGTTTAATCCAATTAGTTTCTAACGCTTCCCGAGCCAATTCCGCAGCAAAAATGGCTTCTTTCGCATTTCTAACTCCAGAGGTGTTAGGGAGTAAATTTATACGTTCGTGGTCTAGTCCGACTAACATATTGTCTTCTTCATAGCTGGCGTCAACACGTTTTAAAGCCACAGTTACCAGTTCACTTTCACTGGCCAAAACTGCCTCCCTCATCACTTTGGTGGAGCTGAATTTCCCAGTTCCCACAAACAGTCGGGAGGTAAATTCTTTATCCGCTATTTTTAAGGTGTCTGTAATGTTCATTCTTTTGTTATTTCTTGGTTCATCGCAGTTTCTATTGCTGCAATTCGTTCTTTTAGGTGTTCGTTTTCGGTTAGCCAGCCAGACATCGCTACGCCGTGTAGCCCTATTTCCGAAAGACTCAAAAGGTCTTCCTCTTTAATTCCACCAATAGCTATTATTGGAGTCTGTAGGCTTTGTGAATGATATTTTTCAAAAATCTCTTTGTAGCCTTCTAAGCCCAGAATCGGACTCAATTTTTCTTTCGTTTTTGTGAATCGAAATGGCCCCAAACCAATGTAATCTACTTTTTTTATTGTCAAGTTTTCAATGTCCCGCCATGTATTTGCGGTGCCACCAATGATTTTATTGGCTCCTAAAATTTTTCTTGCCACTGCAGGACACAAATCTTCTTTTCCCAAATGCACGCCGTCGGCATTTACTTCTTTGGCTACTTCAACGTGATCGTTTATCAAAAGTGTGGCTCCGTAGCGCTTACAAATGGCCTTTGCCTCTAAAGCGGTTTCTAGCATGTTTTTTTGGGTTTCATTTTTTAAACGTAGCTGAATCCATTTACCTCCATTCGCGCATACTTTTTCTAGGTTTTCAAGATGTTTTTCGGGTGTCGCCCCTTGTGTTATATAATGTAATTTGCTGACGTTCATAAATGATATGCTAGTTTCGTGGTGTTAGAGCATAATGCCTTTTCGGTATATTTTTTAGCCTTTTCACAAGTATTTTCCAGTGTTTCACCGTTTGCTAAATAGCTCGCCATAGCCGCTGATAAAATGCACCCACTGCCGTGTTTTTCATATATCTTTTCTTCGGAAGGATAAAAATCAAATTTTTGTCCGTTAGACAAATACAACCTGTCTTTTCCTTTTTCAGATGGATGATGCCCTCCCTTCAGAAAGAGATTAGTCTGATTTGTAATGGTTTCGATTTTGGAGTTCAACTCTTTTTTTTCTGAAAGCTGAAGTATTTCATCATAATTTGGAGTTAGAACAGTTATGTTTTTCAGTATTTCTTCGGAAAGAAAAGCTTCATAATGAAAATTGTATCCACTACTCGATTTTAAAACTGGATCTAAAACAACAGGAGCGTTCGGGATATACGTTTTTAACAACTGAAGAATTTCGAGTAAAATGGTTTTGCTCTGAACAATACCAATTTTAACCGCTGAAATTTCATATCGTTCTAATAATGTTTTAAGTTGTTTTGAGATAAACGAATTATCTACCCAAAGGCATTCTAAAAAAGAATCCTCCGTTTGAATGGTATTGGCCGTTTGTACTGCCAATCCGTAGCAACCGTTGGCCTCAATAGTTTTGATATCGGCTAACAGTCCGGCGCCTCCGCTGGGATCAAAACCGGCGATAGTAAGTACAAATGGCTTTTCACTCATAAATTTTTTTATATTTTTCTTTCATCAACAAAAAGTTTTCTAGTGGGTTATCCGACTTCCAAATATGTCCCAAAACGGCGACACCGCTAAACCCAAGTTTTTTGACTTCGGTTATTTTAGAATTATCAATGCCTCCAAGCGCTACAATTTTTTGTTGCAAACCGTTTACGCTAAATTGCTTTCCTGCATAATTTTCTTTGGAAATGGAGTTGAAAATCGGACTCAAAAAACAGTAATCGTAAAGAGTTCCTTCCTGTTTCAATTCAGTAACTGTATGAAAACCCGTGCTCACCATTTTTCCTTCCTTCTGAAACTTTTCAATATAAACTTTACGGTTCTCCAGCGTGCTTCTTTGTTTTTTCGTTAAATGGACTCCTTTAATCTTAAAAGTTTCGCACAGTTCATGATGTTGATGCAGCATCATTTTTCGATGATGCATTTCACTGAAATTCAACAACCACTTTTCTAGATCAGTTTTGCTCATAAAAGGTTTACGAACATGAAGGGTTTGCAAGCCATTTTCAAAAAGCGACTTCAAAACAGTAACTTCATTTTCCGTGTTTTCTTCCTTAGTGATGATGATCAGCATGACCCACAAAAAATTTTACAAATACACTTCGCTTCCTTTTTCTTTAAATTCCTCTGCTTTTTTCTTCATACCCTCTTCAATTGCCTCATGGGAATCCAATCCGTTTTCTTTGGCGTAATTCCGCACATCCTGCGTAATTTTCATCGAACAGAAATTTGGACCACACATGGAGCAGAAATGGGCCACTTTTGCGTTGTCCGAAGGGAGTGTTTCGTCGTGGTAAGCACGCGCCGTATCAGGGTCAAGCGCCAAATTAAATTGATCTTCCCATCGGAATTCAAAACGTGCCTTACTCATAGCATTATCACGATGTTGAGCGCCTGGGTGTCCCTTCGCCAAATCGGCGGCGTGAGCGGCAATTTTATAAGTAATAACGCCTGTTTTTACATCTTCTTTGTTCGGTAAACCTAAATGTTCTTTTGGAGTTACATAGCAAAGCATGGCGCAACCGTACCAACCAATCATGGCGGCACCTATTCCGCTAGTAATATGGTCGTAGCCAGGGGCGATATCGGTGGTTAATGGCCCCAGGGTATAAAAAGGCGCTTCACCACATTCTTTCAATTGCTTGTCCATATTTTCCTTGATCATGTGCATGGGGATATGCCCTGGACCTTCGATAAATGTTTGTACGTCGTGTTTCCACGCAATTTTAGTGAGCTCACCCAAGGTTTCCAATTCTGCAAACTGCGCATAATCATTGGCATCGGCGATACTTCCTGGACGGAGCCCATCGCCTAGTGAAAAAGACACGTCGTAGGCTTTCATAATTTCGCAGATCTCTTCAAAATGCGTATATAAAAAGCTCTCTTTGTGATGTGCCAAACACCATTTTGCCATAATAGAACCGCCACGGGAAACAATTCCTGTAACACGTTTGGCGGTATGCGGTACGTATTGCAAGCGAACCCCAGCATGAATGGTAAAATAATCGACTCCCTGTTCGGCTTGCTCGATAAGTGTGTCCCTAAAAATTTCCCAAGTTAGGTCTTCGGCCTTCCCGTTTACTTTTTCCAACGCTTGATAAATGGGAACGGTACCAATGGGAACGGGTGAATTTCTTAAAATCCATTCGCGGGTTTCATGGATGTTTTTTCCTGTGGAAAGATCCATAATATTATCGGCGCCCCAACGGCAAGCCCAAACAGCCTTTTCAACTTCTTCTTCAATGGAAGAGGTGACCGCAGAATTCCCAATATTTGCATTGATTTTCACCAAAAAGTTGCGCCCAATTATCATGGGTTCGCTTTCGGGGTGATTGATATTGCACGGAATTACAGCGCGACCACTAGCCACTTCCTGTCGAACGAATTCAGGAGTAATTTCCTTCGGAATGGAAGCGCCAAAACTTTCACCCGCATGTTGGGGAGCAATTTCCTTTATCTGTTGCAACTTTTGATTTTCACGAATGGCAATAAATTCCATTTCCGGCGTGATAATCCCCTTTCGAGCGTAATGCATTTGGGTTACATTTTTACCCGCTTTGGCACGTATCGGATTTTTCGTATGCTTAAAACGTAATTCGTCCAGTTTTTTGTTATTTAATCGCTCGTTTCCGTACGCTGATGATAGTCCGCTTAATTGTTCTACATCGCCGCGCTCCTCAATCCATTTAGCACGAATGGGTTTTAATCCTTTTCGAACATCTATTTCGGCGTTCGGATCGGTGTAAGGGCCACTGGTATCATAAACGAGAACCGGTTCGTTTTTTTCAGTGGTGCCGTTAAATTTATCCACGGTATCGCTAAGCGTAATTTGGCGCATGGGCACTTTTACATCCTTGTGGATGTTTCCATAGACATAAATTTTGTTTGAATTTGGGAAAGGTTCCCTGCTGATGTGTTTGTTTGATGCAGAATTTTCAGTCTTCATAATTTGTATTGTTGTTAGATTCTTATTGCGTTAGGGATTGAAGCGGCATCCTTTTAAATTGTTATTCTGAATTTGCCTGCCTGCCATGGTATTTCGGGTAGGGCGAAGAACAATTTAAAAGATATAGCGTAAAGCCTGACCTGTGTCCCGACCTTTAGCGTCGGGATGAAGGGAACGCCCTTGTTATCCACCTTGGGTTGCTTTAATAATTAAAATGTTGGCATTGTTATCCAACGGTTCTTCCCATTTAGATTTGGGCAAAACGCTGTTATTAAGTGCAACGGCTACTCCGTTGGCAGAAATATTTAAATGTGCCAGCAGTTCTTTTGCATTCAATGCTTTTTCAAAAGTATGTTCGGTGTTGTTTACGTTTACAGTGGTCATTTTTTACAATGTTTTACTGCAAACTTTAGGAGTGACTCCTATAAAAGAAGATGACGGAAATTTAACGAACGAACATTAAAAATACCGTTTTATAGCTACTTTGCGAGTAGGCTATCAACTTTTCCCTTCGCACGTCTTAACGCGATCAGGTTCCAAGGGTTTTATCTCAGCCGGCTTTCACGGCACCCCTAAAGTTTACTTATGAAACTCAAAGGTAATGATTTACATTTCAAACGCACAAATATTCTTGCGATGATTTAAAAAACATCTAACCTTTTAAGTATTGATTTGAAGCAGGGATTACGTTATCTTTGAGGTGCGATTATACAGCATGCCCATGAATAAAACCCCAATAGACATACAACTGCAAACACTACCTGATGGGCCCGGGGTGTACCAATTTTTCAACAAAGACGGAAAAATAATTTACGTAGGGAAGGCTAAAAATTTGAAGAAAAGGGTGTCTTCATACTTCCATAAAAATCATGAATATGGAAAAACGAGAGTCCTTGTAAAAAAAATTGAATCCATTAAACACATCGTAGTTCCTACGGAAACAGATGCCTTGTTATTGGAAAATAACTTGATAAAAAAGTATCAGCCGAGGTATAATGTAATGTTGAAAGACGATAAGTCTTATCCATGGATTTGTATTAAGAATGAGCGTTTCCCAAGGGTGTTTCCTACCCGGAATTTAATCAAGGATGGTTCGGAGTATTTTGGTCCGTACACGAGTATGAAAACTGTACGGACGCTATTGGATCTCATCAAAGGGCTTTATTTGTTGCGCACTTGTAACTACGATCTTTCCAAAGAAAAAATAGAGGCGGGCAAGTATAAAGTGTGCTTGGAATATCATTTGGGCAATTGTAAAGGTCCGTGCGAAGACTACCAATCGCTGCAGGAGTACGACCGGCAGATTGAAGCCATAAGGGAAATAATAAAAGGAAATTTTAAAGACTCTTTAAATCAGTTTAAGGCGCAGATGAAATCCCTTGCGGAAGAAATGCGTTTTGAGGAAGCTCAAAAAATAAAAGAAAAAATAGACGTGCTTGAAAACTATCAAGCCAAATCTACCGTAGTTAATCCTAAGATTAGTAACGTTGATGTTTTTTCCATTGTTTCAGATGATAGCTTTGGGTATGTTAATTTTCTTCAGCTTTCGTATGGGTCAATTATTCGTGCGCATACCGTTGAAATGAAGAAGAAATTAGATGAAAGTGATGAAGAATTGCTGGAACTTGCAGTGGTAGAATTAAGAACCCGTTTTAATTCGCAATCGAAGGAAATTTACTTGCCTTTTAAAGTAGATGTTCCGGAGGGGGTGAAAATAACGATTCCGAAATTAGGAGATAAAAAACGAATTTTAGAACTTTCCGAAAGGAACGCTAAATTTTATCGACAAGAACGATTTAAACAAATTAAAATAGTAGATCCCGATAGGCATGTAAAGCGCATAATGGGACAAATGAAGAAAGATTTAAGGCTTTCGGAAGAGCCTAGGCATATTGAGTGTTTTGATAACTCCAACATTCAAGGAACCAATCCGGTAGCGGCTTGCGTGGTCTTTAAGGATGGGAAGCCGAGCAAAAAGGAGTATCGCCATTTTAATATTAAAACGGTTACAGGTCCAGACGATTTTGCATCTATGGAAGAGGTGGTGCATAGACGCTATAAAAGATTGCTGGCAGAAGACGAGCCTTTGCCGCAGCTTATTGTAATTGATGGTGGTAAAGGACAACTTTCTTCCGCTTTAAAAAGTTTGGACAGGTTGGGGTTACGAGGTAAAATTGCCATAATTGGTATTGCAAAACGGTTGGAAGAGATTTATTATCCTGGGGATTCAATCCCAATGTATTTGGATAAAAAGTCAGAAACTTTAAAAATTATTCAACATTTACGAAATGAGGCACACCGATTTGGTATTACCTTTCACCGTAACAAAAGAAGTAAGGCGGCCATTAGCTCTGAACTGGAAAATATTGAAGGGATTGGGGAAAAAACAGCAAACGACTTATTGAAAAAATTCAAATCGGTAAAAAGAATAAAAGAAGCATCCCTGGATGAAATAGAGGCTGTCATTGGAAAGTCCAAGGCTGAAAAAGTGTTTAGTGCTTTTCAAACAAAATAATATACATGAAGAATAGGTTACTGCTAATAATGTTACTAATGTTGGCTGCCGTTGGATTTGCGCAGCAAGAGGAGAAAGCAGACCCAAAAGTTGGGTTGGTATTAAGTGGAGGAGGCGCTAAAGGCTTGGCGCACATTGGCGCATTAAAAGCTATTGAAGAAGCCGGAGTTCGCGTTGATTATATTGGCGGAACCAGTATGGGTGCCATTATTGGTGCTTTATATGCTGCGGGGTATTCTGCGCATCAATTGGATTCTATTTTTAAAGAAACCAATTTTGATATCCTACTTCAGGATAAAATTCCGAGGTCGGCCATGTCTTTTTATGAGAAAAGTAGCTACGAAAAATATGCATTAACCTTGCCTTTTGATAAATTCAAGATTTCTTTTCCTACCTCATTATCCAAAGGTCAGAACCTTTATAATTTACTTTCTAGATTGCTTTTTAATGTAAATGACGTAGAAAACTTCAGCGATCTTCCTATTCCGTTTTTTTGTATGGCAACCGATGTTGAAACCGGAGAACAGGTAAAACTGGATGAAGGTTATTTGCCAAGGGCACTCTCAGCCAGTGCTGCCATCCCGTCTTTTTTTGAACCGGTTCCTTATGGCGATAGGTTGTTGGTAGATGGCGGTGTACAAAATAATTATCCAGTTGATGAAGTATTGGCGGAAGGTGCAGATATAATCATAGGGGTCGATGTGCAGGACCCGCTGTTGAAGCGTGACAAATTAAAATCGGCCACCGATGTTTTGGTACAGATCAATTACTACAACACGGTAAATGATATGAAAGATAAGTTGAAAAGAACCGATGTCCATATAAAACCCAATATTGAACCGTACAATATTCTGTCCTTCAATCAGGGTATGAAAATTATTGAAAGTGGGTATGAAGCTGGTCAAAACAAATTACTTTCGTTGGATAGCATTGCCAAATTGCAAAAGCGGCCACCCATAAAACAATATCCTGGAAAGGCGGTGGATACTTTTCTAATTGACAGATTGTCTTTTCAGGGAAATGATAGTTACACGCGAGCTTATTTGAAAGGAAAGTTGAGGTATAAAACAGAAGAATACACCGATTTCGACCAAATAGATCAAGGGATGAGCAATTTAGCGGCCACCAATAATTTTAATAGTGTTCGCTACGAAATCAGACCTAATGAAGAAGGCTATAAATTAACTGTTCCAATTATTGAAAGAAGTACGAATATGTTCCTAAAACTTGGTGTTCATTATGACGGTTTGTATAAAACTGCGGGGATCGTGAACATTACCAAGAAGAACCTCTTTTTTAAGGACGATAATGTGTATTTTGACTTTATCATAGGGGATTACATTCGGTATAACTTTGAATACTATTTGGATAAAGGTTTTTATTGGAGTTTTGGGGTTAAGTCCCGTTTCAACTCGTTTGCAAAGGGCGTGGAGTTCGATTTTGTGCAAGGCAATGTTACAGAAGAGTTGCCTGATGTTAACAAGTTGGATATAGAAATCTCCGATTTTACCAATCAGCTTTATGCACAAACGGTATGGAAAGAAGAGTTTACCTTTGGTTTGGGAATAGAACATAAGTATTTGAAAATTGAAAGTGAAACCATTGCCACAGACGATAAGGAAGGTATTGTTATTGAAAATGATAATTATTACAGTGGCTATGGCTATTTAAAATTCGATACGCTAGACGATAAATATTTCCCTTCTAAAGGATTGTTTTTTGATGGTGATTTTCACTTGTACCTTTTTTCCAGCGGTTTTGAGGAGAAATCAGATAAATTTTCAATTGCAAAGGCTAAAATGGGTTTTGCGGTTCCGTTTGCCAGAAATATGTCATTCGATTTTTTTACGGAAGGTGGATTTAAAATAGAAAACACCAACGTACAAGCATTTGATTTTGTGCTGGGTGGTTTCGGAAATGATTTCATAAATAACATTACACCGTTTTTAGGATACGATTTTCTTGGTTTTGGAGGCGATAGTTATGTAAAAGCTACTTTTAATGCCGACTGGGAATTTGTGCCCCAAAATCACATTAACATAACCGCTAATATAGCGAATGCAGACGATCGCATTTTTGAATCGGGAGAGTGGTTCAGCCTTCCAGATTATACTGGATATGCTATAGGTTATGGGTACGAGTCGATTATTGGTCCGCTCCAAGCGAAAGCCGCCTACTCCCCAGAAGCTGGTGACCTTTGGTTTTACGTTAGCATCGGTTTTTGGTTTTAAGGTATTCTGAAAACAGAAAAAAGAACTGCTTCGTTCTAATTAAAAGCTCAAAGATGGATTATATTATTTCTTTAAGAATTCATTAGCGGAAATCCACATAAATTATTACGATATTTGTAGTATTCAAACGTTTTCGTTATGCCATTTTATCATAAATTAGGAAAGATACCACACAAAAGACACACTATTTTTAAAAAGCCAGATGGAAGCCTTTATTATGAACAGTTGTTCGGTACCATTGGTTTCGACGGAATGTCTTCCAATCTTTATCACGTTCATAGGCCCACGCAAGTGAAGGAAATAAAATCCAAGTTGGATGTTTCTCCGAAAATTGCAGAGGGTAATAATATACAGTCTTACCGATTTCACGGGTTTAAAATTCAACCTGAAGAAGATTTTCTTGAAAGTAGAAAATCCATTTTAACCAACTCTGATTGTACCATTCAACTCGCGGCACCCAAAAGTTCTACGGAAGATTATTTTTATAAAAATGCTGATGCCGATGAAATGATTTTCATTCATAAAGGAAATGGAAAACTAAGAACGCACCTTGGGAATATCGATTTTAAATATGGAGATTATCTAATTATCCCGCGAGGCATTATCTACAAAATAGATTTTGAAACGGAAGACAACAGGCTCTTTATTGTAGAATCTCGTAGGCCAATCTACACCCCGAAAAAATACAGAAATTGGTTTGGGCAACTTTTGGAGCATTCTCCATTTTGCGAACGCGATATAAGAAGACCTTCTGAATTGGAGACCCACGATGAAAAAGGCGACTTCTTAATGAAAATTAAAAAGCAAAACGAAATTTTTGATATGATTTATGCTACCCATCCGTTTGACGTGGTGGGCTACGATGGTTTTAATTATCCTTACGCATTGAGCATTCATGATTTCGAGCCCATAACTGGTAGAATCCATCAACCGCCACCTGTACACCAAACATTTGAAACAGATGCCTTTGTGGTTTGTAGTTTTGTGCCGAGGTTGTATGATTATCATCCAGAAAGCATTCCGGCACCTTACAACCATAGTAACATAGATTCAGATGAGGTGCTCTATTACGTGGATGGTGATTTTATGAGCAGAAACGATATTGAAAAAGGCCATATTTCTTTGCATCCCGCTGGAATTCCCCACGGACCACACCCTGGTGCTGTAGAACGAAGCATTGGTAAGACAGAAACAGAAGAATTAGCTGTTATGGTAGATACTTTTAAGCCTTTGCAGTTAACAAAAGAGGCCATGGAAATAGCTGATGATACTTATTACCAATCGTGGTTGGAGTAATCAATTACTAACAAGAGATAAAAAATTTTGAAATTTATACTATGTCACACGATACTACATCATTAAAATTAAAAAAAGAAGTAGAAGCTGCAGAAGATTTTTTGCCATTGCTCGGCACCGATTATGTTGAGTTATATGTGGGAAATGCAAAGCAGGCAGCGCATTATTATCAATCTGCGTGGGGTTTTCAACCCGTGGCGTATGCCGGACTAGAAACAGGAAGAAAGGATAGTGTTTCTTATGTTCTTCAGCAGGATAAAATAAGAATTGTTCTTACGTCCCCTTTAAAAGAAGGAGGTGAAATCAATGAGCATATAGAAAAGCACGGAGATGGTGTGAAGGTCGTAGCACTTTGGGTAGATGATGCTGCTAAAAGTTATGAAGAAACCACCAAACGTGGTGCAAAAAGCTTTATGGAACCCAAAACGTTGGAAGATAAACACGGTAAAGTGGTTCTTTCGGGAATTCATACTTATGGGGAAACAGTCCATGTTTTTGTGGAGAGAGGAGATTATGAAGGTGCTTTTATGCCAGGTTTCAAAGTATGGAACCCAGAGTATAGGCCGGAACCGGTTGGTTTAAAATTCATAGACCATATGGTGGGTAATGTAGGTTGGAACGAAATGAGAAAATGGTGCGAGTTTTATGCGAAAGTGATGGGATTTGCTCAGCTAGTTTCTTTTGATGACAAAGACATTTCTACCGATTACACAGCCTTAATGAGTAAGGTGATGAGTAATGGTAACGGTAGGATTAAATTTCCTATAAATGAACCAGCGGAAGGAAAGAAAAAATCACAAATTGAAGAATATATTGAGTTTTATAATGGTGCGGGGGTGCAACATATTGCATTGGCAACGGATAACATTATTGAAACGGTCAGCCAATTAAAAAGCCGTGGTGTTGAATTTCTCCATGTGCCAGACACCTATTACGATACTGTACTTGATAGGGTTGGAAAGATAGATGAAGATTTGAAACCGCTACAGGAACTGGGAATTCTTATCGATAGGGACGATGAAGGCTATCTTTTACAATTGTTCACCAAGCCAGTGCTGGATAGGCCTACTATGTTCATTGAAATTATTCAAAGAAAGGGAGCGAAATCCTTTGGAAAAGGCAACTTTAAGGCGCTGTTTGAAGCTATTGAAAGAGAGCAGGAAATGCGAGGAACGCTATAAATCAATCATTTTTTTGTCAAATTATTAATTACACATACAACAATTTGCTTACTCAATGTTAAAAAAGTTAAACTTATTTATTATGCTTGCATAACATTTGTATTGTGCTAACTTTGCACTCGCAAAAGGGGTGGTGCCCTTTGCAGACTTTAAGTAAAGTTTTCATAATTTAAAGTTTTGGTTGGTTAATGAAAAAAACTCGGCTTCGGTCGAGTTTTTTGCTTTTATACTATTTGCCTATTCATATCATAATTACATTAGTGCGAATTTGATATTTAGTCCATTTGATACTTTTGGAATAATAATTGTTAATTATAACCATAGAGAATTATAATGTAATTGAATTTATTATTTTTACACCAATAACGCTGATTATGAAGAAGATTTTAATAGCCCTAACCTTATTTTGGTCCACAGCATTTGTGAATTATAGCCAAAATGAAGAATTTAAATCGGATTCCTTTCAGACAGGGGAATGGTTCAAATTCCGTATTCATTATGGAATATTCAACGCCAGTTATGCCACCCTTGAAGTGAAAAACGACTACATACAAGGTAGAGAGGTTTTTCACGTTGTAGGGAAAGGTCAAACTACTGGTTTGGCAAGTCTTTTCTTTAAAGTAGACGATAACTACGAAAGCTACTTCGATAAAGAAACCGGGCAGCCTTATAAATTCATTAGAAAGATAGACGAAGGTGGTCACACAAAAGATTTGGAGATAAACTTCGATTATACTACCAATAAAGCCATTTTAGAAGATCATAAGCACGATACGGAGCAAAGTTTCAAAATAAATAAGAATGTGCAAGATCTTATTTCGGCTTTTTATTACATGAGAAATAAGGTAGACAGGCATAATTTAACCAAAGGACAGGAATTCGTTTCCGATATTCTTTTTGATGATGACGGTCTGTTTAAATTCAAACTGAAGTATTTAGGTCACGAGACTTTAAACACAAAGTTTGGTAAAATTAAGTGCTTGAAGTTTAGACCATACGTTCAGTCAGGACGTATCTTCAAAGAAGAAGAAAGTTTAACACTTTGGGTTTCTGATGATGAAAATAAAATGCCTATTAGGATAAAAGCAGATATTTTGGTGGGTTCTATTAAAGCCGATTTGGAAGCTTTTAAAGGATTGAAGCATCAGTTTAAAATTATTATGGATTAAATAAATGAACATAAAGCCAGAAATTGAAGCACAAATTGCAAAGCTAGAAGAGAAGTATAAAAATTCTGGACAAGACCTTAGCTCTTATCTCGACGGACTGCTTTATGAAAAGTATTTAACGTATTGGGATTATATCCATCTAGACACTTTATTGAGCCTTCAAATTCCGCGAACTCATTTTCCAGATGAAGAAATCTTCATCATGTACCATCAAATCACAGAATTGTATTTTAAACTCATTATCCATGAGCAAAAGCAGTTGATTGATGACAAAGTGCAGAAAGCAGAATTTTTGATCACTAAAATAGAGCGCATCAATAATTATTATAAAATTTTAATCAATTCCTTTAATGTAATGATTAATGGAATGGATCGCTCGCAATTTTTAAAATACCGAATGGCACTGCTTCCGGCTAGTGGTTTTCAGTCGGCTCAATTCAGGATGATAGAGATTTATTCTACACCGCTTTACAATTTACTTCCGCAGAAAGCAAAAGAAGAGTTCACACCGGATGCCCCTCTAGAAGTGCTTTACGAAAATATTTATTGGAAAAAGGGGGCGGTAGATACTAAAACCAACGAAAAAACGCTTACCTTAAAACAGTTTGAATATAGGTACACCCCAAGATTTATGAGAATTGCAAATGAGGTGAAAGGGAGTACTATTTATGAAAAATTCTTACATTTGCCGCGAGAAGTTAAAAATAACCCGTTGTTAATCAGTGCAATGAAGGAGTTGGATGTGAACGCCAATGTTAATTGGAACTTGATGCACATGGGAGCAGCCTATAAACATTTAAGTAAAGCTGAACAGACCATAGACGCCACGGGTGGTACGAACTGGAAAGATTATTTACCTCCAAGTTTTCAGAAAATTATATTTTTCCCAGAAATTTGGAGTGAAACAGAGAAAGCCGACTGGGGAAAGCAGTGGGTGGAGCATATGTTTAACCCTCAAACAAATTAATTGTAAATGCCAAAGAATGTATTCGCACTATTATGTATGGCACTTTTGGCCGTAGTATCGTGCAAAGATGAGAAGAGAGAAAAGGTTGAAGAAGCTAATGTTGTAAAAGCAGAAGATTTAGAACCTATTGAAGTAAAGGAATTTGGTTATAACCTCAATCAATACCTTGTAGTAAGAGATACCGTTAAAGCAGGTGATAGCTTTGGTGAAATCTTACAACGAAATAATTTAGACTATCCTCAGATTTATAATATTGTAGAGGGAGCTAAGGATTCTTTTAATATTGCTAGTCTACAAGTCGGGAAACCCTATACCCTTCTCTGCACCAAAGAAGATTCCCTTCAGGTGCCTAAATGTTTTATCTATCAACCCAATAGTATCGATTATGTGGTGGTAGATTTTGCCGATTCTACATTGGTTAAAAAAGGGAAAAAGGAAGTAAAGCTAGTTGAGCGCGAAGCTACTGGCGTTATCAACAGTTCTTTATATCAAACTTTACAAGAACAAGGATTAAGTCCGATTGTTGCGTATAAAATGTCCGATATTTATGCTTGGACAGTAGACTTTTTCAGAATACAGAAAGGCGACAGGTTTAAGGTTATTTACACTGAAAAATATATCGATGATTCAATTTACGCAGGTGTAGATAAAATAAAAGCAGCGTATTTTGAGCATAAAGGGGAGCCTTTTTATTCCTTTAGGTTTGAAACCGATTCTACCAAGCACATTGTAGACTATTTTGATGACAAAGCAAAGAATTTAAGAAGGGCGTTTTTAAAGGCACCTGTTCAGTTTAGTAGAATATCTTCAAGGTATAACTTAAATCGAAGAATAGCCTATTATGGAAATAAAGTACGTCCTCACAAGGGAACTGATTTTGCAGCCCCCATCGGTACTCCAATTTTGTCAACAGCCAACGGAACTGTTGTGGAATCCGCAAGAAGAGGTGGGAATGGAAATTATGTGAAAGTAAAACATAACAGTACGTATAGCACGCAATACCTTCATATGAGTAAACGTAAAGTACGTGTTGGAGATTATGTAAAACAAGGCGATGTAATAGGCTGGATTGGAATGACAGGTAATACCAGCGGCCCACACGTTTGCTATCGTTTTTGGAAGAACGGCAGGCAAGTAGACCCTTTTAGACAAGATTTGCCAAAGGCTGAACCAATAGGTGATTCGCTTAAAGTAAAATACCTTGCCCATATCGAACCATTTAAAAAGCGATTGGATTCCTTGGTATTTCCGAGTGAAGAAACCACAAATGAAGAAGAATTTTTAACAGAACTAAATCAGAAGAATGCCACTAGCAGCAGTAAATCCAACTAACCTAGACGCTTGGAAAAAGCTACAAGAACACTACAATACATTTCAACATACATCCATGAAGCAGTTGTTTGCCGAAGATTCGCAAAGGGCAAACAAATACACAATTCAATGGAATGATTTTTACCTAGATTATTCAAAAAACAGAATAAACGACACCACACACAAGCTTTTATTACAGTTAGCCGAAGAGACAAAGCTTAAAGAGGCAATCGATAAGTATTTTTCGGGAGATCTTATAAATGAAACCGAAGGCAGGGCCGTTTTGCATACTGCGTTGAGAGCAAAAAGCCGTGATAAAATTTTGGTGGATGGCGAAAATGTTGTGCCAGAAGTTTATGAAGTAAAAGGAAAGATTAAAAAATTTACCGAAAGTATCATTTCTGGTGAAAAGAAGGGATATACAGGTAAGGCCTTCACCGATGTGGTAAATATTGGTATAGGTGGTTCCGACCTGGGTCCTGCGATGGTTACGGAAGCACTTCAGTATTACGAAAACCATCTAAATGTGCATTTTGTGAGCAATGTGGATGGGGATCATGTGCACGAAACAATCAAAAAATTAGACCCGGAAACCACTCTTTTTGTAATTGTTTCCAAAACGTTTACTACACAAGAAACGCTTAGCAATGCTACAACTTTAAAGAACTGGTTTTTAAAATCAGCTTCCCAAAAAGATATTGCTGCTCATTTTGTGGCGGTTTCTACGAATCTTGAAAAAATTGCCGAGTTTGGAATTGATTCAGAAAATGTTTTCCCGATGAAAGACTGGGTGGGCGGTCGTTTTTCTTTGTGGAGCGCGGTCGGACTTTCGATTGCACTTTCCGTTGGTTTTGAAAACTTTGATAAGTTATTGGCTGGTGCCAATGCTATGGACGAGCACTTTAAAGAAACCCCGTTTGAGAAAAACATTCCGGTTATTTTAGGACTTTTAAGCGTTTGGTACAATAATTTTTACGGAGCGGAAAGCGAAGCTTTAATCCCTTATTCGCAATACCTTCATAGATTGGCTGCCTATTTACAGCAGGGAACTATGGAGAGCAATGGAAAGAGCGTGGACAGAAGTGGAAATCCTGTGAACTATCAAACAGGCACAATTATTTGGGGAGAGCCAGGAACCAATTCCCAGCATGCTTTCTTTCAGTTGATCCACCAAGGAACAAAATTAATTCCAGCCGATTTTATTGGGTTTATAGAATCGTTGCACGGAGATAAAGACCACCACGATAAATTAATGGCAAACTACTTCGCCCAGACCGAGGCCTTACTAAATGGCAAAACTGAAGCAGAGGTAAGAGCGGAATTGGAAGGTAAAAACCTTTCAGATGAAGAAATTAACAGCTTGTTGCCTTTTAAATTATTTGAAGGTAACAGGCCTACCAACTCTATTTTGATTGATAAATTAACTCCGCAAGCTTTAGGCGAACTTATCGCTATGTACGAACATAAAATTTTTGTGCAAGGGGTTATTTGGAATATTTTTAGCTACGATCAATGGGGTGTAGAACTTGGAAAGCAACTTGCATCAACAATTCTAAGCGATATAAAATCCGACAAAATTAGTGCCCATGATAATTCAACGTTAAATCTCTTAACGTTCTATAAGAAAGGGTAACACTAACTTTAACTTTTCGTAAAACGCAACACTTTAATATGCATACTATCAAAGTGTTGCGTTTTTTATTTACATTTGTATACATGTTAAATTATTTAACAATGGCTTAATCCCTGAATCTATTTTATATGAGACTTTTGTACGGATAAAATAAATCAGACAACATGAAAACAACTTACAATTGGATTTTAACAGCATTGTTCATTTTCGTTTCGTTTTGGGGCTTTGCCCAAGGGGTTGTAACTGGTAAGGTTATAGACCAAGATTTAGGAGAGCCTTTACCTGGGGCCGATATAGTGGTTAAAGGTACGAGCATAGGAACCACTACAGGTTTTGATGGAAATTTTACGCTTAATGTTTCTTCAAATACGGGAAAATTAACCGTTTCCTATGTCGGGTATTCTTCAAAAGATGTAAGTTATGCACTTACGGGTAGTTCTTTAAATTTAGGGACTATTTCAATAGCTATTTCTTCGGAAGAATTAGAAGGAGTGATTATTACAGGGGTTCAGGATATTGCAAAGGACAGAAAAACGCCCGTAGCGGTATCTACTGTAAAAGCAGCGGAAATTCAAGAAAAATTGGGTTCTCAGGAATTTCCTGAAATATTGAATAATACACCTTCCATTTACGCAACTAAAACTGGAGGTGGTTTTGGAGATGCGAGGATTAATATTCGTGGTTTTGACACACAGAATTCTGCCGTAATGATTAACGGAGTTCCCGTTAATGATATGGAAAACGGACAAGTATATTGGAGTAACTGGGCTGGTTTAAGTGATGTTGCTTCTGCAATTCAGGTACAGCGTGGTTTGGGATCGTCCAAATTAGCCATTTCTTCGGTTGGGGGTACCATTAATGTAGTTACTAAAAGTTCTTTAAGAGCAGAGGGTGGTTTTATAGGAAGCACAATCGGTAACGATGGTTATGTGAAATCTATAGGCGCCTATTCCACAGGATTAATGGATAGCGGCTGGTCTGCTTCAGCGCTGTTCAGTCGTACCGGTGGAGCTATGTATGTGGACGGTAGTGATTTTGAGGGATACAATTATTTTTTCGCTCTAGGTTACAAGCCTTCAGATAGCCATCAATTGGAATTTACGGTTACAGGGGCTCCACAATGGCATCATCAGAGGGATTTTGCGCCAACAATACGCGATTACATTCAGTACGGAAATGGAACTGATCCAGATAGACGATACAACAGTGATTGGGGATATAAAAATGGAGAAGAATACAACTTCCGAAGAAATTTTTACCACAAACCTATTTTGAGTCTTAACTGGAGTTGGAATATCAATTCTGCAATGACTTTGGAAACATCAACCTATGCTTCCTTTGGTAGAGGAGGAGGAACTGGTGAGATAGGAGAAATAAACGGACAGCGTCAGTTTCAACTTCCAAGAACAAGCGACGGCTTGATAAGAGTAGACGATATTGTAAATTACAACAGCGGACAGTTAGTGCCTGATTTTAGTCCGCAACCAAGGCAACAAATCAACGGTTTGTATTTAAACAACAGTGATTTAAATCCGAATGAAAACAATACCAATGGTATTACAAGAAGAGCCTCTATCAATTCTCACAACTGGTATGGTATTTTGGCTAATTTGAATACGGAGATAAACGATCAACTAACCTTAGATTTCGGAATTGATTTAAGAAATTATAAAGGATATCACTACAGAAGAGTAAATGACCGTTTGGGTGGAGATGCGTATCAGCAGACAGATGACAGAAATAATCCTGTAAACGACCCAACACAATCTAATATTTTCTTTGAAACTTATGATGCTAATCAACCTTGGTGGGTTTTTGGAGACATAGATGATGAAGAAAAAATTGATTACTACAATATAGGATATGTAAATTGGTTTGGTGTTTTTGGTCAAATTGAGTATGAATTTACTGAAAATGTGACTGGATTTATTCAGGGAGCACTATCCAATCAAGGATTTGCCCGTGAAGAATTTTTCAGCGAGGTACCACCGGCCAAAACCGATTTTGAAAATATTTGGGGCGGTAACATAAAAGGAGGTGTTAACTGGAATATAGATTCACATAACAATGTATTTGTAAACGGTGGGTATTATTCCAAGCAGCCTTTGTTTGATGCAGTTTTCATTAACTTCTCCAATTCTGTAAATCCTAATCTTACAAATGAGAAAGTTACAGGTGTGGAGGTAGGTTATGGCTACAGAAGCTCTATGTTTAGAGCCAATGTAAACCTTTACAGAACAAGTTGGGCAGATCGTTTCGAATCGGTTACTGCTACTTTTAATGAAGGACAGCCAGATGAAATCAGAGGAACTGCCAACCTTTTAGGAATTACCCAAGTGCACATGGGAGCAGAATTTGATGGTAGATTACAACTTGATCAACTTGGTATTAATGGAATGTTTTCTATTGGAAACTGGGAGTATAAAGATGATGTAAGTGCGACTTATTTTGACAATGATCAAGATCCTATTATCATAAATGGACAGCCTGCTGAAGAGGTTTTGGAGTTAGACGGTGTTAAAGTGGGAGATGCGGCACAATTAACAGCATTTTTGGGAGCAGACTATAGATTGTTTGAGTTCTTGAGCATAGATGCTGGCTACCGTTTTGCTGATAATCTTTATGCAGATTTCGATGCAACTGATATTGACGACCAAGGTGCATTGCAATTGCCTTCTTATGGGCTTTTAGATGCTGGATTGTCTCTTAACTTTCCATTATTTAAGGATAGTACTACTATGAACTTTAGAGTAAATGTAAATAATGTTTTAGATGAAACCTATATAGCGGAATCAGACACTAATATATTTGCGCAACCAGGTGATGATACTTATCAAGGAATTTCAACATCCAATAGAGTATTCTTTGGTTTTGGTAGAACATGGAATGCTAGCCTTCGCTTTAATTTCTAAAAAGAAAGAACTATAATTTTGCAAATCCCGACTTGGTAAAACCATCGTCGGGATTTTTTTATTTCTTTCTGAAGCGAAATACCATTTCCCGTTTGAAATTACTTCTATAAAACGCCCTTTTTTCCTTTTCTATTTCAGAATAAAAAGAAAACGTAGCTATGGCTATGCTTTAGTTTTCTTCTTCTTATAAAGAAAAAAATAAACATTTTTCTTTTTCGGTAATTTCAAATAAGAACTGGTATAATCAAGCTTTAATTCTTATTTTTGAGGAACTAACAAACATTTATATTTCATGTATACTGCATTAAATCACTTGCATTCCTATTGGGCCTATTTTACACTCTTAGTATTGGCTATTGCATTCTTGAATGCCATGGTAGGATATTTTAAAAATAAAGATTTCAGCATGGCTAAAGACTTGCGAATAAGCTTGTTCGCTCTTATTTTTACACATATTCAATTGCTTATCGGACTCATTCTGTATTTCGTGTCACCTAGATTTTCTGCTTGGCAAGATGGCGGTGTAATGGGTAACGATTTACTTCGATTAATTTTAATAGAGCACCCTTTTACTAATATTATCGCAGTTGCTTTGATTACAATTGGATGGAGCAAGCATAAAAAAGAAGTAAGTTCTAAGCGAAAATTTGGCAAAATAGCATTGTTTTACGGGATAGGATTGTTTTTAATTCTTTTACGTATTCCTTACATGCTTTGGTTTGATTAATTCGGAAGAGAGAAGGGTGGTTCTTAAAAGCGTTACTTAACTTCTTTTACCAAATAGATATACACCGGAAAGTGGTCGGAATATCCAGCGGTATATGCACCAGCGGCATAACTGCGCCATGGATATCCCTTGTACTTTCCGGTTTTTGTTTTTAAGTAATCGGCATTAAAAACACCAGCTTTCCAAAATTGATAACCGGTCTGGTTGCGGGTTAAATTTTCAGTGAAAAAAAACTGGTCGAAAAGACTCCATTTATCACGATATGCAAGCGATCCAATTCCTATTTTGTAAAGCTTCTCCATAGGGTTGTAGAGATTTTCATTCTCCAGTTCTTCCCGATTCCCTTTAGTTCTAAGTATTTTTTTAAAGGAATCATCGGTGGGATCATCGTTAAAATCGCCCATGCTTATCAATTTTATTTCAGGATTTTTCCAAGTGACGGAATCTATTATTTTTTTGTTCAATCGTGCAGCGGCTTCCCTAAAAGGCTTGCTTCTTTGTTCGCCCCCACTTCGGGACGGCCAATGGTTTACTATGAAGCAGAAAAGTTCGCTATCTAAATACCCATCTACCACCAATTGATCTCTCGTGTAATCGCGGTAACCCTCTTCATTATAAATTATCAGTTTCCTAAAAACAGATTCGTTTGGGATAAAACGGTCTTTTTTGTAGATAAGTGCTACATCAATACCTCTTTCGTCCGGGGAATCCTGATGAATTATTCCGTAATCTAATGTTTGAAGTTTGGGATGGTTTATCAAGTCTCTTACGACATTTATGTTTTCAATTTCTGCCAAACCTATGATGTCTGGAGATGAACCTGTGGTGCTGGTTGTAGTGTTGGAAAGTGTAGTTGCTATCCTTTCAATTTTACTTTTGTAGCGTTCTTTAGTCCATTTATACTTCCCTCCCGGCGTTCGGTCGTCATCAAATACAAGGGTATCGTTTTTTGTATCATATAGATTTTCAACATTATAAAAAACAATGGATGTTACGAGATAGTCCTTTGATTGGCAAATCAATTCATTAACTGCCAAATTAGTGAACAGTAAAATTAACGCACTTATTTTGACTTTATTTTCTATCATAAGTAGTAAATATACTAATTTGTATTATATTTATAGACTACAATGCTGAAAATGAGTGCTAAGTGTTTATTTTTCTATATTCTAATTATTCAAATGTCCTTTGCCCAGACAAAGGAAATTGAGGGTTTTATTTTTGATGCACGTTCCAATCAACCAATTTTTGGTGTAAACGTTTCTGTCGAAAATACATTCTTAAAATCCAATACCCTAAAAGATGGTTCTTTTTATTTCACAGAAGTTGAAAATGGTGATAATATTTTGGTTCTAAGGAAAGAAGGTTATCAATCAAAAAAGCTGCCATTCACCAAAAAATTCGGTCAAAAAATAAATTTTGGAAAAATACTATTGGAGGCAGACGTTAAGGATCTTCAGCATGAAAATACCGTAACACTTACTGAAAATGATTTTGTAGATGATGTAGATGCCGATTTTTCTGGGGGAATGCTCCAAGCTACTAGGGATTTGTTTCTAACCCGCGCAGCATTCGACTTTAGTTCTTCCTTCTTTAAAGTCAAGGGGTACGATTCTAAATATGGGGATTTAATGATAAATGGTCTCCCGATGAATCGTGTTTTCAATGGTCGACCGCAATGGAAGAATTGGGGCGGATTGAATGATGTATTTCGAAATCAAGAATATTTCAATGAAATAAATGCTAATCCTTATAGTTTTGGTGGCATTTTGGGAACAACAAATATTACAACGGATCCCGCAGCAATGCGTCCCGGATTTAGAATTTCTTCTTCTTTTTCAAATAGAACATACACAGGCAGATTAATGGCCACCTACAATTCGGGCGTAGGGAAAAATGGACTCTCTTACTCACTATCTGCTTCCAAACGCTGGGCAGATGATGGTTATATTGATGGAACTCTTTACGATGCATACTCTGTATTTGCTTCCGTCGGGTATCAAATAAATAAAAGAAATAATATTTATGCGACTGCATTTTACACTCCGAATCGGCGTGGTAAATCTGCACCAATTACGGAGGAGGTATTTGACTTGGTAGGCAGAAAATACAATCCGTACTGGGGTTTTCAAGATGGAGAAAGAAGAAATTCTCGGGTGCGGAACATTCAAGAGCCTATTGTGATGTTCAATTACAATTATACAGGGAAACACTTTTTGCTAAAGTTGGGGATTGGCCACCAGTTTGGAACCTTTGCCAGCAGTCGTTTGGGATATTTCGATGCTCCTAGTCCGAATCCCGATTACTACCGATACCTTCCAAGCATTTACATCAATAATTCATTGGGGGCCAATTTTGAAAACGCCAATCTGGCTGAAGAAGGTTTTAAGAATAATCCTCAGCTTCATTGGAATTCCTTATACCGAGCCAATGCATCCGGATCGAAGGAAGGGAAAAGCTCGTATATACTTTACGATGATACCACCGACGAAAATCAATGGTTCTTCAACCTTACTTCAAGTTATACCCTATCTCCTTTTATAAAATTGGATGCTGGAATTAGGGGAAAAACAAGTTTTACCGATAATTACGGTTTGCTAAAAGATTTATTGGGGAGCGATTACCACGATGACATCGATCCGTTTTCCAACACAAGAAATAATTTTAATGATCCATCAGCAAAGGGAGTAAACGACAAAATAAGTTACCATTATGAAATGACTTCCAGTTTGTATGATGCGTTTTTGCAGGCCAATCTAGAATTTGAAAGGATGAGCTTCTTCGTGGCAGCGCAGCTTTCTCAAACCGATTATCAACGTAACGGAATATTTTTGAATGAACGTTTTCCTCTTACTTCAGAAGGGAACAGTGAACCGTTGTCGTTTACCAATTACGGAGTAAAGTCTGGGGTCACCTATAAGTTCAGTAATCGTCATGTTGTAAATATTCAAGGAACTTATTTCACCGATGCTCCTACCCTTCAAAATTCATTCGTGAACGCTCGGGAAAACAATAAAACAGTAGACAGTTTGTCGTCCATAACGGTGTATTCGGGAACATTGAATTATCAATTGAGACTGCCTAAGATTACCGCTAAACTCACTGGATATTATACGAATTTTTTGAACGATACAGACATTAATTACTTCTACGTAGACGCTGGAGTGGGAAGTGATTTTGTGCAAGAAGTAGTTACGGGAATAGGTAAAAGACACGTAGGCGGCGAACTGGGTTTTAGTTATCAGGCAACTTCAGAAATAAAACTTACCGCCGTGGCCGCTTATGGAGATTTCCGTTATACCGACAATGCCAATGTAACTATCAATTTTGATACCGCTGGAGCCGAAGATGAACTTATAAATCTAGCTGGAGAACTTGATTTGGGGAAAGCCCGCATTAAAGATTATAAAATTTCGGCTGGCCCGCAAAAAGCATATTCAGTTGGTGTAGAGTACAGAAGTAGAAAATATTGGTGGGTGGGACTTACCGCTAATTACATGGATGATAATTACGTTGATATTTCTGGAATTAAACGTACCGATAGCTTTTTGCAGAACCCCGAAGGAGGAACCTTTCCAAATGCAACAAATGAAGAAGTGCAGAGGTTGTTACATCAAGAAAAATTACCAGCGATTTATTTGTTAAACCTTACCGCAGGCAAATCATGGCTTATTAAAAAGAAATACGTCAGTCTATTCGGAAGTTTCAACAACCTTTTTGATGTAACCTACCGCACAGGTGGTTTTGAACAGAGTAGAAATGCAAATTTTGGTCAAGCGTATGACGATGATTTAAGAGGCGCACCTCTTTTTGGAAACAAATATTGGTATGGCTTCGGAAGGACTTTTTTCATAAACCTCGCAATAAGTTTTTAATGGATAGAATTACTTACATACCATTCTTACTCATCAGTTTGTTTCTATTGATGAATAGCTGCGCGGAAGACGATAACTATAAAACACCAAACGATATTTGTTTTGACGAAAATTTAGTAGCTAATGCCACTTTTGAAGATGTTAAGGATCTTTATCAAGGTGAGTTGCTTGAAGTTCAGGATGACTTTATTATTGAGGGTTATGTGGTGTCTTCTGATGAAGAAAATAATTTTTTTGGACGATTAGTCATTCAGAATTCAGAAGAAAACCCAAGTTCAGGTTTTGAATTGAACTTAGATTTTCGAGATCTCTATCTTTTTTATCCCATCGGACAAAAGATTTTAATTAAAACAAAAGGCTTGTTTTTAGATAATGAAAACGGGGTTTTTAAGTTGGGGGGCGTATTTTCAGCTTTTGGAACATCTCAAGTAGGGAGATTGCCAGCTGCCAAAATCAATGAGCATATTTTTGTTTCCTGCGAACCACTAAAGAGTATTCAGCCTAAAGAATTTACCTTATCGCAACTGGATTCTACTGCTATAAATACGCTGGTTACAATTACGGGTGTAGAAGTAACCCCAGAAGATCTTTGTAAGCCTTTTGCTGAGCCAGAAGAAACAACCATACGAACACTCACTAATTGCGGAGAGAACAAACTTCTCATGGAAAGTAGTGGCTATGCCAATTTTCAATCCGTACTTATGCCTTTGGGAAATGGAAGCATCACGGGAGTACTTACTAGAAATAAAAAAGAATATATTCTTACTATTCGTGAGCTGGAAGATGTCGCGATGAATAACGCTCGCTGCAACGATGTGGAATTTTATTGCGAAACTCCAACGGCAAATGCTACTATTTCAGAAATCAAAGAATTGCACGAAAGTGATGCCGTCAAGATCTCTGAAAATTTAATTTTCTCCGGAACTATTACGGCTAACGATGCTTCAGGTAATTTTTATAAGGAAATATATGTTCAGGATGAAAGTGGTGGGATTAAAATTCTAGTAGATGAAACCAATCTTTCTGAAAAAGGCTTTGGCATAGGAGAGAATTTCACGATTTCCACAAAAGGAATGCAAATTGATAAAGTTAAAGGAGAATTCGTTTTAGGTTTAATCCATGAAGAAAATGAATTGGAAGGAATAGAAGAAGAAGATTTTTATCGCTTTTTCTATGCTGAAAATACTTTGGGAACGGTCACACCAGAATTGGTTTCTATAACCGAGCTTTCAGAGGAACATATTGGAAAGCTTGTTCAGTTGAATGATGTACAATTTGCTTCGGAAGGTACTTTTGTTGAGAACAACCGGGATACAGAAGCAATATTGACGGATTGTTTGGCCAATGAAATTGTCATGAATACTTCACGACGATTTTCAAAAGGTGAAAATGTCTTGCCGACTACAAACGGTAGTATTATCGGTATTTTACAATATGATGAAGGCTACACGTTTCGTATCAGAAGTGAAGAGGATGTTATAGGTATGATTAACCAGCCATGCAATGTTTTGGAAAGTGCAAAACAGGTTGCCATAATCGATTTACCACTTTACGCAGAAAGCTCTAAAACAATTTTAGACAATATTAAAATAAAGGGGACTGTAATCTCTGATGCCGCTTCTGGAAACCTTTCAGAAGAAAAAATGATTCTTCAGGATGAAACAGGTGGGATAGAGATTCGTTTTGATGCATCACATGAAATTCCGTTAAATACTTCGGTGGAAATTGCTTTGAGGAATGTAATCTTAACCTATGATGAAAAGGGAATTTTGGTAACTGAAATTCCTACGGATCACATTTTGAAATCACAATCAGGTAGTTTTATAAATCCCATAAAAGTCAATTTAAATGGATTATCATCGTATAATTACAATAATACTTTGGTGTTGGTCGATGGCTTTCAGTTTGAGGACGAAAACGGAGTATATTCAGAAAATAATGTAATTGCTAATTGCAACGAAACATTTACCATTCCGTTACTGCCCAGTGCTAACTTTTTGGGTGATTCCGTAGAAAATGGAAACGGGAAAATTGTTTTAATCCCGCTACGCGACCGTTTGTACGTAAGAAATAAATCCGATTTTCAGTTTGATGAACCTTATGAGGACTGTTCGCTTCAAAATACCAGCGAATTCGTATTCATTTCAGAAATAGCTGATCCCGATAATAGTTCTACAGCAAGCAACATGCGATTTATTGAGCTGTACAATTCCGGTTCAAAAGAGGTAAATCTATCTGGTTGGCAATTACGCCGATACACAAATGCCAATATGGACTATACTGAGCGCAGTGTAATAGACCTTTCTGCCCATACCATCCCGCCACAAAGCACATTTGTTATCGCCGCAGATTCACTTGCTTTTGAATCGGTTTACGGTTTTAAACCAACTATGGAAGGAGGTACGGGGGGTGCAGCTGATTCCAACGGTGACGACAATATAGAATTGGTAGACGGCAATGGCAAAGTTGTCGATGTCTTTGGCGTGCCAGGTGAAGACGGTTCTGGTACTAACCACGAATTTGAAGATGGAAGGGCTCTTAGGGCCTCCAACATAACTACTAATAACCCTACTTACACTTTTGAAGAGTGGATTATATATAACGACACCGGAGGTTCCGGTACTACACGACAACCGCAAATGGCACCACAAGACTTTTCTGCGGGGGTTAGGTAAATGCCTTAATGTAATAACCATAAATTTTTAATCATGAGTAAAGAAAAGTATGAAAACAAGTTGCCTATTTTGAAGGAAATACCTTCATCTGAAGTTAAATTGCCCAACATGCCAATTGATGCTTTTTTACAAGAAGCAGAAGATTTATATGTTTGGGTTCAACAAGATAAACACGCTTTGGGTCGTGTGGGACTGCAATGGAAAAAATTTGTAGAAGACCTGCCCAATAGAACGGGAGCTCTTAGATATACCCAATCGTTATGGGTAAGTGAACGTTACGGGAGGGATGAAGCTCGAAGAGAATGGGACTTGCTAGCGCCGGGAGCGTACAAGTTAAGAGATGATTTACTGGATGCGTTTCGCTTTGCGTATCGCCAGCGTCAAGATGTTTTAAATCGGGTAAAGGAAATAGCAGAGGGAAATGGTCACCCGGATATGATTCAGGATTTGAGTGATTTAGCTTCCTTGGGGATGAAAAACCTACAGGAACTCCAAAAAATTAAGTTGGATATGATGTTGTTCAACAAAGCTGCAGCAACGGCAACGCACATGGCCGACCTCTTAGCCAAATCCAATGAAAGTACCGCCGATAATACCGAAGAAAAAGATATGCGGGATCGGGCGTACACCCACGCATACGAGGCAGTGTCTGAGATACGGGCCACGGGTAAATACGTTTTTAGGGATAACGAAATAAGAAGAAAGGGCTATTTAAATAAGTATATGAAACGATATCGGTTGAAGAAATAGTCCCGCAATACGATTTCCACTTCCCTACACGAGGGGAGGGTCATGTGCCCGAGGGGAAGCGTTTATATAGTGAGGGGAAGATGAAACGGCCGAGGGAATCATCGTGAGAAGCGAGGGGAAGGTCATTAGTTCGTGGGAAATGCCCATACACCCGTGGGGCGATACATAAGTTTCAGGGGAGTGCGTTACCGAGAGGTTTTATATTTAAACAACTTCGGAAAAGTAAAAGCCAACAAGCTGTTGCGGCCTGTTGGGTTTTTTTATGCCTTCAAATTTTTTAAAAATTGAGAAATAGCAAGTACCTTTAGGCTATGTCAAAATCACTTAAAATAGCCGCCATCCAAACTCCGTTGATTTGGGAGGATCCCCAAGCGAACCGAGAAATGCTTCAGCAAAAAATAAAAGAAATTGAGGGAGTAGATTTAATAGTTCTTCCTGAAATGTTTACCAGTGGGTTTACTATGAACGCCTCAGCAGTGGCCGAAGACAGCAACGGAAAAACACTGCCATGGTTAAAAAAACTTGCTTCTCAAAGGAATAGCGCTATTACCGGAAGCGTCGCTTTTAAGGAAGATGGAAAATACTTTAATCGAATGTTTTTTGTAACCCCTTCTTCGGAAGTATTTACGTATGACAAACGGCATACTTTTACCCTTGCGGGGGAAGATAAAGTATATACTGTAGGTAAGGAAAAAACGATTGTAAATTACAAGGGATGGGCATTGTGTTTGCAAGTGTGTTACGATCTTCGGTTTCCTGTATTTGCTAGAAATGTGGAAGATTATGACGCGTTAATCTACGTGGCCAATTGGCCAAACAAACGTGTAAACGCATGGGATGTTCTACTAAAAGCACGTGCAATTGAAAACATGAGCTATTGTATTGGGGTAAACCGAATTGGACTCGACGGAAATGATTTTGAGTATACTGGGCATTCTGCAATTTACGATCCATTGGGAGCAACCGTGGTGTATAGCGAACAAGAAGAAACCTTGTATGCAGAATTGGATAAAAACCTCATTGAGAAATACAGAAACGGACTCAAATTCTTATCCGACCGAGATGCATTTACGCTATTGGATTGATGTTTGTTGTAATGTAAATAAGTAAAAAGGGAAAGAGTGAAAAGAGGAAAAAGTTGATTTTTTGAACTGTTTATTCGGTGAATTGACTAATTTAAATTTTTCGAGCTTCTGTCTCCCTTCTTCTAGCTTCCAGCCTCTAGCTTCGATTGCTGATTTGTTAAGTTGATAAGTCGCAAAGTTGTTAGCTGCTCGATTTTCTTGAAGAGCCTGAAATCCCTGCCAACTGATTACTGACCATTGGCTTCTATTTCTAGCATCTAACACCTAAAACCCAGCACCCCAAAAAACTACTGCAAAATAAACGTTTGTTCAATCTCCCAGTTGGCACGTAATTCTACCGGGTCGGGGTAATAGCTTATACGCTCGGGCTGAATTTTTTTTAAGTAATTTCCAGTGTCCCATTTTCCGTTTCCGTTGCTGTCGTGAATAACGCGGATGAGATACGTAGCCGGATCAATATTTCTAAACTCGTAAGCATATTTCTGCTCTTTTATAAAAAGCTCCTGTTTTACTTCTCCTTTATCATCGGTAAGCTGAAGGATTATAGGGTACTTGTCGACATTTTTCAGGTTAACACGCATGCTTCCTAAATCAGCTAAACTTTTTGTCGATGTGTTATAAGTAAGAGTGTCATTTACATCTCCATAAAAATCGGTAATGGCTCCGGGCAATAACTTCAATTGATATTTTTGATTGGGTTCTGTAGCCCATTTAAAACTCAACATGTTGTCGGCTTTATTAAGGTTTGCCGTAAAATCCAATTGCACAGAATCTTGATTTATAACGGAAACAAACTCTTGGTTATACGTTTCCATTGGTGTTGATGCGTATAACTTTAAAGAATCATTTAGACTGAATTTCTTACTTGCTTGGGCTACCACTAAAGTATCGGCATATAATTCTTTTATCCGAACGGTAAAGGTGTCTAAAGCCTTTTCTTTTCCAACTTTAAAAACGAGGGAGTCGGCTTCAAAAGGAGTGAAAAAGTAATGAAGGGTATCCGTTTTCATATCCTTAAAAATCCTGTAATCGTAATCAGCAGGTTTTTCAGATAGCAACTCTATTTCCATTCCTTTTGGGTCGCCTTCATACCCAAAAAAGAGTTTATTTTTAGCAATAAGGGAAGGTCTGGCAGGTTTGTAATCAGGAACTTCTTTAAACAGATTTAACCCGTAAATAGAATCGTTTGGTATTTCAACAAAATGATCGATAAATCCAATTTTATCGGTTTTAGGATCGAATTTATAATTGTTCGCCTTGTCCTTAATAGCAACCATACGATAAAGACCTTCTTTTAAATTGGTCAGTCGAAAGTTCACCGAGCTGTCGAGTGTGTTGGTAATGTAATTCGGCGGTTTTTGAAAAATTACGGAGTCTGTGTACGCTGAATCCACTTCATACAACATCACCGAAATAAATGGATCTGGTTTCTTTTGAACAGCGTCGATAACAAAACCTTCTACTTCCAAAGAATCAATATAATCACCGGTTGAAAAAGCATAGGTGAAGAATGAATATGGATTTTCTTCCGTATTATCTACCACACTTTGACCGAAATTAAAAACGTAAGTCGTGTTCTCCTTTAGGGTGTCTAATAATTCAATTTCCAGATATTTGCTCGCTCCCGATTGCGGGAAAATAAAAGGTTGGTTTTTTAGTGGAGGGGAAACGATTAGTTGTTTTTGAAGATCTTTCAGCTTAATGTATTCATCAAACGTAATTCTAATTTTATCTTCATCAAAATTAGTAGTGTTGTTTTCTGGATCCGAAGAAATAATATACGGGGCGTCTACATCTTTTGGGCCACCTTGCGGGGTTCCCCTTCTAGCGCAGCTAATGATACTAAGTAGAATACAAACAAAGAAACTATAACCAAAAAAGCGAGTAGCGTTCATAAAACCCAATTAAAGCTGCAAATTAACGATTATTTTTAGTAACGTTGAAATTAAGATAGGATTATAAAATAAGGTGATAATTGAAAATCTTTTCTTTTTGAATAAACCTATTTAGACTCAAGTTTGGAAGTTAAATTGAATATAAACCTATAATCTAATTAAGCTGTAATCGCAATGGTAGCAATGCTTATTTTTATGTTCTTATTTTTTGAAAATGCCTTAATACAGCGCTCCATTGTTGCACCGGTGGTAATTACATCATCTACAATAAGAATGTGCTTCTCATTTAAATTGGTTTCAGTAGTAACTATGTAATTGGATTTTTTACCGAAATTTCTCGAAAGACGGTCTTTTAGTGTCTGACTTTTGGAATAGGAGGTGTTAATCAAAATTTCTTCGGAATAGGTTGCTCCCAATGCTTTAGCAATTTCCTCGCCGAACTTAGAAACTTGGTTGTAGCCACGACTTTTAAGTTTTTTGGGATGCAAAGGCACTGGAATTACTAAATCGATATCGTTAAATCTTTTTGAAGCAGCCAGCTCTTTACCCATCCATTTTCCAAAGAAAATACCAATTTCTTCATGACCTTTATATTTTAAATGATGAATAAGCTGTTGTACGATTCCTTTTTTGTAATATCGCAAGAAGGAAGCGCCGTTTTCAATTTTTACCCTTCCGTATAAAATTTTTTCGGTTGGGTTGTCGTTTTCATTAATATATTGAGTGAGTGGGAGCTCATGCCTACAGGAAACACAAATAGAACCCGCATGCGGAGGGATAATTTTTGTACACCCTAAACAAGTGGTGGGAAAAAATAAATTTTCAAGATCATTTATTATCTTTACCGCTTTAATCAATTCTAATAGTTGAAGTTATATTCAAATCTAACTAATTTAAATGAGTGCTCAAAAAAAGCAGCTTGGCCAAAAAATAATACTCGGAGTCCTATTACTATGTATAGCCGCCCTAACGGGTTTCTCTTACTTTAATTATGTGGAAAGTGAAGAGAAAGTTACTTTTTTAGAAAATGCCAAGGGTATGATTGTCGAGGACTTGGAGAGTATTCAAAACGATTTGAACGAATTGGCGAAAGAAAACGATTCGCACATTAAAGAAATTGATTATAGCCGAAAGCGCATCGCCATGTTGATGGATTCTATTGAATTGTTGGAAGTAGATTACCAAATTTTAGGTCGCTACCGCAGGGAGCTTGCTGAAATCCGAAAGGAAAATAAAGAACTTCATAAAATTACAGATTCCATAAAAAAACAAAATTTCCTGTTGTCTAGGGAAATTGATAGTACAAAACTTCGGTACATAGAATTGGAACGGTATTCAAATGCGTTGAAAAGCGCTAACGAAAACCTTACCCAATTTACGGATTCTTTAATTAACGAAAACATTGCGCTTTCCATGCAAATAGATAAAAATCCAGCATTGAAAGTATCCAACTTAGCCGGATTTGCTTATAAAGTAAGAAGCAATGGAAAAGTTATAGAAACCAACAGGGTTTCTAAAACAGAACGTTTGCGGGCGTGTTTCAATGTTGCTCCAGGAACCTTGTTAAAGCCAGGGGAAAAAGAATTTTATATTCAATTTATCGATCCGAATAACAACATTCTGGGCAGCCGAAGCGCAGTTAGCTTCAACAATAAAAAGCTTATCTACAGTAAGAAAATCGTTATCGATTATGAAAACAAACCGCTCGGGATTTGCGATTATATAATTGTAAATAACCTCGGCATGGAAGGTGATTACAGGGTAAATGTTTTCTACGAAGAAAATTTACTGGCTTCGTCGGTTTTTAAGCTGAAATAAAAATTCTAATTCTCCTAAAAAGTATATTTTTGCGACATGGCAAATCAAGATGATCAATTTAAGAAAGTAATTTCCCATGCTAAAGAGTATGGGTATATTTTTCCATCTAGTGAAATTTATGACGGTTTAAGTGCCGTGTATGACTATGCACAAAACGGTGCAGAACTTAAAAAAAATATCCGCGACTATTGGTGGAAAGCAATGGTGCAAATGCACGATAATATTGTAGGAATAGATGCCTCCATATTAATGCACCCAACCACTTGGAAAGCTTCTGGGCACGTTGATGCATTTAACGACCCTTTAATAGACAATAAAGATTCAAAAAAGAGATATCGCGCAGATGTTTTGGTAGAAGATTATGTTGCCAAAATAGAAGCTAAAATAGACAAGGAAGTTGCAAAAGCGGAAAAACGCTTTGGTGATGCCTTTGATAAAGAACAATTCGTGGCTACCAATCCGCGTGTGGTTAAATATACAGAGCAGGCTCAGGCAATTTTAAAACGTTTGGGTCAATCTTTGGAAAAAGAAGATTTGGCAGATGTAAAAGCACTTATTGAAGAGTTGGAAATAGCCGATCCCGATACAGGAAGTAAGAACTGGACAGAAGTAAAGCAGTTCAACCTTATGTTTGGCACGAAATTAGGAGCTTCAGCAGACTCTGCGATGGATTTATACTTACGCCCAGAAACAGCACAGGGTATTTTCGTGAATTTCCTGAATGTTCAAAAAACGGGTCGTATGAAAATTCCTTTTGGAATTGCCCAAACAGGAAAGGCTTTCAGAAATGAAATCGTAGCAAGGCAATTTATTTTCCGTATGCGTGAGTTCGAACAAATGGAAATGCAATTTTTCATTAAACCCGGAACGCAGAAAGAATGGTACGATTACTGGAAAGAAACCAGATTGAAGTGGCATTTGTCACTAGGAATGGGCGAAGACAATTACCGATTCCACGATCATGAAAAATTAGCTCATTATGCTGATGCTGCTTCTGATATTGAGTTTAAATTCCCATTCGGATTTAAAGAATTGGAAGGGATTCACTCCAGAACCGATTTCGATTTGGCACAACATGAAAAATTCAGCAATAAAAAATTGCAGTATTTCGATCCTGAAGAAAACAAAAGTTACGTTCCATATGTTTTGGAAACGTCTATTGGATTGGATAGAATGTTCTTGGCTGTTTTTTCTAACTCGTTACAGGAAGAAGAACTTGAAAATGGTTCCACACGTACCGTTTTAAAACTTCCTGCAGTATTAGCACCTACAAAAGTGGCTATTTTACCATTGGTGAAAAAAGACGGACTTCCAGAAGTGGCCAAAGAGATTTTTGAGGAATTGAAATGGGATTTCAATGTAACTTATGATGAAAAAGATGCCGTTGGAAGACGTTACCGTAGGCAGGATGCAGCGGGAACACCATTCTGTGTTACGGTAGATCATGATACCTTGGAAGATCAAACCGTGACGATAAGACACCGTGACACCATGGAGCAAAAAAGGGTAAAAATTACCGAGCTTCGTGATTTGGTGAAAGAGGAAGTAGATGTAAGAAACTGGTTGATGAAAGTTAAATAAAAAGATAGAATTAAATCCGACAGCTTTTGAGAGCTCGTCGGGTTTAAATTAAGTTTATCAAACCCCGAAGGTTTTTAAAACCTTTGGGGTTTTGTTTTTTAAATCAATGAAGTTTTAGGATAGCATTTATTAATGAGAGTAACATAAAGTTCTATAACGGGCTTCGACAAGCTCAGCCTGACAAAAGGATTTTCTTTACTAATATAATCATGAATGAATCATTTAAAATTATATTGGTATCACGTTGAATTAAACCTCTAAAAAGTTACCGTGGCACCTACTAAAAAGTTTATACCCGCTTGTGGATAATAACCCGCACCATCTAGAGTTGAGATTGAGTTATCATCGTTGGTCACGTCAAAGGTGTAGTAATAGCCGTTGGAGATGTAGTCCACATCAAAAATATTATTTACCAGTCCGCTAAAAACAATCGATTTAAAAAAACTGTTCGTTTTTAGAGTGTATTGGAGATTTAAATCATTTACAAAATAATCGCTCAATTTTGAACTTTCAGCATCGATGTTCCCTAAATATTGCTCGGAAACGTATTTGGAGAGAAACGATACCTGAAAGTTTTCAGTAGGCATGTAAGTAAAATTGTTGCCCGCAATAAAGTTCGGTGAATATGAGATGTTGGTGTTGCCCAATTCCTGCAACTCACCATCTATTTGGGTTACAAAATCAATATTTTTATTGGTGCTAAGAGCGAAATTAGGTTGTATAAAAAATTGGTCACCTAACAATAAAGTGGCATCTACTTCCAAACCGAGTCGGTAGCTGTCGCCCACATTTTCCCTTAGGGGAGCTCCTACATCGTTTAACTCACCAGTAAGCACCAATTGGTTTTTATAGCGCATGTAATACGTGTTGGCGTTGATTTTAACTTTTGGGGTTGCATAACGCCACCCCAATTCAAAATCGTTTAAGGTTTCCGGTTCTGGGTCGCCGCTTTCATAATCGTTCCTATTGGGCTCGCGGTTTGCTCGCGCGTATGAGAAATAGAGTCTGTTATCGTCGTTAAGGCGGAAGGTAACACCGGCTTTAGGGTTAAAAAAATTAAATTCGTCATCCACCAATCCTGTTTCGTTTCCATTGGCCTTGTAAGTTACGCGACGGTACTGTAAATCTCCGTAAAGACTCAGTTTTTCAGTAAAATCGTACGTAAGCTTGGCGTAGGTATTAAAGTCGGTTTTATTAGAGGTGTCGTCGTAATAACGATCTCTAATTTCGCTATCGGTGGCATAGCGTGCCCAAATAACTTCTCCAAAATGGTCTCCTTCATATTGGTTCCAAGCACCTCCGGCGATAAACTCCATGTTTTCTTTTTGGTATTCCACAGAAAAAGTAGTTCCGTAGAAATCATTGTCCAGCCAGCGTCTACGGATATAATCCATAGAAGAAATCTCTTCACCATTTAAAGTGAAATTGTCTAAGCCTAAGAAACTAAGTTGAGAGTCTCCGGAAAACAGGACATTTGTGTAATACCAATCATCTACATATTCCTCAAAAAAGCCTCTACCATGCGTGTAATGAATGGCCAAATTGGTACTCCAGTTATTGTTTAAGCGTTCGTTCCAATGCAATTGAAAATGGTCTTGTTTGTAATCGTCTACTTGATTATCATAAAATCCTTCAAAATTACCTTCATCATCATACTTGACACCCGCTATGTTGAATCTTCTGTTGGTTTCAATATTGCCATCAAAACCACTTGCAGCTATGGTGGCGGAATCAAAACCAAACCAAGACTGGTACGTAATTTCATGGCCGCCAAAAACCAATGCTTTAATAAGCGTGTTTTCATCGGTGTAGGCACCTTGTAAAAAATACGATTCCAAATCGGAGGAAGCCCTATCGATATAACCGTCGGATTTAATTCTAGACAATCGTCCAGAAACCTCAATATGGTCGTTTAGCATACCAGTGCTAAATTTTATATTTGCTCTACGCGTATCGAAACTCCCAATAGAGCTGGAAATTTCAGCATATGGGTCTTTGGAAACGGCATCGGTTAAAAGGTTTAAACTTGCTCCAAAAGCACCCGCCCCGTTGGTGGAAGTTCCTACACCTCTTTGCAATTGTAAACTTTCTGTTGAAGAAGCAAAATCGGGCATATTTACCCAGAAAGTCCCGTGGGATTCGGCATCATTATATGGAATTCCATTTATGGTTACATTAACACGCGTGGCATCGCTACCTCGAACGCGAATTCCGGTATATCCTACTCCCGCTCCAGCATCAGACGTAGTAACTACCGAGGGCATATAGTTCATTAAAATAGGAATATCTTGTCCTAAATTTCTTGGCGCCATTTCTTCCGCAGTAAGGTTAGAGAATGTTACGGGAGTATCGGCGTTTACCCGAATGGCAGAAACCAATACTTCATCGAGCATTACATCTTCTTCGGCAATTTGAACATTCAAAGTAGTGTTTTCGGTTACTTGAATGGTTTTTACGATGGGTTGCTGAGCGGAGAAGTTAAATGAAAGTGTTTGCTTTCCTTCGGGAACCATCAGTTCATAGTATCCATCGGCATCGGTTTGTGTGCCATTTCCGCTTTCTTTATGAAGGACGGTAGCGCCCGGCAGTGGAATGTTCTCTTGATCGGTGAATACACCGGAAACCTTAAATTCTTGAGCATTGATACTGCTCACAGAAAAAAGTAAAAAGCTAATAAATGCGAATAAAAACTTCATTCGTAATTGTTTTACGAATAAAAGGGGTCATTATTCTGGTTTATATACTTGTTAAAAATGTTTCTTACAAGAATTGATGTAAGAATTTTGCTACTCACCTTACGGCAAGTTTTTGCCCTTTCCTAAACAGCATTACCTGTTCAAGGTTCTATGGGTATAATCTCAGCCTTTTTCTTGTTTTTTTGATAATAATTGATACAAAATTGAAGGAAAAAAGCACCCCTTTTGAGATGCCGCAAAAATACAAAACAAAGAAGTTTTAATTGAATTATTTTGATAAAAGTTTACCCCACTTTAATTACCTTTAGAAATTGAAAAAACACCTTGGGTTTCAGTGGTTCGTCCCAAATAGAATTGCTCAAGCAAAACACAATTAATGAAAGAATCTAAAAATAGAATTCCCTTAAAAGTTTTTTTAAGCTATTTAGCATTGATGTCGCTGGTTGTTGTAGTTGGTTGGATGGTTTACAAGGAGTTAACATCTTTTACGCAAGCCCAACGGGACGAAACCCTTGAGAAAAACAAAATACTACACATTGGAAAACTGCTCACATTGCTTTACGAAAGTGAAAGTTTTGCACGTTCAGCGGTACAATCAAATAATGGAGAACCTTATTATAGCTTTCTTCGGAAGAATGATTCAATTTCCTCCCAAATAGATTCCATTAAACGGCTTATCGATCAGCCACATCAACTTAAGTTGTTGGATAGTGTTTCGTATTTGCTTCAGCAGAAAGTAAAGAACATTAATGAACTCAGGCAATTGCGACTTAATGATACTTCAGAAAAAAATATTGAAACGGCCATTGAAAAGTTATCGAATATTGAAGATCAGTTGGGGAGATTATCTTTAAAGGACTTTGTGCAAGATCCTGAGAGCTTAGATGAAGATACTAAAAGACTTTTGCTGGAGCGCATTGATATTTACAACCGCTATATTCCGCGTGATTCCAGTAATTCGGTAGACCAAGAAACGTTGGATTCTATTGTGACGGCTTCACGGGAAATGCTTCAGAATGTAAAAGAGGAAGCTTCTTCCCAAAAATTGTATTATGCTTTTAAGGAAAGGCAGTTGTTGAAAAACGATCTCACCACATCGCAACAATTGCGGCAGATTCTTACTGCATTTGAAAATGAATTTATCATCAATTCACAACAACTCAATGCCGAAAGGGATAAAGTGCTTCAGCGCAGTATTCGGGTGGTTTCCGTAGCAGCAATTATTGGTGCCGTGTTGGTGGTGCTATTTTCGTTGATAATTTTAAGGGATTCTTGGAAAAGTCAGCAATACAAAAGGCAAATAGAAAAATCCAATGAACATAATAAACTATTGCTGAAAAGTAGGGAACAGCTTATTTCTATGGTGAGCCACGACCTACGTACTCCGTTAAGTACCATTGTTGGTTACACCGAATTGCTGAAAGGGGAAGATTTAACCGAAAAAGAATCGCATTATACAGATAGCATAAAAAATGCATCCAAATACGTAACGCAGTTGGTAGAAGACTTGTTGGATTTCAGTAAATTGGAATCTGGAAAAATCAAAATAGAGCATGTTTCTTTCAACTTACGCACTTTGGTAAAGGAAACTGCAGAAAGCGTACAATCTATTTATGCTGCCAAAGATATAGCGCTGGTTATTGATATCGATCCCACAATAGACAAATTGTTGTTGGGAGATCCGTTCCGAGTAAAGCAAATTCTTTCCAACCTTATCGGGAATGCTTATAAATTTACCGAAGCGGGAAGCATTACTATTAAAGCCAGATTGAAAAGCACCAGCGAAGGAAAGCAACTACTTACATTGTCCGTCACCGATACAGGTATTGGCATTAAAAAAGAAAAGCAGGATATTATTTTTGAAGAGTTTACGCAAGCGGATAATGATACCGAAAAGAAATATGGTGGTAGCGGTTTAGGACTTACTATTTCCAGAAAGTTAGCTAAGTTATTGGGTGGGAACCTTTATTTGGAAAGTAAAGAAGGTAAAGGTTCTACTTTTTCTTTTGTGTTCCCGGCGGAATTCAGCACACAGGAAATTGTTGAACAAACGGAGGAAATTCATGAAATCCCCGCTAATGACAAGCAATACACTGCAATTGTAATTGACGATGACGAAACTTTATTGCAATTAAATAGGGAAGTGTTGGAGAATAACAACATGAAGGTGCATAGCTTTAACAGTGGGAAAAAGGCTTTGGAGGAAATTAAAAATATTGACTACGATTTTATTATTACTGATATTCAACTACCCTCCTTTAACGGATTTTTCTTTGCGGAAACGCTCCGCTCAGAAGAGCAATATCGTTACAACGGTCAGCCTATTATTGCCGTTACCGGAAGAAGGGATTTAAACAAGAAAAGTTATATTGAAGCTGGTTTTGCAGAGTTTTTATACAAACCCTACGAGCCTAATCAACTTTTAAAAAGGATTAGTATGGTTTTAAATGAAGAAAGTGAAACTCCGGAAGCCGAAGAGACATTTCCAGAGCAGAAAGGTGCCACAAGCGAATTGTTTGATCTTAGTTCGTTGAGCTCTTTTTTAAGTGATGCAGAAGCTGTGCGGGAGATTTTGGAAGTTTTTAAAGAAACAACCGATGAGGATATTAAAAAATTAAAGGGAAAGGTAAAAGCAAAAGACTACGACGGCATACGTGGTATTGCACATAAAATGCAAACAATGTTTAAGCAAATAGATGCGCAGACTGTAATTCCGTTATTGGATTTCTTAGAGCATTTTAAAGAAGAGGAAAAAGATCAAGTTCCAACGGCTTATAAAACATTGAAGAAAAACATTAAACTCACCTTTAAAGCTATTGAAAAACATTTAAAGACTTTGTAAAAAGAATTAGACGAGAATTGCCAGACTCTTGGGATTCCATAGAAGCCATTTACGCAAATCTTGAAACCTTGCTAGGCATCAATTTCGTATTCTTTAATTTTATTGTAAAGCGTTTTTCGGGTAATATTTAGCAAACGTGCCGCCTTAGATTTGTTATTTCCAACTTCGTTTAGCGCATTAATTATCAAATCACGCTCATTATCTTTTGTGGAAAACGACTTAACTTGAGTATTCTCCTTGGGAGGATTGGTAATTTCCATTGGGAGGACATTCTTTTCAATAAGATCGCCTTGAGTAAGAAGTGCAGAACGTTTAATTACGTTTGACATTTCACGCAGGTTTCCTGGCCATTTGTACTGTTGGAAAATGGTAATTACTTCATCAGAAAAGCCCAGCACATTTTTGTCTAATTGCTCGTTCGCCATTTTTAAAAAATGATCAGCGAATAAAAGCAAGTCCTCTTTTCGTTCGTACAAATTGGGGACTTTAATGGAAAATTCATTCAGTCGGTGGTATAAATCTTCACGAAATATTCCCTTTTCCACTGCCTGCAATAAATCTTCATTGGTAGCAGTAATTAGTCTAATGTCCACATCAATTTCTTGATTGCTTCCAATGGGTTTAATTTTACGCTCCTGCAATGCCCTCAACAGCTGAATCTGATTCTCGTAAGAAAGATTCCCAACTTCATCTAAAAAAATAGTACCGCCATTGGCCGCTTCAAAATGGCCTACTTTGTTATTTACCGCTCCGGTAAAAGAACCTTTTACGTGTCCGAAAAATTCACTGGCAGCAATTTCTTTTGGAATGGCACCACAGTCTACTGCAATAAAACTAAAATCTTTTCTTTTGCTATTATCGTGTATGCGTTTCGCTACAACCTCTTTTCCGGTACCGCTATCGCCGGTAATTAAAACCGACATGTTTGTTGGTGCTACCAGTTTTATATACTCATTAAGTTTTAAAGAAGAACTGCTAATCCCGGTAACCGGTTTTTTTGAAGTTTTAGAAATACTCTTTTCAGCGGATTTAGAAACCGTTTTTGCCTTTACGGTTTCGGTGGACGCTGCAGGTTTTGCATCGTCCTTAAGTGCGTTCTTTATTACAATAAGCACTTCGTCTTGGTTAAAAGGTTTAGAGATATAATCAAAAGCTCCTTTTTTCATAGCTTTTACCGCGGTGGAAACTTCCGCATATCCTGTCATTAAAATCACAGGAGTATTCGGGTGTTTTTCTTTTACTTTGGTAAGTATGGAAATGCCATCGTCGTCTGGTAGACGGAGATCCGTAAAAACTAAATCGTAAGAAGAACTTGAAAGCTTTTTTTGGGCCTCTTCAGATGAATAACTGGTTTCTACTGTAAAATCGTTTTTCTTTAAAAAACGCTCCAGCATTGCCGAAAACGTTACGTCATCTTCTATTAATAAGATCTTTGGCATTCTATAACTGAATTTGTACAAAAATAGAAAGTTATACAATGCTACTCGTAAAAAAAATCATAAAAAAAGGATGGCTTTCACCATCCCCAAACAAAATATGACTTTGTTTTATGTTCACATTCTTTAAACTAACTTATTTGTCTTGAACTGAAACAATTTTTATTTCTGAATCCATTCCCCATCGGCGGTCGCATACAGATTAGAGGTTTGTCCTCCTACGATTACTTGAATCTTATACTCGTCTGCATCGTTTTTAAATGCTTTTGAAACTTCTATTCCTGGGAAATCAGCTTCAAGAGCATCGGTGATAGCTGTTGGCAGCTCTGATGCGTCGATGGGAGTGTAATCATCCTGATCTGCATAAATCTCTTCTGCAATTCCGTCGTGAAATATTACTGGTGTAGATGCAAAGGATGCAAAACTACCCAATGCCATTGCTGATGCTAATACTAACTTTCTCATATCTTTTTCTTTTTATTTGTTTATTTAAACTTTGTTTGCTTAGTATAGAGCCAATTTTGTACCAACTTGAAAACAAAAAATGTAAATTATTGAAAATCAAATACTTATTTATTTTATCAGAAAATAACCCATTAGGAAAGTGTATAAAAACTGTGTAAAAGGCATACAGAATTGGGTAATTTGTATACTTTCAAGTCCGCCTTTTCTTGACATTCAATGTCATCAATGAAACGATTCTTTTTATTTCTGAATATCGGAACGGCTGTTAATGCAAAGTGACTTCCTTGACATTATGAATTTTATGATAATAGAATCTAGAATAATTAGAATGATGATTTAAGATAATATCCTTCCGAAGAAAATTCAACCAATAAAAAAGGCTTGCCGATTACCGACAAGCCTTTTTCTTCAAACGTAATTAAAATAAACGAAGCTTACTTTTATTATTTTTGTATCCACTCTCCGCTTTCGTTAGCATAAAGGGTGGTAGTTTCTTCTCCCACCATAACTTCTAATTTGTACTCAGAAGCCTCATTCTTGTATGCTTTGGAAATCTCAGCTCCAGGAAAATCTGCTGCCAATGCATCAGAAACGGCTTGGGGAACCTCTGCTACTTCAATTTCCTGATATTCATCCTGTGCTACTGTTACAACTTCATTGTTGTTTAAAATGGTTGGTGTAGCTGCGAATGCTGTAAAACTACCTAGTGCTAATGCGGATGCTAAAATTAACTTTTTCATGATTTCTATGTTTTTATGATTATTATTTGTTTTCTGATAAGTATAAAACCAATATCATTCCAAATCCTCATAATAAACGTTGATTGCGTATAAAAATCTAAAAATCAGAACATTATAAAATAATGTACTTTTTTAAATTTTGATGCATTTGTATAAAATAGTGTGTATCGGTTGAAAAAGTGTGTAATAAATACACAGAAATCGATGTGTAATGTTCGGAATTACAGCGTTTTAGTTTTTTTGAATGAAGTCGTTTTAAAAAAATCAGGCACATTTGAATTGAGTCGTACAAATGTGCCTGATAGTATATTATTTGGAAGTTAACTATTCTTCTGGAGTCTGATCATTTAAAGGATCGATAGGTACATTTCCAGCATCCATAATTGCAGAATCAATTTCTTCCATAGGATTAACGTTATCATCTATCGCTGGTTGCCCTTGCGGAACTTGATTAGGTTGAGCAGCTCCCGGCCTTTGATAGAAGTGACTAAATCTTTCTAAAAACTCGTTGAAAGTCTTAGTTTCCGGCAACGCAAATTCTTTGTTATCGTTGGCAACAACAATATCCAATAAGCTTCGATACCTTTCTACATCGCTTACAATATCAGAAGCGTAGTTGTATTGGGTGTCTATGTCTAAATTGCTGTAGTAATGCAAGCTTTCTTGATATTTTTTAGCGATATCCTTAAATAGATTGCGCGCTTTTTCAGTTTCTCCAACCTTATAATAACCTTCTACGTAAGGTTCTAAGAAAACATAATAACCAAAGTAACCGAAAGGCATTTTCTCCATGGCCAAGTCCAATACTTCTTTTGCCTTTTCCGTTTTATTGGTTCTTATAAGTTTCTCCGTTAGTCGGGCCAAGTTGCCTCGGTAAGAAATACTGTTCTTGCGGGTTTCCGGATCGTGATATATATCCGGTGATTCAGAATTACCCCAATCCCAGTCCATCACGATATTGTACATAAGGTCTTCGTCAATACGACCCATTTCGTATGGATTGTTTTTATCGATTGGCGTTTTAATTGGCACCAGCTTGTACACCAAGCCATCCAATTGCAGATAGTCTTTCATCCAAAGATATTCGGCAGGATCAAAACTTCCGCCTGTAAAGTAAATAGGTCGCTCCCAATTGTTGTTTGCCAAAATGTCGAGCATTAAAATTCTATTTTTTGGCAATGCGCTCTTCGGAAGATCAATATCAATGTAATCTACAATTTTTGCAGAATCCTTTTCTTTTACCAATCCTTTATTAAGAACAGTTTCCTTATTAACGGGAACCCGAATTTTGTTTGTTGGGTAAAAAGGAAGGTTTAGGTAGCTCTCTGGATATTGAGAGGTATCGCCTCCACGTTTTTTAATGAGGTTTCTTATGGTATTGTCGTCGTTGCTAATCCAATCTATAAACCTTTTAATGTCCCAACGTTCATCGGTGAGTTGTTGGTAGTAAACTGCATCTCGAACACCGTACGCATACTTGTCATGCGTAAGTTGAGAAGGGATTGGTTTGCTTTGGTATGCAGTGCGCTTCATTTGGTCGATATACCAATCGGTGGCAAATAAACTGGTGTTTATGGTTCTAACATCCGTTCGGTAGCCTTCAATTTCCTGTGCATACCACAATGAAAAAGTGTCGTTGTCTCCAATGGTAAAGAGCATGGCGTCCTTATCTTCTTCAATAGAGTCTAAATAAGATTTTGCCATGGACTGCGCTGTGTAGCGATCGGAACGGTCGTGATCATCCCAATTCTGGTATGCCATCACCGATGGAACCGCCAAAAAGCAAATTACCGTAATTGCCGGAGCAAGTACTTTTGGAGAAAGGTATTTTTTAAATTCATCAAAAAGTGCGTACACACCCATTCCTATCCACATAGAGAACACAAAGAACGATCCAACCAAAGCATAATCACGTTCACGTGGTTCAAAAGGACGTTCGTTTAGATATACTTTCAAGGCGAGTCCCATAAAGAGGAAAAGTGTGAATAGCACCCAGAATTGTTGTTTACTCGACTTCAGCATAAAGATAAATCCGATTAGTCCGAGAATCAGCGGTAAAAAGAAATAGGTATTTCGCGCTTTGTTGTTCAAAACATCCGAAGGAAGGTTGTCTTGAGAGCCCAGCCTCATTTCGTCTATAAACTTTATGCCACTAAGCCAATTTCCGTGGTTATCCAATTTCCCCTGAATATCATCTTGACGGCCTGTGAAGTTCCACATAAAATAGCGCCAGTACATATATCCCATTTGAAATTCGAACAGGTAATGCATGTTTTGCCAAAAGGTTGGCTTCTCAATAACTAAAAATTCATTGAACTGTTTAATGAAGTTGAGGTATTCTTCCTCGTCTATAACGCCATTTTCCAAATCCCTTTTAAACTGACTTACAGCCGAGGTAAGTTGTTGTTCGCTTCGGTATTGCGGTTTAACTTTTATATTTACGGGTCCCGTAATTTTCATGTAATTGGCAGCGTGTTCACTGCTCCACATTCTTGGTAAAAAACCTTCGTGAGCACTGTTTGGTGCTACTCTGGAGTTTTCGTAGTTGTTTACAATTACATATTTTCCCGTTTTATAATCCCTTTCATATTTAGGTTTATCGTCTTTGTACGGATTGTCCGGATCTTGGCCAGCAAAAGCATCCGTGTACATCGGTCCATAGAAGAGATGTGTTTCGGGGTATTGCTCTAAATTATAATAAGCAAGTAATTGACGCGCATCCGTCGGGCTGTTCTCATTAATAACCGTTCCAGCGTTCGCACGAATGGGGACCATCACCCAAGTAGAGAAGCCAATCAGGATGAACATAACGCTTAAAATAATCGTGTTTGCTAAGACTTGGCCTTTTTTTCGGGTATAATTTAATCCGAAGTAAAACAATGCAATTATTAATAATCCTACTATTATGGTGCCCGAATTAAATGGCAAGCCGATGCTGTTAACAAAGAAAACCTCCAAATAGGCAAAAAGCTTCATGACATTAGGAAGTAATAATTTGAAGATGAAGAGTAGTATAGCAATGGAAACTACATTGGCAATAATAAACGACTTAGCATTGTAGTTTTTATAATTTTTAAAATAATAAATCATTCCGAGGGAAGGAATAGTCAAAAGGGCCATAAAGTGAACCCCGAAAGAAAGACCAACAACCAAGGAAATTAAAATGAGCCAACGGTTACCACGTGGAGTGTGCATTTCGTCTGCCCATTTCAAGCCCAACCAAACCATTAAAGATGTAAGTAACATGGCCATGGCATATACTTCCGCTTCTACGGCATTAAACCAAAAGCTATCCGAAAAGGTAAAAGCTAATGCGCCTACAAATCCACTTCCCAAAATAGCAATATAATGACCTATGGTTAAGTTTTCTTCGGAAAGCTCTCCGTTTTTCAAGGCTAATTTTCTAGTTATATTGGTGATGGACCAGAACATGAAAAGAATAGCAAATGCACTAGAGAAAACCGACATATGGTTAACCGTTACTGCTATCGATTCCGCTTCGGATGAAAACATCGCAAAGAATGCGCCCATCATTTGAAAGAAGGGTGCTCCAGGAGGGTGGCCTACTTGTAATTTAGCTGAAGTGGCAATATATTCACCGGCATCCCAAAAACTAGAAGTAGGTTCTACGGTTAGGTGATAGGTAATAAGTGCAATTAAAAAAACTATCCAACCTAAGATAGTATCCCATTTTTTAAATTGATTTGCAGACATGTAAATGTTTTTCTTGTATAGCAGGCGAATTTAATAAATATTAAGGGAAAGTACTTCACTTTTGATAAATGTTAACAGGCGATCGAAAAGCGGCAATAAAAAAATTAAAAAAAATATTTGTGCATCTAAAAGATTGTTATAAATTTGCACCTGCTTTTACGGATGAGCATCCAAAAAAGCTTGGTTTATTGGCCTATGGTGTAATTGGTAACACAGCTGATTTTGGTTCAGTCGTTCAAGGTTCGAGTCCTTGTAGGCCAACAAAAAAGTCCTAGTTTTTGCTAGGACTTTTTTTTGTTTCTATTTTGAAATTTTATTATCCTTTTTCAGGTACTTTTCAAGCCATTGATCTTGCTCCCAAATTACGTGCAGAACGCTTTCTTTAGCTCTATATCCATGACTTTCCCTTGGCAGCATCACTAGGCGTACAGTAGCGCCAAGCCCTTTAAGCGCGTTGAAATACCGTTCACTTTGCATTGGGTATGTTCCAGAATTGTTATCGGCTTCTCCGTGAATTAACAATAAGGGGTGTTTCATTTTTTCGGCATGCATAAAGGGAGACATGGTGTTGTATATTTCTGGAGCTTCCCAGTAGTTTCTTTCTTCACTTTGAAATCCGAAAGGTGTTAATGTACGGTTGTAAGCGCCACTTCTGGCGATACCGGCAGCAAATAAATCGGAATGTGAAAGTAGGTTGGCAACCATGAAAGCGCCATAACTATGGCCTCCAACAGCAACTTTGGTTCTATCGATGTAGCCCAATTTATCTACGGCGTCTATAGCTGCTTTTGCATTAGCTACAAGTTGTTCGCGAAAAGTGTCATTTGGTTCTTCGTCCTTTTCACCAATTATTGGAAAGGCAGCATCGTCTAAAACTACATATCCTTTCGCTACCCAGTAAATTGGAGAGCCGTAATAAAGGTAGGTGAAATCATTAGGGTTTTGAGTGTTTTGCGAGGCGCTGTTCTTGTCTTTGTATTCACGTGGATATGCCCATAAAATTAAAGGATTCTTTTCCTTTTTATTCATATTGTAACCAACTGGAAGGTATAGAGTTCCGGAAAGCTCCAAGCCATCGTCTCTTTTGTAAGTAATAACCTCTTTGTGTATGCCGGCTACACTTTCAAATGGGTTCTCAAAAAAGGTAAGTTGTTGAGGTTCTTTTTTGGAATTCAGTTTTCTAAAATAGTAGTTAGGATAGGTTGTAGGCGATTCTATTCTTGTGAGTACTCGGTTTTCTTCTGGTTTAAATTCGAGTAAGTCTTCTTTTTTGTTCTTCAAGCTAGAAGTGTATAGCCTTTCCTTTTTTAATGAGTTAAGATTGAATTTATCAATAAATGGGTGCTGTCCTTCTTCGGAATACCCCTCTCCCATCAAATATGTGTTTTTTTCTTTGTCCAAAAACAAAACATTCTGGTGGAATTCATTTTTGTGGGTTACAAAATTACCTGGATCACTATATTTATCTTGATAATTTCTGTCTTCTATAATTACCGGTTGTTTTTTGTTGTTGGAAGGGTTAAAAACATAAGTTTTTGTATTTCGGTTGTTCCACCAATAATCGTAAGCAACGGCCGTGGTGTTATTGCCCCATAATATTTGGGAAAATCTGTTTTTCGTTTTCAAAATCGACTGTCCTTCGTCATTAAAAGGAGCTTCTAGAGCAAATATTTCATCTCTAAATTCAGTCTCTTTTTCTGGGTCGCCTTCATCGAGTGCAACAGTGTAGATTAGTGTTGCCGGTTTGTCACGTCGCCATTCAAAATTTCTTTTTCCGGTTCTAACCGCCATAAAACCTTTTGGAAGTTCTTCTGTAAGAGGAGCCTTATTTACTTCGTTAACCATTGTTCCGTCTTTAGTGTAGATCAAGGTTATGGTGGGGAATCTGTAGTAAGGAACTAGGTAAGAAAATGGCTTCGAAAGTTTGCTTACCATCACGTATTCTCCATCAGGTGAAAATGAAATTCCACGATACATGTCGGTATCTTTCCACACAGAAATTTGACCGTCCAAAGAAACTTTGTGTAGTTTTGATAGCGCCAGTTGTTCAAAATTAAATTCATCGTTAGGGTTACTTAAGAGGTCTTGGTAGGTTCTGTTTTGTGCTTCTTTGCCATCATTGGTGGAAATTGTAGGTCCTGTTGGGATGCTGTTTTTGGTGTCAATAAGTTCTTTTCTGTCTTCGGGAGTGGTTTTAATGAGGAGGGATTTCCCGTCTTTAAACCAGTTGATGGAAGAACCTAAATTTGCGTTTATAAACGGAGTTTCAATTTTTCGTGCCGATTTTTTGTCGACATCGATTATCCAGAGTGAAACGCCTTCCGAATTCGTATTGGTAAAGGCAATTTTGCTTTCATCGGGAGACCACTCAATATTAGCGGCTCGCAGGTTTTCTGGCAAACCAGTAATCTCCTCAGCATTTTTGCTAGTTGTGTTTTTAATTTTTATGTCGTAGTAATATGAAGTTCTGCTTCCAATATTTTTCTTGGGGTTGATTCGCAGCCCCGCCAGCCGCAGTTCTTCTTCGGATAATTCTTCAATCGTGCTGTATCGGCTTCTGTAAAGCAGTATGATTTTGTTTCCCTCGCTATTCATATTAACGCGGGGAGCAAGTTCCACGTCTACAAGTTTTAGTAATTCCTCACTAGGTTTTTGGTAGGTGAGCTTTTCTTGTGCAAGACTGAAATTAAAGCATAGAACAATTAAAAAGAGAATTTTTTTCATTCGTTGTATTTTTTATAATATTTAAACAGAAGAGGTTATAAATTTAAGTAAAACAGTTTTATTAATTGTTAAAGGTTTTGGTCTGAAGTGATTTTTCTGATGGAATGCTTTTTAATATTTTAAAAGCATAAAATATTCAAACTTTGGCATCGTTGGGAAAGTGTGGTCGGATTCACGTTTTTGGTTACGTTAATCATTTTATTCATTTTTAGAAAGATAACTATATAAAGATTGAGTCAAGTATTTTTAGGTTTAAAAAAAATTGTATATTTGCAGCGTTGAAAGTGAATAATCTATTTCAGAGGGGACAAAAGTCCCCTCTTTTTATACTAATATTAGATGTTGAAAGAAAGGGTAACAACGCTTTTAAATGAAGTTTTTGAGGAGAAAAAATCACTTTTCTTGATAGATTTCTCCATAACCCCAGATAACAAAATCAAAGTGATTGTTGATGGTGATAATGGGGTTACTTTGAAAGATTGCATTGCGGTAAGCAGGCATGTAGAACACAATTTGGACAGGGAAGAGATGGATTTCTCATTGGAAGTGACTTCCCCAGGGGCTACAGAGCCTATTGTGAACAACAGACAGTACAAAAAAAATATTGGCAGAAAGTTTCAAATAACAACTGCCGAAGATAAATTTGAAGGAGAGCTCACTGCGGTAACCGATGAAGGAATACATTTACACTGGAAGGCTAGGGAGCCAAAGCCAGTAGGGAAAGGAAAGGTTACTGTAAAGTATGAAAAAGAAATCCCTTTTGCGGATATTGTGGAAGCTAAAGTGATGATAACATTTTAATTAAGAAATTGACATGGAGAATCTTGCATTGATCGAATCTTTTTCTGAGTTTAAAGACGATAAACTCATAGATCGTGTAACGTTAATGGCCATTTTGGAAGACGTATTCAGAAATGCCCTTAAGAAAAAATTTGGATCGGATGATAATTTTGATATCATTATAAACCCTGATAAAGGGGATTTGGAGATTTGGAGAAACCGAATTGTGGTTGCAGATGATGAAGTGGAAGACGACAACCAAGAGATTTCTTTAACTGATGCACGTAAGATTGAGCCCGATTTTGAAGTAGGGGAAGATGTGTCTGAAGAGGTGAAGTTGATCGATTTGGGTAGAAGATCTATTTTGGCATTACGTCAAAATCTTATCTCTAAAATCCACGAACACGATAATACAACTATCTACAAGCAGTTTAAAGACCTTATCGGTGAGATTTATACTGCTGAGGTTCATCATATTCGTCATAAGGCGGTTATTTTGTTGGATGATGAAGGGAACGAAATTATCCTTCCGAAGGACAAGCAAATACCTTCTGATTTCTTCCGAAAAGGAGAAAACGTAAGAGGTATCATTGAAGGTGTGGAGTTGAAAGGAAATAAGCCGATGATTATTATGTCTAGGACTGCGCCAGAGTTCCTTGAAAAATTATTCGAACAGGAAATTCCTGAAGTTTTTGACGGATTGATTACCGTGAAAAAAGTAGTTCGTATCCCAGGAGAGAAAGCGAAAGTGGCAGTAGATTCTTACGATGATAGAATCGATCCTGTTGGAGCTTGTGTGGGTATGAAAGGATCTAGAATTCATGGTATTGTTCGTGAATTAGGAAATGAAAACATAGATGTTATCAATTTTACCAACAATCCGCAGTTGTTTATTAGCCGTGCATTGAGTCCGGCAAGGGTAAGTTTGGTAACTTTGAACGACGAAACCAAACATGCTGAAGTTCTTTTAAAACCAGAAGAGGTTTCTAAGGCTATCGGTAAGGGTGGTTTTAACATACGTTTGGCCGGACAATTAACCGGTTACGAAATAGACGTGCTTCGAGAAGGAGTTGAAGAGGATGTTGAGTTAACAGAATTTTCTGATGAAATTGAAGCATGGATTATTGAAGAGTTCAGAAAAATAGGCTTGGATACGGCTAAAAGTGTTCTAGACCAAGAGGTAAGTGATTTGGTTAAAAGAACCGATCTTGAAGAGGAAACTATTCAAGAGGTGGTTAGAATTTTAAAAGAGGAGTTTGAAGATTAATTTCTTTACTTATTTCCAGTAAAAAGGGCTTGCCTGCGAGGTATTATTAATAACAAGGAATATTGCTTTTTTCTTCTTCGGAAGGAAAGTGCAAAAACAAAAAAGCTCACTTGTTGGGCGAATAAAATTTAGGATAATAAATATTATATGGCTGAAAGCGCAAAATTGAGGCTAAATAAAGTTTTAAGAGAGTTAAACATTTCATTAGACCGAGCGGTAGAGTTTCTATCGTCTAAAGGTCATGATGTGGAGGCGCGCCCTACCACAAAAATTACTAATGAGGTTTACAACGTTCTCTTGGATGAGTTTCAGACTGACAGGAGCAAGAAAGTAGCTTCTAAAGAAGTAGGGGAAGAAAAGCGTAAAGAAAAGGAGGCGATAAGGCAAGAGCTGGAGAAAGAGAATGAGCTAAAGCGCCAAAAACAAGAGGAGCAAGAGGTTGTTAAAGCAAAGGCAAATCTAACTGGGCCTAAGACAGTAGGTAAAATAGATCTTGATGGCAAGAAAGAGCAGCCTGCTGCTGAAGCCAAAGAGGAGTCAAAAGAGCAACAGCCGTCTGCCCCTAAACAAGAAGAAAAGGAGGAGAAAGTAGCTGCAAAAGCGGAAGAAAAGCCTGAAGTTAAAAAGGCAGAGGTGAAGGAAGAAAAGGTTGAAAAGCCTGTTGAAGCCAAACCAGAGAAAAAAGAAGAAACTCCTGTTAAGGCGAAGGAGGAAGCTCCAAAAGCGCCAAAACCAAAAGAAGAGCCTAAACCTGTTAAAAAAGAGCCTGAGGCTCCTAGAGAAACCAAAAAAATCATCGTTGATGGTGAAGAGGTGGATTCTGAACAGGTGAAAACAAAATATACCAAATTATCAGGGCCTAATTTTACAGGGGAAAAAATAGACCTTTCTCAATTCAATAAACCGAAGAAGAAGAAAGAAGAACCTAAAGGCAACGATAAAGGTGGAGATGATAAGAAAAAACGCCGTCGTAGAATAAGTAAGGACAATAACAATAATAAAGGTCCTAGACAAAATACTGGCGGAGGAAGGTTCTCTAAAGACCGAAACCAACGTGGAAAAGGTAGAAGAAATGCTCCTGTAGAAAAGGTAGAGCCAACGGAGGAAGAAGTTCAAAAACAAGTACGGGAAACCTTGGAAAAACTTCAAGGAAAGTCCAATAAATCCAAAGGGGCGAAGTACCGTCGTGAAAAGCGTGATTTCCACAGACAGAAATCTGAGAAAGAGCTTGCGCAGCAAGAAGCAGAAAGCAAAGTGCTTAAGGTTACCGAGTTTGTAACGGTAAGTGAAGTGGCAACTTTAATGGATGTTTCGGTTACACAAATTATTTCGGCTTGTATGTCATTAGGAATGATGGTAACAATGAATCAGCGTTTGGATGCTGAGACATTAACCATTATTGCAGATGAATTTGGTTACGAAGTTGAGTTCATTACTACAGATATTGAAGAAGCAGTTGAAGAGGTTCAGGATGATCCAAAAGATCTAAAAGATCGTGCACCAATTGTTACGGTAATGGGTCACGTAGACCACGGTAAAACGTCTTTACTTGATTATATCAGGGAAGAAAATGTAATTGCTGGAGAAAGTGGAGGTATCACACAGCACATCGGTGCTTATGGTGTTACTCTTAAGGGAGGTCAAAAGATTGCCTTTTTAGATACTCCTGGTCACGAAGCGTTTACGGCAATGCGTGCACGTGGAGCTCAGGTAACCGACCTTGCTATTATCGTAGTAGCTGCGGATGACGATGTGATGCCGCAAACAAAAGAGGCAATTAGTCACGCGCAAGCGGCTGGTGTGCCAATTGTTTTTGCTATAAATAAAGTGGATAAACCAACGGCAAATCCAGATAAAATTAAAGAAAGCTTGGCACAAATGAATCTTTTGGTAGAAGATTGGGGTGGTAAAATCCAGTCCCATGATATCTCTGCTAAAACAGGTCAAGGTGTACAAGAGCTATTGGAAAAAGTATTGTTGGAAGCTGAAATTTTAGAGCTGAAAGCAAATCCGAATAAAATTGCTAACGGTACGGTAGTAGAGGCTTACTTGGACAAAGGTAGAGGATATGTTTCTACTGTTTTGGTTCAGGCGGGTACTTTACGAATTGGAGATTACGTGTTGGCAGGAACGCACAGTGGTAAAGTGAAGGCTATGCAAGATGAGCGTGGAAACGACATCAAAGAAGCTGGTCCTTCAACTCCAATTTCAATTTTAGGATTGGATGGAGCGCCACAGGCGGGAGATAAGTTCAATGTGTATGAAGATGAGCGTGAAGCGAAACAGATTGCTACCAAGCGTACGCAGTTACAGCGAGAGCAGTCAGTTAGAACGCAACGTCATATTACGTTGGATGAAATTGGTAGGCGTATTGCATTGGGTGACTTTAAAGAGCTTAACATTATCTTGAAAGGTGATGTGGATGGTTCTGTGGAAGCCTTGACAGATTCGTTCCAGAAACTTTCTACGGAAGAAATTCATATCAATATCATTCACAAAGCCGTTGGACCAATCACTGAGTCTGATGTGTTATTGGCTTCTGCTTCAGATGCAATTATCATTGGGTTTAATGTTAGGCCAATGGGTAACGCTAGATCGGTTGCTGATAGAGAGGAAATCGATATCCGTACCTATTCAATCATCTACGATGCCATTAACGATCTTAAAGATGCGATGGAAGGAATGTTGTCTCCAGAGTTGAAAGAAGAAATTACAGGTACTGCAGAAATTAGAGAGACTTTCAAAATCTCTAAGGTGGGAACCATTGCAGGTTGTATGGTAACGGATGGTAAAATCTATAGAAACTCTGGTGTAAGATTAATTCGCGATGGAGTGGTTATCTTTACCGGTGAATTGGCTTCATTGAAACGATTTAAAGATGACGTTAAGGAAGTTTCTAAAGGTTATGATTGCGGACTTCAAATTAAGAACTACAACGACATCCAAGAGGGTGATGTAGTAGAAAGTTTCCGTGAAGTAGAAGTGAAGAAGAAATTAAAGTAATAAACGGACTTTAAATAAATTAAAAAGCGGCTTTTCAGCCGCTTTTTTTGTTTTGTTATAATAGCGTCATGTCACGCTAAAATGTGAATGATAACTGAGTTTAAGGCTGCAATAAAAATGCGCTTGGATACTCTTTTTTAACTTCCAGTAAATATCTGTCCGCTTCCAATCGTGTCCTGAATTTTCCAACACGCACTTTATAGTTTGGGGTTTCAAATACTATTTCGCTAGTTAAGTCTTCAAAAGCACCGTTAAAGTCGCGTTTTGCCTTCTCGGCTCCTTCAAGAGTTCCGTTGTAAATTTGAATGCGATAACGCTTTTCAGTAGCAGTTTTATTTAAAGTAGTTTTATAAGCAACTAGTTTTTCAATACGTGCGTCTTGTTCAATGTTTATTTTTCCTTTGGCCGGAGGTGTTTTAACATTGTTTTGTGCAAGGCAAAACCCGCTGAAAACTAGCGTGGAAATGGCCAATGCCATGGAATCTTTGTAGCCTAATATTCTCATAATGAATGCTGTTTTGTGCAAATGTAAATCTATTATTTTTTTTAAAGTGTATTTTTATTATTTAGAATTGGTATAAATTATGTGTTAACGCTTCTGTAACATTTCCCAAATCGAGTCTATGTCGTATTTTTGTGCTCGATTAAAAAAACGGTTTTTTATTCAGTTAAGTATAAAAGCCGTGCCAATTTATGATAGATAACACATATTCTAATATGAAAAAGGTGGTACACCGTAATTCAATTTCAAGAATTTTAGGTATCGGATTAGCATTTCTGCTATTTTTTACAACTTCTTTATTTGCTCAAGATCAAGCAGGGGATCCTGCTGAAGGAAAGTCATTGTTCAACACCTATTGTGCCGCTTGTCACCATTTGGACAGAAAGATGACGGGTCCAGCGTTAAGAGGTGTTGCTGAAAAGCATGACAGAGAGTGGTTGCAGAAATGGATTAAGAACAGTCAGGCTTTAATTAAGTCTGGAGATGAAGAGGCTGTTAAAATTTGGGAAGAGTATAAGCCTGCCGTTATGACGGCTTTTCCTCAATTGAGTGATCAAGATATTGATAATATTCTTGCTTATACATCAGCTCCTAAAGAAGAAAAGCCTGCTGCGGATGTTGCTGGTGCGAAAACTGCTGAAGGTGGTGCTGCTCAAGGCGGTGTTGGTAATGAAATTATTTTAGGGGCATTGATCCTGGTTTTTGGTGTTCTTGTAGTGATGTTGTTCTTGGTGAACAAAACATTACGAAGAATAGCAGAAGCTAACGGTGTTGTTTTTCCGGAGCAGGAAAAAAGAATGCCACTTTGGAAAGCTTTCGTTAAGAATCAATTTTTGGTATTGGTTTCGGTTATATTCTTGTTACTGGCTTCTGCATACTTTGCTTTTGGGTACTTTATGCAGGTAGGTGTAGATCAAGGGTATCAACCAATTCAGCCAATTCACTATTCGCATAGAATTCACGCGGGTGATAATGGTATCGATTGTAAGTACTGTCACTCTTCTGCAAGAACATCCAAGCATTCTGGAATTCCTTCTTTAAATGTTTGTATGAACTGTCATAAAAGTATTCCTGAGGTTGCTGAAGAAACAGCTACCGCTGAATATTCTAAAGAATTCTACGATGGTGAAATCGCTAAGCTTTACAAAGCAGTTGGTTGGGATGTAGAAAATCAAAGATATACTGGAGAGACGCAAGCAGTGGAATGGGTGAGAATCCATAATCTTCCTGACTTCGCTTACTTTAATCACTCACAGCACGTAACTGTGGGTAGAATCGCTTGTCAAGAATGTCACGGTCCTATTCAGGAAATGGAAATCGTTCATCAAGAAGCTCCTTTAACAATGGGTTGGTGTATAAACTGTCACCGTGAGACCAATGTTAAAATGGAAGGGAACGAATATTATAAAAAGATACACGAAGAGCTTTCAAAAAAATATGGTGTAGAAGAAGTGACGGCTGCACAATTAGGAGCTACGGAGTGTGCTAAGTGTCACTATTAAGAAATTCTCGAAAAGAGACTAATAATAAGAATCTAAGAAAGGCCTGTTTGGCGGGCTGATTAAAATAGTTAAATATAACATGGCATCAAACAAAAAATACTGGTCAAGTGTTGAGGAGCTTAATCCAAATAGCTCTATCGCTGAGACGCTTAAACAGAATGAGTTTGTTGAGGAAATCCCGAACGATGAGTTTTTAGGTGATAAAGATTCATTGGGTTCTTCGTCTACAAGTAGACGTGATTTTCTTAAATATGTAGGTTTCTCTACTGCTGCTGCTTCTTTGGCGGCTTGTGAAGGGCCTGTGAAAAAATCGATTCCTTACGTGGTTCAACCGGAAAGTATTATTCCGGGTAAAGCAAATTATTATGCTACCACTATTGCAGATGGATATGATTTTGCAAGCATATTGATCAAAACTCGAGAAGGTCGTCCTATAAAAGTTGAGAACAATACTGATGCAAAAGTAAACGGAGGAGCAAATGCAAGGGTTCATGCTTCTATTTTGGGATTGTATGACAGCATGCGCGTTCAAGGGCCTAAGGCAAACGGTGAGTACGTTTCTTGGGAAGACTTGGATAAAAGTGTTATGGCTGGATTAAACAGTGCCAACGCTGCAGGTAAACAAATTGTTTTGTTGACCCAAACTTACGCGAGTCCGTCTACAAAAAAGTTGATTGCTGAATTCTCTTCCAAATTTGGAAATGTAAAGCATGTTCAATACGATGCCATTTCAGAAGATGCTGCGCTAAATGCTTTTGAAGCTTCTTATGGAACTCGAGCTTTGGCGGATTATGATTTTTCTAAAGCGGAAGTAATCGTTTCTTTCGGTGCGGATTTCTTAGGAGATTGGCAAGGAGGAGGCTTTGATTCAGGGTATGCAAAAGGACGAATTCCTTCTGAAGGAAAAATGTCTCGTCATATTCAGTTTGAATCCAATTTAAGCTTAACAGGTGCAAGTGCCGATAAGCGAATTCCTTTGACTGCTTCTCAGCAAAAAGTAGCTTTAGCTAAATTCTATGGTTTCCTTAATGGAAAATCGGTAGGAGGAGAACTTCCTGCAAAAGTAGAAGAGGCTGTTAAGAATGCTGCTGCGCAAGTAGCGAGAGCTGGAAGAAATGCGGTTGTGGTTACGGGTATAAATGATGTTGATGCACAAAAAGTGGTTTTATCGATTAATGAAACCATTGGAAGTGTTGTTGTAGATACAGAGAATCCAAGATATACACGTCAGGGTAATGCTGCGCAAGTAAATGCTTTGGTGAAAGATATGAATGCTGGTAACGTTGGTGTGTTAATAACAAGTGGCGTAAACCCTGTTTATTCATTGCCAAATGCTGCTGAGTTTGAGGCAGGTCTATCTAAGGTAGGTCTTTCTGTTGCGTTTTCTTTAAAAGAAGATGAAACAGCTGCTAAAACGGGTTATATTGCTGCGGCTCCGCATTATTTAGAGTCTTGGGGAGACACAGAGATTAAAAAAGGACATTATGGTTTGATGCAATCAACTATTCGTCCGTTATTCAATACAAGACAGTTTCAAGATTCTTTATTGAAATGGATGGGTAGCGACGTTAGCTATCATGATTATATAAAAGATGCTTGGACTTCTTCAATTTTAGGTGGAAGTTCATGGGGTAGTGCATTGCACGATGGTGTTTTTGTTGGTTCTGGAAATGTTATTGCTGAAGAAAATTCAGAAGAAACTTCAGAAACAACAACAGATGCCGAGCCTGTAGATTCAGTTAATGCTGAAGCAGCGGTTGCATCTGTGGCTACAGCGGTGAGAAATCTTTCAGGAGCCACTACAAAAGGAATGGAGTTGGTGTTGTATCCTAAAACATCAATGGGAGATGGTCAACAAGCAAACAATCCTTGGTTGCAGGAATTGCCAGATCCAATTACTAGAAACACTTGGGATAACTATATTACCATTTCCTTGGCTGATGCGGAATCACTAGGATTGGAAAACTACACCGTTTCTAATGGTGGTTTAAATGGAGATTATGTGAAACTTACCGTAAATGGTGTTGTTTTAGATAAGGTTCCTGCTTTAATTCAACCAGGTCAAGCAAAAGGAACAATTGGTCTTTCTTTTGGATATGGTAGGTCCTTAGGTGTAAAAGAAGAAATGAAAACCGGAGTAAATGCGTATCCGCTTTATGTAGGTTTCAACAATACTCAAGAAGTTAAGATTGAGAAAGTTTCTGGTACGCATGAGTTTGCATCTGTGCAAATGAAGAGTACTATGGATGGAAGAAATGACATCCTTCGTGAAACATCTCTAGAGATTTTCAATACTAAAAATAGTCATGAGTGGAATCCTCAGCCAGAAGTTTCTGTAAATCACCAAGAGGTGCCTATCGCAGAAGCAGATTTGTGGACGAAGTTCGACTCTAGTATTGGTCATCATTTTAACCTTTCTATAGATTTAAATGCCTGTACAGGTTGTGGGGCTTGTGTAATTGCATGTCATGCAGAAAACAACGTTCCAGTTGTAGGTAAGAGTGAAGTGAGAAAGTACAGGGATATGCACTGGTTGCGTATTGATAGATATTATTCTTCTGAAGAAACATTTGACGGAGATGCGGCAAAAGTGGAAGCAGCGCCAAACTCTATTAGTACGTATCATGAGTTGGAGCATCCATCTGAGAATCCTCAGGTAGCATTCCAGCCTGTAATGTGTCAGCACTGTAATCATGCTCCTTGTGAAACTGTTTGTCCGGTAGCGGCGACATCACATGGTAAGCAAGGTCAAAACCAAATGATTTACAATAGATGTGTGGGTACTCGTTACTGTGCAAATAACTGTCCTTACAAAGTACGTCGTTTCAACTGGTTCTTGTACAGTGAAAATGATGAGTTTGATTTCCATATGAATGATGACTTAGGAAGAATGGTGTTGAATCCAGATGTAACTGTTAGGTCTAGAGGGGTTATGGAGAAATGTTCTATGTGTATTCAAATGACACAAAAAACAATTCTGGACGCCAAAAGAGAAGGTAGAGTTATTAAAGATGGTGAGTTCAAAACAGCATGTTCTGCGGCTTGTAGCACGGGAGCTATTAAGTTTGGGGATGTGAATGACAAGGAAAGTGAAATAGTAGAGTTGAAAGAAAACAACCGTATGTATCACTTACTTGGATTTAAAGGAACGCAACCGAATGTATTCTACCACACGAAAGTTAGAAATACAGAAGAAGCATAAAAAAAGAAATTAATAAGAATAATTATATAAAGTATTATGGCGTCGCATTACGAAGCACCTATACGTGAACCTTTAGTAACGGGAGAAAAATCTTACCACGATGTTACTGTAGACGTTGCTGCTCCTGTAGAAGGTAGGGCAAACAAACAATGGTGGATTGTCTTTTCAATAGCTTTAGTGGCCTTCCTATGGGGATTGGGCTGTATTATCTATACCATATCTACTGGTATTGGAGTATGGGGATTAAACAAAACCATTGGATGGGCTTGGGATATCACCAACTTTGTATGGTGGGTAGGTATCGGTCACGCAGGAACCTTGATTTCTGCTGTATTGTTACTTTTCCGTCAAAAATGGAGAATGGCGGTAAACAGATCTGCAGAGGCAATGACCATATTCTCGGTTGTTCAGGCGGGATTGTTTCCAATCATCCACATGGGGAGACCTTGGTTAGCTTATTGGGTATTGCCTATTCCAAACCAGTTCGGTTCTCTTTGGGTTAACTTTAACTCACCATTACTTTGGGACGTATTTGCGATCTCTACATATCTTTCGGTATCATTGGTATTCTGGTGGACAGGTTTATTGCCCGATTTCGCGATGTTACGTGATAGAGCTGTAAAACCTTTTCAGAAAAAAATATATAGTTTATTAAGTTTTGGATGGAGTGGTAGAGCGAAAGATTGGCAACGATTCGAAGAAGTATCTTTGGTATTGGCCGGTTTAGCAACTCCTTTAGTACTTTCTGTACACACCATTGTATCTTTTGACTTTGCTACTTCGGTTATTCCTGGTTGGCACAGTACAATTTATCCTCCTTACTTCGTAGCAGGGGCGATTTTCTCTGGATTTGCAATGGTACTTACGCTTCTTATCATTATGCGTAAAGTTTCCAATCTGGAAGCGTATATTACTAGAGTGCATATTGAGTACATGAACAAAGTAATCCTTTTAACGGGAGGTATTGTGAGTGTGGCGTATATCACAGAGTTTTTTATTGCATGGTACTCTGGAAGTAATTACGAAGATTATACCTACCTTTCTATAGGTGCGGCTACAGGTCCTTATTGGTGGGCTTTCTGGGCGCTTATTATTTGTAACTTCGTAGTTCCACAAACGCTTTGGATTAAAAAGTTGAGAAGAAACTATATGTGGTCTTTTATTTGTTCTATCATTATTAACATCGGGATGTGGTTTGAGCGTTTTGATATTATCGTGATTAACCTAAGTAAAGGTCACTTACCATCTTCATGGTCTATGTTCTCTCCAACTTTTGTAGATGTAGGTATTTTTTTAGGAACTATTGGATTCTTTTTTGTGCTGTTCCTTCTTTACGCTAGAACATTCCCTGTAATTGCACAGGCAGAGGTAAAAACAATTTTGAAATCTTCTGGTGAGCGTTATAAAAGATTACGCGATTCTGGAAATAGTTTGGTAGGTACAGCAGCAGATAACAGAACTTCTGATATTGCTGAAGTAACTAAGGAAACTTCTTCAGAAAGTATTGCTATTGATGCTGAAAAGCAAGCAAAGCTAATTGCGGCTCTTGGAACATTTAACGAAAAAGAAGATAAGGCAGACGACTTGAAGAAAATTGATGGGATTGGACCTGTGATGGAAAAGACACTTAACCAAATAGGAATCTATACCTACGAACAAGTAAGTAGAATGTCTGAAAAAGAATATAATCTTTTGGATGCGATAACTGGAAAATTCCCAGGAAGAGCACAAAGAGATGATTGGGCAGGTCAAGCAAAAAATTTAATAAAGTAATTTATGGCTTCAAAAGTTATACAAGCGATATACAATGATGACGACATTTTAATGTCGGCAGTAAAGCGTGTTAAAGAGGCGCATCATCATATTGAGGAGATTTATACACCTTTTCCTGTACACGGTCTAGATAAAGCAATGGGCTTGGCGCCAACAAGAATAGCCATAACATCTTTTATGTATGGATGTGTTGGTATTACGGTAGCTGTATTGATGATGAATTTCATCATGATTGAAGATTGGCCTCAAAACATTGGTGGTAAACCAAGTTTTAGTTTTATTGAAAACATGCCGGCCTTTGTACCAATTATGTTCGAAATGACGGTTTTCTTTGCAGCTCACTTAATGGTAATTACTTTTTATATGAGAAGTAAATTATGGCCATTTAAAAAAGCTGAGAACCCAGATGTAAGAACTACAGACGACCATTTTTTAATGGAAGTTACTTTGAATAACAACGAAGACGAATTAACACGACTTTTAGTTGACACAGGTGCAGTGGAAGTTAAAGTTTCAGAAAAGCATTAATTATACGAAATGAGAGTTTTTGTAAACATAGGGATTGTTTTGGGCATGGTTGCTTTGGTAACTTCATGTCAAGATAAATCGACACCAAATTATCAATACATGCCTAACATGTACGAATCTGTAGGGTACGAAACCTACCAGAAAACAGATGCATTTAGGAATGGTAAAGAAGCACAGTTGCCTGTTGAAGGTACGGTAGCGAGAGGACACATGCCTTACGAGTATCCAAATACTTTACAAGGGTATTCAGATGCTAAGGCAAACCTTACGAACCCAATGCCTTTTGAAACGTATAGAAATGCAGACTCTACGCTAACAGAAGATTACCTAAGAAAAGGAGAAGACCTGTTCAATATTTATTGTGCTGTTTGTCACGGTGAAAAGGGAGATGGTAAAGGTATCTTAGTTGATCGTGAAAAAATATTAGGGGTTCCTAGTTACGACGATGCAGGTAGAGCAATCACTGAGGGGAGTGTTTACCATGTAATCCGATACGGATTAAACGCCATGGGATCATATGCCAATCAACTTAATGAAGAGGAGCGTTGGCAAGTAACAGAATATGTTATGACCCTGAAAGCAGATTTAGAGAATAAATAATAAAAATCAAGTATCAAAAAGAAGAGATCAAGATATGTACACGTTTTCAAATAGATTAAAGATAGCCTCTATCGTTTTAATGATAGTTGGGATTCTTGGGATAGGATACGGTTTTATTAGTTCTCCATCTACTGTGGAAGAGGCAAAAGCTATGGTTGCTGCAGATGCGCACGGTCATGGTGGTGGTCATGGAGAAGGGCATCATGAGGAAGTTGGTACGCACCACGAACCTAAAGTTACACATCATGCAGAGGCCGAGGAAGGTCATCATGGTGAAGTGGCTCACGGACAGGATGCGGCCACGCACAGTTCCCATGATGAGCACACGTTGAGTAAATTGCAGAACCGTCCTTGGGCGGCAGTACTTATAGCTGCGTTTTTCTTTTTTATGATTGCTTTGGGAGCACTTGTATTTTATGCTATTCAGCATGTTGCGCAAGTGGGTTGGTCGCCATTGTTATTTAGGGTTATGGAAGCGATTAGCGCTTACCTTTTTCCTGGTGCGGTGATTTTGTACGTTTTCTTTGTACTTACTTCTGCATTTCACATGAACCATCTTTACATTTGGATGGATCCTGAAGTAATGGCACACGATGGAATACTTCAACTTAAAAAAGGATATTTAAACATACCGTTCTTCTTAATTAGATCGGCAATCTTTTTAGCTGGTTGGGTTTTGTATAGACACTTTGCAGTTAAAAATTCATATGCACAAGATGAAGCAAATGACAATACTTACTACAGAAAGAACTTTAAAATTTCAGTATTCTTTTTATTGTTCTTCTTCGTAACAGAGTCTATCATGGCTTGGGACTGGTTTATGGGATTAGAGCCACACTGGTACAGTACTTTATTTGCATGGTATGTTTTTGCAAGTATGTTTGTTTCGGCAGTAACTGTTATTGCGATGGTTACTATGTACCTAAAATCAAAAGGATTATTGGAGTATGTTAACGATAGCCACTTACATGATTTAGCTAAATTTATGTTCGGTCTAAGTGTTTTCTGGACGTATCTTTGGTTCGGACAGTTTATGCTTATTTGGTATGCGAACATCCCAGAAGAGGCTGGTTACTTCCTTACCAGAATAGAACATTATAATTTAGTGTTCTTCGGAATGTTATTGTTTAACTTTGTATTCCCATTCTTAGTGTTAATGAACAGTGATTTCAAACGTGTAAATTGGTTTGTAATGATGGCTGGTATTAGTATTTTGATAGGACATTACATGGATATTTTCCAAATAGTAATGCCTTCTACGGTGGGTGAATTGTGGAGTTTTGGAGTACCGGAAATTGGAAGCATACTTTTCTTCTTAGGCTTGTTTATCTTTGTAGTGTTCAGTGCACTTGCTAAAACACCGTCATTCGTGGCGAAAAGAAATCCATTCTTGGAAGAAAGTAAACACTTTCATTATTAATTAAATTTTAAAAAGTAAACAGGATATATACGATGACTGCTTTATTAACTATAATTGTTCTTCTACTTGTTGCGATTGCCATTTGGCAAATGACTAAGATTTTTGAATTGTCCCAAAGTGGATCAGACGATTCTCAGATCGCAAATGACAAAGACAACAAAATAAATGGGTATTTGATGTTTGGATTTTTAATCTTCATCTACCTCTTAACTATTTATTCTTTCTACGCATGGGGAGATGTGATTCTTGGAACACCTGCTTCTGAGCACGGGCCACAGTATGATAACCTTATGGGTATTTCTATGGCGCTAATCTTCTTTGTACAGATTGTAACCCAAGCGTTATTGTACTTCTTTGCTTACAAGTACAGAGGACAAGTGGGTAAAAAAGCGTTATTCTATGCAGATAATGACAAATTGGAATTTATCTGGACGATTATTCCTGTAGTTGTTTTGGCAGGTCTTATTCTTTACGGATTGTTCACTTGGACTACCTTAATGGACATCGATGAAGAAGAAGGAGATCCTATAATTATCGAACTTTATGCACAGCAATTTAACTGGAAGGCTCGTTATGCTGGTGATGACAATGTTCTTGGGCAAGCTAATGTTCGATTGATAGACATTAATAAAAACAATGTAATTGGTATTGATGAAGCGGATTCTTATGGAGAAGATGATATCGTTTCTCAAACTGAATTACACTTACCTGTCGGAAGAAAGGTAATCTTTAAAATGCGTTCGCAAGATGTGCTTCACTCTGCTTACATGCCGCATTTTAGAGCGCAAATGAACTGTGTTCCCGGTATGATTACGCAATTCTCTTTTACACCAACAATTACTACGGAAGAAATGAGATTGGATCCGGATATATCGGAAAAAGTTCAGAAGATAAATAAAATTAGAGCTGAAAGAAGAGCAAACGGAGACGATAATGCAGATGCATGGGAGTTTGATTATGTATTGCTATGTAACAAGATTTGTGGTTCTTCACACTATAATATGCAGATGAAGATTGTAGTAGAATCTCAAGAGGAGTTCGATGCTTGGTTGGATGGTCAACAAACTTTTAAAGAAACCATAGCATCCGCAGAGTAATAAATAATTTATCAAATTATATTAAAACATTAAAGTAAGAAAAGATTATGTCAGCACACGCATCAGATACGCACCTAGAAGATCACGCACATGATCATGGACATCATCATAAAGAAACATTTATAACTAAATATATCTTCAGCCAGGATCATAAAATGATCTCAAAACAATACCTTATCACCGGTTTGATAATGGGTGTTATCGGTATTGCTATGTCATTACTTTTCAGAATGCAGATAGCTTGGCCTGGTGAATCTTTTAAAACCTTTGAGGTTTTATTAGGGAAATGGGCACCAGACGGTGTTATGGATCCAAACATTTATTTGGCTTTGGTTACCATTCACGGTACAATAATGGTGTTCTTTGTTCTTACGCAAGGTTTGAGTGGTACATTTAGTAACCTTTTAATTCCGTTGCAAATTGGTGCTCGTGATATGGCTTCTGGATTTATGAACATGGTTTCTTACTGGTTATTTTTTGTTTCCAGTATCATCATGGTTATATCTTTATTTGTTGAAGCTGGTCCTGCAGCTGCCGGATGGACTATTTATCCGCCGTTAAGTGCATTGCCTCAAGCACAAGGAGGTTCTGGACTAGGAATGACACTTTGGTTGGTTTCTATGGCTATATTTATTGCTTCCTCTTTATTGGGGTCTTTAAATTACGTTGTTACTGTAATCAACCTTAGAACTAAGGGAATGTCTATGACTAGATTGCCACTTACTATTTGGGCTTTCTTTGTAACGGCTATTATTGGTATTGTTTCTTTCCCTGTACTTTTATCTGCAGCTTTGTTGTTGATTATGGATAGAAGTTTTGGTACTTCATTCTTCTTATCAGATATATTTATTCAAGGGGAGGTATTACATTATCAAGGTGGGTCGCCAGTATTGTTTGAGCACCTTTTCTGGTTCTTAGGCCACCCAGAGGTTTACATTGTATTGTTACCGGCATTGGGGATTACTTCAGAAATTATTGCTACCAACTCTAGAAAGCCAATTTTTGGATATAGAGCGATGGTTGCTTCTATATTAGCGATTGCATTTTTATCAACGATTGTGTGGGGTCACCACATGTTTGTATCTGGTATGAACCCTTTCTTGGGATCTGTATTTACATTTACAACCTTGTTGATTGCAATTCCTTCCGCAGTAAAAGCATTTAACTATATAACCACACTTTGGAAAGGAAACCTGCAGTTGAATCCAGCCATGTTGTTTTCTATTGGTTTGGTTTCTACTTTCATTACAGGGGGTTTAACAGGAATTATTTTAGGGGACAGTGCATTGGATATTAATGTACACGATACGTACTTCGTGGTAGCTCACTTCCACTTGGTAATGGGTATTTCTGCACTGTATGGTATGTTTGCCGGTATTTATCACTGGTATCCTAAAATGTTTGGAACAATGATGAACAAAAACCTTGGTTATATCCATTTCTGGATTACAGCTATATGTGCTTACGGGGTTTTCTTCCCGATGCACTTTGTGGGAATGGCAGGTGTTCCAAGACGTTATTATACGAACACTAACTTCCCGATGTTTGATGATTTAACAAACGTTCAAGTGGTGATGACAGTATTCGCATTAATCGCTGGTGCTGCTCAGTTGATATTTGCTTGGAACTTTGTTCACAGTATTTTCTACGGAAAGAAAGCACCTCAAAACCCATGGAATTCGAATACTATCGAATGGACAACTCCTGTGGAGCACATTCATGGAAACTGGCCTGGAGCTATTCCTGAAGTTCACAGATGGGCTTACGATTACAGTAAAACCAACGAGGATGGTGAATATGTGATTCCGGGACAGGATTTTGTTCCGCAAACCGTTCCTTTACAAGAAAATGAAGAAGAGTTGAATCACTAAGATTTTACTTTCAAAAATATTAGAAAGCCATTTGATAAGAATCAAATGGCTTTTTTTATAGAGTAAACCGTGGTACTTATATAATATCATTCTGTTTATGAAGTTTTTCTGCAGTTCATCATAAGCCTTTGCTTTTTATTTCTTCTACATACCGATGGATTACGAGGCTGGTTGATTTTGAAGCTATTTCGAATGTCGTAATTATTCATGATTAATACAGTTTATTTTCTCATAAATTGTTATTTTTACGGTTTAAATACACATTACATTATGGAAAATATTGAACCAGAAAAAATTATTTCATACGTAACTACTTACGGAATTCCAATTCTAAAAGCAATTTTAATCTTTGTAATTGGTTCTTGGGTTATCAAGAAAATCACCAAGACTCTTAAGAATTTAATGAGCAAAAAGAAGTATGATGAGTCATTGCAAAAATTCTTGGTAAGGCTGGTTTCCATGCTTCTGCAAGTCTTTTTGATTGTTACGGTTATTTCAACCTTAGGTGTAGAAACAACTAGCTTTGCAGCGATTATTGCCGCTGCTGGTCTTGCGGTAGGTATGGCTTTGCAGGGTTCATTAGGGAACTTTGCTGGCGGTGTTTTAATTATCATTTTTAAACCTTATGAGATTGGCCATTTGGTTGAGGCGCAAGGAGAACTAGGAGTGGTAAAAGAAATTGATATTTTCAATACTAAACTTATTACGCCACAAAATAAACTTGCTATAATCCCAAATGGGTCTATGGCTAATGGAAACATTGTAAATTACACAGTGGAAGGAAAAATAAGGGTAGATACTACCATTGGAGTAGGTTATGGCGAAGATATAAAGACTGCCAAAGAAGTACTTTTAGAGGTCCTAACTTCTAATCCGAAAGTTTTAAAAGCTCCGGCTCCTTCTGTGAATGTTTCAGAATTGGCGGACAGCTCCGTAAATTTCGCCGTAAGACCGTACAGTAAGCCAGAGGATTACTGGGATGTGTACTTTGAAACCATTGAAGGTTGCAAGTTAGCGCTCGATAAAGCAGGAATTGAAATTCCTTATCCTCATCAAGTTGAAATCCGTAGAAATGAAGCCTAAAAGCTAAATAGTAAGTTGTCTAAATTAAAAAACCCAGTCTGAAAGGCTGGGTTTCTTTATTACAATTCTTTCTTCGGTAAAAGCTAATGCTAAAGCATTATCTTAAGAACATTCGACTATTCCAGATTATTTACCGGCACTACTTCTAGTGCTAGCGTAGTTCCATCCGCTAAGGACCAATGCTTCATTTGGATGATCTACACCCTCTTCTATTCGGTCTGCACCTTCCAGGAGCTGCATTAAAACTGTTTTTCTGGTATTTTTGGATCGGTTTGGCATCGAGCCATGCAAGGTGAAGTAATGAAAAAATAAAACATCACCTGCTTTGGCCTCTAAAATTTTAGCCTTTTCAATCGGGTATTTTTCCAAGATTCCATGAATATCTTTTTCTTGACCGTTGGTGCCCTTCAATCTTCCAAGTTTGTGGCTGCCTTCGTACACACGTAGGCATCCCATTTCATCTGTGGCGTCAGAAACATGGACAATACCAGCAATCATAGTATCTTTTTCTGTAGGGAAATACGACCAGTCCTGATGCATAGGGAAGGGCGCACCGTTTGAAGCAGGTTTTTGAAATAATTTGTTATGATGCAATACAACATTCTCACCTAATATCGCTTTCGCATACTCGAGGAACTTAGGATGGAACATCGCTCTCATCCATTCGGAGGAATATTTATGCACGTTGTGAGTGTGTACAATGCGATCTTTACTGCTTTTAATGGTTTTTATAGCCTCTCCTTCCCAAGTGGCGTCGATTGCATCTGATGAGCGCTCTAATTGATGCACAATTTTGTCAAAGGAAGTTTCTAATGTCGCTATTTCATCTTTGGAAAAAACATTTTTTGCTAGATAATAACCTTTCTTATCAAACTCATTCTTAATAGCTTCAGCATTCATAAAATTTCGGTTTAGAGGAAATTAATTATATATAGTCATAATGACTATATAAATATACTGAAATTTTGTAGAATGATTAAATTTTCTTCAAAAAATAGTAGGAAACCACTAAAAACAAAAAACCCGATGCCTGGCATCGGGTTTTATTCCTATAAAGAAAAAATCCTTTAGGTATTAAGCTTTATCAGCAGCAGCGTCAACTTCCTCTTCTACTTCTTCAGCAGCCTCTTCAACACCTTCTTTAGTGTCTTCAGCAGCTTCTTCGATAGCATCACCAGTGTCTTCAGCAGCTTCTTCCATTGCAGCTCCAGTATCTTCAGCAGCTTCTTCTACATCTTCAGCAGCGCTTTCTACTGCATCTTCTGTTTTTTCTTTTGTAGTTTCTTTACAAGAAACAACTGTTAATCCCATTGCTAATACAAGAGCTAAACTTAAAATTACTTTTTTCATGGTTTTCTTTGTTTAATTATTTACTTAAATTTTGCAACACGAATGTAGTAATATATTTCATTCGTTAGCAAATAATTTTCGCACATTCTTGATAATTTTATAGATGCCGCAAAAATCATTTAAGTAATTTACGAATATAACTACCTATTTGGATCTTAGCACCCTTATTTTTATTTATATAAGTACTATTGATTGCACCAATTTTATTTAAATGGTCTTGATTATCAATAATATGACTTGCTCTTTCGAAAAAATCATTTTTATTTTTTATAGAAATAATTCCGCCTAATTTCACCAGTTTTTCTGCTTCAATAAAGCCCTCATAGTTTTTGCCAATGAGTACCGGAATTCCAAAAACGGCTGGTTCCAAAGTATTGTGAAGACCAGTGTTTCCCATTCCGCCTCCAACATACGCAATATCCGCATAACTATACACTTTGGTCAACAAACCAATGGTGTCTAAAATAAGTACTTCGTAATCACTTGTTGCTTTACCTTCTTTTTGTGAAAAAAGAATTGTTTTTTTGGTGATTTCCGTTTTTAACTTTTCAATTAATGCGGGCTTAATGTTGTGTGGGGCAATAATGTATTTTACTTTTCCTGAAGCATCTTCGTTTATATAGTCAATTAGAATTTTTTCATCTTCTGGCCATGTGCTACCAGCCACAAAGCATAATTTATCTTGTTTAAATTCTTCAACAAACTTCAAAGCATTATCACGCTCCAAAATTTCGGAAACCCTATCAAATCGTGTATCCCCACTAACAGTGACATTCGTAAAATTAATATTCTTCAGCAGTAATTTAGATGCTTCATCCTGAACGAAAAAATGATTGAAGGTCTGCAATGAATTCCTCATAAATCCACCATACCAATGGAAAAATGATTGTCGCTCCCTGAAAATTCCGGAAATAAGCAAGGTTGGCACGTTCTGTTTTTTCAGCTGAAAAAGATAATTTGGCCAAAACTCATATTTTACGAAAATAGCAAGCTCGGGCGATACAAATTTTAAAAAGCGTTTTGCATTTCGTTTAGTGTCCAGGGGAAGATAGCAAACAATATCAGCAACGGTAGTGTTTTTTTTCACTTCGTAACCGGAGGGCGAAAAAAAAGTGACCAAAATTTTATGATCCGAAAAATCTTTTTTCACTTCCTCAATTACAGGTAGCCCTTGCTCAAATTCGCCCAAAGAAGCTGTGTGAAACCAAATTACTTTGTCTTCTTTGCTAATCTGCCTATTTAATTTCTCAAAAACATCTTTCCGTCCGTTTACAAATAGCTTCAATTTATCATTGAAAATAGAAGTTATTTTCACAAAAAATGACGTTATATAAACCAGAATATTGTATAAAAAAAACACCTTACCTCTTTTGCGGCTAAAAATACGTTACTTTCTGTTAATAGATTAGGCATGGAAACTTAATTTTGTAATTTTGTTGTTACTTAAGACAGTATTTCCATGAGAAAAATACAAATGGTTGACCTGCAGGGTCAATATGAATTCATAAAAGAGAAAGTTAACAATTCCATTACTGAAGTTTTAGAGTCGGCCGCATTTATAAACGGACCGGAAGTACAGAATTTTCAAAAGGAATTGGAAGCATATTTAGATGTTAAACACGTAATCCCCTGCGCCAACGGCACCGACGCTTTGCAAATTGCCATGATGGGACTAGACCTTAAGCCGGGCGATGAAGTAATTACAGTAGATTTTACATTTGCAGCTACCGTAGAAGTAATAGCCCTATTGCAACTTACACCGGTTTTGGTAGATGTGGAACCAGATACTTTTAATATTGATATAGATGCGCTAAAAAAAGCGATTACTCCTAAAACTAAAGCCATAGTGCCGGTACACCTTTTTGGTCAGTGTCCAAATATGGAAGCCATTATGGAGATTGCAGATGAGCATAATTTATATGTTATTGAAGATAATGCTCAAGGAATTGGAGCCGATTACACCTTTAAAAACGGTAAAAAGCAAAAATCCGGAACCATCGGTCATGTTGGGGCGACTTCTTTTTTTCCATCTAAAAATTTAGGTTGTTATGGAGATGGAGGTGCTATTTTTACAAATGATGATAAATTGGCTCATACCCTTCGTGGTATAGTAAACCACGGAATGTACGAACGCTACCACCACGATGTTGTTGGTGTAAATTCGCGTTTGGATTCTATTCAAGCCGCTGTTTTACGTGCCAAATTACCACTTTTAGATAGTTACAACCAAAAAAGAAGGGAAGCGGCTATTAAGTATACTGCAGCTTTAAAAGATACCAATCATATTATTACTCCTTATTTGAATGCTCCTTGCGGAAAAGATGGGATTTGCGACACTTGTAACTGCCATGTTTTTCATCAATATACTTTACGTATTACCAACGGGAAAAGGGATGAGTTGGTGAAGTTTTTAAATGAAAATGGTATTCCATGTGGAGTTTATTACCCGATTCCACTGCATAAACAAAAAGCTTATCAAGACGAACGCTACAATGAAGCTGATTTCGAAGTTACCAATCGGCTGGTGAAGGAAGTGATTTCCTTACCAATGCATACCGAACTTGACGATGAACAAATAATTTTTATTACTAATAAAATCAAAGAATTCATAAACTAACCAAACAGACTTTCATGAAAATACTTGTAACCGGAGGACTCGGTTTTATAGGCTCGCACACGGTGGTAGAACTTCAAAACAAAGGCTTTGAAGTCGTGATAATAGACAACCTCTCCAACTCTTCTACGGATGTTCTTGAGGGTATTGCCGCTATCACTGGCAAAAAACCGTTGTTCGAAAAACTGGATTTGCGCGAAAAAGATGCGGTATCCCAATTCTTTAAAAAACATTCCGACCTTAAAGGTGTTATCCATTTTGCTGCTTCCAAGGCAGTTGGGGAAAGTGTGGAAAAGCCGTTGCTTTATTACGAAAACAATTTGAGCACGCTTATTTATTTGCTGAAAGAACTATCGGTAAAAGACGATACTTCTTTTATTTTTAGCTCTTCGTGTACGGTGTATGGGCAAGCAGATAACTTGCCAATAACGGAAGATGCGCCAGTTAAAAAAGCTGAATCTCCTTACGGAAACACTAAGCAAATCGGTGAAGAGATTATTCAAGACACGTGTAAAGTGCACAATAATATCAAAGCTATTTCTTTACGATATTTCAATCCTATCGGAGCACATGAAAGTGCGGAAATAGGTGAATTACCGTTAGGAGTTCCTCAAAACCTTGTACCTTTTATCACCCAAACCGGTGTTGGACTTCGGGAGCAACTTTCCGTTTTTGGTGACGATTATCCAACGGAAGATGGCACATGCATCCGTGATTATATTCATGTTGTGGATTTGGCAAAAGCTCATGTCGTTGCCTTGGAACGACTTATTGAAAATAAGAACAAACAAAATTACGAAGTATTTAATGTAGGCACGGGAACGGGAAGTTCTGTATTGGAAGTTATCAAGAGCTTCGAAAAAGTATCTGATAAAAAACTGAATTATAAAATAGTAGATCGCCGCCAAGGCGATGTCATCGCCGCTTATGCAGATACCACCAAAGCAAATAATGAGCTTGGCTGGAAAGCAAAATCTACATTGGATGAGGCAATGCAATCCGCTTGGAAATGGGAACAAAAAGTGCGATCTTAACGTGCGCAACATTAAAAATCACTTTATGAAGTTAACATCGTTCCTAGTTCTCTGTTTTTTATTCCTCAGTATTGGCAGCAATGCCCAAAATACATATCTCCATTGTGGCAAAGTTATCGATACCAAAAACGGTAAACTTTTAAAGGAAAAAACCATCGTGGTCTCAGGGAATAAAATAACGGATTTAAAAGATGGTTATCTTCAACCAAGCAACACAGATGATCAAATTATCGATCTAAAGGATAAAACAGTTTTGCCTGGGTTAATGGATTTTCATGTGCATATGGAATCTGAAACCAATCCCAACGCTTACTTACAGGAGTTTACCTTGAATGATGCAGATGTAGCATTTACCTCACAAGAAATTGCATTAAAAACCTTGATGGCAGGGTTTACAACGGTAAGAGATTTAGGGGGTAGTGGCGTAAACATAGCCTTAAGAAATGCTATTAACCAAGGGAAAGTTTATGGTCCACGTGTTTTTACTGCTGGGAAATCCTTAGCAACTACTGGTGGGCATGCAGACCCAACCAATGGTTACCGAAAAGATCTGCAAGGAGACCCAGGACCCAAGGAAGGCGTGGTTAATGGAGTCGATGAAGCGAAAAAAGCGGTGCGGCAACGTTATAAGAATGGAGCCGACCTTATTAAAATAACAGCCACGGGAGGTGTGCTGAGCGTCGCCAAAAACGGGCAAAATCCTCAATTTACTTTAGAAGAAATTAAAGCGATTTGCGAAACTGCTGCTGATTACGATTTCCATGTGGCTGCACATGCGCATGGAGACGAAGGTATGCAGCGTGCCATAAAGGGTGGTGTTAAAACCATTGAGCATGGTACTTTAATGAGCGATGAGACAATGGAACTTATGAAGGAACATGATGTGTATTTGGTTCCTACCATTACGGCAGGTAAATCGGTTTCTGAAAAAGCAAAAATAGATGGATATTACCCAGATGTTATTGTGCCGAAAGCGTTAAATATTGGTCCGAAAATTCAAAATACTTTTGGTAGAGCCTATAAAAAAGGGGTTCCTATAGCATTTGGAACTGATGCAGGAGTTTTTATCCACGGAGATAATGCTAAAGAATTTGGCTATATGGTAGAAGCTGGAATGCCAGCAATGGAAGCCATTCAATCGGCGACGATTACCAATGCAAAAATTGTTAAAAAAGAGAATGAATTAGGGCAAATTGCTCCTGGTTTTTTAGCAGATATTATTGCTGTGGAACAAAATCCGATAGACAATATTAAAACATTAGAGAATGTTGTTTTTGTTATGAAAGACGGTAAAATTTATAAGCAATAATTATGGCCACTTTAATAAAACGCTTAGCCATTTTAAATACATCCAGTGTAATTGCGGTCATTCTAGTTAATTACATTTCTCAGGCATTTCGCCTTAATGGAACTACAATCGGAGAAGTAAGCAGTCAATATGAAAACTTATTTACACCTGCGGGTTATGCGTTTTCAATTTGGGGAATAGTTTATTTAGGACTAATTGCCTTTGTGGCTTTTCAAATAAGAAGAGCATTTTTCAGTAAAAAAGCTTCGGAATTCATTCAAAAGATGGGTTATAATTTTGCTATTGCCAATATTGCCAATGCGCTTTGGGTGATTGCCTTTCATTACGACTTTATCCTTACTTCCGTATTTTTGATGCTCATAATTCTTTATTCTTTATTGAAAATAGTACTTTCCAATAATATGGAAAAGTGGGATGCTCCTATAGAAATTATTGCTTTTGTGTGGTGGCCAATTTGTATTTACTCTGGTTGGATTGCCGTTGCTACTATTGCCAACATTGCTGCATTTCTTACGAAAATCGGTTTTGATGGCGGCGGACTATCAGAAGTTTCTTGGACATTTTTAATGATAGTCATTGCTACAATTTTAAATATTCTGATGATTTTCAAAAGGAATATGAGAGAATTTGCCCTCGTTGGTGTTTGGGCATTGGTTGCCATTTATGTTAGACATCAAGAAACGCAAGAAAACATTGCTTTTGTAGCTCTGGGTGGTGCTGCAGTGATTGCTATATACGTTATGTTACACGGATTTAGAAACAGAGCTACTAGTCCGTTTGTTAAATTGAAACAGCGATTACGTTCCTAAACCATGCTTTGAATGTCACTCCCCCAACTTGGATAGGTTAAAACCATGCCCTTCAAATCAGTTGCTGTCATTCCGTTGTAAATTGCCATTGCGAATAAATTAATGACTTCTGCAGCTTGTGGGCCAACTAGATGAGCGCCTAAGATTTTTCCGGTATTTTTTTCTACGATGGTTTTATAGGCGTAAAATTCGGTATGAATTCGTTTAGCATTGAACCAATAGGGTACAGTGGCTGTCTTTATCTCAACCTCTTTTTTTAGTTTTTTACTCTCTTCTTCTGTAATTCCTACGGAAGCCACATTAGGCAGGGTAAACACCACCGAAGGAGTAACCTCCAAGGTTGCTTTTGTAGTATTCCCTTTAATAATATTTTCGGCAACCACCTTTGCTTCCTTAGTAGAAAAAGGTGTTAGGGGTAATGCATGAGCGGAGACATCGCCACATGCATAAACATTTTGGTTTGTAGTATTCTGAAGAAATGCATCTACTTCAATTCCTTTTTCATTGAATGAAACTTCACCTTTCTCCAAATTCAAATCTTCAATGGATGGAACCCTGCCAGAGGTATTGAAAACCATTTCTGCCTTCACCTCTTTTTCCTTCTTATCTTTCGTGTAGCTGAGTCGAAAATTCTTTTGCAGTTTTTCTACGGAAGTAACTTCAGCATCAAAAATGAATTTAATTCCGATTGCTTCTGAAGCTTTTACCAATATTTCCACCATGTCTTTATCAAATTTGGACAGCGGAGCTTCCAAACGGTCCACAACGGTTACGTCCACCCCAAAACGAGCTGCCATGTGCGCAAGCTCCATTCCAACATAACCTGCACCAACAAAAATCATGGATTTTGGAAGCGATTCCAAAGACAGAAAGTTATCGCTTGTGAGTAAATTACTCGCTCCAGTAATTTCCAATTTTCGAGGATGTTGACCGGTAGCGATTACAATTTTTTTAGCTTCTACTTTCTTACCTTCAACCAGTAGGGTATTTTTATCTAAAAACTCTGGCGATTGATGGTACATTTTTATACCTGCCTCTTCCAAATTTTCTTCTGTTCTCCTTGGGACTTTGGCCGTGAATTTCTTTTTAAATTCCATCACTTGCTTCCAATCGGTTTTTGGAAGTTCGCTAATTCCCTTCCCTTCCAAGTCGGTCGCCTTTTGAACAATTTCCGTAGCCGCTAAAATCACCTTTTTTGGATCACAGCCTCTATTTGCACAGGTCCCGCCAAATTCACGATTATCGGCAACAGCCACCTTTAACCCTTCTTTTGCACAGGCATATGCCACTCTTTGGCCTGCAACGCCACTTCCTACTACAAAAACGTCAAATGTATCTATCTTCATATCAAAAAGCTGTTTTCACTATCCCGCCATCAACTTTCAAGGCTGCTCCGTTGGTTGCAGAAGAAAGCGGACTTGCCACATAGGCTACCATATTGGCAACTTCTTGTGGCTCCGCAAAACGTTGCAACAACGAAGTGGGTCTTGCCTCATTAAAAAATTCTTTTTCCACACTTTCCCTTTCGCCTTCTTTTACATTGGCAAATTCTCTAACCCCTTCAGAAAGTGTCGGTCCGGGTAAAACAGAATTCACAGTAACATTGGTGCCTTTGGTGGTTTCTGAAATTCCTCTGGAAATAGCTAATTGAGCAGTTTTCGTCATTCCGTAATGCACCATTTCCTCAGGGATGTTAATTCCGCTTTCACTAGAAATAAATATAATTCTGCCCCAATCTTGTCTTTTCATGGCTGGTAGAAAGGCGCGCGATAAACGAACACCACTCATTACATTTATATTGTAAAATCGTTGCCAATCTGCATCTGAAATTTCCTCAAAAGGCTTGGGTTCAAAAATTCCGACGTTATTGATTAAAATATCTACACTTCCAATGCTATTAATGAGGGATTTTATCTCTTCAGGGCTTGAAAAATCGCAAGGAATCCCAGTAATTTTTGCGCCTTTCACTTCATCTTTAATTTTTTTCAATGCTTTATCGATGGATTCTTGACTTCGGCCATTTATTACAACTTCCGCCCCTTCATCAGCAAGAGTCTTCGCAATGGCAAAGCCAATCCCTTTGGTTGATCCCGATATAAATGCTTTCTTTCCTTTCAATTGTAAATCCATAACTTTTATTTTTTTATTTGAATGCTATCTTTTCTTGAATAATTTAGACGTCAAAAAGCAACTGAACTACTTTCAACACTTGTTAAATTATTCATTCAAAACCAGATATAAAAGCTTCTGACCTGTTTTAAGTTTAATTTAGCTTTTATAATACCCCTTCAATCTGTTATCTTTGCCGAAAATACGTTTAAGTGAGTAACAAGATAGCGTCGTCTGGCGGCTTACATCAGGTTATAACTGCCTATAAAGAATCCCTTCAGCAGCAGGAATTAGGGAGTTCTATTGCCAAATCCCAAAGTAAAACACATTTAAAAGGTCTCGTTGGTTCGTCTTTATCCATCGTAATTGCCAATGCATTTGAGGAAGCGGAAAAACCTTTTTTATTTATTCTGAATGATAAAGAGGAAGCTGCTTACCATCTAAACGACTTGGAGCAATTAGTGGGCGAAAAAGATGTTCTTTTCTACCCGGGAAGCTACCGAAGGCCTTATCAAATCGAGGAAACCGATAATGCCAATGTGCTTTTGCGCGCAGAAGTGCTTAATAGGATTAATTCCCGAAAACGACCCGCAATAATCGTTACGTATCCTGAAGCACTATTTGAAAAAGTGGTTACAAAAAAGGAGCTCGAACGTAGCACCCTTAAAATAAATCTAAACGATAAACTTTCTATCGATTTCATCAATGAAACGCTATTTGAATACAAGTTTAAACGAGTAGATTTTGTTACAGAGCCGGGGGAGTTTTCTGTAAGAGGTGGTATTGTAGATGTTTTTTCTTTTTCCAACGATGAACCTTACCGAATAGAGTTTTTCGGGGATGAAGTCGATAGCATCCGAACTTTTGATGTTGAAACACAACTTTCTACGGAAAAGCTTAAAAAAATCAATATTATCCCCAATGTTGAAAATAAATTGCTGGAAGAGGATCGTGAAAGTTTTCTGAAATACATCTCATCAAAAACAGTTGTGTTTTTGAAGAATACTGAACTGTTGTTTTCCAGATTAGACGGGTTATTCACTAAGGCGGAAGAAGCATTTAAAAATCTTTCCGAAGACATCAAACACGCCCCGCCAGCAGAACTATTTTGCACGGGCAATCTTCTAAAAAATCAACTGGAAAGCTATACTTCTTTAACGCTGAATCATCCGAAGCAAACGGATGGCAATTACGAAACTATTGAATTTAATACATCGCCTCAACCTTCTTTCAATAAACAATTCGATTTATTAATTGAAGACCTAAATACGAATCATTCCAAAGGATTTAAAAACTACATCTTCTGTGTAAGTGAACAACAGGCGAAACGTTTTCACGATATTTTCGAAGATGTGGATAAAGATGTGCATTACCAAACGGTGGTGTTTTCGTTCCATCAAGGGTTTGTGGACCAAGAAAATAAGTTGGTTTGTTATACTGACCATCAAATTTTTGAGCGTTACCATAAATTTCAACTGAAGAATGGCTACTCAAAAAAACAAGCCATTACACTTAAGGAACTCACCAATCTGGAAATTGGCGATTATGTAACTCATATTGACCACGGGATTGGAACGTTTGGGGGCTTACAGAAAATTCAAGTAGAAGGCAAATTACAGGAGGCTATAAAATTGATTTACGGAGAACGTGATATTTTATATGTAAGCATTCACTCCCTTCATAAAATTACCAAATACAACGGGAAAGACGGCAAAACTCCTAAAATATATAAGCTAGGCTCCAACGCTTGGAAGAATCTTAAGAAGAAAACCAAGACGAAAGTAAAGGAAATAGCTTTTAACTTGATAAAGCTGTATGCCAAGCGAAAAACGGAAAAAGGATTTCAATACGGTCCCGATAGCTACTTGCAAAATGAGTTGGAGGCTTCTTTTTTGTACGAAGACACACCAGATCAAAGTAAAGCGACCGAAGATGTTAAAAACGACATGGAGAGCGAACAGCCCATGGATAGGCTTGTGTGCGGGGATGTCGGCTTCGGAAAAACCGAAGTGGCCATTCGGGCGGCTTTTAAAGCAGTAGACAACGGGAAACAGGTTGCTGTGTTGGTGCCAACTACTATTTTAGCGTTTCAGCACCATAAAACGTTTACGGAACGTCTTGCCGATATGCCAGTCACCATAGAGTACCTTAACCGATTTAGAACTGCCAAAGAAAAACGAGAAACTCTGGAACGTCTTGCGGACGGAAAAGTAGATATCATCATTGGGACGCATCAATTGGTGAACAAAAATGTAAAATTTAAAGATCTCGGACTTTTAATTGTTGATGAAGAACAAAAGTTTGGGGTGGCTGTAAAAGATAAGCTGAAAACGATTAAAGAGAATGTAGACGTGCTTACGCTTACGGCAACGCCTATTCCAAGGACATTGCAGTTTAGTTTAATGGCGGCTAGGGATTTGTCGGTTATTACCACGCCTCCTCCTAACAGGTATCCTATTGAAAGCAATGTTATTCAACTGAATGAAGAAGTGATTCGTGATGCAGTATCCTATGAAATTCAGCGTGGCGGACAGGTGTTTTTTATTCACAATAGAATAGAAAATATTAAAGAAGTTGCTGGAATGGTTCAACGATTGGTGCCGGATGCCAAGATTGGAATTGGTCATGGACAAATGGATGGAAAGAAACTTGAACAACTTATGTTGAGTTTTATGCGTGGCGATTTTGATGTGTTGGTGGCAACCTCTATTATAGAAAGTGGTTTGGATGTTCCTAATGCGAATACTATTTTCATTAACAACGCTAATAATTTCGGACTGTCGGATTTGCACCAAATGCGCGGACGTGTGGGACGAAGCAACAAGAAAGCCTTTTGTTATTTTATTACGCCACCTTATTCTGTTATGACGGAAGATGCCCGTAAGCGAATTCAAGCGCTCGAACAGTTTACCGAATTGGGAAGCGGTTTCAATATTGCCATGAAAGACCTTGAAATACGAGGTGCTGGAGATATTTTAGGAGGTGAGCAAAGCGGATTCATGAATGAAATTGGGTTTGATACCTACCAAAAAATACTGCAGGAAGCTATTGAGGAGCTTAAAGAAAATGAATTTGCTGATTTATATGATGCTCCAAAAGAAGAGGATAAGGTGTATGTAAAAGACACCCAGCTGGACACCGATTTTCAATTGCTTTTCCCGGATGATTATATAAATGCCATTACCGAACGTTTAAACCTTTATAATGAATTAAGCAACGTAAAAACGGAAGAAGAATTACTAGCCTACGAACAACGACTTGTTGACCGTTTTGGAGAACTTCCCGAAGAGGCTACCGATTTGTTGAACAGTGTTCGTATAAAATGGTTGGCCACACAAATGGGACTGGAACGTATAATCTTAAAACAAGGAAAAATGGTGGGTTACTTTATATCAGACCAGCAAAGCTCCTTTTACCAAAGCGAACGGTTTAGAAACGTTCTGCAATACATTCAAACCCACCCTAAAATCGGAAAAATAAAAGAAAAACAAACCCGTAATGGACTCCGGTTACTCATTACCTTCGAAAATATCAAGTCCGTTGAGAAAGCTTTAAAAACTTTGCAGCCTTTTGCTACGACCGTTTATGCGGAATAAATGTCAAAATAATGCCCACAGAATGAAAAAAATACTCTTACTTGTTATAGTCTTTCCTTTTTTCGCTTTAGCGCAAAACCATATTTCTGGAACCCTATCGCCAAAAGGAAAGTTTAAGCAAGCATTTTTATATCAGGTTACTCCGAAATATCCTGCTTACATTTCCTACAAGAATGTGAGCGATGAAGGTAGAGTTGAAATCCCATTAGAAGAAAACCTTTCATCAGGAATGTATCGATTGGTGTTTGGTATTCCGCAAGACGAATATTATTTCGATTTCATTTACAACGGGAGTGAAGATATTACTTTTGAGTACAAAATGGGGGAGGGAGTGACTTTTCTAACTTCCGAAGAAAATATTATGCTTCAGGAGTATAATCAACGCGCCGATGAGGCGAAAGCTATGCTTCAGGAAGTATTTAAGCCTGATGTTTCCAAAGAAACTTTCTTTACGGTTTTTAAAGCCATTGAAGCGGTTCAGGACACCTATGAGAAGCAAAGTGAAGGTTTAATTGCTCATCAATTTATAAAAACGGGACGTATTCCCATGCCGGAAAAACAACTTTCCGCAAAGGAATATTTAGCATTGGAGAAGCATAATTTTTTTAATCATATTGACTTTAGCAATTCGGTGTTGCAACATTCTGATTATTTAATTAATGCTGCAACAATTTATGTATATCGATTTGCTGATAAAAATGACAATAATGCTTACAAACAAAACATAGATTTTATTGCTACTGAAATTGGAGAGAATGCAGTTCTAAAGAAAACTATTTTTGAATCTTTATGGGAAGATTTTTCTTCGGAAGAAAACACCGAAGTGGCCAATTACATTGCAGATAGCTATTTGCTGAAACTGGCGGAAGCTTACGGCGACCAAAAGTTGATAGCTAAGATAAATTCTTTTCAGAAAACGGGTATGGGGGCTAAAGCACCCAATTTTAATTTAGGGAATGGCAAATCTCTCCACGAATTATCAGACGCCAATCATTATCTACTGATTTTTTGGAGTAGCACCTGTTCGCATTGTTTAAAGGAAATTCCAGAGGTAAAACTCTTTTTGGAAAAGCAAAATATGGATGCTTCGAAACTTCAAGTGGTCGCTTTTGGTTTAGAAGACGATGCCAATCCTTGGAAAGATAACATAAAGGAATACCCGGAATTTATACATGTTTTCGGTTCTGGAAAATGGGACAATCAAACCGCCGTTGAGTATAGTATTGTTGCGACACCCACCTACTTTTTACTGAATGGCGACAAAAAAATCATTGCCAAACCAGAAACGTTAGAAGCATTGAAAAACGAAATTGAGAAGTTGTAATTTTTACGATGAAGTATGAAAAAACAATCGTCAACTCATAATTTGTAACTCAAAACGCACAACTTTAAAGTCCTTTCAAATCTTTTATCACTTTAAAAGCGATGTCAATCTGGTCTTCATTTACAATAATGGTGAATTCATTGGTGGTGGAAATCACTTCGTGTAAAATGATGCCTTCCCAAGCCAAACGTTGAAAAATGAAATAGTAGATACCGGGAATAATTACGTTTTCCTCTGGCAGTTTTACACTAATAGAAGAAAGCTTATCAATTTTTTGGGTTAGTTTTTCATCTTTAAAAAGCGACTCTACCACTTCGTTCATGGAATCACTCACCACGATATTGGTTTCGTTTACGCCACGTGAAGAAGTATAAAACACATCTTTGTTGTCATTAATTTCCTGTAATAAACGTGCTTGTTTATTTAAAATAGTATCTGAAATTAAAAAGGTATAATCGCTTAAAGACGAGCGCACGGTAATTTCCCCGATGTTTTTTAGGACTTTTAAAATTCGATGCGTCGCCCTAAATTCAAGTTCAGAAGAAAGGCGTTTTAAGGCCATAACTATTGCCCCATTTCTAACCTCTTTCCCTAATTGTTCTTCAATTTCTGGTTTGATGTTTCTTGATAAAGAAGTAAGGTTGATGATTCCTTGAGCCAAGGCGCTTTGCAAAAATGGCTTAGACTTAATGTAATTCTCTACGATTGATGATATTGTTTTCATTTATTTGGTTTGGTTTAAGGAGTGGTAAAATTAAGTCAACTTTTCTTTAAAAACAAAAAATAAAACGAAATGTTTTATTTATAACATTTTAAAGCGCTGAAAATTAATTAAATATAGTTTTTAACGTAAATAAACGCAATCGCTTTCGTAAAATGAGATGGGTGAAAAATCAGAAGAAATAAAAGGCATCTTCTATATGTTTTATGTCATATTGTTCCTTATCCTTAAAAACTGCTACAATATCAAATCGTGTTTCTTCATCAATAGCACGGTCTACCAAGTAAAAATCCATAGCCTTCACCATAAGTTTGATTTTCTTCTTGTTCACAAAGCTTTGCGGATCTCCATAGAAAAGGGAACTTCTCGCTTTTACTTCTACTGCGATTATAGTTTGATTAAATCGAGCAATAATATCAACTTCGGCTTTTTGGTAAGTAAAGTTGGTTTCTAATATCTCATAACCTTTGCTCACTAAAAGTTCAAGAGCCAATTTTTCTGCTTTTTTGCCAAACTCATTATGTGTAGCCAAATCTCAACAATTTATAGAAAATTATTCTTGAATATAGTGCTTTTTCAGCTATAAATAATTAGTTAACAACAAAGTATTTATTTCTTAAGAAAAAATGTTTACTTTTAGATGCCCTAAATTATTACTTAGAACGTCATCTTTTTTAGATTGCCCACCGTATATCTTTTAAAGCTGACCCATGTTCTATTAAAACCTAACAAAAGAATGCTAGCAAAAACCAACTGTAACGTAGCTTCGTTAGCTCCTCTTGGTCAACCCTTAGAGGACAAGCACATTTTACATTTATTCAGAAGAGCCGGTTTTGGAACTTCATTTGATACCATCCAATCGCATGTAGGTAAGACTGCTGAGCAATTGGCGACGGAAATTATTGATGAAGCCATTAATATGCCGCTAACGGCAGAACCCGAATGGGCGGCCTGGGATAATACCTTTTATCCTGCTGATGGAGATGAAAGCCGAGCAATAAAAAGAACCCAAATTAATGAATGGAAGGAAGCTTACGTAAACGATTTACGTGTAAACAACCTTAGAGATCGTTTGAGTTTCTTTTGGCACAACCATTTTGTTACAGAACTTAGGGAATACGATTGCCCTTCTTATTTACACGAATATATTACCCTTTTACAAACACATTCCGTAGGAAACTTTAGAACATTTGTATACGATATTGGTATTAATAATGCGATGTTGAAATATCTAAATGGTGACAAAAGTGGTAAGGGAAATCCTAATGAAAATTACGCCCGGGAGCTTTATGAGCTTTTCACTTTGGGTGAAGGAATTGGATATACAGAAGAAGATATTAAGGAAACTGCAAGAGCGCTAACAGGATATGTAAAGCGTGATGAAGGTTGTGGTCCCATACTTTTTAATCCGAATGCTTTCGATACAAAAACAAAAACAATTTTTGGTCTGACGGGTGCTTGGGGCTACGATGATGTAATTGCAATATTATTTGAACAACGGCCTCAGGAAATCGCCAATTTTGTCTGCGGAAAGCTTTACGAGTTTTTTGTAAATCCTATGCAAATTCCTGCTATAACCCAGCAATTGGCCGATACTTTTATCGCTAATGATTTTGAATTGGCGCCGGTGCTCGCACAACTATTTTCTAGTGAACATTTTTATGATGATGAGGCGCGAGGTGTAATTATTAAAAGCCATTTTGATGTGTTTTTTAATTTCTGCAATGAAACCGGTTTCCAAACCACTACCGACATGGTGATGGATGGAGAAAACATTTGTAGGATGATTGGTCAGGAAATGTTTAACCCAGTGGACGTTGCGGGTTGGCAGCGCGATAGGGATTGGATTGGACCTAGCACCTTAATTGGAAGGTGGAAAATGTTGGAGTTTTACATTGATGAAACTTTTGGTATGGATGAAGATCAATTCGCAAACCTAGCCTTGGATATAGCGGGCGGACCTGCAAATATAGATCCAGAAGATATTACCAGAAAAATTGTAGATTGGTTTTTACCATTTGGTTTTCATACTCCAGATGACTACAACATTGCTATCGATATTTTTAAAAACAGGGTTCCGCAAAATTATTTCGACGATGGGTCATGGAATTTACTTTCCCCATCCGTGCCGGGACAAGTTTTTGACCTTTTGCAACACCTCATCAAACAACCTGAATTTCAACTTAAATAACCTACGAGAACCATGTGCAATCATAACTATACACCCTTCAACAATAAAGAGAAACACGACGAGGAACACGAAAAATGGTCACGCCGCTCTTTTCTTCAAGCCTTGGGACTTGCAGGTTCTGGCTCCATGCTCTTGGGCGGGAATATTCTATCGGCTTCCGCGCCGTCTCCGTTAACATCGGCATTGAATGCTTCAGAAAACGACAACATTTTAATTCTTATTAGGCTTACTGGCGGTAACGATGGACTTAACACCATTATTCCAGCCTACGATTTTGATACGTATGCCAATTTCAGGCCTAAAATACATATTCCTTTCAACAACCTAACCCGATTGAACGATGCTTTCTATATGCCGAAATATATGGAAAACCTAGAAAAGTTATGGGGCGACGGTGGTATGAAAGTGGTTCATGGTGTGGGCTATGAAAATCATAACTTATCCCACTTTAGTTCTTCGGATATTTTTGCTTCTACGGATGTGAATAATCAAACCCGAACTGGCTGGATGGGGCGTTATTTTGATAACCACGGAGATTTTTCAAATTATTTACTGAATCCGCCTTCTGATCCGGCTGCAATTCAGGTTGGGAATATTGGAAACCTTATTTTTCAAGGAGACGATGTAAATTATGCGTTTACCATTAACAATGTAACCGAATTGGAACGTATTGCTGAAGAAGGTGTGGTACACAGCTTGTTGGACTTAATGCCTGATTGTACCTATGAGGAACAATTGTACTTTTTAAGAGGAGCTGCCAATACCACATACGAATATGCAGGGGTTATTTCTGAAAAATTTAAAGCTGCTTCCAATAGCGTAGAATTCCCAAATGGTTCTTTAGGAAGACAATTAGCTACCGTTTCTAGATTGATAAAAGGTGGTTTGGGAACGAAAATTTATATGGTAAGTCTTGGAGGTTTTGATACGCATTCCGCTCAGCCAGAAAGGCATCAACGCTTGATGACAGAAGTTGCTGATGCGGTAGATGCATTTTATCAAGATCTTGAAGCTGGCGGCCATCATAAAAGAGTATTAAGTATGACTTTTTCTGAATTTGGAAGAAGAGTTTACGAAAATGGTTCTTTTGGTACCGACCACGGAACGTCAGCACCAATGCTGCTTTTTGGTCCTGGAATTGAAGGCCAAGGATTTATTGGTGAACATCCTGATTTAAATGATTTAATTCGTGGAGGAAACCTTAAAAATTCAGTTGACTTTAGGGATGTGTATGCTTCCGTTATGTCCGAATGGCTTTGTATTGATAATAATTTGGTAAGCGCTGCACTAAACGGGCAAACAGCCTCTTTACTCGGACTCGGATTAACATGTTCTTCCGTAGATAATACGGTTATAGAAGGTCAAGGTCCCATAGTAGACGGCAGCGATCCAATGCCAGACATTATTGAGCCGGATATGCCAGAATTTGAAAATGCGACTACTTTTGAGCATTTTCCATCGTATGGGGAGGATAAAAATGTATACGTAAACTATACGGTTCCTACAGCGGCCCATTTGGTAATAAAACTGTACAACATTCTCGGTCAAGATTTAGGGACTATTGTAAACGAAATGTCTTTTGAAGGTCAGCATAAGGTGAATATCACCGAAGCCGCCAAGAAAACATTCAACCGCGGGCATTACATTTACAGCATCTCCTACAACGGTAAAAGCTATAGTAAATCCATTGTTTTAAGTTAAAATTGCTTAAAAATGGGGTGGAATTTTAACCTTACGGAATTGACGCTCTTTATGTGTTAAACTCTGTTGAAAATCCTTATTTTTGTGACTTCATAAATTTTGAGAATGTCACAGAAATATAACGATACAGCCCAAAACAGAGATAGATTCACCATTACTGCTGCCTTGCCATACACCAATGGTCCAATTCATATTGGTCACTTGGCGGGGGTTTATGTGCCAGCAGATATTTATGCACGCTATTTACGTTTAAAGGGGAAAGAAGTGGCTTTTATCTGCGGAAGCGATGAACACGGTGTTGCCATTTCTATGAAAGCTAAAAAAGAGGGCACAACTCCGCAAGAAATCATCGATAAATATCACGGAATTATCAAGAAGTCTTTTGCTGAATTTGGTATTTCTTTTGATAATTATTCACGCACTTCAGCGGAGATTCATCATCAAACAGCTTCGGAGTTTTTTAAGAAAATGTATGAAGATGGAAAGTTTATTGAAGAGGTTACAGAGCAGTTATATGATGAAGAAGCCCAACAGTTTCTGGCAGATAGATTTGTGGTGGGAACTTGTCCAAAATGTGGCCACGATGGGGCGTATGGCGACCAATGTGAAAACTGCGGAAGCTCGCTCAATGCTACGGATCTTATCAATCCAAAATCAACCATCACTGGATCCATTCCTGTTTTAAAGGAAACAAAACACTGGTTTTTGCCTTTAGACCAATACGATTCTTTTTTGAGGGAATGGGTTATAAAAGGCCATAAAAAAGATTGGAAGCCCAATGTTTACGGACAAGTAAAAAGTTGGGTCGATGAGGGGCTAAAACCGCGTGCCGTAACTCGCGACCTCGATTGGGGGATTCCGGTGCCGGTAGAAGGCGCGGATGGTAAAGTGCTCTATGTTTGGTTCGATGCGCCAATTGGTTATATTTCTTCTACTAAAGAGTGGGCTGCACGCGAAGGAAAAGATTGGAAACCATTTTGGGAAGATTCCAGACTTATCCATTTCATAGGGAAAGACAATATTGTTTTTCACTGTATTATTTTCCCAGCGATGCTTCAAGCGCATGGCGACTACATTTTGCCAGAAAACGTTCCCGCAAATGAATTTTTGAATTTAGAAGGAAATAAGCTTTCTACTTCCAAAAATTGGGCTGTTTGGTTGCATGAGTACCTTGAAGATTTTCCTGAAAAACAAGATGTACTTCGCTATACATTAACGGCAAACGCCCCAGAAACAAAAGATAACGACTTTACTTGGAAAGATTTCCAATCTAGGAACAATAACGAATTGGTAGCTATTTTTGGTAACTTTATCAACCGGGTAGTTGTTTTGAGTCAGAAGTATTACAATGGGGTAATTCCTCAAGCAGGAACTTTTTCCGAAGTAGATAAACAAACGCTTCAGGAACTAAAAAAGTATCCTGAAATTATTTCTAGTTCTATTGAAAAATACCGTTTTAGAGAAGCTTCTCAAGAGCTTATGAACTTAGCAAGACTTGGAAACAAGTATCTAGCCGATGAAGAGCCTTGGAAAGTAATTAAACAAGACGAAGAGCGCGTTAAAACCATTATGAACGTAGCGCTTCAAATAGCGGCAGGTTTAGCCGTAGTAAGTGAACCTTTCCTTCCATTTACTTCAGAAAAATTAAAGCAAATGCTCGCTTTCAGTAAGTTGGAAAGCGATTTACAATGGAACGATGTTGCAGAAAAGGAAATTCTACTTCCATCCGGACATACACTTGAGAAAGCATCCTTGCTGTTTACCAAAGTGGAAGATGAAGAAATACAAAAACAACTAGAAAAATTGGAAGCGACCAAAAAAGAAAATAACGCAGCACAGAAAGGGGAAACTGCTGAGGTGGTGCCTCAAAAAGACACCATCACTTTCGATGATTTTACAAAACTTGACATTCGGGTGGGGACTATTCTGGAAGCTGAAAAAATGCCTAAAGCCGACAAACTTTTGGTTTTAAAAGTAGATACTGGTATTGATAAGAGAACGATAGTTTCTGGTATTGCAGAACATTTTAAACCTGAAGAAATTATAGGTAAAAAAGTAACTGTTCTAGTAAACTTGGCACCTAGAAAACTACGTGGCGTTACCAGCGAAGGGATGATTTTAATGACAGAAAACAGTGATGATAAAATTGTTTTTATTAATCCTGATGAATCTGAAGTGCCAAACGGCAAAACGATAAATTAAGTAAGAAGCTCTAAACCCCAAAGGTTTTGAAACCTTTGGGGTCTTAAGAATCTTGAAATCAAAATGCTCAAAATAGCATATCATCCCATTTATCAACATCCTCTTCCGGAAGGACATCGATTTCCTATGGTTAAATACGATTTACTTCCGAAGCAACTTTTGCACGAAGGAATTGTAACCGAAGAAAACTTTTTCAAACCTTCTATACCGAATGATGAAGACATCCTTCGCGTACACACGCCAGCATATCTTAACGATTTAAAAAACCAAACGCTGGATGCCCGATCGGCTAGAAAAATCGGTTTTCCTCTTTCCGAGGCATTGGTCAATCGAGAAGTCATTATTGCGGATGGCAGCATGAAATGTTGTGAGTTTGCTTTGGAAAATGGAGTTTCCATGAATATTGCCGGCGGTACGCATCATGCGTATTCGGGTCATGGAGAAGCTTTCTGCTTGCTAAACGACCAAGCAATTGCTGCGAGATATCTTCAACACCAGAAACTGGCAGACAAAATTTTGGTGGTGGATCTCGATGTGCATCAAGGCAATGGAACTGCCGCCATTTTCGAAAACGATGAATCGGTTTTTACGTTTTCCATGCATGGAAAGAATAATTATCCTTTCAAAAAGGAAAAAAGCGACTTGGACATTGCTCTTGATGACGATTGTGGTGACGAAACTTACTTGTCCATTCTAGAAAAGGAATTGCCAAAACTAATTGCCAATCAAAAACCAGATTTTATCTTCTATCTCTGCGGAGTCGATGTAATTAAAGGCGATAAATTAGGACGACTCGGTCTGTCCATGGAAGGGTGTAAAAAACGGGACGAAATAGTATTGGAATTATGCAAGGAGCAAGGCATTCCCGTGCAATGTAGCATGGGTGGAGGCTATTCCCCAGACATCAAAACAATTGTGGCAGCTCACACCAATACTTTTAAGGTGGCGCAAAAACTTTATTTTTAATTAATTTCATCTAAACCCCAAAGCTTTTGAAACCTTTGGGGGCTAACTGATTATCATGAAAGCACTCATCAATTATATCTCCGGAAGAACTCAAATTACCAAAAAGAGTATTGAAAACACGGTTGAACTTATCAACCAAGACTGCACCATTCCATTTATCTCACGTTACCGAAAGGAAGCCACGGGAAATTTAGATGAAGTTGAGGTTGGTGATATCGTAAATCTTAAAAAGGAATTTGAAGCACTTCAAAAAAGAAAAGAAAGAATATTAAAATCGTTGGAGGAGCAGGAAGTTTTAACGGCCGAATTAAAAAGTAAGATTGATGCCAGCGACAACCTTGTGGAATTAGAAGACCTTTATCTTCCGTATAAAAAAACGCGAAAAACGAAAGCAGATACTGCTCGGGAAAACGGACTCGAGCCGTTGGCGAAAATCATCATGGCACAAAATGCCAACGATTTGGATTTTATTGCTGAGAAATATACCAGTAAAAATGTTGCATCAGCTGAAGAAGCGTTGGAAGGTGCGCGACATATTATTGCTGAATGGATAAACGAACGTATAGATATAAGAAATGCTTTGCGAAATCAATACAGTCGTCATGCGGAAATTACTACGAAGGTTGTAAAAGCTAAGCAGGAAGATGAGGACGCGCAGAAATTCCGCGATTATTTTGATTGGAACGAACCGCTTAAACGTTGTCCATCGCATAGGCTTTTGGCAATTTTAAGAGCCGAAAAAGAAGGCTTCATCAAGGTGAAAATTTCGGTTAATGAAGACCGAGCATTGGATTTTATGGAAAATAAAATTTTAAAATCCGATAACGAATGTGCTTCTCAAATAGAAATAGCCATAAAAGACGCTTTTAAAAGATTATTGGCACCTGCCATTGCAAATGAAACTTTGTCCAATGCCAAGGAAAAGGCAGACGATACGGCCATTACTGTATTCGCCAAAAATCTTCAGCAATTGCTTTTGAGTCCGCCCTTGGGCGAGAAAACCATTTTGGCTATAGACCCTGGTTTTAGAACGGGTTGTAAGATTGTCTGTTTGGACAAACAAGGAGGTTTGGTTCATAACGAAACGATTTATCCACATGCACCTAAAAATGAATCTACTCAGGCGATTAAAAAGATAAGTACACTCGTAAACGCCTACAAAATAGAAGCCATTGCTATTGGCAATGGTACCGCTTCGAGAGAGACTGAAACGTTGGTAAAAAGAATTCGGTTCGACCGGGATGTGAAGGTATTTGTGGTAAGTGAAGCTGGAGCATCGATTTATTCCGCATCCAAAATTGCGCGGGATGAATTTCCAAATTATGATGTAACGGTTAGGGGAGCTGTCTCCATTGGTCGTAGACTTTCCGATCCGCTGGCGGAATTGGTTAAAATAGAAGCTAAATCAATTGGTGTTGGTCAATATCAGCATGACGTCGATCAATCGAAACTGAAAGCTGCATTGGATAGGGTGGTGGAAAGTTGTGTAAATAAAGTTGGAGTAAACATAAACACGGCTAGTAAATCGTTGTTGAGTTATGTCTCCGGCATTGGTGAGAAGCTCGCTGAAAACATTGTAAACTACCGCGAAGAAAATGGTAGTTTTCCTTCTCGGGAAGCTATTAAAAATGTGCCGAGATTGGGTAATAAAGCTTTTGAACAAAGTGCTGCTTTCTTGAGGATTAAGAATGCTGAAAATCCGCTTGATGATTCAGCCGTTCACCCTGAGAGTTATTCCGTAGTGAAAAAAATGGCAACGGATTTAAAAGTGGATATTCAAGATTTAATTGGCAATGCAACCCTAATTAAGAGTATTTCTCTGGAAAAATATACCACGGAAAAAATAGGTTTGCCTACACTTAAAGATATTGTAAAAGAATTAGAAAAACCTGGTATCGATCCGCGTGAAAAAGCTAAAATGTTTGAATTCGATCCAAATGTGAAAACCATAAACGATTTGAAAGAAGGACAAATACTTCCTGGAATTGTAAACAATATTACCAATTTTGGGTGTTTTGTGGATATTGGGATTAAGGAAAGCGGACTCGTACATATTTCCCAACTTACCGATGGTTTCGTTACCGATGTAAATGAAGTGGTTACGCTTCAGCAACACGTAAAGGTTAAAGTGATGGAAGTGGACTTGGGCAGAAAACGTATTCAGTTGTCGATGAACTTCTAGGAAGTAAGTGTATAAATAGACTATTTATAAATTAGTCCTCCAAACGCCGAAAAAACGCTAGCCTAGCAGATAATTCTGTAATTTTATAAAAAATGACGTATTATGTTAAGTAAAAAAATTGAAGAAGCCCTAAATAAACAGGTTCGTGTTGAGGCCGAATCTTCTCAAATATATCTAGCCATGGCCTGTTGGGCAGAAGTAAAAGGCCTAGAAGGTGTTGCACAATTCATGTACGACCAATCGGATGAAGAGCGAGAGCACATGCTTAAATTGGTAAAGTTTATCAATGAAAGAGGCGGACACGCAAGGATTTCAGCTTTAAAAGAGCCAAATGTTACTTTTAAAAGCTTTAAGGAAATGTTTGAAAAGCTTTTTGAGCATGAAGTTTTTGTTTCTGAAAGCATTAACGATTTGGTGCACATTACATTGGAACAAAAAGATTATTCTACACACAACTTTTTGCAATGGTACGTAGCTGAGCAAATTGAAGAAGAAGCAATGGCGAGAACCATTCTAGATAAAATTAATCTAATTGGTGATGATAAAGGCGGTTTATATTTGTTTGATCGTGATATCCAGCAACTTACCGTTGCCAGCTCGGCTTCCACTCCAACCGATTAAATTTTAACATATTAAGATGTTAAAATTTTATTTAGATTAAGTTTAAATAAATATATTTGTCCACGGTAATCAATTTATTTTTCCGTTGGGTAAAAAGAAAAAAGATAAAGAAAAAAAGAAAAACAAAAAGATTAAAGAGCTAAAAGTAAAAGGCTTAAAATCGAAATGTTGCAATAAATATAAGAAAAGCGAATCGAAACGTTGTGGCCGTTGTCCTTGTTTCGATTTAGTAAAAGAAAAGGCTGCTTAATGGCAGTTTTATAAAAAAAGCGGATTTGAGAAAATCCGCTTTTTTTATTGGTTTCTAGTTGGACTTGCCAAGCATTAATAACTCATTACAGTTTACTTCGGTTATATATCGTTTTTCTCCCTTTTTGTCCTGATAACTTCGGGAAGTTAGCTTTCCTTCAATCGCCACTTCATTGCCTTTTACCAAGTATTTTTCAATAATTTCAGCTGTTTTACCCCAAGCCACAACGTTGTGCCACTGCGTATCTTTAATAATATCTCCGCTCTGGTTACGGTAGCTTTCATTAGTGGCTATGGAAAATCTGGCTAATTTTTTTCCGCTTTCCAAATTGATAATTTCCGGATCATTTCCTAAATTACCGATAAGCTTTACACTGTTTCTTAAACTGTTCATAATACTAAAATTTAAAAGGTTATACTTATTTTTTAATCGTACATTCGATTAGTTGAAATCAACAGTACAAAGATTGTTCAGCGCCGGTTGTTTACTCGGTTTTTACTTGGTTACTTTCGTTTAAATTCGGTTGTAATCATTTGTAAACGTTTGTAATTGATTATCGTAAAAGTGCTTGCTTTTAGCAAACATGATTGTGAGATAAAGAAGATGCTTAGAAATAAGAATTGTTATAAAAGGAAATTTACCCTATGGAAACCATCAGCAAAATAGAGTTGAGAAATCTTCGAATTGAAGATTATTTAGAGTTAAGGTCGTCTATGATTGAGGCGTACAGTGATTTGGACGATGATCCTTGGCGGGAGCATGAAATTGAAAAACTGCTCGCTATTTTTCCGCAGGGACAATTGGTGGTTTTGGTAGACGAAAAAGTTGTGGGTTGTGCACTGTCATTAGTTTTGGATGAAGATGATATTGATGAGAACCACACTTATGAAGAAATTACAGGTAATTATACCTTTTCTACACACAATTCGCAAGGCAACATTTTGTACGGGATAGATGTGTTTATCCATCCAAAATATCGTGGCTTACGTTTGGGTAGACGCCTTTACGACAAGCGAAAAGAACTTACGGAACAGCTGAATCTAAAAGCCATTGTTTTTGCCGGGAGAATTCCGAACTATAAGAAATATGCCGATGAAATTAGCCCGAAGCAGTACATTGAAAAAGTTCGAATGAAAGAGCTTTTCGATCCTGTGCTAGCCTTTCAATTAAGCAACGATTTTCACGTAAAGAAAATCATGAAAAATTATTTGGAAGGAGATACGCATTCGTTGGATTATGCCGTTTTGATGGAATGGAACAATATCTATTACGATAAGAGTCCGAAACTAATCAATGTAGACAAATCTGTTGTTCGCTTAGGACTTATTCAATGGCAAATGCGACCGCTTAAAAATTTGGACGCTTTGTTTGAGCAAGCTGAATTCTTCATTGATGCCGTTTCCGGTTACGAGAGTGATTTTGCCCTTTTCCCTGAGCTTTTTATAGCTCCCCTAATGGCAGATTACAACCACTTAAATGAAGCGGATGCCATCCGAGAGCTGGCTAAATACACGGAAGCTATCCATCAAAAGTTTAAGGAATTTGCTATCTCTTACAACATCAATATTATTACGGGAAGTATGCCGAATATTATTGATGGGAATTTATATAACTGCGGATTTCTATGCAAGCGGGATGGTTCTTCAGAAATGTACACCAAAATACACATAACTCCGAATGAAATTTCGCATTGGGGAATGAAAGGTGGCGATGTTATAAAAACTTTTGACACCGATTGTGGGAAGATTGGTATTATTATTTGCTACGATGTGGAATTTCCAGAATTAAGCCGACTCATGGCAGACGAAGGAATGCAAATATTATTTGTGCCATTTTTAACCGATACTCAGAATGGTTACACACGTGTGAAAAGCTGCTCTCAAGCCCGCGCTATTGAAAATGAGTGCTATGTTGCGATTGCAGGCTGCGTTGGGAATTTGCCGCGAGTAAACAATATGGATATTCAATATGCACAAGCAGCGGTATTGACGCCATCGGATTTTGCCTTCCCAAACAACGGTATTAAAGCAGAGGCTACGCCAAATACCGAAATGACACTTTTGGTAGATGTCAATTTAGAGTTGCTTAAAGAATTACATGAGCATGGTAGTGTTCGTATTTTAAAAGACCGAAGAACCGACCTCTACGAAGTGAGAAAAAAATAGTATATTTAGAGAAATTAATTTCTTTAAATTATTAATGAATAAGAGCTGTTTGGAATGCGGTGAAAAAATTGTAGGCAGGGCCGATAAGAAGTTCTGTAGTGATTACTGCCGGAATGCATACAATAATAAGTTGAACAAAGACAGTAAAAATCTGATTAGAAACATTAACAATCGCTTACGTAAGAACTATCGTATTTTAGAGAAGTTAAATCCTAACGACAAAACGAAAACCACCAAAACGCGCTTAATGGATTTGGGATTCGATTTTGAATATATCACCAATACTTATACCACAAAAAAGGGAACCACGTATTACTTTTTATACGACTTAGGCTACCTCCCTTTGGACAATGATTTTTATATGTTGGTGAGAAGAGAAAGGTAATTTTAATCTAATTGTATATTTCACGCAATAGTCAAAGATTAAGCCTTTAGCTTATTCAGTTTAAGAAAAAAAAATATCCCGACCGAAAGTGTCGGGATTAGCTCGGCTATGCAATTTCAATGCGCCTAAAGCTTTTGAAATTACAGCCTCGCTAATAATTCTGGCTTGCCAATTTTAAAGCAGCTACCACCACGTCTTTTCTACTAATTTGCCCTACCAGTTTACCGTCTTCCATGACCGGTAAACGTCTACGATGTCCTTTGTAAAATCTCGAAGCGGCATCAAAAATACTCATGTCGTGCGGTATGGTTTCCACCTCGCGTGTCATAAAATTCTCTACATTTTTTTCTAAAATAGGCATATTAAAATACCTACTTTCAGAGATTTGCTTCATACAATCTGCCTCAGAAATCATCCCAACCAAATGTCCGTCGCCATCACAAACTGGACCTCCGGAAATACGGTGCTTAATTAAAAGCTCCATTACTTCTAAAATTGATTGTTTCGGACTAAAAAGTACTAAGTTCTTTGTCATATAATCTTCAACCAAAATGGGAGCATGGTACTCCTTCTTTTGCTCTTCCCTCGCTCCTTGAAAACTTTTAATTCCCATACGTTCAAATTTTTAAAGTTGGTGTGAATTATAAATATAGCCAATTATTATGAAATAAAATAAGTTATTCGTAATGTTATAGTTATATTTTAAATATTCTTCAAACGCCTAGGGATTGATGAAAAAAGAGAATCTTTATTTTTTATATGTACATTTATGTAACTAATGAAACCAGCACTGTGAAAAAGTATACATCCATTCTCTCTTTTCTTGTTCTTTTACTTTTGGTTGCCTTTAGGTTCTATGACCTAGTTCCCCAAACGGAATATGCTCCTGAGAATTTTTCAACTGAAAAAACGCTTCAGCATATTAAAAATATTGCCGAAAAACCTCATTTTGTAGGTTCGGAAGCACATGAAGAAGTTAAACAATACATACTAACCCAACTAGAAGAAATTGGCCTTAATCCCGAAATACAAAAAGGGTTTACAAGTGGCGATTGGGGGAATGTTAGCTACGCGCAAAATATTATTGCAAAAATTGAAGGTTCTGGAAGTGGAAAAGCCTTGGTTTTGATGGCGCACTTCGATAGTAATCCGCATTCTTCCTTGGGAGCAAGTGACGATGGCGTAGGAGTAGCGGTAATTCTTGAAGCCGTTCGCAATCTTGTGAAAACGCAGGAAAATCCGAAAAATGATATTATAATTTTATTTACCGACGGGGAAGAGCTTGGTTTAAACGGAGCACAATTGTTTGTTGACAAACATCCGCTGGCAAAAGAAATAGGACTGATACTGAATTTGGAGGCGAGAGGAAGTGGTGGTCCCAGTTATATGCTGATTGAAACCAACGGTGGAAACAAAAACTTGATAACCTCTTTTGCGGAAGCACATCCACAATTTCCAGTTGCCAATTCGCTGGCATACAGTATTTATAAAATGCTGCCCAACGATACCGATTTAACGGTGTTTAGGGAACATGCGAACATCGATGGGTTCAATTTTGCTTTTATAGACGACCATTTTGATTATCATACGGTTAACGACAGCTATGAAAATGTAGATAGCAATACACTCCAACATCAAATTTCTTATGTGTTGCCCTTACTTGACTTTTATAAGGACTACGATTTAACCACGTTAAAATCAGATACCGATTATATCTATTTCGACATCCCTGTATTTAATTTTGTGTATTATCCTTTTGCTTGGATTTTTCCAATGTTAATTATTGCCTTTGTTTTGTTTATTGTCTTGCTAGTAGTTGGTATAAAAAATAAAACGCTTCTCTTTTCCGGCATTGCCAGAGGTTTTCTAGCATTTATAGTGTGCCTTTTGCTCGCTGGAGCACTTGGGTTTTTCAGCTGGCAAGCTTTGTTGAAGATATATCCGCATTATCAAGATATTTTACATGGTTTTACGTATAACGGACATTTTTATATAGCTTCTTTTTCTGCTTTAAGCTTTGCCATTTGTTTTTATGTGTATTCGAGATTCACTTCTGAAAAAGCAGCGAGCCTATTAATAGCACCGCTATTCTTTTGGCTTTTAATTTGTACTGCTATTGCCACATATTTAGAGGGAGCTAGTTTTTTTATAATTCCAGTTTTTGGAGCTTTAGCTTCCCTTTTTCTACTAATCAACCAAAAAGGCAAAAAAAGAACTCCGCTGTTATTTTTACTTTTCTTATGTGTTCCTGCACTTTGGATTTTAGCTCCGCTTATACAAATGTTTCCCGTTGGTTTGGGCTTAAAGATTTTGATTGCTTCATGTTTGTTGAGCGTTTTACTGTTCGGACTTTTGTTACCAGTTTTCAGCTTTTATAATAACAAAAAAAATTATGCACATTTGGGATTACTTATCGCCGTGTTGTTCTTTATTTCCGCACATTTTCAATCTTCAGTGTCCGAAAAAAGACCTCATCCTACCAGTTTGTTGTACGTTTTAGATGTAGATAATCAACAAGCGCAATGGGCCACTTACAATAAGGTGTTGGACTTTTGGACTGCTCAGTTTATTGATTTAAAAGAAAATACTTCCGAAGAAAAAATTAAATTCAGTAGTAAGTATGGTACCAAATTCACACATGTGGCTTCTGCTCCTGTTAAAAATATTCCTGCTCCTGAAATTACGATAGAAAGAGATAGCGTTTGGAATGGAAAAAGGCATGTAACTGTTTGCGTTACTCCACAAAGAAATGTAAACCGTCTTGAAATATTTACCGATAATACAACCATCGAAGAATGCTCCTTAAATGGTGTTTCTTTTTCTGAAAACTTCTTAAAAAGGCGAGATGACCGACTTTTAACATATTACATTAGTAATAATCATTATTCTGAATTAACTTTAGTATTCGATGAAAATGAAAAGCCAGTGCTTACATTTTACGAAGCCTCCAATGACTTACTGAACAACCCTCAATTTAGTGTACCCTCGAGACCAAAGAATGCCATCCCGATGCCATTTGTGCTAAACGATGCCGTAATGATTAAAAAAACTTTGAAATTATAATGCCAAAAAAAATTGCAGTTCTTGGGTGTGGTTGGTTAGGGCTACCTTTAGCTAAATCTTTTGTAAAAAAAGGATATCAAGTGAATGGTGCCACCACCTCTGTGGATAAAATACTATCTATCGCCCAACACAATATTAATCCGTTTTTAATTGCTGTACATCAAAACCATATAGAAGGTAACATCAGTTATTTTTTACAAGATGTAGACGTATTGGTTATTAACATACCTCCGCGAATTAGAAGCAATTCGAATACCAACTATCTCGGAAAAATAGAGACTTTGTCAAAAAAAATTGCTGAAAGCGATATCAAGAAGGTCATTTTTGCTAGTAGTTCCTCTGTGTATTCCAATATTCCTGAAATTGTTGATGAAAATACCGAGCCAAACCCTGAAACTGAAAGTGGTAAGCAGGTCTTAGCTTCCGAAGAGGTTTTAAAAGCCAATAATAGCTTTGAAACCACCATTATAAGATTTGGTGGATTGTATGGCAATAATAGACATCCAGTAAATTCTCTTTCGGGTAAAAAGAATCTCTCCAATCCAAATTCACCAGTTAATCTGATTCATTTAGAGGATTGTGTATCCATAATCAATACCATTATTGAAAAGGAAGCATGGGGAAAAACGTTTAACGCCGCAGCTCCAAGTCACCCTAGTAAGCAATCCTATTACACCAATCTAGCTGAAAAGCTTGGTATTGAGCCTCCTGAATACGATGAAAATAATTCAGAAAAAGGAAAAACCATTACATCTAAAAACTTGGATGCGTATCTTTCTTATACGTTTATTCATCCCGAGCTGGATTATTAAAGTTTACTGAAATAAAGAGCTGTATTTAGAATTATTTTCCTAAAAGTTTATCGTTTGATTTAGTGCGTTAAATTCCTTAACAGAAGTGAGATTTCATAGTTAAATCTAGGTTAAACACCTTGAAATCTTATATTTAAAAACCCGTTAATTTGTACTTTTACAATGTAAAACAAAAACAACAAGTTTTCTTTTAAAGAAGACTTTCAAGATAAAGTTAGGTTAGGTTTTTAAGTTAGTTTAGATTAGTTTATTAAAGGGGATTGTTCAACGGACAATTCCCTTTTTTTGTGCTTTTTATTGCTTTATCTTATATTACGCTTTTATTGAAATATTTTAATAGATTTGGTGAATTATGAAATCTATTTATCAAAAACAGACGCTATTCATTTAAAAATTATAATGATGAAAAAAACTACATTCGTTTTCCTGTTATTGTGTGCTTCAACTGTATTCAGTCAAAGTAAAAAGGAACTTACGGAACACTACCAAGCCTTTTATGAGCAAATGAAAATACAAGGCGACGTTCGGGGAGTAATCAATGCTTTAACCCATTTAAACGTCTTGGAGCCTAACCAAAAACGAACAGACACGCTCGCTTATTTCTACAGTAATTCTGGACAACATGTTCAGGCGGTTAATTTATTGGGAACGGAAAAAGACACGAAAGCCTCCAATTTGGCGGTAGAAGTAAAGGCTAGAGCCTTGAAAGCGTTGAATCAACCTCAACTGGCGGTACAGCAGTTTGATATCATGTTCAGCAGGCAACCCGATATTTACGTGGCGTATGATTTGGTTGATTTGAATTTGCAAATAGGGAAGATTGTAGAAGCGCAAACGTATATAAATTACGGACTGGAAAATGCACAAGAAAAAGATATGTTGCCTTTCTATGAGGCTAATCCTCCTTACCAAGTTCCGTTAAAAGCAGCCTTTAAATACCAAGAAGGTTTATTGAAGTATAACGAAAACAAAGCCAACGTAGATCAAGCTATCAACCTTATCGACGAAGCTATTGTGATGGCGCCAAACTTTAAATTGGCGAAACAAATACGTGAGCTTCTTCTTAACCAAAAAGAACTTAACCTTCAGGAGAAAACAAAGGCTTCCACTTCTCAAGATAAACAGTAATTCAGAGATTGAAAGATTAAAGGATTTAAAAATTAAAAGATTTAAGTTTTCATCCTATTGTTTATAAAGCATAAAAAACCCCGATAGCGTTTTGCTTCGGGGTTTTTTATTGTCTGATAACAATAAACTTACCAAATTTTAATACGCTCTTCTGGTTCTAAATACATAGAATCACCCTCTTTAATATCAAATGCTTGGTAGAAAGCGTCTATGTTAAGTAGTGGCTGTGTTGCTCTGTACATGCCAGGAGAATGCGGATCTGTTTTGATTCTGTTTTTAAGTGCCTCATCACGCATCTTTGTTCTCCAAACAGTTGCCCAAGACATAAAGAAACGTTGCTCCGGTGTAAATCCGTCTATCTTGCCAGGATTACCATGCTCTTTTAAATGAATTTGAAGTCCGTCGTAAGCGGCGTTAACACCACCAAGGTCTCCAATATTTTCACCCAAAGTAAATTTACCATTAATAAATACTTCAGGAAGTACTTCAATTCGGCTATATTGGCTTGCTAAAGAATCCCCTAAAGCATTAAACTGTGTTAGGTCTTTATCTGTCCACCAATTCACTAAATTACCATCTGCATCGAAATCTGCGCCGCTATCGTCAAAACCATGAGAAATCTCATGCCCGATTACAGCTCCCATACCACCATAATTCACAGCAGCATCAGCTTTGAAATTAAAGAATGGCGGTTGTAAAATTGCAGCTGGAAAAACGATTTCATTATAAGAAGGATTGTAATACGCGTTTACAATCTGTGGAGCCATAAACCACTCTGATTTATCAACTGGCTTACCAAGTTTATCAATGGTTTCAGCAAAATCCCATTTTGAAACATTCATGGAATTCTGGAAATAAGAACCACCTTCTTCAGCCGTTTTAATTTCTACGGAAGAATAATCCTTCCACTCATCTGGATAACCAACTTTTATAGTTGTTTTATTTAATTTTTCAATCGCTTTTTTCTTAGTGTCTTCATCCATCCAAGGCAAAGCTTTGATACGAATTTCGTAAGCTTTGATCACATTCGCAATCATTTCCTTAGCAGTTTCTTTCGCTTCTGGTGGGAATTTTTGATCCACATATAACTTTCCTAAAGCTTCCCCCATAGACCAGTTGATTGTTTGCAATGCTCTTTTCTCCAATGGTTCCTGCTCTTTGGCTCCGCGAAGTTCTTTGCTGTAAAATTCCCAATTAGCTTTGTCCATCGCCATTGACAAATTGCTTGCAGCATCATTTACCAAAGTCCAACGCAAATACGCCTTCCAATCTTCTATGTTGCTAGAACTAAAAACCTTTTCCAAAGATTTTGTATAAGCCACTTGACCGATATCGATAGTGTCCACGCTTTCTGCACCAATATCACTTAGGTATTTTTTCCAATCGATGGAAGGAACCATCTTTTGTAAATCAGTGATGGCGGTAGGGTTGTAGGTAGTTTTTGGGTCACGTCTTTCCACTTTATCCAGCATTTTTTCGGCTAAAGTAGTTTCCAATGCCAAAATACCCTTTGCTTGAGCAGAAGCCTCTTCTTCGCTGTAGCCTACAAATTGAAGCATCTTGGTGATATGAGCTACATACTTATCACGAATTTCTTGGGCTTCATCCCCTTCTTCAAGATAATAATCACGATCTGGCAGGCCTAACTTTCCAGCACCTAGACTAGCTACATTCTTGTTACTGTCTTTAGAATCTGCACCTACTCCAAACCTAAAGAAAGTGGCTCCTGTGTAAGGTGTCATTTCGGTAATGTAAGCTTGTAAATCCTCAAGATTTTCAATAGCGTTTATTTTATCCAAATACGGTTTTAATGGTGCAACACCTTGCTCATTTCTAGAAGCCGTGTCCACAATAGATTCGTACAAACGTACCGCTTTTGCTTGGTCAGATTTTGCATCCAAATTCGGGTCGTCTTTGGCTGCATTCAAGATGGCCAAGGCATCATCATCTGTGTTTTCCCGTAATTCGTTAAAACTACCCCAAGTAGTTTTGTCTGCTGGAATTTCGGTTTCATCTAGCCATTTACCGTTTACATATCTAAAAAAATCGTCTTTCGGACTCACGGTAGTGTCCATATATTGAAGGTTGATGCCAGGTGTTTCCTTAACCTCAGCAACTTCCTTCTTTTCTTCGGTCTTACAAGATGTAATGAATAAAACCGAAGCAAGCCCGTATATAACAGGCTGGTTTAAAGTAAATTTCATGTTCGAATAGTTTTTGTTATGAATTACTGCAATTTAAAACAAATTGTTAATATGCATAAATTGCAGTTAATTAATTAACAATTCGTTAAGATTTTTGCAACATCTTGGAAGTTTTATTGGAGTCTTTTTTATTGATAAAGTCTTCGTAGATTTTACTTTTCAATGTTTCTGCCAGCTGTTGTCGCATGGCATTATAGGCTTCAAGAACTTTTTTTCGAGAAATATTTACGGAGTCTAAAGGAGCACTCTCTTCCAATCTTGTCTGTAATTGATTGGTAAAAGTTTCAAACACAACCAATCTGCTTTTAACGGCAGGAATGTTGAATTTTGGAGGAAATAAAGAGTCTTTTTCAATCTCACCTTGCAATCTTTTAAATTCTTCAGCAAAATAAGTAAGATCCCCACTTTCCTGTTCTTGAAAACGCTCCATTAATACAGAAAGCTCGTTGAATTTTTTCCATTTATTTATTTCCGCTAATTTATCTTTATTGATAGATGTTATTTCGGGCAATTGAGAATATCCTTGCGCTACGGTTTCTTCAGCATCGTCTTTTTCTTGCTTCTTTTCTGAATCTCCGCAAGCGGTTAAAAAACCGCAAAGCATAATAAAAAGTATGGAAATATTAGTTTTCAACGTCATGCCATTTTAGTGCATCCAAAGATAAGGGAATTGTTGTATTATTTCCCATCGATGCCAAATTCCTGATCATAAATTTCGCGGTAGGTTTCAATGGTATCAATATCTATGACCAAATCGTCGGCTTGGATGGTTTTTACGTCCTGAAAATGGTTTTTTATGATGTCTTTTGCACCGTAATCACGATTAAGTGCTTTTAAATCATTAAAATATTCCGAAGAAAAAATAGCCGGCACCCCCACATTTCCGTGAAATCTGGAAGCCACGATATTCACCTTGTCTTGGTTAAAAGTATCCAACAACTGATTTAAATAAGCCGTGTTTACGAATGGTTGATCGGCAAGTATTATAAGGACTCCATCGTATTGTGATTTCTCAATTTCCGATACGCCAAAAGCAATAGAACTCCCCATTCCTTGTTCCCATTTTCGATGAAGAAGCACGGTTGATTCAATGTTAATGGTGTTGGTTATTAACTCTGCATTGGCTCCTAAAACCGTAAAAACATCTCCACGTTTTATATTGTTTGCGTTTGCAATAATGTATTCCAAAAGGGTTGAATTGCTCCAAGGCAATAATTGTTTGGGCTGTTTCATTCTTTTGGAAGCTCCTGCCGCAAGAATTATAATGGCAATTTTTTTCATTTTATAATGTAGTTCTTAGAAAAATTCTAACATTTTCAGCATAATCGTGTTCCAGAATATTAGATGTTCATTTTTTTCATCGATAAAAAAACGAACCAAAAAAATCTAGGCTAGCTATAAAAACATAAGAAAATGCTACGGAACCCTCTGCCACTGATAAAAATAACTCGCCCTCCTACGATCGGCCTCAAACAGATTTTTATCATTTGTCCAAACTGCTTCCTCGATTTTCAATATTTTTATAGACAGGCCAAAACAATAAATTAGGATTCTGATAACTTTTTAAGTATTAAGATACGCTTTTTGGATTCTAAAAACAAGGGTTTACGAATGTATCCTTCCGTTGCGTTCTTTTAATTGAAAGACGGTTTGCCCCCTGAAAACGGCTAATATTTCTGAAATAATTGAAACGGCAATTTCCTGCGGGGTTTCTGCTCCAATATTTATGCCAGCTGGAGCATGTATTTTTTCAAAAGAGAGTGGATTTACATCCGGTGAGTCTTCGATTATTTTTTGAAAAAGTTGCTCCCTTCGTTTTACGGGACCTAAAATTCCAATATATTTTATTTCACGTTCCAGCAGCTCCTTTAAAAACTGCAAATCTTTCGTAAAACTATGTGTCATTAAGATTACCGCGGTCTCTTCATCGATATTTTTGTAATCAAAATTCTGAGCTCTACTATTAATTACATCTAGTGCACCAGGGAAATTTTCCAAAGTTCTGGCATCATCTTCGGGGGCTACAATAATTACTTCCCAACCATTTAACGCTGCCAGTGCGCACAATTGTACACTATCATGTTCGGCGCCAATAATTATTAATTTTAAGGAAGGCTTTAATCGCTGGGTAAAAGTTTCTATTTTATTTTCTTCGGAAGTTTTCTCAAATCCTTCTGAAAGGGGAAAGTGTGTTCCGTTTTCAAAAAAAATTACGGAACCAAATGAAGCATCCGAACTTTCCTCTTTTTGAAAATAGGAGATAATTGAAAATGCTGTACGCTCTTTAATGGTCCGATTAAATTCGGTTAAAAAAGTTTCATTCAGCAGAAAGGGTTCAATTAGGATATATAAAATCCCTTCGCAACCCAATCGGTAGCGGCCGTCGTACATCATTACTTTTGCGATTCCACTTTTGAAAACCGTAGCGCTTTGCCTCAATATTTCTTTTTCAACACAACCACCACTTACGGCTCCCGTCATTTTACCATCTTCACGAATAAGCATGCGCACTCCTGGTCTTCGATAAGAAGAACCTTCTAAAGCGACAACGGTTACCAAGACGGTTTTTAGCTTGTTTTTCCGCGCTTTTAGGTGGCTTTCAACTATTTTTTGAAATTCGTGCGTCATACAATGCTATCTCGTGGAAACGAAGGGCACCACATCGCCTTTTTGGTACCCCGATTTTTTAGGTGCTAATTGAATAAATCCATCGGTGTGCACAAGACTGGTTAAATCTCCAGAACCGTTTTCCTTTATTAGAAAAGCTTTTCTTATTTCGTTTTCTTCATTCACTTTTACCTTTAGGAATAAAGTAAGGGGAGTTGTATTACTCATTTCTTCTCCCAGCACAATGAACCCTTTTGAATAGTTAAGCTGTAACGATTTGTTCAGCCAATCTTTAAAATAAATATGATAATTAGCAAACGTGGAAACCGGATTCCCCGGAAACGAAAAAATATAGGTGTTTGTTGCTCGATGAATACCAAACCAAAACGGTTTCCCAGGGCGTTGCTGCACTCGGTGAAATACTTTTTCTACACCAAGTTCTTCCATTGCTTCCGGAATAAAGTCGTATTTCCCTTTAGACACTCCTCCGCTCAGCATCAAAACATCGTTCTCGGTAAAAAGTTCTTGTAGCGTATTTTTAATTTCGTTCTTTTCATCATCAAGATGCAAGTGATGCGCCTGAATGTTTTCTTTCTGAAGGAGGGCATGCAGCGAGAGCATGTTAGAGTTTCGTATTTGATGAGGTGCAGGCTTCTCGTGAACAGCTACCAACTCATTTCCCGTTGAAATAAGCGTAATTTCTGGAAGCTTTTTTACTTTTACCTGTACTTTTCCTACAGCAGCCAATACGCCAATCTCTGCGGCTGTAATCTTTGTGTTTTGTTTAATTACGATATGGCCTTTTTCAATGTCACTCCCTTGCTTATGGATATTCTGCCCTTTTTCAACTTCCGAAAGTAATGTTGCTTTGCCATTTTCAATAGAAACTTCTTCATACATAATAACGGTGTCTGCGTTATCTGGCAACACAGCGCCAGTCATAATTTCTAAGCAATTTTCAGCGCTTTTTAAAGCAATCTGTTCCGTTCCTGCCGCTACAATACCTTCAATAGGAAACGTTTTTTGACCATTTTTCAAGGCACTGGAATGAATCGCAATTCCATCTTTGGTGACACGATGGAAAGGAGGGAAATCCCGATCGGCATAAATATCTTCTGCCAAAACCCTCCCTAAGCTGTTGGTTAAGAAAACACTTTCTTCCTTAAAAGAAAATGTATTTGTCATTACCATTGTATATGCCTCTTCGAATGAAATCATTTTTTTAATTTTTTGAATATCCGCTTACTGTCGCCTCGAGCGCCCGCCTACCAAGGTATTTCGCGCAGGCAGTCGAGAGGTTATCTATTTCTCAAACATTTAAAATAAGGTCTCGACTGCGCCTGTCTGCCGACTAAGGCAGGCTCGACCTGACATTTAAACCCGATTTATGAGTTATTACAGATATTTAGTTTAAATTTTATATTTTTTTCTGAATAGTCAACAATGAAGAGCTATTCCTTTAAAAATCAATTACCTGCAATCCGTTGTTTAGCAGTACCCGTAAACCTACCACAAAAACCAGAATGGCAGTTAAAAGTTTAATACCCCTTCCGCTAAGTTTGTTCAGGCTAAGCCGAATTCCAATTTGTCCACCAATAAAAACAACAGCTAGCAATATCAACCCTTCTTTCCAAGGAAAAACAAACATTTGGTTGGAAACGAGCCCTGCAATTCCCGAAACGGAATTTACCAGAATAAAAAAACTGGCCAATGCGGCAATTTTAATGGAAAAATCCCATCGCATATGATTTAGGATGGGCGCCAAAAAAATACCACCTCCAATGCCTACTAATCCCGATAGAAATCCTATTGCAGCGCCTAAAAAATACGTAACCCAAATAGGGTATTTCTTTGCTGTTAAACGCGTTTTCTGGTTTTTCTCTCTAATACTCTGCGTTCCCAACAAAAGTGCTGACGTCATTAAAGCCAACCCTAGAATGATAAAAAACACATATTCTTTCAACCTAAATGAAGCTCCTAGAAATGCTAATGGGATACTGGTTGCTACAAAGGGAATAAATTTTTTGGCATCAAAATGCCCTTTTTTATAATACAGATATGTACTACCTGAAACTACCACTAGATTGCATACGAGGGCAACTGAGCGAATCACAAAAAAACTAGCAAAAAACAGTGTCAGCAAGGCCAAATAACTGCTTCCTCCGCCAAAACCTACCGAAGAATATAGCACGGCAATAACGAAAAAGCACAGCGATAAAGCGATAAGTGACTCAATGGTTAATTGCATAGCGGTTGTAATTGTTAATTCCTCCCTCCAATTCAAAAATGGAAGAGTTTATCTTTTCTTTAAGAATGTCCACGGCTTTTTTACTGCGGACACCCGATTGACAAACCAAATAAACATTTTGGGCAGCATCTATTTCGTTGATTCTTTCTGAAAGTTCCTGCAACGGAATGTTTATTGAATTTTCAAAATGAAAAGTTTCATATTCCTGAGGAGTCCGAACGTCGATTATCTGTAAGGGCGATTTTTTATTTAAGTATGTTGAAAATTCGTCTACGGAAATAGTAAAATCGGTAGCGCAGGAAACATTTTCATAGGTTGATTGTAGTTCAGAAATGGCTAAATTTTCCGACTGTAAATCAAATGAAATTTGTTGATATTGCTGTTGTAGTCCGTCAAAAATCAAAAGCTTTCCAGCTAATGGTTTTCCGATGCCCGTAATCATTTTTACAGCTTCCAAAGCCTGTAAGTTTCCGATTATTCCGGGCACAACCCCCAAAACCCCATTTTCGTTACAATTTGGCATTTCATCGGCATTGGGCATATTGGGAAATAGGCACCTGTAGGTAGGTCCATTTTTGTAATTAAAAACACTCACTTGGCCCTCGAATTCATGCAAAGCACCATAAACAAAGGGCTTTTTAAGCAAAACACAAGCATCGTTTATTAAATATCGTGCAGGAAAATTATCGGTAGCATCTACCACAACATCATAGTTTTTTATGATTTCAAGTGCATTTTCTGAATGCAAGAAAGTAGGATGTCTATGTAATTCTGTTTCCGAATTTTGAGCTTGTAATTTTTCAGAAATCACATCCAACTTGGATTTTCCCACATCGCCTTCAGCATACATTACTTGGCGTTGTAAATTGGAAATATCTACGGTGTCGTTCTCCACGATACCCAATGTTCCCACGCCCATCGCATTTAAATATTGCAAAACAGGAACTCCGAGTCCGCCAGCACCAACCACCAAAACCTTGGCATGTTTCAATTTTTCTTGGGCCGTTCTTCCAAAACTTTTTAAAATGGTTTGCCGTATGTATCTTTTGTCGTTCACTTTTTCCGAAGCTTTTCAATTGCCTTCTTACGGTCGTCTTCCGTATTGGCATTTAAAAGTACGGCATCTTGCGTAGGATTCACAATTTTAGCATCATTATTCAACAAAAATTTAACAGGGGAGAATGAATTTTCTTCGGCAATAAAACGCATTGCCGCTCTAAGTCCGTTTGGTTCCCAAATGGCACAAAGCGGCTCAGGAAGATTGGTTTTTTCAGCAGCAAACACGGTTGCGACTTTACTCTTGTCACGTGCCTCTTTCAGACGTTTAAGATTTACAGCATCCATTAATGGTAAATCACAAGCCAATACCAACCAAGCTGCTTCACTATCGAAATTGTGAGCGCTTAGCAAACCGTTAAACGGACCTTCATATTTGTTTTCATCCACAATGGTTTTAATGTGTGGGGCAAACTGACTTTGTTGATTCTTACGAATACTCATAAAAACATCATCGCAAATTTCTTCCAATAATTCATAAACGTACGTACGTTGAGGTTTTCCGTGATAATTTATGAGGCCTTTGTCCTGTTGCATTCGCTTGCTATACCCCCCAGCCATTATCAGGCCGTAAAGTTTATCTGTTGAAGTCACTTTTCCCTCCAGATTTTTGGTCTAATTGAATATTGGTGATTTTTATATCATGGGAAAGCGCTTTACACATATCGTAAATGGTGAGTGCCGCCACGGAAACTCCAGTTAGTGCTTCCATTTCCACGCCAGTTCTTTCCGTGCATTTTACAGTAGATTTTATAATTAGCGAATTCCCTTTTGGTTGAATATCGATATGTACTTTGGAAAGGGCTAATTGGTGACAAAGCGGAATGAGATCAGCTGTTTTTTTTACCGCTTGAATGCCTGCAATAACTGCCGTTTGAATAATGCTTCCTTTTTTGTTGGAAAATTGATTCTGCGACAATTCAGCAAATACATCTTCAGGAAAAATAACTTCCCCTGAAGCCGTTGCCGTTCGTGCCTTTACCTTTTTATCAGAAACGTCTACCATGGTGGCTTCCCCGTGCTCGTTTATATGTGATAGTTTGTTCATTTGTTTTCTTAGTATTGAGTAATTAGTACAGAGTGGTTAGATTTTGATGATTTTTTAAAGGCTAATTGAATTTATATTCCACTAATATCCTTTATATCTTTGGACTTAAAGAACTCCAAGTATAATTTCCTTTTTCAACCCAAGATGTGGTGGTTGCCATTTGGGTAGAAAACTCTTCAAGAAATTTATCTAATAATAAATCGTGTGGATAGAGGAACCAACTCTCATTGTGCCGAAAAGCTATATAAAGGTCTTTTCCTATGTATTTTCTGTCAAATGTCAATCTTCCTTTAAGCTGTACTTTTAAATAAACATCTCCATCTATGTGTTGAGCAATAAAGTCTGCACCATTCCAATCATCGTTTAATTTAATTGTTGCAAAGCCATATTCAGCAAAAATCGACGAAACTTTTTGAAAATTATAAGTTTCTTTTTGCCGTGCGTTTAACTGCTTATAATCTATCCTTTTAAATTCCAATTATATAAATCTTATTAATCTTCAAATCTCCAAATCCATCAATTTTTCAACCATTGAATCTTTCAATCTTCCCTTCCCAGAGTAATGCGACTTCTCGCCGTGCTCGAAGTGACCTCCTAAAACTAGGTACCTCTAAAATCGTACTTCTAACTTCGGCTTATCCCCCAATGGAAGTCATGGAATTATTAAAAACCCCATCGTATTTTTGTTGCTCTTCAAAACCGGTTTTAGATCTATTGCCAATGGCGGCCAGAATGTGCTCTTGTACTTTTTCTTCGGAATTTTCACTTCTTAGGATTTCACGGATATTCATTCTTGGTTTTCCATACAAACAAGTTATTACATCGCCGGTTGCAGAAATCCGTAGTCGGTTGCAAGTCCCGCAAAAAGTTCTAGAAAAAGAAGGAATAAGTCCGAATGTACCTTTATGGCCTTTAATTTTATAATTGATGGAGGTTGAGGTTTTTTCTGAAGTCAGCTTCTCGATATCATTAAAATGCGTTTCAATATGATTGAAAATCGCTTTATAGTCCCATTTTATTTTATTGAATGTTTTAGAACCACCGTTAAAGGGCATTTCTTCCAAAAACCGCACAGAAAGTGGATAGTATTTAGTGAGTTCTACCAGCGGAATGATTTCTTCGATATTTTGGCCTTCTAGGGCAATGCAATTTATACGCACGTTAAATCCTTCAGAAATTAGCTTGATTACGTTTTCGTAAACCGTTTCGTACTGGTTCCTTCGGGTAATCCGCTCAAAAGCCTCCCGATTGATAGCATCTAAACTTACATTTATATTTTTTATTCCGAGTGATTTTAGCTCATCGATATAAGGCCCTATTAAAGTAGCGTTGGTGGTAACCGAAATATCCTTTAATCCTTTTAATGAAGCCAAATGCCTAAATAGAACCATTAAATCTTTGCGCACAAAAGGCTCACCACCTGTTAGCCGTATTTTATCTATGCCCTGCGCCACCATAATTGTTGAAAGCCTGCAAAGCTCTTCCATGGTAAACAGATTGTCCCGCTTTGCAAAATCAATCCCTTCCGCAGGCATGCAATAATTGCATCGTAAGTTGCAACGGTCTGTTACCGCCAACCGCAAGTAATTTATGACTCTATTGTGGTTGTCTATTAGCATACGCTTTTTGCTTTTCCTTAAAAAATTTGTTCATTTTTTTCATCGATAAAAAAACGAACCAAAAAAATCTAGGCTTGCTATAAAAATATAAGAAAATACTACGGAAACCTCTTCCACAGATAAAAAGAACTCGCTACGCTCAAACAGCTTTTTATCTTTAGTCCCACACTGCTTCCTTGATTTTCAACATTTTTCTAGGTAGGCCAAAAATCTTCAACAATTTAAAACCTAAAAAAGCTATTCTTTGTATAAAAGAGACAATTCATCAAAAAAGATTTTGAGTGCTATTGATTAAGAACATACAAAAATCCTTTAATCTTTCAATTTTTTCAATCTTCCTACTCTAGAAGAATCCAACTCCTAGCTGCGCTCGAAGTTACGCTGTAAAACATCGTACCTCTAAAATCGTAATTCTAACTTTTGCCTATCCACCACTAACGGGTGGGATTAAAGCAATTTCATCATCAATGGTGATGCGGTCTTCTTCTTTGGCGTATTTGTTGTTTACCGCCACGGCTATAGAAGAGAGCTTTTTTAGTTCTGGATATTTATCATTCAGAAAAGATTTTAAGGACTTTACGTCTTTAACATTGTCTTTTACACTTATGTAAAGCGTATCGGAACCTATAATTTCCTTTGTAATCCCGAACAATAAAACATTCATAACCCCTTAGTTTTCATTCAAATAATAATAAATAACAGTATCGGATTCGAAAAATTGAATTTCGACTCTTCAGTGTCTATTTATTAGGAACCTTTAAAGTACTCAAAGTTATGCTAATTACGAAAAATCACTTCCGTATTTAACAATTTTGTCGGCTTTTATGGAAATATATTTACTTTTTCAATAGGGATTTTGAAAGTTCTTCCAATGATTTTCCTTTGGTTTCCGGCATTAAGAATATTACAAACAGTAGTTGTAAAACCATCATCCCAGCAAAAAAGTAAAATATGTATGCAGGACCAACCGTTTCCGTGAAATAAGGAAAGAAATTGGTTATCAACGCAGCGCAAACCCAGTGGGTAGAACTTCCAAGGGACATCCCATAGGCACGGACTTTATTCGGGAAGATTTCAGAAATAAACACCCAAATTACGGCGCCTTGACCAATGGCATGTGAGGCAATAAATAAAAATGATAAAATTGGTACAATGCTTCCGCTAGTATTTCCTAAATCGAATGCCCTACCGATGAAAAACAGCGATACGATGTAACCAATGGAACCAATGTACATTAGTTTTTTACGACCACTTCTGTCAATAAGGTACATTCCGATTAACGTGAAAATTAAGTTCACAATTCCAATTCCAACCGTGGAAAATAGCGACGATTCACTTCCCAATCCGGCGGCCTTAAAAATTCTCGGGGCGTAATAAATTACCGAATTTATCCCCGAAAGCTGATTGAAAAATGCAAATAGGAAGGCCAAAAGGATTAAAAAGCTGTATTTTTTTGAGAAGAATCGTTCTTTCAAAGTTGTTTTTTTAGCATCTTCGTTAAGCGATATTTTTATGGATTCAAATTCTTCTTTGTAATTGGAGTCGTTTATCAACTTCAAAGTTTCCAAAGCCTCTTCTTCTTCTCCATGCTTGTCCAGCACCCAACGCGGACTGCGAGGCAATCTCTTCACCAATAGGGCAAATGCCAACGCTGGTAATGCTTCCACACCGAGCATCCAACGCCAAGCACTTTCTAAATTTAGCGTGCTTATTATGTAGTTGGAAACGTATGCCATTAAAATACCCAATACAAGATTTAATTGAAAGGATGCTACCAATTTTCCTCTATTTTGGGCTTGGGAAATTTCAGAAATATAAATTGGGGCAGTAACAGAAGATGCACCAACAGCCACACCACCAATAAATCTAAAAATGGCAAAAGAATAAACTTCTGGCGCTAATGCAGAACCTACGGCAGAGGCTAAAAATAAAATGGCAATCCAATATAAAGTGGTTCGCCTTCCAAATTTATCCGAAGGGAAACCGCCAAAAATGGCACCGACAAGGGTTCCGTAAAGGGCAATTGCAATGGCGAAACCATGCATTAAGTCGCTTAATTGCCAAATTTGTTGAATAGATTGTTCTGCTCCTGAAATTACTGCGGTGTCGAAACCGAAAAGAAAGCCACCGAGGGAAATAATGATGGCCCATTGTAAAACTTTACTCATAATTGGGTTTGGTTAGTCTAGTTTAGCTTAAAAATTTTAAAATTAAATTTTCCTTAATTTTTTATGATAATTACAACGCATAAAAACACATTGTAGTATCATTTTTTTAAAATTGCTGCGAAAGATAAGAATTCTATTGAAGTTCCAAAGCCTTTTTTAAGTCAAGTTCAGCTAATGAGTTTATTATCATATCTGGTTTAAAGGCGTAGTTGTTCAACTCTTCTTCCTTTGAAACCCCAGAAAGGGTTAAAATAGTGGTATATCCCAATTGCACGCCACCCAAAATATCGGTGTCCATGGTGTCGCCAATAATAATGGTTTCGCGGGCCTCCAGTCCTAGGTATTTTCTTGCAGAGCGCATCATTACCGGACTCGGTTTACCTACTGAGAAAGCCTTTTTACCAGTGGCTTCTTCAATCATGGCAACAATAGCTTTGATTCCTAAATTAGACCAACCTTTTTTCATCGGGGATGGGTCCAAATTGGTAGCTATTAATTTTGCTCCGGAAAGAATCATGTCCACCGCATTGTTTACCATTTCCAAAGTGAAATTTCGTCCTTCGCCAACCACAACAAAGTCTGGGTTTTGATTTACCATGGTGTAACCATGTTGGTGCAAACTGGTTATCAAGCCACCTTCGCCAAGAACGTATGCCGTTCCGTTGGGGTTCATAAAAGACAAGAAATAGGCCGTAGCCATGGCGCTGGTGTAAACATTTTCTTCTTTTATTTTAATGCCCATTCTCGCTACTTTGTTTACTGCATCCAATGGAGTACGCTGACTGTTATTGGTCATAAACAAAAATGGGATGTTCTCTTTTTGTAATTTTTTTATAAAAGTATCGGCGCCTGGAATTAGGGTGTCATTGCCATAAATTACACCGTCCATATCTATTAAAAATCCTTTTTTCATTTCAATGAAATTTTTTTCAGTTACATTTATCCACTTTAGAAAACCGTTTAATCATTGGCTTCAATGAGTAGAAATCGATGATTCGGTAATTATTTGTTTCTTACCTTCACCTTAAAAAACTAAATTACGATTTATAATTTTTTTGTGTAAGAAAGAGAATTAAAAACGTACAAAGGAATACTCCGATTTATTAAATCATTATTATACCTTAGAAAAACTATGGAAAACACATATTACGACCCAAAAGACTTAAAAAAATTCCCTAAAATTTCTGAATGGAGCGAAGAACTGGGCGCTAAATTTTTTGATTACTACGGAAAAGTTTTCGAAGAAGGGGCATTATCTGCTAGGGAGAAATCGCTAATCGCGCTTGCAGTTGCGCATGTTGTGAAATGCCCATATTGTATTGATGCCTACACCCAAGACGGATTGCAAAGAGGGATTACCAAAGAAGAAATGATGGAAGCCGTACATGCCGGAGCCGCGATAGAAAGTGGGGCAACATTGGTACATGGCGTTCAAATGATGAAGAAGTACGATAAATTATCGATGTAAAGTCTGCCAAAAAAGTAATCCAAATTCATGCCTGTAAAGTCAGAAAAAACTTTGCAAAAAATTTAATTTCAAGAACAAAATAGATGTCGACACAGTCGCTGCATAAACGTGAAAACGAACTTTCTAAAACTGAAACCCAACTAAAAATCCTTTCAAATGGGATTTTTCAGAATGGAGAATTGCCAACTTTTAAGGAGAAATTAGCAGAAACGAATCAGTTTCCTTTACAACCAAAAAAGTTAGAGATTCTGCAAATAAATGTTGGTTATATGTGCAATCAGGTATGCTCGCATTGCCATGTGGATGCGGGGCCAGACCGTAAGGAAATCATGACCAGAGAGACCATGCAGCAGTGTTTGGATGTTATAAAAACCACGGGTGCGCATACGTTGGATTTAACGGGAGGCGCGCCGGAAATGAATCCCAATTTTAGATGGTTTGTGGAAGAAGCATCCAAAGTTGGGATTAAGGATTTTATTGTACGTAGCAATTTAACCATTATCGAGGCAAATAAAAAGTATCACGATTTGCCAGAGTTTTTCAAAAAGCACAACGTTCATGTGGTTTCTTCCATGCCGCATTGGACAAGAGGGAAAACCGACAAACAGCGTGGCGAAGGTGTTTTTAATAAATCCATTGAAGCCTTAAAAAAATTAAACGCTGTCGGGTACGGAATGCCGGACAGTGATTTAAAATTGGATTTGGTGTACAATCCGGCGGGCGCTTTTTTGCCTACCAATCAAGCTTCGATGGAAAAAGACTTTAAAAAAGCATTGTTGGAGGATTTTGGTATTCAATTCCACAATCTTTTCGCCATCACCAACCTGCCAATTTCACGGTTTTTGGAATATCTCATTGCTTCAGATAATTACGAAGATTATATGTATAATTTGGTGGAAGCGTTTAATCCTTCCGCAGTGAGCAATGTAATGTGCACCAATACAATTTCAGTAAGTTGGGATGGTTGGCTCTATGATTGTGATTTCAACCAAATGCTGGAACTAAAAGTGGCAAGTAAAGTAAAACACATAAGCGAATACAACGAGGATATATTAAACAATCGTGATATCGTTATTTCTCAACATTGCTACGGTTGTACGGCGGGAGCGGGAAGTAGTTGCCAGGGAACGGTTGCCTAGAGTGCAAATCAATTTTTAAATTCACGAAAGCTTTATATGGTTGAAAAGAATAATGCATTGTTGATTTTTACCCGTAATCCAGAGTTGGGAAAGGTAAAAACCCGTTTGGCAAAAACGGTGGGGAATGAAAAAGCATTGGGAATTTATCTTTTTTTACTGAAACACACCCAGCAAATAGCCAAGAAAATAAATGGAGATGTCTTTGTTTTTTATTCTGAAGAAATTGCTGAAGATGATATTTGGAACGATGGAAAATTCAGCAAAAAAATCCAGAAGGGTAATAATCTTGGAGAACGCATGAAAAATGCTTTTGAAGAAATCTTCCGTTTGGGTTATAAAAAGGCGGTGATAATTGGCAGCGATTTATACGATTTGACAACACAACATATTGATGATGCTTTTCAAAAGTTGGAAATAAACGATGCCGTTGTTGGCCCTGCGCAAGATGGCGGATACTATCTTTTGGGGCTAAAACAATTGCATCCAACCGTTTTTCAGCAAAAAAAATGGGGCACAAATACGGTTTTAAGAGATACTTTACAATCTTTACATCCGCTTGATGTAGCTTTGTTGGAAGAACGTAATGATGTGGATGTGTACGACGATATAAAAGAGCATCCAGCATTTCAAAAATTTTTAAGCAAGTAATACCAAGATCAGTTGTTTAAAAATGATAAAAAAGTAAGAATTATGACGAAACAACAATTACACGAAACAGCCGCATATTTAAAAAGCAAAGGCTTTGAAAGTCCAGAAGTAGGGATTGTTTTAGGTACCGGACTGGGGAAATTAGTGGACGAAATTGAAAATCCAATCGTAGCACATTACAACCATATTCCATTTTTCCCTTTGGCAACCGTAGAATTTCACACTGGGAAATTGATTTACGGCGAAATTGAAGGCAAAAAAGTGGTGGTGATGCAAGGGCGCTTTCACTTATATGAAGGCTACGATTTTATCGATATTACATATCCTATTCGTGCCATGCATGAATTAGGAATTAAAAAATTATTGATATCCAATGCCGCGGGTTCGGTCAATTTGGATTTCAAGAAAGGCGATCTAATGATGATTGAAGATCACATAAATTTACAGGGAGGCTCGCCTTTGGCTTTTAAAGGAGTAAGTGAGTTTGGCGACCGGTTTGTGGACATGAGTGAGCCGTACGATCTTGAAATGTGCAAGGCTTTAGCTAAAATTGCCGATGAAGAAAACATTACCCTTCAAAAAGGGGTTTACGCTTCCGTAGTCGGACCTCAATTAGAGACGAAGGCTGAATATCGCTACCTAAAAATTATTGGAGCCGACGCCGTTGGGATGAGTACTGTGCCGGAAGTTATTGTTGCCAATCATTTACGTTTGCCGATTGCCGCAATTTCGGTAATTACCGACGAGGGCGATCCAGACAATCTTCAGCCGATTGATATTCAGGAAATCATTAAAATTGCGGGGGAAGCAGAACCAAAAATGATTACGCTTTTCAAGAAATTGATTAAACAATTATGAGTTATTTAGAAACCACAAAAGACGTTTACAAAGAAGCTGCCTTAACACCCGATGTGGGCTTGTGCTGTACCACCAATCCTATTTGGGAATTGCCGGAATTGAAAATTCCTAAAATCATGCAAGAAATGAACTACGGCTGCGGGAGCACGGTACACCCAAGGGATTTAGCAAACAATCCTAAAATATTGTACGTAGGCGTTGGCGGAGGAATGGAATTATTGCAGTTCGCTTACTTTTCCAGACAAAAAGATGGTGTTATTGGCGTAGATGTGGTAGATGAAATGTTGGAGGCTTCCCGTAAAAATTTTCAGGAGGCCGAACTTCAAAATCCGTGGTTTAAAAGTGAGTTCGTAAACTTAAAAAAGGGGGATGCGTTGCACTTGCCTGTGGAAGATGAAAGCATAGACGTGGCCGCCCAAAATTGCCTGTTCAATATTTTTAAAACGGAAGAACTTAAAAAAGCGATTGCTGAAATGTACCGCGTACTAAAACCTCACGGTAGGTTGGTAATGAGCGACCCTACTTGCGAGCAGCACATGAATGATGAATTGCGAAATGATGAACAGCTTCGTGCGTTGTGCCTAAGTGGAAGTTTGCCCATAAAAGAGTACGTAAAAATGCTTACCGATGCGGGATTTGGCACTATTGAAATAAGAGCCCGAAAACCATACCGCATTCTAAGTCCAACCCATTATAATACCGATGAGTTAATTTATATAGAATCTATTGAAGTAGCGGCCATTAAAGATCCGATGCCCGAAGACGGACCTTGTGTTTTTACCGGGAAAACTGCCATTTATTATGGAACTGAAGATTATTTTGACGATAAAAAAGGGCACGTTTTATTGCAGAACCAACCTTTAGCAGTTTGCGACAAGACAGCCAACGCACTCAAAAATTTAAATAGAGAAGATATTTTTATTTCGGAATCCACTTGGCATTACGACGGTGACGGGTGCTGTTAAAAAATTACTGTCACTCCTGAGGATTCCAATGCTGAACTGGGCTTTAAAACCTTAATGTCACCCTGAGCCTGTCGAAGGGTATTTACGTTCACAAAAATGCTTCGACAGGCTCTGCACGACAACCGTTTTATTTTTGGCAAAATATATCGGTTAATTTGAATTGTTTACCAAAGTGTATGAACAAATATTTCAACATCATAAAAGAATCGTATTCGGGGTATTTTAATTACCTGCTGGACGAGATTACCCGATTTTATTGGGAGAATTATTTTTATGGGTTGCTTATTATTTCGTTTACGGTTTGGGGATTGGAAATCCTTTTTCCTTGGCGGAAAAATCAAAAGATTTTCAGAAAGGATTTTTGGCTCGATACGTTCTATTTGTTCTTTAATTTTTTTCTGCTGAATCTCATTGCGCTTATTGCACTTTCCAATACGGCGGAAGCAATTTTCAATGATTTTTTAGGCATTTTTAATTTGTCGGTAGCTGATTTTCAACTTTTTAATGCCTCGAAACTTCCTTGGTATTGGGGATTGTTAATATTCTTTTTTGTGGCTGATTTTATACAATGGGGTACGCATATTTTGTTGCACAGAGTTCCTTTTTTGTGGAATTTTCATAAAACACATCATTCCGTAAAGGAAATGGCTTTTGCCGCCCATTTTCGTTACCATTGGATGGAACCCATCGTGTATAAATCGATATTGTACATTCCTATTGCCATCATAGGTGGTTTTACAATTGAATCAGTGGCGATTGTTCATTTTTTCAACATTACTATTGGGCACTTAAACCATGCCAACATTGGCTGGGATTATGGTCCATTAAAATATATCTTCAATAATCCGAAAATGCATATTTGGCATCATAGCAAAAAAATGCCGAACAAATACGGAGTCAATTTCGGAATTACATTGAGCGTGTGGGATTATATTTTTAAAACGAATTACATTCCGCATGACGGAAGGGACATCGAATTAGGATTTGATGAGGATGAGAAATTTCCGAAGAAGTTTGTGAATCAGGAATTATATCCTTGGAACTCTAAAGCCGACTCAGAAAACTAAAAAAAATACACGAAACCGTTGGAGCATTCCAAATCTAACTTGGTGTATAAATCGAATTAAGTATATTTGAATAATAATTAAAAAAATTATGGCTAGTAATAAAATTCAAGATAAAATAGACAGTGCCTTATTGGAAGAACGTAAAGTTTTTCTTTGGGGGCAAGTAGATGATAAATCGGCAAAACACGTTATCGACCGACTTTTATATTTAGATTCTTTGAGTGATGAAGAAATTAAATTAATTATAAACAGTCCGGGTGGTTACGTTACTTCTGGTTTTGCCATTCACGATACCATGAAGTCGTTAAAAAGTCCGGTTTCTACCATTTGTACCGGTTTTGCGGCGTCTATGGGTTCTATCTTACTTTCTGCAGGAGAAAAAGGAAGACGTTTTGTGTATCCGTATGCAAGAGTGATGATTCATCAGCCGAGTGGAGGAGCTAGAGGACAAGCTTCCAACATAGAAATTCAAGCACGGGAAATTTTGAAAACCAAAGAAATCAGCGCTCAAATATTAGCTGATAACTGCGGACAGGATTTCGAGAAAATCATGAAAGATTTCAACCGTGATTATTGGATGGACGCCGAAGAATCTTTGGAATACGGAATCGTAGATGGGATTTTAAAATAACATCAAATATAAAATTGTATAGAAGCCAACTCCTTTGGGGTTGGCTTTTTTATGTAAATTCATCAATCATCTATTTTTTATATCTTTAGTTTTTTAAATTTAAACCAACCTAAAATACACTTCACTATGTTGAAAAAATGCTTTTTACTTTTTTGTCTGGCCAGCATCTTTAGTTGTTCAGAAAAGAAAGAAAATGAACAAACATCCGAAGAAAAAAAACGTCCCAACATTGTTTTTATCATGTCGGACGACCACGGATACCAAGCCATTAGCGCTTATTCCAACAAGCTAATTGAAACACCTAACATTGATAGGATTGCCAAAAAGGGAATGCTTTTTACCAATGCTTCCGTTACCAATTCCATTTGTGCTCCTTCGCGGGCTGTGATTCTTACCGGAAAACACAGTCACATTAATGGAAAGGTAGATAACCATTTTCCGTTTGATACTACCAATGTAACCTTTCCGCAGTTATTCCAAAACGCAGGCTACCAAACGGCCATGTTCGGGAAGCTTCACTTTGGAAATAACCCAAAAGGCGTTGATGAATTTGCCATTCTTCCAGGACAAGGACACTATATCAATCCGGATTTCATTACCAAAAAGGGTGACACTACCGTTACGGGCTATGCTACCGATATAATTACCGACTTTACACTGAATTGGCTGGAGAATAAAAGGGAGAAAGACAAGCCTTTTATGATGATGTATCTGCACAAGGCACCACACAGACCATGGTGGCCTAGTCCGGAAAAGTTTAAAGAATATTCGGAAAAGACATTTCCAGAGCCCGAAACGTTATTTGATGATTACAAGAACAGAGGTACGGCAGCCAAAACAGCAGAAATGAATCTGCTTTATCACATGCAATATGAGCACGATAGTAAAATTAGGCCCGAAACCCTTGCGGAAATGGGCGATGTCTCTCCGAAAGTAGAATCGTTTAAAAACGGATTTTACGGTCCGTACGGAAGAGCTAATGAAGCGCAAAAAGCATTGTACGATCCAATTTTAGATTCCATAAATGAAGACTTTAAGAAGAATTGGCCTAAAATGACGGATGAGGAAAAAATGAGGTGGAAGTATCAGCGTTACATGCAAGATTATTTGGGAAGTATTTCTTCGGTAGACGATAATGTAGGCAGGGTTTTAGATTATTTGGAGGAAAATGATTTAATGGAGAACACCATTATTATTTATACCTCCGATCAAGGTTTTTACCTTGGCGAACACGGTTGGTTTGATAAACGCTTTATTTATGAAGAATCCTTTAGAACGCCGCTGATGGTGAGTTGGCCAGCTGTTATAAAAGGCGGTACAGTAAACGATGATATGGTTCAGAATTTAGATTTTGCACCAACATTTTTGGATGCGGCGGGAATTTCCATCCCAAGCGATATGCAGGGGGAAAGTATGATGCCGTTGTTTGAAGGTAACAACAAGGATTGGGATCGCGAAGCTGCTTATTATCATTATTACGAATACCCATCAGTTCATATGGTGAAAAGGCATTACGGTATTGTGACCAAAGAGTATAAATTAATTCATTTTTATTACGATGTGGATGAGTGGGAACTTTACGATAGATTGAAAGATCCCAAAGAAATGAACAATGTTTACGATGATCCAGAATATGCCGATGTGGTAAAGAAACTTACTGAGGATCTTAAAGAATTACGTAAAAAATACAAAGATTCAACTGAATTAGACCAAAAGTATATTAAGACCTATTTGGAAGGTATGAATAGGAAATAATTTTCCAATGAGACTGAAACTACTGAACAAGGCTGCTTTTTTTAAGCGGCCTTTTCATTTTAAAAATCTCTCAGAAATAAGAAAAATCCCGCAATTTAAATTTAAAATCTTTCTAAACCAATAACTGCTGTTAAGTTTTTATCTTGCAGTACGACCTATTTTGCAAGCCCAAAGTAAACAATACAAAATTCAACAGATGAAACGAGCATTAAGAAATTTTAAAAATCGCTTTGCATAAAGTTAATATTTAAAATTTTTAATGCGAGAGCGTAGCGATTACATACGTTCTCAATTTTTGAAAATATTGTTTCAGATAGTTGGAAAAATTTAAACGTATGAAACACATCGCCATTATTGGAAATGGAATCGCGGGAATTACCGCTGCTAGGCATATACGAAAGCTTAGCGACTATAAAATCACGGTTATTTCGGCTGAGTCTGAATACTTTTTTTCTCGTACAGCGCTTATGTATGTGTATATGGGGCATATGAAGTTTGAGCACACGCAACCTTATGAAAATTGGTTTTGGGAGAAAAACAACATCCAACTGAAGCATGGGTTTGTAAAAGAGGTCAACACAGAAAACAAAAGACTTCTTTTTGAAGATGGGAGTGATTTAACTTACGACGACCTTATTATTGCCAGCGGGTCCAAACCCAATAAATTTGGGTGGCCCGGGGAGAATTTAAAAGGAGTCCAAGGCTTATATTCAAAACAAGATTTGGAGCTTTTGGAAGAAAATGCTCCAAATAACGAGGTTTGTAAGCGGGCTGTAATTGTGGGTGGTGGATTGATAGGAATTGAATTGGCAGAGATGTTGAGAACTCGAAATATTCCCGTGACCATGCTGGTGCGCGACCGTTATTTTTGGGGAAGTGTGCTTCCGGAAGGTGAAGCAAAACTAATAGGGAATCACATCAAAGACCATCATATTGAGCTAAAACTAAACACCCAATTGAAGGAAATTGTTTCCGATGAAAATGGAAGAGCGAGTGCCATTATTACTTCCGAAGGTGAAAAAATAGAATGTAATTTGGTAGGTCTTACTGCGGGAGTGCGTCCATCAATTGATTTTCTAAATGATAGCGGTATTGAACTTGGAAAAGGGGTGAAAGTAAATAAATACTTAGAAACCAATATTCCAAATGTTTATGCCATTGGTGATTGCGCCGAGCAACTGGAGCCAACCGGGTTTCGAAAGCCCGTGGAGGCAGTTTGGTATACTGGGCGCATGATGGGCGAGGCTGTTGCCCAAACTATTTGCGGTAATAAAATGGCTTACCGTCCCGGTGTTTGGTTTAATTCTGCTAAGTTTTTAGATATTGAATATCAAACCTACGGTTGGGTTTGGGCCAAACCGCAAGATTATGAGCAGCAGTTTTATTGGGAACATCCCGATGGCAAGAAATGCATCCGAATTTCCTTTCACAAAGAAAACCACGCTATTTTGGGGATAAACACTTTTGGAATTCGACTTTCGCATGAGAAATTCGACAAATGGATTTCCGAAGAGAAGAGTGTTGAATTTGTAATTGAAAACTTACACAAAGCACATTTCGACCCCGAGTTTTATAAAAAACACTATTCAGCAATAAAAAAATCATTTGATAACCAATTCCAATTGGCAAACTAGTTATGAATACTACAGTACAAAGAAATATGTCTTTATCGGGAGAACCGCCCGCGGCCTTAAGCGCTATTCAAAAATTTTCGGTTGTTTTAGGAATGTTTGGTTTAGGGGTGCTCCTTTTGGCGATGTTCAATATCGATTTCCCTAATAAAACAACTTGGCTGGCCATTTCCCTATCCGCGATTACTTTGGGAGTGGTTATATTTTCATACGGTGCATATGCCAACAAATCGGCTGGTATAAAAAATGATGGGGTTTATCAAAAATCAATTTCTTCCCGTGGCTTGCTAGGCTGGCTTTTGGGAATTGCGCTGACCGGTTTTTACGTTGTGCTCTATTTCTACCCACAATATTTGGGATTAAGAAACGAGGGTGACAACGTTGGGGTAATAGCACTTTTTGACCCACTAAGCAAATTTCTTAGCGGCAATCCCGCCAGTCAGTGGTTTGTGTATGGAACTTTATATACGATAGCCATTCTTGCCTTCGGAATTAAATTTCTTTGGAAATACCGCCATAATCGGTATGAAGTGTTACGTACGCTTAGTGTAATGTTTTTTCAAGCCTCATTTGCTTTTATTATTCCAGAGGTTATGGCTCGCTTGAATAATTCGGAAGCTTACAACATTCCGTATTACGACCTAAAAAATATATGGCCTCTCAATTATTATAATTTTGAACAATACCGCGTGGATGGTTTTATTAGTTCGGGAAATTTGGGCATATTTTTATTGCTCTTTGGCATTGTTTCCATTCTAGTTATAACCCCTATTCTAACTTATTTCTACGGAAAAAGATGGTATTGTTCGTGGGTTTGCGGCTGTGGCGGACTCGCAGAAACTTCTGGTGATGCGTTTAGGCAATTATCCGATAAAAGTTTGTTTGCATGGAGAGTAGAACGATGGGTGGTACACAGTGTATTGGTGTTTTCTGTTTTAATGACTACCGCCGTTATTCACAGTTACCTTAGCTATGATGCCGATAAATATTTGCTAAATAAAGACACTTTTTTAATTAGTGTAGCCGTTTTCCTTGGATTGTTGTTTGCCGTTATTTGGTATTTCAAAAAAGAAGAATTTAAAAAGGATGCACGTTATGGTGCTATTGGTTATTTGGCCATTACCTTAGGTTTAATTGGAATTCACTACATGAGTGGAAGCAGTGTTTTTATATTTAATCCGGAAACGTTGCGTTCTACGTATGCCTTTCTAATCGGTTCCATATTTTCCGGAGTGATTGGTACGGGCTTCTATCCCATTTTCGGTAATCGCGTTTGGTGCCGATTTGGTTGTCCAATGGCGGCTATTTTGGGATTGCAACAGCGTCTTTTTTCAAAATTCAGAATTACCACCAATGGTGGTCAGTGTATTTCCTGTGGAAATTGTTCCACATATTGCGAAATGGGAATCGATGTACGGGCCTATGCGCAAAAAGGTGAAAACATTATTCGTGCTTCCTGCGTTGGTTGTGGTATTTGCTCGGCTGTTTGTCCCCGGGGAGTGCTCAAACTGGAAAACGGTAGCACCAAAGGAAGGATTAATAGCGAGGCTGTTTTATTGGGAAATGATGTGGATTTACTGAATTTAATTCAAGAAAATAAGGCTTCTCATAAAGGATAAATTGGTTTTTACGACCAACTACATCCAAAGCTATATTATCATCAATAATCGAGCAAATGATAGTATCTTTGCGCAACTTTTTAAGGAAATAGGCAATGCCCAATATTAAAGTAATTATTCCCGCTTTTAACGAAGAAGCTTCCATCGGTTTGGTGATTAATGAAATACCAGAAATTGTAGATGAAGTAATTGTGGTAAGCAATAATTCAACCGATGCCACGGAAGAAGTTGCTAAAAAAGCAGGCGCAACTGTTTTAACTGAAAACCGAAAAGGATACGGTTATGCATGCTTAAAAGGGATGGAATATATTTCTGAAAGCGGAAACACTCCAGATATTATTGTTTTTCTAGACGGGGATTATTCTGATTATCCAGAAGAACTAACCAAAATTGTTTCCCCAATTTTAAATGATAATATGGATTTGGTTATTGGAGCAAGGAATAAATCCTTGCGGGAACCTAATTCCATGACACCCCAGCAAGTTTTTGGCAATTGGTTGGCAACATTTTTAATGAAACTGTTTTTTGGTGCCCGTTTTACGGATTTAGGTCCGTTTAGGGCTATAAAATACAACAAGCTTTTGACATTGGAAATGGAAGACAAAACCTACGGTTGGACGGTAGAAATGCAACTAAAGGCCATTAAAAAGAATTACAGCTATACAGAAATTCCCGTGCGTTACAAAAACAGGATTGGGGTTTCTAAAGTTTCTGGTACGGTGAAGGGCAGCATTATGGCAGGGATTAAAATTTTGGGTTGGATTTTTAAATATAGTTTTAAATGATTTCCGAGATTGTTACATACAGTATTCTAGCTATTTATATACTCTCGTTATTGCTTATTCTCTTTTATAGTTTAACGCAACTTAACTTGCTTGTAAATTACCTGAGACACAGAAAAAACCTCGCAAGCGGGCCCAAATTCAATTTTCTTGATGCGCGGGAAATACCAAAGGTTACTGTTCAACTTCCTATTTATAATGAAGAATATGTGGTAGATAGGTTGCTCGAGAACATCGTAAAATTGGAATACCCAAGCAACAAACTGGAAATTCAAGTGCTGGATGACTCTACCGATGGTTCTCTGGAACAGACTTCAGAAAAAATAAAAAAGTACCAGCAAAGTGGAATCAATATTTCACATATTACCCGGGAAAATAGGCAAGGTTTTAAAGCAGGAGCGTTAAAAGAAGGTTTGGAGAAAGCGACAGGGGAATTCATTGCCATTTTTGATGCGGACTTTCTTCCAGCTCCGGATTGGCTAAAAAAAACAGTTCCTTATTTTAAAGACCCAGAGATTGGTGTTGTGCAGACACGTTGGGGACACATCAATAGAGATTATTCCTTGCTTACCAAAATACAGGCTTTTGCGTTGGATGCGCATTTTACAATAGAACAAGTTGGGAGAAATGCAAAAGGTCATTTTATCAACTTTAACGGTACCGCGGGCGTTTGGAGAAAGGCTTGTATAATCGATGCTGGAAACTGGGAGGGCGACACCCTAACCGAGGATTTGGACTTATCCTACCGCGCCCAATTAAAAAATTGGAAATTTAAATACCTTGAAAACGTGGAAACCCCAGCGGAACTTCCGGTGGTGATTAGCGCCGCTAGAACACAGCAATTTCGATGGAACAAAGGAGGGGCGGAAAACTTCAGAAAAACAATAAAAAGTCTTTTAAATGCCAAAAATATTTCTTTAAAAACAAAATTTCATGGTTTTATTCATTTGTTAAATAGCTCCATGTTTTTGTGTGCATTTTTAATTGCTTTTTTGAGTGTCCCGATACTTTTTATTAAACAACAAAACATTATTCCAATTTGGGTTTTCGATTTAACCGGTATTTTTATCGCTAGTACGCTCATTTTATATTTTTGCTATTGGTTTACATATAAAAACATATTAGAAGAAGGTTGGCGGGGTTTTCTTTCCTACACGCAAATGTTTATTACTTTTTTTACGGTCATCCTCGGGTTTACACTTCACAACAGCTTTGCGGTAATAGAAGGGCACATGGGGAAGCGAAGTGAATTTGTTAGAACCCCAAAATTTAATATTAAAAATGTAACCGATAGCTGGAAAGGGAATAAATATCTAGTAAAATCGATTTCTGGAAATATTATTTTAGAAGCTCTGTTGATGCTTTATTTTTTCTTCGGAATGACGAGCGGTTTTGTGTTTAATGATTATTCCTTGTTTCCGTTTCATTTGATGCTTTTTATTGGTTTTGGTTTTGTATTTTTCCATTCCATAAAATCAAGAGGATAAAAAAGTTGAATGATAAGAATTTGGAAAACAAATAAGTACACGATACTTTTTTTAATTGCTTCACTTCTGTTTTACGGAAGTTTTGCTTACGATTTGGTCCGTACCGATTTTATAAAATTGCTATCTCTTTGCGTAGCGTTGTTTTTTTTTGCGTACAAGCTTATTCAATTTGAAAAGTCCAATCTTCGATTTTTATTGATATTCGGAATTTTAGCCAGACTTGTTTTCTTTGCAGCCACTCCAAATCTTTCGCAGGATTTTTACCGATTTATTTGGGATGGAAAACTACTTGTTGAAGGTGTAAATCCATATTTGCATACTCCAATGGAATTGATTGGAAGCGAAGGATTTTCAACTCAATTTTTGGAGACATTATTTGAGGGTATGGGCACATTAAGCGCTTCCAACCATAGCAATTACCCGCCTATTAATCAATTGTTCTTTTATCTTGGAAATGTAATTGGGGGTAAGAATATTTTAGTCAATATCATCGTCCTGCGCTTTTTTATAATCTTGGCAGACGTAGGAATCTTCTACTTCGGAAGTAAAATCCTTCAATTATTAAAACTTCCGAAGCAACAAATACATTGGTATTTTTTAAATCCGCTTATCATAATCGAGCTTACAGGAAACCTTCATTTTGAAGCAATAATGCTATTTTTCTTGGTAGCTGCATTGTATTTTATCCTTCAGAATAAATGGATTTTTGGAGCTGTTTTATTCTCATTTTCCATTTCAGTAAAGTTGTTGCCGCTTCTTTTATTACCCCTTTTTATAAGATGGTTTATTAAGGACACAGATAAAAGGAGCATGTTGAGGTTAGGCTCTTTCTACTTATTGGTCGGGTTGGTATTTTTGATTTCATTTTTACCATTTCTTTCCGCTGAAATGATAGAGCACTATTCAGAAACTGTTGGATTATGGTTTAAAAAGTTCGAATTCAATGCCAGTATTTACTATTTAGTTCGGGAAATTGGATTCTATCACAAAGGATTTAATATAATTTCCATAGCTGGAACGCGGCTCGCATTTTTAACGTTAGCGGCCATTTTGTTGCTTGCATTTTTCAGAAAAAACAATCAGCCAAAAACATTATTTGTTTCAATGTTAATGGCTGTATCTATTTATTTTTTCATGAGTACTACGGTTCATCCGTGGTATTTGGCAACGCCTGTTTTGCTGTGCGTGTTTACCCGTTATAAATTCCCGCTGATCTGGAGTTTGGCCGTTTTTTTAAGTTACTTCGCTTATTCCAATGAATTTTTTGTTGAAAATCCATGGATTATCACTACGGAATATTTAATTGTTTTTGGGTGCTTTTTAAAAGAAGTTTATTTAGAGAAACCTATTTTAAAAGGAATTTAGCCAATAAGCAACCTTCCTGAACAACCTGAAATAGGACTAAAGCATTTTTAAATTAATGACTTCTTGTTCTGTAAGATGGCGCCATGTTCCCCTAGGAATATCTTTTTTCGTGAGTCCATCGTAAGCAACACGGTCTATTTTGATAATTTCGTAGTCGAGTTCCTTAAAAATTTTGGTTACAATTTTATTTCGGTTGCTATAGATTTTTACGCCAACTTCATTTTTGTTTCCACCTTCAATAAAAGAAATTTCTTCCACTTTAACTTCTTTGTCATCAATTACTAAACCTTCGCGTACTTTATGAAGGTCTTCGTGTCTAAAGCTTTTGTCGAGGGTTACGTGGTAGATTTTTCTAAAGCCAGGTCCCTGTGTAAGTTTTTTAGAAAGTTCTAAGTCGTTCGTAAAAAGCATGAGTCCGGTAGAATTTCGTTCTAGAGAACCTACAGGTAGAATCCTTCCTTTGCTGGCATTTGCTACCAAATCCAATACGGTCTTCTTGCCCTTTTCTAATGATTTGGCGGTAACAAAGCCTTTGGGTTTATTAAGCAATACGTATGCTTTCTTTTCAGGATTAATAGTACGTCCATCAAATTTAACTTCATCCGAAAGTTGTACTTTGTATCCCATTTCTGTAACAACATTACCATTTACGGTAACATTTCCGGAGGCAATATAGATGTCGGCATCCCTTCTAGAGCACACACCGCTATTCGCAATGTATTTGTTTAGACGCATTTCATTGGGAGCCAATTGGCTTTTCTTGGAAGTATGTGTATTTTTTACAGGTGAATTTCCACGGGCAAAGCTCTTTCCTTTAGCGTTCCCTCCCTGTCTGCCAGAGAATTTTTTGCTACCTCCACCTTGTCTTCCATAACTTTTACCTTTCTTAGAATTATCTCCTCTGCTCATAAACAAATTTTTTACAAAGATAAATCATTTAAAAGGACAAAACCTAAGCTATTTATATAGTTAAAAATGTAACAATTAAGTGACATATTTCACCCCCTGTTTTAAATTTAAAATTTAACAATTTAATAACACTGAAAGTGATATTTGAGCATGAAAACCATAAGATTTTAACTTCTTTTTAACAAAACCAAGATTAAACAAACTTCGTATATACTATACTTTAGATGTAAGAATAAACCCAAAATCTTACATCTAATGAGCTAAAATAACAACTAAAAATTTTGAAAAAAAACCTCAAAAAAGGTTTTAATTTATTTTTCCCTCTCTACAACTACCCCTAAACACACACACGATTATTGGTATCCCCTAAATTTACGATTAACCAACGTAAACCACATATCAATGAAAAAATTTACTACTATCGCGAAGATGTGCTTTGGGATTATTTTCATGTTTCTGTTTAACAGTAGCGTCTTTTCCCAAACCAAAGTTTTCACCACTTCTATTGTAAGTGAAGACCACACCCAAAATGTTGACAATGCCAGGGATGGTGACCTAACCACTAAGGCAGATATTTTTGCCAGTGCCGGATTAGCACTCGGTATAGGAGCGTATTCTGGTCATATTGAACTACAATACCCGGCCATGGTTCCGGCAAATACCACTACCTATATTAAAATTGATACTGAAGCCAATCTTTTGCCAGCACTGTTGGGTGGTACCCTGGGCGGGCTTCTTTCTGATGTTTTAGGAATTGTTCTTATAGGAAATCAGGAATTCACAGTTGAGGCTCGTAATGGTGAAACACCTATTTTAACGGGACGCTCAGAAACTGATAACGATTTTTCCAGCGGAAGGTTAAGGATTGTTACCAATGCCAGCGGGGAATTTTTTATAGCGGTAACGCCAAGTCAAAATTATAACCGAATTCGTCTCACCAACCGCGTAGGTTCATTGGTGGGCTTGGGTAACACGAAAAGACTGGGACTTTACGGGGCTTATTACGTAACGAATAGCGCCGAATGTGCAAATGCTGCCTTCACCTCCTTTGATGGAACCGGAATTTCTTTGGATTTATTAAATCTTGGAGGCGCGGGCGTTGCTAATCCCAGAAATGCAATCGATGGGAATGTTAATAGTTTTTCAAGGTTAAACTTGGGGATATTAAGTGTAGCCGCCTCCATTCAACAGTCCATATATTTTGAAGGCTCTTCCAACGCTTCGGATAATTTTAATATCAGACTTCGACTCTCCCCTGGACTCTTGGCGGTGGGAGCGCTAAATGGAATAGACGTAATAGCCAGCAATAAAGGGGAAGTCGTGCAAACGGTGTCCTTCAATAGCTTGTTGACTGCCGATGTACTTTCGTTAATACAAATTCGGGCAAATCAAAATTTACCAACTACCATTCCGTATAGTCCGGGCGCGCCAATAGACAGGCTTACCATAAGGTACTCTTCTTTGCTGAATTTAGAAATTGCGCAAAGCTTAGATTTGTTTGGAGTAGTTAGAACACCTGCATTACCCACTTTGGATGCTTCAACAGTTGATAAAGCTGTTTGTATTGGAGAAACAGCCGACTTAATTGCTACCAGCAATCCTACTGATTTGGAAATAAGATGGTATGATGCAGCTGAAGGAGGAAATCTATTAACAACAGTAAGTTCTGGAGCTACGTTTACAACACCCGTTATTACTGCCAACAGCACTTTTTATGTAGCGGCGGCTAAAGCAGGATGCACAACAGAATCGGCAAGGGTTGCCGTAAATGTAACCGCATTGGATAGACCTTTGGCGGCAGACATTTCTGTAACAGGAGCCGAAAATAACTTTTGTGAGGGCAACACCATTACTTTAAATGCAACCAGCAGTATCGAAGGCTCATTTTCATGGTATTTTGACAACAATAAAACATCTCAAATTACCGATGGGCTTACCCAAGGAGGCGCTACTTACAGCATCGGCGTGGACGGCTCATTAACTATAACCGGTTTAACTGCAGCAGCCACACCCATTAATTTTTACACAAGCATTACCAGCAATGTTACTGGATGCGACAACATAGCGGGAGATTTAGCAGTTACCAATGTAACGGTACTGGAAAATGATTTGAATCCGACTATCGCTTTTAGCGGAAACATAGCAGGCGACAATATCATTAATATTGCCGAATCGCAAACCGACGTTACAATTTCAGGAACTGTTGCTGGTGATGCTGCCGTTGGCGACACAATAATACTAACCGTAAATGGAACAGATTACAATGCCACTGTTGCAGCAGGTCTAACTTTCAGTTTTGATATAGCGGGAAGTGAACTGGTAGCGGATGCAGATGCTACGATTGAAGCGACGGTTACTACCGATAACGGAACATGTAACGCAAGTGCTTCAGCAGCACTAGCATTTTCAGTAAATGTTACCGAGCCAACTACGCCAACAGTAGATGCGCAAACCACCAATGATACAACTCCTGTGCTGACAGGTACAGCCGATTCCGCAGATAGTATTTCTGTTGAAATAAATGGAATTACCTATTCCGAAGGCGACGGTAACCTGACCGATAACGGCGACGATACTTGGTCACTTCAAATTCCTGTTGGAAATGAACTTCCTGAAAATGTTTATGATGTAGTTGCAACAGCCACTGATACAGCTGGAAACACGGCCAATGATACTACAACGAACGAACTGGAAATTGACCTTACCGCTCCTGAAATTCCAACGGTTGTTCCTTTAACCACTAATAATAACACACCGAGTATTTCGGGAACAGCCACTTCGGAAGACCAGCTTACGGTTGAAGTAAATGGAATTACTTACACGGAAGGTGATGGAGACCTTACCGATAACGGAAATGATACATGGACATTGGAGATTCCAAATACCAATACCTTGCCGGACGGGACATACGACGTGGTGGCAACTGCAACAGATGATGCTGGAAATGTGGCTACGGACATAACCGTGGATGAGCTGACTATAAATGCTTCGGCTCCGAATACGCCGACGGTTGACTTTTTAACCACTACAGATACTACACCCACAATTACGGGAACAGCAGATTCGGTTAACGACCTAACCGTGGAAGTCAATGGAATTGTCTATACGGAAGGCGATGGAAATTTAACGGATAATGGAAATGATACTTGGACGTTACAAATTCCAACAGGAAGCGAACTGCCAGATGGCGTTTACGATGTAGAAGCAACGCTTACAAATGGTGCAATTAGTGCCAATGATGCAACGGTAAACGAACTCACTATTGATACTATACCGCCTAGCATTCCAACAGTGGATACTTTGGCGACAAACGATACTACACCGGAAATTACGGGAACATCAGATTCTGATGCTGATTTAACAGTATCCATAAATGGTGTAACATACTCAGAAGGCGATGGAAACTTAACTGATAATGGTGATGATACTTGGGCGCTTCAAATTCCGAATGGAGATGAATTGCCAGATGGCGTTTACGATGTAATTGCCACGGCTAATGATGCTGCTGGAAACTCCTCATCGGATGCTACGGTGGATGAAGTATCCATTAGTACAAGCTTGCCAAGTATTCCTTCAGTAAATACATTGATAACCGCCGATACAACTCCGATGATTACTGGAACGGCTACTTCCGCTAATGACTTAACGGTTGCAATCAACGGTATCACCTATTCAGAAGGTGATGGAAATTTAACCGATAACGGCGATGATACTTGGGCGCTTCAAATTCCGGATGGAAATGAACTGCCAGACAATATTTATGACGTTTCCGCAGTAGTGACTGATAGTTTTGGAAATATTAATAGCGACACAACTACTGATGAAGTGACCATTGACACTACTGCTCCTACAGTGCCTACTGTAAACGCTATGGTAACGAATGACACAACTCCCGAAATAACAGGGACGGCCGATTCCGCAGACGATTTAACGATTGTGGTTGATGGCGTTACCTATACCGAAGGTGATGGGAATTTAATGGATAACACCGATGATACTTGGAAACTTCAAATTCCAACCGGCAACGAATTGGCAGACGGAACGTACGATGTAGCCGTTACAGCTACCGATGCAGCAGGAAATACTTCCAATGATGCAACAGTTGATGAACTGACGATTAATTCGACACTTCCAAACAATCCTACTGTAGATGTATTGAACACGAATGATACAACTCCGTTGATTACAGGAACAGCAATGTCTCAAGACGATCTAACTGTTGCCATAAATAATGTTGTTTATTCGGAAGGCGAAGGAAATTTAACCGACAATGGAGACAATACATGGGCGTTGCAGATTCCAGCAGGCAACGAACTGCCAGACGGTACATATGATGTGGTAGCCACGGCAACGGATAATGCGAACAACACTTCCACGGATACTACCACGGATGAAGTTACCATTAGCACTAGCATGCCAACTGCGCCTACGGTAGAATTGTTGACTACTGCGGATACAACACCAGAAATTACGGGAACAGCCACTTCCAGTAACGACCTAACTGTTGAAGTAAATAATGTAGTTTATACGGAAGGTGACGGAAATTTAACTGACAATGTAGATGATACTTGGACGCTTCAGATACCCGATAATCAATCGCTGACTGATGGTTTCTACGATGTAAAAGCTGAAGTAACCGATAGTTTCGGAAATACAAATAACGATAGTACCCTCAACGAGCTTACTATTGATACCATGGCGCCTAATATGCCTACCGTAACTCCATTAGCAACTAACGATACTACTCCGACAATTACGGGTACTGCAGATTCAGTTGACGAATTAACGGTTGCTGTAAATGGCATTACTTATCAAGAAGGGGGTGTTCATCTTACAGATAATAACGATGATACATGGACATTGCAAATTCCAAATGCTGATGCACTTCCCGAAGGAACATACGACATAGTGGCGACCGCTACCGACCCAGCTGGAAATACAGCAACTGATAACACTACAGATGAGCTGACTATTGAAGCTGATTTACCAAACACTCCAACGGTTAATAAATTGGTTACAAGTGATGTTACACCTTATGTAACTGGAACAGCTGACTCTGAAGATATGCTAACCGTAGAAGTGAACGGAGTGGTTTACACGGAAGGAGACGGAGACCTGACCGACAATGAAGATAATACATGGGCATTGCAAATTCCAGATTCCGACGCACTGCCCGACGGAGAATATGATGTTATTGCAACGGTAACGGATGATGCAAACAATTCAGTGACCGATAATACCACAAACGAACTTATAATAGACGACGGTGTAAGAAGTGGGGATGATATTACGGTGCCAACCGTGATACCACTGGTGACTGACGATACTACGCCAACAATTATGGGAACAGCCGATTCGGTAAATGAATTAACAGTTGCCGTTAATGGAACGGTATATGCTGAAGGTGCAGGAAGTTTGGTAGACAATGGTGATAATACATGGTCGCTAACCATTCCAAGTATTCAAGCATTGCCAGAGGGCGTTTATAATGTAGTTGCAACGGCTATGAATACTGCGGGTGCTACCGTTACCGATGTAACGACAGATGAACTTAGGATTTTAATCATTCTAGACGACGCGCCGCCAGTAACGCCAACGGTAGCTGAAATCGTTACTCAAGACCCAACACCAGAAATTGTTGGTACTGCTACTTCTTCAGATGACCTTACCGTTGAGGTTGATGGAAACATATACACCGAAGGCGATGGTGATTTAACTGATAACGGCGATGATACTTGGACGTTGCAAATCCCAACCGCAAACGAACTTTCTGAAGGGGTTTATGATGTTGTGGTAACGGCTACTAACGGTCAAGGTAGTGCCAATGATAATACCACAGACGAATTGACTATTGAAAACATTCCAGTTTCTGATATTATCATTACAAAAACGGTAGACAACATAACCCCACTTGTTGGTGAGTTTATTGAATTCACGGTTACTGTAACTAATACGGGGGCAACTGAATTTACGGATGTAATTGTAGATGAGGTAATTGCTTCAGGATTTACATATCAGCAGCATACGGCTTCAACAGGAACTTATTTTGCCGCTAATGGGGTTTGGGACATAGATGCTTTAGGTGCCAGCCAAACCGCTACGCTAGTTATTCGTGTTCAGGTAAATCCAACTGGAACCCACACCAACGTGGCTACCATTAGCGCTACCACACCAATGGACGACAGCTTGGATAATAACACTGCGGAGGTAATTATTGAGCTTAGTTGCTTAACGGTTTTCAATGAGTTTACGCCAAACAATGATGGTTATAACGATTTCTTCAGAATAGAATGTATTGAAAAATACCCGAATAGCGTGCTAAAAGTGTTTAACCGCTACGGAAACAAGGTTTACGAAATGGTTGGATACCAAAACAATTGGACAGGTATTGCCAATGTAAGTGGTGCCGTAAACAGAGATCAAGAATTGCCCGCTGGGGTTTATTTCTACTCGCTAAAAATAGACGAGTTGGGCGAAGATAAATCGGGATGGTTATACATCGCAAAATAATGAAAATCATGTGTGTAAAATCCATCAAAAACAATCTCAATAATAGTATTCTTATGAAATGTCATTTAACAAATTTCGAATTCAACGATATGTTAATCATGACATTCCATCTGACCAATAGAAATAAAAAAAATAACCAGATGAAAACGATCACTCAATATAAAACAATCATCATACTTGCGCTTGGTTTCTTTGCCTTTCAAAATGCAAAAGCACAACAGCAACCTCAGTTTACGCAATATATGTACAATACGCTTACCCTAAATTCAGGGTATGCGGGGGCAAACCGGTTGGAAGTCGGCCTAATTCATCGATCTCAATGGGTTGGGATCGATGGTGCGCCCTCCACGCAGTCACTAACTATAGGTGGAAAAGTAGGGGAACGTATTGGCGTGGGACTTACCGCCATTAATGACAATATTGGACCATCCAACGCATTGGACATTAACGGGGTGTTTTCCTATAATATTCAATTAAATTACAACACCTACCTTTCCTTCGGAATGAATGCAGGGATAGATATTTTAAACGTAGATTGGTCTGAAGGTGAATATGCAGATACTGCGGACCCCATTCTTCAGAATAATGTAAACAACATCCGGCCAATAATTGGTGCTGGAACCTATTTGTACAGCGACCGTTGGTATGTAGGGCTTTCTACGCCAAACTTTATTAAAACCGAAACTTTTAACGACGAAGATGAGTTGGTGGTAGACCAAACCACACAATTTTATGCAATGGGTGGTTATGTGTTTCCTATTTCACCGAATTTTATGCTGAAACCTTCAACCTTGGTAAAGTATACTGAGGGAGCGCCCGTAACTGTAGATGTGTCCCTAAACGCATTGCTTCAGGAAAAGTTTACCGTGGGTGCAGCGTATCGGTTTAACGATGCCATGAGTTTTCTGTTAGGCTTTCAAATCTCACGAAACTTTTTCGCAGGGTATGCCTATGATTATGCCACAACAGAACTCAATAAATACAACGATGGTTCGCACGAAATTATACTTCGGTATTCCTTGCCAGACCTAAAAAGACGTGCAAAATCACCAAGATTCTTCTAACCTAAAACTACTCTAAAAATGAAAATACGAATATTAATACTGGCGATGCTCTCCGTTTCTTTTGGCTTGTATGCCCAAAAAAATACTTGGAAAGCAGATGAATTGTTTACTGAATATCACTTTGAAGAAGCCGCCAAGGAGTATGAGAAAAACATCGAAAAGGCGAAAAAAATGAATCCGGCAACGGTGGAAAGGGTGGCAGATTCCTACTTTAACATTAATGATTATAAAAATGCGTACGCTTGGTATGAAAAGCTGTACGACCTTGAAAAAAAGGATATAAAAGAAAGCACTTTTATAAAATACATCCAGTCCGCTAAATCGTGCAGGCACTATGAAAAAGCCAACGAATTGATAAAAGAGTTTTACGCAGACGATTACGAAAGACTGAGCGCCATTACCACGCAAAAACGTCATTTGGATGAATTAAAAGCATCTGATTCACTTTACAAAATCAGGAATGTATCGGTGAACACGCCGATGTCTGACTTCGCGCCGATGTATTATAAAGATTATCTAATTTTTTCTTCAGCGCGGGATACATCAGTTTCAAAAGACAAAATTTATCCGTGGAACAAGCAGCCTTATTTAGACTTTTATATTTCAGAAAGAAATAAAAGCAATGGGGAGCTAAAACCAGCGAAAAAGTTTGAATTGAGTGAAAAAACCAATTTTCACGATGCAACTATCGTATTCAGTAAAGATGATAAGTTTGTGTATTTTACCAGTAATTATACTACAAAAAACAAACTTAAAACCAATCGGGATGGGGTTTCTAATCTAGAACTTTTAAAGGGCTATGTAAACGGAGAAACCATTACCAATATTGAGCCGCTGGAATTTAACAGAATGCGCTATTCTTGTGGACATCCCGCTATTTCTGCAGATGGCAAATACTTGTATTTTGCCTCGGATATGCCTGGGGGTTACGGGGAATCTGATCTTTATGTGGCTGAAATTTATGAGGATGGCACCACCGGCGAACCGGTTAATTTAGGACCAAAAATTAATACGCCGGGTAGGGAGATGTTTCCGTTTGCCACAGATAGCATTTTGTATTTTTCTTCGGATGCCCATTACGGACTTGGAGGAATGGATGTTTTCCAAAGTAAAATTATATCCAAAACCAGTTATGAAACCCCTTTAAACATGGGGCCTACGCTTAACGGAAACATGGATGATTTCAGTTTTATTTACAATCCGAAAGACCGCACGGGTTATTTTGCCTCCAACCGAAGCATGGGGAAAGGCGACGACGATATTTATTACTTTAAAAAACGTGACCCGCTTATGCATCAATTGTTTTCGGGTTATGTTTATGACTCAAAAACTAAAGAGCCACTACCGGAGGCCAATATTGAAGTTCGGGACATACTTTTGGATTCGGTGACGCAAACTTTCCAAACCGATGAAGATGGGTATTATGAGGTGAAGCTTCCTTTTAAAAACGAACGCGAATTACACTTTTCAAAAACCAATTACACTTCCAAAACTCTTATTGCGCAAACTACGGAAAATCATTCTGAAGCACTTACAGGAAACGATGTGTATTTAACTTCCTTAGAAAGTTTAACCGTAAAAGAAGGGGATAAAGTGAAAATAGATGTTGACCCTATTTATTTTGAATTGGACAAAGCAGAAATTACCCCACAGGCGCAAGTTGCTTTGAAAAAAGTATTGTATGTAATGAAGGAATTCCCAACGCTTAACATCATGATAGAATCGCACACCGATTCCAGGGGATCTGATACTTATAATATGAAACTTTCTAACGCTCGGGCAGAAAACACCAAACGTTACTTGATTGCCAGCGGAATAGATTCCGGTAGAATTGAAGGAGCTAGAGGTTTCGGGGAAAGTAGATTACTAAACCACTGTTCTAACGGTGTTAACTGTGCGGAAGAAGAACATTCTTTAAATAGGCGATCTAATTTTATTATTGTTGAAGAGTGATGTTGGTTAACTCTTTCAACTATTCAAGTCCTCATGTGCACATGGGGACTTTTTTATTGTTGTTGAGGCGATGAGTTGTTTTTTATGAAGTAAAGAAGTTAACAAGGGAATGTGTGAAAGTTTTTTTGGTTGATTTGGTTACTGGTTGATTTAGTTAATTATGCTTTTTTTGGTTAAGGAGTCAAAAAGAGAATGAGTGAAAAAGGAAATGTTATTTCTTCGGTCCCCGGACTTCCGACTTCTAATATCCAACCTCTAGGCTCCAAAAATATACAGCTTTGGTGAAAATGTTAATATTTCGTTGATAGTATTCTTTCTTCATTCGATATAGAAAACAGATAATTTGGTAGATTTGGTAGGAGGAAGTATAACCGCATGTTGTGGTAATTTAGTTGTTACCACACATTTAAACCAACCAATATGACAGCAGAAGAATATCAAAGAATTATAGACAATCAAATAATTTTAGACAAAAAACTTGACGGAATAATAAACGAATTGAAAGTCATCAAAAAAGACGTAAATACTGCAATTAATAATCAACAATTGCTTGAAGAATATGAAATGGATATTACAGAAAGGTTAAAAAGGATTGAAAAGAAATAACCCAAAATTGGAAAAGAAAAAATCACACAAAGACTATTTAGATAAAACATTTCTTGAGGAACTGAACTATAAAATATGGTCGACTAAAGGAAGTCGTTTTAACGCTAATAAGAGACTTCTAAAAGTAGCCGACTTATCCAATTTATGTTTGAGTATGTTATCTGTGTACCTCATTGCTGTTGGACTTTTATCTGTTTACAACATCTATTCGACAGAAACATTTGATGAAAATTTAATTGCTTATTCAATTACTTGTCTTTCTATATTATTACTCGTTTTCGGACAAATAGAGAATGCTAAAGACTTTAGTACAAAAGCAAAACAATATCACAATTGCGGACTTGAACTCTCGAGTTTATATAACGAATTAAGGATATTTAAGACTTTAAACGACAAACCTAAACTAAATGAGAAAAGAGAATTTGCCGAAAAAATATCGAGTAAATACGAAAGAATTTTAGAAAGACACGAAAATCATCAGCCAATTGACCATAATATGTTTAAAGCTTCGAAAGCTGAATATCACGAATTGGACAAGCTTGATGTTTTCAAGATAAAAGCCGATTACTATTTAAAAACTGGATTTATTTATCACGCACTGATAATTTTGCCACCAATAATTATAATTGGACTTTTAATAAAAAGCGTGTGGTAACAAACAACTGAGTTAAAAAACAAACTATTTTAAGCTAATTTAGAAACAAAGTTTTCATCATAAGGCATTCCATTTCTCCCCTGCTAGCGCGAGCGTCACGCTCGTGACACTTACGAGTAAGAATAAAAAAGGAAATGATTTTCCAGTTTCCAACCTCCAGAATCCAGCATCTGGCACCCAGCACCCAGCAAACCCTACCATTTAGGTTCGGTAACGAAGATTTTAGGTCCGTTACCCAAATTTTTAGCCTCCGCACCTAAACGTTTAGGTTAAATAGCCAAACTTTTAGCCTCGACACCTAAAGTTTTGGGTATTGCGCTTAAATTTTTAGGTGGGTTCTTTAAAACTTTAGCGATGGAACCCAAAACTTTAACCATGACGGCTAAAATTTTGGTCAAAACACCTGAAAATTGGGTCTCGGAACCTAAATAACGCGTATTTCCACCTAAAAAATAGCCGACATAACCAGAAATGTTGATATTTTCGTTGATAGTATTCTTTCTTCATATTACATAGAAAACAGATAATTTGGTAGATTTGGGAGAGGAAGGATAACTGCATGGTGTGGTTATTCGGTAGTTGTGTGCAATTTGGCATAGTTACCAAGATTTGGTATATTCGAGTGAAAAATATATTTAAAATGGGGAAAAACACATCAATATCACTCGGAAGTCATTTTGAGGATTTTATCAGAGAAGAAGTAAATTCAGGTAGATACGGCTCGGTAAGTGAAGTTATTCGTTCTGCATTACGTTTGCTGGAACGGGAAGAAAAGAAAGAAAGAGAATTAATTAAAGCTCTCGAAGTCGGAGAGAATAGTGGTTTTGTTGAAGATTTTGACCCAAAACAAAACCTGACTGAATTACATCGCAAACATTTATGAGTAAAAATCAATATCGAATAAGTAAACAAGCGATTGATGATTTAAATAATATTTGGATTTATACTTTTCACAAATGGTCTAAAGAACAAGCCGACAGATATTACGACCTGATAATCGGAGAGATTGAATTTATAGCGGACAACTATCTGATTGGAAAATCAGCTGAACAAACTCGAAAAAACTATCGAGTAACGAAAATCAAATCGCATTTGATTTTTTACAGAAAAGGCGAGAATGAAATGGTCGAAATCGTTAGAATTTTACACCAGAGAATGGATACTAAAAAACGACTGAAATAAAAAAGCTGCAGACAGCAATGGATATAAATAATTGCTTTTTCTCACCTACTTCTTAAAATCCTCCCCCGCTAGCGTGAGCGTCCCGTTCGTGACAGTAACAATAAAAATAAAAAAGTAAAAAGTTATTTTACAACACCCAGCACCCAGCACCCAGCACCCAACACCCAACACCCAGCACCCAGCTAATTAAAGTGGAACCCCATAATCATGTTTAATTATCCCTATTACAAATGTGCTGTGGGCACTGCCTATGTTTTTTATAGACCCTAAATCATTTATTACAAAATCTTGATAATGCTTCATGTCTCTCACAACAATTTTTAGTCTAAAATCATGGTCTCCAGAAATATTATAGCATTCGCTTACGTATTTCAAAGACATTATTTCTTGAACAAACCGATTGCCTATTGCTTTGGTGTGCTCTTTTAGCGTGACATCGCAAAAAACAATAAGACCCTTGCCTACTTTTTCAGCTTCAATTAAGGCGACGTACTTTTTAATGATTCCATCCCTTTCCAATCGTCTGATTCTTTCATAAACAGGAGTTGGTGATAGATTAACCTGTTGTGCTATTTCTTTTGTGGTCAACTTGCCGTTTTCTTGAAGCAGTTCCAGTAGCTTCAAATCAATTTGATCTAAATCAGTCATAGATAAATTTTCTTTTTAGGTATTAAATCATTGCAAAGAAAAGGTATTTTATCTTTCAGTTAAAGAAATAAAGATAATATGTCTTAATTTAATTCTCATTGAAATATTTATATCTGTTATTTATAATTTTGACAGAAATTAAATCTTCTAAAACTATGAAATCGATCATACTGGAAGATTCAAAGACAAGCAAAATGAAAGACATTGAAAACACCCAGAATGCAATCAATTTTACATTCAAACTGAAAAGTATTCGTTTTGATGAAAACTATGTTCCGGCCAACAGCACACGTACAACCACCAACTTTGCCAACCTGGCAAGAGGGGAATCCAGAAAGCAAAATTTGCGCAATACGATCAACATGATCAACAATCGTTTTAATACTTTGGCAAACTGGGATAATCCAAATAGCGATCGCTATTCGGTTGAACTGGAAATTGTTTCTGTTGATATAGATTTGGATGGTAGCGGTGCAACATTCCCTGCAATCGAGGTTTTAAGAACACATATTATCGATCATAAAACAGGCAAACGTACCGAAGGCATTGTTGGCAATAACTTTTCTTCTTACGTGCGCGATTATGATTTTAGCGTATTGCTTTCGGAATATAACAAGGATGAGGACACTTATGGCATTCCGGATAATTTTGGTGAATTGCATGGCAACATATTTAAGGGTTTTGTGAATTCAGAAACCTACAAAGAGCATTTTTCCAAATCACCGGTTATATGTTTAAGTGTTTCAAATAACAAAACATATCATCGTACAGGAAACCACCACCCGATTTTAGGTTATGAATATGAAGTGAACGAGTCTTCCCTAACCGAGCAATACTTTAAAAAAATGGGCTTGCAGGTTCGTTATTTTATGCCTGCTGATAGTGTTGCACCGCTAACGTTTTACTTCTTTGGCGATTTGCTAGCGGATTATACCAACCTAGAATTAATCAGCACCATTAGTACTATGGAAACCTTTCAGAAGATTTATAGGCCTGAAATTTACAATGCCAATGCTGTGGCAGGACAATGCTACAAGCCAAGCCTGAATAACGAAGACCATTCTCTAACAAAAATTGTATACGACCGAGAGGAGCGTACCAGACTAGGAATTGAGCAAGGCAAATTTGCAGAAAAACATTTTATGAAGCCTTACAGAAATATCTTAGAACAATGGTCTGCTAATTTCGCCCATTAATTAATTCAATACACTAAACTTATATTTTTATGAAAAATATATTACCTACTTCTACTGTTGGAAGTTTGCCCAAGCCTGTATGGTTGGCACCACCCGAAAAACTTTGGTCTCCGTGGAAATTAGAAGGCGATCAGTTACTGGAAGGGAAACAAGATGCTTTGCGCGTATCCCTGCATGAACAACAAGTGGCAGGGATCGATATTATTAGTGATGGTGAGCAAACGCGCCAACATTTTGTAACCACTTTTATTGAGCATTTGAGTGGGGTGGACTTTGAAAATCGAAAAATTGTAAAAATTCGTGACCGCTACGATGCTAGTGTTCCCGTTGTTATGGGCGATGTTGCACGTGAAAAATCAGTGTTTGTGGAGGACGCTAAATTTTTACGTAAACAAACGAATAAGCCTATAAAATGGGCGTTGCCCGGACCGATGACCATGGTAGATACCCTATACGACGGGCATTACAAAAGCCGAGAAAAATTGGCATGGGAATTTGCGAAAGCGCTTAATGAAGAAGCAAGAGAACTGCAAGATGCCGGAGTAGATATCATCCAATTTGATGAACCCGCATTTAACGTGTTTTTTGAAGAGGTAAACGATTGGGGAATGGCAGCATTGGAAAGAGCCATTGAAGGTTTGCACTGCCAGACAGCCGTGCATATTTGCTACGGATATGGAATAAAAGCAAATACGGATTGGAAAAAGACGTTAGGTTCTGAGTGGCGCCAATACGAAGAAATTCTGCCGAGTGTTCAAAAATCGAATATTGATATTGTTTCGTTAGAATGTCATGGCTCCCGTGTTCCTTTTAATTTAATTGAACTCGTTCGGGGTAAAAAAGTCATGGTCGGCGCAATTGATGTGGCGACCAACACCATTGAAACACCCGAAGAAGTAGCCGCTACACTGCGTAAGGCACTTGAGTATGTAGATGCTGAAAATCTTTATCCTTGCACAAACTGTGGGATGGCTCCATTATCTCGAAATGTAGCAAGCGGTAAGTTAAGTGCTTTGAGTGCCGGCGCAGCAATTATACGCAAGGAACTCGCTGTTTAGCCCCAATGTATTATTTAATTTGAATATGCGTAATCCATCATATTGCACTGTCACCTCGAGCGCAGTCGAGAGGTCACTTGACTTAACAGATTTAAATAGGATCTCGACTGCGCTCGACCTGACATTTTCATCTTGATATGATGGATTACGCATATTCATATTTATTAAATGCTTTCTGTGTTTAAGGCTTTAGTTTACTAGTTATATTTCGTTAATTGGAGGCCTTGAAACAAGTAACCCAATCAAAATTTTAATTCACTTATGGATATATTTATTCTTTACTACCTCGCCGCTGGTACTCTCGCGGGCTTACTTGCCGGTTTATTTGGTATTGGCGGCGGGATGATAATTGTTCCCGCATTAATTTACATTTTTGCAGCGCAAGGCGTTCCAGAAGCGGCACTTACACATATTGGCGTTGGCACATCTCTTGCAACCATTGTGGTTACATCTATTAGTTCCCTTCGCACCCACCATAGTAAAGGAGCCGTAAATTGGAGTGTGTGGAAACGTATGGCACCAGGATTGGTCATCGGGTCCTTGGTTGGTGCGGGAGTTGCATCAATTATTCATGGCAATTCGCTTCAAGCAATTATTGGGGTAGGTGCGTTTTTGGTAGGATTAAAAATGCTGTTCATGAAAAATAAAGCCTTAGACGAAAACGACTTTAGCAAGCTACCATCGCCTGCTGGACAAACGGGTTTGGGAGGTTTTATCGGTATCGTTTCCGCTATTTTTGGTATTGGTGGCGGTACATTAACCGTTCCCATATTAAGTAATTACGGATTAAAAATTCAGCATGCCGTAGGAACATCGGCTGCTTGTGGCTTGCCCATCGCTGTTGCCGGTGCTATCGGATTTCTAGTCTTTGGGCAATTTATCGATCCCAGTGTAAAACAAGCCTTGCCCAAAGGTGTATTGGGCTTTCTGCACATCTATGCATTTGTTTGTGTTAGTTTCGCTAGTTTTTTTACCGCACGTATCGGAGCAAAACTTGCCCATAAATTACCAGCGGCAACATTAAAAAAAGCATTCGCTGTATTGTTGCTAGTAGTGGGGATTAAATTGGTTTTAGATTCCGATGTCTTAATCTTTTAAAGGTTTTAATTGTTTCTGAGGAAGGTTTTTTTTGGTTGATTATTTTTTTTAGGAGTTAAGAAGTTAAGAAGGGAATAAGAGAAATTTACTTCTTCCGTCTCCGGACTTTCGACTTCTGGCATCTAGCATCCAATCTCTAGTCTCCAAAATTAGATGGCTTTGGTGAAAGTGTTAATATGTCGTTGATAGATTATTTCTTCATTAGATATAGAAAACAGATAATTTGGTAGATTTGGAAGGAGGGGTGACTGTATGTTGGGATTGTATAGTTGTTGACTACAATTTAACAGAACAAGAAAATTTATGATTAAATATTTAACATTTGGAATTTCAATTTGCTTTATATCTTGGATTGTAGGAATGATTTTGAATAGTATTCTTTTGAAAACGGAATACTACAAAAAATTATCACACCTAAACTTTATTGTGAGCAAGAATCTGAATAAAAAAATCGGAATTGGATATTTTAAATGGATTGTAAAAAACACCTTTTTCAAGTTTTTTAATCAAAAAATAAAACTTGAAAACAAAAAAATAGAATTGACTGAAATACGGAAAGAAATGACTATCGCTGAAATAAGTCATCTGATTGGATTTATTTTCGTAACTGCTTTTGCAGTTTATAAAAGTTTTACTCATAACTTATTATTCGGACTTACAATAATGATTGCGAATATTTTAATGAATTTATACCCTTCATTGCTACAACAAGAAAACAAAAGAAGAATTGATAGGCTTATTAATAGACAAGTAAAAACTGTAGCCAAAAATGTATAAAACAATTACGTCGGATTCTTCTACAGCCGAATTCACTCGTAATTGCTAACGTCAGTACTAATCCGAAAAGTTGGGGTGTGAAAATCCGCTACTATTCTTAAACTAGACCATTAGCACCAATTAAATGGACGAACAGAACCTATACAATGTAATTTTTCAAACTTTAAAAAAAGAGGATTGTGAATTGGAAGAATTGACTAATAAAGGAATTTTCTATTCACCAGAACTTTACATTGCATTTTTACTTGGAAAAGCAATCAAACAAAATGAAAAAATAATTTTCAACAAAAAAAGTTGCTGGCTTAGAGAAACAGATTTCAACAAGATTGGACCGACAGATTTTGCTTTCAAAATTGACGAAACAATTTATGCTTTCGAGCTGAAACTTCGTTCAACAATTCATTCTTACAAGAAAGATATTGAAAAACTAAAAAGATTGGACGAAAATTATAAAAAATATTTTCTTGCTTTAGTTGACGTGTTCGACGCAAGCGAAGAAAACGATTTTCGAATACTGACCTTGGAGAAAGACCATCCCGAATTGGAAAGAGTTGCAGATTTCAAATCTTTTAAAACCAAACAAGACCGATATAAAAAATCAGTTTCCTGTATTATCGGACTTTGGAAAATCATTTAAACCGAAGAACATCCTAATGAACACAATCAGCCATAAGCATAAGAATATTTTGAAAAATACGAAGACAACCAAAACAACAAAGGATTAATAACTGGTCCCCACGCTAGCTCAAGCTTCACGCCAGTGACGAGTCTGAGTAAAAATAAGAAAAGCAGCCTCAAAACACTCAAAGCAGATTACTTGAGCACTGACCACTTCGGTCTCCTGTCTCCAGACTTCCAGCCTCCAGCAAAACATACCATTTAGGTTCGGTAACGAAGATTTTAGGTCCGTTACCCAAAGTTTTAGCCTCCGCACCTAAACGTTTAGGTTACATAGCCAAACTTTTAGCCTCGACACCTAAAATTTTAGGTTCAGGACCTAAAACTTTAGGTTAAAGACCTAAACTTTTGGGTATAGTGCTTAAATTTTTAGGTGCGTTCTTTAAAACTTTAGCGATGGCACCTAAAACTTTAACCATGATGACTAAAATTTTGTCCAAAACACCTAAAAATAGGGTCTCGGAACCTAAACGACGCGTGTTTGCACCTAAAAAACAGCCGACTTAACCCAAAATGTTAATACTTTCGTTAATAGAAATATTTCTTTATATGTCATAGAAAACTGACAATTTGTTAGATTTGGAAGGAGGAAGTGTAACTGTATTTTGCGGTTATGCTGAAGTTGGCGGTAATTTAAAAAACACTGTAAATAATTGAGAATTCTAATTGACACAAACATCTTAATTGAACTGGAAGACAATCGGGTTATAACGGATAATTTCGCTAAGTTTTACAGAATTGCAAACACCAACAATTGTGAAATACTTTATCATCCTAAAGCTATACCTGTTGATGTGAGTAGAGATAAGGATGCTAAGAGAAAAGAAATAATTATTTCAAAACTCAACAAATATCAACCTTTACAGGATTATGCAAAACCAACTGCTGAATTTAATTACCAATTAAAGAACCGGAAAATAAATGACGAAATTGACAATAAACAGCTTTATCAATTAAAAAAAAGTTTTGTTGATTATTTCGTTACACAAGATAAGGGAATTCACAAAAATGCTATAAAATTAAATTTAAGTAAGCAAGTCTTAACAATTGAACAAGCATTAAAACTTCTCGAAGAACAATTTACTTTCAAAATTCCTTCTCATCCAATTCTCAGAGAACATAGTATTCGGGAAATAGAAACAAAATTTAATAGTGCATTTTTTGATAGTTTAAGAGAAGATTATGGAGAAGAAGAATTCAATTCTTGGTTACAAAAATGTGCTACTAAAAACAGAAAATGTTATTCATTAATTGTTGAAGACAATTTACAAGCAATATTAATTTATAACATTGAAAAAGTAGAAGACCACCAATTACCAAAAATATTTGACAAAGCACTCAAGATTTGTACTTTAAAAGTAGATGACACTGCATTCGGAATAAAGTTAGGAGAACTTTTTCTAAACAAAATGTTTGAATTATGTATTAATACTAAGATTAAGTATCTATACCTAACAGTTTACGAAAAACAAATACATTTAATTAAGCTACTTGAAAAGTTCGGTTTTTATAGAAGTGAATTTAAGAATAGTCAAGGCTTGACTGAGATTAGAATGATAAAATGTTTAGATAAAACCAAGATCAGTATCAAAAAAAATACTATTTCAGCTCATCCGTTTTATTTAAATAGTTCAGAAGTTAAGAAGTATGTAATTCCAATTCGCCCAGATTTTTATGGTTCGTTATTTAAAGACGGCAAACTAAGACCGCCGACTCTATTTGATAAAGCACCTGATAGTATAAATGAAATTCAAGGAAATACAATAATTAAAGCTTATATATCCAATTCAAAAAATAGAAAACCTAATAAAGGAGATTTGTTGTTTTTCTACTCGTCTAAAACCAATCAAGTAATTGAGCCATTTGGTGTTTTGGAAAGTATTGAAATTATTAAGGATTTCGACAAGCTATGGAATACAGTTAGAAAAAAAACAGTATTCACAGAATTGGAATTGCGAAGTTGGTTAGAAGAGAAAAAAGAATTACACGTAATTACTTTTAGACTTATTACATATTTGAAAAAAAATATTAGCTTACAAAAAATTAAAACAATTGATAGCTTTAAAAATAAGCTACAAACTATAACAGAGTTAAAAGAAACTGATTACACCAAATTATATAATGAAGGATACTTTGACAAGCGTTATATTATCAATTAAGCCAATTTATGCGCACGCGATTATGTCAGGCACTAAAAAGGTTGAGTTTAGAAAAAAGATTTTTAAAAGACCAGTTGACAAAATCTTTGTCTACTCTTCATCACCAGAAAAGAAAATAATTGGTTTTTTTACGATAAAAGAAATAATAGAGAATAGCCCAGAAAAACTTTGGAGCGAATTTAATACAGTTGGCGGAATTGAAAAAGAAGACTTTTTTAATTATTATCGAGGTTCCGAAACTGGATTTTCAATTAAAGTTTCCAAAGTTGAAAAATTTGAAGATGGAATTGACCCAGCCGACTTTTTTGAGAATTTTTACGCACCTCAATCATATATTTATTTAGAAGAAAAAACCGCAATGTATATGGAAGGAAAATCTGCTGGAAACAAGATAAGTTGCTCATAGTAAATTATTTAACAAATCTAAGTTAATGCACATTTGCAAGTCCGCCAAATTTTTAGATTTGGCTTATTGATGACTATAATAAGAAAAATTTAAAAACTTAGCTTGTGTTAAACCGAATAGTAAGAGTCTATTTTCTGCCTTACTATTCTTACACGTTGCCGCTAAATATAGTTGACAAGATTAATGAACTGTAAAATAATAGCAAGTCAAGTATCACACTCTGTTTCATTAGGTAACGAACTAATTAAGGTCATGGTACCATTGGACCAAAACATAGAAAAAGAATTAATAATTGAGATAACTAAAAAGCTCGATAATAAAAGAGTCTTAATAGCAACTGAAGAATATTCAAGCGAAACCTTAAAGGAGTTAAGTACAATAAATTTCACAGAACTATTTGAAAAGAAAATTGAGATTAATAGTCATATCAAACAAAACGTATTTGACATTATCATTGTTGATAGAGTTCCTTACGGAAAATACGATGATTTTACTGCGCTTGAGGAGAGAAAAAAAGCAAGTACTTTAACTAATAGAATAAATTACATATACAAGTTATACGAGCTTCCGATTGTGTCAATAAGTAAAACTGATGTAAACTCAGAATTGAGAATAAATCATTTCAAAAAAAAATGTATACTTTAATACTTAACTGACGGTTATACCAACTGTTGTCTGCTATTAAAAATGACTAAAGAAGAAAAATTAAAAAAAATATCAGAAGTCGTAGTTCTTTTAAGAGAAAATGAAAATAAAGTCATTCATAATAACAATGATTTAGGGCATATTTATGGTGTTTTTGCTAGAAATTCCCCACGCTAGCACGAGCGTCACGCGCATGATGATTGAAAGTTAGATTAAATAAAACAAAGCCTATGGGACTTTTTCTATCGATGTCTGGAGTTATTGGAAAAACAAAAGAGGACGTTGAAAAATGCTTAAAAGAGTTTGCTAAAAAAAATGGAGGTGATCTATTAAAAGAGAATCTCGATAACGAGAATCCAAACTTTTGTGTTATAAACGAGAACAAAGGAAACGTCACCATCTTATATCCAAGTGGATTCGAGAAGTCCGAAGATGTATCGAAGTACTTATCTGAAAAACTTGATTGTCCTGTTTTCTTTTTTCACATCCATGATGGAGATTTATGGTTGTACTTTTTTTACAGCTCAGGAGAATTAGTTGACCAGTTTAATCCTATTCCCGATTATTGGGATGATAATTTATCAGAAACAGAAATTGACGAACAAAAAGGGAATCCTCAATTAGTTGCAGAATTAGTCCCTAATATAAAAAAGGAGAATATTGCGAATTATTATGTTCGTTGGGATTTGGAAGCAGAACCCATTAAAGCTTATCCTCAAGACGAATTCACAAACGAGGATTGGCAAGTGTTGGATTTTATGGATAAAATTGGGCTAAAATACCCAATTTCAGATAGCGGGACCGCTGTAGGAACCATTTATAAATTTTGGACCACTGAGCCAACTGAAAATGATAATAAGCGTTCCATTTCAAAAAAATGGTGGGAATTTTGGAATTAAAAAGCTTCTGTCCCCGCCACCACAAGCCTCACGCTCGTGACGAGTCTAAATAAAAAATAAGAAAAACAGCCTCAAAACCCTTAAAACAAACTATCTTACCTGACCACTGACCACTTAGGTCTTCCAGCCTCTAGCATCTAGCCTCCAGCGTCCACAGACTTACAAAATCCGGTTTAGCACCAAGTCAACATCAATCAAAAGGATACTAAAGACACCCGTTACAATTATCAATTTTAAAATGTTATGAAGTAGTAGATAGTGCATTTTTCGGTTGGACTTCCAAAGAAAAAATACGAATACCAGTAAAAGCAACATGCAGGCGTAGAAGAATAGATACATGTAGCCAACTTCGAAAGTGGTTACCAATAAAAAGGCGGGGATAAAAGTAAGTGCGATAAGTATGGTAATTAATATTTTAGAAGTGTTTTCGCCATACATCACAGGGATGGTTTGGTAATCTTGCGCAAGGTCGCCTTTTACATTCTCCAAATCCTTCACCATTTCCCGAACCAGAATGATTAAGAACAGGAATACAGCATGCACAAATATCACCGATTGAAAGTTTTTGTAATAAAGAAAAACCGCAAAGAAAGGCGTTATTGCCAGCGTTGCCGATACAAAATTGCCGAGAAATGGCAGTTTTTTCATTTTATGGGAATAAAACCAAATACCGAAAATGTAAAGGGAAAAGAAAACAACAGCTCTGAAAGAAACGTAACTGGCAAAAATTACGGAGATGAAATTAAGCACAAAATAGGCCGAAAGTTTAAACCGCTGACTTACCAGTCGGTCTAACATTGTTTTGGTGGGACGGTTAATTAAATCTTTTTCCGCATCGTAAAAGCTATTAATAAGATAACCGGATGCTATCGCAATGGCCGAAGCAGCAACAATGGCAAATAAATTACCATCAAACAAAATGGAAGTAACGGGAATTTCCGGCGCTAGAATATAAATGGCCGTTAAGTATTGGGCCAGCGCAATGACTAACAAGTTGTAACCGCGAACAACTGAAAAGAGACTCAGCAACTTTAAGAGTAAGTGCTTTTGCTTTCGCGTTAACATGATGTGAGGGGATTTTAGAAGTTATAAACTACTTCCAATTTATATCCATCCAATGCTTTCCTTGCTTTTTCAATATCTTGTGTAAACCCTAAAATATAGCCTCCACCACCAGACCCACAAAGCTTTAGGTAATAGTCGTTGGTGTCGATACCTTGCTTCCATAATTTATGAAATTGGGCAGGAATCATAGGTTTAAAATTGGTAAGTACCGTATTGGAAAGCTGTTTTATATTTTTGAAAAGTGATTTTACGTCTCCTTTTAAGAAATCGTCCACACAGGCATCAGTATGTTTTATAAATTGATCTTTCAACATATTTCGAAAGCCTTCCTGCTTCATGTTTTCCATAAAGATTTGAACCATCGGAGCGGTTTCACCAACCGTGCCGCTATCCAATAAGAAAACAGCGCCTTTGCCGTTTACGGCTTGCGATGGAATGCCAGCGGGTTCAATATTATCTTTTGAATTGATTAGGATGGGTAAGCTTAAATAACTGTTTAATGGGTCGAGACCAGAGGATTTTCCGTGGAAAAACGACTCCATTGCACCAAAAATAGCTTTTAGCTTTAATAGCTTATCGCGTGTAAGGTTTTCTAAAACCGTAATCTTATCATTGGCATATTTATCGTAAATGGCAGCTACCAAAGCACCGCTACTTCCAACGCCGTATCCTTGCGGAATGCTACTATCGAAATACATTCCGTTTTCAACATCTTCAGTAAGTTTTTCAATATCAAAAGACACTAGACTATCCGGTTCTTGCTGAAGTTCATCAAGATAAAGCGCAAACTTTTTTAAACTTTCATTGGAATTTTTTGCTTCCGAAGAAGGGTCGTCAGCCACTTTAAGCGCCCCGTTATAAAAATTATAAGGTATAGACAAGCCTTTGGAATCTTTTATGATGCCATACTCTCCGAAGAGTAAAATTTTTGAGTAGAATAAAGGTCCCTTCATCGGTTTATAAATATTACTTCTAAATTTGAATCGAACTCCGTAATTTAATTTCGAAAACAGGAGTTTCAGTTGATAATTAAGTTTACATCACATGTTCCTTTCTTTGCGCTATCAAGTATTATAAATATAAACAATTTCTATGGCGTACGCAAAGCTCTTCTCTTTGATGATATTCTTTTTCAAGAAATTATCAATTTTTAATCAATCCCGTCCTAAAATATTATATGTTCATTTTTTTCATTGATAAAAAAACGAACCAAAAAAATCTAGGCTTGCTATAAAAATATAAGAAAATGCTACGGAAACCCCAGCCACTGATAAAAATAACTCGCCCTTCCTATGGTCGGTCTCAAACAGATTTTTATCATTTATCCACACTGCTTCCTTGATTTTCAATATTTTTCTAGACAGGCCAAAAACAACCTCAGGCAGTTAAAAATTCGTCTAAACAACTATACATCATGCCTAAATGATGATTTTTCAAAAACATTTTGGACGCTATCAATTTTTAATTATCCATTATCAACTATCAACCAAATAAGCTCCAAATCCAATTTCGTCGCAAATATACCTTCCTTCTTTGCAAAATGCAACCAATTCGTTTTTAATAAATTGAAGCACTTCTTCTTTTTCTGCTTTTGGATAGAGTAGGTGAACATTGGCTCCTGCATCCAGTGTAAAGCAAAGATTATGTCCTGTTTCTTTTCTAAAAGCCCAAATCTTTTCGATGATGGCCAACGTATTAGGTTTCATCAAAAGAAAATACGGCTGGGAAGTCATCATCATTGCGTGCAGGGTAAGGGCTTCGCTCTCCACAACGGAAATAAAGGCTTCCAGATTACCCGAAATAAATATTTCTTTCAGCTTATCGATGTTTTCATGGGCTTGTGAAAATCTTCTTTCAGCAAAAGGATGGCCGTTCATGAGTCCGTGACCAACAGTGCTGCTCACTTTTTTCTCGCCAACATCAACCAGCAAAATGGTATCTTGATATTCTTGAAAACTCTCGTGTATTTCGCCTGTATATTTAGTGCCAATTAAATTAGAACTGTTGGCTATTGCTTTGTGTTCGCCCCAACTTACAAGAGGGCCTTCGATACTTCTACAAGCGCTACCCGAACCTAATCTTGCCAAAAAAGAAGCTTTTTCGTTAAAATGTTCTTCAGAAATGGATGGATTCATCGCTTTTTCCATGCTCATAAGACACAGTGCCAAGGCGCTCATTCCGCTTGCAGAAGAAGCAATCCCGCTGCTGTGCGGGAAAGAATTGTGTGTTTTAATGGTAAAATGGAAATCCTTTAAAAATGGCAAATATGCTTCCACACGCTTGAAAAACGTTTCAATTTTAGGAGCGAAATCAGGTTTTAAATCTCCATCTAAAAAAACCTCAAAGCTATAATTTCCTTCTGATTTTTTTTCTTTTTTGCTGAATTCCAACGTTGTTTTGGTAAAGCAATTGCTTAGTGTAAAACTAATGGAAGGATTGGCAGGAATCTGATTTTCCTTTTTTCCCCAATATTTCACCAAGGCAATATTGCTCGGCGATTGCCAAGTATAGTTTCCCGATTCCAATTGGTGTGTGTCCGGATTTGGTTTGAATTTCGCTTCGTTCATTGAGTGTTTAAACTTTAGGCAAATATAAATTAATCTCACTAGTTATTTGTTCTAGAGATATTTTTCCAGAAAGAATCACTTTTGTACAATTTGAAGTTGTTTTAAAAGCTTTTCCGTTGATTAAGGTTATTTTGGCCTGTCTATAGAAATATTGAAAATCAAGGAAGCAGTGGGGGCCTAAAAGATAAAAAGCTGTTTGAGCGTAGCGAGTTCTTTTTATCTGTGGAGGAGGGTTCCGTAGCATTTTCTTATATTTTTATAGCAAGCCTAGATTTTTTTGGTTCGTTTTTTTATCGATGGAAAAAATGAACATATACTATTGTGCGAGACAATTGCTTACCTGTTTAGGTTTGTAAAGCATGATTGTCTAAATTGAAATAAAAATTCTTATTTTAGTGAATAAAGCTTATTTCATGGAATTAAAGAAAGGGACACGCATTATTCTGTCGGTTGCTGTTTGCCTTTTGGTTGGGTTTCTCTCTGGGTATGCAACTGAAACTTCGGTAGATAGCTGGTACAGCACCTTACAGAAGCCGGTTTTTAATCCGCCCAATTGGATTTTTGCTCCTGTATGGACCGTTCTTTATGTTTTAATGGGAATATCAGCCGGAATAGTTTGGGCAAGGGGGTTTTATCATATTTGGGTGCAAACAGCTTTGTATCACTTTGCTTTTCAATTGGTTTTTAATGCCATGTGGAGCATTGTATTTTTTGGTTTTCAAAAACCTTTTTGGGCATTGCTAATCATTATTACGCTGTTCATTCTTATTCTTCTTACCATAAAGTGGTTTAAAGTAGTGAGTAAAATAGCAGCCTACTTGTTAATTCCTTATTTGTTGTGGGTAGCTTTTGCTATGATATTGAATTTTAGTATTTGGCAGTTGAATTAGATATCTAGTTTATGCAGTATTCTTTCATTTTTGTCTTGACACAAAAACGAAACAAAAAAGTCAAGACTGATTTAAAATGTATAAGAAAATGCTACGGAACCCTCCTCCACAGATAAAAAGAACTCGCTACGCTCAAACAGCTTTTTATCTTTTTAGGCCACCACTGCTTCCTTGATTTTCAATACTTTTTAAATAGGTCGGATTTACAATTTATTTTATAGTATTGAACTGCAGTTGTCTTTCATAACGTCTAAACCAGGTTATCAGACCCCATCGCATATGCGCAGGTAAAACCTTCAAACTCCAAAAATTCTATTTTGTATTTTTCAATTTTTCCGTGGTAAAAAATCCAACCAGTACCTTTCATTTCTTCTATTTCAAAAGGTATAACTTTCGTGTGTTGTTTAAAGCTCATTCCTTCCGTAGCAAACACTTTGTACAAGCTTTCTTTAATGCACCACACCACTGTAAGTCGGCGTACGTCGGCATCGGTTAAGAAGTTATATTCGTAATTGATGAATTTATGGGCAATCACACTTATTTTATCACGTTGCTTTTCAATATCTATACCTATTTTGGTTTTACTGCTGATAATGATTCCGGAGAAAATAAAAGAATGTGTAATGGAAATATAGTTGCCGTCTTTTAAATGTGGTTTTCCGGAGCCGTCGTAATACAAATCGGATGTTTTATAGCCAGCTGCCTTTAAAAGTTGACGAACACTTAAAAACCCCCTTTGGTGGATTTCCGATTTCATATGGCTAAGTCGTTCCCTGCAATTGTCGGTAAGCTCAATTCCAGAACGCATTTCGTCATAAGTTTCTTCAATCTTCCAAATCAGTACTTTAGTATCTTCAGAAGGCGTTATAGTTTTGTAAAGAGGCATGAATAATACAAGTTAATTATGTAACTTTGCAACGATTTTTCAGCAAAAAATTGCTATTTTAAAGAAGTTGCTATTGATTAACGAATGTAAAAATAAAAAGATAATATGAGTACGAAAACAATTCCTTACGTAGCCTATAAAGTAAAAGATATTTCTTTGGCAGAATGGGGGAGAAAAGAAATAGAATTGGCCGAAGCAGAAATGCCCGGACTAATGTCTTTAAGAGAAGAATATAAAAACGAACAGCCTCTTAAAGGTGCCCGAATTGCGGGATGTTTGCACATGACCGTACAAACGGCAGTTTTAATTGAAACTTTAATTTCTTTAGGAGCTGAGGTTACTTGGAGTTCTTGTAACATCTACTCGACGCAAGACGAAGCTGCTGCTGCAATCGCTGCTGCCGGTATTTCGGTATATGCATGGAAAGGGATGACAGAAGAGGAATTTGACTGGTGTATTGAGCAAACACTTTTCTTTGGTGAGGAAAGAAAGCCGTTGAACATGATTTTGGACGATGGTGGTGACCTTACCAATATGGTATTGGATAAATACCCAGAATTGGCTGCCGGTGTTAAAGGATTATCGGAAGAAACCACTACGGGTGTTCACCGTTTGTACGAGCGTATGAAAAACGGAACGCTTCCTATGCCAGCCATCAACGTAAACGATTCGGTAACGAAATCTAAATTCGACAATAAATACGGTTGTCGCGAAAGTGCTGTAGATGCCATTCGTCGTGCCACTGACGTTATGTTGGCAGGAAAACGCGTAGTAGTTTGTGGTTATGGAGATGTTGGTAAAGGTACTGCTGCTTCTTTTAGAGGTGCCGGTTCTATTGTTACGGTTACTGAAATTGACCCAATTTGTGCCTTGCAGGCTGCAATGGATGGGTACGAGGTTAAAAAACTGGAAACCGTGGTAGAAAAAGCAGACATTGTAATTACTACCACTGGAAACAAGGACATTGTAACCAGCAAGCATTTCGAGAAAATGAAAGACAAGACCATTGTTTGTAACATTGGGCACTTTGATAACGAAATAGATGTAGCTTGGTTAAATAAAAATTACGGAAACACGAAAGTTAACATCAAACCACAGGTAGATAAATACACTATCGATGGTAAGGATGTTATTTTGTTGGCACAAGGTAGGTTGGTAAATTTAGGTTGCGCAACGGGTCACCCAAGTTTTGTAATGAGTAATTCGTTTACTAATCAAACATTGGCGCAAATCGAACTTTGGAACCACACCGATAAATATCAAAATGAGGTGTATATGCTTCCAAAGCATTTAGATGAAAAAGTGGCTAAGCTTCATTTGGAAAAAATCGGAGTAGAGCTTACTGAGCTTAACGAAGAACAAGCAAAATACATTGGTGTTGAGGTTGAAGGACCATTCAAGCCAGAATACTACAGATATTAATATATCAACAATGTCAGCCTGAGCTTGTCGAAGGCCAACTGAAGATAATTCTAAATATACTTTGACAGGCTCAGCATGACATTTTATTTCTTTCTCAAATTTTTTTTAATTTGTTTCCTATTTTTTCTTGGGCAATTGCTGCGCACCAGGCTTTCCGCTATTAGTTTTGGCAAGCCATAAACGGAAGCTTGCCAAAAGCTAGCCGCTACAATCCTTATTGCAAAAAAACACTGCACAATAGCTGTTTGAATATCTTCTCATAATTTCATAGTTTGTAACTAGTTATGGCATACAATGAGGAAAGAATAAAAGTCCCGAGATTCAACGAAGAAAGCGGTTTTTACACTACAAAAAAGCGCTCAAGAATCATGTCTCGCATAAAAGGCAAAAACTCAAAGCCAGAAATGATTTTTAGGAAGGCATTGTGGGCCAAAGGCGTTCGGTATAGAGTAAACAATAAAAATCTTCCCGGCAAGCCAGATATTACCATTAAAAAATATAAGTTGGCCATTTTTATTGACGGAGAATTTTGGCATGGCTATAATTGGGACGAAAGGAAAGAAACCATAAAGAGTAACCGCGGTTTTTGGATTCCGAAAATTGAAAGGAATATACAGCGCGACAAAGAGGTAAACCAGCAATTAGCCCAAATGGGCTTCACAGTATTAAGATTTTGGCAAAGAGAAGTGAAAACCGACCTTAAAAAATGTATTAACGACGTGATGGTCTATTTACAAACAGGCTCGTTGGATTGGTGAATTCCTTAAAATTTATCGCAAAATATAAAAAGGTGGAGAGTAGAGCGGGGGCTACGACATATAGCTATAGCTTTCCAAAAGTTAAAAACTGCTGTAAAAACAACGAGAGTAATCTTTTTCTTTACTCGAACATTATTCAAAAAGAAGAATTGTAAACAGAAAAAAAGGCTTTGGGAAACCCCAAAGCCTTTTCTATTCGCTTACCTTTTATATTTCGGTCCAAAAGGACAACGTTTCAGCATATATTTTAATCCGGAGTGATAAGCATCAATTCCAATTCCAAATGGATGTCTGGATTCAGCGTAGATGTTATTCCCTTGATTATTGAAGATTTTTAAATCCAGTTTCACATCGTAAGTTGTTAATGAACTGGAACTAGTACTTGTAAAAACAGACCCTTTTGTTTCTTTTCTACTTCGGTCATCTTTGTCCTTCTCCTTGTATGTGGTTCCTGCGCTACCATAATTGGTAGTTCCTTTGTTTAGTACTTCTGCATTTCCGTATAAAACGTACTCTACACCAAGCATTTTCGCTAATTCAGCAGGTAGCATAGTTGCAACATTGTTTCTGTCGATGTTATTTCTAGCCAATAGCGCATTGGTGGTCATCGCATCCTGCACTTTTACGCCATGCACGGCTTCGTCCCTTAGAATATTGGCACAGTCGTTTTGCACTTGTACACTAAACATATCAGGTTGAATGGTATTGTCATTGGAAACAATAACAAACGGCAATATGGCTACTTTGTTTTTACTGTCTCCGGCAGCAGGGTTTACGGTTGTGATACCTGAATTTGTTGCGGCAGGAGCATTAAATTTCTCAATACGTCCACTTGAAAATTTAATTTGTTGAATATCACTTTTGGCAATATCGTACTCTAAATCTTCTCCTTGATGAACAAAAGAAATGGCATCAGAAGCAATGTGTGTTACTTTTCCTTCTTTAATGTCACCATTGGTCATAATCACCATGTCCACTTTTTCCTGTGCCCATGAAGACACGGCAGAAAATACCAGCAAAACGGTGAAAAACGCTTTTAAAAATGAATTTTTCATGATAGTATTTAATTTGTGGTGTAAAGGTACCCCGTTTTTGTTAAAAAACTCATAAACAGTGTTTTAAAAAAATGATAAAATATCAATCTGAGTGGAGTTAAATCCTAAAAATAAGTTGGATTTAGGCATGTGAAAACCTTCAAGTATATCTTTGAAAAAGCAAGTATAGTCGCTATTTCCACCGAAGACTCTCCATAATTTTACGGATGTCTTCCTCTAAATATTTAGCTGCTGGAAGTACCGAGTCGTAATTAGGCTTGCTATTGAAATACAAAGAACCTGTCAAAAAATGGTGGATACTATCGGTAACATAGAATTGAGAGGCCGAAGCGGCATTCCCTGTAACTTGATAGAACATTCCATAAACGCTATCTTCTGGATTTACAAAGGGTTGCTCTTGAATGTTGTCGGCTTTTGCCACATGTTCGTAAGTGAGTTTTTGCGCATCCCTAAGTAAAATATCTAAATCGTTAGCAACGGGTTTATAGGTGATGAATACACTTGCATTCATTTCAGGATATTGAAGTGTCATGGAGCAATCTTTTTGAATTGCAACTTCTGCTTTTATATTCTTTTGGAAGGTATAAGGACACTTATCTGAAATAGCGTTATACCTTGCTTCAGGAAATTCCAATCGTAACATTCCTTTCGGTTTAGGAATGGGGTCATTTCCGCAGGAATAAAATAAAATTGCAGAAATTAGTATGCTAAACAATATCTTTTTCTTCAACGAGCGTCACTTTAATTTGTTTAATCCTCTTCTTATCCATTGCTTCCACCACAAATTTAATATTGTTAAATAAAATTTCCTCTCCTTTTTTGGGGAAGCTTCCGGCGATTTCCAATACAAACCCTGCTATGGTTTCAGATTCTCCTTTGTTTTCTTCAAACAGGGATTCATCTTTTATATCGATAACCCTGTAGAAATCTTTTAAGGCTGTTTTGCCTTCAAATACGTAATTCTGTTCATCTAGTTTAGAATAAACAAGGTCTTCATCATCAAATTCATCACTAATATCACCAACGATTTCTTCAATGATGTCTTCCAAAGTAATCAAACCAGAAGTTCCTCCGTATTCATCTACTACAATAGCCAAATGGTTTTTCATTTCCTGAAATTCCTTCAATAGGTCGTCTAATTTTTTATTTTCAGGAACAAAATAAGGGTCACGTTTTAAAGAAACCCAATTGAATTCCGTTTTATCGATATACGGAAGTAAATCTTTTACGTACAAAACGCCGGTAACATTGTCCATATTATCCTTAAAAACCGGAATTCTGGAATAACCGTTCTTTATAATTTCCTTTACTACAGCCGCAAATGGCATCTCTTCATTTAATGCAAACACATCAATTCTTGGTTGCATCACCTGTCGGGTATCGGTATTTCCGAAGGATACAATTCCTTGTAAAATCTTCTGTTCTTCAATGGTAGTGTCTTCTTCCGAAGTTAATTCCAACGCATGTGAAAGCTGATCGATAGAAATATTTGCACGTTGCTTGCCCAATTTCTCCTGAAGAAAAATGGTAATGGAACGCATCGGCATGCTTAGTGGGTAGAAAACCTTGTCCAATACATTTAGCGGATATGCCATGAAATAAGCGAACTTCAGTTTATTCCTACTCGCATAAACTTTTGGTAAAATTTCTCCGAACAATAGAATTAAAAACGTTGCTACAACTACTTCTACAATAAACCTTACCTCTATAATGCCAAAAATTCTGCCTTCCAATGCTCCAAAAAACAAAGATCCCAGCGAGCTAAAAAGTAATACGATTGCAATATTTATAAAGTTATTGGCTACCAAAATGGTGGCTAACAGCTTTTTAGGTCTGTCCAGCAATTTTACTACAATATCTCCAACCGTTGTTTTGGAATCTTGAATACCATTTACATCGGTTTGGGAAAGGGAAAAGAAAGCTACTTCTGCTCCAGAAATAAGGGCAGAACAGCCAAGTAAAGCAACTAGCACTATTATCTTAATAATAGAAGCCGTATCTATAAATAATAAAATTGAAATTAAACTCGAGGGCTCCGGGTCCAATGGTTGTTGTTTTAGTTAAACTTGGTTAAAATGGCAAGTCGTCCTCCTCTTCTTCGTAGGAAGGTTTGGATTCTTGCGCTTGTGGTTTATTTTGAGTTTGTGTGTTCTGGCTCCTATCGTTTTGTGATGGTGCTTGATTGTATTGAGATCCACCTTGAGCGTCTCCTTTATTGGTTAAAAAGGTGAAATCAGTTACCTGTACTTCTGTGGTGTAACGCATATTTCCATCTTCTCCCTGCCATTGTCTCGTTTTTAAACGACCTTCAACATACACTTTATCTCCTTTGCTTAAATATTTTTCGCAAACTTCGGCCGCTTTATTTCGTACTACAATATTATGCCACTCGGTGTTAGATACACGCTCGCCTGTTTGGCGATTGGTGTATGTTTCATTGGTAGCTAAAGGAAAACGCCCAATGCAATTGCCTCCTTCAAAATAATTCATTTTCACATCGTCACCAAGGTGTCCAATAAGCATTACTTTGTTCAACGTTCCACTCATAATATTTTAGTCTTAATTTTTTGCGTTAGTCTATAAATGTATTAAAAAATTACCAACTTTTTTAGCGTAAGGATTGGTTATTTAAGCAATCGTTCCCTAAACACTATATGTTCATTTTTTTCATTGATAAAAAAACGAACCAAAAAAATCTAGGCTTGCCACAAAAATATAAGAAAATACTACGGAACCCTCAGCCACTGATAAAAATAACTCGTCCTTCCTACGGTCGGTCTCAAACAGATTTTTATCATTCACCCATGCTGCTTCCTTGATTTTCAATATTTTTCTGGACAGGCCCAAACAGAACTAATCTATACAGAAGTTATCGTAGCTATCCTTTGTGCCTTGCAAACGTCAGAAACTTTTTTTCATTTCATTATCAGTTCTAATATTTAGTAATGAACGGTTGAGGTTTGTCTGGATGAATTTCATTGCTAAAAACCAAAATCTTCCACGAAATTGGCAATTAAAACTGGCACGGGATAATTGCTTACCTTTTTATTTTCAATACCCTTTTCTAATTTATCCTGCAAAGTTACAATCCAAAATTGAGTATAGATGTGTTGATGCGATAATTTATGCACTTTTGGCTCTTCATTATACAAATACACTTCAAAAGGATGGTTTTTAAGCTGTTTTTGAAAGGAGGGATGCTGCTTCAGCGTGTCAATATTAATTTCTTCGGAAGTTTCTATTAAAGGAAATTCGTATAAATTTTGCCAAATATCCTTTTTAGTGCGCTGCTGAAGAATGGTTTTTTCATCATCTGAAATAATGATGTAATTAAAATACCGCTTTTTAATTTTTCCCTTTTTCAATTTAACGGGTAATTGTGAAACCTTTTTTTCAGCAAAAGCAACACAACTGATTTGAAGCGGACAAACACTGCAATCTGGCGATTGTGGCTTGCATTGCCGTGCGCCGAACTCCATTAATCCTTGATTGTAAGTTCCGCATTCTTCCAAGTCCATTAATTCTTCCGCTAGGGATTTAAAATATTTAATTCCTTCCGAAGTATTTATAGGAATATCAACACCAAAATAACGCGCCAAAACCCTGTAAACATTTCCGTCAACCACGGGAGTTGGTTGATTAAAACAAATGGAAGCAATGGCGCTGGCAGTATAATCGCCCACACCTTTTAGCTTTAATAGTTCTTTATATGTATCTGGAAATTCACCTTTAAGCTCAAGTGCCACTTTTTTCGCCGTGGCATGTAAATTACGCGCTCGGGAATAGTATCCAAGTCCCTGCCAAAGCTTTAAAACCTCTTCTTCGGAAGCATCCGCCAAATCAAAAACTGTGGGATAGGCTTCTGTAAAACGCTCATAATAAGGCAGTCCCTGTGCTACTCTTGTTTGTTGAAGCATAATTTCGGAAAGCCAAATATTATATGGATTTTTGGTGTTTCTCCATGGTAAATCACGCTTATGTTTCTTGTACCAAGCCTTGATTTCCCCTTTAAATTCTGCATGTTCCCCCATGGCATTCAAAAATAATAGCTTTATTTAGTTAAATTTTAATTATTTACACTTTATTTATTGCGTAATTAATTTATATATTTGCATCCCCTAAATTTATAACACTGTAAACAAATATATAAAAATGACTAAAGCAGATATTGTAGCTAAGATTTCAGAGAAACTTGGCATGGAAAAGGGAGATGTGCAGGCAACTGTTGAATCTTTTATGGAAGAGGTGAAAAATTCACTAGAAAGCGGTGATAATGTTTACTTAAGAGGTTTTGGTAGTTTCATTATTAAAACAAGAGCTGAGAAAACTGGAAGAAACATTTCCAAAAACACAACAATTAAAATTCCAGCACACAACATTCCAGCTTTTAAACCCGCCAAAGTATTTGTAGAGGGTGTTAAAACTAGCGTAGAGGTAAAATAATTATTAATATAAAACATTGAGTCAATGCCAAGTGGTAAAAAAAGAAAAAGACATAAGGTAGCTACGCATAAGCGTAAGAAAAGAAGAAGAGCTAACCGTCACAAGAAAAAGTAGTTAGATTAACTACTTTTTCTTTTTTAGATTATTGTATAGTTATATACAGAACGTTCATTGAAAAAGAAATTTATCCAAGTTTTATACTTGCGATTTAATTTCGTTGGGTTATAAGAGCTTATTTTGTTTTCCATCTATGTTGGAAAATAGAATTAGTTCAAAAAAAACCTGTAGTAAAAATTTATTTCACCGTAACTGGTGAAACAAATTTATTGTTTAATCCATCGGTTTTATTATTTTTTTTGAAGTAATAAGGCAGATAAAAATTCATTCAGAGTGAATAAAGAATTAATTGTAAGATCTAGTTCCTCTGACGTTGATTTTGCCATATTAAAGGATGGAAAACTTATTGAATTACACAAAGAAGAAGAAAGTAGCAATTTCTCTGTGGGTGATATCATGCTCGCCAAGGTACGAAAACCAGTAACTGGTTTAAACGCAGCCTTTGTAAATGTAGGATATGAAAAAGATGCATTTTTGCATTACCACGATTTAGGGCCGCAATTAAGCTCTTTGTTGAAATTCATTAAACGTGTAAGCACAGGTAAATTAAAAGATTTCTCTTTAAAAGACTTCCCATTTGAAAAAGATATAGACAAAAATGGTACTATAAACAACGTTTTAAAAGCCAACCAGTCTATATTAGTACAAATTGTAAAAGAGCCAATTTCAACCAAAGGGCCTAGAATAAGTTCCGAGCTTTCCATAGCCGGAAGATATTTGGTCTTGGTTCCATTTTCTGACCGTGTTTCTGTTTCTCAAAAAATAGAAAGTAAGGAAGAAAAAGACCGATTGAAAAGGCTAGTACTAAGCATCAAACCTAAAGGTTTTGGTGTAATTGTACGTACAGTGGCAGAAGGCAAAAAAGTCGCCGAACTAGACAAAGATTTAAACAACCTGTTAAAGAAATGGACAGGTTTGTGCAAAAAAATTTATAAAGCGAATTATCCTTCCAAAGTTTTAAGTGAAATGAATCGTGCCGCCTCTATTTTAAGAGATGTGTTCAACGATGATTTTACTGGAATTTATGTAGATGATGAAACGCTTTATTATCAAATTAAAGATTACTTGCACGAAATTGCGCCAGAGAAAGAATCTATTGTAAAATTGTATGGCTCGAATGTTCCTATTTTCGAAAAATATGGGATTGAGAGACAAATAAAAACTTCTTTTGGAAGAACAGTATCCTCTAGTAAAGGAGCCTATTTGGTTATAGAGCACACAGAAGCGTTACATGTTATAGACGTTAATAGTGGAAATCGTTCTAATAAAGCCAAATCACAAGAAGACACCGCTTTAGAAGTAAATTTGATTGCAGCTAGCGAAGTTGCTAGACAGTTAAGATTACGGGATATGGGTGGTATTATTGTAGTAGATTTCATCGATATGTCCAATGCAGACAATCGTAGAAAACTGTTCGACCATTTACGTGAAGAAATGCGAGACGATAGGGCCAAACATAAAATCCTTCCTCCAAGTAAGTTTGGTCTCATACAAATTACAAGGCAACGCGTAAGGCCAGAGATGAACATTAAAACCCGAGAGGAAAACCCGAACGGGAATGGAGGCGAAGTAGAAGCCCCCATTGTTTTAATCAATAAAATAACACTGGATCTGGAGCGCATTATTAAAAGCAAGAATGGCAATAACGGAATTGTATTAAATGCACACCCGTTTATTGCAGCATATTTAACAAAAGGATTTCCATCCGTACGTTCTAAATGGTTTTTAGAACATAAAAAATGGGTCAAGATTTTACCAAGAGATGCTTACACATACCTAGAATACCGTTTTAAAGATAAAAGCGGAAAAGTTTTGAAATAATTTATAGAAAGCCGTCTTATTAAATATAATAAGATGGCTTTTTTTATGCTGTTTTTCCTTCCATTCTTTAAAATCTCCATAGAAATAGTAGCTTTGCAAACGAATTATGTAGATGACCTAACAATGGATAAAAAAATAGCCATAACAGCACTTTCTTCAATTTCAGCACTTGGGAGCACTCCTGATGAAATTTGGCAAAACTATTTAAAGCCTTGTCATTTTTTAGTTGAAAAAGACTTCCAAAGCCATAAAGCATTGGTGGCTGCTATCGCTACTTCCGATTTAGAAAAAATTTCAGAAATAAAAAATTCTGATATAAAGTATAAAAATCTGGACAACACCGTTTTATATGCGATGTTATGCGCCCGAAAAGCTGTAAAGCAAGCCGCCTGGCGAGAGGGAGACGATTTTGGGATCAACATTGGTTCCTCTAGAGGTGCTACCGCCCTTTTTGAAAAATATCACCAAGAATATTTAGAAAATCAGCAGTCTAGTACATTAGCTTCCCCAACAACTACTTTGGGGAACATTTCTTCTTGGCTAGCACACGATTTACAAACGCAAGGCCCAGAACTTTCCCATTCCATTACCTGTTCTACTGCATTGCACGCGCTGACAAATGGGGTAGCTTGGTTGCAAAGCGGAATGAGCAACAAATTTTTGGTAGGAGGAAGCGAAGCGAGTTTAACACCTTTTACCATTGCGCAGATTAAGGCATTGAAAATTTATGCTGAAAATGCTTCGGAAGAGTATCCCTGCAAAGCTTTGGATTTATCTAAATCCAGAAATAGCATGGTGCTTGGCGAAGGAGCCGGTGTAATTTGCATGGAAACAAATCCGTCTAAAAAAGTACTGGCGTATGTAGAAGGAATAGGATATGCTACGGAAATTTTAAAACACAATATTTCTATTTCTGAAGATGCCGAGTGTTTTCAAAAGTCAATGAAAATGGCATTAAAAAACACTAATCCAGAAGATGTAGATGTAATTGTTATGCATGCTCCGGGAACTAAAAAAGGAGACAGTACAGAGATAAAAGCCATTGACAAAGTTTTCGGAACAGAAAAACCGGCTTTAACAACCAATAAATGGAAAATTGGGCACACCTTCGGAGCTTCAGGAATTTTAAGCTTGGAATTGGCAATTTTAATGATGCAGCACCAAAAGTTTATTGAAGTTCCTTTTGTGCAACATGATAAAAAACCAAAAAAAATAAACAAAGTGTTAGTAAACGCCGTTGGTTTTGGCGGAAATGCCGTAAGCGTTTTGCTCTCAACTTAAAGCAACAAACCAATTATTTTAGAGAAGTAGTAAGCTTAACCAATTGTAATTGTTATTTTTGAATTTATAAACTAGACTAACTAAGAAATTTAGTTTTTCGAATTTTACCTCTCGAAAAACCGTTTTAAACAAGAATATTGGGCGACCATCCCACAAATTTTGGCTGTATGAGTGAAATAAGACACAACTGGACGAAAGAAGAGATTTTAGAGATTTACAATAAGCCTTTAATGGAATTGTTGTACGAAGCAGCAACGGTACACAGAAAACATCACGATCCAAATACGGTTCAAGTTTCTACATTGCTATCCATTAAAACGGGTGGATGCCCAGAAGACTGTGGTTATTGTCCACAAGCAGCACGGTACCATACCGATATTGAAGGAAACGATTTAATGACCGTTCCTCACGTAAAGGCACAAGCATTACGCGCAAAAGCGGCGGGAAGTTCTAGAGTGTGTATGGGTGCAGCTTGGAGAAATGTAAAAGATGGACCAGAGTTCGACCAAGTTTTGGAGATGGTACGCACCATCAATAAACTGGATATGGAGGTTTGTTGTACGCTTGGAATGCTTACTGAAAACCAAGCACAACGTTTGGCAGAAGCCGGATTGTATGCCTACAACCATAATTTAGATACTTCAGAAGAATATTATAAAGAAGTGATTTCTACTCGCGGTTTTGAAGACCGCTTACAAACAATAGACAACGTTAGAAAAACGAATGTTACGGTTTGCAGCGGTGGAATTATCGGGATGGGAGAGAAAATAGAAGACCGTGCAGGTATGTTAGTGGCACTGTCTACTTTGAGTCCGCAACCGGAATCTGTTCCAATCAATGCTTTGGTTGCCGTAGATGGAACCCCTATGGAAGATGAAAAACCTGTAGAAATCTGGGAAATGATTCGAATGGTTGCTACTACAAGAATTGTAATGCCACAGACACAAGTAAGACTTTCCGCTGGCCGAACCCAAATGAGTAGAGAAGGGCAGGCGATGTGCTTCTTCGCTGGAGCTAACTCTATTTTTGCAGGAGATAAATTGCTTACCACGCCCAATCCGGATGTAAATGAGGACATGGAGATGTTCAAAATGCTGGGGTTAAATCCACAAAAACCGTTTGTAAAGAAAGCGAAACCTACATCGGTAGAGGCTACAGAATCTCAGTACAGCTCTTTGGGAGAAAAGCCTAAATGGTCAAGGCCCGGACATACTATTGAAAAAAATGAATTGGCCAAGGAGCAAGCAAAAAATGCAAAAACAGTTTAATCTTTGTCCGAAGGGTTTTCGTGTTCTTGATTTAGGAGTTAAAACCGGGACGATTAATTACATCTAAACTATTTTGTAACTTTGCAAGGTTTATTTTGAATGTACGTTAAATGAAATTAAACGAGATACCTCGCGTTAAAAATATAGCTAAAGCGGACTTTATAAACAACTACGTTAAGCCTCAAAAACCTGTTGTTGTAGAAGGAATTACGGAAGATTGGCCAGCCTTTAAAAAGTGGCATCTCGATTACATAAAAGAGGTGGCGGGTGATAAAATTGTGCCTCTCTACGATGATAGACCGGTTACGCATAAAGATGGTTTTAACGAGCCGCATGCTGAAATGGAAATGCGCGAATATGTGGAATTGCTGAAAAGCAAGCCAACGAACTATCGCATATTTCTCTATAACATAATGAAAGAGGTTCCTGTGCTTCAAAAGGACTTTAAATGGCCAGATATTGGATTGAAATTGGTGAAACAGTTGCCTATGCTGTTTTTTGGAGGTGAAAACAGCAAGGTGTTTATGCATTTCGATATTGATTACAGTAATATTTTACACTTTCATTTCCACGGGAAAAAACAATGTATACTGTTTCCGCCTAACCAAACAAAATACCTCTACAAAGTGCCCCATTCGCTCATTTCAAGGGAAGATATCGATTTTGATAATCCTGATTACGATAAGTGGCCAGCCTTGAGAAAAGCTGAAGGTTTTATCGCACATTTAAAGCATGGAGATATGTTGTATATGCCAGAAGGCTATTGGCATTATATGAAATACGAGACTGCAGGATTTTCTATGAGTTTGCGTTCCCTTCCGAAGAAACCGGCGCATTTTTTTAAAGCGGCGTACAACGTTTTTGTAATGCGAAATTTTGATAACTTAATGCGCAAGTGGAAAGGGCAAGCTTGGATTGATAAGAAAAATGAACGCGCCATAACCGAAACCCATGAAGCACTTGGGATTGAAAATGGCTAGTCAGCTTAAATGATAGTTTGGGTTTTTATAGCCAAAGGTTGAAGCCTTTTCGTTACATTTAATACATCTACACAATGAATTACTTTGCGTTAAAATATAAAGTAGCTGAAAACTATTTGGAAGAAAGAGCTAAATATAGAGCAGAACATCTACAGTTAGCAAAAGATTATCATGAAAAAGGAATATTGATTCTGGCCGGTGCTATGGAGAATCCGGCAGATGAAGCTTTATTGATTTTTAAATGTGATAGCGAAGCTGAAGTAAAATATTTTGTTGAGAATGATCCCTATGTTGAGAACAAGCTGGTTTTGGATTGGGAAATTCGAAAATGGAATGTGGTAATAGGGAATCAGTAGATTCTGCTACGTTTTTTCAGCATTGTCGGGGAGCTTTTGTCAAAAAATAAAATCAGTAGAAACCCTAAGAAATAAGCGATTAGATCTTTAAAATCGAAAGTTGTTCCCATTATTATTTTAACGTACGGATTTTCAATTTGAAAGTGTTTTTGAATTTCAAGAAGCTGAAGAACTTCAGTAAAAATCGCTATGATCAGTATATAAAAAGATAAATTACTTCCTTTGATTCTGATAAAGGATTTTACAAAAAAATACAATAATGGGATTACCAAAAAATCACCCAAAAATCCTCTTATGAATTGATTTTTTGAAAATAAAGCTATACCGACTTCGATACAGAGGAAGAAAATAAAAAGTATAAAATGTTTTGGTTTAAAATGCATCGTTTTTTGAATAAAAAAAGGTTTCTGATACCATATAACGGTATCAGAAACCAATAAAAGTTTACGCGTTCCAATCTATTTTCTTGGAAAAATACATAACAGCAGATAGAATGATGAACAATCCAACACTTCCGACTAGTAATGCGTAATCTTCCAATTGAATTATCACATAGATGAATGAGTAGATGCTAAATAGGGTGACCCCGATTAGCATGGAAAATTTGTTACTTCTAAAAATAGATTTAGAATAGATAGTTATTAGCGCCAAAACAGCAGCGGTTGAGATCATGTAGGCTTTTAAAAAGCTACTGTGTTCTGATATGGAAATTAAAAGGGTATAAAACATGATTAGACCTAAACCGACCATGATGTATTGAAAAGGATGAATGTAAATATTGCTTACAAGCTGAATTAGAAGAAAAACTAAAAGTGTAAGACCAATAACCAACATTCCGTATTTTGTAGTTCTCTCACTCTTTACATATTCGCTTACGGGAATAATAAGATCGGTTCCGAAGGAAAAAGGAGAAAGATCAGGCATGCGGCCATAGAAGACTTGTTCAAATTGTCTGTTAATTTGTAAAACTTTCCATGATGCTTCAAATCCGTCTTTGGTTATTTTTCTAGATCCATCTTCTGGTAAAAACATTCCCGTAAAACTAGGTGAAGCCCAATTTGAGCTCACTTTGGCAGTCGTCTTACTCCCAAGAGGAATGAATTTTAAGGATCTGCTTCCATTTATTTTGAGATCAAAATTGAAGTTTATTAGGTCGTTATCGATCAATTCACTTCCAAAAGGCTCACTTTCAATTGTTCTTAATCCATCGTTATTGTAAACTGGAGTCATGGACAATCTTTTTTCATTTACCACGATTTCTACGGTATTTCGAATCCCTTTTAAATTGGAGGTTTGAATCATGAACGTAGCTTTATCCCAAAGAATTTCTCCTTCAGGTAGGCTTTTATTAAGAATTTCCTGACTTGGGAACTGACCATCTGCTTTAATTTCCGTAGTAAACACTACCGACTTATAAATGCTTCGGTTTAATGGCTTTGTAGCTACTTCTCCGTTGATATTTAAGGTTTTTGGAAAAAAATAACTGTTTTCAATAGTTTCTTTTGATATTATTTCTTTTCTGCCTGTTTCTTCATTAAAGAGTTCCTTTTCGGTTACCTTTTTGTAAGGGATTTTTAAAATTGCTCCAGATAATATCACTTCTTCGCCCCATTTATTGTTAATTTCATTTATAACCTGTTCTTGTCGTAATTTTCGCTCCTGAATTAGATTGTCTACAAACGCCAAAGGAATTAACAATACAACAAACAATAGCCCGACAACAATCATTCTTGCTGTAATTGAACGCTTTATCCAAGCGTTGAATTTAGTTTCTTTTTTCTCCATATTACATTATTTAAAGTACTTTGAATTTCAAAGTAAATGATTAAAAAAATTTATTTGATTAATTTTTCGATGGCTTCGATATGTTTGGCAAATTCCATTTTGCCGAGTTTAGTAACTCCATATTTAGTATGTGGTTTTCTTCCAACGAAGGATTTTTCGATCCAGATGTATTCTGCTTTTTCCAATGCTTTTAGGTGACTGGCAAGATTTCCGTCGGTTACTTTCAACAAATCCTTTAAGCGGTTAAAATCGGCAAAATCATTAACAACCAACACAGACATAATTCCAAGTCTTACGCGATGGTCAAAAAGTTTATTTATGTTATCTATTATTCCCAAGGGCGATCTATCTTTCTTTAATCCACATTAAAGTTCCATAAATTATATGAAAAACTCCAAATCCAACAACCCAAAACCAAAAACCCAAACCAGGAAACATGGCGCAAAACAGTCCAGCAATAATTTCGGCATAACCTAAATATTTAATATTACCAATGGTGAATTTAGAAGCATTGACGAGGGATAAACCATAAAATATAAGCATTAAAGATGCGGTAAGTCCATATTGTTGACTGCTCAATTTTATCAATATATAAATTCCGCCAGTTACTAAGGGAATTAAAAAATTAATGAGTAATCTATAAGTAGTTACATCCCAAATTTTTTCATTATTCTTCTTGGCTTTTCTACTGGTAAGTAAGGATGCTGTAATAATACTTAGAACAGCCACCGCTAATAACAAGCCAATGATAGCTTTAAAATTCCAACTATGCAGATATAAGTTTTCTCCTGGTTCAGGAAAAATAAAAAAGTAGGCTATTAATGCGCCTGTAATGGCATAAATGCCAGCAAAAATTCCTGAAAGTCCACTCAAAGAAATGAATCTTGAAGAACGATTCATGATGTCTTTAATGTGGGATATGTCTTTTAAGTAATCCTTTTGTTTCATTTTAAAGTACTTTGAAAAACAAAGTAAGTTTAAAAAAATCATTTTTCAAAATAAAAAATGTCTTCTCAATAAAATTATTTGATTTTGGTAAAAATGCCAGCAATGGTTTAATTTCTGTTGGATATATAAAAGAGCTAGTTATATCAACTCATTCACTTTTTCATACACCAAACTGGATTCCCAGCCTCTGTACAGAAGGTAATCGGCAAGTTTTTTTTTCTTTTTAACAGGACTCTTCTCGGTGATTTGGTTTGCTCTTTTTTCAGCTAGATCATGAAAAGTAGCGAAGTATGCGTCATCAGGGATTTCTTTTAAGGCTGTTTGAATATTAAATCTAGAGATCCCTCTAATTTTCAATTCTCGAACAATTCTGTTTTTGCCCCATTTTTTTATGCGGAATTTACCTCTAGCAAAGCTTTTGGCAAACCGCTCTTCATTCAAAAAATTGTGTTCAATTAGATGTGCAACAATGGTATCGACGGCAAGTGGAATCATATTCATATTTTGAAGCTTGGTAACAACTTCTTGATGGCAACGGTCTTGATAAGCGCAATAACTTTCCAATTTCCGCTTTGCTTCTTCAACTGTATATGATTTTGCATGATTCACCTCGTAAAGAAACAAAATCTATAATAATTAATTAGAAATAAAGTGAAAACGTAAAGCTTATCCATGATATCAATCCTGTCCCAAATAATATATGTTCATTTTTTTCATTGATAAAAAAACGAACCAAACCTGCCTGCTCACCGCAGGTAGACAGGAAAATTTAGGCTTGCTATAAAAATATAAGAAAATGCTACGGAATTTCCAACTATTGATAAAAATAACTCAGCCTCTCTTCAGTCGGCCTCAAACAGATTTTTATCATTAGTCCTGCGCTGCTTCCTTGATTTTTAATATTTTTCTAGACAGGCCAAAATACTGTTCAACATAATAATTGTGCAATACTTGATTATAGCATTAAAGCAACAATTTCATTATACGTTTAAGGTAATTCTAAGAAATATTCCAAAAAGTGATTAAAAAAGGTTTGTGTAGATTTCTTTATATTTAACCAAAATAAATGAAACAACCGCCAAACGAATATGATTAAATTTACTTCCTTTTTTACACTGTTCCTACTTTTTAGTTTCAATATTTCATCGCAAAACGCTCCAAATGTCATCATTTTTATCGGAGATGATATTAGTTGGGATGATTTTGGATGCTACGGAAATCCTTACGTGCAAACCCCAAACATCGATAAACTTGCTTCAGAAGGAATTAAGTTCAATAATTTTTATTTGACTGCCAGTTCGTGCAGCCCGAGTAGAAATAGCATTATTACTGGTCGATATCCTCACAATACTGGTGCTGCTGAATTACATACTGAACCTCCTGTTTGGATGAAGTCTTTTCCTGAAATCTTAAACGAAAACGGTTACTATACCGCACAAGCTGGTAAATTTCACATGGGAGAATACGCCAAACGTGGTTTCAGCAAAGTGTCCTTAAAAGAGAATGGTGACGGAGGGGAGCGCAAATGGGTTGAGTTTATACAAGACCGACCAAAGGAAAAACCCTTTTTTATGTGGTTTGCTGCTTTCGATGCCCACCGTGGTTGGGGAGAAAATGAATTTTCGAATACCCACAATCCAAAAGATATCGAGCCTCCTTTTTATTTAGCCGATGAAGAAGCTACTAAAATAGACCTTGCCAAATATTACGATGAGATAAAGCGGTTCGATTACTATATTGGAAAGGTTGTTGACGAGCTAGAGAAGCAAAATGAGCTGGATAATACACTTATTATTGTCATGGCAGATAACGGTCGCCCGTTCCCACACAGTAAAACACGCGTAAACGATCGCGGGATGAAAACGCCTTTTGTTGTTTTTGGTCCTAAAAATTTAGTAAAACGAAACGCTGAATCCAATGCATTGGTAAGCGCCATCGATATAGCTCCTACTATTTTAAGCGCTGCGAATGTTACCATTGATGAACAATTTCAGGGTGTTAGTTTTGAAAAAGTTTTGAAGAAACCATCATCAGCATTTAGAAATCATGTTTTTGCTGAACATAATTGGCATGATTATGAAGCTTACGAGCGAATGGTACGGACAAAAGACTTTATGTATATTTTCAATGCACGTCCGAATTTTCCTCAATCTGGTCCTGCAGATGCCGTTGGGAGTCCGTCTTATAAAGATTTACTTCAATTGAAGGAAAACAGAGAGCTTTCCGCAATCCAAGCTGATATTTTTGTTACGCCAAGGCCTTCAGAAGAACTTTATGATATGAAATCAGATTCGCTTCAGTTACTAAATGTAGCGTCGGTTCCTTCCTATAAAAATGAATTGGAGAGAATGAAAACTACCTTAAAAACGTGGATGGAAACCACTGGCGACAATATTCCAAAAGACTTAACAAAGGATTGGTACGAGCGAAAACCTGATTATGTAAAAACACCTGATTTTGAAGTTCGTGGCGAAATGCCAGGAGAAGCCAAGAATGCCGTTAAAAACAACAACAAAGGAGCATTTTAAACAGACAATTATAAATTTTATACACCACCAACCTATGCCTTTATTAATTGTATTAATTGGGATTCTAATCCTTTTTTTCCTAGTTGCCAGAATTAAACTAAATGCTTTTGTTTCCTTTATAATAGTTGCGCTGTTTGTTGGAATTGCTGGTGGTATGGATTTAAATTCAGTCGTGGAATCCATTCAGCAAGGAATTGGAAATACATTGGGCTTTTTGGTGCTAATTCTTGGTCTTGGAGCCATGTTGGGGAAATTAGTAGCCGATAGTGGTGCTGCCCAGCAGATAACTTCTAAACTGATTGAAAAATTCGGTAAAAAATATATTCAATGGGCGGTAGTTTTAACCGGATTTATTGTGGGTATCCCCATGTTTTATTCGGTTGGCTTTGTAATTTTAATCCCGTTGGTTTTTACCGTTGCCGCGGCCAGTAATGTCCCTCTTTTATATGTGGGTTTGCCCATGCTTGCTTCGTTGTCGGTAACTCATGGTTATTTACCTCCACATCCGGCTCCTACAGCTATTGCCGATCAATTTAAAGCTGATTTGGGTAAAACTTTGTTATATGGAATCTTAATCGCGATACCCGCCATAATTGTTGCAGGTCCTTTGTTGGCGCGCACTAAACTGATAAAACGCGTACGTGCTAGTCCGTTAAAGGAATTCTACAACCCAATTATCATTGAAGAGAAGAATTTGCCGAGTATGGCTAACAGTATATTTACTGCCTTGCTTCCGGTTATTCTTATTGGCACTGCTACCATAGCCAATCAATTTTTATTAGAAGGGCATTGGGTGAAAAAGATTGTAAACTTTATAGGTAATCCCGTTATCGCCATGCTAGTTGCGGTTTTAATTGGGATTTATACCTTGGGCATCCGAAGAAATAAAAAGATGACAGAGGTTATGGAGTCGCTTTCCGCCTCTGTGTCTAGCATTACCATGGTGTTACTTATCATTGCAGGGGCAGGGGCTTTAAAGCAAATTTTAATAGATAGCGGGGTGAGTAATTATATTGCCGATTTAATTAAAGGCTCCGATCTGTCGCCTTTATTTCTCGCATGGTTTATCGCTACCATTATTCGGGTTTGTGTGGGTTCTGCAACGGTTGCTGGATTAACTACGGCAGGTATTGTAGGCTCTTTGGCGCAAATGGAAGGTGTAAATGCCGAACTTATGGTGTTGGCGATTGGTTCGGGAAGTTTAATGTTGTCTCATGTAAACGATAGCGGTTTTTGGCTTTTTAAGGAGTACTTTAATTTATCCGTAAAGGAAACTCTTTCTACATGGACAGTCATGGAAACCGCTGTGGGCGTTATGGGCCTTATCGGGTTACTGATTTTGAATTTGTTTGTTTAAAATGAAACCCACCTTCCTATTGTGAAATATCTCTAATCGCTCTATTTCACCCTTTCTGGAAAATCAGTGATAATCCCTTCTACACCAAAAGATTTTATTTTCGCAATGGCTTCTGGTTCATTCACCGTCCAAGTATAAACTTTAAAACCAAGACTTTGCATTTCGGCTACATTCTCCTTGGTAAGGATTTTATAATTGGGATGAATGGCTTCTGCATTTAAAAAATCGGCTTCTGGTATTGCATTTACTAAATCGTAACTGGTGAGCACACCAATGGGCATATCTATATCCAATTCTCGGGTAATACGCAATTCTTCCCAATTAAAGCTAGAAATAATAAAATCATCTTTTTTCCAGCCTTTTTCGGCAATGTATTCTTGTATGATTTTATGAACGGGATTGGCCGTTTTTTTTCCCTTTAGCTCAATATTAAGTCGAACTTTTTTATCTATAAGATCTAAAACTTGTTGCAAGGTCGGAATGGAAAAACCACCTTTCAATTCAATTTCATCCAGCTCTTTCTTCGTGTAATTTTCGATGCGACCATTTCCATTGGTAAGTCTTTCCAAAGTTTCATCGTGAAAAACAACCACAGTACCATCTGCAATGGTAAAAACATCAATTTCGATGGCATCAACACCTAAATCCATCGCTTTTTGTATGGACGGCAAACTGTTTTCCATTACATGCCCTTTGGCGCCGCGATGACCGATGGTTACTGGTTTTTTTATTTGGGCTTGCATAGAGGAAACAACGAGAACAGTTAGTGTTAAAAGATAATTGAGTTTCATTTATTTTTTACTTCATGTTATTGAAGCTCAAAAATAAACGATTGCAATGGCGCAAGTGTGATTTTTGCAAATCCTTTACCGTTTCTTAAAGTAAGTTCGCTTTCACTTCCGTAAAGCAAATCTTTCAAAGGATATTTTTCATTCTCTAAATTCCATTTGGTAATTATTCCTGATGGAATCTGAAGCTCAAACTCATGGGAAACATCGATGTCAAAATTGGAAACTACGATCAACTTTTCATTCTCAGTAAACCGAACAAACGAGAACACTCGATGATTGTAGTTTTCAGTATTTTTTTTATTGAAATAGTGTATTTCTTTGCTCTCACCCATAATAGCTTCGCTATGGGTGGCTACGTTTAATAGACGTTTGTAAAAATCACGTAGCTCTTTCTCTTCTTCGGAAAGTTGGCCGCCATCGAACTTACCATCGTTCATCCATCTTTGATGATGAGGTACGCCAATATAATCGAAAATAGAGGTTCTACTCGGGTCTCCAAAACCAGCATCTTCCGCGCCAGGCTCCCCAACTTCTTGTCCGAAATAAATCATCATCGGGGAAGTTCCTATGGTTGCCAAAACGGTCATGGCAGGCTTTGCGGTAGCCGCATTTCCCACAAATTCCGGACTCGCAATACGTTGCTCGTCATGGTTTTCAAGAAAATACATCATATGCGGCTCTATGTCTTCATATTTAGTGCGAACAACAGGAATATGGTCGGTCCAACCGTAGCCTTTCATTATGTGCTTTATGGAATCGTACATATCTACTTTATCGTACAGATAATCCATTTTGCCTTTGTGTAAGTAGGCTCGATACAAATCTGGATTATACACTTCAGCCATTAAAAAAGCATCAGGATTTTTCATTTTAATATGCGAGTTCATATAGCTCCAAAACTCCACAGGTACCATTTCAGCCATATCGTAACGGAAACCATCTACGCCAAAATCAATCCAGTACAAAGCAATATCCTTAAACTTCACCCAAGAATCGGGTACTTCTTTTCCTTGCCAGAAATCGAAGTGTTTTTTATAGGATTCATTTTCAAAATTTTCGGGAAGTGTATCGAAATCTTTATGTCCGTCTGGCGATACTCCGTAATTCACTTTAACGGTTTCATACCAATCATTTTGGTCGGGTTGCGATGCTCTCGCTCCGTTTCCCGTCCATTTTGCTGGATTTTCCTCAAACGTTCCATCAATCAAAGCATGCGCTTCGCCACCCAACGGTTTATAGTCATCGCGCCATTCCGGTAAGGTGAAGGCTTCGTTTGGATTGTAATAAAAGTTGTTGTCTTTTTTGTAAGTAACAGTTACGTCATCGGAAGCTCCAAAACTTTCTACCCCTTCTGGATTGGTAATTCCTTCATAATTACGCGCCACATGATTGGGAACAATGTCGATAATAACTTTAAGGTTTTTTCTGTGGGTACGTTCCACCAGTGCTTTAAATTCATCTAAGCGATTCGCAGGATTGTCCGCCAAGTCGGGATTTACATTGTAATAATCCTTCACAGCATAAGGCGATCCGGCACGACCTTTAACCACTTCTGGATCGTCATTGGAAATTCCGTAAGCGGTGTAATCATTTACCAGGGCGTGATGCGGAACGCCCGTGTACCAAATATGGGTTATTCCCAAATCTTTTATTTCCGAAAGAGCTTTATCCGTAAAATCCGAAAATTTACCAACACCATTCTCCTCAATAGTGCCCCAAGGCTTGTTGGTTGTATTTGTATTACCAAATAAACGTGTAAACACTTGGTAAATTACTATTTTGGAATTCTGCTCTTTTTTAATTTCTTTCTTCATCTCTTTGGTGTTGGAACAAGCGATAACTAAAGATAATAAGATTGCGGAGAATAGTATTTGTTTTGGGTTTATCATTTTATAAAACTTCAATTACATAACTCGTTTTGCCAGCGATTTTAAGTGTTCCGCTAAGTGATAGTTCTTTTTCTGAAATAACATCAACTCCTTTTTTGGCATTTTTAGTATTTTCTTGAAAACGACTTAAATCCAATGAACGCTCATCTTCGCTATTGTTGATAACCACCATTACCGATTCCTTTTCATTATGCCTAAAAAAAACATATACTTCTTCCTGCGGAATGTATTGCGTAGTTTTTCCTGAATGGATTACAGTTTTGTTTTTTCTCCAATTGAATAGTTTGGAGGTAAAATTGAAGTACTCATTTTGTTTCTTCGTTCTTTCTGATGCGTTGAAAGCGTTTATTTCATCACCTTCCCATCCGCCAGGGAAGTCTCGCCTAATATCGCCATCTCCTTTTCCTTTGTCGCCTGCCATTCCAATTTCTGAGCCATAATAGACCTGAGGAATACCCCGCACCGTGGCCATCAATGTCATTACCAGCTTGTAGTCCTCTATGTTTTTGTAAATCTCATTGATTCGACCTGTGTCGTGATTTTCGGCAAAAACCAAAATATTATCAATGTTTGGGTACAGAAAATCATTCACGAAGTTTTCATATAATTGAATAGTACCTTTGTCCCAAGAAGGATTTTTTTCATTGAAAACCGCCGTTACTGCGTCGTGTAAGGTAAAGTCCATAACACTCGGTAAATGCGAATTATAATTTTGGATAGCGCCAATTTTACTGTCTTTCTGCCAATAAGCGATTTGGGCTTGGTCGTGCATCCAAATTTCACCTACAATATTAAAATTTGGATATTCGTCCATTATCGATTTTGTCCATTCGGCAATTCCTTCTTTATCATTGTAAGAATAAGTATCTACTCTAAAACCATCCAAATCAGCATATTCTATCCACCAAATGGCATTTTGTATAAGGTAATTTAGCACTAACGGATTGGATTGATTTAAGTCGGGCATCGATTTTACAAACCATCCATCCATACACATTTTATAATCTATTGCAGAAGCATTTGGGTCCATTTGAGTGCTCATTCGGTAGTTGGTCTGGGCATATCCCGGAAATTGATGAATCCATTCGTATGTTGGTAAATCCTTTACCATCCAATGTTCGGCGCCCCAATGATTTACCACATAATCCATAATCAATTTCATGTCTCGCTTGTGCATTTCCGAAGCCAGTCTTTTATAATCTTCGTTGGTTCCGTAGCGTGCATCTACTTTATAAACATCGCTTTGTCCGTATGTATGATAAGAATATTCCGCATCGTTGTCTTCGCCCATGGGCGTACTCCAAATAGCGGTAGCACCTAAACTTTCAACATAGTCTAAGTGGTCGATAATTCCTTGGATGTCCCCGCCATGTCGTCCGCCTTGTTTGGTTCGGTCTGCTTTCTCGGTAAGTCCATCAACACTGTCATTGGATGGGTTTCCGTTTGCAAAACGATCCGGCATCAATAAATAAATCATATCGGAAGAATCGAAACCTTTTCTATTGGCTGAATTTTCTTTTCTCGATTTCAATTCATATTCGAAAGTTTCCTTAATTTTTCCATTTTCAGAAAAAGAAAGAGCATAATTTCCTGCGGAATGTCCTTCCGTTTCAATGGTAACAAATAAGTAATTCGGATTCTCCGTTTTCTTTACCTCTTTTATATTCAATTCTTCAATTGAAGGTTTGAGTGAAGAAATATTATCTCCATACACCATCAATTGAATTTCGCTTTTTTTCATTCCGCTCCACCAAAAAGGAGGCTCTATTTTTTTTATTTGTGCGGTAGCTGAAAGCTGAATCAGAAAGGCAACTACAAAAGGTAAAGCGTATTTCATTTTCATTGTTTTTGGTTTAAAAATAAATGCGGTTTAAGTTATTTCGAATCCCACAGGGTGAGAAATCATAACCTGAACTGGATTAGTTTATTGAGACATCTCCATTTGGTCGATATGATTTCTCAAGTCCCGCTACTTCTCCATAATACTAATGGCATAGCCACCACCGGGCGCAGAAGTTAATTTTAACTTCGATTTACTGGTCACCGTTTTTTTAGTTATGGTATAAGCTTGCGGATTGGTTTTATAATGAGCGTCTTTTGCATCTGCATAAATTATGGCTTCATATTTTTTCCCAGCATCCAGAAAGTCTAATGAAATTTTAGAAGTTCGCTTCTCCAAACCATTAGCATTTCCTACAAACCAGTTTCCAGTGTCTTTTGCTTTTCTGGCAACTGTTACATAATCTCCTGGTTCAGCCTCTAAATACTTACTGTCTTCCCAATCTACTGCTACGTCTTTAATAAACTGAAAAGCATCCAAAAATTGATTGTAATGTTCTGGTAAATCTGCTGCCATTTGCAACGGACTGTACATAGTAACATACAACGCCAATTGATTGGCAATGGTGGCATTTACGTGTGAATTGTTGTCAGGATTCAATTTTGAAACATCCATTTCAAAAATTCCCGGGGTATAATCCATCGGTCCGCCAATTAATCTTGTAAACGGCAATACGGTTACGTGATTTGCTTTGTTTCCTCCAAACGCTTGATATTCTGTTCCTCGAGCAGATTCATTTCCAATTAAATTGGGGTAAGTTCTTCTTATTCCTGTTGGGCGGACTGCCTCATGGGCATTTACCATAATTTTATGTTCTGCTGCTTTTTCTAAAGCATATTGATAGTGGTTAACCATCCATTGACCATAATGAAATTCGCCACGTGGGATAATATCGCCTACATAACCACTTTTTACGGATGTGTACCCATGGTCGTTCATAAACTGATATGCGTCTTCTAAATGGCGTTCATAATTACGCACCGAACCAGAAGTTTCATGGTGCATCATCATTTTAATTCCTTTTGATTTGGCGTAGTTGTGGATTTCTTCCACATCGAAATCAGGGTAGGGAGTTACAAAATCGAAAACATAATCTTTCGATTTTCCAAACCAATCTTCCCAGCCTACATTCCATCCTTCAACCAAAACAGCATCAAAACCGTGCTTAGCTGCAAAGTCAATGTATTCTTTTACATGTTCAGTATTTGCAGCATGGGTGCCATTGGGCGTGGCATTTTCAAAATCGGTTTCCCCAAGTTTTACAGAAGGGAAATCGTTGGTGTAGAACCAAGTGCTTTTTCCCGTAATCATTTCCCACCAAACACCGATATATTTAACGGGTTTTATCCATGAAGTATCTTCAATTTTATTCGGTTCGTTAAGGTTCAATGTTATATTCGAAGCCAATATATCTCGCGCATCATCGCTTGCAATAATCGTTCTCCATGGAGTGTTAAAAGGCGCTTGCAAATAACCTTTGTCGCCTCTTGCATCGGGTGTTAACCAAGATTCAAAAATTAAATTTTCATCATCTAGATTGAGGTGCATTGCAGGATAATCAATGAGTGCTGCTTCATGTAAATTGATGTAAATACCATCCGTAGATTTCATCATTAAAGCAGTTTGCACGCCCGTACCTCCCATGGGATGTTGAGAAGCGTTTGGCGTAATGGCCTCGTCCATTTTTCCACGAATCTCAGACAATTTAGATTCTACATAATCGTATTCCTGTGTATCATAATCCCCTGGAATCCAAAAAGCGGTATGGTCACCTGTCATGGCGAATTGGGTACGCTCTTCTTTAACCACGAAATAAATAAGGTTTTCCTGCTGAGGGAACTCATATCGAAATCCGAGTCCGTCGTCAAACAAACGAAAACGAACAATCATTTTTCTGTCCGTTTCATTTTGTTTTAAATGAACCGCCAATTCATTGTAATGATTTCGAATTTCAGCAACCTCACCCCATACTGGTTTCCAAGATTCATCAAAAGAGGTAGCTTTAGTGTCCTCAACAGAGAAATCCTTCAGTAGAGATTTCTCGTCATCTTTCAACTCAAACCCAAGTTTGCTTTCCTTGATGAGCGTTTTTTTCTTGTATTCTAATTTATAGGTAGGCGTTCCATCCTTCAGCAAAGAAAATTCCATGGAAAAGTCTCCGTTGGGGGATTTTAACTGCTGTGCATACGATAGTGATGAAACTACCATAAAGATGGTAAATAGTATTTTTTTCATTTATGTAATCTATATATTTTTAAATTTTCCTGCTTCCCCGGGTTTTGTAAACCTTTAGAAAAAGGGGCTTCAATCTACTCAAAATGTAACGGCAGACAGGCAAGCTCAGACTGACATGTATTGCGTGAAATTATGCGACAACAGAAGCTGGTTTTACCACAACTTCTTTTCCGTTAAGCTTTACCTTTAAATCGCGGTCTCCATCAATTGAAAAGGTTGTGTTTTCTTGGGTTACATTCACTTTTACAATGCTTCCCCTAAAGTTCACTTTAAAAGAAAAACCTTTCCATTGCTTAGGAATTCTAGGTTCAAAAGTTAATGTTCCATCTTTTACACGCATCCCACCAAAGCCTTCAACAATACTCATCCAAGTGCCGGCCATGGAGGTAATGTGCAGTCCTTCGTGAACTTCTTTGTTATAATCGTCTAAATCGAGTCGGGAGGTGCGCAAATAGAAAGTATACGCTTGCTCCATTCGGTTAAGAACGGCTGCCTGAATAGAGTGAACGCATGGCGAAAGCGAAGATTCATGGACTGTAAATGGTTCATAAAAATCGAAATGACGCTCTAATTCTTCTTTGCTAAAATGGTCCTCAAAGAAATAAAATCCTTGTAGCGTATCAGCCTGTTTTATGTAGGGCGAACGCAAAATTCTATCCCAAGACCATTTTTGGTTAATCGGACGCTGCTCTTTGGGCAAATTCGCAACCGTAATTAATTCTTTGTCTAAAAATCCATCTTGCTGAAGGAAAACATTGTGTTCTTCAGAATATGGGAAATACATATTGTTGGCAACCTCCATCCATTTTTCAATTTCTTCGGAAGAGAGGTTTGCTTTTTTAATAATACGACTGAAATCAGAAGCATATTCATTTTTTACTTTTTCAATGTTTTCCACTGCATATTTTATGCACCATTGTGCAATGTAGTTGGTGTACCAGTTGTTGTTTACGTTATTTTCGTATTCATTTGGGCCAGTAACGCCAAGGATTACATATTTGTTCTTAGCCGTTGAAAAATTAGCCCTTTGGTGCCAAAAACGTGCAATGGCTATCATAACTTCTAGTCCCATTTCTGGAATGTAACTGTAGTCCCCTGAGTAACGAACGTAATTGTAAATTGCATAAATCATGGCGCCGTTACGGTGAATTTCTTCAAAAGTGATTTCCCATTCGTTATGACTTTCCTCGCCGTTCATGGTTACCATTGGGTACAGCGCTGCTCCATTTTTAAAACCGAGTTTTTCCGCATTTTCAATGGCTTTACCAAGATGGTTGTAGCGATATTCTAAAAGGTTTCTCGCCACTTGGTCATCTTTTGTAGCCATGTAAAATGGAATACAATAAGCTTCGGTATCCCAATAGGTGCTTCCACCATATTTTTCTCCTGTAAATCCTTTCGGACCGATATTCAATCGGGCATCTTTCCCTAAATACGTTTGATTAAGATGAAAAATATTAAAACGGATTCCTTGTTGTGCCTTCACATCGCATTCTATGGTGATGTCTGCCATTTCCCAAATAGCAGCCCAAGCCTCTTTTTGGGTAGTTAACAGCGCTTCAAACCCTAAATCAGCTGCTTGGGTTAAAACTTCTTTTGAAGCTTCAACCAAGTTTTCTTGCTCGTGATTTAAAGAGGTGACATAACCTGCCATTTTTTCGATAGCGGCTGTTTGTCCCTGTTCCGTAGAAAGAGTGTAAGAAAAAGTAACTTTTAACTTTTCTATTTCTTTTTCTGAAGTGATTTCTTGTTTTTTATCATTTAAAAACACGGAGTTTATCATTCCCGTGCATACGTGATAATCCGTTTTGTTGGTACGAGAGGAAACGTATCCAAATTCATCTTTTGCATTCACTCCGTACACATTCCAAAAGGCGTCATCCCAGTTGGTATCTTCATTGGTGATACCACCATCAACATATGGTAAAAATGTAATTTCAGTGTTTTGATTGATTGGTTTTACTTCATACCTAATAGCACCAACTTCATCCATTCTCAAGCTTAAAAATCGGGTAGCGGTAACTTCTACTTCAACATCGTTTGGCAAAACCGCTGTAAAAGAACGTTTGTGCCAACCTTCTTTCATATTAAGTTCTCTACGGAAATTTTCAACCGACTTGCAAGTGTGCAAATCTAACATTTCCCCGTTTACTTTAACATTAATCCCTATCCAATTGGGTGCGTTCAGCACTTTGGCAAAATATTCTGGGTAACCGTTTTTCCACCAACCCACTTTGGTTTTATCAGGATAGTAAACTCCAGCAATATAACTTCCCTGAAAAGTAGGTCCGGAATAATACTCCTCAAAATTAGCTCGTTGTCCCATGGCACCGTTTCCAATGCTGAACAAACTCTCGGATGACTTTACTTTTTCTGCTTGAAATCCTTCTTCTATTAAAGACCATTCGTTTGGTACAATATAATCTTGATTCATGTGCTTATTTTTTTAAATGAGACATTCATTTATTCATGAATGTTTCATTTTATTTAGGTTGAAGTTGTTTTAAAAAATTGAATGTTATTTCGTTGAAGCTCGAAAAATTATAATCGGCCTCTTTTAGATTTTCAGGGTTTCCCAATCCTATGGAAATCATTTTTGCTTTGTTTGCTGCTTCGATACCTGCTTCGGCATCTTCAAAAACAATACAATTATGTGGTTGCACATGCATTTTTTCAGCAGCAATTAAAAAAACCTCTGGGTCTGGTTTTGCTTTGGAAACACTGTTTCCATCTACCAAGGCATCAAAAAATGGTGTTAGTCCAACTTTATCTAAAATTCTTGGCGCATTTTTACTTGCCGAGCCCAATGATATTGGATATCCCGCCGCTTTAATTTCTGTTAAAATTTCTTTTACGCCGGGCAAAATATCTGCTTCAGTCATTTTATCGACGTACGTTAGATAATCTGCGTTTTTATTGGCTGCCAACTCGTTGAATTTCTCTTGTGAAACTTCAGCATTGGCCCATTTAAGTATTTTCTTTAAGGAATCAACTCTGCTAACTCCTTTTAATTGTTCGTTTTGCGTATGTGTTAATTCGAAATCAAACTCCGCCGCCGCTTTTTTCCAAGCTAAAAAGTGAAATTTAGCCGTATCGACGATAACGCCATCCAAATCGAATATAAATCCTTTTTCCTTTTTCATTTTATTCTTTTATAATGAAATACACTTAGAAAACTTAATCTAAGGTATATGAAATCGCTTGTTTGTTTACGATAAGTAAGTTGGCAACTCCTGCCAAAATGAGGCAAATTCCTGCCACAATCATAGCATTAATAGTTTCCTCTCCAATTAGTTTATAGGCTAAATTAATTCCTCCTAGCGCAGCAATAATTTGGGGGATAACAATAAACATGTTAAAAAGTCCCATGTAAACCCCCATTTTTTTGGCGTCAATAGAGCTGGATAACATGGCATACGGCATGGAAAGAATACTTCCCCAGGCAATTCCAACTAGTACAAAGCTGAAATATAAATATTCAAGCGATGAAGCATAAAACATGGAAATAAAACCTATTCCTCCTAAAATTAAGGAAATCATGTGGGTATATTTACGATTCACCCTTTTTCTTGACGCATAAAAAGAAAGTAACAAGGCAAAAACCATGGATGAGAGTCCGTAAACTCCCATGGCTGAACCAACCCTATCAGAAGCGTCTTGATATTTTTTATTGGCCACATTAAAAGCGGTTTGCTGTTCTACAACTTGAAGGTCGAACGTAGTTTCTACGGGTGCAGGCGCATTAAAAACGTGCTCGGTAAGTGCAGGTGTTGCCAAACTCCACATTGTGAAGAAAGCGAACCAGCTAAAAAACTGAATCACGCCCAATTTTATCATCGTGGTTGGCATTTTTCCGATATTTTCAATGATGTCTGTGACGAAACTCCCTTTGGTTTCCGCTTTCATTTTTTTGAAAGCTTCCATATCCTCCGGTGGATATTCATCCGTAGTAAAAATAGTGTATAAAATACTGGTGATAAAGACAAAAGCGCCTATCCCAAAGGCTACTTTAACAGACATGGGAACCACGCCGGGTGCTGCTTCATTGCTCACTCCAAGGGTGTTAACCATCCAAGGGAGGTTGCTGGCTACCCAAGTCCCGATTCCTATAATCAAGGTTTGTACTACAAATCCGTACGAGCGCTGCGATTCATGCAGTTTATCAGCCACTAAAGCCCGAAAAGGTTCCATACTTACATTTATGGAGGCATCTAACACCCAAAGTAGCCCGGCAGCCACCCATAAAGCAGGTGAATGCGGAACAACAAATAAGGCCAGTGAACTTAAAATAGCTCCGATTAAAAAATAAGGACGGCGACGCCCTAGTTTTGGGTGCCACGTTTTATCGCTTAGATAACCAATAATGGGTTGAATTATTAAACCAGTAAGAGGTGCTGCAATCCAAAGAAGTGGAATTTCATCCTTTTCGGCCCCGAGGGTCTGAAAAATTCTGGACATAAATCCGCCTTGAAGGGCAAAACCAAATTGAATTCCCAAGAAACCGAAACTCATATTCCAAATTTCCCAGAAACCTAATATACGCTTTTTCATTATCGTAAAATGTTTGTTCGCAATACGATAAGCGCTAAGACTTATCAAAACTTAAATCAAGTGAGAAGTAAAAATATAAGTTTTGATGGGGCTAAAGTATAAAAAAATGATAATAAACTAATTATGTTGATGTTAAAGTTTTTTCCGAAAGGCAATAGGCATAATTAATTTAATTAAATAGGCTTGGTGGATTCCCGCTGCAAAATGGAAGTTTTGATTACTTCTGTGCGGTAACTGGAGTCATCGTCTCCTTTTTCCAAACGGTCGATAAGCATTTTAGCGGCTTTTTCGCCCATTTCAAATCCGTGTTGGATAACGGTGGTGAGCGTAGGATAGGCGTATTTAGATAAAATACCGTCGCTAAAACCAATGAAACTCATTTCCTGTGGAATTTTAAATCCGCGATTATGCGCTTCTCGCATGGCAACTACTGCATATAATTCATTTACGCCAAAAACCGCGTCAAATTGCTGATTATCAAAAAGGTCTTTAATCTTATTCTCCAGTTCGTCGTCTTTATCAATCTTAACGATTAGGTCTTCATCCAAAGGAATCCCAGCATCATACAATGCATTTACATACCCCTGTGTTCTTAATTTTCCGATGGAAATGTAATCTTCCGTAGTAATTAAAGCGATGCGCTGGCATCCTGAATAAATTAAATGCTGAATGGCATTGTAAGAAGCCCTAGCGTCATCAATAATAACTTTATCGCAATAAATTTCATCAGTAGTTCTATCAAACATTACCAATGGCATTCCCTGATTGATAACTTCTCGAAGGTGATGAAAATCTTTCTTAAGCAAAGTGTCTTTAGAAAGTGATAATAAAAACCCATCGATGCTTCCATTGGCCATGGTTTCCATGTTTATCACCTCTTTATCAAAAGATTCATTAGACAAACAAACAATTACGTTATATCCTAATTCATTGGCTTTGTGTTCAATCCCACTAATAATCATTGTAAAGAAATGATGCACAATTTCTGGAATAAGCACCGCTATATTTTTGGTTTTTTTATTCTTTAGACTTAGCGCAATATTATTGGGTTTGTAATTGTAAAGCTTTGCAAAAGCTTGCACTTTATCAATGGTATCTTGACTAATTTCTGAGCTATTACTCATTGCTTTTGATACCGTCGAAATAGAGACATCCAGTTCTCGTGCAATCTCTTTTATGGTCATTTTTTTCTTCATAGGGAACGTTCAAAATTCAATCTTTCAAAACAGTGCAAATTTAGGCTTTTTCGTACAAAATTAACATATTTACATTAGCCAGTCATTTAACTCTTGTTTGAATTATCCTCAATTATTGATTTACTTTTTTGTGAATGCTAAAATTAAAGCTTCCCTATCTGTCTTTCTGTTAAAAAAAAGAAAGTTCTCAACACTAAAACGTTTTCGCAGCCTCTGGAATTTACTCCAACGTTTTCTTTACTCAAAATTTACATAGTTTTAACACCGAGAAGTAAAAATATAAGCAAACACAAGTCTAACTATTCTAACAATTTTTATGAAAGTATTTAATAAAATACCCTTGCTATTTTTCTTGTTGCCGCTTGGCATTTTTGCACAGCAACAAGTTAGTGGGGTAGTAACAGATGCTTCAACAAACACCCCTATTCCGGGCGTGAATGTTGTAATAAAAGGAACGACCTCTGGTACCACTACCGATTTTGATGGAAATTACACCATTAATGCTGAAGATGGTACTGTATTGCAATTTAGCTACATTGGTTTTTCCCCAATTGAAAAAACGGTAAACGGCGCCAGTTTAAATGTAACCCTTTCGGAAGACACCCAACAGCTTGATGAAGTGGTGGTAATTGGTTATGGTACAGTTAAAAAGAAGGATGCAACCGGAGCTGTGGACCAAGTAACCAGTAAGGACTTTAACAAAGGTCCTATTGTAAGTGCTGGGCAGTTAATTACCGGTAAAGTGGCGGGTGTAAATGTAACCTCTGGCGGAGGTGCTCCCGGCGAAGGTCAAAACATCACCATTCGTGGACAAGGTTCTTTGTCGTTGACCTCTTCACCTTTATATGTTGTGGATGGGGTTCCTATTGCTGATGGTGGTATTGGAGGATCAAGAAACCCCTTAAATTTCTTGAACCCTAACGACATTGAGAGCATGACGGTTTTAAAAGATGCTTCTGCGACCTCTATTTATGGGGCAAGAGCCGCCAACGGGGTAATTATGATTACTACCAAAAAAGGAACCGGACAAGAATTTAAGTTCAATTATTCTGGAATTACCACCCTATACACACCTACGAATTATGTAGACGTGATGGATGGAGATGAATTTAGAACCTTGGTAAATGCAAATGGTAGTCAAACCGCTATCGGCAGGTTAGGTACTAATAATACTGACTGGCAAGACGAAATTTACGGGGATGCGTTTGGTATAGAACACAACCTTACCACAACTGGAAATATAAAAGGAGTGTTACCTATTAGGGCTTCTTTGGGATATACCGACCAAGGTGGTATTCTTAAGGGCGATAACTTTAAAAGAACTTCTGGAGCACTAAATATACGTCCGTCTTTCTTTGATAATCACTTGAAATTGGAATTAAATGCGAGAGGGGTTTATACTGAAAACGACTTCGGAAACAGAGATGCGATTGGTTCTTCCGTAGATTTTGATCCTACACAACCTATTTTTGATCCAAACTCTCCATTTGGAGGATATTTTACTTGGTTAAACGCTGATAACGTACAAAACAATTTGGCGCCTACTAACCCAGTGGCCCAAATCAATTTAAAAGATGATTCTTCCATTGTGAGAAGATTCCTTGGTAATGCTAAAGTGGATTACAAGCTTCATTTCTTCCCAGATATTACAGCAACTGTAAATGTAGGATTGGATAAAAGTACTAGTAATGGTGGTACTGTAGTTTCTGAAGAAATGCCTTCCTCTCAATTGGATTGGAATGGTTCTTTCAGTAATTATGATAACGAACAGACCAATAAACTTTTTGATGCGTATGCAACTTATTCAAAAGAAATAGACAAGCATTCCATTAATGCGGTAGCGGGTTACTCCTACCAAAGCTTCGAGTACGACGATTACAGTTTCGATAGCGAAGCAGAGGAAGAAGGAAACGATCCTATTACCATCAATAAAAGTAGAAACGTCTTACTTTCTTACTTCGGAAGATTTAACTATGGCTTCGACGACCGTTATTTAGTAACGGCTACATTACGCGCAGATGCCTCTTCAAAATTGAATCCGAATGATCGCTGGGGGTATTTCCCATCAATTGCATTAGCATGGAACATCAACAACGAAAGTTTCTTGGAAAATGCAGAGGCTATAGATCAATTAAAACTTAGAGTTGGTTACGGTGAAATTGGAAACGTGAACGGATTAGGGGATTATAAATTCCTTACCAATTACACAGGAAGTAGAACGAATGCCAATTACCAAATCGGAAATGGGTTCATACAAACCTACCGTCCAGAAGCTTATAACGAAGATTTGCGTTGGGAAGTAGGTAACACCATTAACGTAGGTTTAGACTATAGCTTATTCAACAGACGTGTTTTTGGTACATTAAACGGTTATATCAAAAAAACCGAAGATTTAATCAGCTTTGTTACTATTGATCCTTTTACCAATTTTTCCAATGCGATTGAGAAAAACATTGGGGATATGGTAAACAAAGGGGTTGAATTTGAGCTGAATTTAGTTCCGGTAAGAACAGAAGATTTCACTTGGAGCATTGGTTATAACATTGCTGTAAACGATAATGAAATTACCAGTTTACCTGATGAAGTTGAAGTAGGTGGAATTAACGGTGGTACTGGAAACAATATTCAACTTCACCGTGAAGGAAGCACTCCATTTAGCTATTTTGTTTACAAACAAGTATATGATGAAAACAACAAGCCTATTGAAGGCGCTTACGTAGATAGAAATGCAGACGGACAAATAAACGATTCGGACAGGTATTTGTATAAAAGTCCGTACGCAGATGTGCTTATGGGGCTAAACACCAACTTAAATTATAAGAATTGGGATTTAGCGGTCGTAACACGTGCCAGTTTGGGCAACTATGCCTACAATAACATGGCATCCAGCAAAAGTTACTTGTTAAGAGCTACAGAAAACAACATCCTTACCAATTTACACAGGGATTATTTCAATACAGGCTTCCGAAGCATTACGGAAACTAACCTGCAAAGTGACTACTATGTACAGGATGCATCTTTCTTTAAAATAGACAATATTGTATTGGGCTATACCCTAAGAGATGTGTTTAATGGTTCGAACATGCGCTTCTATGGAGCGGTAACCAATGTGGCTATTTTTACCGATTATGACGGATTGGATCCTGAAATTGGAGGTGGTATAGATAACAATTTCTATCCAAGACCAAGATCATTCGCTTTTGGAGTAAACCTTGATTTTTAAAAAGAAGACAAATGAAAAAGACATATAAATTTCTAATCATTTTAGCAGCTGCAGGATCAGTTTTGGTTTCTTGTCATGACGATTTAGACCAATCCCCCATTGATCCTGATAGCTTTACAGAAGAAAATGTATACGCCAATGCCGACGAAGCCAAGAGTGCTTTGGCAAAACTATATGCTAGTTTAGCGCTTACTGGTCAACAAGGACCTGCTGGGCAAGCCGATATTACTGGTATTGACGAAGGAACTTCGCAATATTCAAGAATGTTGTTTAGTTTAAATGAATTGACTACTGATAACGCCGTAGTAGGATGGGGAGACCCAGGATTGCCCAACTTACACGCTATGAATTGGGGAGCGAGCAACGATTTTACCTCAGCCATGTATTACCGTTTGGCGCAAGAAGCTTCTTTCTGTAATTCTTTTATAGACAAAGCATCGGCATTATCCGAAGATTCAGAAATACCATTTTTTATTGCTGAAGCTCGATTTTTAAGAGCTTTTGCGTATTACAATCTTATCGATTTGTATGCAAATGTTCCATTGGTAACCGAAATTTCAACGGACTTACCAGAACAGAACACCAGAGCAGATCTTTTCGCTTTCGTAGAATCTGAATTATTGGCGATTGAAACCGAGCTGAAAGAAAGCGGCGCCAACGAATACGGTCGGGTTGATCGTGCAGCGGCATGGGCTTTATTAGCCAAATTGTATTTGAATGCTGAAGTATGGATTGGCGAACCAAAATATACAGAAGCCGTTACTTACGCACAAAAGGCAATTGGCTCTTCCTACGCTTTGAACACAAATGATGCTAATGGAAATGGATCGGCATACGATGAACTTTTCTTAGCAGATAACGACTCCAACGGTGCGCAGAATGAATTCATATTCGCAATCAACTTCGACGGAAACCAGTCCCGTACTTTTGGGGGGACTACATTTTTGGTTCACGCAGCCATCGGTGGTGATATGGATCCAGCAGCTTTTGGTGTAAACGGCGGATGGTCTGGTCTTAGAACCACAAGTGCGCTTGTAGATAAATTCAGTGCTTCCATTACAAATAACGATGAAGACGGTTTTCCAATAGAGTGGTCGGATTCCCGTGCTATGTTCTTTACGGAAGGACAGAATTACGAGATTAATGTGATTGCTAATACTTTTACTGATGGATACGCAGTTACCAAATTTAAAAACATCGATTCTCAAGGAAATCCAGGAGTAGATGAAGGTGGAGACTTCGTAGACACCGACTTGCCATTAATTCGTTTAGCAGAAATGCATTTAACGTACGCTGAGGCAGTGCTAAGAGGTGGTTCTGGTGGCGATTTAGCTACCGCAACTTCATATATCAATGCGCTAAGAACACGTGCCAATGCCAGTAGCATTGCGCAAAGCGAACTTGATTTAAATTTTGTTTTAGACGAAAGAGCACGAGAACTTTATTGGGAAGGGCAACGAAGATCCGATTTGGTAAGATACGGTTTGTTTACCACAGGCACCTATCTATGGCCATTTAAAGGAGGTTCTAAAAACGGTACTTCCGTAGAAGGTTTTAGAAACCTTTTCCCTCTACCAAGCAATATCATTTTAATAAACACTAATCTAACCCAGAATCCTGGCTACTAAAAAATCATACAGATGAAAAAATTATCCATTTTATTATTTGCATTTGCAGCCATTATAAGTTTTAATGCCTGTTCAGATGATGACGAATTCACTTTTGTCGCTAAACCAGACCCAGAAGGAATTGCTTTTGAAAATACCCCACTAGCTTCCTACGATTTAGAAGCTGAAAACGAAAACAATCTTGCAGAGCGTTTTGTTTGGAATGCAGTTGACTTTGATGCGCCAACGCCCGTAAAGTATGAATTGCAAGCAGCAAGCGACAATACGTTTGAACCTATGACGGTTTTGGCGGCTGATATTTCGGAGACCAATTACGGCGTAACCGTAAAAAACATGATTACACTAGCAGAAGATGCCGGATTGGACAGCGATCCAGATACCGAAGCGCCAAATACCGGAAATCTTTTCTTTAGAGTTAGAGCTTATGTAGGTGATAAAACTTCAAATTTGGTAGAGCAATTGTCGGATACACTTTCTTTAAATGTTGTTTTGGTGGAGCCGAAAGAGGATAGTGAGCCTATCGACCTTAAACCGCAACTTTTCCTTGTAGGAGATGCTACTGCCGCAGGATGGGATAACAATAAAAATAACACGCCTTTGTTTAGAGATGGCGAAAATGAAAACGTATTCTATTTTACAGGACGTTTTGCTGGTGCAGCAGATAAAGAAGGCTTTAAATTATTGGAGAACAAAGGTGTATGGCAGCCACAATGGGGACTTGATGCCGGTGCTTTAACCAGTAGCGATCTTCTCGGGGGCGATCCATCAGCGTTTAAAGCAGAAAGCGATGCATATTACAACTTAACAATAGATAAAGAGAATCTTACTTATACTTGGGAAACGTTTGATGCTTCAGCCTCTCCAGTATACGGCAGCATTGGTATTATTGGGGATTCTACACCTGATGGATGGGATGCCGATCAAGATCTTACACAATCAACTTTCGACCCGCATATCTGGTTTATAGAAGGAATAGAGCTGATTGATGGCGAAGCCAAATTTAGAGTAGATGATGCTTGGGACATAAGTTGGGGCGCTAGTACTACGTTAAGTGGTCAAGGATTCAATAACAACGATCCAAACATTCCAGTAACAGCAGGTACTTATAATGTTTGGTTCAATGATCTTGATGGTAGATACTTGTTTATCCGTCAAGTTTCAGAAGAATAATCTTAAACATATTTAATTATGAACAAGGCGAAATACTCATTTATATGTTGATTTCGCCTTGTTTGCTTAATTACAAAACTAAAAATCATGAAAACAAAATATATCTTCGGAACACTTTTAGCTACGGCGTTGCTGTGGTCCTGTTCCAATGACGACGACGAAGCAAATATTACTCCAGAACAACCCGAAAATCCTTCCGCAGAAATCATTCCTATTGAATTGTCAAATTACGATAATGGCAGTAGGGTCATGATGCAAACCTTTTATTGGGATGTGGAGCCACGTGGCGATTGGTGGAATATTTTAAGCGAAAAGGTAGCAGTATGGTCAGAAGCGGGTGTAAATCGTTTATGGCTTCCAGTAGCTACCAAAGGTCAGTCTGGAGGTTATTCCATGGGTTACGACCCATCCGATTATTTCGATTTTGGGGAATACGAGCAGCACGGTACGGTAGAAACCCGTTTTGGAAGTCGCTCTGAATTAGAAAATCTTATCGATAAAGCGCATGCGGAAGACTTGGAGGTTATCGCCGATATCGTTATCAACCATAACTCCGGGGGTGGGGAAGAATTCAATCCGTATCGGGATAAAAATACCTATACTCTTTTTAATGAAGAAAACGGAAATGCTTCCGGGATGTTCAATAGAAATTACGAGAATTTTTATCCGAACAGTACCAGTGATTATGATGATGGCAGTTTGTTTTATCCTGAACAAAACCTTGATCATAATCAAGAATACGTTCAAAATTGGTTGTGGAAACAGGATAATTCCGTAGCAAAATACTATAAGAATACTATGGGATTCGACGGCTGGAGGTTTGATTATGTACTTGGTTTTGAGCCATGGGTAGTAAAAGCTTGGCTGGATGAAGTTGGTGGTTTTTCCGTAAGCGAATTATGGGACGGCAGATTAGAGGTTTTAGAAGCCTACATAGAGGAAACAGGAAGTGGTGTATTCGACTTTTCAACTTTCTATAAATTAGACGAAGCCTTCGATCGTTTAAATGATCTTTCCCATTTAGAGAGTAAAATGCTATGGCAGACCTACCCAGAGAAAGCAGTCACTTTTACGGCAAATCACGATACGGAGAAAGACGCCAATGAAGATAATTTTATTTCTGAAGGGAATAAACTGAAAGCCTATGCCTATATATTAACGCATCCAGGTTACCCCACTATATTTTATTCTGATTATGAAAATGAAGCTTTTCAAGTTGAAATTCAGAAACTGATCAAAATCCATAACAGTATAGCGACAGGTGATGTAGAAATTCTTTACTCAGATAATGATGAGTACATTATGAAAAGAAATGGTGAAGGTGAAAATCCAGGATTAATTCTTTACATTAATACTTCTGATAATACAAAGCGAAGAACCCTTAAAACCAATTGGACAGACGCATTTTTGTTGGATTATACAGAAAACAGCAAATTTGTTTCACAAGCTGATGAAAATGGTGAAGCAAGTATTGAAGCTCCCGGAAATGGGTATGCCGTATGGTCCATTGCAACTACAGGGACGGAGTAACCTGCACAATTTCAAAAACTTATTTAAAAGGAGCTGTTATTACAGCTCCTTTTTGTTTAATTGAATTTTCGTTTATAGTAGAATTCACTTTTATTATTATAACAAAATTGACACCTAAAAATTCTGAAAATCTTGTTTTAAGTCTTGACATTTTTATATATTCACACTTTATTACGATAATTTAACATTGCTTTGTGGATTTTGGCACAACATCAAGCTAACTAAACGTTGAACAAAACTGCAATATTAAGTGATGTTAATTAGCTAACTATTTGAACTTAAAATTTAATTGTATGAAGAACAACTTCTTGAAAGGCTTAGCCTTTGTTGGAGCACTTTTGTGTTTTAGCATGGTGCAAGCCCAGACTGTTAGTGGAACAGTCTCTGACGCAACCGGGCCTCTTCCTGGGGCAAATGTTCTGGTGAAAGGAACAACAAACGGTACTCAAACAGATTTTGACGGTAATTATTCCCTAGACAATGTAGACGCCAATGCAACTTTGGTATTTAGCTACGTAGGCTTCTCTTCAAAGGAAATTCCCGTTAACGGACAATCAACGATTAATGCAACCTTAACGGAAGATGCGCAAGCATTGGATGAAGTGGTTGTTATTGGTTACGGAACAACCACAAAACAAGATGCAACAGGAGCTGTTGATGTGGTAAGTTCTGAAGATTTTAACCAAGGTGTAATTGCTTCGCCTGAACAATTAATCCAAGGTAGAACTGCGGGTGTACAGGTATCACAAACAAGTGGTGAGCCTGGAGCTGGCGTACAAGTTAGAATTAGAGGTACAGCTTCTGTTCGATCCAACAACAACCCGCTCTTTGTAGTAGATGGTGTTCCACTCTCTGGAGGTGATACCTCAGCTGGTGGATCTCAAGACCTAGGTGCTGGTGTTAGTTCCGCTAAAAATCCGCTTAACTTTTTAAATCCAAATGACATAGAAAGCATGACTATTTTGAAGGATGCTTCCGCTACGGCTATTTATGGATCTCGAGCCGCAAATGGTGTTATCATAATTACTACAAAATCCGGTAAGGCTGGACAAGGTGGTAAATTCGAGTTTAACTCTAGCACCAGCGTTTCGAAGGCAGCAAAAACGTTTGACTTATTAGACAGAGATCAGTTTTTAGGTGCAATCGATCAGTATGGTGGTGATTCAAGCGCTTTAGATTTTGGTAACAACACCGATTGGCAAGATTATATTTTAAGAACTGCCTTTTCCAATGACCAAAATTTATCATATTCTAACAATTACGGATCTGGATTTGTAAGAGGATCTTTCAGTTATTCTGATCAAAATGGAGTTTTGGAAAATTCTTCACAGCAAAGAATTACTGGAAGAATTAATTTATCGCAACGCTTTCTTGATGATAAATTAAAAATTGACTTTAATGGAACTATTTCTAATGTGGATAACGAAGCTCCTTTTATTAGTAATAATTCAGGTTCTTTAGGAGATTTATTAGGATCAACTTATTTTGCAAACCCCACTTGGCCAACGGATCCTACTTTTTCTACTGGTAGCAATTTAATTCCTTCTCAAGCTTTAAACTACTTTAAAGATATTACGGACACAAATAGATATTTAGCAAACATCTCTGCAGAGTACGAAATAGTAGAAGGTCTTAAAGCTAAGGTAAATCTCGGTTACGACGAATCTTCAGCAGAAAGGAATCAAGCTTTATCTGGAAATATTACAGGATTGGGTAATGGAGCACCTGTCAATGGTCGGGGAGTACTTTTCAATACTTATACTAAAAATGAGCTTTTGGATGCTACCTTAAATTACCAGAAAGATTTTGGAAACTCTAAATTGGAAGCCTTGGTAGGTTATTCTTACCAAAGTTTTAAAAGTGCGGGAAGCACCGTTCAAGGGTTTGGATACACCTCTCAGAACATGGACATTATGTTTGATGAACTTCAAAACGCTTCAAGAATTATTGAAAACTCTATAGCTGGTTCTTATCAACAGTATGGCTACGATCCAGATGGATTATTTGTAAATAGATTGTTCCCTGATATTTCTGGTAATGAAGTTTTACCTACACCCACGGGTATAGACTTGACATCTGTAGCGGCCGACAATTATAACAATACCGATTATTTGCAATCTTTCTTTACAAGATTGAATTATACATTAATGGATAAGTATATATTCACTTTTACTCTAAGAGCAGACGGATCTTCACGATTTGGGCCAGATAATGCTTACGGTTACTTCCCATCCGGAGCATTCGCCTGGAGAATGGATCAAGAAGATTTCGTTGGAGAAAGTTTTTCAACTTTAAAGCTAAGATTAGGCTACGGAATAACAGGAAACCAAGAAGGTCTTGGGTATGGTAACTTTACATTTAGACAACGTTTTGGAGGAATAGGAATAGCAAATAACGGAGATATCAACCCTCCTGCTATTAATTTAGTTGCTTTCCCTAACAGCGATTTGAAGTGGGAGGAAACAGCACAGGCCAATATAGGTTTAGATTTTGGTTTTATGAATGACCGTTTAAACGGAAGTGTAGATCTGTACCATAAAACGACTAATGATTTAATACTAAGACAAGAGGCCGCACAACCATCTCCTCAACCATTTTATTTTGGAAACGTTGATGCCGATGTAATTAACAAGGGTGTTGAGTTTGCTATTAATTATGACATTATTCAAAACGAAGACTTTAACTGGAATATGGGTTTCAACATAGCTTATAACCATAACATGGTTGAAAATTTTGATGGTCAGATTCAAACTGGAGAAATTAATGGTAATGGTCTCACAGGGGCCTTTGCACAACTGCTAGCCGGTGGACAGCCATTGTTCTCTTATTATTTAAGGGAGTTTGGTGGATTTGATGAGAATGGCATTTCTATTTATCCAAATGGGGATGTTCAAGAATTTGTTGATAAAAGTGCATTACCAAAAGTAACTAGTGGTTTATCAACCTCTTTTTCTTACAAAAACTGGAGTCTAAATGCGTTTTTCGCTGGACAGTTTGGGCAATACATTTATAATAATACTCAAAACGCATTCTTTACTGCGGGTATTATTAATAGTGGGCAAAACGTAACAGAAGACGTTTTAACAAATGGTGAGTCCCCTGCAAACGCTCCAGATGTTTCTACTAGATTTTTGGAAAAAGGAGATTTCGTAAGGTTGCAAAATGCATCTATAGGATATAATGTTCCTATAGGAGAAGATTGGTTTCTTGATATGTTAAAATTCACAGTCACCGGTCAAAATCTTTTTGTAATTACTGGTTACTCAGGTTTAGATCCAGAAGTTAATACACCAAAGCCTTTAAATGACATTCCGTCTTTAGGAATTGACTACACGAGTTTTCCAAGACCAAGAACCGTTACCTTTGGAATTAATGCATCATTTTAAAAATTGAATCATGAAAAGATATAAAATATATAACTTAATATTATCAGCATTGCTCTTAGGAGCAGTCGGTTGTACCGATCTAGAGATAGAAGAAACGGATTCACGTTTTCCAAATCTTTCTGGGGAATTCACCGGGGTAGATGCTGGTGAAAATTTAGAAAACCTGTATAACGCCGTGAGAGGACAGGTGGAAAATCAAGAAAATCTTTATGGGATGATTGAAGTCTCATCAGATGAGTTTTTGGTTCCCACACGAGGAACGGATTGGGGGGATAATGGACTATGGAGAACGTTACACACCCATACTTGGAGTACTACTCACAAATTTATACGTATTGTTTGGAATGAGCAAAATTCTAATATTTATAACGCTACCACTATTATTGATCCTCTTAGCAATCCTACTCCTCAACAAGCTGCAGAGGCTAAATTTTTGAGGGCTTATAGTATGTTTTGGATTATTGATCTATATGGCCAAGTTCCCTTTAGAAATCCTGAAGATGGTCCAGATGTTATCCCAAGTGTTATGACTAGGGCAGAAGCTTTTGATTTTGCTGTTAAAGACCTAAATGAAGCCATTGCAGATTTGCCTAGCACTGCACCTGGCAGCGGTCTTAACAAGGCATCCAAAGCTTCAGCTCAATATTTGTTGGCCAAATATTTGCTTAATAAACATATCTATCTAGGAACAGGCACACCTGAAGCTGCTGATATGACAAGAGTTGTTGAATTGGTAGATGCCATTCAGAGCCAAGGCTTTGCGCTTCAACAAGGTTATTTCGAACTTTTCACTGATGACATCGATACTGAAACAATATTGTTTACAACTTCAAGTGTGGGGAATAGAATTTGGAACGGAATGCATTACAACCAAGGAGCTCCAGACAATACTGGAGGTGGTTGGAATGGATTTACAACTTTAGCTGAATTTTATGATTTATTTGAAGGTGATCCAACTAGCAACTATCCTGGTTCTGGCCAAGAGGAAAGAAGAGGATACGTGCCAACAGAAGGGATTGCCGCAACTGGAGATGCCAATGACATTGATAACGACGGAATTGAAGATGGTACCAATATTGGTTTTGGCTTTCTAATTGGGCAGCAGTACGGCCCTAAAGGACAAGAGCTTAAAGATAGACCTGGTGGTCCATTATCTTATACAAAAGACTTACCCGGACTATTAGGAAATAATGAAGTTACAGGTATTCGGTTACTTAAATACAGTCCTAGAAATGGCTCGTTTGCCAACCATTTAGTTTTATTTAGATATGCGGATGCTCATTTAATGAAAGCTGAGGCTATTTTAAGAGGTGGAACTTCTAGTGAAGAGGCACTTACACTTGTTAATGAGTTAAGAACCTTAAGAGATGCCCAACCTTTAAATTCTTTAACCGAAGATGATCTCATTGACGAAAGAGGGAGGGAATTATATGGTGAATACTGGAGAAGAAATGACCTTATTCGTTTTGGTAGATTTAATGAAACATGGGAATTTAAAGACAATACGGAGAGTTTTAGAGTATTGTTTCCAATTCCAGCAAATGCTATCATTACTAACCCGAATTTAATTCAAAATGAAGGTTACTAATTACAAATGGTAATTTATAAATCATTTAAAAACGCCTCCTTGTGGGGCGTTTTTCTTTTGTTGATAGTTGAATTACAGCCTTCAGCAATTATTCTTCAATTTTAAAAAGAAATCCTTTGTTATGAATGTTGTCAATTGAAATGTGAGGGTCCTTACTTAAATATTTACGTAGATGAGAAACAAATACATTTAAACTTTTTCGGTTAAAGTAGTTGCTTTCTCCCCAAATGCTGGTAAGAATTTCCTTATGGGAAGCCAAAATATTCTTTCTATTATACAAATACAACAACAACTCGCTTTCTCTCGAGGTTAAAGTTGTTTCTTCATCATATGAAATAAGTTTTTGAAGTTGGGGGTCAAATGTATAAAGCCCTATTTTTATTGCATTAGTAGATTGGTTTTCATTTTTTTCAGGTGGATTTAACCGTGACAATAAAGCTTCAATGCGTACCACCAATTCTTCTTCATCGATTGGTTTTTTTAAATAATCAACGGCCCCTAGGGCAAAGCCTTTTAAAACATCGATTTTTAAGGATCGAGCTGAAAGAAATATAAACGGCATCGCAGGGTAAAGATCGCGTACTTTTTCCGCGAGCGTAAATCCATCCATCTTCGGCATCATTACATCCATCACTATGAGGTTGAAATCTTCCTTTTCCAATACGCTTAAGGCTTCCTCTCCATTTTGAGCCCACACCATTTGAAATTGTTTCATTTTAAGATATTCCGTCAACAAATATCCTAAACTGGTATCATCTTCAACCAATAATATTTTTTTCATCTTATTGTTCTTTTAATGGTAATGTGATCGTTACTTTGGTTCCTTTGCCTATATCGCTTATTAAATTTATTTTCCCCCTGTGCCTTGAAATCACTTCTTTTACGTAACTAAGTCCTAAACCATATCCTTTAACGGGATGTAGATCGCCGGTATCTACTCTAAAATATTTTTTAAAAACTTCTTTTTGCTGTTTTTTCCCTATACCTATTCCATTATCGGATATTTGAATGATCAAGTTAGTATTTTCTTTGAATGCTTTAAGTTCAATATGGGGATCGGTTTTTGTATATTTCTTTGCGTTATCCAATAAGTTATTGATTGCGTTTTCAAGGTGAGTTGCATCAAATAAAATGTAGTATGGAGGTTCTTCCAAGGAATAATCGAAATTTACTTGTTCCAGTTTAGAGATTTCTTGGAATGACGTTGCTATTTTTTTCAATTCAGGATAAAAATCACCTTTTGTAAGCGTTATTAACTTTTTGGTGTTTTCTAGGCCGGCTAAATCCAATACCTTATCAATGTGTGTTTTTAATTTGGCATTTTGTTCGCGGATAATTTTTAAGACAGGTTTTTGGGAATCGGTCGCCTTTTCCTCTAATAATTTTGTGGCTAAACCAATTGAAAAAACCGGAGTCTTTAGTTCATGTGTCAAATTATTTATAAAACTATTAGTCTTGGTAATAATATTTTGCTGCCAGTAAAAAGACCGCAAAACCCATATCACCACTAAAATTATTGCTATGATAAATATCAAACTCGGAATTGTGAGTCCGTTTAACTGTGAAAGAAAATACCTGTTGATATCTTCAAATTGAATTTCCAAGATCAACCGCTTTTGAGTTCTCTCAGGTAGGTATCCAGAAAGTACGATGGGATAGGTTAGGGATTTATTTTCTGAAACAACATAATTTGGAGAGGTCAAGTAAACGATACTGTCATTTTTAAAGAGTCGGTAACTAAATTCCGTTTTTACGCCTTGTTCCAAAAAGCGATCTATCAAAAAATCATTTAAAAAATGCTTGGAAGCATCTTGAATACTATCGACGCTTAGAGAAAAATACTGGTCGTTGCCTGTAATTGCTTGCTCCATTAAAAAAGTAAGCTCATTTTGAGTGCTCAAGTCTTTTTTTACAGTCTGTAAAGCATCGCCAACTTTGGTGTTAAATTGGACTTTAGCCAAGTTCAATCCAATTTTTAAGTATTGATATTGTATAACGGCTAAACCAATTACCGAAACAATGAAAACAACGATATAAACTTTTCTAAAATTCAACATTTGCACCTCAAATAACCAAACTTTTCAAGCAAAAATCTATTGCTTAATTAATGCTTAACCTTATTAACTTTTCATTAATCTTTTTCATCTCCCATTAATCTAAATATATGCTAAAACTTACTATTTTAGCACCGTTCAATTAGTTATACAATTTCATACAATACGATAAAAAGCTAGCTTCCAAGTTAGCTTTTTTTGTTTAAAATCATAATAGATTTATCAACTTAAAGCCAAAGCCAGTTTAGGAAAGGTGCTTTAAACTTACATGCAAAAGATATTTATTTACATACCAATTGCTGTCCTTCTACTATCCTGCAACAAGGAGCAGAAACTTTTTACCCTTCAATCACCTTCAGAAACCAATATTTATTTTAAAAATCAACTTACCAGTACTCCAGAATTAAATATTCTTACCTATCTCTATTTTTATAATGGAGCTGGGGTGGCTGCTGGGGATTTTAATAATGATGGTTGGTTGGACCTTTACTTTACAGCTAATCAAACCGAAGACAAACTCTATATTAATTCTAAAAACCTTCAATTTAGAGATGTTACCCAGCTTTCTAATATAAAAAATGATACTGGTTGGACTACAGGTGTTACAACCGTGGATATTAACAATGATGGTTTGTTGGATATTTATGTGTGTAAAGTAGGTGCGCTTTCGCCCAGTGGACATAACTTACTGTTTGTGAACCAAGGGAATGATGATAAAGGTATTCCTATTTTTAATGAAGAGGCAAAAAACTACGGACTCGATATTGCTACTTACGCTACACAAAGTGCTTTTTTTGATTATGATAAGGATGGCGATTTGGATATGTATTTACTGAATCATTCCACACATCCTAACCGGATGTACGGAATGGGACAAAAAAGAAATTCGGTAGATAGTTTATATGGAGATCGGTTTTATAGGAATGATGGAGGACGTTTCGTAGATGTTTCTAAAGAGGTAAGGATTCACCAAGGCGGAATTGGTTACGGTCTGGGCTTGGCTGTTAGTGATGTAAATAATGACGATTACCCCGACATTTATGTTGGGAATGATTTCTTTGAGAATGATTATCTCTACATTAATCAGGGCAATGGCCAGTTTATTGATGTGTCTGAAACAGATGAAACCATTCTTGGGCACACCACTCATTATTCCATGGGAAATGACATAGCTGATATTAACAACGACGGTAATTTTGATATTGTTTCTGTTGACATGTTGCCTGAAAATTTGGAAAGTTATAAAACGTCAGGTACCGAATACAACTTTCAAACGTATAGCAGTTACCTTAAAAACGGTTACCATCCGCAATACATGCAAAACACACTTCACCTTAATAGCGGGGAAATGAAGTTTCAGGAAATAGCGCATATTAGCGGGATTGCGGCTACTGAATGGTCTTGGGCGCCTTTACTGGCAGATTTTGATAATGATGGAAAAAAGGACTTGTACATTACCAACGGCATTTTGGGAGCTACAAATGATATGGATTTCATCAATTTTATAGCGAATGAAAATATTCAGAAACGATTGGGACAGAATATGAAGGAGGAAGACATGGCATTCATCAAGGAAATTCCTGAAAAGCACGTGCCCAATTATTTCTTCAAAAATGAAAACAACGCAAATTTTGTAGATGCTACTGAAGATTGGTTTGAGAGAAGACTTTCTTATAGCAATGGGGCGGTTTATGCCGACCTTGACAACGATGGTGATTTAGACTTGGTAGTAAATAACGTTAATGAAGAAGCTTTTGTGTTGAAAAATAACAACAGGGAAAAGCAGAAAAGCAATAACTACCTAAAAATTAATTTTAAAGGTCCTGAAAAAAATAAACTGGGTATAGGTACGAAAGTTAATATGTATCTGGATTCGATTACACTTTCTGCTGAAAATTATGTTACCCGAGGATTTATGTCGGCTGTGGCTCCAGAATTGCATTTCGGGTTGGGCAACTTTGCTGTTATTGATTCCTTGGAAGTTATTTGGCCTGATGGGAAAACGGAAACCATAAAAAATCCGAGTGTCAACGGAAAAATAATTGTAAAGTACGCCAATGCCGAAAGGAAATCTACTAAAGGGGTTCAAAAAAACACTTCGTATTTAGAAAATGTAGATTCCTTAATTTCTTTTAAACACAAAGATTTCACTTCAGTTGAATTTAACCGCGACCCCTTAATTCCGTACGCCAATACCAATCAGGGTCCAAAGGTAGCTGTTGGTGACGTTAATGGCGACGGATTGGAAGACGTGTTTATTGGCGGGGCAAAGATGCAGGCTTCTGCGCTTTTTCTTCAGCAAAAAGAAGGTGATTTTTATTTGAGTCAGCCCGAATTATTCGAACCAGACGCCAAAAATGAAGATGTTGATAATTGCTTTTTTGATGCTGACAATGATGGCGATTTGGATTTAATGGTAGTGAGCGGAGGTAATGAATTTACAACAGGAGCACCATTGCAACCAAGACTTTACAGAAATGAGAGTGGAATTTTGGTAAAAGATACTCTTCAATTCAGAAACATTTTCTTAAATACTTCTAGTGTAAAGGCTGTAGATATAGACAACGATGATGATTTAGATTTGTGCATTACTTCCAACGGTGCTCCAAGAAGTTTTGCTGAAAATTCTTCGCAATTTATTTTTGAAAATGACGGCAGCGGTAATTTTAAAGATATTACTGAAGAATTTGCCATTGATTTTCAAAAAATAGGTAACGTAGAATCTGTAGCTTGGGCAGATTTAAATGACGATGGCTTGCTCGACCTGATTGCTGTAGGAAAGTGGATGCCTATTTCTATGTTCATTAACGACGGAAAAGCATTAAAACTTCAGAATAATCATTTAGAAAATACATCTGGTTGGTGGAATTGCATTGAAACAGGCGATTTCGATAAAGATGGAGATATAGATATTGTAGTAGGAAATTTCGGGAACAACACCCGACTTAAAGCAACTCAAAATACTCCTATTACACTTTATAAGAATGATTTTGACGATAACGGAAGTGCAGAACCTATTGTTACTTATTTCTACAAAGGCGAAGAAACCCTATTTTCATCTAAGGACGAATTGGTAAAACAAATGCCTTTCCTGAATAAAAAGTTTCTTTCCTATAACGATTTTGCCAAAGCTTCCTTTAAAGAATTGCTTCCGAAGGAAAAAATAGAGACTGCCGAGGTAAAAAAAGTGTACGAATTGAAATCACTTTATCTTGAAAACCTTGGAGGTGGCGAGTTTAAAACACATATTCTGCCACAGGAAGCACAACTTTCGGCAATCTATGCAATTGAAAAAAGCGACTTTAACAACGACGGTTTTGAAGACCTCTTATTGGTAGGAAACAATTACGAGATAAGTACGCAACTTGGAAGACAGGATGCATTCCATGGACTACTCCTTCTCAACGATCAAAAAGGATTTTTTGTTTCTGCTGCAAATCAAAACTTTAATGTTTCCGGCCCAGCCAGGGATATAAAGCAAATTAGAATTAAGGATAAAACCTATTATATAATTACCATAAATAATAATAAGCCTGTTATTTTACTAAAGAAATTACCATGAGAAGCATCATTTTTTTATTCATAACATCCCTAATCGTTTCTTGTAATCAAAAAGTACAGGAAAATACAGAGAAAGAACCTGAAAAGGAAACACTCTTTTCTTTACTTCCAACAGAAGAAAACGGTATTGATTTCATAAATGAGATTGAAAATCAGAAAGACTTTAATATTTTCAAATACCGAAACTTTTATAACGGGGGTGGTGTTGCTATTGGCGATATTAATAATGATAGCCTGCCAGACATTTATCTTACCGCCAATATGGGCAAGAATAAACTGTTCTTAAATAAAGGGAATTTGCAATTTGAAGACATCACCGACAAAGCTGGTGTTGGAGGGGACAAGCCTTGGTCTACTGGAGTAACGATGGTTGACATAAACGGTGACGGCTTACTGGATATTTACGTTTGTAACGCCGGAAACATGGAGGGGAACAATCATGATAATGATCTTTACATTAATAATGGTGACCTCACTTTTACAGAAAAAGCAGAAGAGTACAATTTGGCCAAGTCAGGTTTTACAACCCATGCCGCTTTTTTTGATTACGATAAAGATGGAGATCTTGATGCTTATATTTTAAATAACAGTAATATCCCAGTTAGTAGCCTCGGTTATGCGGCTCAAAGACAAGTTCGCGCTCAGGATTGGGAAGGGGTGCCAGATATTTTTAAGGGGGTTGGTGATATGCTGCTCCGCAATGATAATGGCAAATTTGTAGATGTAAGTGAAGAGGCAGGCATATACGGAAGTCTAATTGGTTTCGGCTTAGGAGTTATGATAAGCGATATAAACCAAGATAACTATCCGGACATCTATATTTCCAATGATTTTTACGAACGGGATTACCTTTACATCAATAATCAAGATGGAACATTTAGAGAGGAAATTAAGAAATGGACTTCACACTTAAGTTTATCGTCAATGGGCGTAGATATGTCTGATATTAATAATGATGGTCTAGCAGATATTTTTATTACAGATATGCTTCCGGAAGGAGATGAGAGAACTAAAACAGTGACGGAATATGAAGGGTATGATATTTTTAAGCTGAAACAAAGCAAGGATTTCTATCAACAATACATGCAAAACACCTTGCAAGTAAACAATGGAAATGAAAGTTTTTCAGAAATTGCTTACTTCAGTGGCGTAGCTAAGACCGATTGGAGCTGGGGCGGTGTTTTATTCGATATGGATAATGACGGTTACCGAGATATTTATGTGGCAAATGGGATCAACCACGACTTAACAGACATTGACTTTGTTAACTTCTTCGCCAATGAAATTATTCAAAAAATGGCATTAACAGGGAAAAAGCAAGCTATTGATTCTATTATTGATAAAATGCCTGTAAAACCAATTCCTAATTATGCTTTTAAAAACAATCATGACCTTACATTTAAAGATGAAACCGAAGAATGGGGGCTTTATAAACCAAGCATGTCTAATGGTGTTGCTTATGGTGATTTGGATAATGATGGTGATTTAGATTTAGTGGTAAATAACGTTAATATGCAATCCTTTTTGTATAGAAATAATAGTGAAAAGATGACTGAAAACAATTTCATCAAATTGAAATTAGTTGGGGAGGATGCCAATACATTTGCTATTGGTTCTGCTGTTAGACTTTATACTGGGGATAAAACGTTATTGTATGAGCATATCCCGTTTAGAGGCTTTCAATCTTCCATGGATTATACAATGACAATTGGAACTGGAAATAACAAAACAATCGACTCTATCGAAGTGATTTGGCCAAACGACCTGACCACTAAACTCAAGAACGTAAAGACGAACCAAACGGTGACGCTTCGACAGAAAGAGGCCCAAACTTCTTATGTAAAGACTCAGGCAGTGAAAAATGAAACGTTGTTTTCAGAAGTTTCCACTACTACCATCGATGCACATATTGAAAACAATTTCGTGGATTTTGATTATGAAGGTCTTATTTCTAAAATGACATCCCAAGAAGGACCAGCAATTGCCATCGGAGATATTGATAATGATGGAAATGAGGATTTCTACATTGGCGGCGCAAAAAATAAGGGAGGAAATATTTATTTGAACAAAGGAAACGGTAATATCATTAAAACAAAGCAACCGGCATTCTCTTCAGAAATAATTTTTGAAGACACCGCTGCATCTTTTATCGATGTTGATAACGACAACGACTTGGATTTGATTGTTGGCTCCGGAGGAAATGAAGAACATGAGTCAAAAAATTACAAAACAAGAATTTACCTGAATGATGGAAAAGGCTTATTTTCTAAAAGTCCAATTGAAATTCCGTTTACAAAACACAACATTTCTGTAATAGCACCCTACGACTTCGACGATGATGGTGATATCGATATTTTCATTGGCTCAAGAAGTGTTCCAGGGCTTTATGGTATTAATCCGAAACATTTATTTCTTGAAAACCAAGGTGATGGTTCATTCAAGAACGTTACAGAGAGTAGGGCATACGACCTAAGGAATATTGGGATGATTACTGATGCACAATGGATAGACTATGATGATGATAATAAGAAAGATCTCATTATTGTAGGTGATTGGTCGGCTCCAAAAATTCTAAAGAATAATGGGAGAAGATTAAGTCTAAAATCAACTACTTTGGATAATTACAGTGGCTGGTGGAACACCATTGAAGAAATAGATGTAAACGAAGATGGAAAAATGGATTTAGTTTTGGGTAACCAAGGCTCCAATTTTGCTTATGAAGCAGATCAAGAGGCACCGATGAAAATGTTTATAAACGATTATGACAATAACGGTACTATAGAGCAAATCGTTACTAGAACTATTAAAGGCAAAGATATGCCTATACACATGAAAAAAGAGTTAACCAATCAGCTTACCTCTCTTAAGAAACAAAATTTAAAGGCATCAGAATATTCCAAAAAATCTATTCAAGAGCTTTTTCCAAAGGAAATTTTTGATAAATCCATTGTAAAAGAAGTCAATACAACCGAAACAATCATTGCTTTGAACAAAGGAAATGGTGAATTCGAAATTAAAAACCTTCCCAGTCAGGTGCAGTTCTCTTGTGTTTGTGACATTACTTGTAAAGACATAAATAAAGACGGAAATATAGATCTTATCATGGCGGGCAATAACTATGAGTTTAAACCCCAATTTTCCCGATTGGACGCTAATTATGGTAGCGTTTTACTGGGTAACGGAAAAGGTGATTTTGAATGGCAGGATTATAGCAAATCTGGTTTCTTTGTAAAAGGGGAAGTGAAGAAATTAGCTCAATTCAGTGATAAATCGGGAGAAACTTACATTCTTGTTGCTATAAACAACGAAAAACCCAAAATTTTTAAGGTAAATGACTAAAATATTCAGCTACATACTATGTTTCTTAATGGTGGTTTCCTGTAAAAAGGAAGGAGAATTATTTAGTAATCCATCTGCTGAAGATACTGGCATTACTTTTACAAATACCATCACAGAAACCAACGAACTCAATATTTTGGATTATCTCTATTTTTATAATGGAGGTGGGCTTGCCGTTGGTGATATTAATAATGATAATTTGCCTGATATTTTCCTTTCCGGAAACCAAGTTAAGAACAAATTATATCTCAACAAGGGGAATCTCCAGTTTGAAGATATCTCTGTTTCTGCTGGAGTTGAAGGAAACAGTACTTGGAATACAGGTGCGGTAATGGGAGACGTAAATGGAGATGGATTTCTCGATATCTACGTATGTGCAGTTGTGGGAATTAACGGTTTTAGAGGCTACAACGAACTTTACATTAACAATGGCGATAATACTTTTACGGAAAGTGCCGAAAAATACGGATTGGATTTCGATTCGTTTAGTTCTTCAGCCGCTTTTTTAGATTATGATTTGGATGGTGATTTAGACATTTACTTACTTAATCATGCCGTGCACACGCAAGATTCATTTGGAAAAGCTTCGCTTAGAAACGAACGCAATTATGCTACAGGAGATAAATTATTAAGAAATGATGGCGATAGGTTTACAGACGTAAGTGAGGAAGCTGGAATATTTGGAGGTGTTAACGGTTACGGACTAGGCGTTGCGGTTTCCGATTTTAATCAGGATGGTTTCCCCGATATTTATGTAGGAAACGATTTTCATGAAGACGATTATTATTACTTAAATAACGGCGACGGTACTTTTACGGAAAGCCTAAAAACACATTTCGGTCACATTAGCCGATTCTCCATGGGGAACGATGTGGCAGACATCAACCATGATGGTTTTCCAGATATTCTTTCGTTAGATATGCTTCCAGAAGAAGAAACTGTTTTAAAATCTTCGGCTGGTGATGAAAATGTGCAAATGCTCGAAATGCGTACCGAACGCTTGGGCTATCACTACCAATATACCCGAAATATGCTTCAAATAAACAATCAAGGCGAGAATTATGCTGAAACCGCACTTTATAGCGGTATTGCCGCATCAGATTGGAGTTGGAGCGCTTTGTTTGCTGATTATAACCAAGATGGGGAACAGGATGTTTTTATCTCAAACGGGATCCCGAAGCGACCTAACGATTTGGATTTTATAAAATTTACATCCAACGAACAAATTAGAAAAAAACTTGATAACACCAAATTGGTCGACCAAAAAGCATTGGATTTAATGCCTTCGGGAGCCTATCATAATTACATTTTTGAAGGAAAAGAAGCACTTCAGTTTAAAGATCAATCTGAAAAATGGATCACAAAAGATACCCTTATTTCTGGAGCTACTGCTATGGCAGATTTTGACAATGATGGCGATGTGGACCTAATTACCAATAACATTAATCAACCAGCAACGCTTTACATCAACAAAACAGATGGGAAAGGAAACTATTTAAAGATTAAACTTAACTACAAAAAACCAAATCCGTTTGGTATTGGGAGCAAGGTTTTTTCCTATCAAAATGGAGTGTTGCAATACCGAGAACTTTTTACGGTACGAGGTTTTCAAGCATCTTCAGAGCCTTTTATTCATTTTGGGTATCCTGAAAATACTCCTATAGATTCTTTGGTTGTTGTATGGCCAGACAATACCTATCAAACAATCAAAAATGTGCAACCAAACCAAATGCTAACGGTTGCTAAAAAGGAAAATAGCGCCCTTTTTAATTATTCGACATTGTTCACTAAAAAAGCACCGCTTTTTACCAAGGTGGAGAAAAATTACGGATTGGATTTTGTGCACGAAGAGGACAATTATGTAGATTTCAACCGGCAGAAACTTATTCCCTATAAAATATCAGATAAAGGTCCGGCAACAGCCGTTGGAGACTTAAATGGCGATGGAAAAGATGATATTTTCTTCGGAAATTCAAAATTTAAACCTGCTAGGATTTATTACCAAACTGACACCTCCTTCGTTGAAAAAACGCCAGTAACAGTTAAAAACGATTCTATAACGGAAAATGTCGATGCTTTTATTGCCGATTTCAATGGTGATAAAATGAACGACCTTTTCGTAGTGAATGGCGGTGGTGATTTTTACGGAAAGATGAAACCTCTAAATGATGTTCTCTACTCTAATAAAGACTCGGTATTTGTAAAAACGACTTTAGATGCTTATTTTGAAAATGCTTCCGTAGTAAAACCGTATGATTTTGATGGTGATGGTGATATGGATGTTTTTATTGGTAGCGATGCCGTGTCTTACGATTTTGGTGCCCTTCCCAATTCTTATCTATTCAAAAATGAAAACGGTTCTTTTACACCTGTAAAAAACGAAGCCCTTCAAAATATCGGGATGGTTACCGATGCTATTTGGAGCGATTTTGACAACGACGGTACCAAAGATTTAATCGTGGTAGGCGAATGGATGGCGCCGCAGTTTTTCAGCAATAAAAACAGTGTTTTGGAAAAAGTAATGCCTTCCGAAGAAAAATTAAACGGATTGTGGCAAAGCATTGTTGAATTTGATATGGACGGCGATGGGGATAAAGATTATCTGCTGGGCAATTGGGGACTTAACAGTAAATTTAAAGCTTCTAAAGACGCCCCAATGAAAATGTTTTATGCCGATTTTGATGATAATAAACGAACTGAAACCATCATAGCTACGGAAAAAGATGGCCGTTATTTTACGATCGCTAATTTTGACGAACTATCAGAACAGTTGGTTTCGCTTATGCGGAAGAAATTTGCCAATTACAAAGATTTTGCTGGTAAACCCATTGAAGAAATTTTTGATGAATCCATATTGGAAAAAGCAACCGTGCGATATGTTCATACCTTAAGCTCTGGTTGGCTCGAGAACAAAGATGGTAAATTTAGTTTCCATGAGTTTGATTCTAAGCTGCAATTGGCTCCAATAAATACTTTTTTAACGTACGATTTTAATCAAGATGGAAAAAAAGATATTTTAGCAGCGGGTAATTATTTTGGAGTAAAACCTTATCATAGTAGGTTTGACGCTTTTACAGGAGCTGTAATTTATAATGCCAAAGACATACAGCTAACGGATAAGGTTGGTTTGAATTTAAGCGGAAAAGCTGTACAAAAATTAAATATTGTAAAAATTAAAAATCAAGATTACCTCTTGGTAACCATAAATGATAACAGTGTAGAGCTGTATAAACTAAAAAACAACTAAAATGAAACGTATTTTATTAAGCTTGAGTGTTTGCTTTTTACTTTTTGCTTCTTGCCAAAAGGAGGAAAAGCCCATAGAAGTAACATCAGAAAATTTGCATGAGGCCATCGATCAGGTGGTTGGGATTATGATTCATGATATTTTTTCGCCTCCTGTGGCTAGTAGAATTTTTGCATACGCAGATATTGCTGCTTACGAAATTATGGCCCAACATGATCCCAATTACAATTCCTTGGCAGGGGTAGTTACGGATTTAAAGCCTATTCCCGTGGCCACGGAAACCGATAATATAAATTATCAAGTGGCGGCACTCATTGCCCACATGGAAGTAAGTAAAAGCTTGATTTTTTCTGAAGACAGAATGGAAAAGTATCAAGATAGTCTTTACACCGAGTGGAAAAATATCAACGAAACAGAGTTCACCGCTTCCAAGGATTATGCCATGCAGGTAGTAGCGCATATGAAGGAATGGATGGATAAAGATAATTACAAGCAGACCCGAACTATGCCGAAGTTTACGGTAAACACAGATGATCCAGCCCGCTGGCAACCAACGCCGCCTGCTTACATCGACGGGATTGAGCCACACTGGATGAAAATTAGAACTTTGGCCATCGATTCTGCTTCGCAATTCAAGCCGCTGCCACCTCCAGAGTTTTCACTGGAAGAAGATAGCCCATTTTTTAAAGAGGTAATGGAAGTGTATAATGTTCGAAACGACATGACAGAAAAAGGTGATGCTTCTGAAGAAATTGCGATTGCCAAGTTCTGGGATTGTAATCCGTATGTGTCAGTGACCAAAGGACATTTAATGTTTGCGACCAAAAAAATCACACCGGGTGCGCATTGGATTGGGATCACTAAAATTGCTGCGAGAAAAGTAAATGCTGATTTTAATGAAACACTATTCGCTTACACCAAAACGGCTATTGCTATTTTCGACGGTTTTATAAGCTGTTGGGATGAAAAATACAGAAGTAATTTAATTCGCCCAGAAACGGTTATTAATCAGTATATCGACGAAAACTGGAAGCCAGTACTGCAAACACCGCCATTTCCGGAATATACTAGCGGGCATTCGGTGGTATCGGGAGCTGCGGCTAAAACATTGACCTCTATTTTTGGGGATGACTTTTCTTTTGATGATGATACGGAAGTTCCTTACGGTTTACCTGTTCGCTCTTTTCCTTCGTTTAACAAAGCCGCCGATGAAGCAGCCATGAGTAGAATGTACGGCGGAATACATTACCGTGCAGCCATTGAAGTGGGTGTTAAGCAAGGTAGGGACTTAGCGGATGTGGTTATCGCCAAACTTGATAAAATGACAAACGAAAAAATAGCTTTCAACAAATAAAATCCTGAATTAAAAGTCCCATCTAGCAGGGTGGGACTTTCTAAATTTGTGCAAGTGAAAAAAATTAAAATTGTTATATCCCTTCTAACTGTTGGGATAATGATCTGGTATTTCTTCATTAAAAAAAGTGATTACATCTATCAATTTAAAGTACCAGCAAGTACAGGGACTATTTTTAATGGTATAATCAATTGGCAGAAAACCAATGATTCCATAAAAACGACTACGATTGATAGTACGCTTTACTCGCAAATTACACAAGAAGTAAGTTACAAAGGAGATGTTTACAAAGTTTTCTGGGATATTGAAATCTTAAATGATTCCATTTCTGAAATTAGCGCTGGCGTAAAACAAGCCGGAAATAGTTTTCAGAATAGAATTTTAGCTCCTTTTACGGAAACGGAATTTACGGAGAACACGAAAAGTTTCTTAATTGATTTCAAAAAGACTTTAGATAGGAATAGATCTACGTTTAGACTATCCCAAATAATTGATACCGTATCACCAGCTAAAAAATGTGCTTGTGTAAATGCTAAAACTACTCCTGAAGGAAAGGCAGAGCAGATGATGCGTAACTACAATTATATCAGCGGTTACATTGCGGATAATAACATTGAATTAGACGGAAGACCACTGGTTTCAATTATTTCATTTAATAAAAAGGAAAATAGCATTGATATGGACTTTTGCTTTCCTATCAAAAATGTAAACAAGCTTCCTGGTAGACCTGGCGACATATTTTTTAAGGAACTCAAAGCGGAGAGCGCTTTAAAATTGGTATTTAACGGCAATTATATGTATTCACATAATGCTTGGTTCCAACTATACGATTATGCACAAAACCATTCTCTAACTTTAGAAAACAAAATTATCGAGCAATTCCATAATAACCCTAACCTTGGTGGTGATGCTTTGCGTTGGAAGACCGAAGTTTATATTCCGAAAAAATAATTCAAAAAATTAGAGAGTAGATTCCCTTTTTACCAAACTGGATTTTATAATCTCGGTCTCATAAGGGCGCGATTCAAAATCTTCTTCCTCCAAGCGTTTAATGAGGAGGTCGGCTGCCCTTTCTCCTATTTCTTCACCATGCTGACTAACAGTGGTTAGGGACGGACTGCTACTTACTGAGATGATTCCGTCGGTAAAGCCGATAAAAGAAATGTCATTGGGCGCTGTTTTACCCATTTTTTGCGCTATTTTCATGGCAGAAACCGCAAAAAATTCCGTTACGCCAAAAACAGCATCTACTTCATGGTTTTTTAATAATTGTTCTACAGGTTCAAATCCGCTGTAAAAGTCTTCTATTTTAACAATTAGGTTCTCATCTACTTCCAAACCAGCATCGGTAAGAGCTTTTTTGTAGCCTTCGGTACGCAGTTTACCCACACTCATATAATCTGGCATGGTCAAGAGCGCTATTTTTTTTCTTCCACTTTCAATTAAATATGAAACAGCACTGTAGGCTCCGTGAAAGTCATCAATAATAACCTTGTCACAATTTACTTGATCGGTAACGCGGTCTATCATCACAACTGGCATCCCTTGGTTAATCACTTCATTTATATGATGAAAATCTTGCTTCTTTTCTGTATCCTTCGACAATGACATTATAAAACCATCAATACTTCCGTTGGCCAACATTTGCATATTGATTACTTCTTTGTCGAAAGACTCATTGGAAATACAAACAATTACATTGTATCCTTTTTCTGAAGCTAATCTCTCAACTCCCGTAATTACGGAAGAGAAAAAGTAATGAACAATTTCCGGTAGAATAATGCCAATATTCTTTGTTTTCTGGTTTTTTAAACTCAGCGCAATGTTATTGGGTTTGTAGTGGTGTTCTTTGGCAAAAGCTTGAATAATTTCTTTTGTTTTCTCACTAATTTCTGGGCTATCCTTTAATGCTTTGGAAACCGTAGAAATAGATACGTTGAACCTTCTGGAAATCTCTTTAAGCGTTATTTTTTGCTTCATTTTATTAACCTTTGCGTGGATGGTATTTCAAAAGTAAGCTTTTTCTAAGAAAAACAATTTCAATTTATACCAGTTCTTGTTTAAAATTACTGAAAAAGAAAACGAATATTTTTTTCTTTATATGAAGAAGAAAACTAAGACATAGCCCTAGCTACGTTTTCTTTTTATTCTAAAATAGAAAGGAAAAAAGAGCGTTTTATGGCAGTCATTTCAAATATGAAATGGTATTTGCCAAGTAACCTAAAATATGGCACTATCAACGGTGCTTAGCCGTTATTTTTTGCCAATTTGCATCAGCGTTTTTACGAAGAGCTTCGGCACCTTCTTCTTCCCAAAGTTCCAACGTATTGTTTCCCCAGCTATTATAAAAAAGATATAATTTGTCTTCCCTAATTTCAAAGGTATTTGGATTCACTTTTACCTTTTTACCATCGGCCATGGCATACGCACAATACCCTCCGTATTGCGGAATGTATTTCTTCGGATTATTTTTAAAAGCCTTTAAATTTTCTTCTGAAGAAAATCTAAACTCTGCATCGGCATAGGTTACTTTTAATGCTGAGGTGCCTTTTTTCGGTTTCCCTTGAAAATATGAAACAACATCAAATCCTTCAGCAACGGCTCCTTTTTGTTCATTGAATTGTGCTTTTGAAGAGAAAACAAAAAACAATAAAATGTATGTAAGTCTAATTTTCATGAAACTATTTTTGTATAGTTAGTTGCATTTAAGCTACCAACATTACTTTAATGTACATCATTTTCTCTTCAAAAGCATAATAAACTATTATTTATGGTAATTGAGCAGGATACAAGGTGTTGTAATCTGCTGCTTTCAGTCTTGGTAAAACGGCATCAAAACTATTTTCTATCGCTTCTAAAAAGTTATTTGCCAAATAAGCGTAACCACGAGCGGTTGGATGAACTCCATCCAAAGAAAATGCCCCTCCAAACACCAAATCGCCATTCAGCACAAACTCATCAAATGAAGCCCCGCCATTTACCACTTCATCTAAAATAGCGTTGGCGTCTACTAGTGCTAATCCGTTTTGCTCTGCCACGGCTTCTATGGTGCTATTAAAAGCAATAACCGCATCTGTCGATGCTTTTTGTTCGCTTGGGAGTAGTACAGCACCGTCCTGCAGTGGATAAGTGACACCAACATTATTGAAAGGTGCTGGGACACCAGCCTGTTCAGTTCCGATTAGGGATGAAGTAGGTAAGGTAATTAGGTCCATTTCTGTAGCATGTCTCGCCTGTCCATACAACATGGCCATTAAGCCAGCTTGCTGAGCTGGAATTCCTGCCTGTTGCAGTGCGCCGTTGAGTTGGGCAGAAAGGTCTTGAAGGTCTTCATCTTTAATCATTAAGGGGTTGTTTGCGCCAGCTTCCAGTAAAACCAATCGATCTCCTGCGCCCAAGGCTGTTAATATTTGCTTTACAGGGCCAATTAATTGCATGTTTAATTGATTGGCAGTCGCTTCATCTAAAGGTACTGGATTAAATGGAACAGTAGTGAAATATGGAATAGACGTTACATTTGGAATATTAGCCACAGCACCCTTTGCGCCATTGGCGGTTAATTGCGCCACGATTCCGCTATAAACTTGGGCGAAAACATTAGGATCAGTAATGTCGTTGCTGGCGTAGGTGCTTGGATCTAAATTTCCTTTTTGGTCGACTCCAGTTCCTCCAGAAGTAGCGTATCCCAATACGTCGTTATTTCCTATCCAAAGCGTAAAGAAAGTTGGATTTTGACTAACGGCATCGGCAATTATAGAGGTGCTTGGGTTAGAGGCAAAACGAACGAAATACGGATTCGCTTGACCGCTTTGCACACCTGCAATGTTTCCATATCCATTTGCCAGAAGATGATAACTTAACGCTCCTGGAACGCCCATGTTGTTAAAGTTTCCTGACAGTGTTTGGGAAATTTCCGTAGTCGGGTTTCCAGGCAAACGGGCTGGTCCTGAGCCGTTGAAAAATAAACGGTTTTCTAGGATTACGTTGCCTCCAAGGGTAGCTCCCCCAAGATTATCATTCATTAAGGGTTGGGAAAATTCTCCTCCTCCAACTAACGAGAACTGTTGCGCTAACAAATTCGGCATAGAGTTTTGCTGACTAGCCTGAAAAAGTGCGCCATCAGTATATCCAGCGGTTAATGAATTCCCTACGGAAACGTAATTTGAAAAATCGGCTGTACCGGCAGAATATATTACTTCAGGATCTGTTCCTTCTGAGCTATCATCATCGGAACTACAGCTTATGAGCCCGATTAAAAAAAACGTAAGTATAGCGATATATTTTGTGTTCATTGTTTGTAGTATTTTGATTTTAGAAATTGTTGATGGTCCAAGACACATAGAATTGCGACCCAATTAAACCGGTTCCATAGGCAGTAAAATATTCTTCAGCACCGATATTGGTAGCTCCGACCTTAAAGGTTGATTTGATGGAAGTAATTCCGTAACTAAGCTGCGCATCAAAAACGTTAAAAGAAGGTACATTTCCGTCTCCAAAAGAAGCTTGCCAGAAAAACGCATCACTCCATCGGTAGTTAATATTAAAGCCAAAATTTTCTACCAGGTTGGTGTGGCCAAAAGATGCTTTTACTTTATGTTTCGGGGTGTTGAATCCAGGTCTAAAATCTGGATCGTCCTGTTCAAAATCTGCAAATGTATAATTTGCTGACAAATCAAAACCGTTTAGCACTTTCGTGGCCACCGCAACGGCTGCACCATAAGATTGCACGCCGGATTCTGCATTGGTATAGGTTTGAAATATACGTGTATCCCCACTTTGCAATGCGGCTAGCGATTGACTGTTATCGCCAACTTGACCGTATAATGGAACAATAACGTTTTCATTCGCTATAAAGTCTTCATAATCGGTGTAGTAACCGCTCAAATCTATACTGAATTTGCCTAGCTGGGCTCTATAACCAACTTCGTAAGCAATTGCTTTTTCAGGTTCAACGATATCAACATCGGCTAATTCTGGAGTGCCCGCTTGAACTGAACTAACGGAAAATGAGTTTTCATAAGCATCTCGTCCGCTAATGGTTGCAGTGTTTTGCCCTCCGTTGGCAGCTGCATTATTTACGTTATATGTTCGTACATATCTGTCTAAATTATCTTCCGCAGAACCTACCAAGACAGCGCGACCTACATCTAACCCAATATACAAATCTTGAGTTGTCGGGTTTCTAAAAGCCGTTTGTATAGATGCCCTGAAGTTATGGTTCTTTTCTTCGCCGGCAGTATATCCAATTGAAAAACGTGGAGTTACTTGTCCATCAAATAATTCTGACTTATCATAACGGAAAGAAGCAGTTAATTTTAAACGTTCGTCCATTAATTGTTTCTGAATTTGGGTATAAAGTCCCAACTCGTTGTAGCTAATAGGACCGTCGAAATCCGTAAAAATAGTTCCGAAGGAATTCAAGCGATACGTTCTGAAAGATCCACCAACTTGAATATCTGCAAAATCAATAAGGTCTGAAAAATTATAGTTTGCATCGGCATGATACAATTGGGAGGCATCCCTAAATTGCGATCCTGAAGCCAAGTCAGGGTCATTGGTAACGGTGTCAAAAGCATTTTGAAATTCTGGTGTACCCGGCAGTAGCCTACCCGTATCGGCAGTTTGTCTAGCTAATTGATGTGCCTGCTCGCTGGAAGCTCCCCCGAGGGTTGCTTGCACATAAGCACCAGCATACTCTCCAAACCAAGCTCTATCATCCTTCCAAAAGCGATTAATATTGATACCGGTGAAGCGCATATCGTAAGAGTCTCCAGCATCTTCATCTGTCATATATCCACGAACGAAAAAGTTTTTATCACGTACTTCTATTTTATGCTGTTGAAGGAAGAAATTTCTTAAGGAGTAACGGTTTGCACCTTGATAAATAGTGGCTCCTTTTCCTACTTTAGCTTGGTAGATAATTTCAAAGTCATCTGCAAAAGGTCGGTAATGGAGGGCAGCATCAAACTTTATACTCTCCGCCTCATAATTGGTGAGGTTGCTTTCCAAATAACCCGTTCTACTAACGGTTTCGTTTGGAAGTAAATTTACAGCACCTGAAGGGATTAATCCTTGGCTCGCCAAAGCTTGTCCAACGCCACGAATATTTGTGCTCACTTCATCACCATACACATTTAGGCCGTCATAGTTAGGAGCCTCTCGACCGACGCCTGGATTTAAAACATTTTCTTGACTTACCGCATACCAGTCGGTTCCTTTTAGATATGAAAAGTTTGCTTTAGCGGCAAATTTATCCGAAAATTTCTTAGCTGCCCTGATACCTAAATCCCAATAAACATTATCTCCTGCAGCTTCTTGGGATGTCATTCCGGTTTTTACATACGCGCTAATTCCATCATCATCAAACGGATTTTTACTGCGCATAAATAGAATACCATTAAACGCATTGGCACCATAAAGGGCAGAGGAAGCTCCTGGAAGTAACTCAACACTTTGTACGTCGATTTCTGTCATCCCCAGTAAATTTCCCAATGGAAAGTTTAGGGCAGGAGCGGAGTTGTCCATTCCGTCCACTAATTGCACAAAGCGAGTATTTGCAAAGGCTGCAAATCCACGTGTGTTAATAGATTTAAACGTTAAACTGTTCGTGTTGATGTCAACACCTTTTAAATTCTCCAATCCGCCATAAAAATCGATTGAAGCAGTATTTTTAATTTCCTTTAAACCAAATCGCTCCACGGTCACGGGCGATTCAAAAATCCGTTCCGGGGTTCGTGAGGCAGAAATTACAATTTCCCCCAGATTAGTAGTTTGTTCCGCCAATTGAACAGAAATCGATTCGCTGGAAGATAACGCAATCGTTTGCGAAGTAAATCCAATACTTGAAACTGTAATGGAGATTGGGAAAGATTGTTCTACAGAAAGGGTGAAATTTCCGTCGAAATCAGTTACTGTTCCAACAGAGGTGCCACTTACAATAACATTGGCACTTGGGATGGGCTGTCCTTGCTCATCGGTAACGTTACCTGAAATGGTAGTTTGGGCAGAAATAATCCCAGCAGACATAAAAATGAATGCAAAAAAAATTGTTCTCATCATAATTTAGTTAGTTTTAGACAAGAACAATATACATATTTTTTTAATTCCGCAATCATTTATGTTAATAATTGCGGAATTAATAATCTGCTATTCCACAGTAACTGATTTTGCTAGGTTTCTCGGCTGATCGACATTACAACCACGCATTACAGCAATGTGATAAGAAAGTAATTGAAGCGGAATTGTCGTTAACAAGGGTGTTAAGCCTTCGATAGTTTCGGGAACTTCAATAACATAATCTGCCATTGATTTAACCTCCGTATCACCTTTTGTAACAATACCTATAATTTTTCCTTTTCTGGATTTTATCTCCTGAATATTACTTACCACTTTTTCATAATGGCCTTTTTTTGTAGCAATAACCACTACAGGCATTTGCTCATCAATCAAGGCGATTGGGCCATGCTTCATTTCAGCAGCAGGGTAACCTTCAGCATGGATATAAGAAATTTCTTTTAGTTTCAGAGCTCCTTCCAATGCTACAGGGAAATTGTATCCACGACCTAAATAAAGGAAGTTTGGTGAATCCTTGTAAACGGAAGAAATATATTTAATGTGGTCATCCACTTTTAAACTTTCTTCAACTTTGGCAGGAATGGCTTCCATTTCAGCTAAATACTTATGGAAGTCAGTTTTGGAAATCATTCCTTTAGACTGCGCCAATTTTAAAGCAATTAAAGTAAGTACGGTAATTTGTGTAGTGAAAGCTTTGGTAGAAGCTACCCCAATCTCTGGACCGGCATGTGTGTAAGCACCTGCATGGGATTCTCTCGCTATGGAAGAACCAACTACATTACAAACACCAAATACAAAGGCTCCGTGTTGTTTTGCCAGTTTAATAGCTGCCAATGTATCTGCAGTTTCTCCGGATTGAGAAATGGCGATTACTACATCTTCGGAAGTAATCACTGGATTACGGTACCTAAATTCAGAAGCATATTCTACTTCTACAGGAATTCTAACCAAGTCTTCAAAGATATATTCGGCAACCAATCCTGCGTGCCAAGAAGTTCCGCAGGCAACAATAATTATTCTTTTCGCTTTTAAGATTTTCTCTAGGTTATCTTCAATCCCAGCCATTTTAATGATTCCTTCGTTAATACGAAGTCGGCCACGGTAAGTATCTTTAATGGCCTCTGGTTGTTCATGAATTTCCTTCAGCATAAAATGGTCGTAACCATTCTTTTCGATCTGCTCCAAATTTAATTGTAGCTCATGTACAAAAGGAGCTACAGGCTTATCATTCTTGATTTCACGAATCTTAACGTCTCGTCCTAATTTGATGATTGCCATTTGTTCGTCTTCCAAATAAATAGCATTATTGGTGAATTCGATAAATGGTGAGGCATCAGAAGCAATAAAAAACTCATCTTCGCCAATACCAATTGCCAACGGACTACCTAATTTGGCAGCAACGATTTCGTCTGGTTTGGTCCGGTCGAAAACGGCAATAGCATAGGCTCCGATTACTTGATTTAAAGCAATTTGAACTGCTTTACCTAATTTTACTTCCTCTTTATTTTTTATGTATTCAATGAGATTTACCAATACTTCGGTGTCGGTATCAGATTGAAAAGTGTATCCTCTTTTTTCAAGAGCAGTTTTTATGGAGCCGTAATTTTCTATAATTCCGTTGTGGATGATAACCAGATCACCAGAATTAGAATAATGCGGATGCGCATTCACATCGTTAGGAACCCCGTGTGTTGCCCATCGGGTATGGCCTAAGCCAATATTTCCTTTGGTGATATTTTCATTTTCGGCTTTTGCCTTTAAATCGGCTACTTTTCCTTTGGTTTTACAAAGTTGTGCATTTTTACCATCGTATAAAACAATTCCTGCACTGTCATAACCTCGGTATTCTAGACGTTCCAGTCCTTTTACAACAATTGGATAGGCTTCTCTAGGGCCTATGTAACCTACAATCCCACACATTCGTTTAAATTTTTAGTTAGTTATTACCCGTAGCACTTGGCTCGGTGTAATAAATTTCGAGTTTTAATCTTTTTTCATCATTGTCTGGAACATTGTTTCCTTTTAAAACGGTTCCATACATATTAGTGATAGAAGCTTGAGGGACTGTAACTTCTTCTGCGTTTTGAAATGCAGAAACATTTACAGAATTAAAAATATTGCTTGAGGTAGATAAGCCCAATCTAGTGTTGGTAGAATCATTACGAATTATATTATTGATATAATCTGTAACTCTGAATTTATATTGTAATCCTGAATCGTTATTTTTATCTAACCTACCTCCATAATTATTAAAAGTTGTGGAATCAACCCCTGTTCCTCCGGCTAAATCCAAATTATAATCGATTAACGCCCGATTATTGTTCAAATCATATAGATATAAACGTTGTGGGAGCGTAAGATCTGTTTGTTCAGGAAGGGAAGATTCGTCTACGTAAAAGACTAAATTAGCTTCGTTAATCAACCATCCTTTTTCTATCGCTTCTTGAAACGCTATTTCTGTGTTACCAGTTCCTGCCAAAACATCTATTTCCACGTAGCTTCCAGCACCTCCGTAAGGATAGAGTTTAGATGCATTGGCATTATTAAACTCATTGGTTATATCCATTGGGTAAGCAGCATTCTCAATATAATTAACCTTGTTTCCTCCCGTTAAATTTAATTTAAAGGATTTGCTCTTTATGGTGTCTTTTTCATCTACCACTGCATCGTAATCGTATTCTATCTCTACATTCCCTCCATTTGCATTAAGAAGCATCGCTAAATCTTCGTTAGGCATATCGGCAGAGATATAAAGTCCGCGAAGGAAATCTTTAAAGTTATTCTGGCTAGTTAATACACTTTGCCCTTCATTATCCAATATTTTCTGCTGAAAAAAGTCTTTATTCAGTTCTACGCGTATTCCAGGTCTAATTCTTTCTTTCGGAACTTTAGACTCATCAACATCATCGGTATCTGGGTCGTCTTCCGCCTCTGGGTCTGAAATAACAATTTCCTCAAAACTTAACTTATATGTATTTTCGTAAAGAACGGTCGTTGCGAAAGGAAGCGGGTCTTCATTTGAAAAATATTCCTGAGCTTCCTGGAAATTACTGTCCGGGTCCAAATCACGTAAAAACTTAGTGAATTCCTGTACTTTTAAGTTGAAGGCAGCTTCTCTATTTCCGAAAATGGAATCTACCCGAAAAGGTTTGGGTTCGTCCTCATCCAAATCGGTTGTGTCAGCCAATTCGGTGCTGAAAAAAGGAATGTTTAGATACACAGCTGTGATTCTTTCGTTTTCTGAACCTTCACTGTTTTCTTCACTTTGAGATTTATCACCAAAAGATGGATTTGTGGTAGCTAACTGTAGTTGACTCGCAAATGAGGTTGTGCTTACCCCGTAAATAGCATGATTTAAATCACCTAATTGATAACCGGGGAGCCCATTGGTACGAACGCTTTGCAATTTTCTGTTGAACGCAGAAACGTCAAAAGATTTGTTATTGGTGGTTATCTGTCCATTATCCACCAAATCAACCCCAACAGTATTGTAATCTTTCTCGCAGGCTATAAAAAAAATAACACTACTTAAAACAAGCAGTGTTGTTAACACTTTCCCTCCTTTAAAACTCCTCTTCATTTGTATTTTAATTAGCTTAATACTTTTGTTTCGTAAAATTTGTGGTAAGCCTCTTCAAATTCATAAATTGAAACGAATGGCTGCACGGGCTTATCCAAACCGTCGATGTGTTGTTTTAAATCATCCGGCAATTCTTCCGAAGCTACTACAACAGCATCGGAATGGTCTACCGCTACTTTTAGCACGTTGCTATACGTTGGTTCTGCCAAAGAGCTTATTGCTTCTTCTTCAATTCCATCAAATTTCACTTTGTTCAACATCTCTTTGTCTAACGTGCCTTCAAAACCTTTGTTGTACACAGAAGTAACTATTTTACTTTCGGCAAATAGCGGTTCATCTGCATAGTATTTTTTCAAATACAAAGGCAACAAGGATGCCATCCAACCATGGACGTGAATGATATCTGGATTCCAATTAAGTTTTTTTACTGTTTCCACAACTCCTTTGGCAAAGAAAATGGCGCGCTCGTCATTATCAGGGAACAAGTTGCCGTCTTCATCGGTGAATGTAGCTTTTCTCTTAAAATACTCTTCGTTATCTATAAAGTAAACCTGAATTCTTTCTTTTGGGATGGAAGCAACTTTAATAATCAATGGCATATCCATGTCGTTTACCACTAAATTCATCCCAGAGAGCCTAATTACTTCGTGCAGTTGATGCCTTCTCTCATTAATATTTCCAAAACGAGGCATAAAGATTCGTATTTGCCCTCCTCTATCGTTCACCATTCTTGGACTTTCGTAAGCCATTGAAGACACTTCGTTTTCCGGTAAGTAAGGAACCATTTCAGAAGCGACAAATAATACTCTTTTGTCTGTCATAAATTCAATTTATTTCTTTGGACTAAGGTTTAAAGCATGCAAAAATACAAAAAATATGCCTAATTAGTTAATTTTATATAGCTTTGCACGCTGTTAATTTTTTTCAAAATGCAAATTTTTCATAAAAAAGAAGCATTGATTGAATTCCTTCAGAAGGAAAAAAATGTGCCTCAAACCATAGGGCTGGTCCCCACCATGGGCGCCTTGCACAAAGGTCACCTTTCACTGGTAGAAAATGCGCTACAGAATAACACCCTTGTGGTGGTAAGCATATTTGTAAACCCTACTCAGTTCGATAATAAAAGCGATTTGGAAAAATATCCAAAGAGTTTGGAAAACGACTTGGAGAAGCTAAAATCCTTGTCCGATAACCTAATCATTTTTGCGCCTTCTGCGGAAGATATTTACGACGATAATATTACCTCGGAAGCCTTCGATTTTGACGGACTAGAAAATGAAATGGAAGGTAAATTTAGAAGCGGTCATTTTGACGGAGTTGGAACCATTGTGAAAAAGTTATTTTCTATCGTAACGCCAAATAACGCTTATTTTGGCGAAAAAGACTTCCAGCAGCTCCAAATCATCAAAAAAATGGTTGAAAAAAACCAGCTTCCTGTCAATATTGTTGGATGTCCCATAAGTAGGGAAGAGAACGGACTCGCCATGAGTTCCCGCAACGAACGCCTCCCGAAGGAGGTTCGCGAAAAAGCATCCTTCATCTACGAAACCATTCTAAAAGCAAAAGAAAAGTTTGGCACAGAAAGTGCAATAGACACCGTGAATTGGATAGAAAAGCAATTCAGCTCAAATGCCAATTTTAAATTGGAATATGCTGAAATTGCTAATGAAAAAACGTTAAAACCTGTTAAAACAAAAAAAGATAACGAACACTACAGACTTTTTGTTGCTGTATATGCAAATGACATAAGACTGATAGATAATGTGGCGTTAAATTAATACCTTTGTATCATGCAAATTGAAGTAGTAAAGTCTAAGATTCACAGAGTTACGGTTACTGGTGCCGACCTAAATTACATAGGAAGCATTACCATAGACGAAGCACTTATGGAGGCTTCTAATATTATTGAAGGGGAAAAAGTACAGATAGTTAATATCAATAACGGAGAACGACTGGAAACCTACGCCATAAAAGGCGCTAAAAATAGTGGCGAAATCACTTTAAATGGGCCCGCAGCCAGAAGAGTTCAAAAAGGGGACGTAATAATTATTATCTCTTACGGAATAATGGACTTTGAAGAAGCTAAAAGCTTTAAACCCTCATTGATTTTCCCTAATGAAAAGGATAATACCTTGACATAATGTGAAAACATCCTTTAAAAATATACTTAAAAAAACACTCCCACTTTTGTTGGGAGTTTTTTTAATTTGGTACTCTTATTCCCATACCACGCCTGAAGACCGAAAAAGTATATTTGAAGCTGTGAAAAATGCAGATTATTTCTGGGTAATTGCCTCTTTATTTCTCGGTTTTTTAAGTCATTTTACCAGAGCACTCCGGTGGAACCTTTTACTAGAACCCATAGGTTATAAGCCTAAAATAATGAATAATCTCATGGCTATATTTGTGGGGTATCTAGCTAATTTAGGTATTCCTAGGTCGGGGGAAGTGCTTCGGGCGACCACCTTAACGACTTACGAAAAAGTTCCCTTTCAAAAAACATTTGGCACCATTATCGCCGAAAGGGTAATCGATGTGGTTTTGTTATTGACTATAGTGGCTGTGACTGCCATTCTTCAAACTGAAGTAATTGCTGATTACTTCGCCAATAAAAACGTCAACTTTTTAAAATTAAGTTTATTTGGCGTAGCCTTGCTTGTGGCAGGCATTGCATTTTTATTACTTATAAAAAGAGCAAAGAGTGGTTTTCTTTTGAAAGTAAAGAATTTTGTTTTCGAGCTTATCGAAGGCGTTATGAGTATTTTTAAAATGAAAAGAAAATGGCTTTTTATAATCTACACCTTGCTTATTTGGGTTTTATATATTGCTATGTTCTGGCTAATTAAATACAGTATTCCGGAAACTGCCTCGCTTTCCCTAAATGCTATTTTAGCTGCTTTTGTAGCCGGAGCTTTTGCTATGAGCGCTACAAACGGCGGTATCGGGCTTTACCCAATAGCTGTAAGTAAAATTTTATTAGTGTACGGTATTTCCAAGGCTTCCGGGGATGCATTTGGATGGATTATGTGGACTTCACAAACGCTTATGGTCGTTGTTTTTGGAGCTTTGGCGTTTCTTTTTTTACCATTCTACAATAGAAACAAATAATTTTTTATCTTTCGTCCACCAAATCTAAAGACCATGAAAAAGACTACATTTATTTGTACCGCACTCTTTTTGTGTGCATTAACAATGAGTTCTCAGGTAACTTCTACCACCCTAGAATCGTATAAATTAGCTGAAAAAAGGGATATTCAACTTTATGTTCCTGAAGATTATTCCGCAGAAAAATCGTATCCACTTATTGTTGTACTAGATGCCGATTACCTTTTTGATATTGTTGTGGCCAATAGTAAGTTTTATGCGTATAAAGATGAAATGCCCAAAAGTATTATTGTAGGTGTTAATCAAGAAAAAACGCGTTATGAAGACTGTTTTTATAGTGATGAAAACGGTTTTCCAGATAAAAAAGGAAATGCTTTCTTTGAGTTTATCGGGATGGAACTCATCCCTATGGTTGCAAAAAATTATAACCTAGCACAGTTTAAAGCGATAGTTGGACACGGAACTACGGCTAATTTTGGTAACTACTATCTTTTTAAAGGAAATTCTTTATTTAATGCGTACATCAATTTGTCCCCTACTTTTGCGCCAACGCTGGAAAGAAATACTCCTGAAAGATTAGGAGGTTTGGAGGAAATGCTTTTTTATTATATCGCTACCGGTGAAAATGATGAAAGAGAAAATTTAGAAAGAATCAGGGTGTTCCAGAATACTATGAAGGGTATTACTAATGATAATATCCACTATTATTTTGATGAGTTTGAGCATGCCGACCATTACTCAGTTGCTTCCTACGGAATTCCGAAAGCGTTGGACAAAATTTTTCAAATGTACAAACCCATTAGTGTTGAGGAATACAAAAAAGATGTTTTGGCGTATGAAGGTCCAGTAGTTGGCTATCTTACCGAAAAGTACAACACCATTGAAACATTATTTGGTTTTAAAAAACAAGTAAGTCTTAATGATATGATGGCGATTTATGCTGCCACCAAGAAGAAGGAGGATTTGGAGTCGCTAAATGAACTGAGCAAAATTGCAAAAAAAGAATATCCGGATACAATGCTTGGATTTTTCTGGGAAGCAGAATATTTTGAACAAATGGGAGAGCCTAAAAAGGCAATGCGCACTTACGAGAAAGCTTTCGGAATGCCAGAAATTGACTTTGCCACAAAGGATCTTGCTTTAGAGCGAATCGATGCTTTAAAAGCCGATTTTGGTTGGTAGACGATGAATAGAATTTTATTGACTGACTTTTTTGCTTCGAAGCAAGTCAACAAGTCAAATGTTAAAATAAAAAAAGGCTCCTAAAAAGGAGCCTTTTTTGTTCTTATTAGCCAGATGGACTATTCGAAATCCTTATCTGTAAAACTTGGATTTATTTTCACATCAATAAGTTTGCTTTCTATGGGTTGTCCGCCCAAAGAAGCTTTTTTAACTGATGGAAATAAAATTCCGTCGTAATCTTTATAGTCGCTTACCAACGCTTCTTGGTTCTGCGTTTGTCCGTTCATGCTTACCACAGAAGCTTCTTTTACTTTTAGCCCAGTTTCAGCATCATAAAAATACGCTTGCTGAATAACATCCCCGGGAACTTCAATTTTATAAGCATCTTTGCCTTCTACTTTTTCAATGCCCGCTAATTTTGCCGAATCATTATTTAGCATAGCAAGCTCTGGAAAAGTTCCAATGGCACTTTTCATGTCCTTAAGCATATTTGGAGGAAGCGGTATTTTATTTCCTGCTTGTTTCATATAAACTTCCTCGCTATTGGCAATTACGGCCATCATCGGGCTTCCATTCATGTAGGTGGTTTGCGCGTATTTGTCGGCAGTTCTTTTTTCCTCGGATTTTACCGTGGCACCGTTAAAACTTCCTTCGTAAGAAAGTGTGAGCGATGAAATACTTTCTACTTTATCTTTCCCTCCAATAGCTTTAAGGTAATTAGACAAAACACTTTTTGCATCAACACCTTCTGGAACAGTGACATTGTAGTTTGGCTTTTCTACTTTTTCGGCTTTTTTATTGTAATAATTCATTGGATAGTCGAGAGCCTCTAATTTTTCGGCAATTTCACTTCCTTTTCCAGCTACAATAATTCGGGCTTTGTTCGGCTTAAAGTATTTTTTGGCTACGCGTTGTACATCCGCTACGGTAACGGCATTTATTTTTTTCAAATAATTTAAATAAAAATCCTCAGGAAGGTTTCTGGTTTTAATGTTAAGCGCATAGCGAGCAATGGTTTTCGGATCTTCTAAAGCGATTACAAAGTTTCCAACATATTTTGCTTTTGCGTTTACCAAATCTTCGTTACTTACGGGTTCTTCAGTAATTCTTTTTATCTCTTTCATGAATTCAACCACAGCGCTATCCGTAACAGCATTTCTTACGCTGGCGTTCGCTTCAAATTGAGAAGCATTGTATTCATCTACGTCTATGTAAGATCTTGCTCCATAGGTATATCCATGCGCTTCACGTAAGTTCATGTTTAAGTAACTGGAAAAACTTCCTCCTAAAATATGGTTTGCAATAAGTGCAGCATGATAATCTTCATCGGCCATTTTTATGTCTGCCATATTTTCTACTTGAATTTCCGACTGCACTGCATTTGGCATGTCTACAAAATCAATTTGCGTGTACTGAACATCTCTAGGTGCAGAATAAGTGACTTGGGGTGCGGTGTCTTTTTTCCATGCTGAAAAATTATCTTTCACCAACTTTTTAACCTCATTGGCCTTTACGTCGCCAACAATAACCAAATAGGCTTTTGCGGGCTTAAAGTACGTATTGTAAAAGTTTTTTACATCTGCCAACGTTAGGTTGTTGATGCTTTCCTCGGTCATAAATTCTCCGTAAGGGTGATCTTTTCCGTAGGATAATGCGTTAGAAACCCTTGAGGCAATTCTAGAAACGTCGTTTTCAGAAGATTTTATGCTTTCTATAAGTTGTTTCTTCTTTTTATCAAATTCTTCTTCGGGAAAAACAGGATTTATCGCTCCATCGGCCATCAAGGCTAGTATTTCAGGAAAGTATTTCGATAAAGCTCCTGCGAAGGCTCCTTGTGCTCCATAGTTTACTGAAGCTCCTAGATAATCAATCTTTTCATTAAACTCATCTTTGGATAGGGAAGTAGTTCCGCTTCCCAACATACTTCCGGTAAGGGAAGAAATACCCGCTTTGTTTCCTTCGGCAATGGGTGCATTGTCAATAGTCAATGTCATGGAAACCCTAGGTAATTTATGGTTTTCCACCACCATAACGGTTAGTCCGTTTTTCAAGGTGAAAGTCTCCGGTTCAGAAAGATTTATTTCCGGGGCTGGCCCTGGCTTGGGCTGCTTGGTTCGGTCTATTTGAGCAAAAGTAAAACCAATGCTCAGTAAAAATATAATGGATAGTATTTTAGTCTTCATAAGAATTTCTATTTTTCTTCAGTAGATTTTGGTAAGTATTCAACGCGTAAACGTTGATTCTTGTTTAGGTATTTGTTTGCCACTCTTTTGATGTCTTCCCGACTGATATTTCTGTAAATTTCGATTTCAGAATTTATCAGGTTAGTGTCGCCATACAACATATAGTATCTAGCTAAAGAATTGGCAATACCTTCGATGCTTGCATTGGAGTTAACAAAATCGTTTTCCATTTTATTCTGAAGTTTTTGGTAATCTTTATCAGAAATTAAAGTGGTTTGAAGCTTTTTGATTTCTTCATCTATCTCTGTTTCCAATTGTTGAAGCGGAACATCGCCCAATGGAAGTGCAAAAATATTGTACATACTGTAATCTTCCTGCGCTCTGTTAAAAGCAAAAACTTGTAAAGCAGATTTGTTTTCATCTACCATTTTCTTGTATAGTTTGGAAGTTTTCCCATCACTTAAATATGTAGAAATCATGTTGAGAACATACGCATCTTTTTCAGTCATAGCCGGAGTTCTGTACGCTAGCGCCAATGCTGGGATTTGGATGTTGCTATCGTATTCTGTAGCTTTTATCTCTTGCGTGATAGGCTCTTCTTTCGGGAAATTCCTTGTAATGGGCTCTCCCTTGGGAATCGGACCGAAATAATCTTTTATCATTTTTTCAGTTTCCTTTATATCGATATCCCCGGCAACCACGAGCACGGCATTGTTTGGTACGTAGTATTTATGGTTGAACTCTTTAAATTCTTGAAGAGTGGCGGCATCTAGATCTTCCATAGAGCCAATTACGCTCCATCTGTAAGGATGTTTTTTGAATAGATACGGTTGAATAGCCGTGCCGTAGATGAGTCCACCATATGGAGAGTTGTCAATTCGTTGACGTTTCTCTTCTTTAACCACTTCGTTTTGGGTTTCCACACCAATTTCGTTAATAATTGGGTGCATTAACCGTTCAGATTCCATCCAAAGACCCAGTTCCAATTTGTTAGAAGGGAAAACCTCGTAGTAATAAGTCCTGTCGGTTGTGGTGTTAGCGTTGTTGCTTCCGCCGTTGGAACTTACAATTTTAAACCATTCACCTCTTTCAATATTCTTAGTTCCTTCAAAAAGAAGATGTTCAAAGAAGTGGGCGAAACCTGTACGGTTCGGTTTTTCATCTTTAGATCCTACATGGTACATTACGGAGGTGGTTACCACAGGAGCGGTGTTGTCTTGGTGTAGAATAACGTGCACGCCATTGGCCAAGTCGTATTCTTGAAATTTAATTTCTTGAGCAAAGGAAATAGCTGCAAGTGCTATTGCCAAAACAAAAGAGAGTACAGTTTTTACCATCATTTTAATTTTTTAGTTGCTTATTTGACGTCTTTTCGCAAAAAATGTTACAATTTTTCTGACGTAACTAAAATAAAGATTATTTACTTCAAAAAGACATTTTAAGGTAAAAATTAGATTACATTTAACTTTCGCATTCATATTTTTTTGTAACTTAAATGCAAATAAACCAAAGAATTAATATATGAATCCGAATAGAGTATTTTTTAGATACGGTTTAATCATCGCAGTCGTTTTAATAGCTTATTTTTTAATCATTAGACTGGTAGGGCTGCATGAAAATATCTGGTTGCGTATCGTAAACGGGGCAATTGTAGCCTATGGTTTGTATGCATCTATTAGAATGCGAAAGCTTTTAGAAGGTGATAATTTTAATTACTATAAAGGTTTCACTACCGGAATTTATGCCGGGTTTTTGGCAACCTTGGTTTTTGTGATTTTTATGGCCGTTTACATGTATCATTTAGATCCAGAATTCCCAAATTCTATATTGGATTCTTGGATGAAAGATTACAACCAAGGCCCTGGAATATTGCTTTTTATACTTACGATTGAAGGTTTTGCTTCGAGCGTGGTACTAACCTTGGCTTTCATGCAAAGATTTAAACCCAGCTGGAATACTAAAAAAAGTGTTCAAAAGGCATAAAAACATTTGTTCTTTAATGATTTAGCAGTATATTTGCACCCGCTTAATTTGTTTAGGCGGGTTTTATATTTAGTTAAATTATTAATTATTACGCTATGTACGCAATTGTAGAGATAGCAGGGCAGCAATTTAAAGTTGCGAAAGACCAAAAAGTTTTTGTACATCGTTTGGCTTCGGAAGAAGGAGATAAAGTATCGTTTGATAACGTACTTTTATTGGATAACGATGGCGATGTAACTATTGGCGCCCCGGCTATAGACGGAGCCGCTGTTGAGGCAAAAGTCGTTAAGCACCTTAAAGGTGATAAAGTTATTGTTTTCAAAAAGAAAAGACGTAAAGGTTACCGTGTGAAAAATGGTCACAGACAATCTTTAACTGAAATCGTTATTGAAGACATCGTAGCTAAAGGAGCTACCAAGAAAGCTGCTCCTAAGAAAAAAGCTGAACCAAAGGCTAAAGAAGAAGCAAAGCCTGCAGCTAAAAAAGCTACCACAAAAAAATCTACTTCTAAAAAAGGAGACGATTTAAAGAAAATTGAAGGGATTGGACCTAAAGCAGCTGAGGCTTTAACAAACGCAGGCGTTGATACGTATGCTAAGTTGGCTAAAAAATCTGCTGATGAGGTTAAGGAAATCTTAACTGAGGCTAGTTCTACTTTAGCTCATTTAGATCCAGGAACATGGGCAGACCAAGCGCAACTTGCTGCTGATGGGAAATGGGATGAGCTACAGAAATGGCAAGATGAATTAAACGGTGGTAAATAATCCATCGAGAGTACAAAAAAATAAAGTATAACATTTCTTGATCTTTCAAGAACATTAAAACCGAAAGAAATGGCACACAAAAAAGGTGTTGGTAGTTCCAAGAACGGTAGAGAATCAGAATCGAAACGCTTAGGTGTTAAGATTTTTGGTGGTCAAGCTGCTATTGCTGGAAATATCATCGTAAGACAAAGAGGTACGTCTCATAACCCAGGTGAAAATGTATATATGGGGAAAGACCATACATTACATGCCAAGGTTGACGGTATCGTTAAGTTTGAAAAGAAAAGAAATAACAGATCTTATGTTTCTATAGAGCCTTTCGAGGCTTAATAAGCGTTATTTTCTAAAAAAATTACCCTTCTGGTCATCGTACTAAGAAGGGTTTTTTTATATCCATAGCTGGGATGATTCGTCTTTATTGGATTTTAATAATTCAATTGTCAAACTGTTCCGAAGCTTCGAGAATCGAAGCCCGTCATGGAACTTTATTTTGCCCTAATTAACCATCACTTCATAAAAACAACTATTTCTTAATCGCGGGGTAACCTCTCTTTTTTTCTACTGAAGTAATTTTCTGAATTTTAAATTTGATAATGACAGAAAGTAAACACTGCAGTAAACCAATTCTTCTATTCTTACTCTTATTTATTTCGTTAGTTGCTAATTCTCAACAAAAGGGTTTTCCCGAACTCAAAATCAACGAAATTGATATTGAGTTTTCAAAGCTGAAAGATAACTTGGCGGCAGCAAAAGAAAAAAAGGATACCACCGAAATAGCGCTTGCCTATCTTCATTTTGCTCACTTTTACAAAAATGTTGGTGCTTTAAATGAAGCCATACATCATCTTCTGGAAGCTGCGCGCTTTTTTAAAGAGAAAATTTCTGTATTGGCCTTTAATACTAAAATGGAAATTGGTCATATTCATTTTACATTGAAACATTTTATAACCGCAAAGCACTTTTATTCTGAAGCACTTTTAATTTCCCAAAAGCTAAATTACAAAAATGGTGAAGCAAAAGCCGAAGGGGCGCTGGGTAACTGTTTTGAAAAGCAAAGTGATTACGAGAAAGCATTGCTTCATCAAAATAATAGTTTGCAACTCTTTCTATCTTTAAAAGATAGTGTTGGTTTGGCTATGGTGAATGAAAATATTGGAAGTGCTTATGAAGATTTGGAAAGGTACAAAGAGGCAGAGAACTATTTTTCCAAAGCTCTTTCCTACGCAAATAAAAACTTGAAAATTGATAGAAAAATCAATATCCTAAATAATCTCGGCGATGTTCATAGAAAAAGGGGTGATGTGGCACAAGGGATTATTTTTACTTATAAAGCGAAGCATCTAGCGGAGGAAACCAATAATAAGCATCAGTTGGAAAGTGCTTATAAAGATTTGTCGAAGGCATATAGAATTACGGGTGATTTCGAGGAAGCGTATATTAATTTGGTTTTATCGGATTCCATTCGCGAAGAAATTTTGGAATTGCAAAATGTTCAGCAGGTTAATTCGTTGCAAGCCTTGTATGGCGCCAAGGAAAAAGATTCGGAAATAAAGCTTTTAACAAAACAAAATGAAGTAAATAAGGCAAGGGAGCAGTTGATGATGATTCTAATTCTGGTTTTGATGGCTGCTTCGGTGGTTGTGTATTTCTATTTAAAAAAGAGAAAAGCGCATGAAATTAAATTGCAATCCTATCAGCAGAAAATATTAAAACAGGATTTAGAAAAGAAGAAATTAAAAGAGGAAAGCTTGGAGCGGGAAATTGAGTTAAAAACGAGCTCCTTGTCCAAATACAGCTTGCATCTGGCGCACAAAAATAGAACGTTAACACATGTAGCCCAAACCTTGAATAACATAAAAGGCCGAAAGCGTTTGGATATAGACGCTAAATTGACTGAATTGGTTAAGGAGATAGAAGGAGACCTTTCGGAAAAAAAGGAATGGAATCAGTTTATGGATTATTTTGAGCAAATCCATCCCAGTTTTTTTGATAACCTTAAAAGTAAATCTAAAGAAAGTCTTTCCAATGCAGAGCTGCGGTTAAGCATGTTGTTGCGATTAAATTTATCTTCAAAAGAAATTGCTTCCATTTTATATTTAACAGCAGACAGCGTTCGAGTGGCAAGATATAGGTTGCGTAAAAAGATCGCTATCCAAGGCGGAGAGGAATTAACCCAATTTTTGCAACAATTGTAACGAAAGTGACCGCGCAATAACCAAAATGTTTATTTAATGTTTTTTAATCTTTAATGTTGCCTTTAAATACACAAGTAATATTCGGTTTCATTACATTTTGTTTTCATCAAGTTCACCTCGTAAAGTATTGTAAAATATAGCTTTGTGATGATAACAAACCCATACTTATGAAATCAATTAAACTAATTTTTACAACATTTTTTGTTGCCATGTTTATGAGTTTTACCTATGCTCAAAATGGCAATATTCAAGGAACAATTGCAGATGAAAACGGTATTTATGTGCCCGGGGCAACTGTTTTAATTCAGGACTTAAACAAAGGAGTTATTTCTGATAATGATGGAAAATTCACTTTTGTATCTGTTCCGGCGGGAACGCATCAACTATTAATAAAATATTTAGGTTTTGCCGACTTTCAGAAGGAAATAACAGTATCTCCAAATCAAACGGCTTCCATAACCATCATTTTGGCTGCTGAGAGTTTAGAATTGGATGGAGTGGAGGTTTCTGCCTTTGGACTAAGTGGGCAATCCAGAGCTTTAAATACACAAAAAAATAACACCAATATTACCAATGTGGTGTCTACCGATCAGATAGGGAAATTTCCAGATGCCAATATTGGAGATGCCGTTAAAAGAATTCCTGGAATTACCATGCAAGTGGATCAAGGGGAAGCACGAAATATTATTGTACGCGGACTTTCCCCTCAATTGAATTCTGTCACTTTAAACGGAAGTAGAATTCCTTCCGCCGAAGGCGATAACAGAAATATTCAAATGGATTTGATTCCTTCGGATATGATTCAAACCATAGAGGTGAATAAGGCGGTAACACCAGATATGGACGGAGATGCTTTGGGTGGTTCGGTAAACCTTATAACGAGAACAGCCCCGCAGGGATTTCGTGTTTCCGCAACGGCTGGATCTGGGATTAATTTTATTACCAACAAACGAATTTTAAACGGATCTTTTTTGGTGGGAGACCGCACCGATGATGGTAAATTTGGATGGATGCTAGGCGCTTCGGTAAACGATAACGATTTTGGTTCGGATAATGTCGAGGCTGAATGGACAGATGAGTTTGAGTATAACACTGGTCAGCAGGATGCCGATGGCGAAGATATTTTGGAAGAGTTGGATGTGAATCCGTATAATAATGTTTTTGAACAGCGCACCTATCTTGTACAGCGTATTAGAAGAAGTTTTTCTGCCAATTTGGATTATAAATTGGATGATAACAACAGCATTTATCTAAAAACCATGTACAACTGGCGCGATGATCGTGAGAATAGATTGGCGTACAGCAACGAAATTTTGGATGCTGAAGACATCGGTGTCAACGATTTCACCATTGATACCAACAATAATTTAATTGGATTTCCTGTAGAGGCAAAACGGGAAACTAAAGGAGGTATTTCTGGAGGAAGAAATGACAACGCCCGCTTGGAAGACCAACGTATGCAGAACTACAGCTTGGGCGGTGAACATTTATTTGGTTCCTTAAAGTTTGATTGGATGACATCTTACGCAAAAGCTTCAGAAGAGCGTAAAAATGAGCGCTATATTGTGTATGAAAATGAATTTCTGATTAATAGAAATATCGATACTAAAAAACCATTATATCTTCCGCAGAATAACGACGACGCTGCATTGAGCAATTATGAATTTGATGAGCTTACAGAAGAATATCAGTATACAGAAGAAGAGGATATCAATGCATTTTTAAATTTTGAGCTTCCTGCAGATTTCTTCGGAAATGGAGATGGTTCGATAAAATTTGGAGGCCGTACACGTTTGAAGAACAAATTCAGGGATAATAATTTCTTTGAATACACGCCGCTTTTTAATGAATATGAAACGATGGATTTAGTACCGACTCGTGACTATTCCGATAGTGATTTCCTAGCTGGAAGTCAATACCAAGCAGGTTCCTTTGTGACTCCAGAATTTTTGGGTGGATTAAATTTAAAAGATGGTACCCAATTCGAAGAAGAATCAGTACCGGATGAATTCTTAAGAGGAAACTTTGATGTGGATGAAGATGTGTATGCTGGGTATGTTATGGCTACCCAAAAACTAACACCAAAATTAACATTGTTGGCTGGGGTTAGAATAGAAAACACACAAATTACCGCCAGAGGAAACGAAATTTTAGATGAAGAAGATTTAATTGGGGAAATTGTAGATGAAAGTTCCTACACGAATGTGTTGCCAGGCGTTCATTTTAAATATAATTTTTCAGATAAAACTATTCTTCGCTTGGCATGGACAAACACCCTGGCGCGTCCTAATTATGTAGATTTGGTTCCTTATGTAGATGTTGTTACGGAAGATGAAGAATTGTATTTAGGGAATGCAGATTTGGACCCGACTACATCCATGAATTTCGACATCATGGCAGAACATTATTTTCAGTCTGTTGGAATAGTATCTGGAGGTGTTTTCTATAAAAATATCGATAAGTTTATTTACACTTCCCGTTTCGAGGTACAAGATGATTTCTACGGAAATGGAACCGCCGGTTTTGAAGTTTTTCAGCCACAAAATGGTGATAACGCTTCTGTTTTAGGAGCAGAGGTTTCTTTTCAGCGACAATTGGATTTTTTGCCTGGTTTTGCTAAAAACTTCAATATTTATTTAAATTATACATACTTAACTTCAGATGCTGAAGGAATTCGTAATGAAGATGGCGAAGAGCGAGACGATTTGGATTTACCGAATACGGCCCCGAATATGTTCAATGGTTCTTTTGGGTATGCAGATGATAGATTTAGTATTCGTTTTTCCGCCAATTATTCTGATGCTTATATTGATGAAATTGGAGGAAATGCTTTTGAAGATCGATACTATGATGAGCAGTTTTTCTTAGATTTCAACGCCAGTTTCGCTATTACCAATAATTTAAGGGTGTATGCGGAATTGAATAACATCACCAACCAACCGCTACGTTATTACCAAGGGCAAAAAGACCGAACGATGCAAATGGAATATTATGAGAAAAGATTGACCTTCGGACTCAAATACGATTTATTCAGAAAGTAAAAATGCGTTGGTGACTGAACAATTGTTCAATTAAAAAAACACAAACAAATGAAGTTTTATAAATTACTAATGGTGGTAGCTGTTTTTGCAGCTTGTAAGAAAAATAATCTACCAGCCATTCAACCAGATATTATTACAGAAAACACCTTGCACGATACCGACGACCCAGCCATTTGGGTGAATAAAAAAGATCCTTCTAAAAGTATTGTTTTTGGAACGGATAAGGATACCGACGGTGCAGTGTATGCATTTGATTTAAATGGGAAAATTATAGAAAGTAAAACCATCAGAAATGTGCAACGCCCGAATAATGTGGACATTCGGTACGATTTCCAACTCAACGATTCTACCAAAACCGATATTCTGGTTTTTACGGAAAGAGAACGCCAGCAAATACGAATTTTCTCAATTCCAGACATGAAACCTTTGGATAACGGTGGATGCAAAGTTTTTACAGATGCCGAGGAATTGGAGCATACATTGCCTATGGGAATTAGTCTTTATCATTCGCCGATTTCCCAAAAAATGTATGCAATAGTTGGTAGAAAATCGGGCCCTTTGGATAAATATCTTTACCAATATTTGTTGGAACCTGATGCTTCGGGTGTTCAGTTGAAACTGGTAAGGAAATTCGGAAAATTCAGTGGTAAAAAAGAAATTGAAGCTATTGCTGTGGACGATGCTTCAGGAATGGTTTATTATTCAGATGAAGGCCATTGTATCCGTCAGTATCAAGCAGAACCTTCCGAAGGAGATAGGGAGATTTCCTGTTTTGGAGGAGAATATTTTGTGGATGACATTGAAGGATTAGCGATTGCGAATCTAGAAGATAAAGGAAGTTATTTAATTGCTTCCAATCAGGGAAATAACAGCTTTGTGATTTTCAACAGAAGCGATCGAAGTTTTTACAAAGAACTAAATTTAAGTACACTTGAAACCGACGGTTGCGAAATAGTCACTGTTCCATTGAACGATACTTTTACAAACGGATTATTCGTAGCCATGAATAACGATCGTAACTTTTATCTATTTGATTTGACCAAGTTGTTTGGAGAATAAATTAGTTGTAAGATTTTTATTAAATTATAATACTATTATTACCATAATTGGATTATTATTAATAACTTAGGGTTAACTAATAATCAAAAAATACTCAACATTATGAAAAAAGTTGTCGTTTCATGTGCGCTAGCACTCGCTGTTTTGTGCACAAGTTGTTTAGGTTCGTTCAGTGCCTTCAATGGTTTGAAAGATTGGAACCAAGGAATTTCTGGTAATAAGTTTGTAAATAACTTGGTGTTCTGGGGACTAGTAATCATTCCAGTTTATGAGTTATTCTTACTTGGAGACGCCATTATTTTCAACGTCATTGAATTTTGGACAGGATCTAACCCAATTGCTATGAAAGATGGGGAAAGAGAAACCCAAATTGTAGAAAATGATGGGAATACGTATCAAATGATTGCTACCAAAAATAGAATGCAAATCGCCATTGTTGACGGTCCGAAAAAAGGTGAAAAAGTAGATTTAGTTTATAAGCCAGATCAAAAATCATGGAGCGCAGTAAAGCCTAACGGCGAGATTATTGAGCTTTCTTCTTTTAAAGAAGGGTTTTACATGGTAAATCTTCCAAATGGAGAGCAAGTAAAAATCGATCCAAATATGCCTCGTGAAGAAGCGATTGCTTATTTAAAAGAAAGAACAGCTTGCAATTACAACGAAGTAATGTTGGCTTCCGCTGAATAAACTATATTAAACAGATACTAAAAAGGCGCCATTGGCGCCTTTTTTTATACAGTTATTTTCTGTAAGAGAAAATGGAATTATTTGGCAATTGGTGCAATAATACAATTTTTTGGAATTCCGTAACCATCCACCAATACGTTAACATGAGGACGTAGCTCCGTACAAAGCCTTTCTACCCGCTTTCGTATGGCTTTAAATTTGTTGGTACTAATATATCCCTGTTGGAGATACCAAGATGCATCTTCTTCAATTTCACTTAAAGCATATAAAACACCTAATTTCTTGAATAAAAATTGTGTTTTTTCATCTGAAATATTTTCAACAAAATCATTAAAAGCATTATAGGATAATTCTTTGCTATACGCTTTCCCCAAAGCCACTAAATGTGTTTGTACTTTTAAAAAGGCTTGGTAAGAAGGCATTCCCTTTTTTATATATTTCTGAAGACGTGAAGCGGCAGAAAAAGTGAGTCGGCGCGTTCGGTATTCCAGCGCATTTTTATGAAATTCTGGGTCGAATAGATGTTCTTTATCAGTTTTATTGGTGAAAATCGGATTTATGGTCGTGAGCCTATCTGAAACATTGGTTCCCACATATTTCAATACATCCATAAAATTATCGCTGTTGAATTCAGTTTTAAAATCGGTAAGAATACCTTTCGCGGCCAACTGAATTAAAACCGTGTTGTCTCCTTCAAAAGTTGTGAAAATATCCACGTCTCCTTTTATGTACGGAATTTCATTCTCCAAAAGATATCCTTTTCCGCCACACGCTTCACGACATTCCTGAATGGTATTGTTGGAAAACCAGGTAATAGTAGCTTTTAATGCAGCAACTTTTGTTTCAATTTGCCTTCTTTCTTCTTCTTCGGAAACAGCGTACTCCTCAATAAGTTTATCTAAAACTGTATGATAGATATACGAATAAGCAATAGGTTTTATTAAACGCACTTGATGCGTAGGATAATCCATTATAAGGTCCTCCTGAATTTTTTCGTCGCTATTAAATTGTCGGCGCTGCAATGCATATTTCACAGCGATGGTTAGCGCTTTTTTAGCGCCACTTAAGGCTCCCTTCGCAACGCAAATCCTTCCGCCAACAAGCGTCCCTAACATGGTAAAAAACCGTTTGTTTGGGTTTTCAATCGGCGAACTGTAAACACCGTTCTCATCTATATCTCCGTATTTATTCAGCAGGTTTTCTCTTGGGACTTCTACATTGGTGAACCAAATTTTACCATTATCTACACCGTTTAAACCCAGTTTGTAGCCATTATCTTCCACACGAACGCCTTCCAGTAAATTTCCATTTTCATCCCTTATTTTTACTAAAACCGCATGTACACCTTCATTTTTTCCATCCACGATGAGTTGCGCAAAAACAGTAGCCATGGTGGAATGCAAAGCATTTCCAATGTATTCTTTATTATCGTTTTCACCGGGAGTATCAATAATAATAGAATCGGTTTCTTTTACATACGTGGCCGTAGTCCTTACGCCTCGCACGTTAGACCCGTGTCTAGTTTCTGTCATAGCAAAACAGCCCAATAGCTTGGCTTCGCCAGTTTCTTTTAAATATTTATCATGATGTTTTTTGGTGCCTAGGTTTTGGATGCTTCCACCAAAAAGTCCGAATTGAACGCCAAATTTTATCGTTAGGCTACCGCCGGCATACATAAGGTTTTCAAAAATACTTGAATACACAGGCATGTTGTCAATACCGCCATACTCTTCTGTAAAAGCCATTGCCCCATAGCCGTGACCTGCTAGATGTTTTACCTGTTCTAAAACTTGATTACGGAATTTATCCTTATCCCTAATAATTTCAAAGTTGAAAATAGGGTCGTTTAAAACACTTCTAAATTTATCGATATGGGTGGCACGATTTCCTTTTAAAACGGTATCTATTGTTTCTGCGGAATAAAAATTGGCTTCGCTGGCTGTCTCAATTTTCACATTGAATAAATGGTGATAGTGGTTGGGTTGAATTCCCAAGTTTTTTTCAATGTACATTAGGTTTTCATCCGGCTCTACGATGCTCGTTTCTTTGCTTTTTAAACGCATACTGAAATAGGTAAGCGGGTAAGGATCGCTTTCAATTAATTTCACGCCCGAATCGTCAATCAAAGCTTTCCAGGATTTCAATGTTTCATCGGAAGGGGATTTGTCGGGGTTGCTCCATTTTTTTAATGTCTTTTTATCTTCATTGGAAAGGGAGTCATTTTTGACAGCTTTTTCAAAAACGGCAATTTCGGAAGGGGAAATCAATTCATCAGACCATATTACGTATAAAAATGGAATGTACTTAAGTATGTCGGCGGTAAATTTTGTGTTCTTCATAAAAGGAAAATACAAATTTCCCCTTCAGAAAAATAAATTTTAACCTATTTATAACTTGTTGGAAAAGCGCTTTAAATTTTTGATAGACATGTATTTTGCATTGGAAATATTTCTACATTTGATGTCATTTGAAAATTTTGACGGACATATGAAAAACATTCTCTGTTTGCTGTGGTTGATTGCTCTTTTCTTTGGTTGTTCTAAAGATGAAAAGGAGGAAATTGTTAGTACTTCTTTAAATGTGATTTTAATTGATCAAAATGGTATTGCCGTACCTGATGCGGAAATTACAACGGAGCCATCTACTAGAACAATGACTACCGATGAGAATGGAGAGGTCTTTTTCAGCAATATAAATGAGGGAGATTATGTGTTGATAGCAAGTATCATAGAAGGGCTAGTGGAGTACAGAAAAGGTATTACTATTAAAACCGGCATTGAAAATGAAGTGGTTTTTATAATAGATTTAATAGATCCCAATCCACCAACCGGTCCGGGAGAAGCCGAAATTGAAGGGCTTATAAATGACATTTATCAACAACTGAAAGGACGGAATGTCTTCGATGCTAGTGGATATGTAAGTTACTGGGGGGATGTGGGAACAGACTTAGTTTCATCAAATTTTTATGCTGAATTGGATCGTTATTCTTTCGATTCCGGTACCCCTATAATTAATTATGTTTGGGAGAGCCATTACAATTTAATTGCTGGTGGAATCAATAAGGTACTAAAACATCTGGAAGATATAGAGACTAACCTATCATCGATGCAGCTTAAGCAAAAAGCGGAACTACAATTTTTAAGAGGACTGTTATACTTTAATATGGTAAGGTTGTATGGAAACCCTATTGTAGTAACTGAAGATGATTACGGGCAACCTGATACAAGTACGTATGCTCAGGGGATGCAGGAAGCTTACGATTTAATAATTTCCGATTTACAATTTGCAAAAAGTAATCTTCCGTCCATTTCAACCTCAAGCAGGGCGTCTAAAGAGGCGGCAACAGCTTTGTTGGGTAAAGTGTACTTACAATCGGCTGGCTTCCCAATGTTAGTAAACGAAAACTATAACAAAGCCATTCAACAGTTTGAAGAAATTGAAGGAAAGTTTTCATTGTCTGAAGATTATAGCGCACTCTTTAACAGCGATTTGAGTGGTAATCCAGAAGTGATTTTTAAAGTAGATTTTAAGGCTGAAAATTCTCAAGGGGGAAATTATGGCGTGCTTTGGGGACCATTAGGCTATGCTCTTTATGATTTTTTTCAACCAACCCCGAAAGCTATTAATGGTTATTTTCAAACGGCCAATATGGTTGAAACGCCTGTTTCTTTTCCAATTGAAACAGCGGATACACGTTTTTATCAGAACATTGCCACTTTTAAAGTTGAATCGGGACAAAAAACAAACCTAGAAGATATAACGAATTGGCGTCCTTACAAGTACAAAAAAGACATTGCTACACCGATTGAAGAAAATGGAGGGAATCTTGATTTTATTATACTTCGATATGCTGACATATTACTTATGAAAGCTGAGGCAATAAATGCCATTTCTGGACCAAATTCTGAAACCTATTCTTTGGTTAATGAGGTTAGAAAGAGAGCGTATTCAGATGAAATGTATCCGCTACCGCAAGGGTTAAGCAAGCAAGAGTTCTTAGAAGTTATTATGGAGGAGAGAAGTAAAGAATTTTTTATGGAAGGACATAGAAAAGACGATCTTATCCGGAATCAAATGTTGGAAGAAGTATTGAATGATTATAACGCGCAAACTAGTGGACCTAAAAAGATTTTTAAATCGCACAACTATATTTGGCCGATTCCAGCAAAGGAATTTACATTTAATCCATCTGTAAAGCAAAATCCAGGATATTAAATGATCGACACATAAGTCCGTTGCATGTTTTTAAATGTTCCTGATTAAATTTTCAAGTCATTGCTTTTACCTATTTTTGTAATCTATGAACGAATATTTAGATCCTACAGGCGAGCACTTTTCTCCGGAAGAAGTAGACATAGAAAAAGCATTACGGCCTTTAAGTTTTGATGACTTTGCAGGACAGGAACAGGTGTTGGAAAACTTAGCAGTGTTTGTACAGGCGGCCAACCTTCGTTCGGAAGCCTTGGATCATACTTTGTTTCATGGTCCACCTGGACTGGGAAAAACCACCTTGGCGCATATTTTGGCCAACGAGCTTGGTGTAGGAATAAAAGTTACCTCGGGCCCTGTGTTGGATAAACCCGGTGATTTAGCGGGATTGCTTACCAATTTAGAAGATCGAGACGTGCTTTTTATAGATGAAATCCACCGTTTGAGTCCGATTGTAGAGGAATATCTGTATTCTGCCATGGAAGATTACAAAATAGATATCATGATAGAAAGTGGTCCGAATGCACGAACGGTTCAAATAAATTTGAATCCGTTTACCCTAATTGGGGCAACCACGCGTTCGGGATTGCTTACAGCTCCCATGCGGGCGAGATTTGGAATAAGTAGCCGACTACAATATTACACTACAGAATTGCTAGCCGATATCGTGCAGCGAAGTGCGCAGATTTTAAAAGTGCCAATCAATATGGAAGCCGCCATTGAAATTGCTGGCAGAAGTAGGGGTACGCCACGTATCGCCAATGCGTTGTTGCGAAGAATTCGTGATTTTGCTCAGATAAAAGGAAATGGAAAAATCGATATCGAAATATCGAAATTCGGATTGAAAGCACTAAATGTAGATGCTTTTGGTTTGGATGAAATGGATAACAAGATTCTAACTACCATTATCGATAAATTTAAAGGAGGCCCTGTCGGGATTACCACGCTTGCCACGGCAGTTTCAGAAAGTGCAGAAACTATTGAGGAAGTTTATGAGCCGTTTTTAATTCAGCAAGGATTTATTATTCGTACTCCACGAGGGAGGGAAGTTACCGAATTGGCATACAGACACCTTGGAAAGGTGAAAGGTGGTATTCAAGGAGGGTTGTTTTAGAAAAAGAAATCCTATGAAAAATTTGCCAAAAGTTCCACAATGGCGGGTTATTTTAAACGCACAGCGTATTTTAAAGAATCCTATTTCTTTTCATCAAGAGATTTTTGAAGAACTAGGCGATAACTTTATGGTGAAAACACCTGCAGGAAAGCCTGTAGTTTTTACAAGGACTCCGCAAATTATAAGGCACGTTTTACAGAAAAACCATGCGAATTATAAAAAATCAACCTTACAGACAGAAGATTTGGCGAATTATATCGGTAATGGTTTATTAACTGCGGAAGGAGAGCATTGGTTGGTACATCGCAGAATGATTCAGCCGGGATTTCATAAGAAGAAGCTGGTTGGTTTGTTGGGTATTATGCATGAAGCCATTCAAAATGAACTTCGGCAAATAACCCCAGAAAGTAATTTTGATGTGTATTCGCTCATGGGTGACTTGGCGTTTCAAGTGGTGGCAAAGTCACTTTTCAGTCGGTCAGACATTCGTGAATCCATGGCGAAGCTTCAGAAGATAACGGAAGACAATCAGCAAATGGTTATCAAAGAAATGAGACAGCCTTATTTGCAGTGGTGGTTTGCGCTTTCAGGAATGAAAAATAGGCATTTAAAGTTTGCTGCGGACGGAAGACAGATTTTAAATACTATCATTGAAGAGCGTATTACTTCAGCACATAAAAAAAATGATTTGCTAGATATGCTTCTGGAAGCAACCTATGAAGATGGCAGCCATATGTCACGGCAACAGCTGATAGACGAAGTGCTTATTCTCTTTACCGCGGGTCACGAAACTACCGCAAATACGTTGAGTTTTACACTTTATTTATTGGCGAAAAACCCAGGGGCACAGGAAAAAATATATCAAGAGATAAAAGAATTGGATTTTCATCAAGAAAATCTTTACGAAATAATTGGCAAGCTTCCTTTCACAAAGGCTTGTTTAGAAGAATCCATGCGGTTATTCCCACCGGTTTATATCATAGACCGAGTAGCAAAAGATGATGATGAGGTAGCTAATCAGGAAATAAAAAAGGACACCCTCATGTTGCTGTCTATTTTTGAGTTGCATCGAAATAAAGATTTTTGGGAACAGCCCGATGATTTTCATCCGGAACGATTTTTAAAAATGGATAAAAAAGAGTATTCCGAATATTATTATCCTTTCGGAGCCGGTCCGCGCATGTGTGTTGGGAATAATTTTGCTATGTTCGAAATGCTGTTGGTTTTGGCGGAAATTTTTAAGAAGTATACGGTTTCAACCGAAATGGACAACATGGAACTGAATCCGCTTATCTCCTTAAAACCAAAAAAAGTAGCTATCAACTTTAAAGAAAGACGGCGTTGACCACGAAACAGCAACATACCGAACTTATTAAAGCAGAAGCCAAACGACTCGGATTCTTATCTTGCGGAATTTCTAAAGCTGATTTTCTAGAAGAAGAAGCACCACGATTGGAAAAATGGTTGAACAACAATAGCCACGGCGAAATGAAATACATGGAAAATCATTTCGACAAACGATTGGACCCAAGATTGTTGGTGGAAGGCTCAAAGTCTGTTATCTCATTATTGTTGAATTATTTCCCTGCTGAAACCCAAAAAGACCCCAATGCTCCTAAAATTTCAAAATATGCCTACGGAAGGGATTACCATTTTGTTATAAAAGATAAGTTGAAGCATTTGCTGCAGTTCATTCAAGAAGAAATTGGAGAAGTGGACGGCCGTGCCTTTGTAGATTCGGCGCCGGTTTTAGATAAAGCATGGGCTGCCAAAAGTGGTTTGGGTTGGATTGGGAAAAATAGCAATTTGCTTTCCAAGCAAGTAGGTTCTTTCTTTTTTATTGCTGAATTAATTGTAGATATCGATTTGGAATACGATGCACCGGTAACCGATCACTGCGGAAGTTGCACGGCTTGTATAGATGCGTGTCCCACGGAAGCTATTACATCGCCATATGTGGTAGATGGCAGCAAGTGTATTTCCTATTTAACAATAGAGTTGAAAGATCAAATACCTTCGGATTTTTCGGGGAAAATGGATGATTGGATGTTTGGTTGCGATGTGTGCCAAGATGTTTGTCCGTGGAATCGTTTTTCAAAACCTCATAATGAACCACTTTTTAATCCGCATCCAGAATTACTTTCCATGACCAAGAAAGAATGGGAAGAGATCACTCAAGAGGTTTTCAGTGAAATATTTAAAAAGTCGGCCGTAAAGAGAACTAAGTTTACGGGCTTAAAACGAAATATTGATTTTTTGGACAACTGAAATTATTTTATCACCACTTCAAAAAACATTTTATTTGCCTAAACTTTTAGAACAAGATTCTTATAACTTTGTAAATAGAAAACTTACATTTACTTTAAATACGAACGTTGGGAATTTCCAATGCGGTTAAAAAATCAACTTATGAGTAAAGAAAGCAGAAGAAGGGAAGCTTTAGTATACCACGCGAAACCACAACCAGGGAAAATAAAAATAGTTCCAACCAAAAGATATGCTACGCAAAGGGATTTAGCGCTTGCTTATTCCCCAGGGGTGGCAGAACCTTGTTTGGAGATAGCAAAAGATAAGGACAATGCCTATAAATACACAACCAAAGGAAACTTAGTGGCCGTTATTACCAATGGTACAGCGGTTTTGGGATTGGGTGATATAGGTCCAGAAGCTTCTAAACCTGTAATGGAAGGTAAAGGCCTGCTCTTTAAAATCTTTGCAGATATTGATGGGATTGATATTGAACTTGATACGAAAGATGTAGATAAGTTTGTTGAAACCGTAAAAACCATCGCTCCTACTTTTGGTGGAATTAACCTGGAGGATATTAAAGCGCCAGAAGCTTTTGAAATAGAGCGAAGGTTAAAAGAGGAATTGGATATTCCCGTAATGCACGATGATCAACACGGGACAGCTATTATTTCAGCAGCGGCTTTATTGAATGCGTTGGAGTTGGCCGATAAAAAAATTGAAGAGGTTAAAATAGTGATCAGTGGTGCCGGGGCAGCGGCAGTATCATGTACCAGACTTTATAAATCTTTCGGTGCAAAAGCAGAGAACATTGTAATGCTCGATAGTAAAGGGGTGATTCGTAAGGACAGGGAAAACCTTTCCAAAGAAAAACTGGAATTTGCTTCCGATAGAAAAATAGATACGCTTGAAGAAGCTATGAAAGATGCCGATGTGTTTATTGGACTTTCAATAGCGGATATTGTTTCTCCGGAAATGCTTCTTTCCATGGCAGATAACCCAATTGTTTTCGCCATGGCAAATCCAGATCCAGAAATCGACTACGATGTGGCCATGAAAACCCGTGAGGATATCATTATGGCAACAGGACGTTCCGATCATCCTAACCAAGTGAATAACGTGCTTGGTTTTCCATTTATTTTCCGTGGTGCTTTAGATGTTAGGGCCACAAAAATTAATGAAGAAATGAAAAAGGCTGCTGTAAAAGCGCTAGCAGAATTGGCCAAAGAGGCCGTTCCAGAGCAAGTGAACATCGCCTACGGAGAAACGAGATTGAATTTTGGTAGGGATTACATCATTCCTAAGCCATTTGACCCTAGGCTCATTGCAGCGGTGCCGCCAGCGGTAGCAAAAGCGGCTATTGAAAGTGGCGTAGCCCGCGAACCGATAGAAGATTGGGAGCGTTACGAAGATGACTTATTGCAGCGTCTTGGAAATGATAACAAATTGGTGCGTTTGCTGCATAATCGTGCGAAAACGAACCCGAAGAAAGTGGTTTTTGCTGAAGCTGACCATCTGGATATACTAAAAGCAGCGCAGATTGTGTTGGATGAAGGTATTGCTGAGCCTATTTTATTAGGTCACAAAGAAACCATTTTAGAGTTGATGAATGAAATCGATTTTGATGCCGATGTAATGATAATCGACACCAAAAACGATGAATATAACGATAAGAAAGATCAATATGCTAAAAAGTACTGGGAAGCGAGAAAACGCAATGGCGTAACTTTCTACGATGCACAAAAGAAAATGCGCGAGCGTAATTATTTCGCTGCGATGATGGTAAATGAAGGGGATGCCGATTGTTTAATTTCAGGGTATTCCCGAGCGTATCCTACGGTAGTAAGACCGATGCTGGAGCTTATTGGAAAAGCAAGTGGTGTAACGAAAGTAGCTGCCGTAAACTTGATGCTTACCGAACGCGGACCTATGTTCTTGTCTGATACTTCCATAAATATCGATCCGACTGCTAAAGAACTTGCAAAAATTGCACAAATGACAGCTACCACGGCTAGAATGTTCGGTATCGAACCAGTGATTGCCATGTTGTCCTACGCAAACTTTGGTTCGTCTAGAGATGAACGTGCTAATAAAGTAGGGGATGCCGTGGCTTATCTACACCGTCATTATCCTGATATTTTGGTTGACGGTGAACTGCAATCGGATTTTGCTTTGAACAAAGAAATGCTTCAGAGTAAATTCCCATTTTCTAAGCTTGCGGGCAAGAAAGTCAATACGTTGATATTCCCTAATTTGGATTCAGCAAATATTACATATAAACTGATGAAAGAATTGAATAAAGCCGATTCTATTGGTCCGATTCTTTTAGGGATGAAAAAGCCAGTTCACATTCTACAACTGGGAGCAGGGGTAGAAGAGATTGTAAACATGACAGCGGTGGCCGTTGTAGATGCCCAAGAAAAAGAAAAGCGACAAAAAGCTGCGCTTTAATAAATTAGGAAATGCTTCAGATGTAATAGCTCTGTACTGTTTTTTCAATTGAATGTTTTTTGGTTTGAGAGAAGTACATTCGTTGTACTTCAACTGAGATCCAAACAAAAGACACTATTGTATTTTAAATCGTACTTAGTGAGTAAATTTTATTACATTTGAAGCATTAACGTTTTATTAAGAATGATTACGCAGATAAAAGGCAGGCTTATTGAAAAAAATCCAACCGATGTAGTTATAGATTGTAACGGGTTGGGCTATGAGGTTAACATCTCTTTGAATACCTATTCCAAAATAACTTCCAATGAGAATATTCAGCTTTATACATATTTGCAGGTAAAGGAAGATTCACACACACTTTACGGTTTTGCGGATAAGGCCGAAAGGGAAATCTTTAAGTTATTGATTTCCGTTTCAGGAATCGGGGCGAGTATCGCCCGAACCATGTTAAGCTCGTTGGATCCTTTACAGGTAAGAGATGCTATAGCTTCCAGCGATGTAGCTACTATTCAATCGGTGAAAGGAATTGGAGCCAAAACTGCACAACGCGTAATTATAGATTTAAAAGATAAAGTGCTCAAGATTTATGATATTGACGAAGTTTTTACAAAACAGGACAATACAAACAAAGATGAGGCGTTATCAGCATTAGAGGTTTTGGGTTTTACCCGAAAGCAAGCTGAAAAGGTAGTAGATAAGATTGTAAAAACCGACCCTGATTTAAGTGTCGAAAGCATCATAAAAAACGCGCTTAAAAACTTATAACTGGCTTGAAAACTATAACTAGCCCTAAATTAACTAACAGCTGGCTTAGAACTTTTTTTGTTTTATGTTTTTTGCTAGCAAGTACCACTGTAATGTCCCAGGAAGAGCCCGAAGAACAGGACTCTACCCAGGTTGGCGCTGCTTTGGGTAAAATTAGGCTTCAAGATCCAGAAAGTATTTCTTCAAAATATACCTACGACCCTGTTACCGATAAATATATTTTTACGGAAACCATAGGTGATTACGATATCTCATATCCCGTTATATTAACTCCGGAAGAATTCCAACGTTTGGTGCTTAACGAACAAATGAAAGGGTATTTCAAGGAGAAGATTGATGCGATTTCTGGAAAGGAAGGAAGTGAGGATGCACAGAAAAATCTTCTACCAAGCTTTTATGTAAACTCAAATTTTTTTGAAAGTATCTTCGGGGGGAATACTATTGAGATAATTCCGCAAGGTTCGGTGGCGATGGATTTAGGGGTGCGATACCAGAAAAATGACAATCCGGCCCTATCACCTCGAAACCGAAGTAATGTTTCTTTTGACTTCGACCAACGTATCAGTTTGAGTTTGCTCGGACAAATAGGAACGCGATTAACAATTAATGCGAATTACGATACAGAGGCTACGTTTGATTTTCAGAATTTAATCAAACTAGAATACACGCCCGATGAAGATGATATTATTCAGAAAATAGAAGTCGGTAATGTAAGTATGCCGCTAAATAGTTCCTTAATCAATGGCGCGCAAAGTTTGTTTGGTGTAAAAACTGAGCTTCAGTTCGGTAGAACTACGGTAACGGGAGTTTTTTCTGAACAGCGTTCGCAAAGTAGAAGTGTTACGGCCCAAGGTGGAGGTACTGTAAATGAATTTGAAATATTGGCGTTGGATTATGATGAAGATAGACACTTCTTTTTATCTCAATATTTTAGAAATCAGTACGATCAAGCTCTAGAAAACTATCCCTTTATTCGCAGTCAAGTTCAAATTACCCGTATTGAAGTTTGGGTAACCAACCGGGCACAGCGAACGGATAACGTGCGAAATATTGTTGCGTTACAGGATTTGGGGGAATCCAGTCCTGATAATACGCGAATTAACCAGAATGCGCCTCCAGGATTTTTTACATCGGCTAGCACATTGCCGCAGAATGCTGCAAATGCTTATGATCCGTTTAATATCGGCGGAGCCGGCTCAGCAATAAATGATAACATTCGGGATATTGCAACTGTTCAGCAAGGATTTAATGTGGCTGGCTACAATCCAAGTCAAGGTTTTGATTATGGAATATTGGAAAATGCGAGAAAACTGGAACAGAATAGAGAATATACCTTGGACACTCAACTTGGGTACATCTCTTTAAACCAGCGTTTAAATAATGATGAGGTTTTGGCGGTGGCATTTCAGTACACGTATCAAGGTCAAGTTTATCAAGTGGGGGAATTTGCCAATGATGGGGTGAATGCTACAGAGTTTGAAGAAAATAACGGAGTAATATCCCAAGTAAATCCACAAGCGCTGGTATTAAAAATGTTGAAAAGTAACATCACCAATGTTTCCGATCCTATTTGGGACTTAATGATGAAAAACTTTTATTCAACAGGAGCTTTTCAGTTGTCACAAGAAGATTTCAGAATGAATATTCTGTATACCGATCCTTCGCCTATCAATTATATTTCCCCGATTGATGACGCTACGTGGCCTCAAGGTTTAGAGGAAAGAATTTTATTGGATGTTTTCAATTTTGATAGACTGAATGTCTACAACGACCCGCAAAACGGCGGGGATGGTTTTTTCGATTTCTTGCCTGGCATAACGGTGGATACCCAAAATGGCTTGATAAAGTTCACCAAAGTGGAGCCTTTTGGAGAGTATTTATATGACTTACTCGGTGGCGGTGGAAATTATGATGATCCTAATTTTGCACCAAACAACGATAACCAGGCACAGTATGTTTACCGAAATATGTATAAACTTACCAAAGCAGCTTCTTTGGAGAATGCTGAAAAGAATAAGTTTATGCTAAAAGGAAGATACAAAGCAGAAAGTTCCGGTGGGATTCCGCTTGGAGCATTCAACGTTCCCCGTGGTTCTGTACGGGTAACTGCTGGTGGTAGAGTTCTTCAGGAAGGAATAGATTATACGGTGAATTATCAAGCGGGAACGGTGCAGATTTTAGATGAAGGACTTCGAGCATCCAACGTTCCTATAGAAGTTTCCGTAGAAAATAACGCAGTGTTCGGTCAGCAAACAAGAAGGTTTTCGGGGGTTCATGTGGATCATCAGTTCAATGAAAACCTAACGCTGGGTGGAACATTTTTAAATATGAGTGAACGGCCTCTTACCCAAAAAGCTAATTTTGGAGTGGAGCCTGTAAACAACAGTATTTTAGGGTTTAATGGTAATTTTTCAAAGGAAATTCCATTTCTAACGCGTTTGGTAAATAAACTGCCCAACATAGATACCGATGCACCATCCAATTTATCTGTTCGTGGTGATTTTGCCTATTTAATTCCGGGATCCCCAAAAAGCTCCGACTTCGATGGGGAAACGACCTCTTATCTAGATGATTTCGAAGGTGCGCAAGCCTTTATCGATATACGCTCGGCACTGGCTTGGTCATTGTCCAGTGCGCCTATTGGTTATGGTGGGGAATTGGAAAATGACAACGTTGCCTCACGTTACCAAAGAGCTAAAATGGCTTGGTATACAATTGACCCAATATTTTACAGTAACCAGCGTCCTGGAGGGATTTCAGATGATGACATTTCCAATAATTTCACGAGACGAATTTTTATAGATGAAATCTTTCCGCAGCAGGATGTGGCACAAGGACAAACCTTAGTACAGCCTACATTGGATGTTGCTTATTACCCTAATGAAAAAGGACCTTATAATGATAATAGTAATTTTGATGCCTTGCCGGAAGACGACCGTTGGGGTGGAATTATGAGGTCAGTGAGCAGCACGAATTTCGAGCAGGCCAACGTTGAGTTTATTCAGTTTTGGGTGTTAGATCCGTATTATCAGGATGGACCAACTTCTGGAAGTAGTGGGGAATTGGTTTTCAATTTAGGGAATATAAATGAAGATATTCTAAAAGATGGTAGGAAGCAGTATGAAAACGGACTTCCAGCTGAGAATAACCCAGCCTTGGTGAATACTACCAACTTTGCTCGGGTGCCTTCAACACAATCTTTGGTATATGCTTTTGATGCGGATACTTCCAATAGAAATGTTCAAGATGCCGGTTTTGATGGTATTTTGGATGCGGAGGAAGCACAATTTTATAACAACCCAGGACCCGATCCAGCATTGGATAACTATCAATTTTATTTGGAAGCCACTGGTGGTATTTTAGATCGATATTACAATTATAACAACCCTGAAGGGAACTCGCCTGTACAGGTAGGGAATAATAACCGTGGATCTACAACCTTGCCGGATGTGGAGGACGTGAACCGGGATTTAACCATGAATACGGTTGATAGTTATTACGAATATAGAATTCCAATCTCACCGAACATTCAGCGAACGGATCGTTTTGTTTCGGATATTCGTGAGGTAGATGTGGAAACGCCAAATAATGATAACTATCGTGTACGTTGGATTCAGTTTAAAGTGCCAATTACTGAATTTGACGATGCCATTGGAGGGATTACAGATATTCGGTCTATCAGTTTTATGCGTATGTTCCTAACCGGCTTCGACGATCCTGTGGTGTTGCGTTTTGCTACATTAGATTTGGTTCGTGGGGACTGGCGTAATTACACCTCGAGTTTACAGCCTGAGGATGATCCAGATCCAGATGATGATGGAACTTTTGTGGACGTGAATACCGTAAACATTCAAGAGAATGAGCAAAGAGAGCCTATTCCATATCGATTACCGCCTGGCGTGGTGCGGGAGCAGTTGAATAACAACAACACGATTATCCGTCAGAATGAGCAATCATTATCTTTTGCTGTTTGTGATTTAGAGCCTGAAGATTCCCGCGGGGTATTTAAAAATGTGAATATTGATATCCGCCAGTACAAAAGGATTAAAATGTTTGTTCACGCCGAACAATACGAGAATACTCCGGTAAGCGATGGTGATCTGGTGGCGTTTTTACGTTTTGGTACCGATTTTAGTGAAAACTATTATCAAGTGGAAATTCCTCTACAAATTACACCTCCTGGCACCACCGATCCAAATACAATATGGCCTTCTGTGAATAACATAGATTTGCCTTTGTCACTTTTATCTAAAATCAAATCACAAGGAATAGCCGACGGAACACTTCAAGATGCTACTTTCTATGATGAGGATGGAAACCAAATAGATGAATTTGCGCCACGTGAATTAGGAAAACTAAGGGTTGCCGTAAAAGGTAATCCAAGTCTCGGGAATATTCGTGCAACCATGGTTGGGGTGAAAAATCCAAATACTGGTGTTGGAGAGAATGTGTGTGGAGAAGTTTGGTTTAACGAACTGCGTTTGGCCGAATTGGACAATAATGGTGGCTGGGCAGCGGTAGCGGCGGTTGATTTAACCCTTGCCGATTTTGCCAATATTTCTGCAACAGGAAATATGAGTACTTCTGGGTTTGGAAATATCGATCAAACGCCCAATGAGAGAAGCAGGGAAGATTTCAGACAATACGCTTTAAACAGTAATGTTAATTTAGGACAATTGTTGCCAAATCGCTGGGGGATTCAGTTACCTATGAATTACAGCGTTTCCGAAGAATTAATTACACCAGAATTTGATCCGCTGTATCAGGATATTAAATTGGAAGATAGGCTCGATGCTGCTCCTACGGAAGAAAGAAAAGAGGAAGTTCGCCGTCAAGCGGAAGATTATACGAAAAGGAAAAGTATCAACTTTATTGGTGTTCGGAAGAATAGAGGTCCTGAACAAAAACCGGCGGTGTACGATATTGAAAATTTCACCTTCAATTTTGCCTACAACCAAATGGATCACCGAGATTATGAAATTGAAAAGTTGAAAGACCAAAATGTAAGAACAGGTTTCTTATACAGTCATAATTTTCAGCCAGTAGAAGTAGTTCCGTTACAAAATGCCGATTCTATTTTGCAAAGTAAGTATTGGGACTGGTTAAAAGAATTCAACTTTAATGCCCTTCCTACAAGTATATCTTTGAATTCTAACATCACCAGAACACTTAATAGACAGTCTTTTAGACAGGTTTTAGATGCTGGGAGCTCGGATGACTTCCTAGGTTTGCCAGAAGTACAGCAACGTAATTATTTATTTGATTGGCAGTACGCAATCAATTATAACTTAACCAAATCCCTGCAGTTTAATTTTACCGCCGCTAACAACCATATCGTTAAGAACTATCTGGAAGAGGATGGTAATGGAGATTTACAGGTTAATACCGGACTAGGTCTTTGGGATGGTTTTTGGAATGTAGGTGACCCCAACAGGCATACACAACAGCTTCAGGTAAATTATGATATTCCTTTAAATAAAATACCATTCTTAAATTTTATAGACGCCACTTATGCATACACGGGCGACTTTGATTGGCAACGGGGAAGTCAGGTGTTAATCGATATCGCAGGGGAAGAGCTTAATACAATTCAAAACGCCAACACCCAAAACTTAAATGCGTCTTTGGGAATGGATAAACTGTATTCATATTTAGGAATTAAAAAGAAAGGAAGCGGAAGTAGTGAGTCTTCTAGAGGTTCACTTCCTATAGCCGATCCAGATGCTGAACAAACTTCCGAAGTGGTTAAAAAGGATAAATACGGAGCCTATAATACCTTTATTGATTTAGCTACCATGGTAAAACGGATTAGCGTAAGTTATACCGATAATCAAGGTAAAGTGCTGCCCGGTTATACGGAGTCTATTGGATTTATTGGAACATTAAGGCCGTCTTGGGGATTTGTTTTTGGAGGACAGTCGGATGTGCGCTATGAAGCTGCGCGGCAAGGTTGGTTAACCACGTTTCCTGAATTCAATCAACAGTACATGTCCCGTAAGGCAAATCAATTGAATATTTCAGCCAATGTTCAGCCTTTTAAAGATTTAACGATTGATTTAGTTGCCGATAGACAGTACGCAGAATCCTACGCAGAAAACTATCGTATTGTAGATTTAAATTCTGATGGTATTCTGGATTACGATGCTTTGATACAGAATAAGTACGGAGATTTTTCCATCTCTACTATTATGATAGGAACTTCTTTCGATAAAGCTGCGGAGGCTACTTCTGAAACCTTTGATCAGTTCAGCGAAAATAGGATTGTGGTTGCACAACGCTTGGCAGGGCAGCCTGTTAATCCCGACGCAACCGATTATCCACAAGGATATGGCCCTACTAATCAAGCTGTATTGTTGCCATCATTTTTAGCAGCTTATCGTGGCAAAGATGCCAGCTCCATTTCATTGGGTGCTTTCCGCGATGTGCCATTACCTAACTGGACGGTTAAATACACCGGACTTATGCGTATGCAGTGGTTCAAAGATAATTTCAGGCGTTTTTCGCTGGCCCATGGCTATAGGTCGAGTTACAGCATTAATAGTTTCCGCTCTAATTTGGATTTTGGTCAAGGAAGTGAATTTGATCAATCTGGGAACTTTAAGAATCCTTTACTTTTTACCAACGCTACGTTGGTGGAGCAATTCAATCCTTTGATGCGCGTTGATTTCGAAATGTCTAATTCAATTAGTGTTTTGGCGGAAATGAGAAAAGATCGTGCCCTTTCACTCAGTTTTGATAATAATTTACTTACCGAAATGTCTGGCGATGAATACGTAGTGGGACTTGGCTATAGAATTTCCGATCTTCGATTTGTAACTAATATTGGCGGAAGACGCAATGTGTTGCGGGGCGACCTGAATCTAAAAGCAGATCTTTCGTTACGGGATAATATCACGATTATTAGAAATTTGGATATTAATACCAATCAAGTAACTGCTGGTCAGAATATATGGGCGCTTAAATTTACTGCCGATTATGCCTTGACCAAAAACTTAACAACATTGTTTTTTTACGATCATACCTTTTCAGAGTTCAAAGTTTCAACGGCTTTCCCGCAAACAACCATCCGTACAGGCTTTACTTTACGGTATAATTTCGGAAATTAATCCGTTTCCATTTGAAATCAATAGGATAAAGAATTACATTTGTCCAGCTAATAAATTAATCCATTTTTTTATGAATGTTCCTTCAGAATTAAAATACACAAAAGATCACGAGTGGGTGAAAATCGAGGGAGATGTAGCGACAGTTGGCGTTACAGATTTTGCTCAAGGAGAGTTGGGAGACATTGTTTATGTTGAAGTAGAAACCTTAGACGAAACCTTAGAGAGAGAAGAGGTTTTTGGTACCGTAGAAGCGGTAAAGACTGTTTCTGATTTATTCTTGCCTCTTTCGGGCGAAATCATTGAGTTTAACGAGTCGTTGGAAGATGAGCCCGAAAAAGTAAATTCAGATCCTTATGGTGACGGGTGGATGATTAAAATTAAATTTTCTGATGCTTCCGAAATCGACGATTTGCTAAGCGATGCCGACTATAAAGCGCTTGTTGGAGCTTAATAAAAATTTTTATCTCGTTTCAGCCATTTTGTGGCTATGTGCCATTACCGTTGGAAGCTTGCTTTCCGGTAACATGGTACGCGAAGTAGATACAGGGTTTGATATTCCGGATAAGCTGGTTCACGGCATTTTTTATTTTGGGAATACATTACTTTTTTATCTTTACTTCAGGAAGACGAGCCTGAAAAATGAAATCATAAAAGTTTCAGTATTTTCTTTTCTTTATGGCATACTTATTGAGGTATTACAACATGTAATGCCTTATGAAAGAAGCTTTGATGTAAAGGATATTCTGGCAAATACCGTAGGAATTTTAATTGCTATCTTTTTGATAAAGTTTTGTTTAGCACTTTCCATGCGTTAAAAACGGCAATTAAATTGGAAATAATACAAATAAATAATTAAATTAGCACCTAAATATATAGATTATGGAACCTAAAAAGAATCCAAAAGCTGACTTAACTCGTAATAGCGGATTATATTTTGCTATCGGATTGGCTTTGATTACATTTCTAACTTGGCAAGCGATTGAATGGAAAAAGTACGACAAGGTAGAAGCTTTTGATTATACAATGGAAGTAGACGATCAGTTAGAGGAAGAAGTGCCGTTAACTGAACAATTGAAAACGCCACCACCACCACCGCCACCAGCTGCGCCGGAGGTGATTGAGGTTGTTGAAGATGAAGAAGAGGTAGAAGAAACAGTTATTGAGTCTACTGAAACCGATCAAGAAGAAGAGATTGTAGAAGTTGAAGAAATTGTTGAGGTTGATGAGCCAGTAGATGTGGATGTACCATTTACGGTTATTGAAGATAAACCAATGTTTGAAGATTGTAAAGGAGTGCCAAAAGCACAACAATTTGCATGTTTCAAGGAAAACTTGGATAAGCACGTAAGAAAAACTTTCCGTTATCCAGAAATGGCGCAAGAGATGGGAATCCAAGGGCGTGTTTATGTAAACTTCCGTATTAATAAAGATGGTACGATTACTATCCTTAATACAAGAGCTCCAGACAAGAGTTTGGATGAGGAGGCTAGAAGAATTATCAATAAGCTTCCAAAACTTATCCCTGGAAAGCAACGTGGTAGACCAACACCGGTAACCTTTGCTTATCCAATCGTGTTTAGACTGAACTAAAAGTACAGATATATATTTTGAAAAGCTCGAGTTTTAGACTCGAGCTTTTTTGTTTTTGGTACGTTTCTTGAAATGTGTTTCAATAGTAATTATCTTAAAACCATTTCATTATGAAAAACTTTAAAAAGTATTTGTCAAAGCCCCAAAAGGAATCCAGGTTTGCTAAAAAAGATTTGAAGATTAAAGGAGGTTTTATCCGCTTTCAAATTGGTCTTGTTGCAAGCCTAATTTTTTGTTATCTATTAATCGAGAGCGCGTTTGCGGTTCCGAAGGTGTTGCCGGAAAATGACATTGAAATACTGGAAGAGGATATGTCGTACAGTGTTCCTGTTTTTGAGGTTGAAAAGGAAAAAGTCAAGGCGGAGAAAATTGATAAATCGCTAGTTAAAAAGCTTGATAATGATTTTAAAGTTGTTGATGATGATACCAAGGTTAAGGCAAAGGATGAGTTTTTAAATAAACCAGAACCAAAGGTTGAGATTTCCCTTGTAGATATAAAATACGAGAAGCCTGAGGAAGATGTAGATGTTTCATTTATTGCTATTGAAGATAAGCCAATGTTTGAGGAGTGTAAAGACTTACCCAAAGATCAGCAAGCCTCTTGTTTCAAAGAAAATTTAGATAAACATGTTAGAAGAACATTTCGTTACCCGGATCCAGCTCAGGAATTGGGAATCCAAGGACGTGTTTATGTAAACTTCCGTATTAATAAAGACGGCACGATTACAATACTTAATACAAGGGCTCCAGATAAAAGTTTGGATGAGGAGGCTAGAAGAATTATCAATAAGCTTCCAAAACTTATCCCTGGAAAGCAACGTGGTAGACCAACACCGGTAACCTTTGCTTATCCTATAGTGTTTAAATTGAATTAGGAGGAAAAGTGTGTTTGGAAAAGCTCGGGTTTAAAACCCGGGCTTTTTTATTTTATGTTTCATTTAAATACTTTACCCAGCACCCAGCACCCAGCACCCAGCACCCAGCACCCAGCACCCAGCACCCAGCACCCAGCATCTAGCATCTAGCATCTAGCATCTAGCAGTTTTAACTTTTAGTAATTCGCTAAATCATTGCATAAAAACCTTTTGTGCGTTATCTTTGCAGCCGATTTCAGGAAAGATTGATGAAAACTGCATTGGATACTACTACAGATACAAATTCGTTTGCCCTTGTTTTTGATGATTTTAAACAAATTACCAAAGCGGGCCTTGCCTTTAGTGTGGTTTTTTCCTCTATTGCTGGCTATTTATTGGGGGCGGAAAGTTTTAGTTTGAAGGTTTTACTTTTATTGGCTTTCGGAGGTTATTTTATGGTTGGAGCCTCAAATGCTTTTAATCAGTTGATTGAAAAGGATTTAGATGCGCTTATGAAGCGAACGCAAAATAGACCCATTCCTTCAGGAAGAATGTCTCCAAATATGGCTTTTGCGATTGCCTTATCTTTTACCATTTTAGGTGTAATTACCCTTTATATAGTAAACCCAAAAACAGCAATGTTTGGTGCAATATCAATTTTTCTATATACCTGTGTGTATACACCTCTAAAAACAAAAACACCACTTGCCGTATTTGTGGGTGCTTTTCCTGGAGCTATTCCTTTTATGTTGGGATGGGTAGCGGCTACCAATGATTTTGGTATTGAGCCAGGGACTTTGTTCATGATTCAGTTTTTTTGGCAATTCCCCCATTTCTGGGCTATTGGTTGGGTGTTAGATGAAGATTATAAACGTGCTGGTTTCAAAATGTTGCCAACAGGTAAAAAGGATAAAGCAACTGCTATACAAATAATAATGTACACTATCTGGATGATATTGGCGTCTGTTTTTCCTGTAACCGGACTAACAGGTGGATTAGTATTATCGGTTCCAGCTGGAATAATAGTATTTCTTTTAGGATTGGGGATGCTAATGTTTGCTTTTAGGTTGTATCAAAGAAGGGATAATAAGTCGGCTAGAGCATTGATGTTGGCAAGTGTAAGCTACATAACTTTAATGCAAATAGTTTATGTGGTGGATAAATTTTTAAGTTAATGGATTTAACACAAGGAAGTGATAAAGTAAAAAATGCCAGAGCAAAAAAAATGATGCTTTGGTTTGGAATGATAAGTATTGCCATGATGTTTGCTGGACTTACCAGTGCTTACGTGGTGAGCAAATCACGTCCAGATTGGATTTCGGATATGGAAATTCCCATGTCATTTTTCTATAGTACCATTGCTATTGTAATTAGCAGTGTGACGTTTTACATGGCAAAAAAGGCGATTGATAACGGGAATAGAAGTAATGCGACCACACTTTTACTGGCGACATTGTTTTTGGGACTTGTGTTTGTCTTTTTTCAATTTCATGGATTTTCAGAAATAATAGATGCAGGTTACTATTTCACGGGAAGTGAAAGTACAATTACTACTTCTTTCTTGTACGCAATTGTTTTTTCGCATTTGGTACACGTATTCGGAGGTTTAATAGTACTTTTGGTAGTAATTTATAATCATTTTAAAGAAAAGTATAAAACGGGACAAACCCTTGGTTTAGAACTTGGTGCGATGTTTTGGCACTTTTTGGACGTTTTATGGGTATATTTGATTTTATTTTTCTATTTCTTTAGATAAATAAAAAACGTAAATTTGAAAAATTTTTAAATAAGAATACTTTAACATTTATGGAAGCTACTGTTACAACAGGTTCTGAAGAGAAAGTTTGGGGGGGAGGCAACGAACCGCTAGGAGCAAGTTATGGTAAAATGATGATGTGGTTTTTCATCGTTTCCGATGCATTGACTTTTTCTGGTTTTTTGGCCGCTTATGGCTTTTCTAGGTATAAATTCATTGAAACTTGGCCAATTGCCGATGAAGTGTTTACCCACTTTCCATTTTTGCATGGTGTAGATGCACCTATGTATTACGTGGCGTTAATGACATTTATCCTTATTTTTTCTTCTGTGACAATGGTGTTGGCGGTAGATGCTGGTCACCAACTTAAGAAAACCAAAGTAATTTGGTACATGTTCCTTACCATTATTGGTGGTGCAATATTCGTTGGGTCGCAGGCTTGGGAATGGAAAAACTTCATTAAAGGTGAGTACGGTGCTGTAGAACTTAAATCTGGGAGAATTTTACAATTTCTAGATGCAACTACAGGTGAGCGCGTTGCTTTGGCCGATTTCGCAAAATCAATGCCAAAAGAACGCGTTACTCAAAATGCAAATGAAGGAGTTTGGTATATGTCAGAATCTTCACTGCCAACTTTTACTGTAGCAGAAATTAAAGCGGGATTTGAAGCAAATCCAAATATAGTTGCAAGAACCGAAAGAACTGATGAAACAGGACACAAAACGGTACTTTCCAGAGAAGAAACAGCAGAGCGTCTTCAGCAAGCAACTTACGTTGTGGAAGGGGCTAACCTTGTTCATAACGAGTATGGAAATAGATTGTTTGCAGACTTCTTTTTCTTTATTACTGGTTTCCATGGATTCCACGTACTTTCTGGAGTTGTAATCAACATTATCATTTTCATCAACGTTATTTTAGGTACTTACGAAAGAAGAAAGAGTTACGAAATGGTTGAAAAGGTTGGTTTGTACTGGCACTTTGTAGACCTTGTTTGGGTATTTGTATTTACCTTCTTTTACCTTGTATAATTATTTAGTTTAGAAAAATGGCACACGCACACGAATCGAATACAAAAAGAATTTGGGTAGTTTTCGGAATCCTTTCCGTAATTACCATTGTAGAAGTAATATTAGGTATTATCCGTCCGGCAGCTTTAGAAGCTTCAGTTTTGGGTATGAAGTTGCTTAACTGGATTTTCATCATTTTAACTGTAATCAAGGCGTATTACATCGCTTGGGCATTTATGCACTTGGAAGGTGAAAAGGGTAGCTTTAGGTGGTCTATTGTGCTTCCTTTGCTAATTTTAATTCCATATTTAGCATTTATCCTTTTAGTTGAAGGAAACTATGTGCACGATGTTTATAAAGACGGTTTTGTGAGTTGGGATTTTTAATCCTTAGTTGAGGGTCTATTTCCCAGCGTTTAAAGGCTCAATTTGAAATAGCAGGTTATCCATTTAATGAAGATAGCCATTTCTCGGGTCTTTGATTATTTTAACAATACAGATAAGGCGGTTTTTAACCGTCTTTTTTTATTTTTGTACCATTATTAACGCTGAAAAGAATGCACAGAGTTTTTTAAATACTAGCAGTCTGTTCAGTTAGATTTTTGTTAAATGAAGAAGTATATTGTTCTTGGAGTTTTGTTCATACTGCCTATTGTAGTTTACTTGTTTTTTGCTTCAGGAGTAAATAACTTTGGAAAGCTGCCGGTTCTTAATGAAAATGTTCGCGCATTGCCAAATACTGAAGTGTCCCTTGAAGGTAAAATCACCATCCTTGGATTTCTTGGTAGCGATTTGGACTCCAAAAAGCTAAATGCTTTTAATCTCAATCAAAAAATTTACAAACGCTTTAATGGTTTTGAGGACTTTCAATTCGTGATGATGGTCCCCTCTGGAACGGAGTCTTCTGTAGATGGGCTGAAAACGGAACTAGGTAAATTGGCCAATGTTTCTAACTGGAAATTTGTTTTCGCTTCCGCGGAAGATATCAATGCTACTTTTAAAAGTTTGGACACTCCTTTTTCATTAGATGAAAATCTTTATAGTCCTTATGTATTTATTGTGGATAAACAAGCCAATCTTAGAGGTCGCATTAAGGATGACGATACCCAAAGGGAGTTGTATGGGTACGATGCTACATCGGTTGCTGTGGTAAACAATAAAATGATTGACGATATTAAAGTGCTTCTGGCGGAATACCGTTTGGCAGTAAAAAATAATGGTGAATCGAGACGTGATTCCTATTTAAAGTATAACAAGGATGAAGAGTAAATCGTATATAATTATTGGTTTTGTGGTACTCGTTTTTGGAATTATTTTTATCCCAAAAATCGTAGACCGTATTAGTAACGGTTCCGTGGTAGATAGAGATAGACATGCTGTAGGAACTAAAAAAATGGAGGTTGAAGATTTGCTTAAAATGGGAAAAGTACCTTCTTTTTCATTTGTAAATCAGCATAACGATACCATCACCAATGCCGATTATGATGGTAAGGTATATGTAGTAGAATTCTTTTTTACTACTTGCCCGTCTATTTGTCCGATTATGAATGCCAACATGGTTAAGCTTCAAAACCGATTTAAAGGAAAGGAGGATTTTGCAATTGCCTCTTTCACCATAAATCCTGAAAACGACACTCCCGAGGTTTTAAAAAAATATGCGGAAGACCATAAGGTAACCAACCCAAATTGGAATTTTCTAACGGGGGACATGTCTCAAGTGTATAAATTATCCAACACAGGTTTTAACCTTTATGCTGAAGAAAATGAAAATGTGAACGGAGGCTTTGAGCATTCAGGTTTATTCGCCTTGATAGACCGAAATGGTTACATACGTTCCCGTCCTGATGAGTTTGGAAATCCTATCGTTTATTACGATGGAACCACCGACGAAGGTGTAAAAATGATTGAAGAAGATATTGCTTTGCTCCTAAATAAAGAATAATGAACGAAATTACTTCCGAAGAAAAAAAATATAATAAGTGGATTGTGGTGCTTTCCATAATAATTCCACTTGCCGTTGCCGCATTGTTTGGTATCAAAATACCAAACGTAGAACCATTGCGTTTTCTACCTCCAATTTATGCGACTGTTAATGGTTTGACAGCTTTATTGTTGGTAATTGCAGTAATTGCTGTGAAGAATGGAAAGTTGAAGTTGCATGAAAATTTGATGAAAACCTGTATCGGTCTTTCTGCTGCCTTTTTGGTAATGTACGTAGCGTATCACATGACGTCAGATTCTACAGCTTTTGGAGGTGAGGGATTAATTAAATATGTGTATTACTTTATTCTTATTACCCATATTTTACTTTCCATAGGGATTATACCATTGGTTTTAATCACTTTTGTAAGGGCTTTGTCAAAAAGATTTGACAAACACCGAAGAATAGCAAGAATCACATTTCCATTGTGGTTGTATGTAGCGGTTACCGGAGTAGTAGTATATTTAATGATTTCCCCTTATTACGCTTAACTAAATGCCGAAAATGAATTATTTCAAAGTCATAATAATTTTAGTTGGTTTAATCCTTTTGCCAGATTTACTGCAGGCACAATGCGCTATGTGTCGTGCTGTGTTGGAGACAGGTGAGAAACAAGAAGTGGCAGAGGGAATCAACAATGGAATCGTGTATTTAATGGCCGTTCCTTATATTCTTATAGCGGTTTTAGGATATTTCATTTTTAAAAGGATGAAGTAACTTATAGTTTTTTCAACTCATCTTTTTTATTCTCGTAATAACCGTAAACTTTCCGGTTGTTTTTCATTTTCAATATTTTCTTAAAAATTGCAGTTTTGTAAATCGTTAATTTTCAGTATTTTTCAGGGAAATAACAATTATTTTACAATTATCTCGTAACATTTCCATTTTTTAGGAGTCTTATTGTATGTAAGCCGATATTTTACTGACGTTTAGTTTTGGTAAATGCGGAGTGAAACTTAGAAAACCGACCATCATGATTGAAATAAAAGACCTTCATAAGTCTTATCACATGGGAAGCAATTCCCTGCATGTGCTCAAAGGAATTAATTTCTCAGTAAAGGAAGGCGAATTAGTGGCTATTATGGGTTCTTCCGGTTCTGGAAAATCTACATTGCTCAATATCCTTGGGATGCTCGATAATTTAGATGAAGGGGAATATTTATTGGATGGGGTTCCCATTAAAAATCTAAGTGAGACCAAGGCTGCCAACTACCGAAATAAATTTCTAGGATTTATATTCCAATCTTTCAACCTTATTAATTACAAAACTGCTTGGGAAAATGTTGCTTTGCCATTGTATTATCAAGGAGTGAATAGAAAAGTGCGAAAGGAAAAAGCTGTAAAATACCTTGAGTCCGTTGGATTAGGACCATGGGTGGATCACCTTCCAAGCGAACTTTCTGGAGGACAAAAACAACGTGTGGCCATTGCAAGAGCATTGGCGGCAGAGCCCAAAGTTATGTTAGCTGATGAGCCTACGGGAGCTCTGGATAGTAAAACTTCACATGAAGTGATGGATCTCATTCAAAAAATAAACGACCAAGGAAATACCATTTTGGTAGTTACCCATGAGGAAGATATAGCGCATATGTGTAAGCGTATTGTTCATTTGAAAGATGGTGTTATTGTTGAAGATTCTGTTATTAATCAAGTAAGGGTATCGCCACATGTTCAATAGGGATCTTTGGTCAGAAATATTTCACAGTATTAAAAGCAACAAGCTTAGAACTTTCCTTACAGGTTTCTCAGTGGCATGGGGAATTTTTATTCTCGTACTACTATTGGCTTCTGTGGATGGCATGAAGAATGGATTTACGAAGCAATTCAACGACGATGCCACCAATTCTATTTTCATTTATCCAGGCACAACAACCAAACCCTACGGAGGTTTTGAAGCCGGTAGAAGAATTCAATTCGATAATGAAGATATCGAATATATTGAAAAAAGTTTTCCAGGATACTACGAATACATCACTCCGCGATTTACAAAAAGTGTTACTGCCCGGGTGGGGAATGAAACGGGTACTTATTCAGCAAGGGCCGTAAATCCCGATCATCAGCAGATTGAACGAACTGTAATCAATAATGGTCGCTACATTAACGAGAATGATATCAAAAATACGTTAAAAGTAGCCGTTATAGGAAAAGTGATTTCAGATGAGCTTTTTAAAGATCAAGATCCTGTTGGCAACAACATTATATTAAATGATCTTTCTTATAAAGTAATAGGCGTATTTTCTGACGACGGAAATGAGCGTGAAGAAAGAAATATGTACGTTCCTGTTACTACTTTTCAACGTTTATACGGAAATACCAACAAAATAGACCAAATAGCACTTACCTACAATCCAGAATTCAATTTTGCTGAAGCTATTAATTTTTCAGATAATTTGGAAGTTATTCTGAAAAGGCGATTGGTTATAGATCCAGATGACCAAGGAGCGCTTTATATGAATAATTACGCGGAGGGATTTTCAGATGTATCCAATTTTACGACCATGCTTTCCGTAATAAGTATTGCCATTGGAATGCTTATCTTAATTGCAGGGATTGTAGGAATTGGAAATATTCTGGTCTTTATCATTAAAGAACGCACAAAAGAAATCGGAGTTAGAAAAGCATTGGGTGCAAGGCCTTATGATGTAATAAAACTCGTGCTGTTGGAATCGGTTTTTATTACTTCTGTTTCTGGAATGATAGGGTTGTTCTTCGCTATGGGGTTAGTCGCGCTTATTTCACCAATTGTAGATGCGCCTGCATTCTCAAATCCTTCAGTGGATACCGTAACCGTAATAACTTCTACCATAGTATTAATAGTTGCTGGGGTTTTGGCTGGATTGATACCGGCCATAAAGGCAGCGAAGGTTAAACCGATTGTAGCACTTAGAGCAGATTAAGTATGGGAATTTTTGATAGAGACCTTTGGAGTGAAGTTTTTAGTACGCTTAGCAAAAATATGCTGCGTACATTCCTGACCACTTTAGGAGTGATATTTGCCATTATAATTCTCATTTTATTGTTGGGGGCGACCAATGGAATGTCTAACGGATTTAATAAAATCTTTGCCGGTACAGCTACCAACAGTATGTTTATGTGGACACAATCCACTTCCATTCCCTACAAAGGTTTTGAACGTGGGAGGGAAATTGATTTTACGTTGGAAGACGTGGAACTAATAAAACGACAAGTAAGTGAAGTAGATATTATTTCGCCTAGGATTCAGCTTGGAGATTTTGGAGAAACTTCTACAGTGTATCGTGAAGGAAGGTCCAGCGGGTCTGGCGTTTATGGCGATTATCCAAGTATCGATTTAGTATCTAAAAAGCGAATTGTTGAAGGAAGGTTCATCAATCAAAATGATATAGATGAAGCAAAAAAAATATGTGTAATCGGTAAAGACACCTACAAGCTTCTTTTTGATAAAGGTGAAAATGCGATAGGAAAATCCATTCAAATTAATGGGATATATTTTACCGTTGTTGGAATTTTTAAAAAGAACGACAATATAAATTTTGAAGGGGAGAATGCAGTTTTTGTCCCTTTTACTACGTTTCAAAAGGCTTTCAATAGTGGAAATAAAATTGGCTGGATGGCAATTTTGGTCGACCCAGGGAAGCAGGTATCGGTAGCAGAGCGAAAAATTAAAACGCTGCTAAAGCAAAAATATAACATTCACCCCGATGATGTTCGTGCTATTGGTTCCTTCGATTTTTCAGAAATTTTTCAGGGTATTAGTGCATTTACATTCGTATTACAAGGCTTTTCCTTCTTTGTTGGGATTTTCACGCTATTGGCAGGTGTAATTGCCGTGAGTAATATTTTGCTGATAACGGTAAAAGAGCGTACCAACGAAATTGGTGTGAGGCGGGCATTGGGCGCTACCCCAAAAATAATTAAGCGTCAAATAATTTTAGAATCAATAGTGCTTACCACCTTTGCTGGTTTGGTAGGTTTCGTGATATCCGTAGCAGTGCTTCACTTTTTGGATTATAAATTTGGAGGTTCGGATGAGTTTCCATTCGTAAATCCAACGGTAAGTATTGTTCAAATTATATTTTCGTTTGTTCTAATGGTGGGATTAAGTATGTTAATAGGTTTGATTCCAGCCAATAGAGCAGTTAAAATTAGGCCCATAGAAGCATTAAGGGAAGAATAACCAACAACAAAAAGAATCTTTTATTCCGAAGTCAAATAAACATTTCAGAATGAAAGAAAGTTAAAATGACAAACAGATGAAAAAAATTTTAAAGTACGTATTAATTGCAGTAGGAGTTATTTTAGTGCTGTATGCTGTGGTAAGAGTTTTAAAAACAAACAGCAAACCGGCGGTTACCTTTAAAACAGCAACGGCTACAGAGGAAACTATTACCAATAAAGTAATTGCCACAGGAAAAGTAGTTCCAGAAGACGAAGTTCTAATAAAACCGCAGATTTCTGGAATTATTGAAGAAATTTTTGTGGAAGAAGGTGATAAGCTAAAATCCGGTGATCTAATTGCAAAAATTAAAGTGGTGCCAAATGAGCAGGCTTTAGTGAGTGCTAAAGGTCGTGTAAGCAACGCAGAAATTGCTTTAAACAATGCAAAAATCGAGTACGATAGAAATAAAAAGCTTTTTGATAAAGGCGTGGTTGCCAGTCAAGATTTCTTGGCCATAGAATTACAATATAATCAAGCCAAGCAAGAATTGGAAAATGCACGTAATGACTATCAGATTATCCGTGTTGGTTCAGCAGGAGGTTCGGCAACTGCCAATACAAATATTCGGGCGACTGTAGACGGGACTGTTTTAGAAATTCCGGTTAAAGAAGGAGATCAAGTTATTGAAGCCAATAATTTTAATGACGGTACTTCCATCGCGACCATTGCAGATATGTCTAAAATGATTTTTGAAGGAAAAGTAGACGAAGCAGAAGTGGATAAGCTTAAAATAGATCAGCCGATCTCTATAAAATTAGGAGCGGTTCAAGACAAGGAGTTTGATGCTAAGCTGAAATTCATAGCCCCAAAGGGTGTGGAAGACCAAGGAGCTGTGCAATTTACTATTGAAGCAGACCTTTCTTTGCCAGAAGATGTTTTCATTAGGGCTGGGTATAGCGCTAATGCTTCTATAATTTTAGAAAAGAAAGAAAATGTGCTTGCTGTTAAGGAAGCCTTGCTACAATTTGATAAGGAAACTGAAGAGCCTTACGTAGAGATAATGACAGGGGAAAACGAATATGAGCGTCGCGAAGTAGAATTAGGGGTTTCTGATGGAATCAATGTAGAAGTATTGTCAGGAATCACAAAAGACGATAAAATAAAGGTTTGGAACAAGACCGAATCTTTTGATGATGATAAGAAAGAAGGTGACGAATAATTTTCAAACAGTTAAAATGAACTACATGAAGTTTAGAATACTATTGCTGTCCGTTTTTTCCTCACTTTCACTTTTTGCACAGGAAACAGAAGGGGAAAAACTTTGGACACTGGAAGAATGTGTAAGGCACGCAGAAGAAAATAATTTAACTATTCGGCAGGCAGAGTTGGATTTGCAAAATGCCATGATTGATAAGTCGGATGCAATTGGGAATTTTATTCCAGATGTAAATGCGTCCTTAAGAGCTTCTGGAAACTCCGGTTTAACAATTGACCCAACAACCAATAATTTCGTAAATACATCCATTTTTACGGCATCTGGGGATGTTACATCTACCCTTACTTTATTTGATGGTTTAAGAAATTTCCATCAACTAAATCGAGCTAAGCTTAATGCGGTGGCAACCCAATATCAAGCAGATGATATTCGCGATGATATTCGCTTGGCGGTAGCAAATGCATATTTGCAAATACTTTCCAATAGGGAAACACTTAAAGTTCTACAGGCTCAAGCTAGAGCTACACAGCAAGATCTCGACCGAACGGTAGAATTGGTAGATAATGGTGTGCTTCCTAAAGGCGATTTGTTGGAAATTCAGGCAACAGCTGCCAATCAGGAACAACAAATTGTAGCTGCGGAAAATAGTGTGTTGATTTCTAGAATTAGTTTAGCGCAATTATTGCAGATAAGCGATTATGAAAATTTTGATGTGGTGGATGAAGGTTACGTGATTCCAGATGACGCTGTGTTGAATGTTTCTTCGGATGAAATTTACCGTAAAGCACTAACATTTATGAACGGAATTCAGGCGTCACAATATAGTGTAGAGCTAGCACAAAAGGATTTGGATATCGCTAAAGGAGCTAGGTATCCGTCATTGAATGCTTTTATAAATTATAATACACGTTATTCAGATAAAAATTTTGATCCTATAACTGGACAGCTTATTCCATTTAAGGATCAGCTATATATTTACGACGGTATTTCCTACGGTGCTCAAGTCAGTATTCCAGTGCTGAACGGGTTTAGTGTAAACAACAATATTAAAAGAAGCAAGATAAATGTAGAGCGGGCAAAACTTCAGTTGGAACAGGAAAAGTTGTCTTTGGAAACTGATGTAAACCAAGCATATGTTGATGTAAAAGGATCTTATAAAAGCTATGAAGCGGCTGGAAAAACCGTTGAAGCAAGACGCTTGGCATACGATTATGCTAAAGAACGTTACAATGTAGGACTAATGAACAGCTTCGATTTTAGTCAGGCGCAAGCCCGACTGGACGATGCCGAAGCAACGCTTATTAGGACCAAATACGATTTTATATTCCGTCTAAAGGTGCTTAAATTTTATTACGGAATTCCTTTGGAAGAGTGGTAAAATTGCTGGTATTTTTGCACTATGGCAATACTTTTAAATATAGAAACAGCTACTACGAATTGTTCTGTAAGCGTTTCTGAGGATGGAAAAATACTTTCTTTAAGAGAAGTGAACGATGGCGGGTATTCCCACGCTGAAAATTTGCACGTTTTTATTAAAGAAGCACTAGCAGAAGCTTCCGTGGAAGTTCCAGATGCTATTGCCGTTAGTAAAGGTCCCGGCTCTTATACAGGTTTAAGGATTGGTGTTTCCACAGCCAAAGGTTTTTGCTATGCATGGGAAAAACCGCTGATTTCCATTCCAACATTAACCATTTTGGCAAGTCAGTTACAAGCAGATGTGTATGTAGTGCCATTACTTGATGCAAGACGTATGGAGGTGTATTCTGCCGTTTTTAAAAATGGCGAACAGGTTAGGGAAACTCAAGCAGAAATTATTACAGCCGATTCTTTTTCTGAGTTTTTGGAAAAGGGAAAAGTTCACTTTATCGGCGATGGTGCTAAAAAGTGCGAAGATGTAATTCTTCATAAGAATGCGGTATTCTCTTCTGAAGTTGCTTATCCTTCAGCAAAAGAAATGGCGCAATTGGCTACAAACAAATATAAAATAGGCGACTTTGAAGATGTCGCCTATTTTGAACCTTATTATTTGAAAGATTTTGTAACTACAAAACCTAAGAATTAAGCATTCTTTTGTATTTCCACTTGGTGTGGGTAAGGAATTTCGATGCCTTCTGCATCAAAGCGTTTTTTAATTTCTTCGGTAACATACCATTTGCATGCAAAAAAGTCGGGGTTGTTAGCCCAGTATCTTACATTAAGATTAACAGAACTATCTGCTAGAGCAGCTACCATAACTTCCGGTTTCGGCTCGTTTAATATTTTTGGATGCGTAGTAATAATATCCATTAAAATATCTTTCGCCTTTCTAATGTCGGAGTCATAACTGATACCGGCAACTATGTTTTCCCTGCGTATAGGTTCTGCGCTGTAGTTAACGATATTGTCATTTGAAAGTTTTCCATTAGGAATAATCGCTTGCTGATTACCGAATGTGTTAAGCACGGTATTAACGATCCCTATTTCTTTTACGGTTCCAGAAACACCTTGTGCCTCAATCCAATCACCTACTTTAAAAGGTTTGAAGATCAATAGTAGAACTCCACCAGCAAAATTAGCTAACGATCCTTGAAGGGCAAGACCAACCGCCAAACCTACAGAAGCTAAAATAGCTGCCAATGAAGTGGTTTCGATACCCAAGGTACCCAAAATTACAACAATTAAAACCACCTTAAAAGCCCAGTAGAGCAAACTGGATAAGAATTCGCGAACGCTTAAATCGTATGCACGGCGTTCCATTATCTTATCTATAAATTTTAAAATTCTACTGAAGACAAAGGACCCTATAATCCAAATTAAAATGGCTCCCACTACCTTGGGACCGTATTCCATAACTAATTCAATGCCTTGATTCAACCATTTTTCTGATTGTGATAAAACTTCTTCTGTTTGCATATTTTTTTCGTTTTGTTCAAAATTAGAAGCAATTGTAGAGAATTAAAAGTTTGAAGTATTAAATTTCCTGTTAATGTCTATATTATGCTTCATAAAAAACTGTTTAATAGCAGGAATACTATTAAACAGTAATTAAATAATAATCTTCCGTTAAAACCTAATCAATTTCGAAAGTGATTTTTGCATTTACTCGATATTGGTCTATTTCTCCATCTTTTACTGTAGCACTCTGTTCATTTATATAAACGGATTTGATATTCTTAACAGAGCCTGACGCTTTTTTAATTGCGGTTTTGGCGGCATCTTCCCAGCTTTTGCTGGAATTGGCCAACACTTCTATTACTTTTAAAACTGCCATAATTTTATGATTTTGTTGTTAATTAGTGATTCCATTAAAGATAGCAGAATTTCTTCAGAATAAGAAATTTCGCACGCTAACTACTGCGTTAACAAAGCGTTATTTCTTCTTAGGTAATGTTTTGGTAACTTTAAATTAACGCATTTTTTATTTTCTTAATGGATTTTTGCTAGCAATCAGAAACTGTGAAATAGCCTCATGGTGTACAATTCATCATGCGAGAAGATTAATGTATGGAACAATTTTATATTTTATTATTATTCGCGCTCTTTGTTTTAGCGATTGTGGATTTAACTGTTGGGGTAAGCAATGATGCAGTTAATTTTTTAAATTCGGCAGTAGGGTCTAAAGCTGGCTCACTTAGAACTGTTTTAATTGTTGCCAGTATTGGGGTAGCCGTTGGAGCGGTTTTTTCTTCCGGACTGATGGAAGTGGCCCGAAAAGGAATATTTAATCCGAGTCAGTTCTTCTTTGACGAAATCATGATCATATTTATTGCGGTTATGATTACCGATGTTTTACTGCTAGATCTGTTCAATTCTCTCGAACTGCCTACTTCTACTACTGTTTCTATTGTTTTTGAATTATTGGGAGCTTCAGTGGCGATTTCAGTTTTAAAAATCATCAAAGCGGATGATTCGCTTTCTACGCTTTCCCAGTATATAAATAGTGATAAAGCTATTGAAATAATTATGGGAATCTTACTTTCCGTAGTAATTGCTTTTACTATTGGTGCTATCGTGCAATGGATTTCTAGGCTGGTATTTTCTTTTCAGTATGAAAAAAGGATGAAATACGTTGGGGGAATATTCGGCGGGGTGGCTATTACCGCTATTACCTATTTTATTTTAATTAAAGGTATAAAAGGAGTTTCTGGAATACCTGACTCTTTCTTGGTATTTGTAGAAGAAAGTAGAGTGCTATTGCTAGCTGCATGTTTTTTGTTCTTCACTTTTATTTCGCAAGTTATCATTAAATACACCAAGTATGATTTACTGAAAATTATAATTCTTATCGGAACGTTTGCTTTGGCGCTGGCTTTTGCGGGGAATGATTTAGTGAACTTTATCGGGGTGCCTATCGCTGCTTTTCAGTCTTTTGAACTTTGGCAGGGCGCTTATGAATCTACAGGGATTTTGCCTTCTGAATTTGCTATGAACAGCCTTTCTGGTAAAGTGGAAACACCCACTTACATGCTGGTTTTCGCAGGAATGGTAATGGTGGTAACGCTGTGGCTTTCTAAAAAGGCCCGTTCTGTTATGTATACTGAAATAAATTTAGCCAGAAGTGGTGAAGGACAAGAAAAGTTTGAGCCTAATTTCCTGTCGCGTTTTGTGGTGCGGACAACAGTGAATTTAACCGAGATTTGTTCGCAGGTAATTCCCACGAGTATTCAGGAAAAAATAGGGAAGAGATTTGCCAAACCTTCTGAAAAGAGATCCCGCAGAAACGACGATCAACCAGCTTTCGATATGGTACGGGCTTCTGTTAATTTAATGGTGGCCAGTATCTTAATTTCAATTGCAACTTCCTTAAAATTACCGTTGTCTACAACTTATGTGTCCTTTATGGTAGCGATGGGAACTTCCCTTTCCGACAAAGCTTGGGGAAGAGAGAGTGCCGTGTACAGGGTTGCGGGGGTGTTTAATGTAATTGGCGGCTGGTTTGTTACGGCAATGGTAGCCTTTTCGGCGGCAGCCTTGTTTGCAACTTTAATTTTCTACGGTGAAGGTTGGGCTATAAGTATTCTTTTGTGCATCGCGTTGTTATTGCTGATACGAAGCTTTTTGGTTTATCGTAAAAAACAAAAGAAAATAGCAAGCGAAGAGAAAATTGATAGGACTTCATTAATTACCATAAATGAAATAATAAGCGATTGCTCCGAGAATATTTCACAGGTAATTAAAAGAATTAGTAAAATATATAGCGATGTAATTGATAATTTGGGATTGCAAGACCTTGCCAAATTGAAAAAGTCCAAAAAGCAACTTAAAAAGCTTGAAACAGAAATTGAGGGCTTGAAAAGTGACATTTTTTATTTTATTAAATCGCTTGATGAAAGCTCGGTTGAGGCGAGTAAGTTTTATATTTTAACGCTGGATAGCCTTCAGGATATGCTGCAATCCATTGGTTATATCAGTAAGAATAGTTTTTCGCATGTTAATAACAATCATAAAAATCTAAAGTTTAATCAGATTAGGGATTTAAAACGTATCGATAACAAACTTGATGAACTTTATACGCGTATTTATAAGGATTTCGATGCACGTAGTTTTGATAACATCGCCGATGCTATTGAGGAAAAGAATGTTCTTTTGGAGCATGTATCTAGCCTTATTCAAAAACAGATTGAAAGAATTAGAAGTACGGAAACCAGTGCCAAGAACACAAAGCTTTATTTCGGACTTCTACTAGAAACAAAAGATCTTATTACAGCTACCATTAGTTTGTTAACCCTCTTCGACGAATTCCAACAGAATTATAATCGAATAAAAAAGTAATCTGTCACTTCTAATAAGGAATTTGTTTCCTTTTTTGATGAAATTTATCAATTGAGTTTGATTTTTTTAATTCAGCAGAAGAGAGCATTTTAAGTGTTAAAACAAACGATTTTTCAGTGTTGATGTACTTTTGATGTACTCCATTTCTTGTGGTGAATACTAGCTTTTGCGTAGTTTCGAACTTCACACATTTTAATATTCCCAAGATGATTAATTTCAATAGTACCTCGATTAAAACACTTTTTTTATCCGCACTTTGCTTTGGTGTGTTTGGTGGTGCGACAGCGCAAGATATGCTCGCCAAAAAAGACTATAAAACGTATTGCAACCCTATTGATATCGATTATACCTATATGTCGCATTACCGTGGAAGGAGCGATGTGTCTTATCGATCGGGTGCAGATCCTGCCATTGTTAATTTTAAGGGGAAATACTACATGTTCGTTACCCGATCCCATGGGTATTGGACTTCCTCAGATATGAGCGAATGGAAATTCATAAAGCCTCAAAGTTGGTATTTTAATGGGTGTAATGCCCCTGCTGCTGCGGTAAGGAATGGTAAGATTTTAATGTTGGGAGATCCTTCAGGAAGAGGGGCGGTTATTGAAACTGATAATCCTGAATTGGGTGATTGGAAAACCAATTATGCAGTTATAAATGTGCCAAACGGGGTACAAGATCCTAATATTTTCGTGGACGATGATAATAGTGTGTACTTGTATGAAGAATCGTCTAATAAATGGCCTATCCATGGGGTGCAATTGGATACCGCCAATTATTATATCCCGATGGGGGAACAAAAGGATTTATTCAATTTACAACCTGAAAAACATGGTTGGGAGCGATTTGGTCAAGACCATAAATCGGAATTGAAGCCTTTTATTGAAGGTCCGTGGATGGTTAAGCACGGAGATACTTATTATTTAGAGTATGGTGCGCCAGGTACACAGTGGAATGTTTATGCTGATGGCGTTTACACCAGTAAGAGTCCGCTCGGGCCTTTTGAATATGCACCCTATAATCCTATTTCTTATAAGCCGGGAGGATTTTTAAAAGGTTCTGGTCACGGAAGCACCGTTAGAGACAACAATGGAAATTACTGGCATTATTCAACGATGGCAATTTCCGTAAACTTTAAATTTGAAAGAAGACTGGGAATGTATCCTGCCGGTTTTGAGGAAAACGGACAAATGTTTGTGAATACCGCTTATGGCGATTACCCCCATTATTTACCTGGAACGGAAGTGGAAAACCACAAAGAGCGTTTTACAGGATGGATGCTACTTTCTTACAACAAGCCCGTAACTACTAACTCTCCACTGGTAGAGGGTGAAAGTAAAGTTGTAGACGAGAGTGATAAGGGCTACATGCAAGAGCAAATAAAAGGATATGAAATTGAAAAGATAAACGACGAAGAAATACGTTCTTATTGGGTTTCTGCTGCCAACAACGATTCCATTTACGTTCAAATGGATTTAAAAAAACCGATGGATGTAAAAGCTATCCAAATAAATTTTCAAGATTATAAAAGTAAAATCTTCGGAAAACCAGATACCCTAAAACAACGTTTTACCATTGAAGCTTCTTTAGACGGCAAAAAATGGCAAACAATTGCAGATTACTCAAAAAACAATCGCGACATGCCACACGGGTATATTGAGCTTAAAGAGTCTGTGGAAGCAAGATATATCAAATATAATCATGTGTATTGTACCAACGAGTATTTGGCTATTTCTGAATTGCGTGTATTTGGTAACGGAAAAGAAAGAAAACCGAAAACACCTAAGCATTTTGAAGCAAAACGACAAGAGGATAGGAGGAATGCCATGCTTACTTGGGATAAAGTGAAAGATGCTACTGGCTACGTAATCTATTGGGGTATCGATAAAGATAAGTTAAACCTATCCGCATTAATGTACGGTGAGCCCAATTATGAGTTAAGAGCGCTAAACACAGATCAAGGATATTATTATCAAGTGGAAGCTTTTAATGAAAACGGAATCTCCAAAAGAAGTGAGGTTTTGTATACCGAGTAATTAAATAAAAAGGCCTGAAAATAATCAATTTTCAGGCCTTTTTATTATTTACGATTCTATATTATCCGTTAATGGCAACCACTTCGTTTACTTTGCCATCCAGCATGCTTTTTAGCATATTTTCAATACCATTTTTCAAAGTAAAGGTAGAAGATGGACATCCGCTACAAGCTCCTTGTAAAATAACGCTTACGGTTTTAGAATCTTCATCGTACGATTGAAATAAAATATTTCCACCATCGCTAGCAACCGCTGGTTTAACGTATTCTTCCAAAATGTTGATGATTTCTTTGGAAGTATCATCTAAATTTTCCGTTGCTACGCTTTTGTTATTGGTCGCCTTATTTTGTTCGGAAGGAGATGCTGCTTCAGCATTTTCAGAAACAATCTCTTTGCCTTCTTCAATATAGGAGCGTATATATTCCCTTAATTCAGCCACAATATCGTCCCATTCGGCCATATCATACTTCAGAATAGAAATATAATTTTCATCCATGAAAACCTCTTTCACAAATGGAAAATGGAAAAGACAGGTAGCCAAAGGTGAATTTTTCGCTTCATCTATATTTTTAAACTCATAAGTTGAAAGCACCAACTTTTTGTTACTTACAAACTTAAGCGCCGCAGGATTTGGTGTGCTTTCTGCATATACCGTTACGGGAACTTTAGAAGGCGTATTTTCATCTTCTATAATTACCGGTTCGCCAGAATTTAAATAATTTTCAATTTGCTGAGCCACCTCGTTTTGTACATCAGGCCATTCCACGATGTCGTATCTTTCAATGGCTACAAAGTTACCGGAGATATATACGGTTTTGGTAAACGGCAAGTAAAAAAGTTGTTTGGCTAAGGGCGAATTTTTAGCCTCATCTACATTTTTAAACTCATAATTTTGCTTACGGGTTAAAAACTTGTTCGCCTCGAATTTTATAATAGAAGGCTGATTGGTAGGCTGTATTTTTATTTTGAAGGATTCCATTTTGTCTAATTTATGGCAAAATTACAAAACATATAGCATCTTTTAATATCTTTGGAGGATAACCTACTAATTTAAAATACGCTAATGGCTTTTTTTGCTCGATTTAGTGCTTTTGCACTATTGGTTCTCTCCCTAGCTACTACCCATGCCCAAGAAGGGGTCCCCGTGTACTTCGATTACCTTTCGGATAACTATTATTTAATACATCCTTCTATGGCAGGTGCCAGTAAAGGAGGTAAAATAAGACTAACTGCCAGAAAGCAATGGTTCGATGTGGAACGTGCGCCAGCGCTGCAAACTTTAAACGCAAATGTTAGAGTGGGTGAAAAAAGTGGAGTAGGAGCTATACTTTTTAACGACAGAAATGGATACCATTCGCAAACAGGAATGAAGTTAACCTACGCTCACCACTTAACTCTTTCCGAGTATAGGGACGGTGTTAATCAGCTTTCTTTTGGTATCAATGTGGGCTTTCTGCAAAGTAGATTGGATGAATCGGATTTTGTTTCAATTATTCCAGACCCTATAATTACAGGAACTAGCAACAATGTAAATTACTTTAATGTAGATGCAGGAATGTCTTATCATTTCCTAGAATTTTACACGCATTTCACGGTAAAGAATATATTGGGAAGTGGTCGTGACCTTTATTCTGCTGAAGAAATTGACAATCTAAGACGCTATTTGGTTTCCGCTGGATATGTTTTTGGTAAAAATCTTTGGCAAGTGGAACCTTCTTTTCTTTTGCAATTTTCTGAATATACTGAGGAGTCTTCTATCGATTTAAATGCGAAAGTATACCGGGAGTTTGAATTTGGAACACTTTGGGGCGGACTATCGTACCGGAGGAGTTTTGATGGAGCCCAGTATGAAATTGGAGGCGGTACTACTTCGCAAAAACTACAATTGGTGACTCCATTTGTTGGTATAAACCTGAAACGCTTTATGTTTTCTTATAATTATTCGTATCAACAAGGCGATATTCGCTTCGACGAAGGTGGTTTCCACCAAATAACGATTGGTTACGACTTCCTTCAGCCCGAGAAACGATATAATTGTAAATGCCCTGCGGTAAATTAATTGGCTAAGTTTACCTTTGTACAAAACAAAGGTTATGATTCTTAAAGAAGTAAACGGAAAGAAACCAACATTTGGCAAGGAAGTTTTTATTGCTGAAAATGCCACCATTGTAGGAGATGTGGTAATGGGAGATTACTGCAGCATTTGGTTCAACGCGGTCATTCGCGGAGATGTGCACTATATTAAGATTGGGGATAAAGTAAACATTCAAGACGGAGCCGTAATTCATTGTACTTACAAAAAACACCCTACAAATATTGGAAATAACGTATCCATCGGGCATAATGCCATTGTGCACGGTTGCACCATAGAAGATAACGTACTCATCGGCATGGGCAGCATTGTAATGGATAATTGTGTGGTAGAAAGTAATTCTATTATCGCTGCTGGTGCAGTAGTTACGCAAAATACGCACGTAGAATCCGGTTCTATCTACGCTGGTGTCCCTGCCAGAAAGGTAAAAGAAATAAGTGCCGACTTAAGTAAAAACGAAGTGGAACGCATCGCCAACAGCTACGTGATGTATGCCTCTTGGTTTAAAGATGAATAACCGATAGCGTTAAGTCAATTCTCGTATAAACAACTACACACAGGTTTAAGTTGCATTTGACACTAAAAACAATATAATTTCTATTTTTGCTGAAGAACAAGTAAAACGTAAAAGCATGAACGCATATATTTTCCCAGGTCAGGGAGCACAATTTGTAGGAATGGGACTCGATTTGTATGAAAAGTCCGATTTAGCTAAAAAACTTTTTGAAGAAGCCAACGATATTTTAGGTTTTTCCATTACAGAAACTATGTTTCAAGGAACGGCTGAAGACTTAAAGCAAACCAAAGTAACACAACCAGCTGTTTTTTTACATTCCGTAATTCTAAGTAAAGTTTTAGGGGATAGTTTTAAGCCAGATATGGTTGCCGGTCATTCGTTGGGAGAATTGTCTGCCTTAGTAGCCAACGATACGCTTAGTTTTGAAGACGGACTAAAACTGGTTTCAAGAAGAGCGATGGCTATGCAGAAGGCTTGTGAGATTACTCCAAGCACTATGGCTGCTGTTTTAGGTTTAGAAGATGCCATTGTGGAAGAGGTTTGTGAAACTACCGAAGGAATTGTGGTAGCGGCCAATTACAACTGCCCAGGGCAATTGGTGATTTCTGGTGAGGTAGAAGCTATTAACAAGGCTTGTGAAACGCTTAAGGAAAAAGGAGCTAAACGTGCTTTGGTATTACCTGTTGGGGGAGCTTTTCATTCTCCTTTAATGGAACCTGCTCGGGAAGAATTAGCAGCAGCTATCGAGCAAACAAATTTTAATAAGCCTATCTGTCCGGTTTATCAAAATGTAACTACCACGGCGATTACCAGTCCTGAGGATATAAAGAAAAATTTAATTGCTCAGCTAACAGCTCCAGTTAAGTGGACACAGAGTGTGCAAAATATGGTTAAAGATGGAGCATTACTTTTTACAGAGGTAGGGCCAGGGAAAGTATTACAAGGATTGGTAAAGAAAATCCATAGAGAATCTGAAGTAACTTCAGCATAAATAGTAATAATTTAATGACTTAACAGTGAGTTAACAAAATGAGTTAAATTTGTTTAAAATGTTAACAGTCAATGTTTTTAATACGTACCTTAGAGGTATAACCAAAAAAAATTAATAGATATGTTACGTTGGACAATCATTTTTTTAATAGTCGCTGTAATTGCAGCAGTATTCGGTTTTGGAGGTATCTCTGAAGCCTCTGCAGGAATAGCAAAAATTTTATTCTTTATATTCATTGTGCTGTTTTTAATTTCATTAATCAGCCGATTAGTAAAAAGATAAATCAAATAATTTTTAACCATTAAATAGAAGTCATTATGAAAAAGATATTATTAATGTGTGCTCTAGTGTTTTCGCTAGGAGCATTCACAACAAGTTGTAAGGAGAAGAAAGATACACCGGCCGAGCAGGTTGAAGAAGCTGCAGAGGATGTAGGTGATGAAATCGAAGAAGGTGCTGAAGAAGTCGAGGATGAAATCGACGACATGTCAGACAAATAAAATAAAAAAAAGCCACGATTTAAATCGTGGCTTTTTTTTAATATTTAAATTTTTAGGCAGTTAAAACGCAATCTTTGCAATCTTTAACTTTACCATAATACGTCTCTCTGTACTTGTGTAATGTTTTCATAGGCAGACCTAATAGGTGCTTTTTCACATAAGTAACTTTAACACTTATGCTGCCCATTTTTTTACTATACCTCTTTTCTAACTTCGTTCTTCTTTTAACTGTAATAAAACTCATAATACTTGTTTACAGTTACAAATATCCAAAATAGAATGCTTAAAGTCAAATAGTTATATCTTATGCTATTTATCGTACTAAAGGTAAAATCTATAGTTGTGGTAATTTTCAATTTGTTTTTTCAATTTAAAGATGCTTTATTGCGTTGAAAGACACCTTCACTAAGCCACCGATTATCAAGGTAATATTTTCTTATATTAGTTCTCTAAAACCAACCAAAATGTTTAGAAAACTAATATTTATATTAAGTTGCTTTGCCATTTTTATTGCCGAAGCACAGATTACTACCTGGAAAGGGCCTGAGGGTTTTTCTTCTGATGCTTTCTTTCAAGTTAAGGTGAACGGGACACCCGTTGAGGTGTACAATACTCCCATGGCGTCTTATTGTTCTTTTGATTTTGAAAAGGGTGTGACTGTAGAGGTTACTACTAAATATGATGTTCGATGGGTGGATATTCGGCCTTCTAGATTGAACATTTCTCCCGAGTATGTAACAGACAACACATTCCGGTTCGTTCTGGAAAAGCCCGAAAATATAAGCGTAGAACTTAACGGCAGAATAAAAGAACAGAATCTTTTCATTTTTTCTGATAAACCTGTAAAAGAGGCACCTCTCGAAGATAAGGATAATATAATTCGATTTGAAGCAGGAAAACTCTACAGTGATGTTCATTTGGAGCTAGAAGACAACCAAACTGTTTATATTGAAGGCGGAGCCGTCGTGCAGGGAACCATAGCTGCCAAAAACAAGGAGAATATTAAGATTAAGGGGAAAGGTATTTTAGATGGAAGTCTTAATGAGCAAAATAACAGACGAGGAATTGATTTTAGCCACTGTAAAAACATTTCCATTGAAGATATCATTTTGCATAACGGAACACGTTGGCAAGTCGCTCTCTTTCACTCCAGCGATATTCATATAAACAATATTAAAATTGTAAGTGAAGATGGAGGGGATGATGGGATAGATTTGGTGCAATGTCAAAATGTGCTCGTAGAGAATTCTTTTATTAGAACTAAAGACGATTGTGTGGCGGTGAAATCCGGTAGTATGAGCAAAAGTTTCGACCCAACCATTCCTACGGATAATATTTTGGTTAGAAACTGTACATTTTGGAATTCAATTTGGGGCAATGCCATTGAAATTGGTTTTGAGCTGTATTCCGATGAAGTAAAAAACGTTCGTTTTGAGAATATAGACATTCTTCACGTAGAAGCTGGAGCCGCTTTAAGTATACACAATGCGGGCCCCTCACATGTTTTTAATATTAGTTTTGAAGATATAAGAATAGAGGATGCACGCCAAAAGTTGCTCGATGTTGCCATATTTTACTCCCAGTGGGGGCCAGACAAAGTAGATGATAAGGATTATATCCGGGATAATTATTTGCATGGAGCTTGGGACGGTGTTCAAAAAATCCCGAATGGGAAATTTGAATACCATAAACAATTTAGAGGAAAAGTAAGTAATGTTACTTTTAAAAATATTGAGGTAATTGGCGGTATGTTGCCGTTTTCCGTATTTCATGGATTTGACTCAGATAAGAATGTAGAAGATGTAATTATTGATAACCTTTCTTACCAAGGAAAAAAGTTAACAACTAAAAAAGAAGCCAAAATCCGGACGCAAAATACTAATAATCTTGTGCTGAAATAGGTGTGTGCCAGCTAAAGTGTTCTTTGCTTAACTGTATAATATTCATTTGGAATGGGTTATTTTTAATGTGAAAAGCGTCACAGAGGGAGGTAACTAATGCGTACTTTTCAAAAAAATAATGCAATGAAAACAAGTACACTTTTTGGTTTAGCATCTACCGTTTTCGGGAGAAGAAAATATAAAATAGTTTTTGTAGGTATTCAGTTTGCCATGCTAGCATATCAAATGGCACAAAAAAGAAAGAAGTCCAAACGCCTTAAGAAATAGTTTAGAATTGTTGCATTCACCTATCTAAGCATAAACGACTTCCGCATTTTCGTTCTGGAGTAAATACTGTTCTACAATTCTTATAACATCACTATTATTCTTTTGGAGAGAAATAAAATTCTTGAATTCTTCAAAAGAAGTCACGGCTGTGTCATTTTCAATAAAGCCATATCCTTTATAAAGTCCTTCTTCAACTAAAACAATTGCTTTTTCTTTAATTGTTTTGCCTTTGGTAATAATGGCAAAACTTTGGTTCCGAATCGTCAATGATTCAATGGCCGCATTTACTCTGCTGTTATATTCTTCAATGGATTCTTTTGACTCACAAATACCTTTACAGTTGGATAATTTATAATGGTTACATCTTCCAGTCGCACTGCCAACAGGGATAAGTTGTGTGTATTTTGGACATAAATCGAATCGTTCTGCTAAATCTTCTAAAAATGAAGTGCATTCGTTCACCGAATAAAACACTGCCAAAGGATTTGAGACCAAGCTCAGCTTATTGAAAGCAAGTTGTATAATACCTTTTCTGTTTTTGTATGCTACAATTCCGAAACCTTTATTGGTTAATTTTTGGGCACGATTAAATTTAGGGAAGTGATGCTTTATAGCTGCCGATTCCATTAAAAGCGCCACAAGTTCGGAGCCTGATTCTTCAAAATCAATATGGGATGTTTCCCTGCACAAGGAAACTTCTTTCGCTTTTTTATCATAAAAATGACTAAGAACTCTTTTCTTTATGTTGATGGCCTTTCCAACATAAATTATTTGTCCGTTTATATCCTTAAAATAATAAACACCTGGCTTTTCCGGCAAGGCATCATATGTCTCTTTGGATAGTAAGGCAGGCAATGAAGCCTCGTTATTTTTGCCTTTTAATTGTTTTTTGATTTCGTTGTTTTCATCTTTCTCCAGCAGTTTTTCAAAAAGAATAACCGTCGCGTCGGTATCTCCCTTGGCTCGGTGGCGATTAAAAAGAGGGATGTCTAGATAACTACATAGTTTTCCCAAACTGTAAGATCGTAAGCCGGGGTATAGTTTTCTAGACAATCGAACGGTACATAGTTTTTTTCTGCTGAAGTCAATTCCAATATTTTTAAACTCATTACGAACAACATTGTAATCGAAATTCACGTTGTGCGCCACAAAAACACAATCGGTTGTCACTCGAAGCACTTCTTGGGCAATTTCTTTAAAAGTTGGCGCTGTGGCTACCATGTCATTGTCAATTCCCGTTAAGGAAACTACGTAGTTGGTAATTAAGGATTGCGGATTCACCAAAGTTTGGTACTCATCAATTATTTTTTTGCCATCGTGAACCACAATGGCAATCTCAGTAATTTTTTGACCACTTCCACCCAATCCGGTGGTTTCAACATCTATAATAGCAAACTTCATATTCATTGGTAATACGCCGTAATTTCTAAAAATCAAATTTTAGCTGAACTGAAATGGTTTCTTTAATGGTTTCTTTTGCTTTGTCTTTTTCCGTGTTTAAATTGGCTAAGGAAATTCCCAACAAACGCACTGAATTTTCCAGCCTTTCTTGATACAATAATTCTTTGGCTGTTTCTAAAATTAAACTTTTATCAGCAATAAAATAATCTAATGTTTTACTGCGTGTTTGCAACTTAAAATCACTGTATTTTATTTTTAATGTAATTGTTTTTCCAGCAATTTTGTTCTTTTTGAGTCGCCTTTCCAATTCATCAGCAATGTTTTCCAACCGTTCCAGCATGAAAATCTCACTACTTAAGTTTTCGCTAAACGTTCTTTCAGCGCCAACGGATTTCGGAATTCGGTTTGGTTTTACGGCGCTTAGGTGAATTCCACGAACCACATTGTAATAAAAAGAGCCACTTTTGCCAAAATGTTCTATAAGATATTCCAAAGATTTGGATTTTAAATCTTTGCCGGTAAAAATCCCTAGCTGATACATTTTTTGGGTAGTCACTTTGCCAACACCATAAAACTTTCTGATTTCTAAATCTTCCAAAAATGGAATAACTTCATCAGGTTCCACCGTTTTTTGTCCATTTGGTTTATTGTAATCGCTGGCTACTTTCGCAATAAATTTATTGATTGAAATTCCTGCAGAAGCTGTTAGGCCAACTTCTTCTAAAATACGTTGTCGAATTTCTTTTGCAATATTACTGGCGGACGGATTTCCTTTTTTATTGACGGTAACATCCAAATAAGCTTCATCTAAAGAAAGCGGTTCTACCAAATCGGTATAATCAAGAAAAATCTGTCGGATTTTAGAAGATATCTCTTTATAACGGTCAAATCGGGTCCGTACAAAAATAAGTTCAGGACAATTTTTTTTGGCCAGATAACCACTCATAGCACTTCGCACTCCAAATTTACGCGCTTCGTAACTGGCAGCAGATACCACGCCGCGCTTTTCACTTCCGCCAACGGCAATAGGTTTCCCTTTTAGTTCGGGATTGTCCATCTGTTCTACCGATGCATAAAATGCATCCATATCTACATGGATAATTTTTCTAAGCGGAAATGAATCGTGCATGTGCAAATTTAAATTAATTCATTCGAAGTGTTTCGGTGTGCTTCAGAAATAATAAGTAACTTTAGGATAAGGATAAAACACGAGAAAATTTCAGCATGGAAAAAAGGAATAAGACAGCCATTATTCTAGGGGCGACCGGACTAACGGGTGGCATTTTATTAAAAAAGTTGCTCAATGATACTCGGTACAACCGTATTAAATTGTTTTCTAGAAATTCCGTGGGTATCGACAATCCGAAGATTGAAGAACACATTGTAGATCTTTTCGACTTAAAATTGCATAAGGAAGATTTCGTTGCCGATGAGGTGTACTGCTGTATTGGAACAACAAAATCGAAAACTCCAGATAAGAGCAAATACAAAGCAATTGATTATGGAATCCCCGTTGCTGCTGCTATCCTTTGCATAGAAAACAACATCCCTGTATTTACTGTGATTTCTGCTTTGGGAGCAAACCCTGATAGTAAAATATTTTATAATCGGGTAAAGGGTAAAATGGAAGAAGAAGTGATGAAGCTAAAAATCCCAAAAACGTATATCTTGCAGCCTTCATTAATCAGTGGAAAAAGAGATGAAAAACGAGCTGGGGAATGGATTTTCAAACAATTGATGAAGGGCCTTAATTATTTGTTGGTAGGACCGCTTAAAAAGTACAAATCCGTTACACCTAAAACCATTGTCAAGGCAATGATTAATTTGGCAAATGGAACCTACCTTTCTGGAAGAATTGAAAATGATAGAATTAAAGAAATTGCTCAAGAAAAATGATTGAAATAGAACGGAAGTTTTTGGTAACTTCGGAAGATTACAAATCGCAAGCAAGTAGCAAAACGAGAATCGTTCAGGGGTTTTTAAACAAAGATCCGCAGCGTACTGTACGGGTGCGAATTAAAGGAAACCAAGGTTTTATAACGGTGAAAGGAGTTTCCAATGATGCAGGCACCAGTAGATTTGAGTGGGAAAAGGAAATTACGGTTGCTGAAGCAGAATCATTACTAAAACTTTGTGAGAAAGGGATAATCGATAAATACCGATATGAAGTTAAATTAGGTAATCATACGTTTGAAATAGATGCCTTTTTGGAAGACAATGAGGGACTGGAGATTGCTGAAGTGGAGCTACAGTCTGAAAATGAAGCTTTTGAAAAACCAAATTGGTTGGGTGAGGAGGTAACGGGAGATGTACGATATTACAATTCGCAATTGGCTAAGAATCCATTTAAAAACTGGTAAATATGAAAAAAACATATACCATACAAATACTTGTTTTTCTTGTAGTAATCGGCTTTGCTTCCTGTAAAGAGTCCACGAATTATGATAGCGCTGCTGAAGTTCCTAGCAAAACCGATTCATTACCATCCGTAAAGGAAATCAAAGCGAAACTTGACTTGGAAGGTTTCAAGACATTTGATTATGTTGATGAAAAATCGGGAGACACAATTTTAATGCAACAATATTTTATCGCTTTCCTTAAACGAGGGGAAAGTCGATCCCAAAACAAAGTAGAAGCCGATAGTCTTCAAAAATTGCATTTAGCGCACCTAACAAAAATGTATGAAATGGGCTATGCAGATATTTCAGGTCCTTTTGGGGATAATGGCGACATACGCGGAATTACCATTTACAACGTCCCAACAATGGAAATGGCGGATAGTTTGGCAAATGCCGATCCTATGGTAAAGGCTGGCCGACTTGCTATTGAGATACATCCTTGGTGGGCGGCAAAGGGATATCCGTTGCGGTAATCCCTTTACATCCCGATGTTTAATAGTTTGTGTAAGATAAGCGAAACAGGTTAAGCCCTCTGAATGAGGGTTTAGAAATCATCACACTGTTTATAGGCCTCAATAACCGCCCATTCACCTTCTTCTCCAGATTGGGAATTGCCGTGCTCCATGCCCAAGACGCCTTTAAATCCTTTTTCGTGAATATATTTAAAAATGTTTTTGTAATTGATTTCCCCGGTGGTCGGTTCTTTTCTTCCTGGATTGTCTCCCATTTGAAAATAACCAATCTCATCCCAACAGGCTTCGATATTCGGGATTAGGTTACCTTCCGTAATTTGTTGATGATAAACATCAAAAAGAATTTTGCAAGAAGGTGAGTTCACAGCTTTGCAAATTTCATAAGCTTGTGCAGAGCCTTTTAAGAATTGTCCTGGATGGTCCCTGAAGTTTAAGGGTTCCAAAACCATAGTAATTTCGTGCGGTTCCAAAATTGCGGCCGCTTGTCTTAAGGTTTCCACAACATTTGCAGTTTGGTATCCGGCATCCAAACCTAAATCAACATGACCAGGTACTACGGTAATCCATTTGGCGTTAACCCGTTTAGCTACAGTTACTGCCTCTTTAATAGAAGAAAGGAATTCTTCTCTCAGTGTTGCATCGCCATTGGTTAAGTTTGGTTTCCCCCAATAAATTTTATGAGCAACAAAAACACCCATGGTAATGCCTCGTTCTTTCATGACTTTTGCCATCGCTTCCTGTTCTTCTACAGGGCGCTTCATCATGTTGTTGTCTTCAAAAGCAGTGAAACCTTGATCAGCCATAAAATTGAGTTGATCCACGGGGTCTTTCCCTGCAAGGTTTTCAAACATTCCTAGGTGCGGCGCATATTTAAGATTGAAAGTATGTTTTTTACCTTTTTTGGAATTTTTAGGAAAAGCAAAAGCTCCAGCAGATACTACTGAAGCTCCTATGGTGGTTGCTATAGTGTTATGAAGAAATTTTCTTCTTTGCATATTGATTGGTTTTAAATATTTAATTGTTTAGAGTAACACCTTTAGAAAAGCCTAAAATCCCAAAAATAGAACTAGCTGTAGAAGTAAAGGCGTTAAATCAAAGACCCCGACGCTTATGGTCGGGGTTAGTTCAACTTAGAATTTCGAAAACCAATATTATTGGGTTCTCGAAATTGAGTTTCACTAATAAAGGTTAAATATACTAAAAAAACCAAAATGCAATAAAGAGGCTTAATCTCTTGTGATTTCTAGGATTTCAAACTTTAAAACTCCGTTTGGTACTTTTACTTCTGCAATCTCCCCAACTGATTTTCCAAGAAGTCCTTTTCCAATGGGTGAGTTCACCGAAATTTTACCTGATTTTAAATCGGCTTCGCTTTCGGCTACCAATTTATATTTCATTTCCATTCCGTTGTTTTGGTTTTTAATTTTCACGTTGGAAAGTGCCAGAACTTTAGAGGTATCCAACTGCGACTCGTCTATAACTCTTGCGTTTGCTAAGGTTTCTTCCATTTTAGAAATTCGCATTTCCAGTAAACCTTGTGCCTCTTTTGCGGCATCATATTCTGCGTTTTCAGATAAATCCCCTTTATCCCTAGCTTCTGCTATGGCTTGTGAAGCTTTTGGGCGCTCCACGCTTTTTAAATGTTCTAATTCTGCTCTTAATTTTTTTATGCCCTCTTCTGTGTAATAAGATACTTTACTCATAACTTCATCGTTTATAAATACAAAAAATCCCCTTTGTCCAAAGAGGATTCAAACAAATATACAAAATTTTAATTAACGTTTAACCAGTATATTGACGGCTAAAAAAGTAAATTTTTTAAAAACTATTGTACCTTGCGCCATATATCTTTTGAAAATGAAAAACTTATTTTTCCTCCCTTTATTGTTGATTATTGTTACAGCTTGTAGCAGTGACGACTCCTTTGATAATAATCCGTTTTTGCCGGAACCAAGTTTCAGTTTCAATATTAATTTAAACTTGCCAAAGTATGCGAGTTTGGCCAACCCTGGAACTGCTGTGTATGTGGATGAACCCAATGTTGGAATTAAAGGAGTTTTTGTTTATCACTACGGAACCGGAACTTATTTAGCTTGGGAAGCTAGTTGCCCTAACCAAGTGCCCAGCGATTGTTCTAGAATGGAGCTTAGCACTCCGTTGGTGATATGTAATTGCGATGATTACAAATATGAATTGCTTACGGGAAGTATTACTGATTATGAAGGAGAGGAGAAAGTGTATCCTTTACAGGCTTACAGAGTTTCTGTAAATGGTAAGAATATCCGGATTTATAATTAGCTGCTTTTTAGTTGAAAGAACTTTATGGGAGATATCGAAATGAATAAATTTTTACTTCGTAAAGGTTTTTTAAAAGTAGATCACCATCATGAACTTTACTATGAGGTTTGTGGTAACCCTTTAGGGATTCCGATATTATTTGTTCATGGTGGACCTGGTGCAGGTTTTACAGAAGCAGACAAGCGGTTTTTTGATTATGAAGTTTTTAAAGTTATTTTTTATGATCAAAGAGGTGCATCTAAAAGTAAACCATTTGGAAGTACTGAAACAAATACCACCCAGGAACTTGTAAATGATATCCTAAAAGTTTTAAACTTTCTGAATATAGAATCATGTTATGTATTTGGAGGTTCATGGGGAACTACCCTTTCTCTTTGTTTTGCCATTGAAAATCCTGATAAAGTTAAAGGGCTAATTCTACGGGGAGTGTTCCTGGCGGACAGAAACGCTATTAATCATTATTTGGGAGGAGGGGTAAAGACTTTTTATCCAGAAGCTTGGATGAGGTTTATAGATAAGGTTCCTGAAAATGAAATAGGAAATGTGCCTTCATTTTATCTTGAACAAATGAAAAATGGATCTTCAGAAACGCGTAGCTTTTTTGCTTACGAATGGGCTTATTATGAAATTTCAATTTTTCAAAAGTGTATTTCGTCAAAACAAATTGAAGGAATACTTGAAAGAATACCATATGAGTCTCTTGCAACTTTAGAAGCACATTATTTAAGCAATAATTGTTTTCTTCAAGAAGGGTTTATTATGAATAATGTTGAAAAAATAGAAAACATTCGTACATATATTATTCATGGGAGGTTTGATATGATTTGCCCTCCAATTCAGGCGTATAATCTTAACCAAAAATTGAAAAACTCTACAATGAAAGTTGTCGATGCAGGTCATTCCGACTTTGAGTCAGAGATAGAAAGCGCAATTAAAAACGCTTTAGAAGAAATAAAAAGGATAGAGTATAACTAAAAACAAACCCCGAAAGTTTTACGTTTCGGGGCTTCAAAATTATTTGTCTTTTACCTGATGCGCTGGTTTTAGTAAGTCTACCACAGTTTTAACAGGGTTAAAGGTGGTAAGCGGAACTTCAACAAAAATAGTATTCCAAAAAGCCATACCGCCATTCCAAAGTCCGGGTAACTCAAGAGCTTTTAATTCTTTTCCTTCTTTTGTTTTGGTAGTGATAAATGCCTGTTGTGGATCTACATAATCCAGTAGATTGTATTTTTCACCTTTGTAGTTTTTAATACTGCAAACAATGTCCACGGGATTAAAATGTGTAGCACCTTTCAAAATATCCAACTGGAATTTGTTGTTAGTGTCTATTTGAGGTGTTTCTACGATTTGTAAGGAGATATTCCCGTCTTCATCCTTTATCCAAAACGGACCTCCACCAGGTTCTCCTTCATTTTTCACCATACCACAGATACGGATAGGCGCATTTAATTTTTCTTTTAAAAACTCTATTTGATACACTTCCTTATATTTATCCACATCGGGTTTTACATGAACGTTTAGTTCATTTTTAAGGAACGTTTTAATTTCTTCTATCTTCTTTTCATCGGGTGTGGTTTCATCAAGAAGTTTCGCGTATTCGAAAGCTTTGTTCTGTACTTCCAGTAATTTTCCGGCAAGAATTTTCTTAAATTGTGCTACTTCGTGCTTGTATTTGTACACCACTACATTATCGATATTTTTAATGAAAATAATATCGGCATCTTGATCGTTTAGATTTTCTATCAAAGCCCCGTGTCCACCAGGACGGAACAAAATTTCCCCAGACTCGAGTCGGAAGGGTTCGTTTTTCATGGTTACAGCCAAAGTATCGGTAGATTCCTTTTGAAAGGAAAAAGTAGTGTCAAAAGTAACACCTGTTTTTTCTTTCACGCGATTGCTGATTTTTTCCATTTCATCATCAAAATCGGTGTTGTGCTCTTTGGAAATGGTAAAATGTAGTTTAGCAACCCCATTTGATTCGTCGTAGAGGGCAGCCTCGTACATGTGCTCTTCAAAAGCGGTTGCAGGGTGTGTTTTGTATTTGTGGAAAGGCAATAATCCTTTCGGACTGGAACCATAATCAAACTCATCTTTGTCCAGAAGAATTTTTATAAAGTAATACTTCTGAAAATGGTCTGGTAAGTTTAAAAAATCGGGGTGCTTTTCAACAAACCGTCTAATAACTGCTTCGTAGAACGGAAATTTCTCTACCCCAATAAAAAAGGTTCTAATAATATCTGCCTTTTCCCTATTAACATAGGCATTGATGGTTTCGTTGGCCGGATTATAATTATTTAGAAACTGAAAAAGCGCTTTAAACATTCTAGTAGCCGCCCCAGAGGCCGGCACAAATTTCAATAAGTTTAAGTTGTCTTTGTTCTCTTCAAAAAGGGAAACATATTTTTTCTTCTCTTCGTCGGAAAATTTATGGATACCATGCCCGATAGTTGCGGCAGCCAATAGATTAACAAACGGAATTCCTTTTTTAAAAATCTCTATTTGTTCATTTATCTGTTTTTCTCCTATTCCTTTTTGTTTAAGTTGTTTTTTATCGGCTTCGGTGAGTGTCATCATACTTATTAATAAGTTTTTCTATATGGTTACTAGCTGTCTGCAGGCGGGTTTTAAAATCTCCTTTCAGCAGAACATATTGTATGTTATTGGTTTCCAAAGTGTTTTTAAAACGAAGAAACATGTTTTCACGGTCGTTAGGTTTGTCCCGTAAATCATCTTCTTCCCAAGGCACATCAATATACGTTAAAAAATACAAATTATATTCGTTTTTAAGGGCATATTTTTCAATGGGCTCGGGGCAGTAGCCATTGTAATACGCTTCCGAATATACTTTAAGTTCTAGCAAGTTGGTATCGCAAAAAAGTATTTTATTAGCCTTATCAGAGAGATTGTTCTCCCAAAGCATTTGTCCTTCAGCAATAGGAAGCAAATCTTTTGGTTCGCAAATTTTCTTTTCTTTATCCCACTTTTCTTGTAGGTATTCACGCATGTATTCCGGCACCCATTTGGTGTTGTATTGGTTTGCCAGCGTTTCTGCGAGTGTAGTTTTTCCCGTAGATTCTGGTCCAAATAGCACTACTTTAATAAGGTCTGCGGATTTTTGTTTAAGTTTTTCTTCCATGCTTTATAACCGTAAATGGCTATTACTGTAAATAATAAATATTGTAAACTGGTAAATGCCAATCCTTTGTAAAGATACAAAGGAACTGAAATAAGGTCTCCAACAATCCAATACACCCAATTTTCAAGCTTCTTTTTTGCCATTAGCCACATGCCTACAAAGAATATAGCCGTGGTAAGAATATCTACATAAGATACCCAAGACTCCCATTTATTAAAAAACTCGTAAACAGCATATACAAAAACGGCAGTAGCTAAAAATAGGAATATAGAAACTATCTTTTCCTTTTTATTGGTTTTGGTGATGGCAATAAAGTGGGTTTCATCTACTTTTCTTGTCCAAACATACCACCCGTAAATACTCATTGAAAAGTAATACGCGTTAATCATCATGTCGCCTAGCAATCCGTATTGAAACAATATATACACAAAAATGGCTGTACTGATGATACCTGTAGGATACACCAGAATGTTCTCCCTTTTTGAATACCAAACGCTTAAAAAACCAAAGATTACCCCAATAATTTCAAGGACAATAAAATGTGTGGGAACACCTTGATACTGACTGAAAAGCCAATCAAAAATGAGGTTCATAGTCGCTGCGGTCGGATTTTACAATTTTCATGTACAACAAGCCTTTGTCCATCATTTCAAACACCTCTTTTATTTCGGTCGTTAGCACCTTCATGACTTGATCGTAATCACCATAAACTTGCGTGCTCAATGGATTTTCCAAAACAGTAAGTCCGCTCTCGCGCATTTGTTTTATAAAATGAATAATAGACGGTTCGTAATCGTCTTGTATGGGAGTTAAGGTTAATTCTACTGATATTTTCACAAATTTGAATTTTATTAAATTAATTACAAAGCTAAAAGGTTCGAGATTGATTTATATTGCGTTTTTTCATTTCTTTTGCTCGCCCAAAAGAAACGAAACAAAGAAAACGGCGCCTTATCAAATGAATTTTTTCGACCGTTAAGTCGAAAAACCGTAATCAAAACTCCGCGTCGCGAAATGCTTTCGCTCCTGTTCTCGGAGCTTTTGATTACTATTCAGCAGATAAGGTTTTTTAAATTTAGTTTCTTCTTCTATTTCTTTGTGCCAAGTTTATTTCAGTGTAAAGCACAGAAATATGTTACCATTCAAAACAAAGATACAAAGGCATAGGGCTTTAGAAGATTAAAGTACTAGGAATTTTCGCAAATGGCTTGGGCGGCAATAAATGCCCCGGTCCATGCATTTTGAAAATTAAATCCGCCAGTAACTGCATCGATGTTAAGAACTTCCCCTGCGAAAAATAGATTTTTAAAGAGCTTACTCTCGTAAGATTTAAAATTAATTTCCTTTAGGGCGACACCACCAGCAGTTACAAACTCTTCTTTAAAAGTGCTTTTACCATTAACTTCAAATATGGCGGCAGTAAGTTGCGTAGCTAGTTTTTGAAGTTGCTTTTTGGAAATATCCGCCCAATTGGACTGTTCTTGAATGCCACTTGCTTCAATAATTTTAAACCAAAGGCGTTTTGGAAGGTCGAACGGACGTGTATTTGTTATCGTTTTTTTTGCTTCTGAATTTTTTACATCCAGCAATTCAGTAAAAATTTCTTCCGTAGCATATTTAGGAAGCCAGTTTACTTGTATTTTAAAATGATACTTCAACTGAAAAAGCTCGCGTGCTCCCCAAGCGGATAACTTTAGGATGGCAGGGCCGCTCATTCCCCAATGGGTTATCAGTAAAGGTCCGGAAGCTTTGGCTTTTTGTCCGTTTTCCAGCTTTATAGGTAATTTGTTAGGATGAAGCAATTTTACTTCCGCAGGAGAAGAAACCCCCATAAGGTCATTTATTCGGTTGTCTTTAATATTAAAAGTAAACAAAGAGGAGACAGGAGGAACAATGGTATGCCCTAAAGTTTCTAATAGCTTCCATATTTTAGGATTGCTTCCTGTTGCAACAAGCAGTTTGTGGGCTTTCAATTCCCCTTGTGAGGTTTCCAGCTGCCAAGTTTGTATTTCTTCCGTAGGGGGTAGTATACTTTTAACGGAGCAATTGGTGTTTACTTTTATGCCTAGTTTATCCACTTCCGAAGTAAAACAATCTATAATAGTTTGAGAGGAGTCGGTTTCTGGAAACATGCGACCGTCTTCTTCAATTTTCAGGGGAACGCCACGTTCTTCAAAAAAAGCAACGGTATCGCCACTACAGAAGGTATGAAACGGACCTTTAAGTTCTCTTTGCCCTCTAGGGTAAGCTTTTACAAGTTCGTTGGGTACAAATTCGGCATGGGTGACATTGCAACGGCCACCTCCAGAAACTTTTACTTTAGTGAGCACTTCTTTTCCTCTTTCCAGGATTACTACGGAAAGATTGGGTTTTTGCTGTGCCACTTGTATGGCTGCAAAAAAACCGGCCGCGCCGCCACCTACTATTGCTACATCGAAAATCATTGGACAAAGGTAGTTTTTTATGGTACTATATGGAAACTATTTTGTTTGCGTGCAATGACCTCTGTAAGTCGTGCAAGGCCTTCTGCAAGTTCTGCAAAGCTTTCTGTAAGTCGTGCAAGGCCTTCTGCAAGTCGTGCAAAGACATCTGTAAGTCATGCAAGGCCTTCTGTAAGTTCTGCAAAGCCTTCTGCAAGTCGTGCAAAGGCATCTGTAAGTTCTGCAAAGGTATCTCCAAGTCATGCAAAGGCATCTTCAAGTCGTGCAATGACATCTCCAAGTCATGCAAAGGCATCTCCGAGTCGTGCAATGACATCTCCGAGTCGTGCAATGACATCTCCAAGTCATGCAAAGACATCTGTAAGTCATGCAAAGGCATCTGTAAGTTCTGCAAAGGCATCTGTAAGTTCTGCAGAGCCTTCTCCAAGTCGTGCAAAGGCATCTTCGAGCTCTGCAAAACTTTATGAACGTTGATAAAATACACTGCGGAAGTATTAACTTCTTATTGGCTTCCCAAAGGGAATATTATGGACTTAAAATGCAGTTTTCATTTTTGAGTATTGAAGTTTAAAAGCCAATTTCATTAGAAATAAAACATAAAACCAAAACTGATGCGCATGGCGTCACGGCTTTTAGCATTGGAAATAAATGTATTGCCCACAGAGCCTTCCGTAGCCAATCTTTTAACTCCGTAATCCAATTCCAGTCCGACAGTCATACGCTCATATGGGTCGTACATAACATTGATAATGCCGTAATAATGCGTATGGGACACATCTCCGTTGAGGTATATTTCTTCATTCGCTGCCACATTGCTTCCGTCGGGAATGAGTACGTAGCGCGAAATCCCATTGGTGTAGAAATTGGTGTATCCAAAAACCAGATTGCTATGTATTTTAGGGTGAAAGAAGTATTCATATGCCAGCCATCCGCCAAAAGCTGGCGTAGCACTTAATTGATTGTTTCCGGTGGGATAACCGTCGTAGCCTTGCCCAGTAATGGTGGTCATATATGCGGTAATCCCTTTCCCGCCCACAACCTGAAACTGAAAATTGTTTCTGCTTTCCAATTGCCTATATATTCCTGAAAAACCAAAGCCGTAACCCACAAAGCCATCGTCTTCATCATTTAAAGAATACCTAATATACCTAAGTAGAGAAGAAAGGCGAATGTGGCCCCAATGCGAATCGTATTTCATGGCGGCGGTAAAATCGGGAACAAATTGATTGGCTTCTTCAATGTACGGCTTTAGTTCGGTGTATTCCCTAGCCCGAATGTAATCTATGGTAGGTGCTTCTAGGCTTATTTCGTAAACATAATGCTGGTTGGCAAGTGTGTTTTTGTACTTAATATGTGGCGTTCTCAGCCAAACTCCCGAGGGCGGACCTTCCCATTCCATAATGTCTGGCCATAAAACTTCATCCCCAAAGTTATTCCAGTTTTGTCCGATTTGCCAATGCTCTGTTTCTACAAAAGCCCTTCGCAGTCGAACCCTTCCTTCGCCGCCCCAGAAGTCGGATTCTACAACGGCATCTACCCGTTTTCCGCTTTCAAGGATGAGGTAGGTTTCCATTTTAATCTGGGTTTGGTATAAATCTACGTTCAAGCTTTTGGAGTCGTCGGTGCCAAAAACATTAATGTTGCCCACGGCAAAAGTTTCGTTGCCTTGTAGTCCCCCGAATACATCAAAATAACCATTAAGCTTCATGTTTACGCCTAGACTGGCTTTGTAGCGCGGCAGTTCCCCAATAGAGTCTTTCGCCTGTACCGAAAGTAATCGGTCTTGGGCAAGCAAGAGAGAAAAACAGCAACTATTTATAATAAGAAATAAGTATAGCCTCTTCATTTTAAAATAAAAGAATATAATTTAATGAGGCTGGGGGTGTTATAAAATTAATGAATTAATGTGAGTGTTGATGTTTATCACGAAAGCTTGTTTTAAAAAAGACAATTTAAATGAGTTTATAGAGAGATTTATGCAGCGGGAGGAGGATAAATTTTTGAAGGGTCACTAATCTGATGATGGTTAGGTTGATATTCAAAAAATCAAAAAACCCTGTAAAAACTATGTTTTACAGGGTTTTTTTGTACTCGAGGTGGTAGTTCGAGTATATTTAAAAGTTCAATTTTAATGTGGCTTTCAAACCATGTTTTTTGGAGTGCGCCCGAATTGACTATTTTAACTATTTTTTAACTTTGTGCTTCTGTGAACTTTCTCAAAAATACTTTTAAATTCGTAAAAGGTCTTGCAGAAAACGTCTATTTCTAGTTTTAATTCTCTGGTCATTATTATTCTTTTGTAATACACCAAGTTCCTTCTTTATCAGATCCTTGTCGCTCTATTATTTGTGATTCTTTTAATTTAGCAATATACGTTTCTATGGTTCTTGAAGAGACCCCAAGTATATTACTTGCTCTTTCTGCTGTTATGGTGATATCAGCGTCCATAAGCATTAATAATATCACTGTGTTAAAGCTGCTACCCTTTAAAAGTTTCTCCGAAGTTTTTGGAAAATCTGAAGTTAATGCATTTATATATTTTTCAGCATCTGAATTTAAAATATTCAATATCAGATCCTTATCAACGGTGTCGCTTTTAAGTGTTTCCTGAAGTTTCTCCAAAGTTTCTCCGAAGTCTCCCCGAAGTTTTCCCGAAGTTTTAGTTTCGGCTTTGTCTTTTTGGGTATAAAGTTTTAAGATCGTTCCATCAAAACTAATATCATACTCGGGTGCTGTATTGTTGTATTGACCCCAGTTGGTTTCGATTTTGTCAAAGCCATACCCGGCATTTTCGGTCGAAATCATCCTATTGACTTAAATGTTTGTCTATCAAAAAGGATGGGATTTTATGGATTCATTTTATTTAATCTGCTTCCCCTTTTCCGTTAACCTGTATTTTTGTTTACTGCTTTTTGGTTTGTCGGGAATTGTCATTTCAATTAATTTTGTATCAAGTGCCGGCTGTAAATAATTATATAAAAATGTTGGGCGATGTCTCATTTCTAACTTTGCCATTAATTCTGCCGTTGTAGTATCATCACTATCCATCACAGAAATTAATTTTGAAACTTGTTCGGTGACTTGTTCGGTGACTTGTTCGGTGACTTGTTCGGTGACTTGTTCGGTGACTTGTTCAGAAGACGGAAAAGTCATTCTGGTAAAGTTATCCATAAATCGGAAACATTCTTTCCCGTAGCTCTTTAAAATCCGTGGAACGCCAGAACCCAGTTGCTCTACTAAATCCAAATCCCTGTATATACGCATTAGCTCCTTATTCCTTGGCATAGAAACGCCTTCAAAAAAATCTTCTTTACTAAGTCCGTCTGGTAAGGAACCTGCAGACGTTATTTCAATCCTGTCATCAAATATTTCAAACTTAGGTGGAACTTCACGTGTATAATCATTATGCACTATTGCATTGTATATAGCTTCCCTTAAGGCTACAGGATTCCATAATTTTCGCTCAATACGCTCTTTTGAGGTAATGGTTGCAAAAGTTGTGTTTTCTATAGTGATTTTATCCAGTACGCTTTTTGTGGCTTTAATGAGCGAAGAATATCCATATTCATTATTTTCAAGAAGGTCTACTCTATCTAGACCTTTATATTTAGCAACTTTAATAGATACGTTGTTTACGTCTGCCAAAAGGTAGGCTGCATAATTTAAAAATCCGTCTTCGGTAAGAAGCTCTAAATTTTTTTTAAACTGTTTGTTAAGAGGCTTGCCATTTTCTTGATAATAGATATGTAGCTGCTCAAAACTCAAGTCTTGACGATGCGATTTTATTTTTCCTATTGAATTACGGGTACGGCTGGCGAAAAGTTTATCAATCATAGCTTGTGGCATGGGTTCGGCCGCTGTACCAACCCTGATAAAACAACCTTTTTCAGTCATCCCATATTTCTTTTTAAAATAAGGCTTCTCACTGCCGCCAGCAACAATAATCTTGATAATTTCCTTACCATCACGTTCTTCAGCCACCACATCAAACAAACCCATTGCTGAAGGGGAAATATTGTTCTTAATACGGTCTTTAATTTTAAGCATATCACCGTCAACATCATTTATACCAAGTACTTTCCCATGTTTGTCAATGCCTAAGTAAATTAACCCACCTTCCAAATAATTGAGGAAAGCAATCACTTCTTTTTCCAAATCCAAGTCTTTGGTCAATTTTTCTTTATACTCTATTCGGTTTGTTTCAGACATTATTAGGTATTTGATGTAAAAATAATCTTTTCAAGACAAAAGCTTTAAGGTGTGGAGAAACAAGAATTTAATTTTACTCATCATCCTTCATTGAGTCCCAAAAATCAGCATCTAATTTTTTTATTTCTATAGTTTGCTCTACCTGCATTCCAAGTCCATAATCATAGATGTATTCAGCCAATTGTTTTCCGTCTATCAAAACCAAAGTTGTTGAACCATTCAAGTTATTGGCATATTCAATTGCTCCTTTGGAATAATAGGATGTTGTGATAAAAACACCCTTGTTCGACTGTGCTACTGCTAATGCTCCAACAAATTTTTGAATTTCTTCCCGCCCAATTGGATTATCTATTCTATATCTCTTAGCTTGGATATGAATTCTACCAAGTCCAAGAACATCTTCTTTTATGATGCCATCAATGCCTCCGTCATTTGATACTTTAGTAACAAGACCTGAATTTTCAATTTCTCCACCATAACCCATTTTTTGAAGTAGTAAAACCACTAATTTTTCAAATGAGACTGGGGTTTTGGTTAAAATGGTATTTAATATCTCAGTGTAAATAGATTTTCTAATGTTTGAAAAAGAAGAATATAATTTTTCTTGTGGGGTAAGCTCTGAAGATGAATCTTCGAGGGCCAATTGTTCTTGAGTTGTTTTTTTCTTTTGTCGTGCAGGCTCTCTTTTTTCTAATTGCTGCTCAATATACTTATCCACTTTTTCAGGAGTGTCAAGTAAGCTAATACCCTTTTCGTTAATTTTATAGATACCTCTTTTTGGTTTGTCTAAGAGGCCGGCCATATTTAAGTAACTCAATGCCCAAGAAATCCGATCATAAAAAACATGTCCATTACCTGAAGGATACATTTCATTAATTTCAATGTCTGAAAGATTGAAATACTCAGCCAAAGGTTCAATAAAATCACGTAATTTCATTGTCCCATTTATTTTTAATAGATTCATTGCCGGAACTCTTATCTCGTCGTGCTTTGGTATGGTCATTCGTTTAATTTCTTTAATTAGCCGTTTGCTTTTTAAGTATCCATCCCATTAATAAAGGTATCAACAAAATGGACTACTCTTTGTAAGATTCTATCACCAATAGATTTACGCTTTAATACCGATGGTTTTTCTCCATCAATTAAATCTAATAATTCATCCCGTAGTGGTGTACGTTCAGCATATAGATAATCTTCAATAAGTTTTTGTGTTTTATCGGATGAAAGATTTTCTTCTTTTACAAATTTATCGAATGCTCTTTTTTGTTCTTTCGTCCAAAACTTCTCAAACTCTTGCGGAATGTTATCCGAATCTTCTATAAGAGGTAAACTGTCTTGAATGAACTTTTCTATTAATTCTCGTTTGCTTCTTAAGTTGGCTTCACCAGAGAGTATATCTACAATTTCTTTTTTCTTAGCTTCCTGTTCTGACTGCTTTGCATCTTTTAAAGAAGCTAATAGTTTAAGAATATAGGTAACATTTATTTCGTCTCTATGAATCAATTCCAATTCAAAATCTACATCATCAAGAATAGACACCTTTTCTTTCGTTGTATCATGTTTTGTTTTTTGCCAGAGGTCCAAATACTTGCTTCTAAAATCATTGAACAACTGTTCGTCCATTGCTAAATCTTCCCAATCAAAATTGGCAAAGGTTGTTATGGTATTTTTTAGCCGCATCAGTTCCCTGAAGGCTTTGATGAACTCGAGTTCATCTTCTTCACTTACTAATTCATTAACATTATCAACCGTTGGTGTTATTCCGAGCAACTTGCTATAGGCTTGATCAAATTTTTCAACATAATCTTCGTAAGGTTGCATTATAATGACCTCTATGGCTTGCTTATTGCTAAAAAGTGTTATAGCATCATCTGTTGCTTTTTTGAGATTACGGAACACAACGATATTACCTTGTGACTTTTGTTCGTTGATTATTCTATTGGTGCGTGAATAAGCTTGTATTAATCCATGATACTTTAAATTTTTATCTACATATAAAGTGTTCAAAGTAGGACTATCAAACCCTGTTAAAAACATATTTACAACCAACAATACATCTATCTCTCGTTCCTTTACTTTTTTGGAGATATCGTTATAATAGTTGTAGAATGATTGACTATCTCTTGTAGAAAAGTTAGAACCAAACATTTGATTGTAATGACCTATATAACTCTCCAACTTATCCCTTTTATGACCATTCATACCATAAAGAACAGCAGCTTCTTCTACTATAGACACTTCTTCCGGAATATAGCCATTTGCATCGGCATCATCTTCATTTGCCACATAGCTAAATATGGTTGCTATTTTTAGGTTGTGTTTACCTTCGTTTTTTTTACGTTGAAATATATCATAATAATCTATTAACATATCAGTACTCCCTACGCAAAACATAGCTGTAAATTCTTTACTATGTGTTTTTCGACTATGATTAGCAATGATATAATCAGCAATTTTTTCCAATCGCTTGGGAGACTCCATCAACTCCTTGCGGTCAATGTCCTGTACTTCAATATCTATTTCAGTAGCAGATTCTTTTTGCTTATATCTGCCTACGTACTCTACAGAAAACTTTAGTACATTTTCGTCCTTTATAGCATCTGTAATCACATATTTGTGTAAACATTCGCCAAACAATTCTTTGGTAGTGCGTTTTCCTAATTCATTTTTAACGGCATTATCTGCAAAAATTGGCGTGCCTGTAAAACCAAACATTTGATGGTTGTTAAAAAACGATTTAATGCGGTTATGGGTTTCTCCAAATTGACTACGGTGACACTCATCAAAAATAAAAACAATACGTTCGTCTTTAAGTTGTTCCATTTTTGCCAAGTAACTCTTTCTGCTAATGGCTGTATTTAGTTTTTGAATGGTGGTTACAATTATTCTGGTATCATCGCTGAACTGCTTTACTAATGCCCTTGTGTTATCTGTACCATCAATACTGCCTTTAGAAAAACTATTAAATTCTTTGGTAGTTTGGAAATCTAAATCTTTTCTATCTACAACAAATACCACTTTTTTAACTTGTGGCATTTTCATAATTATTTGACTTGCTTTAAAAGATGTAAGCGTTTTACCAGAACCTGTAGTATGCCATATATAGCCGTTTTTAGTAGAGTTTTTTACTCTATCAATCAATGCTTCAACTGCATAAAACTGATACGGTCTAAGCACCATCAAAACTTTATGGGTTTCATTTAACACAATGTATTTACATATCATTTTAGAGATATGACATGGCTCTAAAAATTCACTTGTAAATCCATTAAGAATATTGGTTAAACGCTTGTTTTCTTTATTGGTCCAATAGAAAGTTTGTTTAAAGGACTGATGCCTATTGTTAGCGTAGTATTTGGTATTAACCCCGTTACTAATTATAAATATCTGTACGTATTGAAATAAAGCAGATTTAGCACCAAAAGAATGTCGCTGATAGCGGTTTATTTGGTTAAAGGCTTCTTTCATTTCTAAACCTCTGCGTTTCAATTCTATTTGGACCAATGGCAATCCATTTATTAATAAGGTTACGTCATAACGGTTTTTGTATGAACCATCGATGGTAACTTGACGGGTAACCTGATACTGGTTTTGGCACCAATGCTCGGTATTTAAGAACTCAAAATATAAATTGTCCCCATTATCCCTTACAATATGTTGTTTTTCCCGTAGTGTTTTGGCTTTTTCAAAAACCGAACCTTTGCTTAGTATATTGAGTACACGTTCAAACTCTTTTTCTGTAAAGGTTATATTGTTGTGCTTTTCTAACTGTGCCTTCAGATTGGTTAATAAAGCTGTCTCATCAGGAATGTTAACTTTGGTATATCCTATATTTGAAAGCTGCTCTATTAATTGGTTTTCTAAAACTAGTTCTGGTTGTGTACTCATAGTGTATTATTGTTGCCATAAAGGCTCTTGGTGCCAATTAGGTTTCATTCCCAATGCGTTTTGGTCTACATTGGGATATCGTTTGAACAATTCTTTAAGTCTATTGGTAAAGGTGTTTCTGGGATGTATTGTATTTAATAGATACTTCATTAAACACATGTGAACATACAAATGAATAAACTCATGTTGCTTGGGTACATTTTCAATCTCTTTAATCCAGGGGTTTGGCGGATTAGATAAAAGTTTTACTGTTCCGGGTAGATTTCTGTTCCATAATCTGGAATGATGGGCACAATAGTTACGGATTTGTGCAATAGACTGTAGCCAACTAGGTAAATAAGTATGGTTTACTGCTCCAAATTCTATAGCAATAATGTCTTTTGACTTTACCGTTGGTTTTAGATTGCCATACAATTTTGATAAAGCCCCAAAGCTAGTTTGTTCTAATGACTTCCAAGCTGGAGGAAACCGTTTATCATCCTTATGGTTTTTAAAATGATTTTTTATGGTAACATCTTTAGATCTGGAAAGTTCTTGTTCCAGATTGGCTAAAGTTTTAACCAAAGCCATGCCATCTGCAAATAGATCAAAATTTTGAAACCACCATGGATCTAATTCGTGTGATAAGTGATAGATTAATTTTGTCCTTAGGCTAATTTCAATCTTCTCTATGATATCAAATAACAAGAGTCTTAGCTCTGCATCGAAGTTATAAAGAGCTATTACATTTTCAAACCTGCTATTAGGCTTAAAGATATGGGTCACTTTATCCTTTTGCATTACATACCAGTATTCTCCTAGACGATAATAACTGATATTGGACAAATATTTAGAGGCAAATGATTTATTGGGAATATGCAACCCTCTTTTTTGAAGTTGGTTTATTTGCTCATCTATAGTAAGTGGTTTTTTACTAAACATAAGCCACTAATTTAGAAAAATAAAGCAAATTACAAAGGTCTTTAAAGCAAAAGACACACCCTGGGACGCTGTTCTTATGGGTAGCGTGGTGTGTACTGTTAGTGCAAATATAAAACAATTATTTTAATGTAATACATTGTATTACAAAAAAACATGCAATGCTCAAGAAATAAGAAACTGCATGTCAGGTGTTTAACTCAGTCCTCTAAACATTTGATCAATAGCTTTTTTCTTTTGTTCAATGTTGGGGTGAACATATAAATTTAATGTTGTACTGATGTTAGAATGACCTAATAAAACACTCACGGTTTTGTAATCGCATTTACTTTCAATACACCTGGTAGCGAAGCTATGTCTTAGACCATGAAATTTAAGTTCGGGCATTCCTAATTCCTGCATAAACTTTTTGTAATAGCTTCTGTATGTTCTTGGTTCAGTTGGTTTGACTTCATTAGTCAATACGAAAAAATTAGGGTTCATTACTTTTTTTATAGGTTTTAACATACGTAATAAATCCCGGTTCATAGGTACTTCCCTAATAGAATTTTTGGTTTTTGGAGTATCCAGTATCAATTCTGTTTTACGAATACCTGATTCAATAGTGTAAATGCGCTGTATGGTTTTATTGATGCTAATGATGCCATTTTCTGTATCCACATCTTCCCAGGTTAGGGCACATACTTCACCAATACGCATACCGGTACTTAAACATAAATAAACTCCTAAATTTCGAAAGGTGAAATGTTGTTGAACGTGCTGCATAATTTTTTTTTGATGGGTGCGGCTCAAAATTTCAACTGTGTGATGTTCTCTTACGGTTGGAAATTGAATATCAAACTCTTTGTATTTCAACCATTTATTCTTAGCTCCGAATTTAAGGATCATCTTTAGTACAATTAAAATATCTTTTATTGTTTTCTGGCTAAGACCTTGCTCTAATTTCTCAAAAACAAAAATCTGTACTTCTAAATCATTAACATTATAATGGTTGCCAAAAGAAGGAAGTATGTGGTTCTCAACCAGTAATACATAAGCCGAAAAACTTGATTTTTTTACATACTTCTTTTTGTCTGCTTGCCATAAGGATGTAATTTCTGAAATGGTCTTTTGTTTGGTCATTATATGAATTTTAAAATTTAAAACCCCCAAAGAAAATAAAAGAGGTTTTATAACATTAAGGATTAAGATTGGGAAATGTACCCAATTTGAGATTTCAAGGTTATGAGACGGCTTGGGAAAAAAATTCTGTTGGAGAAGTAATATCCATTAAGTCTGATAAATATAATCCTGATATTGATGAGTCTGAATACCCCTGTATTGAATTGGAAAGTTTATCTCAAGGGACAGGAGAATTACTATCAACATTCAGTTCTAAAAATCAAAAAAGTATCAAGAACGTATTCCATTCAGGAAATGTGTTATTTGGAAAATTACGTCCTTATTTAAGAAAGTTTTACCTCTCTGATTTCAATGGTGTTTGTTCTTCCGAAATATGGGTTATGAGCAGCTTAACCTTTAACCCTTCATATCTATATTCGTATATACAATCAAATCGTTTTTTATCATTAACAGAAATAACAAGTGGATCTAAAATGCCAAGGGCAGATTGGAATTTAATTTCAACATCAATAATTCGTTATCCCTTAGAACATGAGGAAAGAGAAAAAATAGGAGAATTATTTCGACTTCTTAATAATCGCATTCAAACCCAAAGCAAAATAATACAACATCTGGAATCTTCAATTAAAGGTTTCTCTCAAAAACTATTTTCTCAACAATTAAGATTTAAAGATGAAAATGGAAATGACTTTGGAGATTGGGAATACAATAATGGTAATTTACTATTTACAAGTATATCAGACAAAAAGCACAACTCAGATTTACCAATTTTAGCTATAACACAAGACAAAGGAGCTATTCCAAGAGATTTAATTGACTATAGCATTGGTGTAACAGCAAAGAGCATATCGTCCTATAAAGTTGTACAGAAAGGGGATTTTATCATCAGTTTAAGGTCGTTTCAAGGCGGAATAGAATACTCAAACTATAAAGGAATTTGTAGTCCAGCATATATTATTTTAAGGCCTATAAAAAATATGAACCGAGTGTTCTATAAATATTATCTAAAAACGACTACTTACATCATAGAATTAAATAGAAAGCTTGAAGGAATTAGAGATGGTAAAATGATAAGTTATAAATATTTCTCCGAAATAGAATTGCCATACCCTTCATTTGAAGAACAAACCAAAATCGCCAATTTTCTTTCGTCCCTAGATGCGAAATTGGAAAAAGAAAAACAACTTTTAGAGCAGTACCAACAACAGAAAAAGTTTTTACTGCAAAATTTATTTATATAAATAGATTCTGCAATAAGTATTTTTTTTGAGCACTTAATTTACTTAAATAGTTTTCTTCTAAAGCTATTTTTTTGTCAATAGCAGATATGGTTGCTGCTATTTTTTGTTGTTCTCCTCTACAAGGGTATGGTATTTTCTCATTTTGATATTCAGAAATCCAATATCGTTTGTGCTCTGCTAAAGGAAATTTAATTGTTTTCATTGCCTCAAAAATAAACTTTATATTGACTTCGTTGTCTTTAGAAATTAACATCTTCATTGCAGATGATTTTGCCTTAAATGGAAAATCTACATATTGGAAAGCAGTTGTAAAATCATCAAAAATAATTGTAGGTAATTTATCTTCAAAAATTCCATTTTGTTCATTAGTATATCCCAATAAAAATGTTTTACCAGCAGTTAAAACAGGTATTTTATAACTTTCATCATATTCGGTATTGGACACTAAATATTTTGTAGGCTGTTCATAGTTTAAAATTTCCTTTAATTTCATTTCCTTCCACTTAGGGAATTCCTTTCTTCCCTCATCCTTAAACCTAATTTCTTGTTTAAAGATTTTCTGCATCATGCCTTTTTTGAGTGTTTTATAATCCTCAATTATTTTGCTTTGGGTTTGGATAAGATTGTCTATTGCTGACAGAAAATTAGCGATTTTAATTTGCTCGGGTAATAGAGGAAATGAAAACGTTATTCTTTCTATACTCGAAACTGATAGACCTGGTTGAGCTTGCCCTGTAGCATACCTATTCAAATTTAAATTATTCAAAACATAGAATAAAAAATCAGTATTAAATTCTTCATTATGGTCAACAACAACAGCATGTTCTGTAGCCTGAAATTTTCCATTTACAAGATTAACATTACCACATAAAGCTCCTTGTCTTCCGATTAAACTATATTTTCCATAATGTGTAAATGAAGAAGTATAACCCCTTAATCCATTTCCTCCATAACAAGGATACAATCCATCATTAATTTCTTCAATAATATCGTTTGCCCTTACGAACTTTCCAGCTTTCATCCGAGATATTTTACCAAGAGGCTTTTTCTTCCACTCACCCTCAAACCCAGGAAATCTCAAATTGGGTACGTTACGACCTTCTTTACTTTTTTGTGTCATTATATGAAATAAATTTCTTAACTATAAACATTAAGGATTTTAAGCATTAAAAAATAATCCCAATTCTTCAAAATATCCGTCAATCTCTTTATCCAATTCTTCACGTTTGGTCTCTAGGCTTTTTATTTCAGCCATTACTGCATCAATATCAACAGGTTCCTCTTCTTCAAAAGTGTCTACATACCGAGGAATGTTAAGGTTATAGTTATTTTCTTCAATTTCAGCAAGTGTCGCGACGTAACTGTATTTATCTTCAGTTTTACGTTCCGTGTAAGTAGCGATAATTTTATCAATATCTTCTTCACGTAGGACATTTTGGGTTTTTACTTTTTCGTAATGTTCGCTGGCATCTATAAATAATATATCGTTAGGGTGTTCTTTACATTTTTTAAACACCAAAATACAAGTAGGAATACTTGTTCCATAAAAAATGTTGGCTGGTAATCCAATTACAGCATCCAGATAGTTTTTCTCCTTAATCAGATATTCTCTTATGTGTCCTTCGGCACTTCCTCGGAATAACACACCATGTGGTAAAACGATGGCCATAGTTCCATTTTCATCGAGCTGATAGATCATGTGTTGAACAAAGGCAAAATCTGCTTTACTTTTTGGAGCCAATTTACCATACTGACTAAACCTATCATCACTCATAAAAAGCTGATTGGCACTCCATTTGGCAGAAAACGGTGGATTGGCAACAATAGCTTCAAATCGGTGTTCTAAATGTTGTGGATGCTCTAAGGTGTCTTCTTGTTTGATATCAAACTTAAGAAAATGTACATCATGCAGGATCATATTCATACGGGCCAAGTTGTAAGTAGTACGGTTTAATTCCTGTCCATAAAAATTGTTAACCTCTTCTACTTCCTTTGCTACACGTAGCAATAAGGAACCACTACCACATGTTGGGTCGTATACCGATTTCAGTTTCTTCTTGCCTGCCGTTACCAATTTGGCTAATACCATACTTACTTCCTGAGGAGTATAGAATTCTCCAGCTTTTTTACCGGCCCCACTGGCAAACTTTCCTATCAGATATTCATACGCATCACCCAATACATCTAATTCAGTTTGCTCTAATTCAAAATCTATTTTATCAAGATGTGATAATACTTTGGCAATAATTGCATTGCGAGCCTCTGGAGTTTTGCCAAGTTTGGTAGAGTTAAGGTCCATATCCTCAAAGAGATTATCAAAATCTTCCTCACTCTCTGTGCCCATGGTACTATTTTGAACATTGTTCAATATTCTCTGTAAATCCTCTAATATGAAATTGTGCTTAGTGTTGTAGATTTCTGTAGGCTCAGCCGCCTTACTTAAAGGCACTTCTTCTACATTATGATTCCCTCTTTTAGCAATTGCAGAGAACAGTTCAGATGGTTTTAAGAAGTATCCCAATTTTTCTAAGGCTTCTTCTCTAATCGCTTCTATATAAGCTTGACCTTCCTCCGTGTTTTCGTCAATATCGGTAAATGTTATGCCGTCCGGTTTTAAAATTGAATCGGCATATATTTCCATTTTTTCTGCTAAGTACTTATAAAAAATAAAGCCTAATATATAATCCCGAAATTCGTCAGCATTCATTTTACCACGTAGGGTGTTCGCAATATTCCAGAGTTGTTGCTCGAGTTGTTTTTTATGTTCTTCGGACATTTGACAATATTGATTAATAAATTTGATTCATTATTTAATAATGAAGATTGAGTAATTTAATTTTTTCTATCGTATTGAGATAATTACTTTTTTGACAATTTCAAATCTTTACAAACTTCTTTTAATAAATCACCAGGATCAACATCAATAGCTAAGGCTATCAAATATAACTCATCTGCTCTTAGCTTTGTCGATTCATTTAAGCTTAGTTGTGATAGCCTCGCTTGACTTATTCCTGTTCTCTTAGATACCATAGCTCTATTAACAGACTTCTTTATAAGATATATACCTAAAGGGGTCATTTTATTTAGATTTTTAGTATATAAATGTATTAAAGATTAATATTTCTTTAGAATTTCTATATTTTTATTTTGATTTTTGATAGATTATTAATAGGTTTGTCTAGATTTTCTATAGAAATAATAAGTTAATCTAATGATGAGTTAAAATGAAGAATTTAAAAAATACTCAAGAGCGACATGTTATTGGTAGACTAACATCTCTATTAGATATCGGATATATCTATAAATCAAGAAGCGAAGAAAATGATTCCTTTAAGCCATTATTAATTGTGATATTGAATGGTAATTGTTCTTCATTGACCCATGAGTTGTATTCAATGGTTGCTAAAATATTCCAAGAGGAAACAGACTTTCTCTACAGGATATTTCCTTTTGAATATGCACGGCAACAATTAGCTAAAGAGAACCTATTCTTTATTTATGGGTGTAGCCCTGCAAATTTGATCTATAAAAGTCCCAATGTTGAAAATCCGCTTATCGATAGAGCTATAGATGTGAATACTTTTAATAGAATTGAGGGTGTTTTTGAAAGAGAACGAAAGAAAATAAACGCTTTTCTGGAAGCAGCTAATTTCTTTATTGACAAAGAGAATTTTTCCCAAGCGGCTTTTATGCTGCATCAGTATATAGAACTCTGGTTCCGCTACGCAGGCCTGTTTATCATGGGCAAGGAACGCAAAAGCCATAGCATTAAAGAACTGCAAAACTATTTAAAAGCTTTTTCGCCTCTACTGGGAAATCTTTTCGATAGCGAAATAGAAGAGGAACAGAATCTATTGAAACTGTTGGACGAAGCGTATATAGCCACCCGATACCATAACAACTATCACATCAATAAGGGGCAAATACAACGGGTACTTGAAAAAGCAAACGAAGCGTATACCCATGTAGGGACGGTGTTTAAACTTAAAATGCAGGCCTGCAGCGATGAATTTTCCGAAAATAAAAATTCAAAAAGTGAATCGGACAGTAAAAACTCTGTGGAGTGTTTGGCAAATTACCAAGAAATCAGGGAAAAGATACAGGACCTTACAAAAAGAAAACTATACGAGATAAAACCGCGTTCCAAAAAATTCTATTACAAAGCAAATTTTAAAGTAGGCGGCCTTGCTGACGTCCTTTATGATATAGCTGGAATTATGAAAGTGTGCATTATAGCTTTGGAACATGCCGATAACAGTTATGGAAGGTTAATCCGTCAGCCCCATTTCAATATCCAAACTGCCCTGGAGCATATTTTGCAATTGCTGCCATTTGAGGAGGTAGAGTGTTTGGAAGAAATTATCGAAGAATATATTATGCCTTATGAAAACAAAGAAAAAGAAACAATTGAAAACCCTGCAAGAGCTTAAAGAACTTGTAGCAAATACAAAAGGGAGGTTGGAAAAAACCGATCAGTTTTGGGATGGGGAACCCTTGCAAAAAGCCGAAATCCGCATGTGCAATTATTATGAACTGATGCTGAAAATTGAATCCCTGATAAAAGTATGTGCATTCACCCTGGATGGGGAAGGTACCTATTTTACATCCTCTCTTTTCAGCCAATATACAGAGGCCAATACAAAAGACAGGAATACTTCTGTCTGCATTGTTCTGGAGTTAATACTCACCATGTTACCGAAAAGGGAGATGGTTTGCTACGATGAAATTTTAGAAATGCTCTCAAAAGTCAAAAATAATGATGATAACCCTAAAACCTAACGGTATGAACCCAAATGAAGAAAAATTGATAAATAGTTTAAAACGTCATGCTTTAGATCATCACCCCACTTTAAAGCCACATTCCTTTTTTAAAGACAAATATGAAGTGAGCCTTTTTTATATAGAAGATCATGCAGAATTATTGTTAACGGTCCGTGCACTGGTGCACCTGGCTATGAAAACCATTGACCCTGAACTGTGTTTGGATACAATCTCCGAAAGAAATGAAAAATACTATATCCGTCATTTACTAGGTATCGCCAATCGCTTGATGCCGCAAGGGGAGGAATCCCTTATGGACCATCTTAATCTTTATTACAGGGAAGAAGGGTTAGGAATAAAACGGGGTAAAGATTAAAAAGGGAAAGGGCAAAAAGTAAAGGTTTTGTATAATTAAAAATTGAGTACCGTGAAAAAGAAACAAGTCAAGGAATTACGAGAGTTAGCCAATGATAAATTGAACACATTACAACCTTCCAATATTCGGAAAGGAAAATATAAACCCTCTTTTTTGGAGTTTGAAGGCTATACCGATTTGTTTATTACCATTGAGGCATTGATCAATGTAAGCATCCTAGCGGCACAGGGGGATACATTTTCACCGCCCAGGATTAAAGATCATGGTATTGATATCCGTCGAACTCTAGAACTTGCAAACCATCTTTTGCCTTTTGAAGAAGGAGAGTTTTTGGATGAATCTTACAGGATATTGAAAAATGAATCCTAAACCCTCTTCTTAAAAGAGAAATTGTGCACCCAAACTTTGTCATAAGCAATACTATTTTGCTTGGTTTATCTATTTGGAATTCAGTTTTTAGTAGGTTTTATTTGTTTCGGTTTAAATTAATAAAAAATCCATCCCTCGGCCGATCTTCCATTTTCCAAAATGGTACTTTTTGGTAGGCCCTTCTTGGGAGCCTACGCGTCAAAGTCCCGAAAACGGAAGTCCGTCCCCCAACACATTTTAAGGGTTCTTAATAAAAGAAGCCCCTATTTGGTTCCCGGTACTTCGGAAACCAAGGCAGGCGCCAAAGAATACTGGATCGCCGGCCTTTTGACAGCTCGCTTAACTTCCCGTACGCTCACTTCCAAAACCCCCGCGATAAGGATTCTTAAAGGCCCCTTATGGAACCCGTCAAGGCTGTACGGAGTTTTGTCCATAAATAGAGCTTCTACTTCCTGGTTTTTAGCCCTTAGGGTAAAAACCACGTTGCAGACACTCCCGATTTCCGTCCAAAAGCCTTGACCGAACCCACTTCTTTTATGGTACTGTGCACGCAAGAAGGCAAACAAACACCCCTTAAAATGTTGGCTTTTGTTTTGGAAACGTTTCAATGAAAGTTCTTAGAAGCAGTTGCCGATATGGAAAAGGGATATTCAGTAACCATGCCTGTCGCGTGCAGGCACTAAAAACAATGTATTATGGGAACATTAAAAAATCAAGTACAGCTTATCGGACATGTAGGGCAGGAGCCCCAGGTGACCGTATTGGAAAACGGAAAAAAGGTAGCCAAGATTTCATTGGCGACCAATGAGAACTACAGGGATTCCAAAGGGGAGAAACAGACCAATACCGATTGGCACCAATTGGTGGCATGGGGGAAAATCGCATCCCTTATCGAAGAGTACGTTTTTACGGGCAAGGAGATTGCCGTACAGGGAAAACTCACTTCACGTTCCTATGAGGACAAAGAAGGCGTTAAACGCTATGTGACCGAGGTAATCGTTTCGGAAATCCTTTTCCTTGGCGGGAACGGAAAATAGAAGTATGGGCGGGGTGAAACCTGCCCATTTCTTTAAGTGTTGGAAATCAATTTTAATAAAAATAGCATAGCCATGTTGATAAAAGTTAACGAGATACAGCTTTCCTACAGGGAGAGTTTTTTGACCAGTCTGGAAACCGTTGTTGTGAGCAGTTCCAATGCCGCTAAAGTCCTTTACCAATCCTTCGATATGGATACCATAGCCCTTAACGAAACCTTTAAGGTGCTTTTGCTGAACCGTTCCAATAGGATAAAGGGCATTTACACCCATTCGGTGGGTGGGATTACAGGCACGGTGGTCGATATAAGGTTACTTTTCGCGGTGGTGCTGAAAAGCCTGTCCACGGGTATCATCCTATGCCACAACCATCCATCGGGGAAGCTCGAGGCCAGTACGCCAGATAGGGAACTGACCCAAAAAATGGTAAAGGCGGCCGGTTACTTCGATGTAAAGGTACTTGACCATATTATTCTAAGCCCTAACGGAAGGTATTTCAGCTTTACGGATGAAGGAATACTTTAGATCGAATATTTATGCATCCAGCCATCTTATAGGTTATTGCCATATTGACGTAAGAAGTCAAAATAAACCTGCTTAAGTTTGGTTGGATGTAATAAATATTTTGTCCGGATGCTACGATCGTGACAAATTTTGGGTAAGCAAGAGGGTAACACGCTAAAGCGATGTTACGTGGCTTCGCGCTCCCGGTTTTACAGTAAAACCTCTCGGAGCCCCTATAAGCAGGAAGTTATTTACAGTAAAATTTTTAGACAGTCCAAGGGCCAAATCTACTATTTGCGGCAAAAACCTTCGGAAGCCCCGAAAAAAGGCAATTTTTTGCTGCAAAAAATATGATTTTAGACTAGTATTGGTAATATCCCAAGAATTAATTTTAGTCACGATAGATAAATTGCAATAGAATATTTATTAGAGTAAGTGGCATTATTTTTCCAAAGTAACAATACTGTTGATCATTTTTTGATAAGCTTTAACTTTCTCTGGAAATTTATCAGCCAAATTTTTTTGCTCTCCCTTATCTTCCGAAAGATTGAATAGTTGTGGTTCTGGTTTTAATCCAGGTTCAATTTCTTTGTTGGCCATCCAGTCAGGAATTTGTCCATTTTGGAAAGGTTGAATATATTTCCATTTTCCATCCCTAATAGCCTTAGTGAAGCCTTCTTCCAGTAGGAACTGCCTTCCAAAATCTGTTTTCCCAAACAATGCATCAAGATGACTTTCACTATCAATTACCGTTTCTCCCATTTCGATTCCCAACATTTCAGCAAAAGAAGCAAAGAAATCAAGTTGGGTTAGTAGGGCGTCACTGACTCTAGGTTCGATGTTATCTGGCCAATAGGCTATTGTAGGGACTCTAGTGCCAGCTTCGTAAATACTATATTTCCCACCGCGAAATGGCCCAGAAGGGTTATGCTTGCCAAGCAGTTCCTTGGCTTTATCCGCGTATCCGTCGTCTAGTACAGGACCATTGTCGCTGGTAAAGATAATCAGAGTGTTTTTGGCAATACCCTGTTCCTTAAGAATTCTATTAATCTCTCCGACCACGTAATCTACTTGAACTATGGCATCTCCCCTCGCACCCATTTCACTTTTTCCGGTAAAATTAGCATGTGGCACCCGTGGAACATGGATATCATGAAAACTATAGAAAAGAAAGAAAGGTTTTTTTTTATTGTTGCGTATAAATTTTTCTGCTTTGCTATTAAACACATAAGGAAATTCTTCGTCTATCCATTCCGCGCTTTTTCCTCCTCCCATATAACCTATTCGGCTAATTTCATTCACAATGGTCTGGCTATGTTGCAAGTCGGCTTTCATTTTTAAAAGGTCTGGGCGTTCAGTTCCAAGGGGCCTTTGTCCCACTTTTTTATCGTAGCTAACAGTAATTGGGTCGTCTTCGGAAAGATTAATAACCTTGTCATTCTCCAGAAAAACCGTTGGCACCCTATCTCCAGTAGCAGGAAGTAAGAAACTGTAATCAAATCCAACCTCTGCAGGTCCCGGTTTTACAGGCTTGTTCCAGTCTACTTGACCATATCCAAGTCCTAAATGCCATTTCCCGATGACTCCGGTGGTGTAACCGGCTTTTTGAAACATTTTAGGCATGGTGTTCATGTTGGTGTCAATCAATAATGGTGCGTCGCCTGGAAGGATTTCCGCATTATTCCTAAAGGCATAGTTTCCTGTAAGTAGGCTATATCTGGAAGGTGTGCAGGTGGCCGCAGAGCTATGAGCATCTGTGAATCTAATACCTCCTCTTGCCATGCTATCAATATTTGGAGTTTTTACACCTTTTGCACCGTAAACACCTACATCGGCATAACCAAGATCATCCACGTATAAAATAATAACATTTGGAGTTTTGTAAATAGTCTTAGGTAAATTGCTTGTTTTTTTGGTAGTTTCTGAGTTTTCTCCACAGGATACCAGAGAGAATAAACCAATAAGTAAAAGTATTTTTTTCATGATACTAAATTTATTAATATCCACTAAAGACCACGAGCAATTTTGTTTATTAGGTGCGCAAAAATGTTTAAACCAATAGTATTATTGATTTTAGAACACAATCTGGATTTTTTTATGCTCTTTTGATTAATTTTCGTTCCTATCAGCAAATTGGGTAGGAGTAACTTTAAATTCTTTTTTGAAAGCCCTGCTAAAGTAATTTGGATCATTATATCCTACTTTGTAAGCTACCTCGGAAATGGCGCAGCCTTCCTGAATGAGCTTTTTTGCCATTCTTAATCGAACACGTTTGATGTAAGCCAATGAACTAATGCCTGTAATTTTCTTGATTTTAATATGTAATAAAGATCTGCTAATTCCCATTAAACCAGCCAATTTTTCAACGCCAAAGTCTGGATTTTGAAAATTTTCACCAACAATCTTCGTGATTTTGCGCAGAAACTGAAGCTCTTGATTGTTTTTTGGAATGGCATCTTCTTGTTTGAAACTTATTTCCGAAAATCGTTTTTCAAGATTTTTTTCTGTTTCTAACAAGTTGTTTATAAGCAATTCCAATTCACTTAAATTAAATGGTTTGCCTAAATACATATTGGCACCCGCGTTTAAAGCCTCAACCCTTATTTTTTCTTCGCTTTTTCCTGTCAATAGGAAAAATGGAATATGCTTCAAATCAGGATTTGATTTGACTTTTTTGCATAATTCAATACCAGAAATATTCGGCATCTTTATATCCGAAAGTATAATATCTGGGATATTCTTTTCCATTTTTTCCAGAGCTTTTTGTCCGTCTGAAGCTACTATTACTTGGAATCTCTTTGAGAAGTGTTTTCTAAGAAATTTGATTAGTTCCAAATTGTCTTCAACAATAAGCATTTTCAGATTTGTTTGAAATTGACTAGATGAATATTCGTCAGCAATATCTTCTTCTAAAGCAAGGATATCATTTATTTGAATGCTCTTATTACCTTCAATACTTTCTACGGATTGGTCACTTTTTAATTTTAAAGGTAACGAAACGGTAACTTGTGTACCATAGCCCGGTTCAGACTTGATTTCAAGGTGACCATTTAGAAATGTAATTAAACTGTGAACTAGTGATAAACCTAAACCAGAATTTCCTGAAATAAATTCTGCACCTCCATGATAGAATGGATCTCTAACTCGTAATATTTCTTCATTTTCCATCCCTGTCCCTGTATCCGAGATTTTAATTTCTATTTTACTTTCACCCTTTTCATTAAGCGTATTTGAAATGTTTATACTGGCAGAAATATTCCCTGAACTTGTATTTTTCAAGGCATTGGATAGAAGATTTGTAACAATCATCTCTAACTTATCAGGATCGAAATAACATACATATTCAGAAAAGTTTTTTCTAAAATCGTAGTCTAAATCCTTTAAATCAAATAAAGGTTTAAAGGCGAAGAATGTATCTTTAAGAAATAGAATAATATCCCCTTTTTTAGGATCAAGCTTCGCATGGTCTGTTTCAATTTTTCTAAACTCGATTAATTGTGAGATGAGCCTGTTTAGTTTATCCGCATTCTTTCTAATTGTAAGGATCTCTTCTGGTGGGGCTATTTTGTTAACATTATTCTTAAAAAACTTTTCTGCAGAGGCCAGTATTAAGGTTAAGGGTGTTTTAAATTCGTGAGAGACAAAAGTAAAGAAGTTCAGTTTGTGGGAATTCAATTCTGCGATTTGTTCTTTCTGAATTCGCTCTACTTGAACTGCCATTTTTTGCCGATGAAGGAACCTTACTAAACACCAATAGGCATATATAGCACCAAGAAATAATATAAAATAAATGAAAAAGGCCAGATTTGTCTTCCAGAAGGGGGGCAGAATATTTAGCTTCATCTGCTTAACGTTGTTTTCAACCAGAGGTAGCGTACCCACTTTAAAAGTATAGTTTCCAGGAGAAATATTGGTGTAGGTAGCAATTGTTTGTGATCCTACAAAATTCCAATCCTCATCAAAACCTTCGAGCATATATGCATATTTTTTAGAATTCTTTGGATTGTAGTTTATCGCACCATATTCAATGCTAAAAACATTCTGATTATGATTTAGATTTAAAGAATCAACATAATTGATATTCGTCTGAAGAATTCCATCAGAGGTTACGGGTACTTCCTGATTAAATAGTCTCAGTTTTTTAAAATGTAACGAAAGCGGTTTTTTTGGAGCGTTGACTCTAGAAGGTTGAATTATATTCAGACCGTTTATTGACCCAAAATAAAGGTCGCCGTTGTTATCTTTAAAACTGGATTTAAAATTGAACTGATCGGTGGTAAGTCCATCTTCGGACCTCAAGTGTTCGATGTGTTTTTGATCAGGATGGAAAATGTTGATTCCCTTATTTGTGCTTATCCATAGGCTTCCAGAATCGTCTTCCAGAATTCCATAGATATTTTGATTGGAAAATTGGTTGTTGTATCTAAATGGTTCAATCGAATCAGATTTGGAATTAAATTGAAACAAGCCATCATTAAGGGTGCCAAACCAAAGTTTACCGCTACCATCTTTGTAGGCGCTTACTACTTGGCCATATTTTTTTGTCAACGCATAATGAGCAACAGTATCCGTTTCTGGAACGTATCGATAGATACCTGAATCTCTTGTGCAAAACCATAAATTACCGTCATCATCCTCTAAAATTTCATAAATAAACTTCGTTCCAAAAATTTCTTGATGAAATCTTTGAAAACTATTGCTCTCAGTATTATAGCTGTTGAGTCCCGATTGAGTACCTATCCATAAATTATTATTGCTGTCCCTATGTAAGCTGAAAACAGAATTATTGGAAAGGGAGGTCGAATCACCTGCTTTATATTTAAAATGAGAAATTTTTTTAGTCTGTAGGTCGTACTTGTTTAATCCATCGAGATAGGTCCCAATCCAAATGTTTCTGCTAGAATCTTCTTCCAAAGAGTGTATATTATTACTGCTAAGTCCATTTTTTTTGTTTAAAAAATCAAAAGTTTTTTCTTGATTTAAAATGGATATTCCTCCATCTTCTGTTCCAATCCAGATTTTGCCGTCTGAAGCTTTCAAAATATCGCTAACTGCTTTTCCGCTTATTGAATTCTTATGATCTCTTGGAAAAAAATTCTGTATGCCGGTTTCATTCTCAATAGTATAATTTACACCTCCAAAGTATGTCCCTATCCAAACTGAACCATCCTTATCGGTGTAAAGACTGTAAATAGATTTATCAGAAAGGCTTTCTGGGTCATTGGAATAGCTTTGACCATGATTGGTTATAGTATTATTTGTTCTGTCGTAAATGAATATTCCATTTTCTGTTGCAAACCATAAATTATTTTTGGTGTCTTCCACTATTGACCGGATTAATTCGGTACTAAGAGTGTTTCCTAAGGTGAAAGGAACAAAATCATCTTTACTTTCTTCCAAGTAGTATGCCCCTCTTAAAGTACCAAGCCAAATATTCTTTTTACTATCCTTGAATATAGATATCAAAGGAGTTGTAACCAGTTCTGAGTTAAAATTGGAATGATATATTGGACCATAATCCTTCAATGTCTCACCCACATTATTTATCATTAGAACTCTTTGATGCAAAACCACTAAAAAAACGTCGGTTTTAAAAGATTCTACGTCACGCACAGATAATCCATTTAAGAGTTGCTCAACATTGTTTTCGTTTGTGATTCTATATAACCCTTTTGTGGTTCCAAAAAATGTATTATTGTCAACTGATTTAATAAAACTAATTTCCCCATCAAATTTTTCTGTCTTTATAAGGTTTTGAAAACTATTTAAAATAGGGTTGTATAGATCAATTCCAGAATTCGTAGCTACCAGTAGGCCCTTTTTAGTTAAAGCGATAGAAAGAATTGTATTGCCAGATAAACCACCTGCATCAGCATTTTTATAGAAGGAGTTAATGCTAACTCCGTCATAATTATTCAGTCCTTCTCTAGTTGCGAACCACATTAGACCATTTTCATCTTGTGTTATGTCATAGACCGTATTATGAGATAATCCATTTTCGGCATTGAGTTTAGCAAAACTGAAGTCCTGAGCGCTAGTGCAAGTACTCCATATAGCGAAGAATATTGACAAGCACAACCATTTGGTAAAACATTTATTGACAATCATAAATTTTTAAAAATTTACTTTTCTATTATTTAATAATATTTTCTTCAACAAAAGTGCTGTTGGTGTGCACAAATATATAGCAATTAAATATAATTTTAATCTATCATTGCTGTCATATTCGTAAATATTAACTTAAAATATTATCGTATTAAAAAATTTAAAAAAATATTTGGTTTTTGGAATTGGTGCTTTTGGACTATGGATTTAATGTAATAGCATTTTTATGTAGCTTGTAAATTCAATTTTGTTGAAGGTGTTTAGTGGCAATTACTTCATTTTGCACAGGAGAAGGCTTTAGTCTTCTTTTTAGTGTATTTCCAAAAAAAAATGAATGCCGAAGAATTATGAAATAGCAAATAAGATGAAAAAATAGTATTAAAATCATAGAGGTAAATTAATAAAATGAAGTATAGATTTAATAAAATAATTACGGCCACTATTGCAATTTTGAGTTTAACCGCAAGTGCCCAGATTAATGATTCCATACCTGTCAAAGGCAAATGGGAGGTTGAGCGAGTAAACGAATGGTATGAGGCCCAACCTTGGTTGGTGGGCTGTAATTACTACCCCGCCACTGCAATAAATCAAATAGAAATGTGGCAGGAATCTACATGGGATCCGAAAAGGATTGATTTGGAATTGGGCTGGGCGGAAGACATAGGTATGAATACATTAAGGGTCTATTTGCACGATTTGGTTTGGGCAGATGATGAAGAAGGTTTGTATGATAGAATGGAAGAGTTCCTCAATATTTGTCAATCACATGGTATAAGGCCATTTTTTGTTTTTTTTGACGATTGTCATATGCCCAATCCTGAGCTTGGAATACAGCCATTGCCTGTAAAGGGTTATCATAATTCAGGATGGGTAAATAGCCCTTCGAGAGATCTGGCAGTACGCTACTCATTGGGGAAAGCTACCCCTGAGGAAATAGCGCGACTTAAAGGGTATGTCCAAAAAACTATGCAAAGATTTTCTGAAGATGAAAGGATATTAATGTGGGAGCTTTACAACGAACCTGGACGAGGGCAAGGATTAACAGGAAATATGGAATCAACTTCCGTAGCGGATGCTTTTGGAGATCAGTCTAAACAGTTAGTTTATGACTCTTGGTGTTGGGCAAGAGAGGTTAATCCTTCGCAACCTATTACTTCTACAACCTTGGGTGCCGTTGGAGATACGAACATTAGAATAAACAAAATTAATTCTGACGTAAATTCAGTTCATAGCTATGCCGAATGGGAAAGAACGAAGAAAAGGCTGAAACCTTATGAAGAAACTGGAAGACCAATATTTTTAACGGAATGGCTAGGCAGAAATAACGGTAGCACTGTGAACAATATTTTGCCAAAACTGAAGAAGCATAACATTGCTGCTATAAACTGGGGCTTTGTTTCGGGGAAGACCGGAACCATTTGGCATTGGGACTCCCGCAAAGACCGTGATGTATTTAAAGAAAGGGAGGATGGAAATGTGATAAAACCAGGAGAAACTTATCCAGAACCAGATTTATGGTTTCATGATCTCTTCAGAACAGATGGGACACCTTACGATGAAGGAGAGATTCAAATATTCAAAAAGCTTACAGGAAAAAATTAATTCAGCTCGGGCAATATAGGAATCTGTATTACTCGATAATAATTCCATTGTAGCTTAATCACTTTTTTAATTCTTATTCATATTTCAATTTTTTACCAATAAAATGTTTTTAATGAAATTTAATAATACCAATCACATATTATCAATTAGCTTTTTACTTCTAGTGATTTGGACTAATGATGCTATTTCCCAATCAGTAAATCATTATCAAAGAGTATATCTAAGTGGCCAAGATGCTGAAAGTGCAGTTTCATGGGATTTCAAAGTTACGGATGGTCATAAAAAAGGAAAGTGGTCTTCCATACCTGTGCCATCTAATTGGGAACTGCACGGATATGGAAACTACAATTATGGCCATGATTACAAAAATCCAGAACGTAAACTAGCTAAAGAGCACGGTATGTATCGGCATCGTTTTCAAGTGCCAAAGTCCTGGGAGGGTAAAGTTATAAACATTGTTTTTGACGGTTCAATGACCGATACAGAGGTACTGATAAATGGCAAGTCTGCCGGGGACATCCACCAAGGAGGATTTTATAGATTCAAATATGACATCAGTGAATTACTTCAATATGGCAAGGAGAATTTGTTGGAAGTAAATGTGGCAAAACATTCTGCTAATGCCTCTGTAAATCGTGCAGAGAGACAGGCAGATTTCTGGATTTTTGGAGGTATTTTCCGTCCTGTTTTCTTAGAGATCCTTCCACCTACTCATATTTCCCGTATTGCTATTGGTGCTACCCATGATGGGGTATTTAAGTCTTTAGTAGAATTGAACAAACCACTTTCAAAAGGTCAACTTAAAGTATCCATTGTTTCTAAAGAAGGTATTGAAATAGGTGTGCCAATTACAAAAAACCTTACGGGGACAGATACGTTGACGGTATCAAGGATTTTTGAAAATATAAAAGCATGGAATCCCGAAATGCCAGTACTCTATACCGCTAAATTCCAGTTGTCCGATAACAATCAAGTCTTATATGAACAAAAAGTAGATTTCGGATTTAGAACTGTAGAATTAAGGGAAAGGGATGGAATTTACCTGAATGATAAAAAACTGGTATTTAAAGGGGTCAACCGGCATTCTTTCTGGCCAGAAACTGGAAGAGCTTTAAGCGAAAAAAATCATTTGCAAGATATTCAACTTATAAAAGAGATGAATATGAACGCTGTGCGCATGTCCCATTATCCACCTGACGAACGTTTTTTGGAACTATGTGATTCGATAGGTTTGTTGGTTATAGATGAATTAACAGGATGGCATGATGCCTATGACACTGTGGTAGGCCCGAAATTAATAAAGGAGCTTATATTAAAAGATGAAAACCACCCCAGCGTGGTTTTATGGTCTCATGGTAATGAAGGCGGTTGGGATTTCTCCAGCGAGAAATGGTTTAATCATTACGATTTACAAAACCGTCCTGTTATCTATCCATGGGGACTTCGGAATGGAGTAGACAACCGGCACTATCCTGATTACAAATACGGTATTAATCGCTTGGCAAATGGTAATAATATTTTTATGCCTACCGAATTTTTGCATGGGTTATATGATGGAGGACATGGGGCTGGATTGGATGACTATTGGAAAAAATTCAGTGATAATCCTGCTTCTGCTGGTGGGTTTCTCTGGTCCTTTTCGGATGAGGCTGTGTTGAGAACAGATCATAACAATCAATTGGACAGTGATGGGAGTCATGGGCCTGATGGTATTTTGGGTCCTTATCGTGAAAAAGAAGGAAGTTTTAATACAATTAAGGAGGTCTGGTCACCAATTGGCATAAAGCCGATGGTTGTACAGGCAAATTTTGACGGAAGAATAATCTTAGAAAATAAATACTTATTTACCAACCTGAACACCTGTAATTTTCAATGGAAAATTATAAAGGTAACTGACGAGCTGAACTCCGAACTCATCAATTCTGGCTCTCTAAATGGTCCAGATGTTTCACCAGATTATAACGGAACTTTACAGATTGATATTCCAGATAATTTTCCTGAAGCAGATGTGTTTTCATTAACCGCAACCGATCAGGATGGAATGGAAATATATACTTGGACATGGCCTATTAAACAGCCAAGTGAAATAACGGATAGACTTCTCTCTGAAGCCAGAAAGTCCGTCAATTCCAAAGAAATTTCAGTTGAAAAAGACAATGGAAATTTCAGTATATCAACTAGCGATATGGTTTTTCAATTTAATGCCGAAAACGGGATTCTTGAGAAGGTTCTCAATTCGAGTAGGGAAATTCAATTTAATGGAGGCCCAAAATTAGTAGGCGTCGAAGACCATCCTGCTCGTGTTAGTTACAAAAAAGATTCCGAAGGAAACCTAAGAATTGAGATTAAAAGAAAGGAAGTTCCTCAGGAGATAAATTGGACAGTGCATAAATCTGGATTACTTCGCTTGGAGGTCAGTCCTTTCTTCTTAAGAGAAGATAACATTGATTATTTGGGCATCAGTTTTGATTATCCAGAAGATGGTATTGAAAGTGTTAAATGGATGGGGCAAGGGCCATACCGCGTGTGGAAGAATAGAAGGAAGGGTGCTGAAATTGGTATCTGGCAGAAAGACTACAATAATACCGTAACTGGAGAAAGTTTTGAATCACTTATTTATCCTGAATTCAAAGGCTATCACGGTAATTTTTACTGGGCTGTTTTTCAAAATTCAAAACAATCATTTAAGATTTTTACGGAAACACCGGGACTTTTTATTCGATTATTCACACCTGCAGAACCAAAGTATAATCCGGGGGGGGTGGTTCCTCCATTTCCAGAAGGTGATATTTCCTTTTTGTTTGAAATACCTGCCATTGGAACCAAATTTAGGACAGTGGACAAATTAGGGCCTTCTTCACAAAAAGGTCAGACCAATTATCGTCTGGGAGATCAAATCTCACCAATTACACTTTGGTTTGATTTTAAAGATTAAGAAGGCTGATAGTGATTTAAGATGTTTAAAAAAAAAAGAAAAACTATACCACATGAAAAATAATCTTCTTTTGTTTGTTTTCGTTTTTTATGTTTTTGCTTGCGGAAAAAACAGCAAAGATTCAGAAAAGGCTCAAAATGTTAAAGATAGTATTGAAGAAAGTCAGGAGCCAACCGAAATTGTCGGCCCTTTGGAAGCTGAAACTTCTTTAAAATTTGATTATGAAATGGTGGTGGAAGGACTTAAGATCCCGTGGGGATTTGATTTTTTCCCAGATGGAAGTATAATCATAACCGAAAGAAACGGGGACATAATTCACTTTAAGAATGGTCGTAAGATTAAAATTGAAGGGGGACCAGATGTATACAAGCGTGCTCAAGGCGGCCTTTTGGATGTGGTTCTTCATCCCAAATATGAAGACAATGGATGGATTTACTTTACTTATGCGTCTAAAGAAGGTGATGGTGATGGCGGAAATACAGCTTTAATGAGAGCTAAACTAAACGGCAAAAATTTAACAAATAAAGAAATACTTTATAAAGCTACGCCAAATACTACCAAAGGGATTCATTTTGGTTCTAGGATAAGTTTTGATAAGAAAGGGTATTTATACTTCAGTGCAGGTGAGCGTGGAGAAAGAGATAAAAATCCACAGGATATCACCCGCGACAACGGTAAGGTTTACCGATTAAATGATGATGGAACCATTCCAACTAACAATCCCTTCGTGGGAAAAGAAAATGCTGTGGAAGCTATTTACAGCTACGGACATAGAAATCCGCAGGGCATGATTCTCAATACAGAAACTGGAGAAATTTGGGTGCACGAACATGGCCCTAAAGGAGGAGATGAAATTAATGTGGTAAAAAAAGGAGCAAATTATGGCTGGCCAATTGTTACCTATGGCGAGAATTATGATGGTACGACCATTTCAGATGAAAGATCAAGACCAAGTATGGAAGATCCCATTTTTTATTGGTTGCCGTCTATTGCGCCAAGTGGGTTTGTATTTGTAGACTCGGATGTATTTCATGAGCTAAAAGGAAATTTGCTGGTTGGTTCTCTAAAATTCCAACATTTGGAACTTTTGGTTTTAAACGGCAAAAAAATTATAAAAAGGGTAATACTACTAAAAGATATTGGGCGCGTAAGAGACGTAAGACAATCTCCTGATGGGAATATTTATGTTGCTGTGGAAGGAAAAGGGATCGCAAAACTTACCAAAAACGATTAAATCTCATTTCAATGAAGAAACTATTCATCACTGTAGTATGCCTTAGTATGCTAGCATGTAAAACAGATAAGAAAGAAAACGCTGCAGAAATTGAAGATGACCACTTTGCCCCTCCCGTTTCAGAAAAGACAGTGGAGCGAACACCGCTATCAACAAGTATAGAAAGAGGCGGAGCACTTTACAACGAAATATGTATGACCTGTCATTTGCCAAATGGTAAGGGAGTCCCCAACACTTATCCCCCTTTGGATGCTTCTGATTGGCTAAATGAAAAGCGCAAAGCTAGCATTCGAGGTGTTAAATATGGAATACAGGGCCCAATAACAGTTAATGGAATTAGTTATGATCAAGTTATGGCCCCAATGGGATTAAGCGATCAAGAAGTCGCTGATGTAATGAACTATGTCATGAATTCTTGGTCGAACAAAATAGATGAAATGGTCACTGTGGAAGAAGTTGCCGAGATTCAAGAAAACTAATTTGTTTAATTTATGTAGCCGTCATCAAAGGTTAGACGGAACTCTAAGCTGTATCGCAACCAATTTTTCAGTTGTTTCTTGGCTAAACAAGTACATGGAGGTAAACTGTAAATTTGCTTTTATTGACTGGTGATCAAAAATCAAATAAACTAAAATAATATTTGTTCGGTGGTAATCGCTTGGAAAACCCGAAAATGATTCGGAGTGCTATTTAAGCGAAGTTTGAAAACACTTTTTACTTATTAACAAGGTCTTCATTATTCATTTTGTTTATCAAAACGGTAAAGTTGTTTAATTCTTTGTTTATTCAACATATTGAATGTTAGTTTTTTACATTTTTACAGGACACTTCCTTAGCTGGTGTTTAAATTAGAGGAATACCAAAACAATTCAAAATAAATCAACCTTTAAACTTAACATTATGAATTTTTTTTCAAAAACCGCATTTTGCCTCTTCGCATTCGGATTGTTATTTAATACAATTAAAGCTCAAGAAATAGGAGCTAACTTTAATCATGATTTTAACGCCCTTAATTTTGACTATTTACAGCGATCGCAAGTTGATTGGATTCGCACCACGCCCTATATTACAGATTATATTTTTAAAGGAAGAAGTGTTCAAAACAGTGACCAATTTACTACCGTTAACGATTTAAAAAACAGTGGTTATAAAATAGCTTTTGGTTTTCGTTGGGATTTCAAAGCACTCAATATGCGAATACCTGAGCCCAATTCAGAAGCTGAACAAAAATGCTTTGCAGTTGCAGACTCTATTTTGGATATCGTAGGGCCTTCTGTCGATCTTTTTAAACTTGGTAACGAACCTCAGTTGGAAACATTTGATGAGGACATGGTGCCAAACAATGATGGAGTAATACCGTTGGTACGGTTTTTTAAAAGATTAAACAATCTAGTTATTAAACCTTATTTTGAAACAAATCGACCGAACAATGAACCCCCAGTGTATGTTGGATCGCTTGTAAACCTACAATTTCAAAATGCCCAAAATCTTCCTGCGGTAGTAGAGTTGATGAATTACGTTCAAACCAGTGACGATATAGATGGAGCTGCCATACACTTGCATGCCAGAAGTTTAGACGATGTTGAAACTGCTATAAAGTATGCCAGGTCTGTTATTACGGAAAAACCCTTTATGGTGCCAGAATTCTCACTTCAAGGACTGTTTAGGAGTACATTGGAAGAAACATTGGGGAACTCACCAGAGGGGATTGCTTTTGCCCAAAAATATGGTCGTGACCCAAGCTTGAAATTATATGAGTATTATACGATTATGAACACAAATAAATGGACTCCTGTAGAGCTTCAAGAATATTTTGATACGCGTGATTGGTTTCCACATAATTTTTTGATGACTTATTACTATCTGTTTAAACAATACGGGGTGACATTAGCCACCTATCCTTTGTCACAGCAATCGGCGCCTCAAACTGTTACACCTGAAAATACAATTTGGTTTTTTAACCCAATCTATGGTCAGAAGTTAATTGAGTTAAAACCCAATGGAGATTGGAACGAAAATCCAATAGCCTTTGACGACTTTATGAGTATTTTGAATGGTGGATATATGAACGACCCCGTTAAACTTTTATTTCATTTTGATTTTGATGATAGATTAAAAGACAGTTCCAGCGAAGGGTATTCGTTGGTAGGGAATAAAGCTCCCGTTTATACAAATGGTAGATATGGTAAAAGTATAAGCTTTGATGATACTCCAACCTATTTTGATTTGAATGTAAAGAAAATTTTAAATACTGGTACCGAACCCTTTACTCTGGCAACATGGGTTCGAAACACTAGCGATGCTAACGATATAAGTCACTTGCTACATCAATTTGGTGGACGTGTTTTACTTACCAATAAAAAACAAGGCGCAAATTATGAAGTTGGTACTTGGATAGGTGGAGCTGAACATACTTTGTCAGGAAATACTTTAGCTGCTGGAAGTTGGCAACATGTCGCTATCACTTTCAATCCAGAAACCAAGACACATCAATATTATTTGAATGGAGAACTAAAAGGAGAAACTGTAAGCGAAAATATTTTTGAAAATGAAATTGGAGGATTTAGAATTGGAGCAAGCGTTTGGGGCAATGTCGATAATCCTTTTACTGGTGAAATAGACGAAATGTACTTATATCGGGGGATTCTCTCCAGCAATCAGATTGCGAACTTGATGGATGACGAGGCCTATCTAGTGGGGCAAGCTGGGGCAATTAATTTGATAAATGAGCAACTCAATAAGAAGTTGCAAGCAACGGCTAGTGTAGACGGCACACCCGGACCTGGAGCAGGAAACAATGTGAGGGGTGTAAACAATACTATAAATAATGCATCTACAAGATGGAGATTAGTTCCTAACGATCAGGAATACTTTAGAATCGAGAGTGTCAGCCAAGACCTATGGTTACAATGTACAGATCAGGTTGATTTTACCGATGGGCAACCAAATGCAATTTCAGATACACCAACATGGGCAATTCGAGCCGCTAGTAAAGAAAACACTGGAGATTGGACTTTGTGGAGAAAAGTAGATGCTGGGAACGGGTATTTTAGATTAGAAAATAAAGGAAGTGGTAAATGGCTTCAGATTACATCATTGGATGATGTCGATGACGGAAATAGCGATGGTGGTGTACAAGTTCGAGCGGTAAATAATGATAAAACTGGCGCATGGACGCTTTGGCGTGAAGAAGATATAGCTAATCAAACATTTTTTGCCAGCATGGAGAGCGAAGTTCAAGATGAACAGCTGTTTACAATTTACCCAAACCCAACTACTTCAGTAATTCATATTGATGAAGTTGAAGCAAATACCAATATAGCTGTGTATTCGTTCTCCGGAACAAAGCTAGAAGAACATATTGGTAAAGAAACAATCAATATTGGTCATTTACAGAAAGGTATTTATTTCCTAAAAGTGAATGACCAAACCATAAAAATTCTAAAACAATAAGCGCTTATTTTAGTATGATTAGAGACGGTCTTATAATCTACATAAGTAAAAAGAATGTATCTCAATACTCAAACAACCTTCTTGAGAATTGAGTATTGGAAAACCGTTCACGGATAGGGATGCGAAAAAAAGACATAAAAGCCGTTTCAATTAGTTTTGAGACGGTTTCTTTTTAACCTTACCTGGAAATATAGTAACTGCTTAGATATTCTTCTGTATGTATATAAAACCGTATTTTTTTGCTATACAGATAATTGAAGTATAAACTCACAAATACCACTATTAAACCAAAAAATAAACAATTTTTGGGATTAAGTTGTTTTCAGTTTTCAGGCTGCCATAGCGGAATTTTAGTGTTTTCGTAAAAATGAATAGAATCCGCATATCTAGATATCTGATCCTTTTGTTTTAAAGAATAATAATTCTCTAGCCGTTGCTTGAGATGATTGTGGATTTCAGGGTAGTCCTTTTTTATATCTTTGGTTTCATCAATATCATCTTTAAGGTTATACAGAAAAGAAGATGAAAATTGTTCATCGTTGTCTGGTGCATTCCGTATTTCGATATATTTCCAATCATTATGTATTAATGCCAAACGTTCCTCTTTCTGTTTGGTTTGATCGAAATAGGTAAAAACTTCGTTATCCATGATTGAATCTCGTAGTATGGCAGGTGCCAGATTACGACCATCTTTTTCATACTTTTTAGTACTGCCTATCAAACCGAGCAAAGTAGGAAAAACATCCACATAAGATATCGGTTGGTCTAGAGCAACAGATTTCTTTTGTATCCCATCTATCCATTGAATGGCGGCCACTGTCCTTATACCTCCCTCGTAAACATCAAATTTTCCTCCACGGAGTTCACCATTATCGGCAAGATTCTTAAGACCACCGTTGTCACTGAAAAAAAGTATGATCGTATTTTTGTATCTATTAGTTTGTTTCAATTTTTTTACTATTTCACCGATACTTTTGTCCATGCCATGGGTCATTGCGGCATAAGCCTTTCGGTCGGGTGTTTCATTGTGGAATGAAGTCACCGAATCTTGGATCTTGGCCTGGAAAGGGGAATGTGGTGCGGTAAATGGAACGTAGAGAAGAAAAGGTTCATTATGGGGTACCTGATCAAGGAAATCCAAGCTTGCCTTTTCGATGAGGTCAGTTGTATAACCTTGGTCTGGATTTGGCTTCTCATTTTTATGCCAGTCACGTTCTCCCTCCCTTTGTTGTGTAAAATAATCCACGGCACCATTGTAGCAAACTACGCTGTGAGTATATCCGTGATTAAGAGGTAGCCATTTCTTTCTACGGCTACCCAAATGCCATTTTCCTATAATTGCTCGATGGGCATACCCTTCCACCTTAAGAGCTTCCGGAAGTGTTATCTGCTCTTTGGGAAGTCCATAAAGCCTATTGGGAGGCACTACTGCCCGCATCATGCCAAAACGTATAGGATAGTTTCCCGTCATAAAGCCAGCACGCGTTGGGGAGCACACCGGGGCAGCATAAAATCGGTTAAGTATGTATCCGTTTTTGGCGATTTCATCTATGTTGGGGGTAGGGATTGCACTTCCTTGAAAACCCACATCACCGTAACCCAAATCATCAGCAACAATAACAATGATGTTGGGTTTTTGATCTTTCTTAATTTGTGCTTTTACAAAATTGGAAGATAGAATAGAGCAAAATGCAAGCCCTAACGAGAATGGAAGTTGTACCAATTGAAAAGTCCAGTTGTTCATTAAAGTGAATTTTAAACAGATTACGATACTTTAAAGTCTTAAATACGGTTTAGCAATTTTTAAAATAAACTCTCGATGTTTTAAATCCAAAACCAATTTTGAAATTTAAACCGTACACCCATTAAAATTTTGATAAAAGCTTATTGTATTGATTTTCGTTTAGAACAATTACACAACCATGCCGAACACCGTCCATTTTTATATCGATGGGTTTTTGCCATTTTCCTTTTAAAGAGTCTGATTTAAAAAGATTATATCTATTGGGATATTGTTCTGCGAAAAGATACCATTTAGCGTCATTTGTCCCTGGAACAATCGCTGGCGCTTCAAACCAAGAAGGAGTAATTGGTGAAGTTGGATTACTATATGGACCGGTTAAATTTTTAGAATAAGAAAGCCGAATGGTTTTTCCGGTCTCACATTCATCAGGCCAACGTTCATCTTTAATAACGGCAAAATAACCATCATCATTTTTACGAATAATCACATCAATCGTTGCCATTTCCCGGTCAGCTTCAGTGTCAAAATCAAATAACCTTGCTGGTTTAGAAAAAGTTTCTAAGTCTTTGCTTAAAGCGTAGAATGTGCGCATGCTGGTCCATCTTTCCCTTCCACTAGTTCCCTCTTTTTGAGCGTGCCAGCATATAATATATTGATCGGAAGCTTTATCGAAAAACATCTTAGGGGCACCAAGCCAACCAGGATTTGCTAAATATCCAGGTGTATCAAGAAATACTTCTTCCGGGATGTTTTTTGAAATATTCCATGATAAAAGTCCATTTGATTGCCATAATACAGGTTTTTCAGACTCCCCCTTAAAACCAATCATGTAATAGTTACCGTTTCGTCCTTGAGCAATATCAGGGTGGCCCCTATAAAGACTATCTATTCTATTACCTTCATTTAAAGCTTTCCACTTTACCCCGTCTTTGCTAATAGAATAGTAGAGGCCTCCGTAATCTTGTTTGGTCATATGGGCAAAGAGGTATCCACCTATTTCTTCTTCTTGTGCATTGCAACTTGAGATTAAAAAAACTAGTAGGGTAACTACCAAGCTAATATTTACCGATTTAATGTACGCGTTAATATTCTTCATAAGTTAAAGTTTATAATTGCCCAAAAGATTTATTTGGTTGTTTTTTGATTGGGCTAGTTCAATAATTTGCATATTAACTTTTTAAATCTAATGTTTACTGAAACAATTATTTACGTAGGAAGAAAAATGTCCAAAATTTTATGCTTGTTTACTTTTTAGATGAAAGTGCGTATTTTCTATACGAATTTCCTGTAAATAAAATTTCTTGTCTAATTTGTTCATTAGCTGTTTTTGCCTCTTTGCTTTTCAATCAATAAATTTTCAAAAGGACTATACAATCGGCAACTATCCATTTTTATATATCACTTATACCTCGTTGAAATTTTGTGTTTCTGTGAGATTAGGAATCAATATTGATTAGTAGCATAAGTTTTTAGGGGGTATGCCGAATTAAAATTCTTTTTAATATCTATAACCTTTAAGGCGGAATGCTGTATTTTCTACAATTGTTGTTGTAGGGTTTTTATTTTTTTTGTTTTTGTAATCTTTCTTTAGTTTTCTTCTGAAATGAGAATTATAGTATCGAGACTTGGATGATTATTGATGAAAGATTAGGGATTGAATAATATTGCTATTATTTTGAATATTATTGCTTATTAATTGCTGTCGTTTTACGAAAATTGAAAGGATAATATAATATAATCATACTATGAAGATAAGAAATGTGATAATTGTGCTTTTTGCGATAGCTATAATCGTCAATCTTGGTTGTAAGGAAAAAAAACAAGCAAGAATAAGCAGTGTAAACGATAAAGTTAAAACAGTGGCCCATGTAGATAGTGCTTCCTTCGTGGGTAATGTAGACGGAAAGTCGGTAAATTTCTACAGGCTTAGGAATAAGAATAAAGTTGAAGCTACTTTTACCAATTATGGTCAACGACTAATATCACTTTATGTTCCCGACAATGAGGGAAGGATGGAAGACGTGGTTTTAGGTTTTAACTCATTAAAAATGTACCAAAATGCCAATGAGAAATATTTTGGAGCTACAATTGGAAGGTATGGAAACAGGATAGCCAAAGGTAAATTTACTATCCAAGGGCAAGCGTATCAATTGGCAACAAATAACAATAGCAATCATTTGCATGGGGGTGTTAAGGGTTTTAATGAAGTGGTTTGGGAAGCCGACCAAATTTCAGAAAATGAAATTGAGTTCCATCGTATTTCCCCCCATATGGAAGAAGGTTACCCCGGTAATCTCAATGTTAAAGTAAACTACATTCTTACTGATGAAAATGAATTGAGAATAACTTATGAAGCTACAACGGATAGAAGCACACCTGTAAATTTAACGCATCACTCATTTTTCAATTTAAGAGGAGAGGGCAACGGTACAATTAATGAACATATTTTAATGATTAACGCAAATCAGTTTACTCCTGTGGACAAAGGCTTGATTCCTACAGGTGAAATGCGAAGTGTAGAGGGGACTCCTTTTGATTTTAGCCAACCAAAACCAATCGGTCAAGATTTGGAAACAGAAAACCAACAATTAATCTTTGGAATGGGATACGACCATAATTTTGTGCTCAACGACACGCCAAAGAGTGATAGCGGATTGACACTGGCTGCAAGAGTTATTGAACCTGAAAGCGGCAGGGTAATGGAAGTTTTTACCAATGAGCCAGGGTTGCAATTTTACGGAGGAAACTTTTTGAATGGCGAGGCAGTGGGCAAAAGTGGAAAACCGTATACTTTCAGAGGTGCATTCTGTTTAGAAACACAACATTTTCCCGATTCACCTAATCATTCCAACTTTCCAAATACTTTATTAGAGCCAGGCGAAACCTATAACTCTATTTGTGTGTATAAGTTCACAAATACTACTATTCATTAATGAGGCCCAATATTGATCTTTAGAATATGTGGTAGCATTCATTATAGATTTGGTATAGCCTTGAGAAATTAGATGAGTCAGGTTTTTTAGGATTTTAAAATTCTGTAGCCTTCTTTCAATAAAGCCTAGTTTTTAAAGCGCTAGTAATCTTCATAAATATATATGTTTAAATCCTAACCGGTTTCTTCAAATAGTGTTTTGCAGGGTATATACAAAAACTTAAATTGTTTCTAAAATTATGTCGACGTCGCGTAAAAATTTTGAATTCATCTTCTATTATAATTTGCAGAGTTACACACTTATTATTTACTGAAGGGCAAAATTCTCAAATAAAAGACAATTGTGTCTCAAAGTACTAATTCTCAATTCCCACAATGAATTCAAGATAAATCCCCGTAAAAGTTACTTACATCTATATGAATTTTAGCGAGATTCTGCGCGATATAGAAGGGTGAAAAAGGAATTAAAACATGTTAAAATAAGATTTAAAAAAGAACACTTATTTAAAGCTTAATTTTTCCACTCGCTTTTTAGATTTTCATGCTATTACAATTGCACTATGTAGCTAATTTATGTTGGAACTACATTTGAAATTCTAAACTTTTGGACAAATCCAGAAAGATTAAATGAGTTCGTAGAAAAATTGCATTTATCAACAATAATGCTGGCAAATAATACATATTTACAGTTTCTCATGTTAATAAAACATTAAGATTGTAATATTATTTATGCAATATTAATGGTTTAAAATTGTGAATATGGTATAAAATAGAATTTTATTGTGTCAATTTACTTATTTGAACAAGATTCTTAACAATTTTTTTAAATCTATTTGTAATAACATTTGTTCAAGAGTTTTATGCATGTTTATCACTATAAGTGAAATAAAAGGACATCAATTAAAAGTAAGAAATCACAAGGCTTGACCATGGAAAATGGGAAGTAGGCATTACAACAAATAAACTATACTAACAATCAAACATCAAAATTATGAATGAAACCAAGCGAAACATACAGATTCCCAAACGGATGGCTGTATTGATATTTCTGTTATTGTTTTATGCCAGTGTTGTGGCACAATCTGTCTCTGGAACAGTTACCACAGCTGACGGCAATACTCCATTGCCCGGCGCGAGCGTTGTTGTCCAGGGGTCAACAAATGGTACCCAAACAGATTTCGATGGCAATTACAATTTGAGCAATGTCCCAGAGGATGCCGTACTTACATTTAGCTACGTCGGTTACGAAATTCAGAATGTAAGAATAGACGGTCGAACCACTATTAACGTGGCATTGGTAGAAGATGCTCAAGCCCTAGATGAGGTAGTCGTAATCGGCTATGGTACGGTAAGGAAAAGTGATTTGACCGGTGCGGTGGCTTCAGTGGATGCTGATGATATGAATCCAGGTAACAACGCCTCTGTTGAACAGGCCTTGCAGGGGAGGGTCGCAGGTGTTCAAATTACACAAAAGAGTAATGAACCAGGAGGAGGACTTAGTGTCAGTATTCGTGGTGCTGGATCCATTCAGGCAGGTACAGAACCCCTGTATGTAATTGATGGTGTAATAGTCAACAACGCAAGTGTAGCTGGAACTGGTGGTATCGGTTTTACAGGAAACCAAAACCCCCGAAATCCTTTGAACTCTTTAAATCCAGCAGACGTCAAATCGATAGAAGTGCTAAAGGATGCTTCTGCGACGGCAATTTATGGATCAAGGGGATCAAATGGAGTGGTTCTTATAACCACTAAGAAAGGAAAACAAGGGAAACTTAAGGTTGCATACGATTATTACTATGGTTTCCAAGAAGTATCTGAACCAGCAGATGTTCTTACCCCAATAGAATATCGCGATGCACTCAATGCAATCATTGATCTGGGAGGGGGAGACCCATCTCAGGTTATAAATGAAATAGAAGATGGTGGTACCGACTGGCAAGACTTAATATATAGAACAGCACCCGTGCAAAACCATAACATGTCTTTCTCCGGTGGAGGAAATAACCTAACTTATTTTACTTCTTTAAACTATTTCGATCAAGAGGGGCTCATAGAGGGGTCTGGTACAAAGCGTTTCAATACACGTGTCAATCTAAATTATAACGATCAAGAAAAGGTAAATTTTGGGGTAAACTTTAATGCTTCTTTTATCAACGACGATTTTGCTTCAACAGGTACGGGTATTAATGAAAATGGTGGTGTTATTTATACGGCCATTAACTATGATCCTACGATTTCTCCTTACGATGAGAACGGTGATTATCAACGTTCTCAATTTTTTACCGGAGATAACCCACTGTCTCTTATGGATGGTGAAAGTGCATTTGCTGAAACATTTCGTTTCTTTGGTAATACCTTTTTGGAATATTATTTTATACCAGAATTGTCGGCAAAAGTACAGATTGGAGGAGATACCCAGTCGGTTCGTAGAGACGTTTTTATACAGCCGTTTACCTTGGCAGGCGCTGGAAGTGGAGGAATTGGTAGTATCCAGACTGGCCGTACGGATTATGTTTCCGTAGAGGGAACTCTAAATTTTAATAAGAGTTTTGGAAAAAGCAATTTAAATGCTGTATTGGGTGCTACCTACGAGTATTTTCAATCAAAGACTTTTAGTGGTAATGCACGGGGCTTTGCCTTACCCGATTTAGAAACCGACGCTTTGGGATCAGGAGATCCTTTGTTAAACAACCTGGCTAGTGGGCGTACGCAAGCCAAGTTCTTATCCTATTTGGCAAGAGCCAATTATTCTTTGTTAGATAAGTACCTTTTTACGGCATCCATACGAGCAGATGGCTCTTCAAGGTTTGGTGAAAACAATAAATTTGCCTACTTCCCATCGGGAGCAATAGCTTGGAAGATGCAAAACGAAGAATTCATGCGAGGAGCGGATTGGATTACCGAGCTGAAACCGCGTATCAGTATTGGATCAACTGGAAATGCAAATATTGGTAATGCCTTGGCCTTTCAAACTTTTTCAACAGGCAATCAGGTACTGTTTGGAAATGCATTCTATAGTAGTATTTTTCCATCTCGGTTGGCAAACCCTGACTTAACTTGGGAAAAAGCCGTACAATATGATATAGGATTTGATTTCGCATTTTTCCAAAATAGATTGTCGGGTTCTTTTGACTATTTCAATAAGGAAACAACCGATCTTTTGGTTAACATCCCCCAGCCTTTAAACACAGGCTTTGCCGGGCAGGTACAAAATTTAGGTGGCGTTCGAAACAAAGGCTTTGAATTATCACTAGTTGGGGATATTGTACGTTCAGATAAGGTCACTTGGACCCTGTCTGGGAACTTCTCCACCCTCGATAACGAAGTATTAGATATTGGTGAGCGTGGTGATATTATCAGAGGATCCTTAGATCCACAAGTCCCCAATTTTTCAATAATTAAACCTGGACATCCTTTGGATTCCTATTATGGCTATATCGTGGATGGTATTTGGCAAGAGGGTGACGATTTTAGCGTATCCAATGACAATTTAGTTCCAGGGGATATAAAATATCGAGACATAAATGGAGACGGTACTATAAACGATCAGGACCGCATTATTATTGGGGATCCCATTCCAGATTTTACATGGGGTTTAACCAGTAGCCTTAGGATAAGCAACTTTACCCTAGATGTGTTTATGCAAGGGGTTGAAGGGGTTGACCGGTTTAACTACAACTTGGCTAACTCCTATTTCCCCAATAACTTTAGACAAAATAGATTTGCAGAACCCGTGTTGAACCGATGGACGCCCGAAAACCCTTCAAATAAATATCCTTCTTTTGTCAATCCGCTGGCTCAAGGCGGTCAAAATTCGCTAGTAAGCACGATTACGGTTGAGGACGCCTCTTATTTTAGGTTACAATCGGTAAGGTTGGGCTATGATGTTCCAGTTTCTGATATTGGAGTTTTTAATAGATTGTCCATTTATGTCACAGGCCAGAACCTATTTACCATTACAGATTATAGTGGTACAGATCCCGCAGCCAATGCCAGCGGTAGTAATACGGCATCGATAGATTTTAATGCCTATCCCGTGCCGCGAACCTATTTGTTGGGGATGAGCATTGAATTTTAAACTATTGAGATGAGTGTCTGAACTATAACAAAATCGCAATATCAATCAGGTTTATTTTTTTTGAAGCGAGATGTTATGAAATCCATAGAAACTCAATTTATCAACGTGAATTAATATATTATATTAAAATAGTATAAACAATAAAGATAGACACATGAAATTTAAAATAATAAAACCGTTAAAACTTATAATGCTGACCTTACTGGCATTGGTTTCTTGCGAGCAAGAACTTGATTTGCCACCTGTGGATGAATTTGCACCTGAAAATGCGCTACAAAATAAAGAGGGCTTGGAAGCACTGTTGTTTTCTGCTTATAATGCTAATAGGCTGGGTCCTGCGGGCTTCGCCAACGAGATTTTAATTAATGAAGTAACTACGGATATAGGACTGGTACGGATTGGCGGAGTGGAAAGAGCAATGAAACCATATATAGATTTTAATTGGGGGCCCTTTTCTCCAGAGATACAAGGTATGATGTGGCAGGGTCGGTATGTAGCTATTCGAAATGCAAATACCCTTTTGGACAACATTGGACAGTCCGATGTCGAAGAAGATTTCAAGAGAATGGCAATAGCTGAGGCTAGGTATATTAGGGCTTTCGAGTACGCTTATATGTACAAGTATTTTGGACCGGTACCGTTGAGAACTACTTCGGATTTAACAGTCCAGCCCAAGGATTTGGGGTTGCCCACGGAAGAAGAATTTAGAACTTTTGTGGAAACCGAATTGAAGGAGGCTGCGATAGACTTGGTTCACCCCGCAGCACAGCCCCAAGTGGGTAGGGCTACTAAAGGCCATGCCTACGCCACTTTGACTAAATTTTTTATGAACACCAAACAATGGGCCAAGGTAGTTGAAGCGACCGAATTGCTTATGGATTTGGGATACTACGAACTCTTTCCCAATTATCGTGCTACTTTTTTTGTGGAAAATGAGCCGCAAAACAATCCCGCTAATAAGGAAATTATTGTAACCTGGTCGATGGTCAACGAATTTCCTTATCAGAACACTTACCAAAACGGAGTCTTTCCTCCAGGATTCAGAAGGTCTGACAATATTCCCGAATTTGAATGGGTTGCGGGCATGGCCAACTGGGCTACCCAATTTAGTGTGCGCGATGATTTTTTGGATTCTTTTGAACCCAACGATTCCCGTAAAACCACTATAATCGAAGACTACGTCAACGCAGCGGGTGATTTGGTTAATCTGGGCACCATTCCTGATAATAGCCGAAGCTTCAAATATTTTGACAATAACCAAATGGGCAATAATTCAGGAGCAGATCAGCCCTATATCCGCTATGCAGATATATTACTGTGTAGAGCCGAAGCATTGAATGAACTTAACGGACCTACACAAGAGGCTGTCAATCTTGTCAATGAAGTAAGAAACAGAGCTGGAGTAGATCCCTACACCCTGGCCGATGTAGGTAGTATGGACTCTTTTAGGGATTTGATCCTTGACGAACGTGGTTGGGAGTTTTTCTCAGAAGGAAAAAGGCGTGAAGATCTAATTCGCCATGGTAAATTTTTGGAGTTTGCCCAGCAAAGAGGTATTAACACTCAGCAGTATCAAGTATATTTTCCTTATCCGCAAGTCGAAGTAGATGCTAATTCCAATCTAGAACAACGTGAGGGCTATTAATAATATTGCTTACTTATTTTAGAAGAGTAAGGGTAGAAGGATTAATCAAAAAAGGAGCTAAATTTTTTGTAAAGAGTTTATAGTGCTTAAAAAAAAGCTTTCATCAACTTCTGAAATTATTAACTCCTACCTCGTTAAATATATAGTTTGGCACAGGATCTGAAATTCAATCACAAACTGAGAATAATGGATTTGAAATATCTTAAAAAAACCATGGTGTATTGAAATAGAATTAACTCTTCCCCATTCAATGAACTTGTGGAGTTAGTATACCAAAGAGGATAAAAACAGATGTGTGTAACTGGTAAACGCATTAAAAACGTAAATATAATAGAGTAGTATATCCTTAGAGGAGGATAAATAATTTTTAACTAAAAGCTATCACTAAAGCTATTTGACCATTTATGAATAAACGAAATAACTATTGGCTTTTATCGCTTGTCATAGTCATATTAATATCGAGCTGTAAGGAAAGGGAATCTGAAAAAATCGTAGTAGAAAAAGCTGAACATAACAGCAAAGAGGTTAATTTTGAAAAAGCCTTTGAGGCACATGATAGGGCTATCTATATCAAAAAAGGCTGGATACGTGACCCGTACATAAATTTGATGGAGGATGGGTACTATTATCTTACTGGCACAACTCCCAAAAAGGGTGACTCTCGAGAGTTGACCGAGCTATATAACACTGGTCTTGATGAGCAGAACCAAAAGCTCTATGGTAAGCCTAGTATAGTTGGTCCTGATATAAATCTCTGGCGAAGCAAGGATTTGAAGAAATGGGAGGATCTAGGTGCTGTTTTTTCAATTGATAAGGGATATTGGGCTGAAAAAATGCCCCAGAATTTTGAAAATAGTAAAGAAGAAGATTGGCGTGTGTGGGCTCCAGAAATCTATAAAATAGGTGGCAGATGGGTAATGGTGCATACTTCCCCAGAACCAGTGCCAAATGGTGCTAATATGGTCATCTCCAAAGGTGAAAAGCTAAGTGGACCATTTAATTTTCCTATGGGTGACGATATGCGTAATAAACACGATCCTTCTTTATTCAATGATAATGGTAAGTGGTATTTACTTTGGGGCAATACCTCCATAGCGCCCATAAAACCTAATTTTTCGGGATTGGCCTCGGAGCCCGTAAGAATCGACCCTTCGAATCGGGTTATCGGACACGAGGGAGCTACCTTACGGAAAATTGGTGACAAATATGTCCATTTTGGTACGGCTTGGTCTACAGATAATATGAGGCACGGCTCCTATAATCTTTACTATTGTTTATCAGATAATATTACTGGGCCTTACGGACCAAGACGCTTTGTTGGGCGATTCCTAGGACATGGAACTCCCTTTCAGGACAAGCAAGGTCGTTGGTGGTGTACAGCCTTTTACAACGGTGACGTGCCCCCCATAAGTAGAGAAGGTATTCAAGAAAAGGACTTAGGTGAAACAGCTCAAACCATTAATGAACAAGGAACGACAATTGTTCCGTTGGAGGTCCAAGTTAAGACAGATGGAGATGTCTTTATTCGTGCTAAAGATCCAGATTATGCCAATCCTGGTCCAGATGAAGCACAGGATTTCGAAAAAATTGCTGTTGATTAAAACATTTAATAAATTTAAAATCTAATAATGAAGAGGTTGATCAAAATTTGTAATCCGACAAAGACTCTTTTTAGTTTCGCCTGTATTTTAATGCTGACTTTCCAGCTATTAGGTCAAGGGGTAGAAAAGAAAAAAAAACCTAACATATTACTCATTTTAGTAGATGATTTAAAACCTGCGTTGGGCACATACGGTGATAATGTTGCTATAAGCCCAAATATTGATAAACTGGCAAATCAGGGCATTCAATTCAATCGGGCATATGCCAATCAAGCGGTTTGCGCACCCTCTCGTTATAATCTGATGTTAGGTTCACGCTCGACTTCTACGGGTTTGTATAATTTTGGTAAGGAGTTTAGGGATGTATATCCTGATGCGATTACACTACCGCAATATTTCAAAACAAACGGCTACCATGTCGAATCTATGGGTAAAGTATTTCATATTGGCCATGGAAACAAAGGTGATGATGCGTCATGGAGCATTCCGCATCGCGGGGATAAGGTTATTGAATATGTTGAACCCACCAGCACAAATAGAAAATTGACCCGGGAAGAAGCGCTTTTTGAAAACTACTTGATGAATTATGAGAACCCCACTCCGATTAAGGAATTACCGAGAGGTGCAGCATGGGAGTCTCCTAATGTTCTTGACGAAGCCTATGCTGATGGACGTGTGGCACGACTTGCCGTCGAACGTCTTCGTGAACTAAAAGCAAAAGAGGATAAACCCTTTTTTATGGCAGTAGGCTTTGTTAGGCCCCATCTTCCCTTTTCAGCACCTAGGAAATATTGGGACTTATATGATAAACAAAAATTGCCCTTACCTCAGTTTGAAAAATTTCCCGAAAATGCTCCGGAATTTGCAGTTAAGCGCGGCGGTGAAATCAGTGCCTTCAAGCCGGTGCCCGAGGATTATCCTGGTATATATAATGAAGAGTTAAAGCGAAACTTGATTCATGGCTACTATGCAAGCATGAGTTATATGGATGCCCAAGTAGGGACAGTTATCGATGAATTAAAGCGCCTGCAATTGGATGAGAATACGATTGTGGTTCTTTGGGGTGATCACGGTTGGCATTTGGGAGATCATGGGATTTGGACTAAGCATACCAACTATGAACAGGCCACTAAAATACCAGTAATAATGGTGGTGCCGGGAGTAACCAAGCCAGGGTCAAAGACCGAACAAGCCTTTGAAACTGTAGATATATATCCTACGTTGGTTGAATTGGCAGGCTTACAAAGTCCAGTAGTAGACCAGCCTATTGACGGACTGAGTATGGCATCGGTCCTTGAAAACCCAAAACAAACTATTCGCGATCATGTTTACCATTGTTATATCCGCCAAAACTATTTGGGTGAAGCTATCCGAAACCACAGGTATCGCATGGTACGGTGGACTCACCAGAAGAACCCTAAAGATGTCGTGTATGAACTATACGATTTTGAGAATGACCCCCTCGAAACAAATAATATAGCTGAATCTAACCAAAAGCAAGTTAAAAAAATGCTCAAGATTTTGGAAAAGTATCCAAAGGCCAAAAGATAGTTCACTACATCCATTGGTACAATTACTAAAGATTATATTCCAGCCTGATCTATTTGACACTAGCGGAAACAATATAAGAATACCAAGAAAGATGATTGAGTTTTTTTATAAAACACATAATGATTAAATTGTAATGTATTAATATTCAATACAATAATGTGGTGTTTTGAGGTTTTTTTAATGAGGATTCTAGCCGTTTTAACGGCCTTAGCCTTTTTGGGGTGCAATACCGGCGATAAAGTAGATTTTAGTGCAGAAGTAAAGCCCATACTTAACAAGCATTGTATTTCCTGCCACGGAGGGGTTAAAAAAAGTGGTGGTTTTAGTGTGCTGTTTGAAGAGGAAGCAATGGCTGCTACCAAGTCTGGACATCCGGCTATTGTTCGGGGAGAAGCTTCCAAAAGTGAATTTATTAAGCGTTTGCATGAGAAAGACCCCGAGCTGCGTATGCCATACAAAAAACCGCCTTTGTCAAAAGAGGAAATAGCAACACTAACAAAATGGGTAGATCAAGGGGCTAAATGGGGAAAACATTGGGCATATTCGCCCCCAAAGCAATCTCTGGTGCCATCTTTTAATCAGGAAGCTTCCTTTGTAGCTTCAAGTGAAGGGGCACTTCAATATAACGAAATAGATTACTTTATTCAGGAGGAATTAAAAAAACATCAATTAGAACCTGCTCCAATTGCCGACTCTTTGACTTTATTGAGAAGGCTTTCATTTAATATTACAGGCCTGCCACCTTCCGAAGAAATAAAAGAGGATTGGATAAATGGAAGCAAGGATTATGATGAAGTTGTAACATATTTATTAAACTCTAAAAATTACGGGGAACATTGGGCGAGCTGGTGGCTGGACCAGGCAAGATATGCCAATACCAAAGGGTACGAGCAAGACCGGCATAGAAATATATGGCGGTACCGCGATTGGGTGATTACGTCTTTCAACCAAGACAAACCTTTTGATGAGTTTACCATTGAACAATTGGCCGGGGATTTACTTCCAGAGCCAACCGAAGAACAAATTGTTGCCACGGCATTTCACCGAAATACCATGAACAATGATGAAGGGGGGACCGATAACGAAGAGTTTAGGTTGGCTGCGGTAATGGACCGATTGCACACCACGTTCGATACTTGGCAAAGCACTACCATATCCTGTGTGCAATGCCATAGCCACCCCTACGATCCTTTTAAGCATGAAGAGTATTATGGGTTAATGGCTTTCTTTAACAATACATTAGACCAAGATACCGAAGATGAAAAGCCCAACATATTGCTCTACGACAGTGTGCAACAACAAGAGGTAGACAAATTGTTGGCATGGGTTGAAAGGGAAGCAAGTAAAAACACTTTGAAAAAATATGAAGAATTTTTAAAATATGAGTCCCCTTTTTACCTGTCCTTTGGTGCTACGGATATAAAAAATGGCGTGCATGATATGAGGTTTGCAGTACAGTTGAGGGATGGCGGGTCTTGTGTTTTCCCTAATGTCAATGCAAATCAAGGAGGGCAGATAATTATTGACTTTAGACAGTTTGAAGACAATACGCATTTGGTATTGAAGAAAGGAAATAAAGACGGTCCTGTTTTACTTAATACCGTATTAAAAAAAGAACATGGTTTAACCCAGGCTTTTTCGTTAAATACCGTAGTTGAAAACGAGTTTGATTTGTATGTGGAGGTAGGGAACAAAAACATCGCCCGTACAAAAACGCTTGTGTTGATTAGATGGCTTTCTTTTTTAGAAGACCTAGAGGATTTGGCTCCTGAAGGAGGGGTGTATGCTGAAAAGTTTGCGGAAATCATCAACATGAAGACCGAGCAAGTACCTATTCTGTATGAAAACCCAATGTACAATCAACGCACAACCCATGTTTTTGAACGGGGCAATTGGATGGAGAAAGGGGATGAGGTCGCTCCAGAAACCCCTGATATTTTAAATGAATGGAATCCAAAATGGCCAAAAAATAGGTTAGGGTTCTCTTACTGGTTGATGAGCAAGGACAACCCTTTAACGGCCCGAACGTTGGTAAATAAAGTATGGGCCCAATTGTATGGCAACGGTTTTGTAACTACATTGGAAGATATGGGAACACAGTCGGACACTCCCATACACCCCGAACTGCTCGATTATTTGTCGGTTAAGCTTGTGGACGAGTTTCAATGGAGCATTAAAGAATTGATTCGGTACATCGTAATGTCGCGTACCTATCAACAATCTTCTAAGTCGAATGCCTTGTTGTTTGAAAAAGACCCTCACAATCTACTTTACGCCAGAGGCCCAAGGTTACGTCTTTCAGCAGAAGAAATAAGGGATCAAGCGTTGTTTGTCTCTGGATTGCTAAGCGATAAAATGTACGGTCCAAGTGTTATGCCACCGCAACCCGATGGGGTGTGGCAAACAGTGTACAATGGCCGTCAATGGGAGGAAAGTAAAGGAGAGGACAAGTACCGAAGAGCGGTGTATACCTATTTAAAACGAACGAGTCCGTACCCCGCGTTCTTAACGTTTGATGCAGGAAGTAGGGAAGTCTGTTTAATAGACCGTACCACTACCAATACCCCTTTGCAGGCGTTGGTAACGCTAAACGATCCGGTGTATTTAGAGGCGGCCTATTTTTTGGCCAAGCAGATGGATGCGGAACCCGAAATTACCGAAAGTATAGGACTGGGGTACAGCAAAGCCCTGTTGAAGCCTATAAACAAAGAAAAGTTAGCGCCTTTAGTGCAGCTTTATAAAAAAGCCTTAGCGGATTTTGAAGCAAATCCAGAAAAAGTACAGAAGCTTCTAAAAGAAAGTGAAGATGCTACTGCCAGGCTTGCAGCATTAACAGTAGTAGCCAACGCTATCATGAATTTAGATGAATTTATAGTAACATCATAGTTATGGATAATATAGAAAAACTATTATGGGAAAAACAACAACGGGAGGCTGAGATAAAAACCCGAAGACATTTTATAAAAGAATGTGCCGCTGGTTTGGGAGGAATAGCCTTAGGATCGTTAATGATGTCGTGCAATGGGTTTTTATCTAATAAACAAGGGGCAAATACAGGGATAAAATTATCAGATAGGGATTTAAACCCCTTAGCAACTATGCCGCCCCCTTTTCCTGCAAAGGTAAAGTCGGTTATTTTTTTGCACATGGCTGGGGCGCCCTCCCAATTGGAGTTGTTTGATTATAAACCGGTCTTGCAGAAGTTACATAACCAACCTTGCCCAGAATCATTGCTGGAGGGCAGAAAGTTTGCTTTTATAAAAGGGGTTCCCAATTTGCTGGGCCCTCAAGCAAAATTTAAACAGGTGGGAAAAGCGGGGCATTGGGTATCTGATAATTTGCCACATTTTTCCAATGTAACCGATGAGGTTGCTTTTTTAAAGGCTGTAAATACCGATCAGTTTAACCATGCACCCGCACAGTTGTTCATGCAAACTGGGAGTCCGCGTTTGGGGCGTCCGAGTTTGGGTTCTTGGGTAACCTACGGTTTGGGTTCTGAAAACCAGAACCTACCCGGTTATGTTGTGCTTACTTCAGGCGGAAAAACCCCGGATGCCGGAAAAAGTGTATGGGGTAGCGGTTTTCTTCCGTCGGTGTATCAAGGGGTGCAGTGCCGGTCTAAAGGAGATCCCGTACTGTATATAGATGATCCCGAGGGCATGTCCAGGGATTTGAAGAAAAGCACCATTGAAGCCATAAACAGGGTCAACAAAAAAGAGTTCGCTGAATATCAAGATCCCGATATTTTGGCGAGAATCAACCAGTATGAAATGGCTTACAGAATGCAAATTGCTGTACCGGAAGTAATGAACATAAACAACGAACCCGATTCCATTAAAGAAATGTACGGTGTAGAACCCGGTAAAGAATCGTTTGCCAACAACTGTCTCCTGGCGAGAAAGCTTGTAGAAAAAGGAGTGCGCTTTGTACAATTGTTCGATTGGGGATGGGATTCCCATGGTTCATCTAGAGAGACCGCTTTAAATTTAGGGTTTAAAAATAAATGTAAAGAAATAGATAGGCCTATGTCTGCCTTGCTATTGGATTTAAAACAACGAGGCTTATTGGATGAAACTTTGGTGGTATGGGGCAGTGAATTTGGAAGGACCCCAATGCGGGAGAACCGTGGCGGACAGGAAACCTATTTTATCGGTCGTGACCATCACGTGGATGCTTTTACCATGTGGGTAGCCGGAGGCGGTATAAAAAATGGAACAAGCTATGGAGAAACAGACGAAATAGGTTTCTCGGTATTGGACGGAAAAGTATCTATTCACGATGTGCATGCTACCATTTTACACTTGCTTGGCTTTAACCACGAACAGTTTACCTATGAATTCCAAGGAAGACCTTTTAGACTTACCGATGTGCATGGAAAAATAATTAAAGAAATTTTGGCGTAAACTTAATACCCGTCTGCTACCTTATGATTGAATTTATTGGAAGGCTCCACCCCCTAATCGTACATCTCCCTATTGGTTTTATTTTGTTTGGAGTACTACTGCAGGTAATCGACCGTAAAAAAGCAGCGTACAATAACATTATTGCACTGGCTTACCTTGCGGCAGGTGTTATTGCGCTCGTCGCCTGTCTTACCGGCTATTTACTGTACCGTACCGAAGGATTTACGTACGCCAAAGTAATGGGGCATTTATGGTGGGCAGTGGCGACAGCACTTTTATGCTTTGTTATCTACGCTGGAATAAGTAATAAGGTAAAAGCCCTTGCTAAAGTTCCCAATGGTATTTACGGCATACTAGTGGTTCTTTTTGTGTCTATTACAGGACATTTGGGAGGTAATTTAACGCATGGGGAGGATTATTTAACAGAACCATTGCCTGCAAGTGTAAAGAAAATACTTGGAAAAGATTTAAAAGGGAAAGAGATGGCTATAAAGGTGAATGATAGCAATTGGAAAGAAACTCAGGTATATCCAGCACTTATTCAACCTATATTCTCCAATAAATGTTACAGCTGCCATGGAGAAAGGGACCAAAAGGGAGAACTGGCCCTACATACTCAAGAGGCAATAGTAAAAGGAGGGGAGAATGGAGCTGTTTTAGAGCCCATGAATTTGGGAAAAAGTAAACTTTATCAATACCTAATTTTACCAAAGGAAGACGAAAAACACATGCCGCCAAAAGACAAAACCCAGCTTACCAAAGAAGAAATATCCTTAGTGGAAGCTTGGATAGCACATGGGGCTTCTTTTGAAAAAACTGTTGGCGAAATGAAGGTTTCAAAAGATGTTTTACTTCCTTTTTTTCCTAAGGAAGAAGACAACTTACCTAAAGAAGCCCCTAAAAATGCCAGTAAAGAAAAAATAGAACGATTAAAACAAGCAGGTTTTTTTGTGGAAAATGTAAGTGAAAACACTACTTTTTTATCGGTTTCTGCAATCAATTCGCCTGGATTAACTTTGGAGGATTTAAACACAGTGCTGGAAGTGCCCAACCATATCGTTTACTTAAACCTAAGCAATACCAAGATAAACGATAGCTGTATGTTGGTGCTTGCAAAGCTTCCAAATTTAACGGAACTCGATTTAAGGAATACAGCTATAACCGGTAAAGGCATCGATACCTTGAAAGTATGTAGAAACCTTCAGAAAATCAACTTAAGTGGTACAGCGTTTAAAAAAGAAAATTTCGATTTGCTTACGGGTTTTTCCAATCTTAAAAAAGTTATTTTGTACAGCACCATCTTTTCAGATAAAAAAGGAACGGAGACAGTGGGGAAAACAACTTTTGAATATGGGAATTACGACTTGCCATTTATGGTGACTGATACTATTGTATATTAAGGAGTAATGCCATTCTCTCATCAGTAAATACTATTTGAACAAAATATTACATTTTAAAGTATGCCTTGCTTGGCATCTTCTCACTTCAATTTTTTTATCAGAATGAGGGTGGAAATTCATGTAAAAAAACAATTTTTTCACCGCATTTCATCTTCTCTAAGATATATGATATCGTAGATGAGATTTCATTGAAAAAATAACGAAAAGTTTGTTAGCTCTATCCTTCTATTCATCAAGAATTCTATGGTATTCTATATGGTAATTATAACGTTTGGATTTTAAAGAAGGTCTGATTCTTTGTTGTTTTTTTCCAATTACCTTCTAAGACATCACCTCATTCTAATCCGATCTCTATTAAAAGTCAGACTATATGAAAAACTTCACAGGTTAATGTATAATTTTATTAATGCAGAATTGAATTAAATATTGTATCATCAAAAAAACTTACAACGATTTTGTGTCTTTAAAATTTACTTTTTCACCAAAAACCTTTTTCGATTTCTGAATATCATCACTTAGCTTACGGTCAACTATTTTAGCATAGTGCTGAGTAGTTTTTAAAGATTTATGTCCAAGCATTTTGCTGACAGATTCAATAGGCACTCCGTTGGAAAGCGTTACCGTTGTAGCAAAGGTATGTCGAGCAATGTGAAAGGTGAGGTTTCTGTTGATTTCACATAGATTTGCAATCTCTTTTAAATAACTATTGGTTTTTTGATTACTTGACATGGGAAGCAGAGGTGATCCCTCTTGTTTTTCACTGTAATATTTAGCAATGATATTTCTGGCTGCTGGAAGCAAAGGGATATTACTGACGGTTCCAGTTTTGGTACGCTTCACCTTAATCCATTGTTCTCCATCAATTCCTAATATAATATCGTCATGAGTCAGTTTAGTAACATCAACATAAGCGAGGCCAGTAAAACAAGAAAAAATGAATACGTCCCGAACTTGTTCTAGCCGTTGATTTGATAATTCTTTATCAATAAGTTTGTTCAACTCTTGTCTAGTTAAGAACTCTTTTTCAATTTCAAGCGTTCGTAGCTTGAAATTATAAAAAGGATCTTTTTCTATCCAACCGTTTGCATGACTGATGCGAATTATCTTTTTTAAGTATGATAAATATTTCATAGCTGAGTTATGGGAAAGATCAACTGTGGTCTTTAAGTAATAGATAAAATGGTTGATATATTTGACATCAATGTCTTTTACCAAATAATCTATGGAAGAATAGGTAGTTTTGTTAAAATTGGACACATGACTTTTGGTTGTTTTATAACGCTGAAGGGTTCTGGCGGTATAATCTTTACCTACCAATTTTGCCATTTTTGAGTTGTGTTCATCAAATACTTCAAGAATACCTTTTCTGGAGTCATCTTTTCCTAAATATCGATTGCGAAGTTTTAAGGCTGTTATGTCTTGTTGCTTATCCATCATTTCTTGATAAGCCCGATATACATTTTTTTTAATCATATCCAAGTTTCTATTTGCCTCCTTGGCAGCAGGAGATGAGCCCATGAGTTTATTGGCCTTGGCATTCCATTTCTCCAAATTTACCTTTAAAAAGGTGCTTAGTTCGGCACGCTCTCCACCATAAGTGATTCGTAAATAAATGGTTCCAAGCTCTAAATCTTTAGCTTTGCTCTTTCTGATATAAAATAGGATAGATAATAAGTCTTGCATAGGTTACACCTTTTTCTATTTCAAAAGTAGTAGAAAGCAATCATATATTAAAATCACAAAATATTGATATTTAGTAATTTAACGTCTATTCGGGCGCACCTGTAGTGACACCCCAAGTGCATCCGAATCATTCACATTTTAGTTGATTTCAATTGAATTTAAATGAATATAGGGAATTAAAAAACCCTGTAAAATCTGGTGTTTTACAGGGTTTTAATATCAATTGATATATTAAAAGTACTCGAGGTGGGAATCGAACCCACACTCCCGAAAGAACTGGATTTTGAATCCAGCGCGTCTACCAATTCCGCCACTCGAGCAAAAAAAGCATTTCGCTTTATTTTGGATTGCAAAACTAAACAATATTTTTAATCTGCAAATTAAAATTAGCAAGAAATATACTTTTAGAGTTAAAATAAATTTCTAAATTTGCACCTCGTTTTACGACACGGTAGATAATTAACTATTAAACAATATATTACAATGCCTTACTCGGTGCCAGATCCAAAGATATTTGCCTGTACGCAAAGTCAGATTTTAGGAGAACAAATTGCTAAAGCATTCGGCACAGAACTGGGAAGGGTCTCGTTTACTAGATACAGTGATGGAGAGTTTCAGCCATCTTTTGAAGAATCCGTTCGTGGAATGAGGGTTTTTATTATAGGTTCTACCAACCCAAGTTCTGAAAATTTAATGGAAATGCTTTTAATGTTAGATGCTGCTAAAAGGGCGTCTGCAAGGCATATTACGGCAGTAATGCCATATTTCGGATGGGCGAGACAAGATAGAAAAGACAAGCCAAGAGTTCCCATAGGGGCGAAATTGGTGGCCAAATTGTTGGAGTCGGCTGGGGCAACTAGAATTATTACGATGGATCTCCACGCAGATCAAATTCAAGGGTTCTTCGAGAAACCGGTAGATCACTTATTTGCTTCTACTATTTTCTTGCCGTATCTAAAGGAATTGAATCTAGACAATTTAACTATGGCATCGCCGGATATGGGCGGTTCTAAAAGAGCATACGCATATTCAAAGTTCTTAAGTTCCGACGTTGTGATTTGTTACAAACAGCGAAAAAAGGCAAATGTAATAGACCATATGGAACTCATTGGAGATGTTACTGGAAAAAATGTAGTGTTGGTAGACGATATGGTAGATACAGCGGGAACATTGACCAAGGCCGCAGACCTAATGATGGAAAGAGGAGCACTGAGTGTTCGTGCAATTTGTACACACGCATTGCTTTCTGGAAATGCATACGAAAGAATTGAAAAGTCTAGGCTTACAGAATTAATTGTTACCGATTCTATTCCGCCGAAACAAAAGAGTGATAAAGTAAGAGTGTTGAGTTGCGCTGATTTATTTGCAGATGTAATGCACAGGGTACACCACAATACCTCGATAAGCTCTAAATTTTTAATGTAAATTATTTAATTTTTATATATAATGAAGTCAATTACAATTAAAGGATCTCAAAGAGAAAGCGTGGGCAAAGTAGCTACAAAAGCCTTACGTAATGCTGGGCAGGTACCTTGCGTATTATACGGAGGGGATAAACCATTGCACTTTGCAGCAGAAGAAGTAGCATTTAAAGACTTGGTGTACACCCCAAATGCGCACACTGTAGTTATTTCATTGGATAACGGTGATAAATACAACGCAATCTTGCAGGATATTCAGTTTCACCCAGTTACTGATGCTATCTTACACATCGATTTCTATCAGTTATTTGATGATAAAGAAGTTACAATGGAAATTCCTGTAAGAAAAGTAGGGAACTCTCCAGGTGTAATCGCCGGTGGTGTATTGCGTATGAACCAACGTAAACTGAAAGTAAAAGCAGTTCCTGCTAACTTACCAGATTACATTGATGCAGACGTTTCTAAATTAGAAATTGGTAACAAACTTTATGTTACTCAAGTAGGAACTGAAGATTACAAAATCATGCACCCAGACAACACCGTTGTTTGTCAAGTAAGAGTATCACGTGCCGCTATGAAAGCTGCTCAAGACGCTGCTAAAGAAGAAAAAGCTGCAGCAAAAGAAAAGAAGCCAGCTGCTGAATAAGCAAATAGCTTTAGAAGTGATTTAAGCTTTTCGCTTTCAAGTGAAAATTAGGTATTTTATGACTATTTGAAGGCTTTTTTGAGTTGCATAGCAGCGCTACGGAACGAAAAAAAGACAAAAAATAGGCGGAAAAGAGTAATTTTTTAGCGAATGAAAAAAGTTCAAACCACTTCTCAATAAATATTCAAAAGCACCTCAAGATTCGAGGTGCTTTTTTACTTTTGTGTCGTAGCTATAATCTCAGAATTTTAATCTGAATGAAAGAGTATGATGCAATTTTTTAAAAATCTTTTTACCAAAAAAGAAGTTGAAAATCCGATGAAGAAATTTTTAATTGTAGGTATAGGAAATATTGGTGCGGAGTATGAAAACACGAGGCATAATATAGGTTTTAAAGTGTTAGATTTCTTTGCTGAAAGAGAATCGTTCACTTTCGAGACCAATAAATTGGGCGCTACCGCTACTTATAAGTTCAAGGGACGAACTTTTATTTTTTTAAAGCCTAGTACTTATATGAACCTTAGCGGAAAAGCAGTGAAATACTGGATGACAAAAGAAAAGATTGCTTTGGAAAACCTTTTGGTGATTACAGATGATATTAATTTACCCTTCGGAACCATCCGATTGAAGACCAAAGGTAGCGATGGCGGGCATAACGGGTTAAAAGATATTCAGCAGCAATTGGGTACAACGGTTTACAACAGATTTCGCTTTGGTGTTGGTGCCGATTTTCAAAAAGGACGACAAGTTGATTATGTTCTAGGGGAATGGAATGAAGAGGAAAACGGTAAAATGAAAGAACGATTGGAAAGGTCCGTAGAGCTTATAAAATCATTCGGTACCGCTGGAGTAAGCAATACCATGAACACCTTTAATAATACCTAATAAAAGTTATATTATTCAACCCTGAACTGGGAGATTTCGGATAAGGAACTGTTGCCATTTTCGTCAATTGTTTTTACTTGCCAGTAATAAATTCCTGCTCCAAGGGCAGAATGAGTGTAGCTTTCCTCTGTTATCCCTGAGATGATGTTGCTCGAAGGTGGATTATTCTCTCCAATAGATATTTCATAGCTGGAAATATCTCCTTCAATATCGCTTCCTTTCCATTCAAAAGTTATACTTCCGCTGCTGTAGAGCGTATTTCCAGAAGAAGGCTCCAGTAAATCTGCGGGAAATGGGGGGTACGATTCAACTCCATCATCCGCATTGTAAAACTTCCACTCTTCGCTGTTGGCGGTTTCTTGAGAATTGTTGGCAAGTGAAATTACAAACCACTCATAAGGTGCACCTCTGGTTAACGTAACATCTAGACTATTTGTATTGCTTGCAAAAGTTTGAGTGTTATTGGTGTTCAGGTTGGTTACCAAAAGTTGGTACGAATCGGTGTCGCTGGCCTGGTTCCATTCAAAAGTAATGGTGCTCTCGTTTTCATTTGTTGGGGAAACTACGCCTTCGGTACACTCAGAATTTTCTAAAGGAAATATAAGAATGGCGGGCGCAGGATTTCGAGCAGGCGTATCATTGTCATCACTGCTACAGCTCGCGATGGTCATCATCAGAAAAATCAAAAATGGATATACAGTGTTTTTCATTTGTTACTTTTTGATGATTTTAATGGTTTTGGTCGTCTCGCTATTTTCAACATTCAATAAATACAATCCGCTTGGAAATTTATCTAAGTTGAGTTCTATTTCTCCGTTTGAGTTGCTCATTCTTTTTTCAGAAAAAACCAATTGTCCTGAAATGTCATACAAGGAGAGGTTGGTTTCACTTTGGGATGCTGAACTGTAAATAGTCGTTTGGCTAATAACCGGATTAGGAATTACTGAAATCTCGCCATGGGAAATAATGAGTTCTTGGAATATGCCTTGACAGTCTTTTTCTCCTGAAACCTTTAAAGTGTTGATGCCTTTCTGAAGCGTTATTTCAAATTCATCTTTATCTGTTTTTGAAATAATTCCGTTGTGCTCAATAGTGTAAAGGTTGCTTCCTGACAAATTGAGTGTGAGCATATTGTTGTCACTTTTGCTGGTAAATACATTTAGCGGTAATGGCTCACTTACAGTGATTTCATAACAGCTTTGGTAATTGGGTTCTTCTTCCAGTGTAAAGCAAAGATTGTAAGTGCCTGCTTCGAGCCCTTCAAAAGTGGTAGAGGTAGAAAAACTGTTGCTAGCATTGTTGGTTCCAGTTAAGATAGCAGTATAGCTAAAGCTTTCTTCGGCGGCCACTGTAATGCTTCCGTCGTTATTGCCGATGCACGATTCGTCGGTAACCACAATGTTGAAGTTGGTTGGGGATAGGCTAAAAAGCTCGCACCCATTAACATCCACTTTTGTTCCGCTAGGGGTGTTTGGGCAATTGTCATTGGGGTCTAACACGCCGTCTTGATCGGAATCCAGAACGAAATCGCCATCCACACAAAAGTCAATTCCGAAAGAGTTTATAAATCCGCCATCCTCATCGTTTGCATCATCCACTTTTAAAACCCACTTTCCCTTAATAGGTTCGCCGTTCAACGTAGCTAAAGTTTCTTCTGGTTTCACAATTCCCGAAAGAGCCGGAGTGCCGTTTGTACAAATAGGCAAAGTACCATCATCACTAAAGATAACATCCATGTCGTTTTGCTCGGAACATTGATTTACAATGAGCGGGATAACTGTCCCAGATGGTGAAATTAAGCTGATGCTCAAATCTTCCAACCATGTATGCGAGATGTTTACAGAAACCTCCATGGTATTTAAAAAGCCATTTTCAAAAATATCAATTGAAGAGGTGATAGTATTTGCGCCTACGCTTGGAATAGGGACGCGGTTGTTGTTTTCAAAAGAATTACACGAAATATTTACCGTTGAAAAAGTAAATGCAGGACTAAAACTTCCTTCGCCGCAAGTGTTTATTGGCTTTACACGCCAATAATAGGTTTGGGTTTCTTCAAGTTGTGGTGCTTGATATTCTGAAATATTTAAAATTTCTGAAAATAAAATATTGCTAAAGCTCGGTGTTTGCGCTATTTGTATTTCATATTGGTTTGCATTGTCATAATCTTCCCAACTTAGTATAGGAGATAGGGAAACTTCGGTTTCGTTATTCGCTGGGGAAGTAAGGTTTACGTTGGCAAAACTGTTGGAGAACACTTTAAGTTCTATGGGATATTCTTTTCTTTCGCCTCCTGAAGCCGTAGCGACTATTTTGAAACTATTGTTTCCTGGGATTAAATTTTCAATGCCACTCACACTTGTGTTGATTGAAGTATTGTTGCTTGTTGCATTCGGTTGACTAAAATTTATGTTCAATCCGCTAGGAGCGTCTTCCGTAGTAAAAGAAACGGTTTCATTGAAAGAGTTGTATGCGTGATAAGTAAATGGAATTTCAATATTATTAGGTTGGCAGACGTTGTATTCAATCGTATTGAATAGAAGAGCGAAATTAGAAGGTTGAATGCCTAGAACGGCTTCATTAATGGCAAAAAATATGTTGTTAGCTGCTTTCACCATTATTCTGGCATTGGTGGTGGTAATATCTCCTGGAATCACGACTTGTTTGGTGCCATCATTTTTTGTGTTATCAGAAAGAAGAATAGGAGCCTCAAAATTATTTTCAACGATCAGATAAATGTCCACAAAGCTCGTGTTGATAGGGACTTTATTTGTGCCAGCAACATTCCAGTTAACCGTGTAAACAGAGCCGCCTTGTAAAGTTTCTGGCGAATTTTGAGAGGTTATTGAAAATGCTTCCCCAGTATTGATGGTAGCTACCCTAAGGTCGCCTCTTGCTATTTGTCCGCCATTCGGGTTGTTGTCACGAACCAATAAGGAGAAATTTAGTGTTCTTGCTACATTCGGAATCACTTCCCAAAGCGGAGTAAGGTTGTTGTTTAAAATTTCACTCTCCTGCGGAAAGTACCTTTTTGATGATAAGGTGGGTAAAAATGACCGAAAAGCAGGTCCGCCTGTAGCATCTGGAACAGGTGGTTGCACTGATACTTCGTTGTTCTGTTGTTCCCAGCTGTATGTTAAAACGTCTCCATTGCTGTCGGTAACTTCAGCGTCCAGCACAAAAGCAGTACCTGCTGGGATGGAATAATTGGTTAAAGTCGAAATTACGGGAGCAGAATTAGGAATGTTTTCAAGAGAGCCACAGGTGCTAGCGCCTTGTGTGATATTATCCCAAATTTGGGAAATGCTAATCGCATGAAAATATGCGTCACTGCTGCCCTGTACGTTACTTGGGCAAATTCCTGCATAAGCCATTATTGTAGATCCGCTACCAGGTTCTACGGCGGTAGCAAGGGTCCTATTGCTATTACAAGAATTATTAAAAGTATGTGTAGCGCCAAATTGATGTCCAATTTCATGGGCTACGAAATCAATATCGTAGGCATCTCCCACGGGGCTTACAAAGGCGGTGGCACCTTTTGCTTTTCTGTCGGCAACACAAACGGATGATAAAACAGCAATACCGTCTCCGCCAGAACCGCTAGTGGCAAATATGTGACCAATATCATAGTTGCTGCTTCCAACGATATTATCGATAATGTTTTGGTTTTCTTCAATTAGTTCAACAGCCCTCCCGTTAGTAAATCCGTCTGTGTCGGGGTCTAGAAAAATAAGGTCGTCGTTGTTTGCAATAAGTTCCAGTCTAATTGCCAAATCGTTTTCGTAAACACTGTTAACTCGTGTAATTGTGGTGTTCATTGCGGCCAAAACAGCTTCCTTTTTTTGGGCTGTAGTGCCATTGGTAACATTTGCAGCTTCAATGTGGAATTCTGCATACTCTCCTGTGCAGGCCAATGCCATTCTGTATGTTCTTAACTGGCCGTCATCGACCGGTTTGGCGCTGTAGATGCCCATTGTTTTAGCTGTTACAGCATTTTTTTCTTCCATTACCTTACAGTGAAAATCAGCGGTATGAAAGTCCGATTTATCAGCGAGGTAATACATGTCCTTTTCAGTAGCGAAAGGATTTATCAAAGTTACATGTCCGTTGTTTCTAATCAGGCCATGGAAATTATTCGAGTCTATTGAAAAGTAAATCCTTTTTAACGGATTATCTTCTGAAACTCCCTGATAAGATTTAATTGAAGGATATTTTTGCGAAAGCTCTTTAGAAAGTACCGCTTTTTCAGTAATCTTAAAAGTTTCATAGGTTCCCTTGCCGGTCGGGAAACGTAAATTTACAGTGTTATTCTTGTTGGCAAAGCCATTTTTTTTATCAGAAACAGCTTTTAGTGCTGCCTTTAATTCAGAAAAATTTAAGTGGAAACTTGGGGTTTGTTGTACTTTTTTTAAGGTACTTATTTTTTGAGAGCCCTGCGCTGGCTGCCAAACAGATTCTTTTTGGGAATACGTTGATAGTGAATATAATAAAACACAAAAAATGCTAAAAAGCTTGGCGGTATTATTCATTTGTAGCAAAGTATGGCAATAAAAATAATGAAATTTGCGGTGGATTATGTAAAAAATACGAGATACCTACTTTAAATTAGTTAAATATTCTCTTTTAAATTTGTTATTTTGTGGTGGATGATGTTTAATTTAAATGCTTTTAAGTGATTATAAAGCGAAATCTTTTTGATAAAGATAATAGTTACTATTCCGTAGTAACAGTAGGTACGTATGATGGGGTGCATGTAGGGCATCGAAAAATTATAGATAAACTGGTGGCGAATGCAAAGGCCAACGACTTAAAATCGACTATTTTAACTTTCTTTCCGCACCCTCGAATGGTGTTGCAGCAGGCGTCGGATTTGAAGTTGTTGAATACCTTGGAGGAGAAGATTTCCATTTTAAAAGAAACGGGACTTGATGTCTTGATTATCCATCCTTTTACGAAAGAATTTTCAAGGCTTACGGCGGAAGAATATGTAAAAGACGTGCTCGTGGATAGCATTAGCGCCAAAAAAGTAATTATTGGTTACGACCATCGTTTTGGCAGAAATAGAACGGCAACTATAGACGACCTTATTAAGTTTGGTGAAAAATACGATTTTGAGGTAGAGCAAATTTCCGTGGAAGAAGTGGATGAGGTTTCGGTGAGTTCAACCAAAATCAGGAAAGCGTTGGAAGAAGGAGATGTGTCTACGGCAAATACTTTTTTAGGTTATCCGTATATGTTAACGGGTACGATTACCAAAGGAAAAGGGTTGGGCAAGCAGATAGATTTTCCAACCGCCAATATTCACATTAAAGAAAAATATAAACTTATTCCTAAAAAAGGAGTTTATATTGTTAAAAGCAATCTTAATGGGATTGAAGTTTTTGGGATGATGAACATTGGGTACAATCCAACCGTTAATGGTGAAAAGAAAACTATTGAGGTTCACTTTTTTGATTTCAATGAAGATTTGTACGATAAAGAAGTTCGGGTAGACCTTTTACAGCGTCTTAGAAACGAACAAAAGTTTGATTCTATTGATGAATTAAAAAAGCAACTCTTAAAAGATAAAGAGGCGAGTTTGGCTTTCGTAGAAAAATACTATGCTAAATAAATTTCTCTTCACGCGTATCGATAATGTTTCCCTAGTTGTTTTTAGGGTCGTATTCGGTTTGCTTATTTTTTTAGAATCCGTTGGAGCCATTTTTACGGGTTGGGTTAAAAGAACCCTGATTGAGCCAAATTTCACATTTAATTTTATCGGACTCGATTTTTTGCAGCCATTGCCGGGTAATGGCATGTATTTCTACTTCGCCCTAATGGGCGTTTTTGGGTTTTTGGTGATGCTGGGCTATAAATATCGTTACAGCATGAGTGCCTTTACGTTGATGTGGGCAGGGGTGTATTTCATGCAGAAAAATTCTTACAACAATCATTATTATTTATTGTTGCTCCTTTGTTTGTTAATGATAATGGTGCCTGCCAGCAGATATTTTTCCTTAGATGCCCGTAACAATCCTTCGTTTCAAAGAATTTCCATGCCCCGTTGGTGTAAATGGATTATCATTCTTCAGGTTTGGATAGTGTATACGTACGCTGCAGTTGCCAAATTGTATGGCGATTGGTTCGATATTTCGGTAGTGGAGTTATTAATGAAACCTCGGGCACATTATTATATTATTGGTGATTTATTGCAGGAGCGATGGGTACATTATTTCATAGCCTATATTGGAATTTTGTTCGACTTTCTTATCGTCCCTTTATTGCTTATAAAGAAAACCAGAAAATGGGCCTTTTTTGCTTCTATATTTTTTCATCTTTTCAATTCCATTGTTTTTCAAATAGGAATTTTCCCATACTTGTCGCTGGGATTTTCACTGTTTTTCTTTGAAGCGGAAACCATCCGGAATATTTTTCTGAAAAAGAAACCGATTTATACCAAAAACGAACTGGAAATACCTCCCTATAAAAATGCACTCCTTGTTTTTGCGGGTATTTGGTTTGCAATACAAATTGCGCTTCCCGTGCGCCATTGGTTTATAAAAGATGATGTGCTTTGGACAGAAGAAGGACATCGGTTAAGTTGGCGAATGATGTTGCGTAGTAAAAGTGGTTATATAACTTTTAAAGTGGTAAATAAAAAAACGGGGAATGAGAAATATGTTAATCTGAAAGAGTATTTATCGCCTAAGCAACAACGAATAATAACCTCCAAACCTGATGTTATTTGGCAGTTTGCCCAACGCTTAAAAAAAGAATATCAAGCGAAAGGGGAGGATGTTCATGTGTATGCCGTTTCCAGCAAAGTAAGTGTAAATGGTGGAAAACTTAAACCGTTTGTAAAGCCCGATGTGGATTTGGCAAGCGAGCCGTGGCATTATTTTTCGCATGAAGAATGGATATATCTGTCTGAGTTGAAAGAATCAAAGGACTGGGAGGAATAGCCAATTTAATTTTCTTTTTTACAAAACCTCACTGCGTCTTCAAAAAACCTTTAAAATACATTTCCTAATCATTTGCAAAGGTTTAAATTTGTGCCTTTACACAAAGATGGTAGAAAACAATTTTTGTGTAAAAGGAAATAGATTCAGTATAAAATAAATTATTTAAAAATCATGCTTCAAGTACCGTTTATTAGAGACAACAAGGAGGAAGTGGTGGAACGCTTAAAGGTGAGGAATGTAGATGCTTCCGTTATCGATGCTGTACTTTCTTTAGATGAAGAGCGCCGCGCATTGCAAACAAAATTGGATAACACCTTGGCGGAATCTAATAAGCTTTCCAAGGAGATAGGGGGGTATTTTAAAAGCGGAGATATAGAAAAAGCGAACGAGTTAAAAGCGAAAACTGGGGAGCTCAAAGAAACTTCAAAAACCTTAACGGAAGAGTTAAATAGCAAAGCAGATGCTCTAACAAATTTGCTGTATACAATTCCGAATATTCCGCATAATTCAGTTCCAGCTGGTAATTCTGAAGATGATAACGAAGAAGTTTTTAAAGAAGGTGAAGTTCCTGTTTTAGATGGGGCTGCGCTACCGCATTGGGAATTGGCTAAAAAATACGATATTATTGATTTCGATTTGGGAGCGAAAGTTACCGGTGCAGGTTTTCCAGTTTACAAAGGAAAAGGTGCACGGTTGCAACGGGCTTTAATCGCATACTTTTTAGATAAAAATACCGAAGCTGGTTATGTGGAACATCAAGTGCCGCATTTGGTGAACGAAGCTTCTGGTTTTGGAACGGGTCAATTACCGGACAAAGAAGGGCAAATGTATCATGTACAAGCAGATGATTTGTATCTTATCCCAACTGCCGAGGTTCCATTAACCAATATGTTTAGGGGTGAAATTGTTTCTGAAAGCGATTTGCCTATTAAAATTACGGGGTATACGCCTTGTTTCAGAAGAGAGGCAGGAAGTTACGGAGCGCATGTGCGCGGACTAAATAGATTGCATCAGTTTGATAAAGTAGAGATTGTACGTGTAGAGCATCCTGAAAATTCCTATAAAGCTTTGGATGAAATGGTAGAGCACGTGAAGGAAATTTTAAGGGAACTCAAACTTCCATACCGAGTGCTTAGACTTTGTGGGGGGGATATAGGATTTACATCTTCCCTTACCTACGATTTTGAAGTGTATTCAACAGCTCAGGAAAGATGGCTGGAAATCAGTTCTGTTTCTAATTTTGAAGCGTATCAGACCAACCGATTGAAATTACGCTTTAAAGATGAAAACGGCAAAAGCGTTTTGGCGCACACTCTAAATGGAAGTGCTTTGGCACTGCCAAGAGTATTGGCCGGAATTCTTGAAAATTACCAAACACCAGATGGAATCAAAATTCCGGAAGTCTTGGTGCCGTACACTGGTTTTGATATGATCAAATAATAAAACTATAGTTGAGGATTGCGTTGGTGTAAAGCGATTATGAAAACCCCTTATCCTCAGAATAGTAGTCAAAAGCTCCGAAAACAGGAGCGAAGGTACTAAGCGACGCGGAGTTTTGATTACGGTTTTTCGGCTTTATAGCCGAAAAAATTCCTTGGATAAGGCGCCTTTTTCTTTGTTTCGTTTCTTTTGGGCGAGCAAAAGAAATGAAAGAATGTTCTACAGATCGAAAAAGCTAATTGCTATCTACGTAACTCTGAATTCGAGTAAATGATGTTTCTTAGGAAATAAAAGCATATAAAGAGGAAACCCTGACCAAAAGCGTCAGGGTTTTTTGTAATTTGTATTGATGATAAAATTTTATTCGGTTTAAACTCTACTTATCTTTGTGCCTCACAAATTGGTATGGATACAAGTCAAATTTTCAATATAAAATCAGAAGCCGACTTCAAAGAAGTGACACTTTCGGTTTTTGAATTTCAGTATAAAAACAATCCCGTTTATAAGCAGTTTTGTGACTTATTGGGTAGGAATCCTTCCGAAGTGAACTCCATTGAAACCATTCCGTTTTTGCCTATTGAATTTTTTAAATCGCATACCGTATTAAGAGCCCGGAAACAAGAAGAGATTATTTTTACAAGCAGCGGTACAACAGGAAGTGCAACCAGTAAGCACTTTGTGACCGACTTGAAAGTTTACGAAGATAGTTTTAGGAAAGCTTTTTCCCTGTTCTATGGAAATGTGAATGATTACGTGGTTTTGGCATTGTTGCCGGCTTATTTAGAGCGCAAAGGTTCCTCTTTAATTTATATGGTAAACGATTTGATAGAAAATTCAGGTGCTGAAAAAAGCGGATTTTATCTTCATAATCTAGATGAACTTGCGCAACGTTTAAAATTCTTGGATGCTGATGGGAAAAAAGTGCTGCTCATCGGTGTTTCCTTTGCATTATTGGACTTGGTAGAACGTTACAATTTTGATTTAAGGAATACCACGATTATGGAAACCGGCGGAATGAAAGGCCGCCGTAAGGAAATGATTCGTGCTGAACTGCATCAAGTACTTTCAAAAGGATTTGGAGTGGATAAGATTCATTCGGAATACGGAATGACAGAACTTTTGTCGCAGGCCTATTCAAAAGGAGATGGCGTTTTTGAATGTCCGCCATGGATGAAAATACTAATTAGAGACCCTGAAGATGCACTCACTCTTCAATCCGAAGGAAAAACAGGTGGTCTCAATGTAATTGACTTGGCCAATGTAAATTCATGTTCATTTATCGCTACCCAAGATTTAGGCCGTGTAAAAGGAAATGTTTTTGAAGTAATTGGAAGGTTTGATCATTCGGATATCAGGGGGTGTAATTTAATGGTTTTGTAAGATTCTGAAGCTTTTTTCTGTTTTGCGTTGATTGAATAAAGTGAGGAAACGAAAATTGCAATGTTGTTATAAATCCATCGGTAAATTAGAAATATGGTGCTAGTTGTAACTTGCAAAGTAACAGTAGGATAAGAGGTTGAAAAAAAAAGTATAAATTGATTAATTTTTTCAATTAAAAATATATCTTTGCAGCGCGAAAAAAGCATCTATTCGAAGAACTTTTTTCAGCAAATAATAAGCTTAACATTAAACACTTAAGTAATGTCTAAAATTACAGGTAAAGTTGCACAAATTATTGGTCCAGTTGTAGACGTGAAATTTGGTTCAGAGTCTGAATTGCCAAATATATACGACTCATTGGAAATTGATAGAAAAGATGGTTCTAAATTAGTTCTTGAGGTACAATCCCACATTGGGGAAGATACCGTAAGAACAATATCTATGGATTCTACGGATGGTTTAAGTAGAGGTACAGAAGTTATCGCTACTGGAAATCCTATTCAAATGCCAATAGGTGACGATGTTTACGGACGTTTGTTTAATGTTATTGGAGATGCTATCGACGGTATTGGTAACTTGCCAAAAGCTGGTAAAGACGGTTTGCCAATTCACCGCGAAGCACCAAAATTTGAAGATTTAACAACTTCTACGGAAGTACTTTATACTGGTATTAAAGTAATCGACTTGATTGAGCCTTATGCAAAAGGTGGTAAAATTGGTCTTTTTGGAGGTGCTGGTGTAGGTAAAACAGTACTTATCCAAGAGTTGATTAACAATATTGCTAAAGGTCACGGTGGTTTATCTGTATTTGCCGGTGTTGGTGAAAGAACGCGTGAAGGAAATGACCTTTTGAGAGAGATGCTTGAGTCTGGTATTATTAAATACGGAGACGAATTTATGCACTCTATGGAAGAAGGTGGTTGGGATCTTTCTAAAGTAGATAAAACTGCTATGAAAGAATCGAAAGCTACATTCGTATTCGGACAGATGAATGAGCCTCCAGGAGCACGTGCTCGTGTGGCATTATCTGGATTGACAATTGCTGAATATTTCCGTGATGGAGCAGGTGAAGGACAAGGAAAAGACGTTCTTTTCTTCGTAGATAACATCTTCCGTTTTACACAGGCTGGTTCGGAGGTGTCTGCACTTCTAGGTCGTATGCCATCTGCGGTAGGTTACCAACCTACTTTGGCTACAGAAATGGGAGCGATGCAAGAGCGTATTACTTCCACTAAAAGAGGTTCTATTACTTCTGTACAGGCGGTTTACGTACCTGCGGATGACTTAACGGATCCAGCGCCAGCAACAACGTTTGCTCACTTAGATGCAACAACGGTACTTTCTAGAAAAATTGCAGAGCTTGGTATTTATCCAGCGGTAGATCCATTGGATTCTACTTCTCGTATCCTTACTCCAGATGTTTTAGGAAAAGAGCATTACGGATGTGCGCAACGAGTTAAAGAGCTTTTACAGCGTTATAAAGAATTACAGGATATTATTGCGATTCTTGGTATGGAAGAACTTTCTGAAGAAGATAAGTTGGCCGTTTCAAGAGCAAGACGTGTACAGCGTTTCTTGTCGCAACCTTTCCACGTTGCTGAGCAGTTTACAGGTATTCCTGGTGTATTGGTTGACATTAAAGATACTATCAAAGGATTTAATATGATTATGGACGGTGAGTTAGATCATCTTCCAGAGGCAGCTTTCAACCTTAAAGGAACCATCGAAGAAGCTATCGAAGCAGGAGAAAAAATGTTGGCTGAGGCGTAGCCTTAGCTAATGCTGAACTTGTTTCAGCATCCTTTTGTAAGTTTTTTGCTTGTGCGATATTTTGTTTATATTTTATCTAATTTAAACAGAACAGTATTGTACGTAGGTTATACAAAGGATATCAAAAAAAGGGTTGAATTGCACAGAAATGGCAAAGGGGCTTTTTTTACGAAAAAATATAATGTTACAGACCTTGTTTATTTTGAAGTTTTTTCTGAAAGTAATGTTGCTAGAAGGCGAGAAAAACAACTTAAAAATTGGCATAAAGATTGGAAGTGGAATTTAATTCGTGAGAAGAATCCAGATTTCAAATCGATTGAATTGTAAGGTTATAGTGGGACTTTGAATAAAAATAAAAGATCCTGAAACAAGTTCAGGATAATATACATAACAAGTTATGATATTAGAAATAATAACACCAGAAGCCACTTTGTTTAAAGGAGAAGTTACTTCGGTAGCAGTGCCTGGAGTGGATGGTGAGTTTCAAATGTTAGACAATCACGCACCCATAGTTTCGCTTTTGGGTAAAGGGAATGTGAAAATCTACGGGGATATTAAAATTGATAAGGTGTATGCTGCTAAATTCTCCAAAGGGGGAAACGGAGCTACTTTGCTGCCAATTACCAGTGGAACTGTAGAAATGAACAATAATAGAGTGATTGTTTTGGCAGATTAAAACATAATTATTACCAAACAAAATATAGACCCGATAGTTTTTAAAAACTATCGGGTCTTTTTGTTTTGGGATATTTCAAGCTTTTCTCTTTATGAATAAAAAAATGTATCTTAGAGGATATAAACTGTTTAAAAATAACGTTTTATGACCGAAGAGAATGCGAGTGAAGCTCCTATTTGGTTTTGGGCAATCGCTATTTTTGCATTAATATGGAATTTAACTGGACTAGGTTCTTTTATAGGTTTAATGAGTGCTTCAGAAGGGTCGTTATTGGCATATCCTGCAATCGAGCAGCAATTATTTCGTGATTATCCCGTCTGGGTGCAAATTGTTTATGCTGTGGCTACTTTATCTGGTGTTTTTGGAAGCATAGCGCTTCTTTTAAAGCAGCGTTGGGCTAGATTGCTATTCGGACTTTCAGTAGTGGCAATTATCATTCAAATGATCTATAACCTCATTAAAATAACTAGTTTGGATAAATACAGTCCAGAAGCCGTTATGATCCCGGTTTTTATAGTTGTTACATCAATCTTTTATCTTTTCTTTTCCCATTTCAGTATTAAAAAGAAGTGGATTTATTGATGATTGCAAAATCAGGAATAACCAATTAAAATAAACATATGGAAAGTTCAAAAACAATTAAAATACCATGGTGGTTTTGGCTGATCGCTGTGTTGGCTTTAATTTGGAACCTTATCGGTGTTGGAGCCTTTATTGCAGATGTTACAATCACTCAAGATGCATTAAATAGCCTTCCTGACGCCCAGCGTGAAATTTATGAGAACAACCCCAGTTGGTCCAAGGCTGTTTATGGAATTGCTGTTTTTACTGGTGTTTTGGGTTGTATAGGTTTGCTTATAAAGAAAAAATGGGCAAAAGCTGTTTTTGTTATTTCTTTGCTAGCTATTTTAATCCAAATGGGTTTTAGTTTGTTTGTATTAAAAACACCCGATGCATTCGGACCTATAGCATACGTCATGCCAGCGCTGGTTATCTTGATAGCCGCATTTTTGGTTGCTTTCTCAAATAGGGCAGCTAAACGGGGTTGGCTGAGGTAATTGTTGGACTTTACAATTTTCAATCTACAAAGGCCGTGGAGATGTTTCCGAAGTTTTTATCGTAGTTTTATATTTTCAAGCTTACTTTTCTATGGATAAAAATAATTGGTATTTGCTAACGGTTTTTTGTTTTCTACTGAATGTATTTTTCGCCCAATCACAAAATGAATTAAACTGGGAAATCAGAACAGACTTTCGGGATTTTCTTCCAAGCTCGATTAAGATTTTTGAAACCTTTTCTACCTTATCGGATGGTGAGGCATTACATGCAGTTTATGCCGAAGTAGATAGTAAAGATTCAAATATAGAGCTTTGTACTGAGTTTGTTGGTCATGGAAATGCTTACAAAACACCTTTAGAATTTGCGAATGATGAAAAGACGCTTGATTATGTTACAGTAAATGGAGGTTATTTTTCGGACACGCAATCTGTCAGTTTAATAATTAAAGATGGCAGATTACAAACCCCAGGTGCTTTTGTTGTTCATGGAGGTAAATATCCCACGAGAGGAGCTTTTGGTGTTGATAATACAGGGAAGCCTGCCATAAAGTGGACGTATAATTTTAAAGGAGATAGTCTTACGTATTCTTATCCGGAACCGCGCGAAAATCTCAACAAAGAGCCTATTAAAATTGAAGAAACTGAGGCTGAAGTCTGGAAAGTTACTTCGGCAATTGGCGCTGGCCCTGTGTTAGCGGTAAACGCTCAGCCAAAAGTGTATGCTGAAGAAGAACATATCCATGCAAGTTTACTTGAAGCTAAAGAACCTCGAACAGCCATTGGGTATACCAAAGATGATAAGGTCATATTACTCGTTGTGGACGGAAGGCAGCCGGGTTTTAGTAATGGTATTTCTCTGCCTGGTCTCGCTAAAATTATGGTGGATTTGGGTTGCGTAAGGGCTTTGAATTTAGACGGCGGAGGGTCGTCTGCCATGGTTGCTGCCGATACATTGATTAATTGTCCTTCAAACAAAGGAAATGCACAGAGACCGGTACCCTCAGTATTTATGGTTAAACGGAAAAAGTGAAATTTAAAGCGCTTTATTGTAAAGAATCGGTGGCTAAATCTCTAGATTTTAGCTCTTCAATATATTCTTGAAGCATTTTCCCATATTTAGACTCAGCAACCTCATCGCTTAAAGAATTATTAATGGAGTCCAAGTATTTTACATTGGTGTTGTACGCGTCGGTAAGGGTTATGTATGGAGCTGTGTAAGAATCACTATGATTAAATATAAAGTTTAGTGTGTACAGATAGCTTCTTTTCAAATTGCTGTTGGAAACTTTCTGAAGTGAATCGGCCAATGCTAACTTACCTTCTTTTTGTGCTTCCAGCGTTTCTTTTATGAGTTCTAAATTCTTTTCAGAAAACTTACTAATAATTTTTTTATAAGACATCCAATCCTCATGGCTTTTGGAGCCTTCTACTTTTGCTTCCGGAGCAAAGTAATCCCTAGAAGTGGTAATTGTAATAGCACCAGGTTCTCCGAAAAAATCCAATCGGTCGTTTAGGTTGTTGCCATCATTTTTGTCCAAGTACAGCGAGAAAACTTCTGGGCTTTCCACATTGGTGGAAAAATTAAAGGTAGGATTTCCGTTTATTACTACCGAATCGATTGTAACCAAAGTGCTATCGGCTACTTTTTGAAAATATACTGTTCCTTTACGCAAACCTTCAATAGTTCCGTTTACGGTCATATTATCATTTTCATTTCCGCAGGAAGCGAAGGCAAAGGCTATAATTGTTGCTAGGAGTAATCGATACATAGTTTCTTTTTTCTGAAGGGCAAATATGCATAATTCTAACAAAAATTGCTACACTTTTGAAGCCAATTCCATTAAATAAGCACAAAAAATTGCGGCGTAGGTCCCAGCGGCATATCCAAAAACAGCCAAAAGAACGCCCACAGTTGCTAAAGAAGGGTGAAATTCTGCAGCAACAACGGGAGCAGAGGCGGCGCCACCTACGTTTGCTTGACTTCCAACGGCCAAAAAGAAATATGGGGCTTTAATTATTTTGGCAACAACAACCAATAGAAGTGCATGAATTGTCATCCAAATTAAACCGATGGCAATAAGTCCAGGGTTTTCAAATATTTTGAAGATGTTCATTTTCATTCCAATCGTAGCCACCAGGATATAAATACAAATAGAACCGAACTTGCTGGCGCCAGCACCTTCATAGTTTTTAAATTTGGTAAACGAAAGAACAATTCCAATGGCAGTTGCTATGGTAATCATCCAAAAGAACTGGGAGCCAAAAGAGGACAAAGCACTTTTTTTATCGTTAATGGAAGCAACGTTTTCTTTTAAGAATTCAGAAATAGCATCAGCGCCAAAATGAGCAATGCCTACAGCCACAAAAGCTATGGACAGAATCATCATATAATCGGTGAGTGTGGGTTGGCGAGACACTTTTTCAGCAAAAGCCATCATTTTATTTTTTAGGGTATCAATAGCGCTATTGTCAGCTTTTAGCCATTTATCAATTTTATTGGTTTTACCAACGCCAAGGAGCACGACAGCCATCCATAGGTTGGCAACTACAATGTCTACGAGCACCATTCCGCCATATTTCTCTGGGTTATATTTAAAAATCTCAAGCATAGCGGCTTGATTGGCTCCGCCTCCAATCCAACTTCCTGCGAGGGTAGCGAGTCCGCGCCAAACAGCATCAGGTCCAACACCGCCCACGGTATCAGGAGAAATAGAAGAAACCAAAAGAATAGCTAAAGGTCCTCCAATAACAATTCCCAGCGTTCCCGTAAAAAACATTATTAAAGCTTTTGGACCTAAATTGAACACCGCTTTTAAGTCGATACTTAACGTCATTAATACCAAGGAAGCTGGCAGCAGGTATCGGCTTGCAACGTAATATAAATTGGATGTCTCATCAGAAATAATACCGAAAGAATTAAAGAGTGAAGGGAGTAGGTAGCACATTAAAACTGCGGGTACGAATTTGTAAAACTTACTCCAAAAGCCTGTCTTTATAGCTGAAGTGAAAAAAACAAAACCTAAACATAACATGATGATACCAAATACTATGGTATCGTTGGTGAAAACGGGAGTACCTTCCATTGAAAAAAATTTTTGGAAAAATACAAAATAGAAAGATAACGAATATAGTCAATCATAAAAAAAGCCGACTTCCATCGAAGTCGGCTTAGGAAAATTAAATAAATGTTTACTCACTAAGTGAGGTTTGCTAGGTTGGTATTAATGCATATTTGAATTATAAAAAATAGGTTTATCAATCTGAAACTTCCTTTTTATAACACAATTTTCTGTTTTATGCTGATGGTAAATCTCCTCTCTCTTTTACAGGAAGGGAAGAAGAACCCATCAAAAATTTATCTACATGATGTGCTGCCTCTCTACCTTCTGAAATAGCCCATACAATTAATGATTGCCCTCTGCGCATATCTCCAGCAGTAAAAATGTGCGGGATATTAGTTTGGTAATTATTTCCTTTAATATTAGACCGCTCATCGGTATGGAGACCAAGTTGTTCACTTAAGGTAGCTTCTGGACCTGTAAAACCTAAGGCAAGCAAAGCCAGTTCGCAAGGCCATTCTTTTTCAGACCCCTCAATTTCTTGTAATTGTGGACGTTCTCCTGGGATTTTTACCCATTTTACTTCCACCGTTTTAATGGCTTTTAGGTTCCCGTCACCATCTTTTATAAATTCTTTGGTTAAGATGCTCCAATTACGCTCCACACCTTCCTCATGAGAAGAACTTGTTTTAAGCGTGAAGGGCCAAAATGGCCATGGATTTTCTTCTGAACGCGATTCTGGAGGCATTGGCATAATCTCAAAGTTCGTAACTGATTTTGCGCCATGACGGTTGGAGGTTCCAACACAATCAGAACCTGTGTCACCACCACCAATTACAATAACGTTTTTGCCTTTAGCGTGTAAGGCTTCAGTTGTTTCTGCTAGCCCATCTACAACTTCGTTATTACGCTTCAAAAACTCCATTGCCTGAACAACGCCTTTTGCATCTGCTCCAGGGATAGGTAGTTTTCTTCGTTGGGTAGCGCCTCCGCAAAGTACCACAGCATCAAATTCGTTCAATTTCTCTGCTTCGTAGTTTTTTCCAACGTGAATATTGGTTTTAAACTCGATTCCTTCTTCCTTCAGGATGTCAACTCTACGGTCGATTATTTTTTTCTCGAGTTTAAAATCTGGAATTCCGTAGCGTAACAATCCGCCTACTTTGTTGTCTCTTTCAAAAACAGTTACTGAATGTCCTGCGCGGTTTAATTGTTGAGCAGCTGCCAAACCAGAAGGTCCAGAACCCACTACGGCTACCGTTTTTCCTGTACGTTTTTTAGGAGGATTCGCTTTAATCCAGCCTTCTTTAAAACCGCGTTCCACGATATATTTTTCAATAAGCTCAATGGAAACTGGCGGTTGGATAATGCCTAAAACACACGCAGATTCACATGGCGCCGGACATAATCTCCCCGTAAATTCTGGGAAATTATTGGTGGCATGTAAGAGACGTAGTGCTTTGCTCCAATCGTTTTTATAAACGGCATCGTTGAAATCTGGAATTAAATTCCCTAGCGGGCATCCACTATGACAAAATGGAATTCCGCAGTCCATACAGCGACCGCCTTGTTCGTTTAGTTCTTCTGTGCTGAGTTCTTTGGTGAACTCATTATAATTTTTAACACGTTCGTCAACAGCAATTGTGTCTTCATCGCGTCTTTCATATTCTAAAAATCCTCTTAGTTTTCCCATGATTATGCTGTTGTTAATTGTTCAACTTCTTTTTCCTGCTTTGCCAAGAATTCCAATGCTTTTTTGAATTCAGTAGGCATCACTTTTACAAATTTGTTGCGATTGTTCTCCCAATCAGTCATAATACGTTTTGCAAGCGGACTATCGGTGTATTTAATGTGGTTGCTAATCAATTGTTGTAATTGTATTTGGTCGTTTTCTGAAGGTTCTTCCAATTCTACCATTTCCATGTTAAAATTGTTACTGTCTAATTTGCCATCTGGATTGTAGATATATGCAATACCGCCGCTCATCCCGGCAGCAAAGTTTCTGCCTATTTTTCCGAGTACAACAGCAACACCACCGGTCATATATTCGCAACCGTGGTCACCGATACCTTCTACTACGGCTTTGGCACCTGAGTTTCTTACTAAGAAACGCTCTCCAGCAATTCCATTAATATAAGCTTCTCCAGTAACAGCTCCATACATGGCTACGTTACCGATAATCACATTTTCCTCCGGCTTAAAAGTGGCTTCTTCTGGTACTTTTACTATCAATTTTGCTCCAGATAATCCTTTTCCGAAGTAATCGTTGGTGTTTCCGTGAACTTTTAAAGTAAGTCCTTTGGTGGCGAAAGCTCCAAAACTTTGTCCGGCAGACCCTTCAAAGTTTAGGGTAAGTGTATCTTCCGGAAGACCATTTTCACCATGTATCTTAGAGATTTCATTACTTAAAATAGCTCCTGTGGTTCGGTTGATATTGGTTATTGGAAAATCAAGACTCATTCTTTCTTTTCGGTATACCGCTGGGTGTGCTTGGCTCAATATTTCGAAATCCAATACTTCTTCTAAGTGATGATCTTGTTTTTCTGTATTGTATAACTTAACTGATTCTGGCACGTTTGGCTTATAAAGAATATTAGAAAGGTCTATTCCTTGTGCTTTATAGTGTTCAATAGCCTTGTTCATGTTCAGTTTCTGGCTTTGGCCTACCATCTCTTGAATGCTTCGGAAGCCTAAATCGGCCATAATTTGTCTCAATTCCTGAGCAATAAAGTACATGAAATTAATTACGTGCTCTGGTGTTCCTTTAAAGTTTTTACGCAATTCCGGATCTTGAGTTGCGATACCTACCGGACAAGTGTTCAAGTGGCAAGCTCGCATCATGATACATCCTGAGGCTACCAAAGGAGCGGTTGCAAAACCAAATTCTTCAGCACCTAGTAAACAAGCAATCGCTACGTCGCGTCCTGTTTTTAATTGTCCGTCGCACTCCATTACAATACGCCCTCTCAAATCGTTAAGAACTAACGTTTGTTGTGCTTCGGCAATACCCAGCTCCCATGGAAGTCCGGCGTGACGTAAAGACGTAAGTGGTGATGCCCCTGTTCCTCCGTCAAAACCGGAAATAAGAACTACATCTGCTTTGGCTTTTGCAACACCGGCAGCGATGGTTCCTACACCTACTTCAGAAACTAGTTTTACGTTTACTCTAGCTTCGCGGTTCGCATTTTTAAGGTCGAAAATTAGCTGGGCTAAATCTTCAATAGAATAAATATCGTGGTGTGGAGGTGGTGAAATCAATCCAACATAAGGCGTCGAGTTTCTCGTCTTCGCAATAGAAGGATTCACTTTTGGTCCAGGAAGTTGTCCACCTTCTCCAGGCTTCGCTCCCTGTGCCATTTTAATCTGAATTTCCTTCGCATTGGATAAATAATTGATGGAAACCCCAAAACGTCCAGATGCAACTTGTTTTATGGCACTATTACGCCAGTTTCCGTTTAAATCTTTATGGAAACGATCTGGATCTTCCCCACCTTCGCCAGAGTTGCTTTTTCCTTGAATCCTGTTCATGGCAATGGCTAAATTTTCGTGAGCCTCTTTGCTGATGGATCCAAAAGACATTGCACCTGTTTTAAAACGCTTTACAATTTCTGTCCAAGGTTCTACTTCGTCTAAAGGAATAGGGTTTAATTCTTTAAATTTGAACATCCCTCTTAGCGTCATTAAGCGTTCACTTTGCTCGTTGATCATTTCGGAATATTCCTTGTAGCTATCAAATCTATTGGTACGTACCGCCTGTTGCAATTTGGCAACAGTGGTTGGGTTGAACATGTGTCGTTCACCGTTTCTTCTCCATCGGTAATCACCTCCAATTTCTAGGTCTAAATCTGCTATTCCTTCGTCTGTGGTATAAGCTTTGGAAAATCGCTTTTGAATTTCCTTTTCAATTTCATAAATGCCGATACCTTCAATTCTACTGGTAGTATTGCAGAAATATTTATCTACAAATTTTTTGTTGAGACCAAGCGCTTCAAATATTTGGGCACCTCTGTAAGAATGTAATGTAGAGATACCAATTTTGTTCATGATCTTAACAATTCCTTTTCCGATGGCTTTGTTGAAGTTAAGCACTGCGTCTTCAAAAGAAGAGTTCACTTCTCCATCTGCAACCAATTTGGCAATAATTTCATTTACCATATATGGGTTGATTGCACTAGCGCCATAACCAAACAATAAGGCAAAATGGTGTGGTTCTCTTGGCTCTGCCGATTCAATGATAATTCCTACGGAAGATCTTTTTTCCTTTCTTTTTAAAGAATGGTGAACATGAGAACAAGCAAGCGCAGAAGGAATAGGCGCCATTTTAGGGGAAACATTTCTATCTGATAAAATGATGATATTACATCCCTCGTCAATAGCATTGGAAATTTCGTCTAGAATTTCCTCCAATCTAGTTTCAAGGCCATTCAATCCTTTATCAATTTCATAAAGGATTGAAATGGAAACGGCCTTAAAATCCGGGTGGTTAATATATTTAATCTTATCCAAGTCTTCGTTAGAAATAACTGGATTTTGGATTTTCAATTTTTTACATTGCTCCGGAACAACGTCAAAGATGTTTCTATCGCCGCCGATAGAAAGACTAATGTCCGTAACAATTTCTTCGCGGATACCATCCAAAGGTGGGTTGGTTACCTGTGCGAAAAGTTGTTTGAAATAGTTGAAAAGCAGTTGTGGTCTGTCAGATAGAACTGCTAAAGGTGTATCTGTTCCCATAGAACCGATGGCTTCTTTTCCTTGAGTGGCCATTGGTGTAATAAGGGTTTTAATATCTTCATTGGTGTAACCGAACAACTTTTGACGAATGGTGAAGTCCTCTTTTTCAACAGGAGTTTTGTTACCGGTATACGCAATTTTTGCCAACGGTAATAAGTTTTCATCCAACCAGCTGCGATAAGGTCTTTTAGAAACAATACTTTCTTTCACCTCTTCATCGCCGATAATACGGCCCTCATTCATGTCTACCAAGAACATACGTCCTGGCTCCAGCCTTCCGTGTAGTTCTACATTATCAGGTTTAACGTCAATCACCCCTGTTTCAGAAGACATAATTACGTACCCGTCTTTTGTTACGGTGTATCGCGATGGTCTTAATCCGTTTCGGTCTAGCAATGCCCCAATGTAATTTCCGTCAGTAAAAGGAATAGAAGCTGGTCCGTCCCAAGGCTCCATAATACAAGAGTTGTACTCGTAAAAAGCTTTTTTGCTATCGCTCATGGACTGGTGTTTTTCCCAAGCTTCCGGTACCATCATCATCATAGCCTCGGGAAGCGAACGTCCTGTTTGAAGCAATAATTCCAATACCATATCCATGGAAGCAGAATCTGACTTTCCTTCAAGAACAATAGGCGGGATGTCTTTTATGCTGTCACCAAAAATTTCAGTTTTAAAGAGCTCTTCACGAGCTTTCATTCTACTTAAGTTACCTTTAAGGGTGTTAATCTCACCGTTGTGGCACATTAAGCGGAATGGCTGTGCCAAATCCCAAGTAGGGAAGGTGTTGGTAGAGAAACGCTGGTGTACCAAGGCAAGTTTTGTAACCACTTCTGGTTGCATTAAGTCTTGGTAATAAGTACTAATGTCTTGCGGCATTAGTAGTCCTTTATAGATAATTGTGTTAGTAGAAAGACTTGAGAAATAAAAGTATTCAGCTTCAGATAGGTTTGAATTTAAAATAGCATGTTCAGCAATTTTTCTTCCTGCATATAGTTTTGCATTAAATTCAGCATCGCTTAATTCCTGATTATTCTTTCCAATAAAAACTTGTTTGGTTACAGGTTCGCTTTGCGCAGCAATCTCTCCGATACAAGAATGGTCCACAGGAACATCACGCCAGCCTATAATATTTAGCCCTTGGGCTTTAATTTTTTCTTCAAATATGTTGATACAAATTTGCGATTGATTCTTCGATTTAGGAAGAAATAGCATTCCAACGGCATAATCGTTAGGTTCTGGTATATCGAATTTGCAAACTTGTTTAAAAAAGGCATGAGGGATTTCAATTAAAATTCCTGCACCGTCTCCCGTTTTACCATCGGCACTCACGGCACCTCGATGTTCTAAACGTATTAGGATATCAAGTGCTTTGTGAATAATATCGTTGGTTCTTACTCCATTTAGGTTACAGATAAAACCTGCACCGCAATTGTCATGTTCAAACTCCGGAGAGTAGAGTCCTTGTTTTTGTGGCTTCATAATTACGTGGTTTCCACAAATCTACTAAGAAAGATGAGTATTATTCAAGGTTTTGGACTAAAAAGTAAAATAAATGGAACGTTATGAAATTAATGATGAGAAAAATTTAATATCAGGATTTTGAGGTGGGTCAAATTATCAAATCGTTAATTCTAAGCTAAAAAATTATTAATCCCCATAATTAATGGGGTATGAAACAATACTTATATTGAAGTTTATTCAATTTTTGAGGCAGAGAGGGGGTGAGTTGTAAAAAATGCACTTTTAATTAAGAACACCCCTAAATTTTTAGGGGTGTTGATGAATATTTGTATTTCTTCCTTGCTAAAATCTATTTTTTAAGGTGGCTTAGTCTTTCAAGACGCTTCTAGAAATTACTATTTTCTGAATTTCAGAAGTCCCCTCATAAATTTGGGTGATTTTAGCATCACGCATCAATCTTTCCACATGGTATTCTTTTACATATCCATTTCCACCGTGTATTTGAACAGCCTCAATGGTGGTGTCCATGGCTACTTGAGAGGCGTATAATTTTGCCATTGCTCCAGATAGGTCGTAATCGTTTCCATTGTCTTTATCCCAGGCGGCTTTTAAAACCATATGTCTTGCAGCTTCAATTTGGGTGTGCATATCGGCAAGTTTAAATGCGATTGCTTGGTGGTTGCATATTTCTGTGCCAAAAGCCTTTCTGACTTTAGAATACTCTTTCGCCAATTCGTAAGCGCCCGATGCAATTCCCAATGCCTGTGCAGCAATTCCAATTCTTCCACCAGCAAGGGTTTTCATGGCAAATTTAAATCCAAACCCATCTTCACCTATGCGGTTTTCTTTGGGCACTTTTACGTCATTAAAAATTAAAGAATGTGTATCGCTTCCACGAATACCCAATTTTTGCTCTTTCGGACCTATTTCAAATCCAGGCATACCTTTTTCAAGAATCAAGGCGTTTATTCCTTTGTGTTTTTTTTCAGGATCGGTTTGAGCAATAACTAAGTATACATCTGCGGAATTACCGTTAGTGATCCAGTTTTTTGTACCATTAACAATGTAATGATCGCCTTTGTCAATAGCTGTTGTTTTTTGGGAAGTAGCATCGCTTCCTGCTTCCGGTTCTGAGAGGCAAAATGCACCAATGATTTCTCCAGAAGCTAGACGTTTTAAATATTTTTGTTTTTGTTCTTCAGTTCCGTAAGTTTCTAAGCCCCAGCAAACCAAAGAGTTGTTTACACTTACTATTACAGATGCCGATGCATCTACTTTTGAAAGTTCTTCCATGACCATTACGTAGGAAACGGTATCCATTCCACTGCCGCCATATTCCGCAGAGGTCATCATTCCAAGAAATCCTAATTCTCCCATTTTCTTTACCTGTTCCGTGGGAAACTCTTGTTTTTCGTCCCGTTCAATAACTCCAGGTAATAATTCGGTCTTGGCGAAGTCACGTGCGGCTTCTTTTATCAATAACTGTTCTTCAGAAAGTTTAAAATCCATCTAATTTGTTATATTTTTATAAAATCCCTCAAATATAATTTTAAAATGTAACATTTTCAATCATTCTTATTTATTTTTAGCTTATGGAAACACAGAACTACAACGTTATAGGGGTAATGTCGGGTACTTCGTTAGATGGAATAGATTTGGTCTATGTTCAGTTTACGAAAAGTGAGAAGTGGAATTTTCTGGTAAAACACGCAGAGACAATTGATTATAATGATGAATGGCGTAAGGTTCTCAAAGGCGCTATTTACTTAAATGAAGTCGAATTGGCTGAATTGGATAAAAATTATACGAAGTTACTTTCAGAAATTATTCAGGGATTTAAATCGAAAAATAAAATATCTGAAGTAGATTTTGTCGCTTCCCATGGGCATACGGTTTTTCATAAGCCTGAAAAAGGGGAGGCTTACCAGATAGGAAACTTGCCAATGTTGGCTGATGCTACGGAAGAAAAAGTAGTGTGCGATTTTAGAGTGGCAGATGTGAAACTTGGCGGACAAGGAGCGCCTTTGGTGCCTATTGGCGATAAGTTATTGTTCGGCGAGTACGATTATTGCTTAAATCTGGGCGGTTTTGCTAATATTTCTTTTGAAGAAAACGGAGTGCGGAAGGCGTTTGATATATGTGCCGTTAATACGGTTTTGAACCATTATGTAGCTAAACTGGATTTGCCTTACGATAATAAAGGTGAGTTGGCTGCAACGGGAACGTTGCATGAAGGTTTACTTTCTGAGCTGAATGACTTAGCGTATTACAAAAAAGCATTTCCGAAATCGCTAGGTATAGAATGGGTTGAAAGCGATGTCTTTCCTTTGATTGACTCCTATAATTCCTTGCAGGTAGTAGATATACTTAGAACGTATGTTGAGCACGCGTCAATTCAAATTGCCAATGTTGTAAGTGTGCCTTCCAATGTGCTGGTAACGGGTGGGGGAGCTTATAACTCGTTTCTTATTAAAAGAATAAAAGCTCTCAGTAAAGCGATTATCGTAATTCCAAATAAAAATATTGTAGAGTTTAAGGAGGCAATTATTTTTGGTTTGTTGGGCGTGTTGCGCATTCGGGAAGAGGTAAATTGTTTGAGTAGCATTACTGGGGCGACTAAAGACCATAGCAGCGGACAGGTTTACCATCCTAAATCTTAAAAAAATGCAAAAGAAATCGTAGGCTTGCTTAGTTTTATATATTTGTGCAGACCTTAAAAATCAATTAATTTTTGTGAACAAACTCGGGGAATTCTCAAGTGGCTTTTCCTTAATGGAAATGATATGATGTTGCGAATTTTCCTCAATGAGTAAAAATTAAACGTGTGAAAGAATTATTAAAACAGTACGAAAATAAATCCCCGGAAATTATTTTTAATTGGAAAGACCCAGAAACGGAAGCGGAAGGGTGGACAGTAATTAATTCCTTGAGGGGTGGTGCCGCTGGCGGTGGAACTAGAATGCGCGTTGGGTTGGATGCCAATGAAGTATTGTCGCTAGCCAAAACAATGGAGGTGAAATTTACCGTGTCGGGTCCTGCCATTGGAGGAGCAAAATCGGGTATTAATTTCAATCCAAGAGATCCAAGGAAAAAGGGAGTTTTGGAACGTTGGTACAAAGCTGTTTCGCCTTTGTTGAAAAGCTACTACGGAACGGGTGGTGACCTGAATGTAGATGAAATAAATGAAGTGATACCGATTACAGAAGATTGCGGTGTTTGGCATCCGCAAGAAGGAGTTTTTAATGGGTATTTTAAACCTTCCGAAGCGGATAAGATAAACCGAATCGGACAGCTGCGACAAGGCGTTATAAAAGTGCTCGAGAACAACGATTTTTCCCCTGATGTAAAGAAAAAATACACGGTTGCAGATATGATTACCGGTTACGGGGTGGCGGAATCCGTGAAGCATTATTACGAAATTTATGGCGGAACTATCCGTGGCAAGAAAGCTATCGTTCAAGGTTTTGGAAATGTAGGGGCTGCTGCTGCTTATTATTTATCGCAAATGGGCGCGCTCATTGTAGGAATTACAGATATTAACGGAGGTATAATTAATGAGGAAGGTTTTTCCTTTGCGGAAATTCAATCTTTCTTCTTGGCAAAAAAAGGAAATACACTGGATGTTCCCAATATGATTTCTTTTGAAGAGATGAATAAGAGAATTTGGGATTTGTCCGCGGAAATTTTCTTGCCTTGTGCCGCTTCCCGACTTATAACAAAAGAGCAAATTACCAAGCTTATTGACGCCGGATTAGAAGTAGTTTCCTGCGGGGCAAACGTTCCTTTCGCCGATAAGGAAATATTTTTCGGTCCAATTATGGAATATACCGATCAACGTATCAGTCTTATCCCTGATTTTATTTCCAATTGCGGTATGGCAAGAGTTTTTGCTTACTTTATGGAACGCCGAACCGAAATGACCGATGAGGCAATCTTTGAGGATACTTCAAATACTATAAGAAAAGCTTTACAAAACACCTATAATCAAAATAATGAAAAAATAAATATTAGCAGGACTGCTTTTGAAATCGCTTTAAAACAATTAATTTAGACGAAAATTTTTTACTAACACGATCTTATGGAGACAATTATTATTCTCGTATTCGTTATTGGTTACCTAGCCATAACTTTAGAACACAATTTAAAAATAGATAAACTAATCCCAGCTTTGGGTATGATGGCGTTTCTCTGGGCCATCATTGCATTAACACATATGGATGTGTTCGAGGTTAATGCAGAATTAAAAGAACTAGAGTCCTCAAGCCTTGAATATATTTTATTGCATCACCTCGGAAAAACCGCTGAGATATTGATTTTCCTTATGGGAGCAATGACAATTGTTGAAATAATCGACTATTTCGATGGTTTTGCAACGATTAAAGGATACATTAATACTAAGAGTAAAAGAAAGTTACTTTGGATTTTCAGTATTCTTGCTTTTGTACTTTCCGCTATCATCGATAATTTAACCGCCACTATCGTTTTAATTACAATTCTTCAAAAAGTAATTCACGATAGAAACTTGCGTTTATGGTTTGCCGGTCTTATTATTATTGCGGCCAATGCAGGTGGTGCGTGGTCTCCTATTGGAGATGTAACCACAACTATGCTTTGGATTGGTAATAAGGTTTCAACACTTCAACTTGTAGAGCACGTATTGGTTCCTTCTATTTTCTGTATGGTAGTTCCAACTTTTATCGCTTCTCGATTAAGTGTTTTTCAAGGAGAGATTGAAGGAGATTTCGGAGATGGAGAGCCAAAATCAAAATATGGAGGTATTATGCTTTATTTAGGTTTAGGAATGATTGTATTCGTACCTTTCTTTAAAACACTTACTCACTTGCCTCCGTATGTAGGAATGATGCTCTCTTTGGCTGTAGTAGCTACTTTTGCTGAAATCTACAGTAACAAAAAGTTTGCAATATCTGGAGTGAATCAAAGTGAAGGAGATTATGAAGGTCACCACAGTCCTGTGCATCATTCGCTTTCTAGAATTGAGATGCCTAGTATCTTATTCTTCTTAGGTATTTTAATGGCAGTAGCTGCGTTGGAATCATTAGGAATGTTATTCCATTTTGCTGAAGCTATGGATGAAAATATGCCGTTCTTAGGAACAGAATCTATGGGTGAAAAAGTATCAGATTTAGTGGTGCTTATTCTAGGTGCTGGATCTGCCGTGATTGATAATGTGCCTTTAGTGGCAGCTAGTATTGGGATGTTCTCCGTTGGTATAGATGATCCTGTTTGGCATTTCATCGCATATTCTGCTGGTACAGGAGGTAGTATGTTAATTATTGGTTCTGCTGCTGGTGTTGTTGCTATGGGAATGGAGAAAATCGACTTTTTCTGGTATTTAAAGAAAATCGGTTGGTTGGCTTTGATTGGTTTCCTTTCTGGAGCTGGTGTGTTTATGTTAATTAGAAATTTTATACTTAATTAATAATTTTTAATTTAATACGTCGTTATTAACCATAACCTAATACGCTAAACAACATTATATGATATCATTTCAAGAAGCGACCCAAGAGGTAGCTGAAGAGGCCCTTTCCGAAGAAAAAACACTTTCGGTAGTAGATTTAATTTTAAATGGGGGTGTAGGGAGTATAATTATTATAAGCATTCTTTTTGTATTGCTTTTTGTAGCCCTTTACATTTATTTTGAAAGAACTTTTGCTATTAAAGCTGCCTCTAAAATAGATAAGAATTTTATGCTCCAAATTAGGGACCATGTCTCTAATGGTAAATTAGAAGCTGCTAAAATTTTATGTGCGCAAACTGATTCTCCAGTAGCTAGGCTAACTGAAAAAGGGATTTCTAGAATAGGAAAACCTTTGGAAGATATTAATAAAGCTATTGAGAACGCAGGAACATTAGAAGTTTATAAGCTTGAAAAAAATGTGAGTATTCTGGCTACAGTGGCCGGTGCTGCTCCTATGATTGGTTTCCTGGGTACAGTAATAGGTATGATTATTGCCTTTCACCAGATGGCAACCAGCGGCGGACAAGCAGAAATGGGTCAGTTGGCAAGTGGTATCTATACTGCAATGACAACAACCGTTGCCGGTTTGGTAGTGGGTATTATTGCCTATATTGGTTATAATCACTTGGTAGTTCGCACGGACAAAGTGGTGCACAATATGGAGGCCAATGCTGTTGAATTCTTAGACTTACTGGACGAACCCATGTAAGAGAGGAAGGAATATGAAATTATCATAAAAGGGGCAACAAGAATAAATTAAATGTCAGCCTGAGCCTGTCGAAGGCATATCGACGAAAGTTAGATTCTTCGTCCGGCTCAGTTTGATGACACTTTCTAGACGGCCCCTTCCTTTAATAAGCTAAATATTATAATTGATGAAATTAAAAGGAAGAAACAAAGTGTCCCCGGAATTCAGTATGAGTTCTATGACCGATATTGTTTTTCTGCTACTTGTATTCTTTATGCTTACCTCCAACACACCTAACGCATTGGATTTGTTGTTGCCAAAAGCAAAAGGGAAGTCAACCAATACGCAAAACGTTTCGGTAAGCATAAATAAAGACCTTGCCATTTATGTAGATAACGTTAAGGTGAAACCAGAGTTTGTGGAAACAGAGCTGAAAAGAAGACTTAAAAACGTAGAGAAACCTACTATAATCTTGCGTGCCGAAAAAAGTGTTCCTATCGATAATGCCGTGAACATCATGGATATTGCCAATCAGAACAATTATAAAGTGATCTTAGCAGTTAGACCTAAATAAATATGTCATTTTTAGATACAAGACATAAGAAGAAATCATTTACGGTAACTACCGTGTTGTTGTCGTTGCTGCTATTTTTAATGTTTTACATCGGGCTTACATATTTGGATCCACCACCGGAAAATGGCATTTCTGTTAATTTTGGGACCACCAACTTCGGAAGTGGGAATGTACAGCCTAAAGAAAAGATTAAAAGTGAACCTGTAAAGCAGCCTGAAGTTAAAGAAACACCTGTTGAAGAAACTCCAAAGCCTACAGCTCCGCAAGAAACTGCGCAAACCAAGGCGGAAGAAGTGGTTACACAGAATAATGAGGAATCTGTAGTCATTCAGAAAAAGAAAGAAGCAGAGGCTAAGAAAAGAGCTGAAGAAGAAGCCAAACGTAAAGCGCAAGCTGAAGCCGAGCGCAAAGAAAGAGAGCGCAAAGCGGAAGAAGAACGCGTTAGAAAAGAACAAGAAGCCAAGAAAAAGAATTTGGATAATTTAATAGGCGGTCTCAATAGTTCCGATGGTACTGCTACAGGAAGCGAGGGCGACGATAATCGTGCTGGAGACAAAGGTCAGCCTGACGGCGATCCTTATGCCTCTAGTTATTATGGTGGCGGTGGAAGTGGCTCTGGAGGCGTTGGTTACGGACTAAATGGTCGAAAACTTGTCTCTGGGAACAAATTTGTGCAGGATTGCAATGAATCTGGGACTGTGGTTGTAAAAATAGAAGTAGATCGCTCTGGAAAAGTTATTAGTACTAGTCCGGGTGTGAGAGGAACCACCAATGCGGCGCAATGTCTTTTAGATGCTGCAAATAAAACAGCACGCTCCTATAAATGGAACCAAGATACAAATGCACCTTCACGACAAATAGGTTTTATTGTGGTTAACTTTAAACTCGGTGAGTAATAGGTTAACATATCAACAAACACTAGATTGGATGTTTGGAAGGTTGCCCATGTATCAAAAACAAGGGCAAACAGCTTTTAAGCCAAAACTAACCAATACCATAACTTTTGCATCCCATCTTGGGAATCCTGAAAACAAATTTAAATCCATTCACGTAGCGGGAACCAACGGCAAAGGATCTTCTAGCCACATGTTGGCGTCAGTATTGCAAGAGGCAGGCTATAAAGTTGGATTGTATACCTCTCCTCATTTGAAAGATTTCAGAGAGCGTATAAAAATTAATGGAAAAGAGATTTCAGAAACTTTTGTAGTTAATTTTATTGCCGAAAACAAAGCTTTTTTAGAAGAGCATGAACTTTCCTTTTTTGAAATGACCGTAGGAATGGCATTTCATTATTTTTCTAAAGAGCAAGTGGATATTGCCATAATAGAAGTTGGCTTAGGCGGTCGGTTTGATTCTACAAATATTATTACTCCGGAAGTTTCTTTGATTACCAATATTGGTTTTGATCACACGGAATTTTTGGGAGATACTTTACCCAAAATAGCATCGGAAAAAGCAGGGATAATCAAGCCGAAGATTCCTGTTGTAGTTAGTGAATACCACCCTGAAACCTTTGAGGTTTTTACCGAAATCGCAAATCAGCAAAAGGCTAAACTTACGTGGGTATCCGAAATAGAAATACCATACAAAACTGATTTGCTTGGCGATTATCAGTTGAAAAACGTAAAAGCAGTTGTAGCAACTTTAAAAGAATTACAAGGTTTTTCCATTTCCGAAGAAAATATCGTGAACGGACTCCAAAAAACAGTTCGAAATACCGGATTAATGGGTCGATGGCAAACCATTGGTGAGCGGCCCAAAATTATTTGTGATACCGCCCATAACAAAGAAGGACTTTCTATAGTCGTAAATCAGATTGCAAAGCAGGATTTCGAGCAATTGCACATGGTTTTAGGTTTCGTAAAAGACAAAAAATTGGAAGATATATTACCAATGCTTCCCAAAAATGCTCATTATTATTTTTGTAAGCCCGATATTTCAAGAGGTTTGGACGCCGAGATCTTAAAGGAAAAAGCGCTACAGTATTTATTGAAAGGAGAGGCATTTAACTCAGTATCAGAAGCATTGGAGGAAGCTAAGGAAAGGGCAGAGGAAAGTGATTTTATCTACGTAGGTGGAAGTACTTTTGTAGTCGCAGAGGTGGTGTGATTTTTTTGATTTTTTTCTTTGCTGAAATGAAAAACTGTTCTATATTTGCAACCGCAATCAAGCAAATGAAGGGCGATTAGCTCAGTTGGTTCAGAGCACCTGCCTTACAAGCAGGGGGTCACTGGTTCGAATCCAGTATCGCCCACCAATTTTAGGCTTCCTTGATGGAAGTCTTTTTTATTAAAAACTTCATTTGTTTATACCGCAAGGGCGATTAGCTCAGTTGGTTCAGAGCACCTGCCTTACAAGCAGGGGGTCACTGGTTCGAATCCAGTATCGCCCACGACTACCAAACAGGCCATTCAAGAAATTGAGTGGCTTTTTTTATACTCAAAAAAATAGATTTTTTTCTATTTAAAATGATGTTCATCAGTATTGTGCAAATTGTTTACGATTACTTTCGCCGAAATTTAAAAGTAATGAACATGAAAAAAATAATCGTAACACTATTTATTGCATTCCTAGCGGTATTTAATGGAAATGCACAGGAAGGGATTTCTATGACTTCTATTTCCACAAAATCCGGAAATGATTTTCATAAGTGGCAAATAAGGGTACGTGGAATTCTGGTAACTCCAGATGATAAAGCTTCCATCGAAGGTATTGGAGGAACTACCGACTTAGGACTTTCATTCATGCCGGAACTTGATTTTACTTACTTCTTTACAAAAAACTTTGCTGCCGAGCTGGTATTAGCAACTACTAATCACGATGTAGGTGTTACAAACACTGCTGTTGGTGATATTGATTTGGGGGATGTTTGGTTGTTGCCACCAACCTTATCCTTTCAGTATCATTGGAATGTTGAAGAAAGTATTAGACCTTATATTGGGACTGGGTTGAATTACACCATTTTTTACGGTGAGGGTTACGGACAAATTGCAGACAAGGTAAATTATGAGAACGAATTTTCACCTGTAATTCAATTCGGAATGGATTTCGATTTAAATGATCGCTGGTTTATCAACTTGGATGCGAAATATTTATTTCTTAATACCGACGTAGAAGTAGACGCCAGTTCTAGACTGGGAGCAGTTGTTAATGCTGACGTAGATATTAATCCGTTTATCGCCGGAATTGGCGTAGGAGTTAAATTATAACTATTCCAACTATTCTATATAGTTCTCATTTGCAGGAAGTGGCTCTAGTATATTTATTGGAGCCATTTTTATTGTTAACATTCAAAGCACTTCATTATAGATCCTTGAAGGCTTTTGTCATCTGATCCTTTTAAAGGTTCGTTTAATTGTGGTAATTTATCCAGCTCTTCCTTAAACAATTTGGAATAGATATGTAAGTCTTCCAAACGTTTTTTGAGATGTTCCATCAAGGCTGGGGCATCCAATTTATAAATTGAATCCGGCCATACCTTGAAGGACGCTTCAATGTTTTTATCTGAAAGATGTGTCTGTAAGTATTTAGACTGTTCTGCAAACACCTTACTATCGATGTCTTTTAGAAAATAACGATCAAAAGGCATAATAAGTCCTTTAATATTGGTAATGCTATCAGAATAAGTTTGTACTTCAGGCAAGGTAGCTTCATTGGCAATGAGAGAAGGGATTACGCCCTCCAGTTTAAAGAAAGCATTATCTCTGTCACTTGGTAAGGGATGTGCTATATAACCATTTTCTTTTTGCTCAATTATCCAACCCCATTGTTTTGCATGTCTGTCCCAATCACCAATAAGAATATCGAATAACCGAGATCTTACCAATAAGGGCTCATCAATCTTTAAATTTTCTTTGTGCTTCAGTTTTAATCTTTGAAGTCCATCAGTATCAATTATTTCTTTAACGTTTTTGTAATCACTCCAATTTATTTTGCCTTTGGTTTCGTATTCCAGCATAAATAAGCGATTGCCATACTTCTCATTGAATTTACCTAAGGATTCTTGCTTAGGTACAAAATATAGCTGTGGATGGGTGTGCAAAACCCCGACGTTTTCAGATAATTTTGCGACTACGAGGCTCGCATAGGGATGTTGCGCAGATATACCGTCAATAATTACATTTTCCAGACCCAATTGGTCGGCTATTTCGGGGATTAACGCTTTAGGGTCTTTATTAACGCTCCTTAACGTCATTATCACCTTGTCTTCGGTTTCAATTTTCAAAGAGTGCGTTTGCTTGCCCCCTCCTTCTTCAATAATCTTAGAGCCTCCTTTAAGGGTGTCTAAAAAGAGAATAGGAACTTTTACAGGAGTCGCCCAAGCCTCGCGGTATTGTGTGCCCTGCATAAATTTTTTAAAATCGCTTCCTTTGTAAAGTGTGCTCGCGGCGACTTCTATGTTGTTATGTTCATGAAAATCTATGGAATCCAAGGAGCTTAATCCGCTAATTTTGCATGTGCTGAACGTCTCTTTCGTTTCCCAAAGTGATAAATAGACCACAATAAGGCTTGCCAAAATTAGTCCTAATAAAATAAGTAGAATCTTTTTAAACATTCAGTTAGTTGTTTGATTATGTAGAATTCATTAAAAAAAGATACCGAGTAGCCAATACAAAAGAATGAAAATCAAGATAACCCCGATGCATCCAAACTTTCCACCGCCAATTTTTTTAGCACCCCAACCGGCGATTATAGCTCTAATAATATTTTTCATATATATAAATTAGTAAATTTCGGGTATTGAAACTACAAATTTATTTCAACTTTAATAAGAATATTTTTAACGCTATTGCTTATATGTTTACCTATATTTCTCATTTAATTGATAACGTAGATCCCATTATTGTAATGCCGTATGGGGGATATGCAAATGATAACGAATTACATGGTCAGGCACGTGTTTTGGAAGATGAAGGAATCGCCGAAATTCCAGAAAATACCTTGGGTAAAAGGATGTTGCGTTCATTTAAACGTTTTGAGTCAGATGAGCATCCGAATATGCTGGTCAAAGTAAAATGGGAAGGAGGGGAGACCGTTTTAGTATCAGATCGGGAAGGCTATGTATATCTGGATGCCAAACATTCTTTGAAGTTAGATCATCCCAAAACCTTGTGGATACCGGTTACGTATGAATTAATGGATGGAGGTAAGGTGCAATACCGCATTACTTCTGAAATTATGAAACCTTCTAACCAAGCTGAATACGGCATTATAAGCGATATCGATGAAACAATACTGCAAACTGGATTGGAATCCTTTTTGAAATGGAGAGTAGTTATAAATACGTTTATAAAAACTGTAGAAGAACGATTGCCGATAGAGGGCGCAAGAGAATTATATACTTTACTTCATCATGGCAGCCGAGGTTATAGCAGTAACCCTTTTTTTTACCTTTCAAATAGTCCTTGGAATTTGTATGATTACCTTATTTCTTTCCTTGAACGATTTCACTTTCCGAAAGGGGCATTACTTTTAAGGGATTTAGGGATTGAGAATAAGAGAAAGGAATCTTTTCTGGAAGGCAATAAATATATTAAGATCAGTCATATTTTAGAAACCTACCCACAACTTCAATTCATTTTAGTTGGTGATATGGTGGATTTGGATGCAGATATTTATATCGCGATTGCCAAGAAATATCCTTCGCAGATAAAAGCCATTTATATGAGAACGGTAAAAAACAGAAAAAAGATGGCGAAAATTAAAGCGTTGATAGAGGCTAATCAAACTGCTCCCATTCTATTGATAAATCACAGTGAGGAAGCCATAAAGCATGCAAGAAGTCAAGGGTGGGTTTTGTAGTGAATCTTAAGTTGGTAGTGAAAATAAAGTAGGAGTATTGAATGAATTTACGGATAGGTCCTATCAAAGCTCTTTAGCGGGATCCCAAAAATGTTTTTCTAAGTTTTGAATTTGATTGTCTTTTACTGTTATTCCCTCACTTTCCAACAGTTGTTGCATGAGATTAGTCCCCTGAAAATGATGTTTTCCTGTAAGAATTCCTTTTCTGTTTACAACACGATGCGCAGGGACATCTTCATTTAATTTGCTTCCGTTCATCGCATAGCCTACCATTCTGGCACTTCTTGCCGCACCCAAATATTTGGCAATAGCTCCATAAGAAGTAACCCTTCCGTAAGGGATTTGGCGAGCAACTTCATAAACGCGATCAAAGAAACTTTCCTCTTTCATAATTTAAGAATAAAATAATCGAAGAAAGGTAATAATAAGTAAAACTGCCATGAGTCCACTTAGGATATAATCGGAGTTGCGGGCAAAGGTATCTGTTTTTTCCTGAAGTTTATCAAAGTAGAAAACGTACATGTACAGCATGGCGAACGTTCCTAAACCGGCTGCAATTACAAAGACGAGAATGTCCCACAATTCAAATTTAATCCATCCGGAGACATTCCATGCAGCATTTAAACCACAAAAATAAGCTATTGGCAAAACGTTAAGTGCCGAAATAAGCATACCGGTAAAAAAAGTACTTTTTCTACTCTTCTTAATTTTTACCGATTTTAATTTCTTCGGATCTTTTTTCTTTTTGGCAAGGACAAAGAAATAAATGGCGAAAAAGGCAAAAACAGCCAAAGCTATTTTCAGTAAAATATCTATTACATTTGGGTGTTTATAGAGGTATTTTGAGATTAAAACGCCCAAATATGCTTGAAAAACAACTGTAGTCGCAGCGCCCGCGGCAAAAATCATACCTCGCGTTTTTCCTTTTTTGGCACTGGTTTTAGCGGCCGTAATGTTAATTAAGCCAGGGAAAACCACTGCCATTAACGCTGCCGAAAACGTAGCAAAAAAGAGAATGAATAAATGCGACATTAGTTAGGTTTAAACTTAATATACGTAATAGGTTTGTTAACCTCAAGATACTGTTTTTCGTAAAACGTTTGTATGGAGGTCACTTCTCTCGGGCTACCTTCATTTCGGTAAACGTTGTGGTTGGCATAGAGCACTTCAAATCCTAAACCATGTAATAGTCCTAAGGTATAGCCGTGCATAAATTCACTATCTGTTTTTAGGTGAACCATGCCATTCTCATTAAGAATTTTATTGTAACGGGTTAGAAAAGATTCGTTGGTAAGCCGGTGCTTGGTGCGCTTATATTTTATTTGAGGATCGGGAAAGGTAATCCAAATCTCATCAACCTCATTTTCATCAAATATATATTCAATAAGTTCAATTTGAGAGCGTACAAAGGCGACGTTTGTCAAATTTTCTTCTACCGCAGTTTTGGCACCACGCCAAAATCGTGCGCCTTTTATGTCAATTCCAATATAATTCTTGTTCGGGTCTAACTGTGCGAGGTTAACAGTGTATTCCCCTTTACCGCAGCCCAATTCCAACACAATGGGATTATTATTTTTAAAGAAAGCGGATTTCCATTTTCCTTTTAAATCAAAACCTTCATCTACCAATTCTTCACGTGAAGGCTGAATTACATTCGGAAAAGTTTCGTTTTCCTTGAATCTTTTGAGTTTGTTTTTGCTTCCCACAACAATTATTTAATTAAAAGGCAAAATTAAGGAAATCTTTCACAGGGAAAAAGTAAGTTCCTTTGTAGTTATGATTCAGCAGAAAAGAATTTTGGTAGCTCCGTTAAATTGGGGACTTGGGCATGCAACGCGCTGTATCCCGATAATTAAAGCATTAATAAAGGGAAATTTCATACCTGTAATCGCTTCTGATGGAGAAGCGTTACGATTGCTTCAGAAGGAATTTCCTCAATTAGAAACGGCAGAGCTACCATCATATAAAATTAAATATGCTGAGAAGGCCAAGTATTTTAAACTGAAAATGCTTTGGGATTCCCCGAAAATCCTAAAAGCGGTGAAAAAAGAGAAAAAGCACACCAAAGAACTTGTAAAAAGTTTGCATATAGATGGTATTATATCCGACAACCGATTAGGGGTGTATTCTAAAAAAGTACCGTCGGTTTTTATTACGCATCAATTAAATGTGCTCACGGGTAATACTACTTGGTTTAGTTCTAAAATACATCAAAAAATAATTAAAAAGTTTACCGAGTGTTGGGTGCCCGATGTAAAGGAAACACCAAATTTAAGCGGTAAGCTTGGGCATATAAAAGAGGCTTCAGAAAATGTAAAATATATCGGTGTTTTAAGTAGGTTAGAACAGAAAGATCTTCCGAGGAAATATAAATTAATGATTATTATTTCTGGCCCCGAACCGCAGCGAAGTATGCTGGCCGTACATCTGCTAAAGGAAGCTGCAAAATTTGATGGAGAGGTACTGTTTGTAAAAGGAGTGATAGAAGATGAGCAAAAAATTACCCAACAAAACAATATTACCGTTTATAATTACATGAACTCTGTAGAGCTTGAAACCGCTTTTAACAAAAGTGAAGTCGTACTTTCGCGTTCTGGTTATACCACGGTTTTGGATTTAGCCAAGCTGAAGAAAAAGGCCTTTTTTATTCCGACACCTGGTCAATACGAACAGGAATATTTAGCAGAACGACTTCAAGAGGAAGGGTTGGTGCCATTTTGCAAGCAGGAAGATTTTAAAATAGAAATGTTGGATAAAATTAAAGATTACAAAGGATTGGGAGGTATAGAATCAACCTTCGATCTCAGGAGTCTTTTTCACCTTTTCTAAGGTAAAGGAAAACTCCGAACCAACACCAAACACACTTTCTACGTAGATTTTTTCTTTGTGCGCTTCAATAATATGTTTTACAATGGAAAGCCCCAGTCCAGAGCCACCTTCTTTACGGCTACCGCTTTTATCTACGCGGTAGAAACGCTCAAATAGTCGCGGAATATTTTGTTTTTCAATACCTTCGCCATTATCGGTTACCCTAACAATTACTTTGTTTTTAACCAAGTTTTCAATACTAATTTCCGTTGTGCCACCTTCTTTACCATATTTAATAGAGTTTACCACGAGATTGGTGACAACTTGCTGAATACGGTCTTTATCCGCGTGAACCAATAAAGGTTGATAGATTTGGTCAAAAGTAAGCGAGATTTTCTTTTTATTGGCTTTCATTTCCATAAGGTCGAAAACCCCTTGTACAAGCTCTACAATATCAAAATCTTCGTGATCTAAATGAAGGTCTCCCGCCTCCAATTTGGTAATCATATCCAAATCCTTTACAATATAAATAAGTCTCTCCACCCCTTTGTTGGCGCGCGTCAAGTATTTCTTTCTGATGGCTTTATCGTCCATGGCACCGTCCAAAAGCGTAAGAATGTACCCCTGAACCGTAAAAAGCGGTGTTTTAAGTTCGTGGGAAACATTTCCAAGAAACTCTTTTCGGTAGCCCTCCCTTATTTTTAAGGTTTCAATTTCCAGTTTTTTATTGGCCGCAAACTTTTCAATTTCCTCGGTAAGGGTACGCATATCGGTCGTTATGGGCTGGTCTTGGAAGGTTGTAGATTCCAATAGGGATACATCGTCATATATTTTTTTAACACGTCTATAAATAAACCGTTCCACCCGATATTGAACAATAAAAAAGGAGAAAAGAAAAATAACACCAACAAAAAGTAAAATAAATGCGGGAGTGTTTAAATTGAAGTATATAAAAATACTTAAAACGATGCCAGCGACAAGTGTAATTAAAGCCGACGATCGCAGTGCAAAACGGTATGACTTTTTTAATTGTGTTTTCAATAGGGAGCTTTTAATGCGCTAAAGTTACAATAAATAAGCCGATTAAAAAGTGGCAACAAAGCTAATTTCATGGCCCAGCTGGCTTCCTTTTGGTTGTTCGTTGAGAACATTTTGAAAGGTTTTAACACGTAAAGACAATCTTTCTAAAAACAGGAATATCCAATTTTTACAGATTGCCTTATTCAAAATGATTGTTTTGAAATAATTTTACAAAACAAATTTATAACCCACACCTTTTACGGTCTTAAAGTGGTTGTCTCCAATCTTTTCACGAAGCTTACGAATGTGCACGTCGATGGTTCTTCCGCCAACGATTACTTCGTTACCCCATACTTTATCAAGAATTTCATCCCTTTTAAATACTTTTCCTGGTCTGCTGGCTAACAAAGAAAGTAATTCAAACTCTTTACGCGGTAATATAATTTCTTCTCCAGCTTGAATTATTTTGTATTCATCGCGGTTAATGGTTATGTTGCCCACTTTTACAATGCTCTCAACCACCTCTTCCTCTTCTTTCAGTCTTCGTAACAAAGCTTTTACTTTACTTACTAAAACTTTGGGTTTAATAGGTTTGGTGATGTAGTCGTCTGCCCCGGCATCAAAACCGGCAACTTGGGAGTAATCCTCACCACGGGCCGTTAAAAAAGTAATGATAACATTATCAAGCTCGTTAGACTTTCTAATCTGCTCGCACGTTTCAATACCATCCATTTCCGGCATCATTACATCCAGTATAATAAGGTGTGGTTTTTCTTTTTTGGCTTTGGCGATAGCTTCGACTCCGTTTTTGGCGGTAATAACGTTATATCCTTCAGAAGATAGATTGTACCCTACAATTTCTAGGATATCCGGTTCGTCGTCTACTAAAAGAATTTTGATTTCCCTTTTTTTCATCTATTTAAAAATTTTTATTGTAATGAAAATGAAATAAATAAAAATTTATTGCTTAGATCAACCGCTGCGCTTTCGCACAAAAATTTAATTATTTCGGTGCGTAAGCAAAAAAATTAATTTGTTTATGCTCATTTCATAAGTATTTCAAAGTTTAGACCACCATTCGGGTAAGTTGATTAGAAACCCGTATTTGGCGGAAAAGATATTTTTAAGTTGATGGAAAGCTGTAACAGCAACATTGTAAGCTTGTTAAAAATGGTAATGTTATGCTTTCCGTCGTCAAAAGTAAAGATAATATTAAAAAATAAAAGCACTTAACATTCATTTAATATGGTAACACAAACGTAACATAGCACTCATTTATGTTTAACATGTGGGTAACTTCTCTTTTCGATAACGCTCGTTTATTTGCATCGGAATTAAAATTAAAAAATGAAACATTTATTTACAGTATTAGCACTGTTCGTAAGCGCCCTAACAATGGCGCAGGAAACAAAAGGTTCTATAGTTGGAACCATTACCGATAAAGAAATGAATAACGACCCCCTACCTTTTGCAAATGTGCAGATAGAGGGATCTACAAAGGGTACAACTACCGATATGGATGGTTTGTACGAACTTGCAAGTGTAGATCCTGGTACATACACATTGGTGATTAGTTTTGTGGGGTATGAAACGTTGAAAGTACCAAATGTAAAAGTAGAAGCTGGTAAAGTTACCGAATTAAATACAGGTCTTGGCGCAGGAAGCGTAAGTTTAGATGAAGTAGTAGTTACTACAACTGCAAGGAGAGACTCTGAAACTGCTTTATTGTTAGATCAGAAGAAAGCAGTCGAAATAAAAACCTCAATTGGCGCTCAGGAACTTTCTAGAAAAGGAGTGAGTGATGTTGCAACAGCTGTAACAAAAACTACAGGAGTGTCAAAGCAAGAAGGTTCGGGTGGAATCTATGTGCGTGGGTTGGGTGATCGATATAATTCGACTACAATGAATGGGTTGCCTTTACCTTCTAATAACCCTTCTAGAAAAAACATTACATTGGATATATTTTCCACCGATATTGTCGAGTACATAGGGATATCCAAAACTTTTGAGTATAGAAATTATGGTGATTTTGCGGGAGCGAACATCGATATTTCTTCAAGGAATTATAAAGGAAACGGTTTTCTCAGTTTTAAAGTAGGTATGGGCGGAAATACAAATGCATTGGCTCAAGATAAATTTTACTTACAAGACGGACCAAACAAAATTGGGTTTTACAACCCAAGCTATCCCTCAGATCCATTATCTGCTTATAATTTTACTACAAGTTGGGATCGACAAACTAGTTTTCCTATTAACAATTCCTTTGGTTTGACCGGTGGGGAATCTTTTGATCTAGGGAATGAAGGAAGATTAAGTTTCTTTGGATCCGCTTCTTTTGATAACGGTTATAAATTTAGGGAAGGTATTGCAAGAGGTGCTGTTAGTACGCAGGGTATACCAAGAAAAGATTTTACTTTCGACTCTTATGATTATGTAACAAATACCACTTTATTAGGAAATGTTTTCTATAGGATAAATCAGAAGAACACGCTTAACTTTAATTCGCTCTATATAAATTCTACAAGTCAGGAGCATGAAGAGTATTCGGGGGTTATCGATATTTTTGATAATGCTCCTGAAGGAGGAGGATTTGTGAGAAGATCTACCTTCGACAGAACCTCTCTTTTGGTTAATCAATTATTAGGCGACCATAAACTTTCTGAAAAATTTGAAATTAATTGGGGCTTATCTTATAATAAGATGAACAACGTTATCCCTGATAGGATGCAAAACACTTTGGTGCCTATCGACAATGATAACTTTGATGCAGGACTACAGGTTTCAGATTTAGCAACATCAGACAACCATAGATATTATCAAAACTTAAATGAAGATGAGTTTTCGGCCAATGCTGAGGTTTCTTACAATTTTTCTAAAGACGAAGACGGCTATAAGGGAAAGGCAACCTTTGGATACAGTGGCCGCTATAAAACGGTTTCTTTTGAGGCAACACAATTCAACTTTAGAATTAACAGAAATATTACACAACCTCAGGTTTTTCCTGATCGTTTAGATGATTATTTCAATCAAGCGAGTCTTGATGCCGGTTATTTTGAAATCGTGACTTTTAGAGGGGGAGAAGGTACGCCAAATGTGCTAGACCCACAAACGTATGATGGTGTACAACTAATTCAGGCTGGTTTTGGTGCATTGGAGTATAAGTTTTCTCCTAAATTCACAGGGATGTTTGGAGTTAGAGGAGAGTATATTTATCAAAATATAGAGTGGGAAACTTCATTAGATCCGAATGGGGATGAGAATGATTTCGACCGTTTTGAAATTATGCCAACAACATCATTAAAATATTCTTTAACCGAGAAACAGAACCTACGCTTTGCGGCCAGTAAAACATACACGCTTCCTCAGTTCAAAGAAAGAGCTCCTTTTCAGTACGAAGAAGTTACGCAAGTGTATTTCGGTAATCCAGATTTATATCCTTCAACCGATTATAATGTTGACCTAAAATGGGAGTTGTTTCCTACAGGAGAAGAATTAATATCCGTAACAGGTTTTGGAAAGTATATTCAAAATCCAATTAACGAAGTTACTGTTGCATCTGCTACCAACGATATTTCTTATGTAAATACTGGTGAAAAAGCAATAGGTATTGGGGGAGAATTAGAGGTAAGGAAAAATATATTCAATTTTTCTAAAGATGAATTATTGAAAAACAATTTATCCTTTGGATTCAATGCTTCATACATGTACACCAATCAAGATTTTGATAGGGAGAAAGTAGTGGAAGAGACAGATCTTAGCGTTGGTTTCACAAATGATGAAGGAAGGCTTACGGGGGCTTCAGATTTATTGATTAATGCAGATATTTCTTTCCTAAAAGAATTTTCAGAAGATAGAAATGTTCAAGCTACAGTAGCATACAACTACTTTTCAGATAGATTGTACGCAATAGGAACCAACAATAGAGGGAATTTAGTGGATCAGGCTGTAGGCACGTTAGATTTTAACTTGAATACACAGCTTAATAAGAATATTGGAATTAGCTTGAAAGCGAGAAATTTACTAGATCCAACCATAGAAAGGATTCAGGATACTCAGAATGTAGTAGTAGAATCTTATAAAAAAGGCTTGAATTTCGATCTCTCTTTAACGTACAATTTTTAATAACAATGGAGTAACAGTGGATAAACTTTTGCAAGGGTTTATTTAATGTTTACTTAATAATGAGTTAAACTCAAAATCCGACGTAAATATTTCCTTTGCAGGGAAATAAAAATTAAAATCAAATTAATAAACATAGACAAAAATGAGAAAACTTTTTTTATCAATGATGGCTGTTGCAGCCTTAGTATTAAGCTCTTGTTCTTCTGATGATGATAATTCAGATAATGGAGGAGGAGATGTGGTTATTGATCCTAACGATTTTAGAGGTGATTTAAACGATGGTGATAACGTTACTTTAGACCCAACTTTAACGTATAACTTGACAGGTGCCCTTGTGGTAAATGCAGGAGCTACCTTAACAATTCCGCAGGGAACTAGAATTGTTGCCTCTGGAGGTACTAGTTCTTACATTGCAGTAGCACAAGATGGTAAGATATATGTTAACGGTACAGCATCAGACCCTGTTGTTATGACTTCTGCTAAAACATCTCCAGCCGCTGGTGATTGGGGAGGACTTGTAATTTGCGGTAGAGCAAATACAAACAAAGGTGGTTCTGGTGGACAGACCGCCACTGCCGAAGTTTCTGACTTAACTTATGGAGGAACAAAGAATGACGATAACTCTGGAGTTGTAAAATATTTAAGAATTGAGTACACTGGAGCAACGTTTAACGGAGAAAAAGAGTTCAATGGTCTTTCCTTGTTTGGAGTAGGTTCTGGTACTACTATAGAGTATGTTCAATCTTTCGAAGGAGGAGACGATGGAATCGAATTCTTTGGTGGCGCAGTAAATGGTAAGTATTTAGTTTCTACTAACAGTGGAGATGACTCAATTGACTTTGCTGACGGATGGAGTGGTACTGGTGAGAACTGGTATATTTCTGGAGGAGCAAAAGCTGGAATTGAAGGTTCTAATAATGGAGATGATGGTGCTGCTACACCTACGACTACAGCTACATTGAAAAACATCACTGTAGTAGGTCCTGGTTCAGAAGGTGGTATCTTTATTAAAGAAGGTGGCGGAAAATGGACAGTAGACAACTTCTTTATTTCTGGTTTTGAAACTGGTATCAATATAAAGAATGCTACAGATGACCCTGCTGCTAATGCATTTGTTGCTGCTGGTGATATCACATTCACTAACGTAGCTTTTGATAATGTAGCAACACAATCTAACTACGAAGGCACTGAATCATTCTTTACTGTAGGTACTGCTACTGGTGCCGGAGCTGGAGCAGATGTTCCTTCTTGGGCTAACGGTTGGACTCGTTTCGAATAGTAGATTCTTTTTTAGAGTAGAAACATACTCAAAATATACAACCACCCCGACTATAAACGTCGGGGTGGTTTTTTTATACAATTTCGTAACTTAACCGTAACGTAGAAATTAATTTAATAGATGGTTTATTTTCTAAATTTAAAGTATTAACCTTAATCTTTAAATCATGAAAAAAATTACTTTTGTTTTTTTATTTATGCTTCCACTTTATTTTATTTCTTTGAATGCTCAATCCTGGCGAAACTATAGATTTAAGTCGTTAGGAACTTCATTAGAACAAACAGAAATAAATAATTATTGCCAAAGTCAAGGCTTCTCCAGTAATATTTCGTCTTATTGGTCAATTTATTCCACGAGTCCATTGATAGTTGGAGAAATATATCAGCTTTTGTACGAGGGAGATGAACTCAGGTATTATTATTTGGAACAAATTATTTATTCCAATATTTATGATGTTAATACTGCAAATGAAGAAGATGTGTTAGGACCAATTTTGGTGTCTTGCCCTGATTCGGACGGAGATGGAGTTCCTAATAATTTAGATCAATGCCCTTATGAAGCAGGACCTTCTTCTAATTATGGGTGTCCAGAATATCCATCATTGCAAAAAACGACATATCAACTATACAACAAAACAACTGAAGAGATAGTTTACGATAATGGTGACGGTGATCCAAATAATAATAGTACTCCTTGGGTTTTAAGAAATAACGAATACAGAGTCCGTTTTCGATTTAAAAATGTAGGTGCTGGTAGGTTTTTAAATGGTGATATGGTAATGCACTGGTCAAATGATTCTCAATATTATAATAGTGACTATGATTGTGAATTGGATTACGCTATTATTGGGTCTGTAGAACCTAATAACGAAAGTTATGTTGATTTTACTTTTGGGGTGAATGTGTTTAATCAAATCTGTTATGATAACAGATATGTTACTAATGGTAAAACTTATTATTTGTTGTTTAGAATAATTAACTCAGACCAAATAGGTGATGGAGTGCTTGGAGTTCTTAAATTGAAATATTCAACAGCGGATGTAGCCTCTAAATCGCCAATAGAGCCCTACCAACTCCAATCATTCGATTTCTCTGGAAATCAAGTTTTATCGAAAGAAGTAAAAAATAAAGAAGAAGAAGAGCAGGCAATCCAGTCCTTGCCAAAAGGAAATTATATCATAAAAAGTAATAATGAAACCTATAAAGTTTCAAAAGACTAAAACTATATTCAATACTACACTAACCACCCCGACTTTTATAATCGGGGTGGTTTTTTTATGCCTAATTTGTCCTGTAGTCGAAAAGCAAGTCATGTCGACTCCAAGGAGACATCACACAACTTGCTCCACTAGTTGTGTGCGACTTCTCACTGCATTCGAAGCGACTCTCGCGTCATGTCGACCGCAGGGAGACATCACATCAACTTGTTTCCCCAACGATTCTGCGACTTCTCATTTGATTCGAAGTGACTCTTCACGTCATGTCGACTGCAGGGAGACATCACACAACTTGCTTCCCCAACGATTCTGGGGCGTCTCATTGCATTCGAAGTGACTCTTGCGTCATGTCGACTGCAAGGAGACATCACATAAACTTCAATTTACCCCACAAAAAAACCTGCAAATAGATACTTGCAGGTTTTTACTTGTGTTTTATTTGCTCTAAAACTTAATGTTTAAAGCTTCTTGTTTTAAGGTTTCGCCTTCGTAGTACTCAGCTATCCATTGGCCGTCTTTTTTATATACAAAGCCATTTCTTCCCTGAATGATATAATAATTAGGTTGGGTGGTTTTGGTGATTTTAAACACCACTTTTGGCGTGGTATCTACGAGTTGATATCCATTTGCAATAGGTTGGGCATATAAAAGCATGCCTTTGCTCTCTACTTTAGTAGCGGAAACTGTTTCTGTAGCATTGTTTGTGGTTTCATTTACTTGTGCTGCAGCTGCAGTTACACCGCTTCCTACTACTACAGTTGCCGTTTCTTGTTCTAAAGGAGCGGGAGCTGGATGTTTGGTAGGCTGAGGTTGTTCTGGTACTTGCGTTTGTAGAGACTGACTTGCATCATACTCATAATTTAGCCCCTTTATGGATGCGAATGCCCCTTTCAATGCTTCTTGGTAAGCCCCTTCGTAATCTTTTATTTTACTTTTCCCTTCCGTAGAAGTGTAAACAACGTCTCCTTGACAGTTGGTTAAGGTCACCTTCATTTTGGTTGTGAACAAACCAGAATCGTCTATAACGTTGGCTTTTAAACCCAAACAAGGATTAGCATTTAGGTCGGCTACCTTCTGATCATCGTAAATGGCATTAAACCCTGCTTTTTCAAATTGGTATTTGGTAAAAGTATTCACACGGTATTGGTTTTCTTCTTTCAGAAAATCAAACTTCTTGGGTACAACAACATACTTATAGTTGTTAACATTTTTTTGTGCGAATGCTAAGGTGGTTAGGAACAGAAATCCTATAAATAATAACTTCTTCATTGACTCTAAATTTTAATTTCAATAGGGAAAAATGTAGTTGAATCCCAGTTGCAGCGATGCATTATTGGCTTTGGCTAAATTAGCATATTCAATTAGATTATCCGCCAGTAAATAGAAGTTAAAGTTAGCAAAATGCGTGGATAATCCAAGTCCGATATTGGTTTTGGAAAATCTATCTACCGTATACGTGGTTTTTATGTTTAAAGCGCGACCTAATCTTCGGTAATAAAAGGCGGTAAGTGCAGCTTCAATGCTTTTGGGTCGGTTTTCCAAATAAAGTTGCATACCTATAGAGTTGGGTTTCTTTCCTAAGTTTCCCATGCAGCTGCAGTCTTCTGCGCTTCGCTGCCTTCCAAAATTATATATGGCAGCTGTGTTTAATTTAATGGGACGAAATGTAGTATAGGCACTTGTTAGCGTGTCTCGGGGAAAGGCTGCTTCAATTTCGTCTACCAAGTCCTGCCAGTTGTCGGCAATACCGCCATTAGTAAAAATATCATCAAAGGGAAGTTCAATTCCTTCCAAAGAATAGGCACCATTTAGAGTGTAACGCTCCACGTCTTTGGAGTGGAAAATTACTCCAAGGTCCAACAAACTAGCCGTATACGTCCAATTCTCGTTTGGCGTATAAGTGACACCTGCATCAAAACCTATTCCTAAATTTCCTCCAAACAACGCTCTATTTCGCAAAATGCCCAAAACATCTCCCGTGCCATCAACATCGTCTGCGGTTAGAGCTGTAAGCCCAGATGTTTTAACCTCTACATTGGATAGTAAGGTGTGACGGTAAAAGTTATCTTCTCCCAACGTAGTTGTAAAAGTTCCGCTGTTTTTTGTGGATGTAAAATCTACCATACTGGAGTAAATTTTGGCACGAAATCCATACGTAAATTTATCGTTTATTTTTTTCTGAAAACCGACGTGAAATACGGTTAAAAGTTCGCCTTTCACATTAAGATGGTCCAATCGAAAAGGGTTTCCTATGTTTGGGGAATTCCCTTCGTATGCCAAAATAGAAAGATCTTTGGGCCAATAATTGAAGAAATCAGCTTCTTGATAAACTCCAAAACTCAGGAAACTATTGCTAAACCTTCCTCCCAGTTTAAATCCGATGTTTAAAATTTCCACTTGTTCGTTAATCCTTTGTACATCGTTGCTTCCCAAACGATAAATTATATTTTCAACTTTGGTATTGAAATCTACGCCATCATCTAAAAAAAGATCGTAAACGGAAACATTGCTCGACCCGGCATGCACATAAATGCCAGACAAAGCCGGTATACCAAAGTATGCTTTTGCATTTAATTCCGCAGCAGGATTAACCATGATAGACTGCGGAATATCCGTAAAATTATAAAGCAATTGTTTGTTTTGGGCTATAGAAACAGTACCCGTAAAGAAAGCCAAATATAGAACCCAACGACTAATCAGCATCAATATTCAAAAAGAACTTCCCGGAAGATTTAAGTAGCAAATCTCCAGGAGAATTGGTGTCCAATTCGGGGTTTCCTGGTTCCAACATCAAGGCGATACTTATGTTTTCCATTTGTTTAAGAAGATCAATTTCAGATTCGTTAAAGGTAACAATGGTGCGTACCACATTGGGTTGAGTAGAAGAGGCTCCTACAAATATGGGAATTCTTCTCAGTTCGTTGCCGGCTTCATCCAACAAGATAATTGTAGTGCTAAAATTTCTCGGAATGGTATTGGTAAATTCAAAGGTGAATTGGGCTTCCTGTAAGTTTTCCTCAACGAAAGGATCTGAAAACATGTCGAGGCGGGTGGTCTCTTCAATTTCGCCCCCTGCGTTGTTACTGGGGATTTTCCCAACGGTAGCTGCTTTCAAATCGAAATACAGAATACTTACTTCTACAACAGGCGTAATGGCAAAATCTTCGGCTTGGTCAAAATCTACATCCCGAACACAAGACCCCAGCAGAAAAACTCCGACTAGAAGAAAAATTATGCTGAATATCTTTGATGGCACCCCCATACCTATAAAACGTGTAGTTGCTGAATAAATTGCACTTTTTAACAGTTATCTCTCAATGTTTTAAAGCTGTTGCATTCCTGTTTTATCTACTACTGAAAAAAAGTGACTTTAGAAACACATCTATTTAATTGCACACAATCTATAAGGGGGATATCGTACGCGGGAAATCTAAGCTTGAAAGAACAACAGTTTATTAAATATACTGCTTTATTTGCTTTAATTCTTTTATTACTTGAGAGTTAACATTTTTATAATCATCAGAAGTTGTAAAAAGCAATGCGTGCATACCCACGTTTTGGGCACCAAGAAAATCGGCTTCGTAACTATCGCCTATCATGAGAGAATTTTCAGGTTTCACCTTTGCCATTTCCAAAGCTTTTTGAAAAATTAACGGATTAGGCTTTTTAACGCCTGCCAATTCAGAATTCATCACCACATTGAAATAATGATCAATATTGGAATTTTTTAATTTTCCCTGCTGAACTTCAGCAAAACCATTGGTGATAATATGAAGATTATATTTAGGAGCCAAATACTCCAATGTTTCAATAGAATCTGAAAACAAGTGGTTGAAAGTGGAAAGATGTGTAATGTAATCGTCTGAAAGTGTAGTGATAAGTTTATTGTCCACCGTAAGTTTTAATGCATCAAAAGTACTTTTTAAACGTTCATAGCGCAGTTCTTCCTTCGCAATTTTATCTTCTTGGTAGAGCTTCCAAAGTTTGAAGTTGATAGGAACATACACTTCCAAAAAAGTATCCAAATCGATATCTAGCCTATGATCGGTGAAGATTTTTTGATAAGTAAGTTTGGAGTTCTTCTCGAAATCCCAAAGTGTATGGTCCAAATCAAAAAACACATCCGTTATTCCTTCATGTATCCATTTCATGCGTTGCTGTTCATTTTTAAAAAATTGACATAAAGTTCCTTCCAAGCATTTCGTTCGTTCAAATTCAATACTTCATTGGAAAATACGACAATAAAATTCCCTTTTACATCTTGAACATGTTTCGAGATTTCTTCTATTTTTTCTTGCGCTTTGGCTAGACTCTTGAATTTATACAACGCGGTATATTGAATGCAGAAAGGATTAACTTGAATGGGAATTTGCTCTTCAAAGCTAATGTCGTAAAAATAAAACGAGCTACAAGTGCCGGCCCTAAAGCCAATTTCTCCTGTGTAACCCATGGTATAATCTTCATTGAAACCAGCATCCACCATGAGGCGATAAGTATCTGGAATATTTAGTCGGTTAAAACGCTGTCTTACACGCTTTACAGGCCGGTTGATAAAAGAGATAAGCCTTTTACGCTCTTTCTTGAGCGTTGCGATTTCATTAAAACCTTCGTACGAAGCCATTAAGGAAACAATACTGTAATCGGCCACAGATTTTACCAAAGAACGAAATGTGGGATTGATAACCGAAATGTTTTTATCGTAAGTGGAATAATCCGCCATTAAAAAAAAGAATATTGCCGGAATTTTATACCGTTTATGAAGTGCGGTAACGGCATCGAAAAAATCCAATGGGTCCTTTTTAAACCGAAGCAATACCAAATAACGTTCAACCAATCGGCGAAGCTTAAAATGGAATAAATCCAACAACGTACCGCCCACCGTTCGCATGAATCCCTTTTTTAAATAAGCATAGGCAACACCAATATCCATTACCGAAATAGGTTGATACGTTTTTTTGGGAAATACCATTTCTGGAAACCTACGTTGTAAGGCAATCCTCATTTTCTTTACCCAAATATCAATTACGGGAATCTCCAAGAAATTATGCTGAAATGCCAAACTTTCTTCCACTGGAAAACGACCGTGTTCATCTTTTACATGCGGCAAATACTCCTCGTAACGGCTGATTAAATAAAAACTAGCTGCAAAAATATCATATGGAATAGCACATTTCTCTGTAGTCGGAAAAAAACAGGGCACTTCTTCCCATTTATGGATGTTTATTTCTACATCAGAGATGCCTTGTTCAAAGAGAAGTTCGTGACTTTTTACAAAGAATTCGTTCTGCAGTGGTTGTTTTGTATACGTGATTTTCGGACCGTTATGCGCTATAAAATCTTCTACCTTCGTAGTGATATTAATTTCCACACCCAGCATTTTTGTAAAAATATGCCGCATGATGTAGGTGAGTCTAGGCGTAACTTTATAAGTGTAAACTAATAGCATTTTTATAACAATCCTTCGTCTGCAAAGCTAAAGTACGTTTTTTCAGTTACAATGAGATGGTCTAGCAGCTTTATATCCATACTTCCGGCTGCATTTTTAATTTTTTGAGTAATATCTTTATCTGCTTCGCTGGCTTTTAGCGTGCCAGAAGGATGATTGTGTGCCAAAATCATGGCAGTAGCATTAAGTTCTAGTGCTTGTTTTAAAACCAAACGAACATCCACCAACGTTCCCGTAATGCCACCTTTGCTTAATTGCAATGTTTGTAGAACGGCGTTGGAATTGTTGAGGTAGATAATCCAGAATTCTTCATGTGGAAGTTCCCCAATTCGTGGTTGCATGAGTTCAAAAACATCTTTACTACTTCTTATTTTGAATTTATCCGGTGTTTCTTCCCCACGGCGTCTGCGTCCAAGTTCCATAGCAGCAATAATACCTATCGCTTTTGCCTCGCCAATACCTTTAAATTTCGAAAGTTGGGTAATGTTCATCTTACCCAATTCGTTCAGTTGATTGTCTACGGAAGCCAATATCCGTTTAGAAAGCTCTACAGCACTTTCATTTCTACTGCCGCTTCCAATTAGAATTGCTATCAATTCGGCGTCACTTAGAAATTCTTTTCCTTTGGAAAGTAATTTCTCCCTAGGACGGTCGTTTATACTCCAGTTTTTAATCGAAAAGGAAGATTGATTTTCTTTCATCACCTAAAAATAGTAATTTATAGTAAATAAACTCTATTTTGATGCAGGTGATTTTCAAAAATTTCTGCTAGATGACAGTAGAAATTTTTTAAGTAAAAATCGTAACTTTCAAGAACGCTAAAAACCAAAAACATGAAATCCATTTTTACTGAAGACGGTTATACCGATGCTAAAGCGCGAATAGCTAGTTTAAACCCTACAACAATGCCTGTTTGGGGTAAAATGAATGTTGGCCAAATGTTGCATCATTGTCAAAAGCCTTTTGCACTAATGTTGGGAAAAGAAACTGTAAAAGTACCCTTTATGGCTAAAGTAATGTCACGTTTTTACAAACCCCTGCTGTATAACGACAAGCCTTTAAAACAAGGATTACCAACGGCTAAAGAATTCGTGGTGAAAGACGATAGAGACTTTGAAAAGGAAAAAAATGTCCTTTTAGCGTTGATGGATGAAGTACACGAATTAAAAAAACAAGACAAATTTGCGCCGCACCCTATTTTTGGGAGTTTTACCAAACAACAGTGGGGACAAATGCAATACAAGCATTTAGACCATCATTTGCGGCAATTTGGGGTTTAAATTAATTCTTTCACTTTTTCAAAATTGAGTCCGCCATAATTTCCGCTACTCATTAAAAGTAATGCGGAATTTTTCAGGTTTAGTCCGAACACAAATTCTTGAAATTCTTCCGGATTAGTAAAAACTTTCAAATCTTCCCGTTGAAAAGCTTCTTCAATCTGTGAAGCCGTCACCGATTCCAACTGTTTTATTTTTACAGCTTCCGGAGAGAAAAATACCACGGCCTCATCGGCATTATCGAGGGTATTTTTATATTCCTTCAGAAAAGTAGCACTTAAACTACTGTAGGTGTGTAGTTCCAAACAGGCAATCACTTTTCTGTCTGGGTATTGTTCCCTTACTGCTGTGAGCGTGGCCTTTACCTTGCTAGGCGCATGTGCAAAGTCCTTGTAAATTACGCTATTTTCTTTTTCAGCAAGTTTGTCCAGTCGTTTTGAGGCTCCTTTAAAAGTGGCGATGGCTTCGAAAAAATCGTCTTCATCGACACCCATGTGCTGGCAAATCCATTTGGCACCAGCAAGGTTGTTTAAATTATGTCTGCCAAAAACTTCAATTGGCATTTCGCCCTCTGGGGTTTCAAGGTAGGTTGTGCCGTCTTCAACAGTAAATTCTGGCGTGTTGTACGGGATTTTTCGAATTTGATTTTCGCTTGCCTCCACAACTTTTACAACTTCTGGGTCTTCTTCGTTGTAATTAATGCTTCCGCCTTCCACAATGGAATCAACGAAGATTTTAAATTGTTCTACATAGTTCTCATAGGTAGGAAAAACGTTTATATGGTCCCACGCAATGCCGCTGAGCAAGGCAATGTTCGGCTGGTATAAATGAAATTTTGGACGACGGTCAATCGGGGAGGAGAGGTATTCATCACCTTCTAAAACAATAAAATCGTTTTCTTCGGTAAGCTTTACCATAGTATCAAATCCTTCCAATTGCGCACCAACCATGTAATCTACTTCCCTGTCGTGATAATGGAGTACATGCAAAATCATGGAAGTGATAGTGGTTTTGCCGTGACTTCCGCCAATGACTACTCTTGTTTTGTACTTGCTTTGTTCAAAAATAAATTCTGGATACGAATAAATCTTAATGCCTAATTCTTGTGCTTTTGCTAACTCAGGATTGTTGGGTTTGGCATGCATACCCAAAATAACCGCATCTAAATCCGTGGAAATTTTATCTGGAAACCAACCAAATTCTGGAGGACAGATTCCAGCTTTTTCTAAGCGCGACTTGGAAGGCTCGTAAATAACATCGTCGCTTCCCGTGATAGTATATCCTTTTTGTTGTAATGCCAGCGCTAAATTGTGCATGGCGCTGCCGCCAATGGCTATAAAATGTATTTTCAAGACTTTATTTTTTGAAGTTGTAAAGATAAAGGTAGATTATGCCAAACACAAGAAGGAGGGAAGTTTTCATGTGTTTTTATTCCTAAATCAAGTTTCCTTTTTTGTGTTTGAGTAGAGATTGAACTTTAAAAATAGGTGGTTCATTACAATTGCGTCCTAAAATATTACATGTTCATTTCCGCATGGATTCGGACGTAGTCTCACGAAGCTTCGGGACGTCGTAATTGCAGTTATATATTTTTGTGCGCAGTTATTTTTAATTTTTCTACTCATAAAATTTAATTCCAATTTGGAGGAATGAAGCTGGAATTATTCCCCAAATCATAGTGTATATTCCAATATAAATATTCAAAGAATTCCAAATTGATAAAAAGATGGAAATTACAAAATCACGATAGAAACAACGATAACTATTTTGGCTAATTTTCTAAAATAAGATGGGTTAAAATTCAAGCCGTTCCAGTTTTATTTTCTGAAAAGGTTTTGTTGAAATCACGAACTCTTTTGTTATTATCGAAAGATTCTCGATTTTCATATTCCGCCCACCAAATTACGTCTCTTGGGTCGTTTTTTGCGGATTCTAAAAATGATTTAAAACTTTCAATTCCATTATTAGCTAAAAAAATCACACAGCGAATAATTCTGTCCGAATTCAAATAGTCGTATTTAGTCAAATATTCCGTCAAAAATTTATTTGCAGTATCGAAGTCCGAATCAAATCGGATTTTCATTTCCTCAACAATATCTTTTGCTAATTCTTTCAATTTTTCTTTTAAATGTAATGCTTGGTTGATTGTTTGAAATGGTTCTGTTTAACAGTTAGTTTCGGTTTAATATGCGTTAATTTTCGGTTTAGCACTGAAGTTAGCAATTCCGAGTGGATTCGGACGTAGTCGAATCCGCCGTAACTGCGGTTACCATTGTTGTGCGTAGGCTTTTTTCATTCTGTTAATGTTCTTATTTCTCGTATTATTTCTTCAAATTCCGCTTCACTAACAGTTTTATCACGTTTTCTAATCCGATAAAGTTTTGAATTTGAGAGGCTAAAAATTTTGTCTTTTATTTTATCCTTTTCTTTTTGCTCTTTTGTGTCATGGTAAATACTATCGAGTTCGAAGAAATAAATTGGATAATAATTTTTGAAAGGCTCAAAAACTGCAAAGTCGATAGACGATTTGAAAAAAAAATTCCGTTCAGTTTGATTTAGTTGGTCTTTAATTAAATCATATTCGATTACATTGCTCAAAGCTACATTTGGATAAACTTGGTAAGTGTCAAAAACTCTTTTTAGGGCTACAAAAAACTCACTTTCCTGATAAGAGTTAAACATTGATTTCCGAGCATCAATTCCGTTTTCGTCAAGTGTGTTTTCAGTTGTTAGAATTCGATTTTCAGAATTATTGCTAATTTCTTTCGGAAACTCTTTATGGTATTTAGTAATTATACTTTTAGAAACCTCATTGTCGGGATATTTTTTGGCATAATTATAAGCAAGAGATAAGTTGTCAATTTTTGCATTTGCAATTGCGACATTGATAGCTTCGTCTTGTTCAGGTTTTAGTTTTATAAAATGTCCAGCATTCAACAAAGTCAGTTGACCTAAATTTTCAATAAAATCTGAATCAGTCTCTAATTCCATTGCTTTTTGAACCATAACAGAAATAGTAGTATCCGATGCAGTTTGAAGTAGTGGGTCTTTTTTAATTAAATCCTTATTTTGGTAGAATATTCCGATTAGTTCAGTCCAATTTTCTTTTTGTAAAAGCTGATATATATTTTCTTGATTAATCATTCGGTTTCTTGGTTTGGTCAGCTTACGCACAACTGTAAGTTATAACAAATTACAGATATTAAAATTTAACAAAATAGGATTTTAGATTTCATTGATTTAATTACATTTTTTCAATAAGACTGGCTTCTTCGGAAACTGTTTCGCTAGAATTGCCTTCTTCTTTAGCTTTCTGAATATAAAAAAGTGCTTTTTCTTTATTTTTTTGAAGACGGTACAACTTAGCTAAATAATAAAAAACGTTGCCCTTGGGCTGTATACTTTCTGGAGTGTGAAGCTCTTCGTAAATCAACAGGTGTTTAATGCCTGTTTCCGTTTTGTAATTGTGCTGCGCCGATACCTTCCCTAATCGAAAATGAATATCTGGCCGTTTGTAGCTTTTGGTAGGATATGAGTTGTTAAAGGCAATATCCAACGCTCTTTTATTGTAAACTTCAGCTAGCTCTTCGTTGCCTTCTTCCATTTCAATAAATGCACGGGAAAGATGCCCTTCCAATGGAACAATGGATGCCAATTCTTTGGAATATTTACGCGATTTGTTGGTGCTTCCTCCCAATATGCCTGGGAGTTTTAAGTATAAATCTACAGATGCCCAACGGACGTCCAAATGATCTGGGTCGAGTTCAGCTGCTTTTTTAAAGTGCTTTTTTACATCTCCCAGTACAGAGAGTGCCCTAATTTTACTTTCTAGGGCAATCATACCTAATACACCGCCGTATTTAAAATGATATACAGCATTTTCGGGATATGTATCTACCAGTTCTTTGTAATATTTCGATGCTTCATCCCAATTATCTTCTATTCCATAAACGTCGCCCAATCGCTCTGTAACTTTTGGGTTTTTTTGTTTTTTGTAGGAAGAAATAAGCAACTCTTTAGCTTCGTTAATCTTATTTTCTGAAATTAATACGTTAGCTTCAGTAACGACATTATTCTGTGCGGATAGCAGGGCATTACTCAGCAAAAAAAATAAAACACAAAAAAGATTAGTAATATTCATTTGAAGGCGTATTATTTTTCAGGAGGGTATTTAGAAAAGATTTTTTCCGCCACTTGCTTTAGTTTTTCATTTCTTGTGGCTGGAGTCATTTGTTCGGAAACAGTGCCTTCGCTCACGGCTTGCCAAACTAACTCATCGTTTGCGGCGTCTATAACATCTATTGTAATTTCCCGATATGATTCATTGCCTCCAACGGGTACACCTACGGAAATACCTCCGCCCATATTTCTACCTGTACCGCCAATTCCAATTCCTACAGAGCTGTTGCTTGGCTTAGGTCTGCTGGCACTTACAATATTTATGTAGATATCGGGAGTAGAAGAATTTTCGTACCCTTTGGTTTCCATGATACTATCAATGCTTTTAAAAAGACGCTTTTCGTCAAGCTGACTCAAACCCGTTTGTATATCAGGATAGTAATCGTAGCTTTTATATTGGGAAAAATCGTTTTTCTTGTCGTAATCGTATGCCACCTGCACACTACCGCAAGCGGTTAGTAAAAAGCAACAGCATATGGTAATTAACTTGAGGTTCATAGCACTTCTTTTTACTAAATGTACGTAAAAAAAATACTTTTCCCTATTCTTCTTTTTTATTAAGCATTTCCCACAACTTGTCCTTTAATTGTTGAATTCCCTGTTGCGCTACGGAAGAAATAAATAGGTATTCTACATTTTTAAACTTGCCATCCAATTCTTCAGTAAGTTCTTCTTTCAATTCCTCGTCGAGCATATCCGACTTAGAAATAGCCACCAGCTTGTCTTTATCCAATAATTCGGGATTGTATTCTTTTAGCTCGTTCAGAAGAATTTCGTATTCCTTGTAAATATCTTTTGCATCGGCTGGAACCAAAAATAAGAGCGTGGAATTGCGCTCAATATGTCTAAGGAAATAGTATCCCAAGCCTTTTCCTTCCGAAGCTCCTTCAATTATTCCGGGAATGTCTGCCATAACAAAACTTCGGAAATCGCGATATTCAACAATTCCTAGGTTGGGTTTTAGCGTAGTAAACTCATAATCGGCAATTTTTGGTTTTGCTGAAGTGATAACCGATAGCAAAGTGGATTTCCCGGCATTTGGAAAGCCAACCAAGCCCACATCTGCCAACAATTTTAATTCGAGAAGAATTTCGACCTCTTCACCTGGTAATCCTGGTTGGGCATATCGCGGAGTTTGATTGGTAGACGACTTAAAATGATTATTTCCCAGTCCGCCTTTTCCACCTTTGGCTACTATTTTTTCTTCACCGTCTTCAGTGATTTCAAATAAAACTTCATTGGTTTCAGGGTCTTTAACCTGTGTTCCCAAAGGAACTTTTATAAAAACATCCTCTCCATCGGCGCCGGTGCTGGTTTGTTTTCCACCATGTTCACCATGACCCGCTTGAAAACTACGTTTAAATTTAAAATGGAAGAGTGTCCAGAGATTTTTGTCACCTTGAACAATTACGTGTCCGCCGCGACCACCATCGCCTCCATCCGGACCTCCGTAAGCTACATATTTTTCCCTGCGTAAATGCGCAGACCCCTGTCCACCTTTACCAGATGCCACTTTTATCTTTACATAATCTGTAAAATTCCCTTCTGTCATTTAAATATGTTTTTTAAAATATAAATAGTAACGTAAAATTTTTGAAGAACCTAGTGTCAGTTTGAGCTGCTGAAGGATTTCAAAATTTATACTTGGACATACTGGAGCTACGTTCAGCACAAGATACTGAAGCAATGTTCAGCACGAGGGCTCAGTACGACAGTAGTATCTATATTTTTAATTGTGCTTTTTAAAGAGCAGCAATAACCTTGCTCAATCGCTCGGTAATTTCTTCTATGGAACCAATACCGTTAACGCTGTGGAATTTTCCTTGCTCTTTATAATACTGCATTAATGGAGCTGTTTTTTCATTGTACTCCTCGAAGCGGTTTCTTATTTTGTTTTCATCTTGGTCGTCGCTTCTTCCACTTACTTTTCCGCGTTCCAACAATCGTTTAATAAGTACTTCATCATCTGCTTCCAAAGCAATGGTAGCATGGATTTTCATATTCTTTTCAGTCATTAACTCATCCAGTGCTTCAGCTTGAGCATTGGTACGAGGAAAACCATCAAAAATAAAACCGTTTGCTTCAGGGTTTTTTTCCACTTCTGCTTTCAACATGTCGATGGTTACTTCATCTGGAACCAAGTCGCCTTTATCGATATACGATTTGGCCAATGTGCCTAATTCAGTACCGTTTTTAATGTTATACCTAAAAACATCGCCGGTAGATATGTGCTTTAAATTGTATTTTTCTTTTAAAAAGTTAGCTTGTGTACCTTTCCCTGCTCCAGGTTTCCCGAACAGTACTAAATTGATCATATTATTCTTCTTTTATTTTATATACTTCTGGTAAGTTTCTTCCTAATTCGTCGTAATCAAGTCCGTAGCCTACAATAAATTCATTGGGAATCTCGATGCCTACGTAATCTATATTGTATTCCCCGCTATAAACATCGGGCTTGTAAAACATAGAAGCTATTTTAAAACGCTTCACATTAATTTTTGAAAACATAGAAACCAGTTCTTTTACGGTTTTTCCGGTATCGATAATATCTTCCAAAATTACAACACTCCTGTTTTCTACACTATCGGGTACATCAAGAAGCGTTTTTACAATTCCTGTGGAGGAAATGCCGTGATAAGAACTCAGTTTAACAAAACTAATTTCACAATCTTGGTCGTATTGCTTCATAAAATCTGAAGCAAACATAAAAGCGCCATTGAGAACACAAATAAAAATTGGTGTTTCATCTTTAAAATCGGCTTTTACCTTAGCGACCATCTCTTTAATAGCTGCGTCTATTTCTTCGGCAGAAATAAAAGGTTCAAAATATTTGTCGTGAAGCTTAATCAATGTACTAAAAATTATAAAGTTGCAAAGATACCATTAAGATTTAAATTTACTTGTTTTCGTGAAAATTTACTTCCTTTTTTGTCTAAAAATGTCATTTTTAATAGAAATTCAACAAAATAAGCCGTGCTTTTAAAGTAAATTAACTTCCTTTTAAACGTTAGTAATTTTAATATTAAGCTGTATTTTTGCAGAGATTTTAGATTGTTAAATTTTTTCTTCTGAAATCAACGTTTCAGCATGCATAACTCAAAATTAAGCGATGAATTATTTTTCTTCTGATTTTAAACTTGGAATTTTAGGTGGTGGCCAACTCGGTAAAATGATGCTTTACGAAACCCGTAAGTACGATATACAAACTTTGGTAATCGACCCGAGTCCGGAAGCTCCTTGTAAAATTGCCTGTAACGAATTCTTTCAAGGGGATTTGATGGACTTTGATACTGTTTACGAATTCGGTAAGAAAGTGGATGTGCTTACTTTTGAGATTGAAAATGTAAATGTGGAAGCGTTGGCGCAATTGGAAAAGGAAGGTAAAACCGTCTATCCATCTGCCAAAACCTTGAAAACGATTCAGAACAAAGCAAAGCAGAAGCTTTTTTATGTTGATAACAACATCCCAACAGCCGATTTTACACGTTTTGCATATCCTGACCAAATTTTATCGGCCGTAAAAAATGACACCTTGGCTTTCCCTTTTGTGTGGAAAAGTGCCCGTTTCGGTTACGATGGGCAAGGTGTGAAAGTAATAAGAACGTATTCTGATTTAGAAGGTCTTCCAGAAGGGGAGTGCATTGTAGAAAAAATGATTCCTTTTAAAAATGAATTGGCTGTAATTGTGGTGCGCGATCCCAAGGGAAATGTTAAAACATATCCAGTTGTGGAGATGGAATTTCACCCTGAAGCCAATCAGGTCGAGTATGTAATTTGTCCGGCCAGAATAGACGATGAGGTGGCTAAAAAAGCCCAATTGGTTGCTTTGAAAGTTTCTCAAGCCTATAATCATGTTGGTTTATTGGCAGTTGAAATGTTTCAAACGGAAGAAGATGAAATTCTTGTAAACGAAGTGGCTCCAAGGCCTCATAACAGCGGCCATTACAGTATTGAAGCTAGTTACACCAATCAATTTGAACAGCATATCCGTGCGATATTGGGCTTGCCTTTGGGAGAAACAAGTAGCAAAGTGGCTGGAATCATGGTTAATTTAGTGGGGCATGAAGATTATACAGGTCCGGTACTCTATAAAAACATAGAAAAAATCATGGCGATGGAAGGTGTTACTCCGCATATTTACGGAAAGCGAGAAACCCGTCCTTTTAGAAAAATGGGACACGTAACCATTGTAAATGAAGACGTTGCGCAAGCAAGAATTATTGCGGAAGAGGTAAAGAAAAGTATTAAAGTGATAAGCGAGTAGCTGGTTTATTAATGAAGCAAAATAAAATTTCTTGACGGGCTTCGACAAGCTCAGCCTGACAGAAGTATATTTAAAACCAAGTAAGAACTAATTGACCTAATTATTAATAAGGTCACACTATTTCCTTATTTTTCAATAGTTCAATTATAAATATTCACATTTATATATCGAACCTAGATGAATTGAATCCTATTATAAGTACGACATCTTTTTACTGGTTCATTCCTAATAATTCCTCCAAATAATGACGGTTACTGGAGAGACGCGGAATTTTATGCTGACCCCCAAGTTTATCGTATTTCTTTAGCCAATCGTAAAAAAGGTCTTTCCTAGCGGTGTGGACAATGGGCAAGTTAAGCGTGATGTTGTTATAACGTTTTGCTTCGTAATCGGAGTTTAAAGATTTTAAGGTGGAGTCCATAATTTCCGTAAATGTGTCGAGACTTTCCGGAAGTTTTCTGAACTCAATCAACCATTCGTGTCCGCCCTTTTCTGTTCCTTTCATAAAAATAGGACCAGCGGTGTAATCTACAATTTCAGCAGAGGTTGCTTTACAGGCCACTTGCAAAGCTTCCTCAGCATTTTCAATAATAAGTTCTTCGCCGAATACATTAATATGGTGCTTGGTTCGTCCCGTAACTTTAATTCGGTATGGATTCGTAGATGTAAAACGTACGGTATCTCCAATAAGGTAGCGCCACAAGCCTGCATTGGTAGAAATCACCATTGCATAATTTTTATTAATTTCCACCTCCCAAAGCGGAATTACTTTTTCGTTTGGTGTGCCGTAGGTGTCCATAGGAATAAACTCGTAGAAAATACCGTAATCCAGCATCAGTAAAAGTTCATCAGAATTGTTTCTATCCTGAATGGCAAAAAAGCCTTCCGAAGCATTATAAATTTCGTAGTATCTAAAATTTTTCCGAGGTAATAATCGCTCGTATTGTTCTCTGTACGGATTAAAACTCACCCCACCGTGAAAATACACTTCTAGGTTTTCCCAAATTTCGAATAAATGGTTTTTACCCGTTTTCTCTAAAACTTCGTTCAGTAAAACCAGCATCCAAGAAGGAACGCCCGCCAAACTGGTAACGTCTTCTTTTACGGTTTCTGCAACAATAGCTTCCAGCTTGCTTTCCCATTCGCTCATTAACGAAACTTTATTACTGGGCGTGCTGCTCATTTCTGCCCAAAAAGGCATGTTGTCTATAATAATTGCCGATAAATCTCCAAAAAATGTATTGTTGTCTTGGTATAATTCCTTACTTCCGCCAAGTCGTAAACTTTTTCCCGTAAATAATTTAGAGTCCTCGTTATTGTTGAAGTAAAGCGAAAGCATATCTTTTCCGGCTTTAAAGTGACAATCCTCTAAAGACTGTGTGCTCACAGGGATAAATTTACTTTTGGCATTGGTGGTACCACTACTTTTCGCAAACCATTTAATGGCGCCGGGCCAAAAGATATTGCTTTCTCCCAAACGTGCCCTTTCGATCATTGGTTCTATGTCTTCATAGCGAACAATAGGCACTCTTTCGGAGAACGTCTTATAGGCGCCCATTTCACCGAAACCGTATTGTTTACCAATCTCTGTGTCCCTAGCGGAAGTCATTAAAGAGGTAAGCACTTCCGTTTGGACTTCTTGCGGATATTTTAAAAACAATTCCATTTGGTGGAACCGCTTTTTCAAGAGCCATGAAGCAATAGAATTAAATAATGGAATTGGCATTTTTTTAGATTATATTTGATAAAAATAGGAAAAATCTTTTATCATGTTTGAAGGTGTTCTCACTAAAATGAAAACCGAATTTACACAACCCGTAAATTACTACTTAGTGTTTGAAAATAACTATATAAATTTCAATCAATTACTGGATAAAACCATAGAAATTAAGTTTGTAAAATACGAGTGTTTAAATTGCCATTTAGACAAACCTATTTATCGCCAAGGCTTTTGTAAAAGTTGTTTTTTTGATGTGCCACAAGCGGCAGATTGGGTGTTAAAACCAGAGCTTAGTCAGGCGCACCTAGATATTGAAGACAGGGATTTGGCATACGAAAAGCAGGTGCAATTGCAGCCGCATATAGTTTATTTGGCCAATTCGAGCAGTATAAAAGTGGGCGTTACCCGAAAAAGTCAAGTTCCCACACGTTGGATTGACCAAGGAGCGCATGAAGCTATTGAAATTGCTGAAGTCCCCAATCGTTATTTGGCGGGGATAACAGAAGTTGCTTTAAAAGATCATGTGTCGGATAAAACCAATTGGCGTAAAATGCTTCAAAATGATATAAAAGATGAAGATTTGGCCCAATATCGAGCAGATTTAAGGCAGTATATTCCCGAAGAAGCGATGCCTTATTTCATTGAAAATAATACGGAAACCAATATTGAATTTCCGGTAAACGCATTTCCCGCGAAACCCAAAAGTCTAAATCTCCTGAAAACACCGGAATATCAAGGTGTTTTAAAAGGAATTAAAGGTCAGTATCTAATTTTTGAAGACCAGACAGTTTTCAACATACGTTCGAATGAAGGATTGGTGGTAAATATTTCTGTTTTGCCGAGTTAAAATTGCAAGGCAGGTTTTTGTTCGGGCTTTCTTTTGATCTGAAATAGTTGTAGTCGGGAACTCTTTGTTTTAAAAATAAGGCGTCGACTCCCGAAGTTTCAGGGCAGTCTGAAAATGAATTTCAAAAAAAACTTTCAATTAATTAAAAGCTAAACTCAAATAATGCATAAATTAATACCCATACTTATCCTTCCATCTTCTTTTTAAAAACTCACGTATGGCATTTTCCCTTTGGTTGTTTCCGGGCTCGTAAAAAGAGGTTTTTTCTATTTCCTTCGGAAGAAACTCCTGTTCCACAAAATTATTTTGGTAGGCATGTGAGTATTTGTAATCTTCGCCGTACCCTAAATCTTTCATAAGTTTTGTGGGGGCGTTGCGTAGATGAAGCGGCACCGATAAATCTCCTGTTTGTTTAACGGTTGAAATTGCTTTGTTGATGGCTTCATAGGAAGCATTGCTTTTTGCTGATGTGGCCAAATAAACAGCGCACTGACTCAGAATAATTCTTGCTTCTGGATAGCCAATTGTGGTAACGGCTTGAAAAGTGTTGTTCGCAATAACCAACGCCGTGGGATTGGCATTTCCAATGTCTTCCGAAGCTGAAATAATTAATCTTCGGGCGATAAATTTTACGTCTTCGCCGCCTTCAATCATACGTGCTAACCAATAAACCGCGCCGTTTGGGTCACTTCCACGGATGGATTTTATAAAGGCGGAAACAATATCGTAATGTTGTTCACCAGTTTTGTCATACAGAACCGTGTTTTTCTGAATTTTCTTCATCACCAAATCGTTGGTAATGGTAAGCTCATCTTTGGCTTCAGAATTGATGACCAATTCAAAGATATTCAACAGTTTGCGTCCGTCACCTCCGGAAAGTCTTAATAGTGCTTCTGTCTCTTCAAGGGTTATGTTTTTTTTGGAAAGAATGGAATCTTCCATCAGCGCTCTATGAAGCAAGGTTTCAAGATCATTTTTATCAAAAGCATTTAATATATAGACTTGACACCTAGATAAAAGTGCCGGAATCACCTCAAAACTGGGATTTTCCGTAGTGGCACCCACTAACGTAATCCATCCTTTTTCAACAGCCGCCAATAAAGAGTCTTGCTGACTTTTACTGAAACGGTGAATCTCATCAATAAATAAAATTGGGTTTTTGGTGGTAAATAAACCTCCGCTTTGCTTCGCTTTTTCAATTACTTCACGAATATCTTTAACACCACTGTTTATTGCGCTCAGCGTATAGAACGGGCGTTTGCTTTCCGTGGCAATAATGTTTGCCAAAGTAGTTTTTCCCGTTCCCGGTGGCCCCCAAAGAATTAGGGAAGGAATGTTTCCCGATTTTATTTGAGCAGTTAAAGACCCATCGTCGCCAACCAAATGTTTCTGACTGATGTATTGCTCTAGAGTTTTTGGTCTTATACGCTCTGCTAAAGGTTCGTTCATGTTTTGTTTATTAAAGCTGACTTCAAAATTACAATTTTAGATATAAATGGTTAGTTCATTTAGTTCTTATTAAGCTTATACAATGTTTTGTCAGGCTGAGCCTGTCGAAGCCCGTCATGGAGCTTCACGTTGCCCCCATTAATGATTTTACTTTTTTATGAGACTGACAATTAAGCAGCAATTTTAAGTTTGTGCTAAATTTGCTATTTTCACAATATGCAAAAAGACGAATCATTGGATTTTTCATTGTGGATGTTAATTTATCCGCTCTTTTTCGGACTCACAATTTGGGCAGTCTATTGGTTTGAGCTTACTTTTGGGTACGATTTTTCCGATTTTGGTGTTTATCCGCGTACCTTAAAAGGTTTAAGAGGCATTGTTTTTAGTCCGTTTATACACAGCTCTGTGGAGCATCTCTATAGCAATACCTTGCCAATTATGATTTTAAGTTCGGCGCTTTTTTATTTTTATAATAAGATTAGTTGGAAGGTTCTTCTCTTCGGAATTTTACTAAGCGGTTTTTTTACATGGCTTATCGGGAGACCAGCTAACCACATTGGGGCTAGTGGTTTGATTTACGTGTTGGTGAGCTTTATATTTTTTAAAGGGATTTTTGCTAAAAATAAACGGCTAATTGCGTTGTCGTTAGTTACTGTTTTTGCTTACGGAAGTATGTTTTGGTTTATTTTTCCCATTGATGATAAAATCTCTTGGGAAGGACATCTGTCAGGTTTTTTTGTAGGGTTATTGTTGGCTTTAATCTTCAGGAAAGAAGTGCTTCGGAAAGAAAAGTATGAATGGGAGCGTGACGACTACAACGAAGAAAACGATCCTTTTTTAAGACATTTTGATGAAAATGGAAATTTTATTGAAAATGTAGAAGAAACAATAAGTGAAGCTGAGAGCACTCCACCAAAAGTCATCTATCATTATAAAGAAAAAGATTCAAGTACAGATTAATTCATCTCTATTCTGAAAATCGATCGTCTTAATTCGTAAATCTAAAGTCTTTGTCGGACGGCTTCGTATAAAAAAGCGCCACAAGCAACCGAAACATTTAAAGAGCCAATTTCACCAAGCAAAGGTAATTTTGCTTTTTGATCTGCAATTTTAAGAATGGAAGGTGCAATTCCTACATCTTCCGAACCCATGACGATAGCGGTGGGTATGGAAAAATCAGCATCATAAAGTGTGTTTTCGGTTTTTTCTGTAGCAGCGACTACTTGAATTCCCGAAGCTTGCATATGAAAAACAGCATCTTTTATATGATCCACTTTACAAATAGGAACTTTGAAAACAGCTCCGGCCGAAGTTTTTACAGTATCTGCGGTTACGGGTGCAGCTCCTTTCTTTTGAATGATAATTCCGTGCACACCAGTACATTCGGCGGTACGAATAATGGCTCCAAAGTTTCGGACATCCGATAGTTGATCCAGCAAAAGAAATAGGGGAGTGGCCCCTGATTCCACAGTCTTCAAAATTAAGTTGTCGAGGTCATGGAATTCAATCGGCGAAATATTCGCAACTACCCCCTGATGATTTTTTTTGGTAAGCCGGTTAAGTTTTTCAATAGGAACAAAAGAAGTGTTTAGTTGCTCTTTACGCAGAAGTGTTTCAAGTTCTTGGGAAAGACTTCCTTTAAGCCCTTTTTGTATAAACACTTTATCAATAGTTTTCCCTGATTGAATGGCCTCGATGACAGCTCGAATTCCAAAAATTTGGTAGTTGTTTTCCATTTAGCAAAAGTACATGATTTTTTTGGATTGCCCTTTGGGTGTTCGCGTATTCCTAAGATTTCGGATATAAAAAAACCACCTCAATTTGAGGTGGTTTCTTAGCTAAATTATAATAATATTCTTGGATTAGTTAATATCCCAGAAAATCTTTGAGAACATTTGGTCTCCATCACTAAGAGTGTTTCGAGCCTCTTCCCAATTCGCTTTATTTAATAATTGCTCATTTTGTGGGTAAGTTACTCTACTTGGAATTTCATTTAGACCAGGAATTAAAGTAGTGAAGGTTGCTGTAACTGTTTGAGTAGTTCCATCTTCATTTTCTACTTCATAGTCATAAGTATCGCCAGGAACTGAAAGCGTCATAGGGAATCCAGTTCTTCTGTATTCAGTCCAACTTTCCATACCATCCATGTAAAGGGCAAGATATTTTTGAGTTAGAACTGTTTCTTCAGTAGCGGCAGGTAAAGCTGAAATGTAGCTTGATGCATCACTTGATGCTACGCCCCATCTTTCCATCGAAGCTTCAACACCGTTTAAATAATGGGTTTGATCCCATCCTTCAAATTCTGAACGGATAAACTCGATTTCAGCAAACTCAATAATTGGCTGAACGAAATCAGGCTTTATAATTTCAACATCAGGAATACCTTCATCAATTACATTTCTCGCTGGAGTATCACCAAATCCGTAAGGTACACCAATAATTGCATCTGTGTCATTACGAGTATCAAAAAACTGATCAACACGAGGGTCTTCATCGTTAATACTTGAAAAAGGTCCAACACGGTTGTACATTAAATCCATTAAAGACACGGTGGGAGCGAAATCTCTTCTAGCTCCTACAGTAAAAGCATCGTGCCAAGGACCACCAGTAAGGTCGTCGGTACCAAACGTAAATGAAATATTATCACTATTGCTCATCAAAGCTTTATCTGCAGATTCTGCATATACTTGCTGAGCTAAAGTTGGATTTACTGAGTTAAGGTGTGCTGCTAGTCTCAATCTTAAAGAGTGAGCAAATTTAACCCATTTGGCTGCATCACCATTACAGAAGGTATCTCCTTCAGTGAAAACTGTTTTAGATAAATCCATCATGTTTGCAGCTTGTTGAAGCTCGTTCAATAAATCATCATAAATTACTTCGTCAGAAGTGTATTTAGGACTATTGATACCTTCATCTAGTCTCAACGCTTGAAAATCTGCATTGTCTTTTTGGCCATAACTCCAGTAAGGAACTGGTCCAAAAGTATCTACTAATTTCGAGAAGGCATATGCCATCATAATACGTGCTGCTTGGATCTGGTTGTTATTATCACCATAAGCAGACATTAGATCTGCAGTAGCAGGATCTTCATTAAGACGGATAACCTCTTTTAAATCTGTTAAAATCCTGTAAGGATCATTCCAGAAATCGTTAATCTGACTAACACGTAGTTGATATCTGTTCTCATCTGTGTAAAAAGTACCTCCCCAATATTGTGAGAATCCTAATGTTCCGCGACCGGCAAGCCATTGGTCATTAAGGTTGAAGGCTAGGTCGAACTGCGAATTATTTACTAATTGAGTTGTTGGTGCAACTTCTGGGTTGTCCGGATCTGAAATATAGTCCGTATCACATGATACTGCCCCAAAGCAAAGTGTTGCGACTGCTATAAGTTTATATTTGAATGTTTTCATTTTCATTTTTTTTTAGAATGATACTTGTATATTCATACCGTAAGATCTAGTAGAAGGTTGTAAACCACCTTCAAGCCCTTGAATATTACCTGATCCTCCAGAAACTGTTTCTGGATCGATACCATCATAATCTAATCCCCAAGTATAAAGGTTTCTACCGAAAGCACTGATTCTTAATTGATCTACAAATGGGAAAAAGCTTTTGTTGAAGGTATAACCTAAGGTTATTTCTCTCAATTTCCAATAATCAGACTCAAAAACATTTTGAGCATCTACTGTACCAAAGTGAGATTTCGCATAGGTTTTAGCAGGGATATTTGTTGTGTTTGGAGCTGTGTTAGAAACCTCGTAAGTTCCGTCAGGGTTATAGGTAATATCTCCTGTTACACCCTCCAAAACAATTCCATCTTCTCTTATGTTATTATCAACAGTTTCTTGAAGCATACCAGAGTACATACCCCATTGGTGAGAGGTAGAGAAGTACTTACCACCTTGACGTGTGTCAATCAAGAAACTAAAATCTACATTTTTGTAACGTAAGCTGTTTCTAACACCTCCAGTCCATTCTGGAAGAACAGATCCTAAATTTACTAGATCTCTTGTGGCAGCGTAAGTTCCTCCGGAAGTAATTACCTTATTTCCTTCGTCGTCATATATATAATCGGTACCCATAATCACTCCATAAGTGGCTCCTGTGAAGGCAACTAATTGTGCGCGGAATGGTGCATTACTTAGCAATAAGGTTTCTAGTCCTTCATCCAAAGAAACAAGTTCGTTGACGTTTTTAGCAAAATTAACATTGATATCCCATTGGAAATCATTTGTTTGTACAGGAGAAAGATTTAATCCAACCTCAACCCCTTTATTGGTCATTTCTCCTGAATTAATCCATTTTGCGCCGTATCCTGTTGAATAAGACAAATCAACTGGGATAATTTGATCAGTCGTTCTATTGTTGTAATAGGTGAAATCTAAACCAACTCTTCTGTTGAAAAAGCTTAGTTCAGTACCAATTTCCCAAGTAGTAGTTGTCTCGCTACGAAGATCTGGATTTAATCGAGTATTAGGTAATGTTACTCTACCAGTTCCGTCGAATGGTGTTTGAATTAGCTGAGTAGTTACTACTCTGTATGGATCAGTGTCATTACCAATTTGTGCCCAACCTAATCTTAACTTACCAAACCAGTTGCTACCACCACCAGTGAATGTGTCAGAGAAAGACCATGCTGCAGAGGCAGAAGGGTAAAAATAAGAGTTGTTGTCATCTGGTAAAGTTGATGACCAATCATTTCTTGCTGTAAAGTCTAAGAATAATTGATTCGCAATTGAGAAGCCAAGACTACCAAAAATACTGTTTACTGTACGTAAATCAGTTGATGCTGGCTGTCCGTTCGGCTGATTGTCAATTGGTCCTAAACCATTACTTATGTTATAGATTCCAGGGATAGAAAGACCTCCAGTAGTAGAAAATCCTACATAAGTTCTTTTGCTGTCTCTTCTATTAGCTCCTGCTAATGCTGTTACTTCGAAGTTATCGCTAATTGCCTTTTGGTAGTTTGCAATAAACTCGTAGTTAAATTCGTAAAAATTATAATTACGCTCTAAATAATATGATTGAGCTTGAGAACCAACTGCAGCTCTCTCAGTATTCTTAAAGGAATAAACATCTCCGTAAACCGAACCTTTCAAGCTTAAGTCATCAGTTACTTGATAGTTTAAACTGAAATTACCAAATACACGATCTCTTTCATCTGTAGGATGGTTTTCATAAACAGTCCAGTAAGGGTTGTCAGAATAGTTTGGAGTAGCATCATCCCAAGCAATTCTGTTCCATGTTCTTTGAGTTCCATCTAAGTTTTTGTAATTGCTTAGACGATCGTAATCTAATTGTCGTTGACCCCACTGAAAGAATTTTTGGGTAACACTGTTGTCCCCGTATCCTATTGTAGGACGTTGACCTTGGGTTCTCGCATAGTTTAATACACTAGAAGCAGTTAGTTTATCAGATAAATTTTGATTTAAACTAACTTTCATATTATACTTGTCTAAGTATGTATTTGGAAGTGTTCCTGTTGTATTTTGGCTACCAAAAGAAAATAGGTAATTACCATTTTCCCCAGAGGTTGAAATAGAAACATTGTTCGTGTTAGAGACACCTACGTTGAAAAAAGATTCAACATCATTTTGCGGTGCTACCCATGCTCTTGGTTTCAAGTAGTCTTGTGGAAAACTTTCTTGATCGAAAGCGTCCCAGTGAAGTACCATTTGAGATGGATCATATTTTGGCCCCCAGCTTTCGTCAACAGCATATTCAACAAGTTTGTATTGTTGGCCATTAATGGTTTGAGTATCAAAGGTAAGCTTGCTTCCGCCACCATACTCTCTTTGCAAATCTGGAAGAATTGCGACTTGATCAAAAGAGATAGAAGAATTAACAGTGATACCAAGACCCTTCTTTCTTTTTCCTTTTTTGGTGGTGATTAATATAACCCCGTTTGCAGCTCTTGAACCATATAATGCAGCAGCCGCACCTTTAAGAACAGTCATACTCTCGATGTCCTGAGGGTTAATATCGTTAATAGCACTACCCCAGTCAACTCCACCGCCACCTCTTTGAGCGTCAGTTGTGTTGAAGTTTGAGTTATCCATTGGGATCCCGTCTACTACAAACAAAGGTTGGTTATTTCCAGTTACAGAATTCACCCCTCTTATTAGAATACGTTGAGATCCTCCTAAGTTACCAGTAGGAGTATTAACGCTCACCCCAGCAACTTTACCAGAAAGTGCACTAACCATATTGTTATTTTGAGCACTATTCAAGTTTTCTGAATCAACTTTAGGAGCACTAAATGCAAGTGCTTTTTCCTTTTTAGATATCCCCAAAGCTGTTACAACAACTTCATCCATAGCAATAGCATCAAGGCCTAAAGTCACATCAATCTTGCTAGATGCGCCTACCGTTCTTTCTTCTGTTTTTTGTCCAACGAAAGAAAAAGATAGAACATCACCTGTGCTCGCTTGGATGGAGTAATTTCCATCAAAGTCTGTTTGGGTTCCATTAGAGGTACCCTTTACTACTACATTCGCTCCAGGAAGCGGGAGACCATCTTGGTCTGTAATCACCCCTGTAACGGTTTTTTCTTGTGCAAAAGTGAGTTGCACAAGCAACGCTAGTATTAGCGTCGAAAATACACTAAACTTTGTTCTCATTTTATAAATTTATTTGAATTAGCTTTCGCGAAAGTGATAATTTTATGTTAAGAATGCAAATTTCTTTAATGTTAATTTATGATAAACAAATCTCTAAGATGTTAAAACGATTGGTTCGTAAGAAAGGAATTAATTTCGATAATACAGGATTAAGGGTAATATTGATCGACAAAAAGCACTTGTAAAAAGTTGATTTACATAGGTTTTTAATTGATTGTTCAACTTTTGTTATGTTTTCTTTATTTGAAAGTCAATTATTCTTAATAGATTGTATTCTCTGTAATTATTGTAGTTTTTTATGTATTAGTATAGGTTTATTATTGTTAAATATGTATTATTATTTAACATTTTTTACCAAAATAATAGGATTTAGATAAAAAATGTTTTTGACGTGTTATTCATCAATAAAAAAAGACCTCTCAACTGGAGGTTTTTTAAATTAGCTAAATAATTCATATTAATTTATGTTCAGATTGTTTTGAATTTCTATTTGTGGAATTTCCAAAGTTAGCCTGTCGTCGTCATAGCTAAATGATTCTCCAGGATATGAAAGGTGGTTTGGCCCACGTGTTATGGTTGCTTTGTTCCTTTTCATAGCTAAGTAGCTTTTTCCTTCTCCCCAAAGCTCAATTCTTGTTTGAAGCTAGGTTTCATTTAACAAAGCGTTGCCTGAAAGGGCATCTATATATGAAGTGTCATCCATTCTTTTGTCTAGTAGTGTTTTTAGACTTGCAATGGCGCTGGCTTCATCTCCTGTTCTTGCAGCGGCTTCTGCATTTAACAAGTAAATTTCAGCAATTCTCATGTAAACATAGTCCGTCTCAATATTACGTTTCCCCTCAATCTCTCTTCCAGGGGCGTAAAACTTACCAATAGGGTATAGTACTCCATCACCATAAGCATCTACAAATTGATCTTTTTCTGATCTCTCCTTCTTTAATGTATGAATATAAATTATCATCAATAGATTTAGGGTCTCCTGCCCATGCATAACTGTATGTGAACAAGTCTACTTGCCCCCACCAAGATACCAGGTCAAGATTGTTGTCTAGTGTGATGTCAGTTCCCCACATCCAGCATGGGGTAGCAACGGTGTTAAATCCTCCAATAACTTCTTCGGCGGTCATAATTGGATAGGCGCCGCTGTTTATGATTTCTTGGGTTAGGCTTTTAACTTGGCTATACTCTCCCTGAGCAGCATAGGCGTATGCTAAAAGGTCTTTGGCGATCCATTTGTTAATTTCACTTTTGGTTCCGCTAAATCCTTCAAGAAGAACCGTTGCTTCCATGAGGTCCTTGATGATAAGGTCATATACTTCCTTTGTGGTTGAAAGCGGTTGGTTTTGATCTTCAGCTTCAGTATAAATAGGAAGTATTTCTTCTGTTGGGTTATATCCTTCAGCATAAAGGTTCGCCAAGTAGAAATATGCATAGATTCTCATTGCCTTTGCTTGCCCCATGTTGTGTTTGTCTGAAACGCTTTCTGGGGTAGTTTCATTGCCTCCTAAAGAAAGGACGATTTTATTCGCTTGGTAAATAATGCGATAATAATATCTCCAAGGTTTTGCATTGTCTGGATTAGTAAAATCAATTGTTGTTTGCAATTGAGGAACTTGAGAATACCAGCCATAGGTTAATCCAGCCAATACCATATCTCCGGAAAGTATGTCTGAATAGATATCCCATCCTTTTTGGCCGAAATCGTCATGGTCTAAATCTGTTCCTCCAGTTCCCTTGGTGGACATCAACGCGTAGAGTCCTCGAACGGTTCCTTCGGGAACTTCCGGGTTAATCTCAGTAGCATCATCTATTTGGTCTTGAGAAGTGAACTCTGTTGGTTCACTTTCCAAAAAGTCATCTCCACAGCTTGCAAGCATTAGTGTGCTTGCAAGTGCTGATAATATAATATTTGATTTCATTTTCTTCATTTTTTAAAATTTAGCTCTAATTCCAAAGGTCACTGTAGATAGTGGTGCGTAATTGTACCAGTCTGATGTTCCAGTTTCGCTTGTTGTTGGGTTGAATCCGTCTCTTTCTGAAAGAAGCATAAGATTGTCACCGCTTAACCAAAATTCCATTTGGGATAACCCAATTTGTTGAACATAGTTTTGTGGGATAGTATAGCCGAAACGAATGTTATTTAGGCTTAAGTAATTTGCCTTAGTTAAAAATCTTGTCGAAGTAGAAGCAAAATTTTGGTCACCAGTCTAATTGCTTGAAAGTCTAGGAACATTAGTGATGTCTCCAGGTTCCTGCCATCTGTTTAAAATATCTTGGTGCCAATTGTTGTTTCCTACTTGGTCGTTATCCATTAAGCGCGAGTAAACAAAGTCGTAGGAGTGTCCTCCAAGTCCGTATAAAAATTGAGCGCTTAAGTTGAAGCCTTTGTAGCCGGTAGAAAGACGGAAGGCACCGCGGATATCTGGTATAGCAAATTTGTCTACATACTTTTGCGTTGCCTCTTGGTAAACTTTTGTTTGAGTTTTGCCGATAGCGTCTTTTCTTTCAGGATATTGTGCTAAATACTCTGCCATAGAGGTAATTGTTTCCTCTCCTGATTGCAAAGCACCATCGCCATTCGCGTCAAAGTAGTATAAATTCCACATGGCAGACCCATCTGCTGAGTCAAATCCAGCCCATTCTCTTATATAAAAATCGTAAATGGAGTGTCCTACAGATTGTCCAAAGTATCCATCAATATTTAATGCTTTTTGTTCTCCGGTTGATGGATCGATGGGCATAGCGGTTAATTCGTTATTCAATATTTCACCATTAACACCTAAGTCTAAATACAAATCTTCTGTTCTAAAAATGTGTCCTTGAACGTCAAACTCAATACCGGAGTTTCGTAATTTACCATCGTTTACTTGGATAGATTCGTAACCGATGGAGGTTCCTGTTCTTCTGTCGAAAATCAGATTATCTGTGCTTTTGATATAATAATCTACAGTAACATCCAAGAAGTTGCCATAGCTAGTTTCAATTCCGGTTTGGAACATTTTAGAAGTCTCCCGAGTTAGGTCTGGGTTTCCTTTTGTGTCGAATATCAAAGAAATGTCTCCATTAAGATTCCCTACGTTATATAAATCGTAGCCGGGGTAATAGCCTACACCGCCTTGCTCACCAATTATACCGTTGCTGGTTTTTACTTTAAGGTTGTTAAAGATATTTTGATTTTGCATAAACTCTTCTCTGCTTACAACCCAAGCATCACCTACGGAACCGAAAGTTCCCCATTTATCGTTTTTAAATCTAGAAGAGCCATCACGTCTAACTGTACCAGATAAAAAGTATTTGTTTCTGAAGTTGTAGTTTAATTGAGCAAAGTAGCTTTCTAAGGTGAAATCTTCTGTATATGATAAAGGAGGGGTTGTAACCGCTGCATTGCTTAATCCGTCTCCATCTGGATCAACCAAGTTGGATTTAGAAGCTTCTAGGAATTTTTGCTCCCATGAATTAGCTTCGTGTGCTACCAAGGCTTCAATACTGTGGTTTCCAAACGTGTTTTTGTAACGGATTAAGTTTAAGATATTGTAGCTGAAAATTTTGTAGATAGAGCCGTTTTGAGAGGCGCTTGGGCCGTAAAACGGACTATTTCTATTGTTGAAGCTGTCGTAAAATACTGTAGGCCAATCGTGTTCTCAAATGTAAGATGATCTGAAAACTTGAAATTTAATGAAGCGCTCGAGTTTATTTCATGACGTTTCGTTTCGCTTGTTGAATAAATTGCATCCGCGATGGCGTTTGTTAAACCTCCGAAGCCTCTGCCTTCACCATAGTCATATTGAGGGCCACCATAAATAGGGTCTTCTACAGTGTTTCCGTTGTTGTCTCTTAAGAATAAGGGGTAAATGGACGGGATGTTGTCTACGAACAAGAAAACACTTCCAGAATCTTCAGATTGTCCGTTGTTGTTGGCATCAGAAATGGTGTAACCAACATTTACAGATCCTGACAACCATTCTCTAACTTCATGTTGAAGATTTAGACGAGTCGTGATTCTTTCATGGTCAGAATTGATTGTGTATCCGTTGTCTTTAAGGTGTCCAAAAGAGGTAAAGTACGTTCCCGTCGCCAGTCTTAAAGGTCGTCTTATGGTCTCGATATCATGCAAATCGATCATTATGGAAGCACAATCTAGAAGATGGTTGGATGAAGTTCTTTAAAATAATCTTCTTGAGGCAAAATCAGGTTGTAAAAGAGCGCAGTTTTGTGAACCGGTGTGGGCTTAATGTGTAGCTTTACGTTTTTATAATTGGATTTTAAGGTTCTTTAAAAAAATAAAGAAGGCTGTCTTTTTACATTTTAGACAGCCTCTGGTCAAGCGGATAAAATATTTAATTAGTCTGCGTGTTCGAAATCATGGAGTGGCGGATTTGGTGTTGTCCCTGGTGTGTATGGATCAGGGGTTGGAGTTTCAGGGTTAGGTTGCTGGTCTCCGTCTGGAGGCTGGTTGTTTGGATTTAGTCCTGGATAATCAATGTCTCCAATTCCGTCCGGGTTTGGGTCGTAATCGTTTGGGTTGTCAGGGTTGGTTACGGGTCCACCCTCGTCATCTGAGGGGTTGCCTCCGCCAGTAGTGGGGTTCTCTTTCAGATCATGTAATGCTTGAAATTCATTATTTAAATTTCCATAGTTAGAAGTTTCATTGATTTCTTCTTTTTCGCAGGATATGACTGCGATTATGAGAAGTGATAATGATGTTAGTTTGGTTAATAATTTTGATGTTTGGAGGGCTTTCCTTCCAAATGGCGAATTTTTCATAATTAAAGAATATTTAAAATTGATTAATGCATATTTAACAGTTAATGAATGTTATTCCAATTTTTTTAAGATAAAGTTCTTGTGTAGGTCTTATTTTAGTGAAGTAATCATTTTTTTAAATAATTAATTTTTATAATTTTAAGTTTTAACTTAAAATATTGAGGGTTTCGGCATTTTTAGAGTGAAAAGGCATTTTTTTTAACAAATACTTGTCTTTTGTTGATTGTACACTATAATTGAAGCTGTAAACCCTATTTTTTTAATATTTTATTAATAAATAATATTTGATGCTGTTTTTTGAGTACCTCCCTTCAAAGTGATTCTTATTGCTTTTTTTTGCTACAACCCTTAATTTCTTGAAAATAAATCGCTAAAGGTTTGATTTATAAATAAATATTTCTACCTTTGCCACCCTTTTAAACGAGAGGTTTGTTCAGTTGTGAGCTGAAAGCCAGCGTTTTATGAGGATTTTTTAATTAATAAAACATAATTATTGTTTAGTAGATTATGCCAACAATTTCACAATTAGTACGAAAAGGAAGAGCCACAATTACTAAGAAGAGTAAATCGGCTGCTTTGGATTCGTGTCCTCAAAGAAGAGGGGTTTGTACGCGTGTTTACACTACTACGCCTAAGAAGCCAAACTCTGCTATGCGTAAAGTAGCAAGGGTCCGTCTTACGAATGGTAAGGAAGTGAATGCTTACATCCCTGGAGAGGGTCACAATTTGCAAGAGCACTCGATAGTATTAGTAAGAGGCGGAAGGGTTAAGGATTTACCAGGTGTTAGGTATCACATTGTTCGTGGTGCGCTAGATACGGCTGGTGTTCAAGGAAGAACGCAACGTAGATCAAAATACGGAGCAAAACGCCCTAAGAAGTAATTAAAACTTTTAACAAGAAGAAATGAGAAAAAGACAGGCCAAAAAAAGACCTCTTTTACCGGATCCAAGATTTAATGATCAGTTAGTGACGCGTTTCGTTAACATGATGATGTGGGATGGTAAAAAGTCGGTAGCTTTTAAAGTTTTCTACGATGCAATAGATATTGTGGAAGAGAAAAAACAAGACGAAGAAAAAACTGCTTTGGAGATTTGGAAAGACGCATTGTCTAATGTTATGCCGCACGTAGAGGTGAGAAGCCGTCGTGTAGGTGGAGCAACATTCCAGATTCCTATGCAGATCAGACCAGATAGAAAGGTGTCCATGGCTATGAAGTGGTTGATTGGATATTCTCGTAAGAGAAATGAAAAATCAATGGCTCAAAGATTAGCTTCTGAAGTACTTGCTGCTGCTAAAGAAGAAGGTGCGGCGGTTAAGAAAAGAGTGGATACTCATAAAATGGCTGAAGCAAATAAAGCATTCTCTCACTTTAGATTTTAGTAAAAAAATAAAATGGCACAAAGAGATTTAAAATATACAAGAAATATAGGAATTGCGGCTCACATTGATGCTGGTAAAACAACAACAACAGAGCGTATTCTTTTTTATACTGGTGTTTCCCATAAAATTGGTGAGGTGCACGATGGTGCGGCTACTATGGACTGGATGGAGCAAGAGCAGGAGCGTGGTATTACCATTACTTCTGCGGCCACTACCTGTACATGGAGATTTCCAATGGAAAATGCACAGGAAACTCCAGAAACCAAAGGTTATCACTTCAATATTATCGATACTCCCGGTCACGTGGATTTTACCGTAGAGGTAAACCGTTCTTTACGTGTATTGGATGGATTGGTTTTCTTGTTTAGTGCGGTTGACGGTGTAGAGCCTCAGTCTGAAACTAACTGGAGATTGGCTGATAACTACGGTGTTCCAAGAATTGGTTTCGTGAACAAAATGGACCGTCAGGGGTCTAACTTCTTGAATGTTGCTAAGCAGGTGAAAGAAATGTTAGGATCCAATGCAGTTCCAATTGTATTGCCTATCGGTGATGAAGCTGATTTCAAAGGAATCGTAGATTTGGTTAAAAACCGTGCTATTGTTTGGCATGAAGATAACTTTGGTTCTACTTTTGACGTAGTGGATATTCCTGAGGATATGAAGGAGGAAGTTCATGAGTACAGAGCTAAACTTATTGAAGAGGTTGCTGAATATGACGAAAATCTTTTAGAGAAATTCTTCGAAGACGAAAGTTCTATTACTGAAGAAGAAATTCATGCAGCACTTAGAGCGGCTGTTATGGATAGAGCAATCATTCCTATGATTTGTGGTTCTTCATTTAAAAATAAAGGTGTTCAGTTCTTGTTAGACGCTGTTTGTCGTTATTTGCCTTCGCCGGTAGATAAGGATGGTGTAACTGGAACGAATCCTGATACTGGTGCAGAAGAAAAACGTAAGCCGGATGTTAGTGCTCCTTTTGCAGCATTAGCATTTAAGATTGCTACTGATCCTTTCGTAGGTCGTTTGGCATTCTTCCGTGCGTATTCTGGTAGATTAGATGCTGGGTCATATGTATTGAACAACAGATCTGGTAAAAAAGAGCGTATTTCTCGTATCTATCAAATGCACTCTAATAAGCAAAATGCTATCGAGTATATTGAGGCAGGAGATATTGGAGCAGCTGTAGGTTTTAAAGATATTAAAACTGGTGATACGTTGTCTGATGAAAAAGCACCTATCGTACTTGAAAGTATGGACTTCCCAGATCCAGTAATCGGTATTGCTGTGGAGCCTAAAACAAAAGCTGATGTGGATAAAATGGGTATGGCTTTGGCTAAATTGGCTGAAGAAGATCCAACGTTTACCGCTAGAACAGATGAGGCTTCTGGGCAAACTATTATTTCTGGTATGGGTGAGCTTCACTTAGATATTATTGTAGACCGTTTGAAGCGTGAGTTCAAGGTTGAAGTAAACCAAGGACAGCCTCAAGTGGAGTACAAAGAATCGATTACGCAAAAAGCACAGCACAGAGAGGTTTACAAAAAGCAGTCTGGTGGTCGTGGTAAATTTGCAGACATCGTATTTACATTGGAGCCTGCAGAAGAAGGTAAGATTGGTTTAGAGTTTGTTTCTGAAATTAAAGGTGGTAACGTTCCTAAGGAATTTGTTCCGTCTATCGAGAAAGGATTCAAGGAGGCAATGAAAAATGGTCCGTTAGCGGGGTATGAAGTAGATGCTATGAAGGTTACTTTAACTGATGGTTCTTACCACGATGTGGATTCCGATCAACTTTCGTTTGAATTGGCAGCAAAACTAGGATTTAAAGCGGCAGCTAGAGCAGCTAAAGCGGTAATCATGGAGCCAATCATGAAATTAGAAGTGTTAACTCCTGAAGAAAGTATGGGAGATATTGTAGGTGACCTTAACCGTCGTCGTGGTCAAGTTAATAACATGAGCGACAGAGCAGGTTCTAAAGTAATTAAAGCGAGTGTTCCGTTGTCAGAAATGTTCGGTTATGTAACTTCTTTACGTACCCTATCTTCTGGTAGAGCTACCTCTACAATGGAATTCTCACATTATGCTGAAACACCTTCAAATATATCTGAAGCTGTAATTAAGGAAGCAAAAGGAGTTGAAGCTTAAATTTTAAGAAAATGAGTCAGAAAATCAGAATAAAACTAAAATCATACGATTATAATTTGGTAGACAAATCTGCTGAAAAAATCGTTAAAACAGTAAAAACTACTGGTGCTGTGGTAACTGGACCAATTCCATTGCCAACTCACAAAAAAATCTTTACTGTATTACGTTCTCCGCACGTTAACAAGAAGTCTAGAGAACAGTTTCAATTAAGTTCTTACAAAAGACTTTTGGATATCTACAGTTCTTCATCTAAAACTATTGATGCTTTGATGAAGCTGGAGTTGCCAAGTGGTGTTGAAGTAGAAATTAAGGTGTGATAAATTCCCGCGTAGGTGGGAATCTCAAGAACGCCAAAAGAGGATCCTGCCTTTGCAGGAGGCGACATGTCCGGCGCTAGTAAGCAAAGGAAAAACGGTAAAAATACATTCAGGGTTGAAAGTATTTTTGACCCTGAAGTTTTTTAGATAAATAAGTAATTAATTAACAAAAAGGTTGGCGGCCAATAGGAAGTTGTTTTCGAAAGGCTTAAAACCGTAAATCGTAATTTAGAATGTCTGGGTTAATAGGAAAAAAAATCGGTATGACCAGCATCTTCGATGAGAATGGAAAAAACATTCCATGTACAGTAATCGAAGCTGGACCATGCGTAGTTACCCAAGTCAGAACCACAGAGGTTGACGGGTATGAGGCTCTTCAGCTTGGTTTCGATGACAAGGCAGAAAAACGTGCAAGCAAGGCTGAGTTAGGTCATGCTAAAAAAGCAGGGGTTTCTCCTAAGAAAAAAGTCGTTGAATTCAAGGATTTTAAGAGCGAACACAAGTTAGGGGATACTTTAACAGTAGAACAATTTGTAGAAGGAGAATTTATTGATGTTACAGGTACATCAAAAGGTAAAGGATTCCAAGGGGTTGTTAAACGTCACGGCTTTGGTGGTGTAGGTCAATCTACCCACGGTCAGCACAACCGTTTAAGAGCACCTGGTTCTATTGGTGCTGCATCTTATCCGTCTCGTGTATTTAAAGGTATGCGTATGGCTGGGCAAATGGGTGCAGAAAAAGTAACAGTACAAAACTTAAGAGTGTTAAAAGTGGTTCCAGAGAAAAATCTTTTAGTAGTTAAAGGATGTGTTCCTGGCCATAAAAACGCTTATGTAATCGTTCAGAAGTAATGGAAGTAGCAGTTTTAGATATCAACGGAAAAGAAACTGGCAGAAAGGTTGAGCTTTCTAAATCAGTTTTCGGTGTAGAGCCTAATACGCACGCTGTATACTTAGACGTAAAGCAGTACTTGGCAAATCAACGTCAAGGAACGCACAAGTCTAAAGAGAGAGCAGAAATTGCGGGTAGTACACGTAAGATCAAAAAGCAAAAAGGTACTGGTACTGCGAGAGCAGGTAGTATCAAGTCTCCTGTATTTAAAGGAGGTGGTAGAATTTTTGGTCCAAGACCTAAAGATTATACGCAAAAACTTAATAAAGGCGTTAAGCGTTTGGCAAGACGTTCAGCTTTGTCAATTAAGGCGCAAGAGAAATCAATTATCGTTTTAGAAGACTTCAATTTTGAAGCTCCAAAGACGAAAGATTTCACTAAAGTTTTGAAAGCTTTAGGGTTAGAAAATAAAAAATCCCTCTTTGTGTTGGGTGATTCAAATAATAACGTATATTTGTCGTCACGCAATTTAAAGACCTCTGAAGTTGTAACTTCTTCAGAATTAAACACTTACAAAATTGTTAATGCAAGTAATGTAGTGCTTTTAGAGGGGTCTATAGAAGGAATTGAGTCGAATTTAAGTAAATAAGGAACCAATGAGTGTGTTGATTAAACCAATAATTACCGAAAAAGCAACTGCAGATAGCGAGTTGCATAATCGTTATGGTTTCATGGTAAATCATAGTGCAAACAAATTGCAAATAAAGGATGCTGTTGAGGCTACTTATGGTGTTTCTGTTGAAAAAGTTCGTACAATGAATTACGGTCCTAAAAGAAGTACTCGTTATACGAAGACAGGGATCCAGCACGGAAAAACCAATAAGGTTAAAAAAGCTATTGTTCAAGTAGCTGAAGGAGATATTATTGATTTTTATAATAATATATAAGTAAAGACAAAAAATGTCAGTAAGAAAATTAAAACCAGTAACTCCTGGACAGCGATTTAGAGTAGTAAACGGATTTGACGCGATTACTACTGATAAGCCGGATAAGAGCTTGCTCGCTCCGTTAAAAAAGTCGGGAGGTAGAAACAGTCAAGGAAAAATGACCATGCGCTACTTAGGTGGTGGTCATAAGAGAAAGTATCGTTTGGTTGATTTTAAAAGAGCTAAAGCTAATGTTGAGGCTACTGTAGAGTCAATTCAATACGATCCAAACAGAACTGCGTTTATTGCATTAATCACTTATAAAGACGGAGAAAAGAGCTATATAATTGCTCAAAACGGTTTGCAAGTAGGTCAAACGGTTGTTTCCGGTTCTGGAGTGGCTCCTGAGATAGGAAATGCAATGCCTTTAAGTGAGGTTCCATTAGGTACTATTATATCTTGTATTGAATTACGTCCTGGTCAAGGAGCTGTGATGGCTCGTTCGGCTGGTGCTTTTGCTCAGTTAATGGCAAGAGAAGGTAAATATGCTACTGTGAAGCTTCCTTCTGGTGAAACTAGATTGGTATTGGCGGGTTGTTTAGCAACTATTGGAGCTGTATCTAATTCAGATCATCAGTTAGTAGTTTCTGGTAAAGCAGGTAGAAAACGTTGGTTGGGTAGAAGACCAAGAACTAGACCGGTAGTTATGAACCCGATTGATCACCCAATGGGTGGTGGGGAAGGCCGTGCTTCTGGAGGTCACCCAAGATCAAGAAAAGGTATACCTGCTAAAGGTTTTAGAACTAGAGCTAAAGCTAAAGCGAGTAATAAGTATATTGTAGAACGTAGAAAGAAATAATATTAAGAGATGGCACGTTCACTAAAAAAAGGACCTTACGTTCACTATAGTTTAGAGAAAAAAGTTCAACAGAATGTTGAATCTGGTAAGAAGACAGTTATTAAAACTTGGTCTAGAGCATCTATGATTACTCCAGATTTTGTTGGTCAAACAATAGCTGTACATAATGGTCGCCAATTTGTTCCTGTGTATGTAACAGAGAACATGGTAGGGCATAAGTTAGGAGAATTTTCACCAACAAGATCTTTCAGAGGTCACGCTGGTGCGAAAAATAAAGGAAAAAAATAATAAGTAGCCATGGGAGTTCGTAAAAGAGAAAGAGCAGAGCAAATAAAAGAGGCTAAAAAAAGTTTAGCATTTGCAAAGTTGAATAACTGCCCAACGTCACCTAGAAAAATGAGGTTAGTAGCTGATTTGGTTCGTGGTGAAAAAGTTGAGAAGGCACTTGCTATTTTAAAATTTAACCAAAAGGAAGCATCTCGCCGTTTAGAGAAATTGTTGGTTTCTGCAATTGCAAACTGGCAAGCTAAAAACGAAGATGCAGACCTAGAGGAAGCAGATTTATTTGTACAAGAGATCAGAGTAGATGGTGGAGCGATGTTGAAAAGACTTCGTCCAGCACCTCAAGGTCGTGCACACAGAATTAGAAAACGTTCAAATCACGTAACATTGGTGGTTGGAGCTAAAAATAATACACAAAGTTAAGATTAGAGTATGGGACAGAAAACAAATCCGATCGGAAATCGCCTTGGTATCATTAGAGGATGGGAATCCAACTGGTATGGAGGTAATGACTATGGAGATAAACTTGCTGAAGATGATAAAATCAGAAAGTATATCCATGCTCGTCTATCGAAAGCTAGTGTTTCTAGAGTAATTATTGAGCGTACGCTTAAGCTTGTAACCGTTACTATCACTACTGCCCGTCCTGGTATTATTATCGGTAAAGGTGGTCAAGAGGTAGACAAGCTAAAAGAAGAGCTTAAGAAAATTACCGACAAAGAAGTTCAAATTAACATCTTTGAAATTAAGAGGCCAGAACTAGATGCTAACCTTGTTGCTGCAAGTATAGCTCGTCAAATTGAAAACAGAATTTCATACAGACGTGCTATCAAAATGGCTATTGCTGCAGCGATGAGAATGAACGCCGAAGGTATCAAAGTTCAAATCTCTGGACGTTTAAACGGGGCTGAAATGGCACGTTCTGAAGCGTATAAAGATGGTAGAATTCCTTTGTCTACATTTAGAGCTGACATTGATTACGCATTACATGAGGCTCATACTACTTATGGTAGATTGGGAATCAAAGTGTGGATCATGAAAGGTGAGGTTTATGGTAAGAGAGAGCTTTCTCCGCTTGTTGGAATGTCCAAAAAGCAAGGGAAAGGTGGAAATAATGCCGGTGGAGCTAGAAAATCTCGTCGTAGAAAGTAATTTTTTAAAGTAAAAGAAAATGTTACAGCCGAAAAGAACAAAATACCGTAAGCAGCAGAAAGGCCGAATGAAAGGCATTTCGCAAAGAGGGCATGAATTGTCAAATGGTATGTTTGGTATAAAATCAATGGATTCATCATTCATCACAGCGCGTCAAATTGAGGCGGCTCGTGTTGCAGCAACCCGATTTATGAAAAGGGAAGGGCAGTTATGGATCAAAATTTTTCCAGACAAACCTATTACAAAGAAGCCACTTGAGGTGCGTATGGGTAAAGGTAAAGGTGCTCCAGAATATTGGGCAGCTGTAGTGAAACCAGGTAGAATTATGTTTGAAATAGGTGGTGTGCCTATGGATGTAGCCAAAGAGGCATTAAGACTTGCGGCGCAGAAATTACCTGTTAAAACAAAGTTTATTGTAGCTAGAGATTATTCAGCTTAATTTAATTTAAGAAGATTATGAAACAATCAGAAATAAGAGAATTATCTACTGCTGAGCTACAAGAACAGCTTGGTATTGTTAAAAAACAATATGCAGATTTAAAATTAGCTCACGCTATTACACCTTTGGAGAATCCACTTCAGTTGAGACATACTAGAAGAACGGTGGCTAGATTAGCAACGGAGCTTACTAAAAGAGAATTACAATAATTCGATTCTGCTAGAAGATGGAAAATAGAAATTTAAGAAAAGAAAGAATAGGGGTAGTTACAAGTAACAAAATGCAGAAGTCGATCGTGGTTTCTGAAGTAAAACGAGTAAAGCACCCTATGTACGGTAAGTTCGTGTTGAAAACGAAAAAATACGTTGCACACGACGAAAAAGACGATTGCAATATTGGTGATACAGTAAAAATAATGGAGACACGTCCATTGAGTAAAACCAAATGTTGGAGATTAGTTGAAATCATTGAAAGAGCGAAATAATTATGGTACAACAGGAATCAAGATTAAAAGTAGCAGACAACACTGGAGCTAAGGAAGTATTAGCTATCCGTGTTTTAGGAGGTACTAAAAGAAGATATGCTTCTGTTGGTGACAAAATAGTTGTTACCGTAAAAGATGCTACGCCTAACGGAAACGTTAAAAAAGGGCAAGTGTCTACAGCAGTAGTTGTTCGTACCAGAAAAGAGGTAAGAAGACCAGATGGTTCTTACATCCGTTTTGATGATAACGCTTGTGTACTTCTTAATCCACAAGGTGAAATGCGTGGAACACGTGTTTTTGGACCAGTGGCTAGAGAATTGCGCGACAAGCAGTTTATGAAAATTGTATCATTGGCTCCAGAGGTGCTTTAATACATTAAGACATGATAAAACTAAAGATAAAATCAGGAGATACGGTACGAGTAATTGCTGGGGACCATAAAGGTTCAGAAGGGCAAGTGCTTAAAGTAGATCGTGAAAAGAATAAAGCGATAGTTGAGGGGGTTAATCTTGTGTCTAAACACGAGAAACCAAGCGCTAAAAACCCTCAAGGAGGTATCGTTAAGAAAGAAGCTCTTATCCATATTTCAAACTTGTCGTTGCTAGATCCTAAATCAGGAGAGGCTACACGTGTAGGTTATGAAGTAAGAGATGGTAAGAAAGTGAGATTTTCTAAAAAATCTAATGAAGTAATTTAATTATGGCTTACATTCCAAGATTAAAACAAGAGTATAAAGAGAGAATTGTTTCTGCTCTTACAGGAGAGTTTGGGTACACAAACGTTATGCAAGTGCCAAAACTGGAAAAGATTGTTATTAGCCGTGGAGTTGGTGCAGCAGTGGCAGATAAAAAGTTAATCGACTATGCAGTTGATGAGCTTTCAAGAATTTCTGGCCAGAAAGCGGTAGCAACCATATCTAAAAAAGACGTTGCTTCTTTTAAACTTCGTAAAGGGATGCCAATCGGCGCAAAAGTAACTTTACGTGGTGAAAGAATGTACGAATTTTTAGATAGATTGATTACTTCTGCATTACCACGAGTAAGAGATTTTAATGGTATCAAAGCAAATGGTTTTGACGGACGTGGAAATTATAACCTTGGTATTACCGAGCAAATTATCTTTCCAGAGATCAATATCGATAGAGTTAACAAAGTGGCAGGTATGGATATTACCTTTGTTACTTCTGCAGACACCGATAAGGAAGCAAAATCATTATTAAGCGAATTAGGATTACCTTTTAAAAAGAACTAGTATGGCTAAAGAATCAATGAAAGCCCGTGAGGTGAAAAGACAAAAATTGGTAGATAAGTATGCTGAAAAAAGAAAAGCTTTGAAAGAAGCTGGAGATTATGAAGCATTGCAAAAATTGCCAAAAAATTCTTCACCGGTACGTTTGCACAACCGTTGTAAGTTAACTGGAAGACCAAGAGGGTACATGCGTACTTTCGGTATTTCTCGAGTTACTTTCAGAGAGATGGCAAACCAAGGTTTGATCCCAGGGGTTAAAAAAGCAAGTTGGTAATAAATTTTAACGGGTAGTAAGTTCAGTAATGTTTACTGAAAACTGTTACCGCAAATAGAGATAGATGTATACAGATCCTATAGCAGATTATTTAACAAGAATTAGAAACGCAAACAGTGCAGGGCACAGAGTGGTAGAAATACCTGCTTCTAATTTGAAAAGAGACATAACTAAGATTTTATTCGACCAAGGATATATTTTGAGTTATAAATTTGAAGATGACGGAGTTCAGGGTATCATTAAAATAGCTTTGAAGTATGATAAGCTAACCAAAGAGCCTGTTATTAAAAGATTGAAGCGTGTAAGTACACCAGGTTTACGTAAGTATGCCGGTAAAGATGAACTTCCTCGAGTTCTTAACGGTCTTGGTATTGCCATTATATCTACTTCTCATGGAGTGATGACGAGCAAGCAAGCTAAGCAAGAGAATGTAGGTGGAGAAGTATTGTGTTACGTTTACTAATATATAAAGACAAGAAGAAATGTCAAGAATAGGTAATAGTCCAATAGCAATTCCAGAAGGGGTTACTGTAGATATTAAAGAAGACGAAGTTACCGTAAAAGGTAAACTTGGAGAATTAAAGCAAACATTTTCTGATGTTACCGTAAAGGTAGAAGAGGGAAGCGTTGTAGTGGAGCGTTCTTCAGAGGTGAAAAATGTTAAAGCTAAGCACGGTCTTTATAGATCATTGATTAACAATATGATCGAAGGTGTGTCTAACGGCTTTACTAAAGAGTTAGAATTAGTTGGTGTAGGTTATAGAGCTAGTAACCAAGGACAAAAATTAGATTTGGCCATTGGTTTTTCGCATAACATTGTTATCGATTTAGCTCCTGAAGTTAAAGTGGAAACTGTTTCAGAAAAAGGTAAAAACCCAATCGTAAAACTAACCTCATTCGATAAGCAATTAGTTGGTCAAGTAGCAGCTAAGATTCGTTCTTTCCGTAAGCCAGAGCCTTACAAAGGAAAAGGAATTAAGTTTGTTGGTGAACAATTAAGAAGAAAAGCAGGTAAATCAGCTTAATAATTAGCACTATGGCATTATCAAAGACTGAAAGAAGACAAAGAATCAAAAACAGAATCCGCAAGGTAGTTTCTGGAACAGAAGCTAGACCTAGATTGGCTGTTTTTAGAAGTAATAAAGAAATTTATGCTCAATTGATAGATGACGAAACAGGGAAAACCTTGTTGTCTGCATCTTCAAGAGATAAAGAAATTAGTTCTGCAGAAGGTACTAAAATTGAAATAGCTGCTCTAGTAGGAAAAGCTATTGCAGAGAAAGCAAAAAGCGCTGGGTACGAAGCCATCTCTTTTGATAGAGGAGGTTACTTGTACCACGGTAGAGTAAAATCGTTAGCAGAAGGTGCTAGAGAAGCAGGACTTAAATTCTAAGAAAATATGTATCAAGATTATAAAAACGTAGAATTAGTAAAACCTGGTGGACTAGAATTGAAAGATCGTCTAGTAGGGGTGCAAAGAGTTACTAAAGTTACTAAAGGAGGTAGAGCCTTCGGATTTTCTGCAATTGTTGTTGTAGGAGACGAGAACGGTGTAGTAGGTCACGGATTAGGAAAGTCTAAAGAGGTAGCAGATGCTATTTCTAAAGCGGTAGAAGACGCTAAGAAAAACCTTGTTCGTATCCCTCTTAACAAAGGTACATTGCCTCACGAGCAGAAAGGAAAATACGGAGGTGCTAGAGTTTACATTCAGCCAGCTTCACACGGTACCGGGGTTATTGCCGGTGGTGCAGTGCGTGCGGTATTGGAAGCAGTAGGAGTACACGATGTACTTTCTAAATCTCAAGGTTCTTCAAACCCACACAACGTGGTTAAAGCAACTTTCGACGCTTTATTGCGTTTAAGAGATGCTAGAACTATTGCAGCTCAAAGAGGAATTTCTTTAGAAAAAGTTTTTAAAGGATAAACCAAGGATAAGATGAAAAAAGTAAAAGTTACGCAAGTAAAAAGCAGCATTAAACGTCCTGAAACACAAAAAAGAACGTTAAAAGCGCTAGGCCTTAAAGGAATTGGTCAAGTTGTGGAGCACGAGGCAACGCCAAGCATCCTTGGTATGGTAAAAAAAGTTGAACACTTAGTTTCTTTTGAAGAAGCTTAATAACAATATAGTTATGAATTTAAGTAACTTACAACCTGCTGAAGGTTCAGTACATAGAGACGGAAAAAGAGTAGGACGTGGTCAAGGTTCCGGAAAAGGTGGTACAGCCGCTAGAGGTCATAAAGGAGCCAAGTCCCGATCTGGTTACTCTAAGAAAATTGGTTTTGAAGGAGGGCAAATGCCACTTCAACGTCGTGTTCCTAAATTTGGTTTTAATAACATCAACAGAAAGGAATACGCAGGAATCAATCTTAACAAGTTACAGGAATTGGTTGATAAGGGTGTTGTAAAAGACACTGTAGATTTAGATGTTTTAGTAAGCAACGGAGTTGTAAAATCTAACGATCTAGTAAAAATATTAGGTGGTGGAGAACTAAAAGCTAAATTAAAAGTATCAGTACATAAATTTACCGCCAGTGCAAAAGCAGCTATCGAAGCAGCCGGAGGTGAAGCAGTAAGTTTATAACCAACAAGTAACCATGAAGAAATTTTTTGAGACATTAAGCAATATCTGGAAAATTGAAGAATTAAAGGGCAGGATTTTAATAACTCTTGGCCTTTTGTTAGTGTACCGTTTTGGTGCGCAGGTAGTTTTGCCAGGTATTGATACACAGCAATTGGCAGAATTATCGTCTAGAACAGATGGTGGTGGATTATTAGGTGTTTTAAACGCATTTACAGGGGGAGCTTTTGCAAATGCTTCTTTCTTTGCGTTGGGTATTATGCCTTATATTTCTGCATCTATCGTAGTACAGTTGATGGGATTAGCCATTCCTTACCTTCAGAAATTACAAAAAGAGGGAGAAAGTGGTAGAAAAACACTAAACCAAATAACGAGATGGTTAACCATTGGTATTTGTTTGGTGCAGGCACCAGCTTATCTTTACTCTTTAGGTTCTTTAGGTGTTCCAGATAGCGCCTTTATCTTAGGAAAAGGACTGGATTTTATGATTCCTGCCGTACTTATTCTAGTAACAGGAACCATCTTCGCCATGTGGCTGGGAGAAAAAATTACCGATAAAGGTATTGGTAATGGAATCTCTCTGTTAATCATGGTGGGTATTATTGCAACGATGCCACAGTCTTTCGTGCAAGAATTTGTGTCTAGAACTTCAGGTTCTAACGGAGGTTTAATGTTGATATTAATTGAATTGATTTTATGGTTTGTTGTAATTCTAGCATGTATTATGTTGGTAATGGCAACGAGACAAATTCCGGTTCAATATGCACGAAGAACTGCTTCTGGAGGTTACGAGAAGAATGTTTTTGGGTCAAGACAGTACATCCCTTTAAAATTAAACGCTTCTGGAGTAATGCCAATTATCTTTGCGCAGGCTATTATGTTTGCCCCTGCATATATTGGTAGAATAGGAGCTTTAAAAGATACAGGAGTTGGTCAATGGCTACAAACAGAGTTTAGTAATATCTTTGGATTGTGGTATAATATTGTTTTTGCACTGTTAATTATAATATTTACGTATTTTTACACCGCAATTACAGTACCAACAAATAAAATGGCTGACGATTTAAAGAGAAGTGGTGGATTTATCCCTGGGATTCGTCCGGGTAAAGAAACCTCTGATTATTTGGATAAGATAATGTCTTTAATTACGTTCCCAGGATCTTTGTTTTTGGCGCTTATTGCTGTATTACCAGCAATTGTAGTTAAATTAATGGGAGTACAACAAGGTTGGGCATTGTTCTACGGAGGTACATCGCTATTAATTTTAGTAGGTGTAGCTATAGATACAATGCAGCAAGTGAATTCATATTTGTTGAACAGACATTATGATGGCTTGATGAAAACAGGTAAAAATAGAAAAGTTGTAGCTTAATTATGGCAAAACAACCCGCAATAGAACAAGACGGAAGTATTATCGAAGCATTGTCTAACGCAATGTTTCGAGTTGAATTAGAAAACGGTCACGTGGTAACGGCTCATATCTCTGGTAAAATGCGTATGCATTACATTAAATTATTGCCAGGAGATAAAGTAAAACTTGAAATGAGCCCTTACGACCTTACCAAAGCAAGAATTACTTATAGATATTAAAGAGATGAAAGTAAGAGCATCACTAAAAAAGAGAAGTCCCGAGTGCAAAATTGTGCGTAGAAAGGGTAGATTGTATGTAATCAATAAAAAGAATCCTAAGTTTAAACAAAGACAAGGATAAGTTATGGCTAGAATCGCAGGAGTAGATTTACCAAAGAACAAAAGAGGGGTTATAGGTTTAACTTACATCTTTGGTATAGGAAAAAGTAGAGCTAAAGAGATCTTGGAAAAAGCTCAGGTTAGCGAAGACAAAAAAGTTAACGACTGGGTAGATGAAGATATCGCTGGTATTAGAGAGGCAATTGCTTCCTATACAATAGAAGGTGAGCTACGCTCTGAGGTGCAATTAAACATTAAACGTTTAATGGACATCGGGTGTCAAAGAGGTATTCGTCATAGAGCAGGTCTTCCTTTACGAGGACAACGTACCAAGAATAACTCTAGAACTAGAAAAGGTAAAAGAAAAACTGTTGCTAACAAGAAGAAAGCAACTAAATAATTAAAGACAGTAGTCATTAGTGTTTAGAAGTTAGATGAATCTGCTTGAAATAGAAATGTTTAGGATTCTAACAACTAAAAACTAACAGCTAGAAACTAAAACAATATGGCAAAGTCAAATACAAAAACTGCTAAGAAACGTAAAGTTGTAGTAGAATCTGTAGGAGAAGCTCACATCGCTGCATCCTTCAACAATGTAATTATTTCCTTAACGAATAAAAAAGGAGATGTTGTTGCTTGGTCTTCAGCAGGAAAAATGGGATTCCGTGGTTCTAAAAAGAATACACCTTACGCTGCTCAAATAGCTGCAGAAGATGCTGCAAAAGTAGCTCAGGAAGCGGGTCTTAGAAAAGTTAAAGTGTACGTTAAAGGTCCTGGATCTGGTAGAGAATCTGCTATCCGTTCTATCCATAACGCTGGTATCGAAGTAACAGAAATTATCGACGTTACTCCATTGCCACACAACGGATGTCGTCCACCAAAAAGAAGAAGAGTTTAATTAATTTATGTTTAAAAGAAGGTTTTTACGATTATCGAAGGATAAGCCTTAATTCATAATCACCTTCAAAATTTTACAAAAACATGGCAAGATATACAGGTCCAAAAACTAAAATAGCCCGTAAATTCGGTGAAGCTATTTTCGGAGATGATAAATCATTCGAAAAAAGAAATTATCCTCCAGGACAACACGGTAACAACCGTAGAAGAGGTAAAAAATCAGAATATGCTATCCAGTTAATGGAAAAGCAAAAAGCAAAGTATTCTTACGGTATTCTAGAAAGACAGTTTAGAAACCTATTTGAAAAAGCAAACCGTAGCAAAGGTGTTACTGGTGAGGTGCTTTTACAACTTTGTGAATCCCGTTTGGATAATGTGGTATTTAGAATGGGGGTTTCTCCATCTAGAAGAGGTGCTAGACAGTTGGTTTCTCACCGTCACATTACCGTTAACGGAGAAGTAGTAAACATTCCTTCTTACCAATTGAAGCCTGGCGATGTTGTTGGGGTAAGGGAAAAATCAAAATCTTTGGAGGCTATCAACAATTCATTGGCCAACAATAGTAGCGTTTACGAATGGATTACCTGGAATAACGAGAAAAAAGAAGGAACATTTGTAACAGTTCCAGAGCGTTTACAGATTCCAGAAAATATTAAAGAGCAATTAATCGTCGAGTTATACTCTAAATAATAATTAGACAGCAGTCGTACTATGGCAATACTAAATTTTCAGAAGCCCGATAAAGTTATAATGATCGATTCTACCGATTTCGAAGGTAAGTTTGAATTCAGACCTTTGGAACCTGGTTATGGATTGACCGTTGGTAACGCATTACGAAGAGTTCTTTTATCTTCATTAGAAGGTTTTGCAATCACTTCTACAAGAATCGATACAGTAGAACATGAGTTTTCTACAATCGAAGGAGTAGTTGAAGACGTTACCGAAATCATCTTGAATTTGAAACAAGTTCGTTTCAAAAGACAAATAGAGGATATCGACAACGAAACCGTTTCTATTTCAATCTCAGGTAAAGAACAGATCACTGCTGGAGATTTCCAAAAGTTTATTTCAGGTTTTCAGGTATTAAATCCAGATTTAGTAATCTGTAATTTAGACCCGAAAGTTACCATAAACATGGAGATAACAATTGAGAAGGGTAGAGGATATGTTCCTGCTGAAGAAAACAAGAAGGCAAACGCGCCTCTTGGTACAATCTTTACAGATGCTATCTATACGCCTATTAAGAATGTAAAGTTTAGCATTGAAAACTATCGTGTAGAGCAGAAAACAGATTACGAAAAATTAGTTTTCGAAATTGTTTCTGATGGTTCTATACATCCTAAAGATGCCTTAACAGAAGCTGCTAAAATCCTTATCCACCACTTCATGTTATTCTCTGATGAGCGTATAACATTAGAGGCAGATGAGATTGCGCAAACAGAAACTTACGACGAAGAGTCATTACACATGCGTCAACTTTTGAAGACGAAATTGGTAGATATGGATCTTTCTGTAAGAGCATTAAACTGTTTGAAGGCTGCTGAAGTTGATACATTGGGAGATTTAGTTTCTTTCAATAAGAACGATTTAATGAAATTTAGAAACTTTGGTAAGAAATCACTTACTGAGCTAGAAGAACTTGTGAACAACAAAGGATTGAGCTTCGGTATGGATTTATCCAAATACAAATTAGATAAAGATTAACACCCAATCAGCATAATTTGCTCCCCAAAAGAGGTTGAGCAAGATGTTGGTTTAAATGAAACGTCATGAGACACGGAAAGAAATTTAACCATTTAGGTAGAAAAACTGCCCACAGAAAAGCTATGTTGGCAAACATGGCGTGTTCTTTAATAGAACACAAGCGTATTAACACCACCTTGGCAAAAGCGAAAGCTTTAAAGCAGTTTATTGAGCCTTTGGTAACAAAATCTAAAGAAGACACTACACACAACAGACGTATTGTTTTTAGTAGAATTAGAGACAAATATGCGGTTACTGAACTTTTTAGAGAAGTAGCAGCTAAAGTGGGTGACAGACCAGGAGGTTACACTAGAATTATTAAACTAGGAAACAGACTTGGAGATAACGCTGACATGGCCATGATTGAGTTGGTTGATTACAACGAAACTTACAATGCAGGTAAGCCAGCTAAGAAGAAAACTACAAGAAGAAGTAGAAGTAAAAAAGCTGAAGATTCTGAAGCAGTAGCTACAGAAACTAAAGCTGCTGAGGCTCCGGCTAAAGAAGAAGCTTCTGAAAAAGATAAACCAGAAACTTCACAAGAATAGTGATTAATGTTATCGTAACATATCAAAAAGGATAAACGCTTTAGTTTATCCTTTTTTTTATGTTATTTTGTAAAACTTTTGTAACGTACAAAAATGAAGTATCAATCTAGAAAAAAAGCAATGGTCCTCTTAGCAGATGGTACCATTTTTTATGGAAAGGCTGTAGCCAACAAAGAAGGAAGTGCATTTGGGGAGGTTTGTTTCAATACTGGAATGACTGGGTACCAAGAAATCTTTACAGATCCGTCGTATTTCGGGCAACTTATGGTAACTACCAATGCGCATATTGGTAATTACGGGGTGAAGGATGACGAAGAGGAATCTGATTCAGTGAAAATTGCAGGACTTATCTGTAAAAACTTCAGCTATGTTCCTTCAAGGGTGAGCAAAACCGATTCTTTGGAAAACTATTTAGATGAAAGTAATTTATTGGCGATATCAGATGTGGATACAAGGGCTTTGGTGAGCTATATTCGTGATCACGGTGCCATGAATGCGGTAATATCTACTGAAATTGATAAGATTGAAGAGCTAAAAGAAAAATTGGCGGCAACTCCAGATATGAAAGGATTGGAGCTGGCATCAATAGTTTCTACAAAAGAACCTTACTTTTATGGCGATGAAAATGCAACATTTAAAATAGCTGCATTGGATTTAGGGATTAAAAAGAATATCCTTAGAAATCTTGCCAAACGTGATTGCTATATAAAAGTCTTTCCTTATAATGCTTCTTTTGAAGATATGAAGGCATTCGAACCAGACGGTTATTTCCTTTCGAATGGTCCTGGTGATCCAGAACCTCTAGAGAGTGCTATTGAAGTAGCAAAAGAAATTATTGATCGTGACCTTCCGTTATTTGGTATTTGTTTAGGACATCAAATTATTGCTTTATCTCAGGGGGTTTCTACCTTTAAAATGTACAATGGACATAGAGGGATAAACCATCCAGTAATTAATCACTTAACTGGGAAAGGTGAGATTACTTCGCAAAACCATGGATTTGCTATTAACAGACAGGAAACAGAAGATAATGCAGATCTTGAAATTACCCATTCACACCTTAATGATAACGAGGTAATGGGCATACGTCATACCAAGAAAAACTGCTTTTCGGTACAATATCACCCTGAAGCTGGTCCAGGTCCTAATGACGCCACCTATTTATTCGACCAATTTATAGATAATATTAAACAACAAAAACTTACAACAGTATGAGTATAATTATAAGCGTACATGCGCGACAGATATTGGATTCCCGTGGAAATCCAACGGTAGAAGTAGATGTAGTAACAGAAAACGGTGTTTTAGGTAGGGCAGCAGTTCCTTCTGGAGCTTCCACTGGAGAGCACGAAGCAGTAGAATTACGTGATGGAGGAAACGATTACATGGGTAAAGGTGTTGCCAACGCTGTTAAAAACGTAAACACAATAATTGCTGAAGAATTAGTAGGTGCATCTGTTTTTGAACAAAACTTGATTGATCAAACCATGATTGATCTTGACGGTACGCCAAATAAATCAAAACTTGGAGCAAACGCTATTTTAGGAGTGTCGCTAGCTGTGGCAAAAGCTGCTGCAAACGAACTTAACATGCCATTATACCGATATGTTGGTGGAGTAAGTGCCAATACACTTCCTGTACCAATGATGAATATCATTAACGGAGGTTCGCATTCTGATGCGCCTATCGCTTTCCAAGAGTTTATGGTTATGCCGGTTAAGGCAAAGAATTTTACGCATGCCATGCAAATGGGAACGGAAATTTTTCATAATCTTAAAAAAGTATTACACGATAGAGGTTTAAGTACAGCCGTGGGGGATGAAGGTGGATTTGCACCAACATTGGACGGAACAGAAGATGCGCTTGATACCATCTCTAAGGCCGTTGAAAAAGCTGGGTACAAAATGGGGGATGAAGTTATGATTGCCCTTGATTGTGCCGCTGCTGAATTTTATGTAGACGGAAAGTACGATTACACCAAGTTTGAAGGCGATAAAGGAGCTGTTAGAACTTCAGAAGAGCAAGCTCAATACTTAGCAGAACTTTCATCAAAATATCCAATTATTTCTATTGAAGATGGGATGGATGAAAACGACTGGGATGGTTGGAAAGCATTGACTGAAAAAATTGGAGATAAAGTACAATTGGTAGGAGACGATTTATTTGTGACCAATGTAGAGCGTCTTTCAAAAGGAATTGATAATGGAATTGCCAATTCAATTCTTATTAAAGTAAACCAAATAGGGACACTTACGGAGACTATTGCTGCTGTAAATATGGCTAAAAATGCTGGGTACACTTCTGTAATGTCTCACCGTTCTGGAGAAACTGAAGACAATACTATCGCAGATTTAGCGGTAGCTTTGAATACAGGTCAGATTAAAACTGGATCTGCTTCCCGAAGCGACCGTATGGCAAAGTATAACCAATTGCTAAGAATAGAGGAAGAATTGGGAGCGGTAGCTTTCTATCCTCAAGAGAAAGCATTTAAGGTAAACTAAATACTTTTAAAAGTTAAAATAAGAAGCTCCTCAATTTTGAGGAGCTTTTTTTGTTTATTCACAATTTTTTTGGTGTTAACATTGATTTAATAGGGATAATTTACTAAATGTCATATTTAATGGTTAACTTAAAGGTAATTATTTGTGAGTTGACCCATTAACCAAAAACATGATTATTTGTGAAGACTAATTTCCTTTTTGTTTGTGCTGAAAATGACGGAATACCTAACTGTAAAGCTGGCGGCATGGGAGATGTGGTGCGTGACGTGCCTCGCCAAATAGCTTCCCATGGAGACACTTCCCATGTAATAACACCTTCCTATGGAAGATTGCATCAAAATGGGGAGAAAATAGCTGAACTTTCATTCATTTATCGCGGTGTTCCCCAAGAAGCTCATCTGTATGAAGTTCCTGGGAAGAAAGTAGATGAGAATATAAAGCATTATGTAATTGATCATCCTGAAATTAAATCAGGGGACATTGCCCATATCTATTTTAACGATCCGGAGCAGCCTTTTTATACGGATGCCTGTATGTTTTCCCTTTTCTGCACGGCGGTAGCGCAAGCGGTTAAACAAGATGTTTTTGGGGAGCTTCAAATAATTCATCTTCACGATTGGCATACCAGTTTATTGCTGTTTTTAAAAGAATTTCACCCTTCTTTTTCAGTATTAAAAAATATTAGATTTGTCTATTCCATACATAATTTAGCTATTCAGGGAATACGTCCATTCCGCAACAATCACTCTTCATTGAAAGCTTTTTTTCCGGAGGTTATGATTGATGAAGACCGACTTAAAGATCCGCGTTATCATGATTGCATCAATTTAATGGCATTGGGAATTCGCTTTGCTGATGCTGTACACACTGTATCTCCATCCTATAAAGAAGATATTAAGAAGCCGAGTGATTTTCCTGCTTTCGTTGGAGGGGAGGGATTGGAAAACGATTTGACAAAAGCGGACGAAGAGGGAAGATTGTTTGGAATTTTAAACGGAAGTAATTATAAAAATATAAACAGGGCCAAAAGGAACGAGCTCTATAAAAATAGCTTGAAGGCGATATTTAAATGGCTTCAGGAACCCAATAAAAAATACAAAGCAGACTTTTTAGCGCATACCGGAAATAAAGTTTATTCATTATCACTTAATAAACCAAGCTTTATTTGTGCAAGTGTAGCCCGTTTAACGGAACAAAAATTTTATTTCTATAAAGATAATCCAGATACTCTTATACAACTTTTGGATCTTCTAAAGGAGAAAAATGGTGTTTACATTGTTTTGGGTACAGGAGCGCCGGAATATGAAGAGTTACTGCGGGATATAAGTTATCAAAAAGAAAACTTTATTTTCATTAATGGACAATCAGAAGAAATTATAGATTCACTTTATTTTGAATCCAATATCTATTTAATGCCAAGTTTGTTTGAACCATGTGGGATCAGTCAAATGTTGGCCATGAGAAACGGGCAGCCTTGTTTGGTACATGCCACTGGAGGATTAATTGATACGGTAGATCATTTAAAATCCGGCTTCAGTTTTTCAGGAGGAACTATGTTTGAGAAGCATGCCAATTTCGTAAGCGTGTTTGAAGATGCATTAAACCTATTTTTTGACGAAAAAGAAATTTGGAAACACATCAGCAAAACGGCAAAGGGAAAAAGATTCAGTTGGGAGCGTTCCGTGAAAGAATATTACAGCCAACTTTATCTATTGGAACCTCCTGTGGATAATAATTTTCAAGCAAAAAGGAGAAGTACTAAAAGTAAGTCCAGTAAATTTATATATAACAAATAGAAGTGGTTTTGATAAAGAGTAGCATTTTCGCATATTTTTAACTATTTACAAAGCCAAAAAGGACTTTCCTGACACCATAATTAATTGATTATTTCGTATTTTCGCAACACTTGAAAAAAATAAAAACTAAAAATACATTATGTCAGATACGGCTACTTTTGAGTATAAAGATAAAAAGATAGAATTTCCAGTTGTAGAAGGTACTGAAAACGAACTAGCAATCGATATTAAAAAGCTAAGAGCGTCTACAGGGATTATTACTTTAGACCCAGGTTATAAGAATACCGGTTCTTGCGAGAGTGCCATTACTTATTTAGATGGTGAAAAGGGGATTTTAAGGTATAGAGGATATGCTATTGAAGATTTAGCTGAAAAGGCCAATTTTTTAGAAGTTGCTTATTTGTTGATTTTTGGTGAATTGCCTAATAAAGATCAATTAGAAAAATTCCACAACGATATTAAAGCCAATTCTGAAGTTGATGAAGATGTTAAGAAAATCGTAGATAGTTTTCCTAGAACTGCACACCCAATGGGAGTACTGTCTTCATTAACCAGTGCATTAACGGCTTTTAATCCATCTTGTGTTGATATAAATTCAGAAGAGGATATGTACCAAGCCATTGTGAAAATAATGGGTAAATTTCCAGTATTGGCAGCTTGGACTCTTAGAAGAAGAAATTCTAAGCCTTACGACTATGGTGACTCTTCTCTTGGGTATGTAGAGAACATGCTTTATATGATGTTTAAAAAGCCCAACGAGCAATATAAATTAAACCCTGTAGTAGTAGATGCTTTGGACAAGCTTTTAATTCTACATGCCGATCATGAGCAAAACTGCTCAACGTCAACCGTAAGAATCGTTGGTTCGTCGCACGCTGGTTTATTCGCTTCATTATCCGCAGGTGTTTCTGCACTTTGGGGGCCACTTCACGGTGGTGCAAACCAAGCGGTAATTGAGATGCTGGAAGGCATAAAACAAGATGGTGGAGATACCGCCAAATACATGGAGAAAGCGAAAGACAAAGAAGATCCTTTCCGTTTGATGGGCTTCGGACACAGAGTTTATAAAAACTTCGATCCAAGAGCTAAAATCATTAAAAAGTCCGCTGATGAAGTGTTGGCAGATTTAGGTGTAGAGGATCCAGTTTTATCCATCGCAAAAGGATTGGAAAAACAAGCCCTGGAAGATGATTATTTTGTTAAAAGAAAGCTTTATCCAAATGTAGATTTCTACTCTGGAATTATTTACAGAGCATTGGGAATACCAACAGAAATGTTCACAGTAATGTTTGCCTTAGGAAGATTACCGGGTTGGATTGCTCAGTGGAGAGAGATGCGCTTGAAAAAAGAACCAATTGGAAGACCGAGACAAGTTTATGTAGGTGAAAACCTTAGGTCTTTTGTGGAAGTTGAGAAAAGATAATTTCCTATAAAATTTTTACGAAAGGGCATGTTTCAAAACATGCCCTTTTTATTTATTTATAGGTTTTTAAAAGTCAGTCCGATGTTGGAGTGGTACATGTTAAAAACAACTGACCTATTTTAAAAGTGTTGAAAATCAAGGAAGCAGCGTTTGGCTTAAAGATAAAAAGCTGTTTGAGCGTAGCGAGTTCTTTTTATCTGTGGAGGTTGTTTCCGTAGATTTTTTTATACTTTTTAAATCAGTCTTGACTTTTTTGTTTCGTTTTTGTGTCAAGACAAAAATGAAAGGAGGGTTGTGTCTTACGAAATCAAATCTAAATTATGCAGATTGCATTGTATCTTGTGTCAAATTCAGATTAAGTAAAATTTCTAAATCATTCATGTGCTAGTTTTTAGATTAAATACAATACCATAATCTAAGGACAGAAAAGGAAATTTAAATTTTTCATTTTGTTTATGATAATCTTTTATTGATTTCATATTTTAGCGCGTTCAAAATTGAGATTTATGTTGAAATTACATGTTGAAAACGAAACCTCAAAGCTAAAAGCAGTGGTTTTGGGTACCGCTAGAAGTAATGGCCCCATTCCAACTGTTGAAGAAGCTTACGATCCTAAATCTTTGGAGCACATTAAAGCAGGAACATATCCGAAAGAAGAAGATATGGTGCCAGAAATGGAAGCATTTAATGCTGTTTTTGAAAAGTACAACGTAAAAGTTTTTAGACCAGAGGTGTTTAAAGACTGCAACCAAATATTTTCTAGGGATATTGCTTTTGTAATAGACGATTACTTAATAAAATCCAATATTCTTCCAGATAGGGAAGTAGAGCTGGAGGCGATTCAATATGTTATCGATCAAATTGATCCTGCTAAAGTGATTACTCCTCCAGAAGAAGTGCATATTGAAGGGGGAGATGTAATGCTATGGAACGATTATATCTTTATAGGAACTTACAAAGGAGAAGATTATCCCGACTACATAACGGCCAGAACAAATATGCATGGGGTGAATTTTATTAAGGAAATGTTTCCGAATAAAATCGTCAAGGAGTTCGATTTAAGTAAATCCAATACCGTGGCAGAGGACAATGCCTTGCATTTGGATTGTTGCTTTCAGCCTGTTGGGGTAGATAAGGGAATAATACATAAAGAAGGCTTCAGAAGTGAAGAAGATTATCAATATTTGGTGAATCTCTTCGGTGAAGAGAATCTATTTCATATCGATAAAAAGGAAATGTATCATATGTTTAGCAATGTTTTTTCCATTGCACCTAATGTGGTCGTTTCAGAAAAGAATTTTACACGGTTGAATAATTGGTTAAGGGAAAACGGATTTACTGTTGAAGAAATTCCATACTCAGAAATTGCCAAACAGGAAGGCCTTTTACGCTGTTCTACCATGCCTTTAATAAGGGAATAATGTAATTCAAAAAATGTGATTATGAATGAGGAGATGAAGAGTAATGCAGTGGCTTTTTATAAGATGGCTTATGAAGGAAATCCCAAAAAAGCGGTTGAATTATATGTAGGAGATCAATACATTCAGCATAATCCTGCAGTGGAAGATGGGAAGGAAGGTTTTATTGCTTATTTTGAGAAAATGCATAAAGAATACCCTAATAAATCCATCAATTTTGTAAGAGTTATTTCCGAAGGTAATTTGGTAGCGTTGCATTCGCATCAAATTTGGCCTGATAATGATCAATATGTAACGATGGATTTCTTTCGGTTTGATGCAAACAATAAAATTATAGAGCACTGGGATTCCATTCAACAAATACCAAATACATCAGCCAACAACAATACCATGTTTTAATACAATCGTTAATAACATTTTTCAAATTCATCAAGAATAACGCAAAGTCGTGTTTATAGCTTTGCAAGCTTAATTCAAATCAATTTATGAGTCAGATTACCAACACCATTTTAATGGTTCGTCCTATACGTTTCAGAATGAATGAGCAAACCGCTGTGAACAATTATTTTCAGGAGGATTTGGATGTATTAAATGAAACGGTAAATGCAAAAGCGCAGCGTGAATTTGATGCTTTTGTAGAAAAATTAGGGGCTGTAGGCGTTAACGTTATTGTTGTCCAAGACACGGAAAACCCAGACACTCCAGATTCTATTTTCCCCAACAATTGGGTGTCTACTCATGAAGATGGTACCTTAGCTTTATATCCCATGTTTGCCGAAAACAGGCGTTTGGAGCGTAATGAGGATGTGCTTAAGGCCTTGGAAGAGGAAGGTTTTTCTATAAAAGATGTAATGGATTATACCGCTGCTGAAGAAGAAGAAATTTTTTTGGAGGGTACGGGAAGTATTATTTTAGATCGTGTAAATAGAAAAGCATATTGCGCACTTTCACCAAGAGCCGATGAAGAATTGTTTATTGAGTTTTGTGAAGATTTTGAATACTTTCCTGTAATTTTCACAGCAAACCAGTCGGTTGATGGTCAAAGAAAACCTATTTACCATACCAATGTTATGATGTGCGTTGGTGACGATTTCGCTGTGATTTGTCTAAGTACTATCGACGATAAAAAAGAACGCAAAAACGTGGTGGATCACCTCAAAAAAGATGGTAAAGAAATAATAGACATTACGGAAGCACAGATGAATGAATTTGCTGGAAATATGTTGCAAGTACAGGGTGGTGATGCTAAGAAGTATTTAGTAATGAGTCAATCTGCTCATGATTGCTTAACAGAACTACAAAAAGCCACAATTGGAAAATATGCTACCATTTTGTCTTCTAATCTAGAAACCATTGAAACTTGTGGGGGCGGAAGTGCCCGTTGTATGATGGCGGAGATATTTCTGCCAAAAAAATAGTATATTAGAGGCATACCCATCTATATTTAAATAATTTATGCTTTCAAAAAAGACAAAATACGGACTGAAAGCGCTTACATACATGGCCAAGAAAGAAAGTAAGAAACCAGTCCTAATTTCTGAAATTGCAGAAGAAGAAAACATCTCAAAAAAATTTCTGGAAATAATTTTACTTCAACTAAAAAACAGCGGCTTCCTTGGGTCGAAAAAAGGAAAAGGTGGCGGCTATTATCTTATTAGGGAGCCTGAAAAAATTACAGTAGCCTCTCTGATTAGGGTGCTGGAAGGGCCTATCGCTATGTTGCCTTGCGTGAGTTTGAATTTTTATGAAAAATGCGATGACTGTAAAAATGAAGAAACTTGTTCGTTGAGTAAGTTAATGATTGAAGTGAGAGATAGTACGCTAAAAATTTTGGAAAATAAATCTCTGGCGGATCTCACAAACTCAACCATGTCATTGTAATATTTTGATTTTTAGTTGTTTTTGAAATTAATTGTGATTTTTTCGTTAAAAACCTACTAATTAACTAGACTATTAATATCTTTGCTGTTCTATTACATTGAAAGCATTATGGATTTACAGCAGATAAATAAAGATTTAAAAGAGAAATCGCCACTGCAAATTGTGGAATGGGCTTTAAAGCAGGGTAAAAAACCTGTCGTAACTACCAACTTTAGGCCATACGAAGCGGCAATTTTACATGCTACAACACAAGCCAAGAAGGATATTCCTGTGATTTGGTGTGATACAGGGTATAATACCAATAAAACCTATTTGCATGCAGAAAGACTGATCAAAGCATTAAATCTTAATGTAAAACTATACGTTCCAAAGCAAACCGTAGCGCATAGAAATATAGTGATGGGAATTCCAGATATAAACGATCCCTTGCATAAAGTTTTTACGGAACAAGTAAAACTAGAGCCTTTTAAAAGAGCGATGCAAGAGAATACGCCTGATATTTGGTTTACCAATCTTAGAAAAGGACAAACAGCCTTTAGAGACACCTTGGATATCGTAACGAAAGGCGAAGATGGAGTTCTTAAAGTGAGTCCGTTTTTCTATTATTCTGACGAAGAATTGGACGTATATCTTGAGGAAAACAATCTTGAAAACGAGTTTAACTATTTCGATCCTACCAAAGTTCTGGAAAATCGGGAATGTGGTCTGCACGTAAGTTAATCTTTTAAAAAAATTAATGAATAAAAAGTTGTCTTTCGTAATAAAGGCAGCTTTTTTTTATGAAATATTCTGCCTTAAAAAGCTACATTATTTATACTTTTATTTCAGATTCTGGTTATAATGAAGAAGAAAAATACATTTCTGTTGGTAGCGATAGTTTCGATACTGTTTTCCTGTGGCCCGAAAATAGTAGAAGAGCCGATTCTATTTAATGACGAAAGAAATGCGTTGACGAAAGATTATATGAAAATGCATTACGATCTGGATGTAGATTCACCTACGATTTTACCTAAAATGGTAGTGGTGCATTGGACGGCAATTCCTTCTTTTCAAAAATCTTTTGATGCTTTTTATGACGTGCACTTGCCCAGTTTTAGAACGGCAATTTCCGGAGGGGGGAGCCTTAATGTGTCCTCACACTTTTTGGTTGATCAAGATGGCACCATCTATAAACTAATGCCGGAAACCACTATGGCACGCCATGTAATTGGTTTAAATCATTGTGCTATTGGTATTGAAAATGTAGGTGGACCCGATATGCCACTTACAAAAGCGCAATTGAAAGCGAATATCAAACTTATAAAGTACCTTAAAAAGAAATACCCCATTGATTATGTGATTGGACATTATGAATATCAGTTGTTCGAAGATCATGAGCTGTGGCTGGAGCAAGATGAAGGATATCGCACCGAAAAAAGCGATCCAGATGAAGCATTTATGGCTGATATACGAAAAAACATCGCGCACTTAGATTTAAAAACATTACCGGAAAACTAATTAAACATGAAGAGATATTTGAGAGCTATTTTTTTTTTCTGTCTATTATTTACAGCCGCAGAGGTAGCTTCCGCACAGGATTTTTATCAGGAATTGTTTGAGAAATACGATACCTACAAGGAGGAAAGCATCACAAAGCGAAGGTTCTCTTATGAGAAAATTTCACCCTTAATAGAAAACTTAAAGGAGGATTCCTTTTTTGAAGTTCAAAAAGTGGGAAATTCTATTAAAGGAACGCCGCTGAACTTAATCAGTTTTGGAGAAGGGGACGTGGACGTGTTCCTTTGGTCGCAAATGCACGGAGATGAATCTACCGCTACCATGGCTGGATTCGATATTTTCAATTTTTTTAAATCTAATGACTTCAAAAAAGAAAAGAAAGAAATGCTCTCTAAATTGCGCATTCACTTTTTACCGATGCTGAATCCAGATGGGGCAGAAAGGTTTACAAGAAGAAATGCCCTTGGGATTGATATCAATCGGGATGCTTTGAGATTACAGTCACCAGAAGCAAAAACTTTGAAACGTGTTCGGGATAGTCTGGAAGCCGACTTCGGGTTTAATTTACACGATCAAAGCACTTATTACAATGCTGCTCGAACACCAAAGCCTGCCACTATTTCTTATTTAGCGCCTGCCTATAATTATGAGAAAGAGGTAAATGAAGTACGTGGAAATGCTATGAAATTAATTGGCTACATGAACAACATTCTTCAAAAATATGCACCAGGCCAGGTGGGTAGGTACAATGACGATTTTGAACCGAGAGCTTTTGGGGATAACATCCAAAAGTGGGGAACGAGTGTAGTTTTAATCGAATCTGGAGGATATCCCAATGATCCAGAAAAGCAATTTATTAGAAAGCTCAATTTTGTTACCATACTCTCTGCAATTCATGCCATTGCTACAGAAGAATTTAAAAACACATCTAAAGATGAGTACTGGAAAATTCCGGAAAACGATAGAAAGCTTTTCGATTTAAAACTTGTTGGTGTACAGTACGAATTGCTCGGTGACACTTATACAGTAGATCTCGGGTTGAATAATTATGAAATCTCATCCAATACGGAATCAGGGATTTACACTAAAGGCAGCGTAGCAGATATGGGTGATCTTTCTACCTATTATGGTTATAAGGAAATGGATGTTTCGGGTTATAAAGTAGTGCCAGGTAAAGTTTATCCTTCGGTAATTAAATCTATTGGAGCGTTAAGGGAAATGGATTTTGCATCGCTGCTGAAAAAAGGGTATGCCTATGTTCAAGTTGAAAATATTCCGCAGGATAAAAATGCTATGCAGATTCCAATGCACGTTATAACCGATAAGAAAAATACGGACGTCAATCTTTACGTAGGTGCAAACCCAACTTTCTTTCTTAAAAAGAATGATGCGTTAAAGTATTTGGTTATCAATGGTTATTTGGTAGATCTTCAGGCGCCTGATAAAAACTTTGGAAATGCATTAATTTACAATTGATTATTTCTTTAATGGAAAATCGTAACTGTATCTTTCGTTTTACTTATTGAGTAGATCCTTCAGAAATAAAAAACTCATCACAGGAATAAACAATGCAAAAGGGAGCGACGTAATTATTAAAACTTTTTGAAGTGCGATAAGTACATCAATTTCAGGTTTTACATTTCCTAAAACCAACATGGCAACGCTAAAAATGGCAATAATCACGGACCAAATAGTGCGATGCGATTTTTTAGGATTGGGATTTCCGCGGTCGCTAAACATGCTCAGCACAAAAATAGCCGAATCTACTGAGGTTAAAAGAAAACCTGTTAAAAGTAAAACAACCGTAGCATTTACTAAGAATTGCATGGGGTAGTGCTTCAGAAATATAAAAATAGAGGTGAAAACATTCCCAAACTCATTGTTGTAATTACCCCAATTATCAATAAGCTGAAAAGCATTTTCGCCAAACACCGTAAACCATAAGAAAGAACCTAGGGAAGGAATAATCATTACGCCTAGCAACATTTCCCGAAGCGTTCGCCCTTTGGAGATACGTGCAATAAAAACACCGGTAAAAGGCGCCCAAGCTAACCAAAAAGCCCAATAGTAATAGGTCCAATCAGTAAGGAACTGTATTCCGGGATCAAATTTTCCAATGGCAAGGCTCAGTGGAATGAAATCTTTTAGATAACTAAATAAAGCTTCGGAAAAACGTTTGGAGATTATTATTAAATCACTTTGTGACAAAACAAATAAAAGCAACAAAATGGTGACGAAAATATTGACTTTTGAAATGTTTTTTATCCCTTTATTGATGCCTTTCCACGCTGAGAGAAATGCCACCCCGCAGATAAAGAGCGTTAAAATGATAGTGGAAAGTAAACCTAAGTCACCTTTCAACAAATGATTTACCCCACCATTTATTTGTGTGGTTCCCAAGCCAACTGCACCAACTAACCCAAAAACCGTGGCTAGAATCACAATGATGTCTATTGATTTTAAGAGAGCCTTATTTTTAAATAGATGGGAAACGGAACTGCTTACCAGTGCTTTCTTGTTTTTAGCAAATAAATAATGACCTATAACCAATGCAAAAAGGCCATAAAATGCCCAAGCGGTGAAACCCCATTGGTAAAAAGTATATTCCAAGGCCAATGTTTTATCGGATGCGCCTGTGGTAATGGGAGGATTTAAATACATGTAAACAGGCTCTTGCACGGCCCGTAAGAGAATTCCAGCTCCCATGCCTGCGCTATACAGCATGGAAATCCATGCCCAACGCGTGTATTTTGGCTTATCAGTTGGTTTTCCTAGTTTTAATTTTCCAAGCGGGGAAAGGGCGATTCCTAATAAAAAAAGTACACAGAATAGCCCCAAGTACAAGTAAAAGTTGCCAAAATAATCACGTATCCAAATAGAAAAAGATTCAATACTATTATACGCCCGTTTTGGGAACAAAAAAATAGCGCCCGAAAGCAATAGCAAAATGCCGCAGGAAATACTTAAAAGTTTATTTCGGAAAATATTCAAAAGCTTTATTTGAAATTTTAGTTTGGATTATCGTTTTGGTTGGGGAGGTGTTGAATTTTTCTATCCGAAATTTTCTTTACAAAATTATGAATTCCTTTGGTTTTAGCCGCAACCCTTATAAAATGATGGTCTTTGTGAAAGGTATATTCTTGGGAAGAACCTTTGTAGATGGACAGTTTATAGAAAGGAATAATGAGCGCATATGTTTCTAAAATGGATCGAAACCTAATGATAATCCCTTTTTCCCTAATTTCAATATTACAAGTATTTAAGTTGTTGTCTAACAATAATAAGTTGTTAATTGCTACACTGGCTTGGGTAATAAATAGTTTCGGAGAGCCAGAGCCTCCAATTTTCAATCGCTCTCTTAAATTAATGATTCCGCCCACTTCATCGAAAATGGTTTTCTCTTGCTTAGGATCGTTATAGGATACATTTAACAACATACAATAAAGATAGTTTTTTCTGAATGCAATTACTCATCAAGTTCACTTTAATACAAAAAATCACCTACTAAAAACGTACTTAACCTTTTTTATGGTTGAAGCATTGGTGTTAACTTTTTCGAAATCCGTATCTTTGCAGCCAAATTTTTCAAAAGAATGGATATTCAGAATATCATTATAAATAAGGTAAAAGAAGCAGTAACTTCTATTTTTGGTAAAGAACTTGAAACTGTCGAGTTGCAAGCTACACGTAAGGAATTTGAAGGAGATGTTACGGTAGTGGTTTTTCCAATGTTACGCGTTGTAAAAGGCAATCCACAAGTTATAGGTGAAGAAATAGGAGCCTACTTACAGGCAAATGTTGCTGAGGTTGAAAAATTCAACGTGGTAAAAGGCTTTTTAAACTTAGTTATCTCCGATGCTTTTTTCCTGAACTTTTTCAAAGAGGTTAGAAATGACTCCACTTATGGGTTTGTCAATCCTTCAGAAGGAGATAAAGCGGTAATGGTAGAATATTCGTCGCCGAACACCAATAAACCCCTTCATTTAGGTCATATTAGAAATAATTTGTTGGGATATTCGGTTGCTGAAATTATTAAAGCGGCTGGTAAAAAAGTGTATAAAACCCAAATCATTAACGATAGGGGGATACATATTTGCAAATCGATGTTGGCTTGGCAGAAATTTGGTAACGGAGAAACTCCTGCATCAACCGGACTGAAAGGTGACAAATTAGTAGGTAATTATTACGTAGCGTTCGATAAAGCTTACAAAGCAGAAATAGAAGCTATGGTTGCAGAAGGAACCGACAAAGAAACTGCCGAAAAAGAAGCGCCCATACTTTTGGAAGCTCAGGAAATGCTTAGAAAGTGGGAAGCTGGAGAACCAGAAGTGGTTAAACTTTGGGAAACCATGAACGGATGGGTATACGACGGTTTTGATATTACCTATAAGAACTTGGGAGTTGATTTTGATAAATTATATTACGAAAGTAACACCTACTTGCTGGGAAAAGATGTAGTTGCAGACGGTCTGGAAAGAGGGATATTTTTCAAAAAAGAAGATGGTTCTGTTTGGATCGATCTTACTGACGAAGGATTGGATGAAAAAATTGTTCTCCGTGCTGATGGAACAGCCGTTTATATGACGCAGGATATCGGGACCGCGATTCAGCGTATAAAAGATTACCCAGACGTTGGTGGGTTGGTTTATACAGTTGGAAATGAACAGGATTACCATTTTAAAGTATTGTTTTTAATTCTGAAAAAATTAGGTTTCGATTGGGCAGATAATCTTTATCACCTAAGTTATGGAATGGTAGATTTGCCAAGCGGAAAAATGAAAAGTAGGGAAGGGACTGTTGTAGATGCCGATGACTTGATTGAAGAAATGGCCAATACTGCCGGAGAAATTTCAGCAGAATTAGGTAAGTTGGATGGTTTCAGTGAAGAAGAAAAGCAGGAACTCTATAAAACCATAGGTTTGGGAGCACTTAAATATTATATTTTGAAAGTGGATCCGAAGAAGCGAATTTTATTCGATCCTATGGAATCTATCGATTTTCAAGGGAATACAGGTCCTTTTATACAATATACCTATGCTAGGATTCAATCTATTTTGAGAAAAGCAGATTTCGATTTTAGTAAAGACCAAATAAATTTAAGTTATGCCCTACATGAAAAGGAACGTACGCTGATAAAACAATTGCAGTTATTCCCAGAAGTGGTTCAAAATGCAGCGGCCAACTTTAGTCCGGCAGTGATTGCAAACTACGCGTACGATTTGGTAAAAGAATTCAATTCCTTCTATCAAAACGTATCTATTTTGGGCGCAGAAGATACTTCAGAAAAAATATTCAGAGTGCAGCTATCGCAAAAAGTAGGCGAAGTAATTGCCAGTGCATTGCTTTTGTTGGGAATCAACGTTCCGGAGCGTATGTAAAAAAATAAATTTGTTAGTGAAAAATAGCCGTTAAAAAAACTCCTTATCCTCAGAATAGGATTCAAAAGCTCCGAAAGCAGGAGCGTAGGCACGGAGCGACGCGGAGTTTTGATTTCGGTTTTTCGACTTAATGGTCGAAAAAATTCCTTGGATAAGGCGCCTTTTTCTTTGTTTCGTTTCTTTTGGGCGAACAAAAGAAATGAAAAGACATTCTAGTAATCGAAAAATTTAATATTTGTCATCGTAAAATAAGTTTGAGTCAAAAAATAAATAAAACATTAGAAAGCCCGAAAAAAAGACAAGTTTTTCGGGCTTTTCTTTTGCTGCAATTTGCAGCAACAACAAACTAACAAACTCAAATAATATAAAATTTAATTAGAGAACAATTTATAATGAATGTCATGAATAGGTAACAGTTTGTATTCATGAGGCCTCAGTTTTACAAGTGATTTTAGTTCCAATACTTCTTGCTTGTTTAGAAGAATAAGCAAATTGGATTGAATAGTGGGAATGGGAATGCGTTTATCGTAAATAGAATATCTGTACTCTTCTTCCCAATAATCTACCTCCAAATTGAATAGATATTTATGAAAACTCTCAAATTCCGCTTCAGTAAAATTAAAATTGAGGTTATTGTAAAGCAATTGATACATGTTATTGTTTTTACAATAAATAAGGATTCCATTTCTAGATCTATTTAATATTTGAAGGTGTTTACACATCAGCTTTGAATTGTTATATTTAATGGATTTTAAGTTAAAGCACAGTTGAAATTATCAATTTATATAATTTCCTTATCTGGAGAATAGTAATCAAAAGCTCCGAGAGCAGGAGCGTAGGCACGGAGCGACGCGGAGTTTTGATTACGGTTTTTCGACTTTAGGGTCGAAAAAATTCCTTGGATAAGGCGCCTTTTTCTTTGTTTCGTTTCTTTTGGGCGAGCAAAAGAAATGAAAGGAGCTTCTATGAATCAATAAATATCATGTTTGTCTAGGAACAATTAAACTTTATTTTTCATTCCTCTGCTATAAAACTATCTATTACAGCTTCTATATCCTTTTTACTACTATTGGCTGGCATACTAAATAAGTGGGCAAAAAGAGGTTTATTATCCACGCTCTTCTTTAAATGAATGTCTTGATTTCTCTCAAAAACTTTGTTCCATTTATTTCGTACAATTTTCCAAAATTTATCATTTTCTTTCCACCAATCTTGGGCGGCTTTGCATTTTTCATCAGCAACTTTAGTATAGGTGTCATACCCTTTTTCTTGAGCTAGTACAAAATCTTCAGCGCCGTCTTTTCTTATAATTTTGTCGTTGTCTTGTTCGTGCAACCATCCGTAATCGGTTATGGCGTGAATATTTCTACGCTTCATAACATTGTAGTCATCGCGAATGGTGTGCTCCCTTCTTGGTAATGGCGCGTCCGTGGTGTTAGTCCAATAATCTTTACCATCAACATGCACCCAGGTAGCGGTTCCTTCATAACGCGGACTGTCATCCACTTGATACACTTTCTGCGTCCATTGCCCTTTTACTTCACCGTTGGAAAGCTTCTCGTACTTCCATGTTTTGTCCTTGTGAAACTGATAGAAATCGGTGTTTTCATATAACCAATCCTGTCGCCAGTGTTTTATAATCATAGTATCATTAGCGATAAGAAGATGCTGCATAACAATTTTGTCAGCTTTATCTTCTACCAGTTCAACCCATTCTAAAGCACCCACTTGTTTTACTTTAGAAGGTTGGTAGGTTGAATCTTTTGCATTGTTAAAGGTTTCAGCAAAGTTGAAACGCACTTCGTAACATCCGCACATATCCTTTATGCTTTCTTGATCTAACTTTTTCTTATTGTTTTGAGCGGTTAATTGAAATGCTGACAGCCCTGTTGCCATGCATACTAACATTAGTTTTTTCATTTCTGATTTAATTAGGTTTTGAATTTCTGACAGAACAAAAATATAAAATTTATTTAGATTGAATAAAAATAACATATATATTTGCTGAAAATTATTCAGAATCAATCTAAATAATGAAACAGCTAACCCTTATATTTTTAATACTTTTTTTTAGTTCCATTACGGCTCAAAATATTTCTGTATCAGATTCTTTGTCCATAAACAATTTGGACGAGGTAGTAGTTACAGGTCAGTATAACCCACAATCCATAAAAAAGTCGGTTTATGAAGTATCGGTAATTAGTAAAGCAGATATTGACCGGCAGGCGGGCAATAATTTGGCAGATGTTTTAAATCAAACTTTGAACATTTCTATAATCCCAAATGCCTCTACCGGAAAATCACAAGTGCGGATGTTCGGATTGGACGGACAATATGTAAAAATACTGGTCGATAACATTCCTTTGGTAAACGATGAAGGTTTTGGAAACAATACCGATCTCACACAGATAAATCTAGATGACATTGAACAGATTGAAATCGTAGAAGGAGCAATGGGCGTTCAATACGGAACCGATGCGGTTGCTGGAGTTATAAATATTATCACTAAAAAATCTTCGCAAAATACGTGGGAAATTACTCCCTACCTTCAAGAAGAAACCATTGGCGATGAATACAGCTGGTTTGATGAAGGAAGGCATATTCAATCGATTAGCGTTAGCCATAAAATGTCTGATAAATGGTACGCCAATGCCATGATCACCCGAAACGATTTTGCAGGTTTATGGGGCGAAAGGGAAGGGCGAAATTATGCCATAAATGATGGAAAACGTGGTTATGAATGGTTACCAAAGATTCAATACAACGGGAAGGCGCTGCTAAGTTATCAAGGCAACAATACACGCTGGTTTTACAAATTTGAATACTTCAACGAAAAAGTCTCTCGCTACGATTCCGTAGTGCGCATGAATTCAAACCCTTCAACAGGAACTAATAATCCCGTTTCTTCTGATGAGGTTTTTACCTCCAATCGGTTTATGCACCACTTAAACGGAAATGGCAACTTCAATGGCGGTATTCGCTATGATGTGTCTTTTTCATTTCAGCAACAAAAAAGAAATGCCGAAAATTATAATTACCGCATTCCTTCCCGTGAAAAATTTGATATTGAAAACTTTGAATACGAATCTAGAAAGGTCTATTATTCTAAAGGAATGCTCAGTGATTTTCTGAATAATCAAACATTTGATTTTCAGTTGGGTTACGAAGTTAATGCCAGCGACGGCTATGCTTCTGCTGTGGCAGGCGATTTCGGGGGAGAGAATATTAATCGGTATTTGGGAGCTTACGATATTTTTGCTTCCGCAGAATACATTCCCAATAACAGATTTTCGCTACGCCCTGGAGCAAGGGTTTTCTTTTCCAATAAATTTAATGCCCAAACGGCGTTGGAAATTTCATCCAAGTATACTTTCAATAATAATTTCGAGCTTCGTGCCGTGGTGGGAACAGCACCGCGAATGCCTAATTTCACAGAACTATATTCCTATTTTGTAGATGCCAATCACGATGTGCGCGGCAATGAAAACTTACAGCCTGAGCAAGGAAGTTCTGTCTTTGTTCATCTTAAAAAGCCTTTTGCTTTAGGAAGTGAATTTCTGTTGAAAAGCAAATTAACATTGGGTTATCTTAATGTAGAAGACCGAATAGAACTTACCATTGTAAACAATTCCCCATTAGCATTTCAATATAATAACATCGACAGATACCGTACCTGGAATGTGTCCCTGGCCAATGGTTTCTTTTACAGAAATATTAACGGAAACCTTGGAATATCGTATTCAGCAGTTTCCAAAGTATTGGACAGTCGCGATTACAATGATGACTACTTAAATGCAGTACAACTCAATGCAAATTTGTCTTACAGCATTCCTAATTGGGGAACTACTTTTTCAACGTATTATAAATACAACGGACCAGAATATCAATTTGTACAGGAGCAAGATGAAAATGGGGAAGATGTGTTGGTGCGTGGCAGACAGGCGCCATACAGTTGGTGGGATGCATCGGTAAGGAAACTACTATTAAAAAATAAGATGGAGCTGACATTGGGGGTGAGAAATCTATTAAATGTTACCCGTGTAAATACCACAGCAATGGAAGGCGGGGCACATTCTGGACCGCCGAGCAGCGTGTTGTTAGGCTACGGAAGATCTTACTTTATAAAACTATTGTATAATCTAAATTTTAACTAATTAATCATGAGAAGAACACTATTATTTGGAAAAATCATCATGGCGCTATTACTGTTTTCTTGCAGTAGCGACGACGATGCTGGAGAAGCACAACCTTTCGTGGCTGCTTTTGAAAATCCTTCCGTAAGTTTTACTGCGGAAGATACAGATAAAGAAATTACCTTGGTTTATTCTAAAACGGCTACTGAAGCGGGAACAGCCACTATAAGTTATACTTCAGTGAACGCTGAATATGGTACACATTTTATTACGTCTCCTTCCGGAGAAAATGGAATCTTGGAGGTACCTTTAACAGCCGGCAGTAATTCTGCTACATTCAACTTTACGAAACTACAAAACCCTGTTGAAGGAACAGAAATGTCTGTGACCTTTAAACTGGATGCTGTGTCCAATACCAACAGTTCCCTTCAGGGAAATACTACCTTGGCGGTTAGTTTTACAGAATCTGCTGCTCTGGGTGGAGTCTTGTCACCAGAGGTTGGCGGTCCAAATCAACCCAATCAGGTATATGTCGATTTAAGTTCGCAAACACAAACTACGGTCAAGCGAGATACTTGGGACCTAGGTTTCTATAGCGGAGAAGATTTTAGGGTAGTTTTGAATGGGTCTCTTTACATGGCGGCGAAGGAATTAGAATCCACTGATATAGATGCCATTTCCGAAGCTGATGTAACAGCATTTCAGTCGGCAGTAGCGGTTGGAACCTTTAGCGCAGAAAGTGCTGATTATATAGATGATCCTTCAGGGAATATAAGAGAAACTGCTATTGCCGAAATTTCTGAAACAGCTTCGGAAAATAAAGTGTATCTGGTAAACCTTGGAAGTGCCATTGGTACCGAAACACCCGAGAAAGGTGGTATTGATATTACGGATGATTCCCGAGGCTGGAAAAAAATTAGAGTGCTTCGTCAAGGGAATGATTATGTTTTGCAGTATGCAGATTTAAATGCAACTACTCATAACGAAGTTGTAATTGATAAGAATGAAGATTACAATTTTACTTTTTTCAGTTTTAATACAAATGAAGAAACGACAGTTGAGCCGGAAAAGACAAAATGGGATCTAAACTTTACGGTTTTTACAAATATAATACAGGGTTATGGTGCGTATGGCTATGCCGATTTTGTGGCTACCAATTTAAAGGCGGGGGCAAAGGCATATCAGGTGAATGCGGCTGATTTCTCTTATGAAAACTTTTCTGCGGAAGATATTATAGAAGCCAACCTTATTGAAGATCAAAGAGGAATTGGAAGTGACTGGAGAAATGGAGGCGGTCCAAATACTTTACCTTCTTTAAAAGAGGATGTGTTTTTTGTCCTAAAAGATTCCGACGGAAATTACTATAAAATTCGCTTTACGGCCTTGTTGAGTGAAAGCGGTGAACGTGGATATCCAAAATTTGAATATAAATTGTTGTAATATGAAAACTGTAAACATTCTATTTATAATACTTCGTCTTGTTTTAGGCGGACTTATGGTGTATGGTGGCATTAATAAGTTTGAAAAGCCCAGTCCAACGCCTGTAGAGGTAGTGGAAAAAGCCGAAAAATTCACTCAACCGGATAAAGAAAGTACGTTGCAAAAAATATTGTATATCAGCGGAGCAAAACAAACAGGCTATTTTTGGCAAGTTTTAGGTATCTGCGAAATTTTATTCGGGTTGTTGCTTCTTTTTCAGGGAACTAGTTTTGTGGGAGCTCTCTTTTTGTTGCCCATAACGTTACATATTTTCTTATTTCATTATTTTTTAGAGCCCGAAGAAATGGGAGAGCTTCTAAAAACAGCTGCGCTATTCCTAATTAATATAGCTTTAGTATTAAAAGAATACAGTAAGTGGAAACATTTACTTTGGATAAAGCCTATTTAGGCGAAAGAAATTTAATTGGCGACCTGCTAATTAAATGTTTAGTTTATTCATTTATTCACGTGGTTAAGAGGTGCTTTTATTACAAAGCACCTCTTTTTTCATGATAGAACTGTATATCCCTGTCAGGGAAAAGTATATTTTAATGAAGGAACTGTATATTCTCGTCAGGGAAAACTATATTTTAACGAGGGAACTATATAATCTTGTCAGGGAAATTTATATTTTAATGAGGGAACTATATATTCTTGTCATGGCAAACTATATTTTAACGAGGGAACTGTATATTCTTGTCATGGAAAAGTATATTTTAACAAGGGAACTCTATATTCCTGTCAGGGAAAAGTATATTCTCACGGGGGAACTGTATATACCTCTCTAAAAAAGCTTTTGCCTGATATTTTTCCAGCGATAAGCCCTTATAAAACTTCCTTCTTCTTCAGTAACAATAAAAGGGTTGCTTTTCTTTTTGGCATTAAAATAACCAGTCATATTATCATTAAAAATAGAAGACTTCTTATATTTTAAAGCCATTTTTAAAGAAGCAATGCAGGTTATAAAAAAACCATACCGCATGCCGTACATGGCTTCTCCTTGAAGAAGTTTTGCTTTTTTATTGTAGGATTTCCCAGTGGGGCGGAGGTGTTTTACCTGAAGATTGTCGTTTGTAGATATTTCATATCCGTGGTATTTTGCCAACAATTCGTCCACGGTGTCCCAGCCCATGGCTGGTTTTAATCCGCCTATGGCGTTGAAACAGTCTCTGGAATAAGCTTTAAAAGCACCGCGCACGTGATCGTTATTCATGGGGTGATTACGTTCCCAATCACCATTTTCATTTGTTTCATAAACAAAACCTCCAGCGATACCAACGGCTTTATTTTTACCAAAAGTTTGGGCGATAGTTTCAAAATATTCTACAGGAAGAATAAGATCTGCGTCTAATTTTACTATAAAATCGTATTTATCGTCAAGTAGGGCGAGTCCTTTGTTAAAAGCATTTACCACCTTGCTCCCTGGCATATGTTCGGTAGAGGATTGGGTGTTATATTTTTCAATAAAGCCATATTCGTTGGCAAAAGCATCAATGATGGCTTCGGTACCATCTGTAGAATTATCATTCACCACAATCACTTTTTTGGGAAGTAGCGTTTGCAAGACTAAACTCTCCAAACAAAGATTGATGAAATCTTCTTCGTTATGCGCAGGTATAACTACATAATAGTCCATTATTGCTTTTTTCTTTCAGCATACACAATATAATAACGAGGGGTAAAACTGCGAAGAAGAGGCCTTATGCCTATTTTTTTAACAGGGTTTGTCCATTTGTCGCGTTTTTTTATTTCCCAACCTGCTTTTTCCAGAAGCCAATCAAATTGCCAATCTTCAAATTCATGGTAATGTTGATCCCATTTATCCGTTTTACTGCGGTAAGCAGGGGAAAACCACAAACGTAGAGGGATGGAGGCTATCAGTTTATCAGATTTTATTTCCCTTAAAACGTTGAAAGGCGCCAATAGATGTTCAAAAATTTCAAAAGCGGTTACCACTTCCGCATCAGAATTAATAACTGTTGAAAAATCAATATCGAGATCTTCCCCTTTTGTGTTTTCAACTTGATATCCACGTTCCTGCATAATTTTACTGAAAGGATTTTCTACCCCTAAATCAAGAATAGAAGTGGGTTTGGGAACGGATGATTCTAAGAATTCTATGGTCTTTTTATAGCGTTTGTTAGGGAAGCTATTTTCGTACATATTATATTTTATAAACGAGCGCGTTGATATTCATTCCTGCGCCTACACTTGCAAATATAACAACATCTCCTTTATTTACTTCTTGATTTTTTATGAATCCTTTTCTTACTGAATCGAATAGAGTAGGGATGGTTGCTACGGAACTATTTCCCATTTCGTGAATGTTCATAGGCATAATTCCGTTTGGAACAGACATTTTATAAAGTCTGAAGAAACGTTTAAGGATGGCTTCATCCATTTTTTCGTTGGCTTGGTGGATAAACACTTTTTTTACGTCTTCTATTGCAACCCCGCTTCTGTCCAAACATTCTTTCATAGCATTGGGTACATGGGTAACGGCAAATTCATAAATTTTCCTACCGTACATTTTGATGTACTTAGTATTATCTAGTTGGTCCTTATCGTACGATTTACCCATGAAAAGATAATGAGCTTCCTCTGCTGCGTAGGTAGCTGATTGATGCGCTAACAATCCGCCTTCTTCACTTGTCGCTTCAATAATCGTAGCGCCAGCTCCGTCAGCATAAATCATAGAATCACGGTCGTTGTTATCCACTACTCTGGAAAGGGTTTCTGCCCCAATAACCAAACATTTTTTAGCTATGCCAGCTTTAATAAATGCGTTCGCTTGTACAACACCCTCTAGCCAACCAGGGCAACCAAACAAAACATCATAGCCTACACATGCTGGATTTTTAATTTGCAGTGCATTTTTTACACGGGAAGCAATGCTGGGGACACAATCCGTTTGGGTAGAACCTTTTTCTACATCACCGAAGTTATGGGCAACAATTATGTAATCCAATGTCTCTTTATCAATGCCAGCATCCTCAATTGCTTTTTCAGCAGCTAAGAAAGCAATATCAGAAGTAGTGTATTCATCTTTTACATACCTTCTATTTTCAATTCCAGTAATGGCTTTGAACTTTTCAATTATGATTTCGTTGGTGGTATCAAAAGTGCTTCCATCAGCATTTAGGAATACATTTTTTAAAAAGGATTGGTTCCCAGTAATTTCTGAAGGAATATAAGACCCCGTACCAGTGATTTTTATGTTCATTTAGCTTGAATTTGATCAAAGGTACAGTAACTTCCTTAAATATTATGCGTGCATAGTTTTTTTTACGATGTCCAGTATTGTTTTTATGACTTATAAAAGCATGAAGATGGATAAAGAAAAGGCTCTGTTGAATTTTCAAAATTCCAACAGAGCCTTTATATACTGATTATTTGTGGTTTTTCTAAGCTTCTATATAATCTTCAATAGGAGCGCAGGTACACATTAAATTACGATCTCCATAGGCTTCATCAACACGTCTTACGGTAGGCCAAAACTTATTATCGGCAATATAATCCATAGGAAATGCCGCTTTTTCCCTTGAATAAGGAAAATCCCAGTTGGAAGACGTCAACATTTTTAACGTATGAGGCGCATTTTTCAAAACATTATTTGTATCGCCTTCTTCCAATTCTTCAATTTCTTTTGTTATGGCAATTAAAGCATCACAAAAACGGTCTAACTCTGCTAGGTTTTCACTTTCCGTAGGCTCAATCATCATTGTTCCTGCCACTGGGAAAGAAACCGTAGGCGCATGGAATCCGTAGTCGATAAGTCTTTTGGCAATATCGGTAACCTCAATACCTTTTGCTTTAAATGGGCGACAATCGATTATCATTTCGTGGGCAGCTCTTCCTTTTTCTCCTGTATACAATACATCAAAAGAACCGCTCAATCTGCTTTTAATATAGTTTGCGTTTAAAATTGCTGTGCTTGTAACTTGTTTCAAGCCTTTAGCACCAAGCATTTTAATGTATCCGTAGGAAATCAAACAAACCAATGAGCTTCCCCATGGCGCTGCTGAAATCGCATCGATAGCATTTTCTCCACCGGTTTTTATAACAGGATTGGAAGGTAAGAACTGAACCAAATGTGCGGCTACACAAATAGGGCCAACACCAGGGCCTCCACCACCATGCGGGATGGCAAATGTTTTATGAAGATTCAAGTGACAAACGTCGGCTCCAATAGTTGCCGGATTTGTAAGTCCTACCTGAGCATTCATGTTTGCACCGTCCATATAAACTTGTCCGCCGTTATCATGAATAATTTGGGTAATTTCTTTAATGGAAGATTCAAAAACCCCGTGTGTTGAAGGATAAGTAACCATTAAAGCAGCCAAATCTTCTTTGTGCTTTTCTGCTTTTTCGCGTAGATCTTCAACATCGATATTCCCTTTGTCGTCGGTTTTTGTAACCACCACTTTCATTCCAGCCAATACTGCAGAAGCTGGATTGGTTCCGTGAGCGGAAGCAGGTATCAAACAAATGTTTCGATGAGATTCATTACGGGATTCGTGATACGCACGAATTACCATTAGTCCTGCATATTCTCCCTGTGCACCTGAATTTGGCTGAAGAGAAGTTCCGGCAAAACCAGTGATTACGTTAAGTTGTTCTTCAAGCGTTTTCAACACTTCTTGGTAACCTTGGGCTTGCTCTACGGGTACAAACGGGTGAATATTTCCCCATTCATCCCAACTTAAAGGTAGCATTTCCGAAGCAGCATTTAGCTTCATGGTACAAGACCCTAAAGAAATCATAGAATGGTTTAACGCCAAATCTTTACGCTCTAATTTTTTGATGTAACGCATTAAAGCGGTTTCAGAGTGGAAAGAGTTAAAAACTTCATTCTCTAAAAATGGAGATACACGTGCGGTACCGTTTAGTACAGCTGTATTTTCCATTAACTTATCAATGGTAACTGTGTTTTTTCCAGCGGCGTCAGCAAAAATCTGTACAATTTTGTTGAGGTCTTTAAGCGTAGTGGCTTCATTTAAAGAGATTGCCACTTTATCGCCATCCACATATAGAAAGTTTACATTTTCCAATTCCGCAATATGTCTAACATTTTGTGCATCGGCTTTAACCAAAATAGTATCGAAATACGACTCGTTTAGTTGCTCATAACCTAATTCAGAAAGCGCTTTGGAAAGCGCAATAGCAGAATTATGAACCTTATCGGCGATGTATTTTAAACCTTTTGGGCCGTGATAAACAGCATACATTCCAGCCATAACCGCCAATAAAACTTGAGCTGTACAAATGTTAGAAGTAGCTTTATCTCTTTTTATATGTTGTTCCCTAGTTTGGAGCGCCATTCGCAATGCACGGTTTCCGTCCATATCTTTTGTAACTCCAATAATTCTTCCAGGGATGTTTCTTTTATAAGCTTCTTTTGTAGCGAAATATGCTGCGTGTGGGCCACCATATCCTAACGGAATTCCAAAGCGTTGTGTAGTTCCAACTACTACTTCTGCTCCTAATTCTCCAGGAGGAGTAAGGTTTACCAAACTTAAAATATCGGCTGCAAAAGCAACTTTAATGTCATTTTTATTGGCTTCGGAAACGAATTCGCCATAATTGTAAACAGCACCGTATTTTCCTGGGTATTGAAGGAAAGCACCAAAGAATTCCTTTGAAAAATCAAAAGAAGTATGGTTGCCTACAACCAATTCAATTTCTAACGGAGCAGCGTGCGATTTTAATACCGATAAAGTCTGCGGTAAAACTTCATCTGAAACAAAAAACTTATTGATATTATTTTTCTTTTGCTCCCTACTTCTTGCACCGAAAAGCATAGACATCGCCTCTGCAGCAGCAGAACCTTCATCTAATAAAGACGCATTGGCCAATTCCATCCCAGTGAGATCGCAAATCATGGTTTGGAAGTTTAACAAAGCTTCCAATCTTCCTTGAGCGATTTCCGCTTGGTAAGGAGTGTATGCAGTGTACCATCCTGGATTTTCTAAAATATTCCTTTTGATTACTGAAGGCGTAATAGACTCGTGGTAACCAAGACCAATATAGGTTTTGTAAACACTGTTTTTGGCCGCCAGTTGTTTTAAATGGCCTAAGTACTCATGCTCTGTCATTGCCTCCGGAAGGTCTAAATCCGATTTCAATCGGATGCCATCTGGAAAGGTTTCGTAGAGTAGCTCGTCCATATTTTTAACACCAACTGTAGAAAACATGGTGCCTAAATCATCTTCTTGTGGGCCGATATGGCGGGAAATAAAAGAATCTGTTTTCATTATAACCGTCTAAAAAATGTTTTGCCCTCTGGGAGGGCTTGTTCCTTCGGTTTTATTGGCCGAAAAGAATTAATTTGTTTTCCTTTGTATACCTAGAAAATTAACTTTCAGGTAGTTGATTTTGCGCAAAAGTACACATAATTATGGTTAAAAAAAGTACTTTTAAAATGGCTTTAACTAAAGTTTTGAACACCCAATAACAGAATTAACATTTTGCTGTCTATTTTATTGAAATGAAGCTACTTAAACGCATTTTTGATTTTTATTTGGATACTAGTATTCATGTGGGTTTGAGCGTTTTTGCGTTGGCACAGGTTACCTTTTACAATTTAGGATTGCCATTTGATGATGCGTTGAGTTATGCTTTGTTTTTTGGAACTATTGTGGAGTACAGTTTTATAAAATACAGTCCGCTTGCAAAACATTATATTTTTGTAACGCAAAAGTACATTCGATCCATACAGTTATTTAGTGCAATTTGCTTTTTAGTAGCGCTGTATTTTGTGTTTCAATTACAGGCTATTACAGTTATAATCGCTTCTGTGTTGGTCCTTTTGGCCTTTTTGTATGTAGTCCCCGCTATTTCTTCAAAACAAAATTTTAGAAGTCTAAAGGGGGTGAAAATTTATATTGTTGCAATAACTTGGTCTGTTTCTACCGTAATTTTGCCATTACTGAATAGCGATTCAAAAATAGAATGGATTGGATTTCTAGAGTTTTTACAGCGCTTTTTGTTCATTATTATTTTAATGATACCTTTTGAAATCAGGGATTTAAAAGCGGATGAACCTTGGTTGCGAACACTTCCGCAGGTGCTTGGGGAGAAAGGAGTTAAGGTTTTTGGAGGGGTGTTAACTATTTTATTCTTGATTATTGCAATAGTTAAAAGCCATTTCTTCGGAATGGATAATTTAGTGGTCGAATCGATCATTAGTGGCTTGTTGGTTTTAGCAGTAGTTTTTGCTAAAAAAGAACAATCCAGCTATTTTTCAAGATTTTTCGTGGAGAGTATTTCTGTGATTTGGTGGCTGCTGTTGTGGGCTATTTAAACTTCTTGCGATTCAAGACGTTTTTTCATTTCATTTTTCTTCTCTTCATTGAGGGTTTTAATTTGAGCTTCGTTACAAAGTTTGGTGAGTGTCCCGTTACGTTTCGTGTAAGATTTTGTTGCTCGACACCATAGAAGACGAAGATTTAGTTTTAATCGTTCCCAAATACTGGCTTCGCCATATTGAACTTTATCACAAATATGCTTGGCCTCTTCGCAAGAGATAAAGAAAGTGCTTTTTTTTGTACTCATTTTTTAAACCAATTATTTTCCAAACAATCCATTAACGCAGTTCTTGCTCGATGGATAATTACCCATAAATTAGACGCGGAGATATTTAATTCTTTACAAATATCTTCGGTTTCCATTCCTTCAATCGTTTTTTTTATAAAAACATCGGCCTGTTTTTTAGGCAATTTCATTAAACATTCTTGAATGGCCACACCCAACTCTTCGTTTTGAAGCACATCTTCGGCATTCATATCAAAGGGGTCTGCTACTCGGTCTTCCAGCCAATCGCCTTCCTCTTCATTTCGATTAGAATAGCCCATTTTAACTTCGGCTTTTCCTTTTTTCGAATTAATTTTCCGATAATGATCAATAATTTTTCTTTTCAATATAGAAATCAACCAAGTACGTTCTGCGGCTTCTCCTTTAAAGTTTTTAGCCGATTTTAACCCAGCCAAAAAGGTTTCCTGTACCAAATCTTCTGCAACAATGGTATCGTTTACCCGAGAGATGGTATAGTTAAAAAGGTAGTCTGCATAGAGATCTACCCATTTGGAGGGATTAAGTTGGTTTTTGGCCACGAAGTTGTAATTTTCTTTCAAAAGTATAACAAAAAGTTTAAAAAACACGTTTGTTATTCTGTACTTTGCGGTATAACTTTTTTTTACACCAAAGGCATGAAAATAAAATATATAATATATTTCCTATTAATAATTTCAGTTCAGCAACTTACGGCTCAAGTTAATGAAATGAATATTTCTGATTTTAAATTGAAGGATACTTCAGAATCGATTTTAATCGATGTTCGAACACCAGAGGAGTTTTCTAGCGGCCATTTGAAAAACGCCCAGAATATTGATTATAAATCTGAAGATTTTGCTGAAAAAGTAAGCAAACTTACCAGGGATAAAAAGGTGTATGTTTATTGCAAAGCTGGTGGACGTAGCGCTAAAGCGTCTAAAATTCTTGACTCTTTAGGATTTAAAGATTTGGTTGACTTGCGGGGAGGTTTTGACGAATGGGAAGAAAGTGGCGGAGAAATCGTTAAAGAATGAGTGTCTTCCGGTAGAAAATAAAATAAAGAAAGCCCAAAACAACATTTTGCATTTTGGGCCTTCAATATATTCTTTTATGATTTAGGCAGATAGTTGTTTCCCAACTTTAATCAATAAATCACGGGTTGCAATGATCCCTTTTTCTTCAGATAAATTACCACCTTCGTATTCGATACCAACAAAACCTTTGTAGCCGCTGTCTTTTACCATTTTCATCATTTTTAGAAAATCGGTATGGGTTTCATTTCCTTCAGCATTAAAATCGTGAGATTTAGCACTAATAGCTTTGGCGTAAGGTAGCAATTCTTTAACGCCTTTGTAACGATCGTATTCTTCCGCACAGCTGTCTTTTCCTCGTTCAATACAGAAATTACCAAAATCGGGTAAGGTACCGCAATTTTCCATGTCAACTTTTTCCATTATCCCGGCCACCCAAGATGCGTTCGAGGAAAATCCGCCGTGGTTTTCTACAATTACATTTATATTTTCCTGAGCCGCAAATTCAGACAGTTTTTGTAAAGAGTCTATTCCTGCTTTGGCAGCCTCTTCCATTTCTTTTCCGCCACCTATATTTACACGGATAGAATGACAGCCTAAATAATTGGCAGCTTCCACCCATTTGTAATGATTTTCTACTGCTTCCAGTCTTTTTTTAGCTTCTGCATCAGCCAATTGTCCTTCCCCGTCGATCATGATAAGCACGTTTTCAACACCCTCAGATTTTGCTCTGTCATTCATTTGGTTCAAGTAAGCGGTATCTTTTGCTTTATCTCCAAAGAATTGATTTACATATTCCAAGCCTTCACATCCTAATGATTTTGCTTTGGCAGCAAATTCTAAATTATCCATTTCTCCAGATTTTAAGGCTCGGTGTAACGACCACTGTGCCAAAGAGATTTGAAAAAATAAAGCTTCGTCTTTCTTAATGGCCTCTTCAACAACTTCAGAAGTTTCTTTCTTACTTTGTTCTTTACAAGCCATAGCTCCTAAAAAGGTTAAAGCAAGGCTGGATTTGGCAGTGGTGTTTACAAATTGTCTACGTTTCATTGTTTTTTATTAGTTAGTTAATTTTCTAAACGGCTTTAAAAATATTCAATTTTATTTCGAAAAATAAAGAAATGGATGTCATTTTAGAGAATTGAAAAGTTTTTTTAACAGTTTTGTAGGTGAAATCGGAATAAAAAAAATCAGCTCGAAAGCTGATTTTAGTTTCTTTAATAAGAATGGTTAACTTATTCTTTTGCATTTACCATCCATTGAATATTGTATTTGTCGGTACATCTTCCGTAATAATCTCCCCAACTGGATTTTTCAAACGGTTGATGAACACTTCCTCCGCTACTCAGTTTTTTAAAAATCTCGGCAGCTTCGTCTTTGGAGTCTGCATCGATACTCATGTACAAATTAGAACCAGAAGTTATAGGCGTGTCTGGCGCTGCGTCGTAGGCCATAAAGTGAAAGCCTTTTCCTTTCAATTCGGCATGTTGTAGATTGTGTCTATAACTTTCAGGAATGTCGATTTTCTTGTCCTCGTAAGTCTGTTTGTTAATTACTTCGCCACCAAATATGTTTTTATAATAATTGAGTGCTTCTTCACATTGATTTTTAAATGCTAAATATGCTTGGATTTTCATAGTTGATATTTTTAAATTACTGATTTGATTCTACTTAAATATCCATATTTTACGGGAAATAAGGTGTTAAAGGATACTCAATAAAGAATATCTTAACATTTAATTGGGCTAAATTTAAAGTTTGAGGTAGTGCAATAGGGTGACTGATATAAATAAAAATTCCTCTAAGTTTAATAGATGTGTATTTTTATGAATAAATTTAATGGCAACTTTTTTGCTGAATTTACGTTTGATAAGCTTTTATGAAAAAACTGTTGATTTTATTTTTTCTGACTTCCCTTGCCTGGAGCCAAGAAAAACCTGTGTTAGGTAAAGTAACGGATGCACTTTCCATTACGCATTCCAAGGATACTTATTCGGTTTATCTTCCAACGGACTATACAAGTGATAGAAAATGGCCCGTAATTTTGGTTTTCGATCCCAATGGGAGGGGTGCTTTGGCTACTGAAAAGTTTAAGGAAGCTTCTGAAAAATATGGTTACATCATAGCTGCTTCCAATGGCGTAAAGAATAGCACTTATCAAGAGAATCTCAATATAGCTCGTAACTTTTATGCGGAAGTTTTGCAGGCTTACAGTGCAGACGAAAATAATATTTATGTCGCGGGATTTTCCGGGGGTGCCCGTTTGGCGGTGACTATTGCCGTGATTTCAAAAAATGTGAAAGGTGTAATAGCCTGTGGTGCTTCGTTCGCCAATAATGAAATGTATACTCCAAAGAAAAATAATTTCTTGTTTGTGGGAGTTGTTGGGGATGAAGATTTTAATTATCGGGAGATGAAACTTGCCGATGAATACCTTACCAAACGCAAATTTGATGCCGAGTTAGTGTTTTTCTCCGGCGGACATGTCTGGCCTCCAAAAGAAACTATTAATAAGGCGGTACGCTTGCTTACCCTTCAGTCCATGACAAGAAATATTATTCCGAGGAATGATGAAGAAATCGCTCAATTTTATGCTGAAGACCTTGCGTATAATGAAACTTTAAGAACGCAGCTGGAAATGTACCGAGCTTATAACGATTTGGACGATATGATGGAGAACTATCGTTTTTATTTTGAAAAAGACACGCTGAAAGAGCTTCAAAAAGAAATTCGGCGAACTAAACTCTATCGCTCGCAACGGAGTGACCACGCTTTCGTAAACATGGTGGAACCTAATTATTACATAGACTATGTTAATTTCTTTCCCAAGGACGTTGCTTCTGGCGAATTAAATTCTTTGTCCTATTGGGAAGGGGAAGTTACGGACATAAATAAAGAGTACATTAATTCTGCCAGTGCTGTTAAAAAGCGAATGGGTAAAAGGATTCTCAATTTTATGAAGATACTTCCCAGTGAAATGAAAACATCTTACAAAGAGCCAGAGCAGACGCAAAATTTATTGTATCTTTCTATTTATAGCACAATTGTTGACCCCACCGATTACGAATCGTACTATCCTATTTTAAAATATTCAGTGCAAAGTGGAGACTATGGAATGGCACTGTTTTACTTGGATAAAATGCTGGCAAACGGTTATAAAGATATAGAAACGTTAAGGCAACAGGACGGAATTACGCTATTGCGAATTCAACCGGAATATAATGAGTTGTTGGAATCTTACGGGTTTGATACGATGTACTAAATTTGGTGTTTAATAATCTAAAAAATGAGAGTTATGAAAGCGATGATTGATAATTTTTCTACGGAAGCTGAAAACTATGCTGCTTTTAGACCTATTTTTCCTGAAGATTTTATTTCTGAATTGGTCAAAAAAGTCCATTATTCCAAAAAAGCCTTGGATGTTGGTACGGGAAACGGACAAATAGCTAATATTTTAAAAAATAGTTTTGATCAGGTTTATGGAATCGATATCAGTGAAGAACAATTAAAAAATGCTATTCCTGCTGATAATATTGATTATCGAGTATCGCGTGCGGAACAAACCCCTTTTTACGATAACTATTTTGATTTGATTACGGTGGGGCAAGCCTTTCATTGGTTTGATTTTGAAGCTTTTTTTACGGAAGTCAAACGGATTTTAAAACCAGGCGGATTGTTGGCTATTTTTGGTTACGGACTACACAAAGGGGATGATGAATTTAACGAGAAGCTATTTCATTTTTATGAGAATGTTATTGGCGATTTTTGGGATAAAGAACGCATTTATATTGAAAAAGAATATAAAAATGTAGACTTCCCTTTTACGGAAGAAACCCTTTCAAAAGATTTTGAAATAAAAGTACGTTGGACACCCAAGCAGTTGGAAGGCTACCTGAAAAGTTGGTCTGCCGTAAAAAAATACAAAGAAAAGAATCAGAAAAATCCCGTGGATGATTTTATGGCAAAACTTACAACTAAAGAAACATATTCTTTAAAGTTCCCTGTATTTTATAGAATTGGAAGAATGTAACTATACGTCGCAGTTGTATAACTTTCTTACTGCTTTCAAATCAGTTTTTTCATTAATCTCATAAAAGTAATTTAACTGCCATTTCTGTGTTGTTGCTGCCTGTTTATTTAGCACTTTTTCCCAAATAGGGTAAACTCTAAACCCTCTTTTCCCATCCTTTTTTTCAGAGGTTACATAACCTTTGTTAATTAATTCGGATTTCGGGAATACAAATTGTCCGAAACGATTTTCCGATTTTATATTAATTACGTAAAAATCAAATTGGTCATTTTCAGAATAGGGCTCTGTTTTTCCATTTGGATTTCGTTTCCAAAATGTGACGAATTGGCCAACTTTTTTAGGTGTTATTTTGAGCTTCTAGAAATAATTTTCAACCCATTAAGCTCAAATTGGCAAGCATCATATTCGGTTCCTTCAACTTCATTATTTATTTTAGAAATTTCGAGAGAAAGTTTATCGTAAATTTCAGTTTTAACATCAATAAGTTTTTGGTTTAGTGTTTCCTTTTCTACCATTAGTCAATAATTATCTCTTATGTTGAAGGCTCTCGCCGTTATTTTTTGCATTAAACTGAATAGCTATTCTCCATATTTTTAATTTTCCATAGCAAGTTTTCTTTTTAAGTACATTAAAAGCAAACAACCCAATATACCCAAAACAACCATAAAATACCATGTAAACTCAAAACCGAACATGTCGATTAAGTGAAAACCGGAATTATGGGCAAGAATATGGGAAAAGGAAAAGGCAATGCTGTACAATGCTAAATACTCCCCCTGATTGCCGCGTTTGGCACGTTTTAGTGCAAAAGCATTGGAAAAAGGAAATACCAACATTTCCCCGAAGCTCATCAAAATCATTCCAACGATAAGTATTCCTAAAAACGGGAACATGTTTAGCACCAAAAAGCTTAGGAATGTTAAAATCAATCCGAAGATAACGCTGGATAAGGATGTCCATGACTTTTTCTCGAAATACTGCACGAGGGGCATTTCAAAAATAAATACCAACAAGCCATTAAAGGCCAATAACAATCCAATTTCATCTTCCGTCAAGGCAAATATTTCCTTGTAATAAAGTGGAACGGTAGAGAAATACTGTAAGAATATAAATCCGAAGATAATCATGGCGATAAAGAATATCCAGTACAAAAAATCGGAGTAAGCAGAAGTGGGATTGTCATTTTTAACTTCATCCAAAACTCTTGCTTTTTTCGGATTGAGAACATTTAGCAATAATATTCCGGCAAAGAAGCATGTAATCCCGTCCACCCAAAAAAGTCCGTCGTAACTTATGTTGGTAATGATGAGTCCGCCAATGGCAGGTCCAGCCGAAAAGCCTAAGTTAATGGCTAAGCGGATTAACGTTACCGAACGGGTCTTATTTTCGGGTTTGCTGTAGGCACTTAATGCCACAAACACCGCAGGGCGAAACATATCCGCCACTAACATAACCAGGAAAATTCCTAAGCAAAGACTCCAAAAAGAAGTGAAAAACTGCAGCAATACAAAGAAAAGGGCAGAAGAAAGTAAACTGAATGCCATTATTTTATAATAACCAATCCTGTCTGTCAATTTTCCGCCAATCCAAGAACCCACCACCGAACCGAGTCCAAAACAGCTCATTATCCAGCCTACTTCCGCCAAGCTGAAGTTTAAAGATTGCGTAAGATAAAGCGATAAAAACGGTATAACCATGGTGCCGGCACGGTTAATTAAAGTGATAAGCGCAAGCCACCAAACCTCTTTAGAGAGGCCTTGAAAGGATGAAATATATCCAAAGTATAGTTTCTTCATTTGGACGAAAGGTTGATTAAAAAAGTTCAATAAAAAAGCCCGACGTTCTTTTTGCGTCGGGCTTTCATAAATTTATAATTGTAATTTTCTACAACATACAAAAGCACCGACTGCGAAGCAGCGATTTTACATTAGACTTTGTATATGTGGTAAAAAATGTCATTTCTTCTATTTGTTCAAACAAAGCTAGTTAAAAATGCCGTAAGTTGTATTTTTGTTACTGAAAAAATTGATGGGAATGAAAAAATTGAAGTTGTTAATTCTGTGTTTGCCGTTATTAATTGCATGCAACGATGGTAAAAAATATCATAATGCTAATGAAGTTGAGGTTGTTTCTGAAGCAAAATCAATTCCCGAAAGTAAGGTGGCAACTGCAAAACGATTTCAACAGGAAATAAACGAAGAATACAACCATCCTGAAAAAACACCTCTAACAAAAGAAGATTTTTTAGGATTTGAAGGATTGGATTTTTTCCCAATTGACACCTCTTTTTCGGTTATTGCAAAATTGGAGCGCACCCCCGATGCACAACCTTTTTTAATGCCCACAACTACAGGGGATAATTCTCAAGAAAAAGTATATGGAATACTTCATTTTTCATTACATGGAAAGGATTTTCAGTTGAATGTTTATCAAAATCAGCAATTAAAAAATACGGAAGAGTACCGCAACTATTTGTTTTTGCCTTTTTCAGATAAAACCAATGGAAATGAAACGTATGCTGGCGGTAGATACATCGATTTAAGTATACCGGAAGGAGATTCCCTTGCACTAGATTTCAACAAAGCCTACAATCCTTATTGCGCATACAACGAAAAATTTTCTTGTCCGATTGTTCCCAAAGAAAACAACTTGGACTATCCTATAACGGTAGGGGTGAAAAAGTTTACGAAGTAAGTGGAACAAGGTTCAAAGTTTTTATTGCTCAGTGAACACTGAGTACTGCTCACTGAATACTGAACACTGCCAACTGAGTGTCTGCCTACTATTTTCAAACTTCAAAAGATAAACAATTCAACCCAGAAGCAAACAAAAACGATTTCCCACATGAAAAAGAGCCATTCCCGCGGCGAGGGGAGGGTCATTGGCTCGTGGGGAAGGTTGCAAACCTTGAGGGGAAGGTCATTGGGTCGAGGGGAAGACTTCAGGCTCCGAGGGGAAGGTCATAGGGTCGAGGGGAATGTTACTTAAGCCGTGGGGATGCTGAAAGGTGCGAGGGGAAGGTCAACATGATGAGGGAATTTTTTTTGAGTCTGTGGGGAAGTCAGGCAAAAGGTAGTTGTTATGATTTTTAAAGCTTGAAATCCAAAATCAAAATTTCGTATATAACCTACCGCCTACAGCAACCGTAAATTTGTTGAATTGGTTAATTGAGAGGCAGAGGGGCAAAGGTTCAAAGTTTTTATTGCTCACTGAACACTGAACATTGACCACTGCCTACTGAATATCAGCCTATAATACCATTACCCCTTCTTTCTGGCGATTGCGTATAGTAAAATCATTCCTGCGAATAAAACGGAAATCCGTGCAATAAAATCACCGTACTTTACGTAAAAAGTCTCTTTAGAGTTAATTGAAATTTCGCCAGAGAGTGCGCCTTTTTGGTTATATGCCAACGTTTTTTCTACTTCACCCTTTTCATTGATAAATGCAGAAATACCCGTATTGGCACTTCTAGCAACACTTTTTCGGGTTTCAATGGCGCGTAAACGAGCATAACTAAGATGTTGTTTGTGACCTTGGGTGTTGTCCCACCAAGCATCATTGGTAATGATAGCCAGAAAATTAGCTCCATTTTTCACATACCCAGTAACAAATTCGCCGTAAATAGATTCGTAACAAATGATGGGTGCAGCTACAAATTGTTGGTTATTGGAAGTGAAGACACCGCGTTCCTTTTGCGTTGCCCGCATGGCTACTGTGCCGCCAAGGTCGAGCATAACATCGCCAAGCAAAGGTTCCAGAAAACTTTTAAAAGGGAAGTTCTCCACCCCAACCACTAATTTTGACTTTACATATTTTTCTGAAACTTTATTTTGGTTTATTTGTACAGCGGCATTGTAAAAATCGAACCATCCGTTTGGACCGTAATAGTTTGCGGTGGCGCTAGGTTGTTTTTTGTCCCTGTAATGTCGGTAAAAATCTACCCCAGTGATAAACTGCATATTGGGAAATTGCAACACAAAATTTTGAAGCATTTTCTTCTCCATGCTGTTGTCAAACTTATCAATTGGTGCACCTTTTGCAATAGCTGTTTCCGGGGCAATCACATAATTTGTTCCTGAAGTAACATCGCTTTTCGCCAAATCGATCAAATCTTTTGTCATTTGAAGATTGGAGATATTATACTTTTCAGAATAGGGATCGATATTTGGCTGCAGTAGCGTAACCTGCGCTTTTTCTTCTGCTTCTTTGTAGTTATGTAATAAAAATAAGGAAACAATCACGGGAATGGCAACGAGCAATACATTTCTAGCAATCCCTTTAGTTAGAACATTCCTATTCTTAGTTTGTTGATACTTTATAATAGTCTTATAAACACCGATGTTGATAATCCAAATCCATAACGCACCGCCAAAGGTTCCTGTGTATTCATACCATTGAATCCAAGTAGTATATTCAGAAAAAACATTTCCAAGGCTTAACCAAGGCCATGAGAAATCCCAGTTGAGGTGAAATTTTTCGAAAGCCATCCAAATAGCAGGAAGAAAAATTAAGTGGATTTTAGCCGGAAGTCTTTTCGCTACAAAATGATACAACGAAAAAATAATGGTCATGAGCAAGGAATTTACAGCCAGCGCAAAGAACATTCCAAAGGGAGTGGAATACCAAATCCACCAAGTTGTAATACTATTCCAAATAATAAAAGCAAGGTAGGAGGTAAAAAAAACTTTAGCTCCTTTTCTTTTAAGTTCCGACTCCCGAATTTGTTTCTCTGCCAACAATAGTGGCACGAAACCAATGAATGCCAAAATAGGAATTCCGTAAGTAGGCCAAGCTAGTGCGAGAAGTAATCCAGAAAGTATGGCGAGTAAAATAGATTTTTTCATGAATCAATTTTGATACGGTAAATATCTTAATAATCTTTTACTTCCGTCTTGCTCCTATTTATAAAAATAACTAAAAGAAGATTATTGATTTATTTCAGTTTGAATAAGGTATTTATAAAGTTTCGTATTCGCGGTCTTCCCTTTTTATCATTTTATTCGCTTCCTTATCTTTTATGAATTTTTCTTTCTTAGGATCCCACTCCAACGTTCTGCCAAGGTCGTATGCAATGTTGGCAATGTTGCAAATTGAGGCAGTTCTATGGCCAACTTCAACCGGACAAATAGTTTTTTGTCGGGTCTTCATGCAATCTAACCAATTTTGATAATGATTTCCTCGGTCTTTGAAATACTTTTCCGGATTGGACACGGGCTTCGGGAATAGGATAGTGGAAGGCGTTGTTTCTAAAAACTGACGGCTAACATCCATACTTCCTTCAGTACCGATAAAGCGTACCGCCCATCCTCTTCCAAAATCTTCATGAACCATTTCAATACCGTTGTCATATTTCATTTTTAAACCTCGAACGGCACTTTTTTCGGTAGGAGGAATGTAAGTTACGGGTCCGGAATTGTCCATGTGCAAACACCATTGAACAATATCAAACATATGTGCTCCCCAATCCGATAGAATGCCACCTCCGGTTTCCGTAAAATCTCTCCAATCGGGATAAAAACTAACTTCCTTGGGTGCTATTCTGTGATTATAGGTTAACAGCGGTGCTGGTCCGCACCACTTATTCCAATCGATTCCATCAGGTAAAGATTCCTCTGGTAGATTGTAACTAACTGCAGGGTCTCCTACGTTCACCAACACCTTTTTTATTTCCCCCAGCTTTCCAGTTTCAACAATTTCTTTAGCTTTTCTAAAAATCTCCCATGAACGCTGCATACTGCCCGTCTGGAATACCGTGTTGTATTTTGCTACTGCCTTGGTCATTTGTATTCCATCATCAATCGTATTGGTTAGTGGTTTTTCACAATATACATCTTTACCCGCTTTCATGGCATCAATGGATTGAATTTTATGCCAATGGTCTGGAGTAGAAACGATTACACCGTCAATGTCCTTTCTTTGCAACATTTCTTGATAGTCTAAATATGTTTCAATACCATTGTAGGAAGGAAGGTTTTTCTTTTCAGCATATAGTTTTTTAACATGCATTTTAAAGCCATCTCTTTTGGTGTTCCAAACATCACTTCCGGCTACAATCTGCGCTTCGGTATGCGTAATAAAATTATTGGCTAAAATATGTCCTTGTTTTCCAAGCCCAATGACACCTAGATTTATTTTATCGCTAGGAGGGGTAAAGCCTTTTCCCATAACATGTCTGGGAATGATGCTTATGGCTCCCAAGGTAAATGCACAGTTTTTTATGAATTTTCTTCGTGAATTCTTGTCCAAAAAGGATGATTTGGAAGGGTTGTTTTTTTTCATAATAGGTAAATAGTCGGTTTATGGTTCGTTAAATAAAAATGGCAACTTGAAGCTACAAGATATAAAACTTATATGTTTTCTATTGTTACAGACTACAAGTTACGGCTGTTTATAGATTATTTAAAATTATCAATTTCAAAAATGCATATTTTTTACAATCGATTGTAGTTCATATAAAATTGCGTTATATTGTTTTCAGAATTAAATAATTATAAACCAACTACCGAAAAATAAGAATTATGAACAAAATAGGAATATTCGCCTCTATACTGGTGTTTTTGACGATTAGCTGCAAACAGTCCAAGGAAAATACCAGTGAAGAACCAGAAACAACTACTCTAAATACCGATTCTCTTTTAAAGATCCGGTATGAAAAATTATTAAAGTTTGATGTTGATTCTTTAAAAATCCCGAGAAGTTATTCTGAAGAAGAAGGTGTTCGAGGGGTTCCTTCAAAAGATTGGACATCTGGTTTTTTTCCGGGAAGTCTTTGGAAAATATATCAATTAACCGAAGATGCTAGGTTTGAAGAAAAGGCATTGGAATGGACTAAGTTTATTGAAAAAGAAAAATTTGATAGCACCACCCACGATACTGGGTTTAAGGTATTTTGTAGTTACGGAAGTGCTTTGCAATCAGAAAACAATCCATTATACGAGGAAATTGTTGTAGAAACGGCGAATACGTTGATTGGCAGGTATAACAAAAACGTAGGAGCTATAAAGTCGTGGGACTGGAACGTGAATGTATGGCAATATCCTGTGATCATAGACAATATGATGAATTTGGAATTGTTGTTTGAGGCTACGAAATTTTCCGGCGATAGTACATATTACAATGTTGCCAATAATCATGCGAATACAACGCTCAAAAATCATTTTAGAAAAGATAACAGTTCTTACCACGTCGTGGTGTACGACACCATTAATGGATCGGTGAGAGAAAAAGTTACTCACCAAGGTTTTAATGATGAATCTGCCTGGGCTCGTGGACAGGCATGGGGTATTTACGGTTTTACCATGACGTATAGGTACACCAAGGATAAAAATCATCTGGAGCAGGCGGAGGCCATAGCTCAATTTTATTTGGAGCATGAAAATTTACCTGAAGATGGCATCCCTTATTGGGATTTTAACGATCCCGGCATACCCGACTCTCCGCGGGATGTTTCTGCAGCAACTATTGTGGCATCCGCTTTTCTGGAGCTTTACGAATATACCAAAAACGATAAATACAAAAACTACTCACAAAAAGTTTTAAAGGCTTTAAAAACTTCTGAATATTTATTGGGACCCGAGGTGGAAGCACCTTTTATTTTAAAGCATAGTACAGGAAATTGGCCGGGTAAAGATGAAGTGGATGTAGCAATAAATTATGCAGATTACTATTTCTTGGAGACAATGTTAAGAAATAGAGCTTTAAAAGAATAAACGTATTTCATATTTCTGATACGTTATTGAATCGCTTGGGCTGTGATGTTTTTTTCGCACAGCCCTTTTTTTGAAAAAAGTATTAATTTCTCTTCTGAAGGAATTTACTAAATATCAAATACAAAACACCACAGCAAATCCATGCTGGAAGTGTAACAAAAGATAAAAATACATCAAATTGTACTGAAATGAAGTAGAAAACTCCAAAGCTTATCATCCATGCCCCCAATACAGCCCAATTGAAATTCAATGATTTTTTTTCAGCATAAAAAGATTGAATACCCACTTTTTTTCCGAAGAAATATTCAAATACTATAATGGCTCCAATGGGAGCTAAAATAAACCCGTACAAGGCTACAAACCCTAATAACTTCATGGCAAAAGCGGGAAACAAACCAGCAATGGTTGCCACACTTCCTGCAATTATGGTCACCCAAAAAGTCGAGGTTTTCGGAATAATGGCTTGAAAAGCCAATCCAGCTCTGTAAATCGTGGGGTTGGCAGTTGTCCAACCAGCAAGAACTACCGCGATAATACCAAAAACACCAATTGCATTGTACGCTAAGGGGCCAGGTGCCACCGACGGAGCTTCTCCATTGCTCAACATGGCTTGGGCCTCAGGAGATTTTAAGTAAACAGCATATAAAAGTGCCGCAGCAATCCATGCAACATAATGACCAATATAAATACCGGCGGCGGTTGTCCATCCGGCAGAGGCTTTCTTGGCAAATCTAAATACAGAAAGGTCAGACATACCGATGTGCATCGCAGCATTGGCAAACCAAGACCAAAGGACTACATGCCAAAAAGTATATTTTACCTGCCCTGGAAATGGTTCGCCGCCATCACCCCAGATGTTCCAAAAATCAGAAAAATTACTTACTTCAAGTTGATATAGCGCTACAATCCCACAAACCACAAATGCTAATACGATAAAAGGTGACATCCAATTGGCAGCTTTTGCCACCGTGCTGTAGCCTTTTGCAGCAATTACCGAAATAACAGCTCCAATGCACAGCACAATAATGATCCATGTGGCGCTATTGGGCATGGTATCGGTTAGTTTGGGCATTTCCATATTAAACGGAATCCCAACTGCGGTTGCCGAAACAGTAATCATCGCACCTGCCAGAAAACAAAAAAGAACTCCGTTCGCTAAATTATAAACGTTAACTAGCTTTTTACCACAAATTTTTTCAAGATGAAAATACAGCGTGTATCTAAATTTCGTGCCAATTTCAGCTGTAAGGAAACGCCAACTAAGCACGGCCATTAAATTCCCAAGAAGTAATCCTACAATCAGGTCGAAAGCACTCACGCCTGTAGTTAAAAACAAAGGTCCGATTACAAATTCGGTTCCCGCGGCGTGCTCGCCAGCATACATTCCAAGGAAACTTTTCCAACCTTTTAATTTAGAATCGGGTACGCGTTCTCTTTCATATTCCCCTCCAGCTACTTGTTCAATGTCTTCTTCAATAGCGTATTGTGTCATCGTTAGGTGTTTTCGGTTCGTTAAATTAAATGATTAGGTAAGTCTTCAATTTTTTCGCAGCAAAGTTGGTCCATTACTTGTTTCAGTTGCACTTTAAGCATGGAAATAGTATGGTCTCCGCCTTTATTCCCTAAGGCACCGACACCGTACATGAAAGACCGCCCCATAAAAGTGAATTTTGCTCCGCTAGCCATTGCTCTGGCAATATCAGGGCCGGAACGAACACCGCTATCCATCATCACTTCAATTTGATTGCCATATTTTTCAGCAATCGTGGTAAGTGGTTTTATGGTAGATTCCCCTGCGTCGAGTTGCCTTCCGCCGTGATTGGATACAATAATTCCATCAAATCCCAGGCGAATGGCTTCTTGGGCATCCGCTTCGGAAGCTACTCCTTTTAAAACTAATTTCCCTTTCCATTGGTCCCTGATGGGTTTTATGCGTTCTTCATTCAATTTTCCCGAAAAGGTCTTGTCCATAAATTTCCCCAATTGCTTTAAATTCAATCCTTCCGGCATGTACGGAGTAAGATTTTCAAAAGTTGGTTGTCCGTATTTTAAGGTATTAAAAGCCCAAGTGGGATTGGCCAGTATTTGAAGGATGTTACGAATAGACATATTTGGCGGTAATGCAAGTCCGTTTCTAAAATCCCTCGGACGATATCCAAAAGTGGGTACGTCGCACAAGAGCACTAGAACAGGGCAACCGGCATCGCTCGCCCGTTTAATGATATCTTTTCTAATATGGTCTTCTACCGGATTGTAAAGTTGAAACCAAGCGTTCCCTTCGGTAAGTTCGCTGGCTTTTTCAATATCCATGGTAGTAACCGTACTTAAAATAAACGGGATGTTGTGTTGAAAAGCAGCTTTGGCCAATATCTGTGGTGCATTTGGCCACATAAGTCCTTGTAGGCCAACAGGCGCGATTCCGAATGGAGCATCATATTCCTTTCCGAATAAAGTAGTTTTTATGGTAGCCTCATTATAATTTTTTAAATAACGCGGTTCCAGTTGTACTTCCCTTAATTCTGAAGTATTTCTGTACAGGTTAATATCTTCATTGCACCCGCCATCTAAATATTCAAAGGCAAACCGAGGCATTCTTTTTTTTGCCTTTTCTCTAAGGTCTTCCACGGAAGGGTATTGATAATTAAAGGTAAATGCCATAAAAATTATTTTACTATGAGTGGAACGTGTTTTTTGAGGGAATAATTCTTTTTAAGGAATTTTGAATTCAGTTTCGTGTCCGATATACTGATTGCGGCCCCCAAAGCCGAGCCTAGCGAAGCATTGGTAGTGCGTAATTCCATGTTTCTCAAATAATGAGACAAGAGTTTTATATACACATCATTATCACTGAAACCGCCATCTACATACAATTTATGGATGGTGTCGCCGCCTTTGGCTGTTTCGATGCTTTTTACCTGAAGCATCACCAATTCAATCATCAAATGATGATACGCATGTTCGAAAGTATCGTACGGTAATTTTGTGTCGGTAACTTTTTCGTCCGGTTGGATGCTTTCCCATGCAAAAAGGTGTTCAAACTCTTTTGTAATTTCATAATAGGCCTCTTCATTAAATTTAACCGTTTTATGATAATCGGGAGCTACATTATAGGCTTTAGCCAATTTTTGGACTTGAATTTTATATTCGTTCCCTAGGAACAAACGTGAAGCCTTTACCGGTTTTCCGTTGATTCGCATATAGTTTATGCAGTCTTTTTCAATATCGTTAACGGAAAGCGCTTCCGTAGTAAACGGATTTAAAGCAATGCTCCAGGTACCTGTAGAAACCAAAATAAAAGGTTCCTCAAGGCTCCTCACATATGGAAGCAGGGCAGAAGAGCTGTCGTGTATACCCACACCAATTTTAATGCGTTTCCCGTTATAATTCATGTTTATACTGGTTTCCGTAGAAACAATTGGAGGCAGTATTTTGTGAATTTCCTCCTCGTAAACCCAGCGATGGTAGTCCTTTTTTGTGTAGTCCCACAATGCGGTATGACATCCTATGCTGGTATATTCGCTTAACGGAATTCCTGTAAAAATATAACTGAGATACTGAGGTAAATGCAAAGAATACTTGATTTTCTTGAAGAGTTCCGGTTTGGTCTCTTTTAACCAATACAGTTGCATTCCAGAATTTAAAAGGCCCTCTTTGGAAGAGCCTGTGGCTTGGGTAAACGCTAGTTCAGGCCCGTAAGTTTTATAAAATTTATCAGTAACTTCTTCTGAAATGGGTTTCGTGTAATTATAAAGCGGGGTAAGCGTATTACCATTTTCATCTAAATGAACAAGACTTGCTCCATAGGAAGAAAAATTGATAGCTTTAATATCAAACTCTTCTGCTTCCAGAATACGGTGAAAAAGGGATTTTAACCAATCCTGAAGCGCAGGAAGGTTTTCGGTAGGATAGCCATCTTCATCTTCAATAGGGTTAAAAGTGGTGTACTCACGATAAACTTCTTGGAAATCTTCATCAAATAGGAAAAATTTCTTATTGGTCTTTCCGATGTCAAAAACAGCAGTAACTTTTTTCTTCATAAGCAAACTTTAGAGTCCGGTAGCTACGGTGTTTTTTCCTCTTTCTTTTATCAATTGTTTTCTTACAGCTATAGAACGATATTGCTGAAGCGGATTAAGGGCGCCGTTTCTTTTTAGACGGGCTTCCTTAACCAGCGGTCGCACGTCTGTTAAGTAAGCGTTTTGCAGAATCTCTTGACATAAAGTAACATCGTGATTTTGCTGTGCTTGTTTCAAGTCGTCTTGATTTACCAGTAAAGCTTTGGCATAAGCAATTTGTATGGCCTCCAATGATTGAATTAAATCCTCCAAAGGATCTTTTAAATTGTGACTGGCATCAATCATCCAAGAAAGATCTGGATTCTGCGGATTGTTTTGCATTCCATACACCAATTCATTGAAAATTAAGAAAAGGGCATATGGCTTTATGGAGCCAACGGTAATGTCATCATCGCCATACTTACTATCATTAAAATGAAAACCACCCAGCTTTCCTTTCAGCATAAGTGTAGAAACAATCTGTTCAATATTGGTGTTCGGTAAATGATGCCCTAAATCTACTAGCGTATACGCTTTCTCGCCACATTCATTTGCCAACATAAAAGAGGTTCCCCAATCTTGAATTACCGTGCTGTAAAAATAAGGCTCATACGGTTTGTACTCAATGAACATTTTCCAATCTTCAGGAAGGTGCTTATAAATATCTTTTAAGCTGTCTTGCGTATGTGATAGAGCCGTTTGAAAATTGGATTGGCCCGGAAAAGAACTTCCATCTGCCAACCAAACAGTAATACTTTTAGAGCCCAGTTTATCTCCAATGTTTATAACATCAATGTTATGGGCAATTGCTTGATCTCTTGAAGCTTTACTCGTATTGCTCAAAGAACCGAATTTATAGGATTCTTTTGCGTTTTTTTGATCCTGAAAAGTGTTGGAGTTTACCGCATCAAACTTTATATCCAAACTTGTAGCAAGTTCTTTAATCGCATTGTAATCTTCTGGTATATCCCACGGAATATGAAGGGAAATGGCACCAGCGGTTTGCGTAAGCGCATGGATTACACCGATATCTTCTAGTTTCTGTTCCAAAGAAGAAGGTTCGCCTTGGTAAGAAAATCTTCCAAAACGGGTGCCGCCAGCCCCCAATGCCCAACTGGGAATCGCAACTTGAAAATCGGCTAGTTGATTGATTATTTTTTCGGTATCAACTCCATGTTTTGATAGGTTGTCGCTGAGATTTTCGAATTGATTTTGATGCAGGCTTAGCTGCTCTTTGTTATAATTTTGAAGTTGATCTTGGCTAATCTTCATTTTGAGTGTATTTTTTTTGAACTTTAAGAAGTTTAAACGTACTAAAAAAGTTCAAACGATTTCGTGAAACATTTAAAATTTAAATGTCCATGGGTGTAAAATAAACCCATGGAACATTTATAACCGTTGTCTAAAGCTAACTATTTGGGGAGGTTAAGGCCCCTTTTTATAATTTATTTACCTTACAAAAGCATTGGCCATTCCTCCGTCAACATTAATAATGTTTCCGGTGGATTTATCTAAAATAGCTACCAATGAAAATACGCCGTTAGCGATATCTGCTGGGTAGATAATTTCGTTCAATAAATTTCTTTTGGCGTAGTGAGCAGGCAATTCCTCAACGGTGATTCCATAAGCTTTAGCTCGACCTTCGGCCCAATCACCTTCCCAAATTTTACTTCCAACAATTACTCCGTCTGGGTTTACTGTATTAACGCGGATTTTAGCTTCTCCCAATTCTGCAGCCAACAAACGCGTCATATGTTGTTGGGCAGCTTTTGCAGTACCGTAGCCAACATTGTTAGGTCCAGAAACGAGTCCGTTTTTACTAGCAATATTTACAATATCACCTCCCAAACCTTGATTTTTAAGGATGGTTACACCGTGCTGTGCCATTAAAAACTGACCTTTCACAAGAATATCCTGAAGCAAATCCCAATCTTTTTGGGTAGTATCTTCCAAAGATTTTGAGATGGCCAATCCTGCTGAGTGAACAATTATATCTACCCCACCAAAAGCCAGTATTGCCTGTTTGTAGGCTTGTTTTATTGAATCTTCTTTGGTAACATCGCAAATAGCCGTGGCTACTTGGTCTTTTTTATAGGTTTTTACAGCTTCTTTTAATGATTCTTCACTGATATCGGTTAAAACAACATTGGCGCCTTCCGCAACTAATTTGTCAGCAATGGCTTTTCCAATACCCCCGCCAGCACCGGTAACAATGGCGATTTTTCTGGAAAGCGGTTGTTCTGCGGGCATTCGCTGTAATTTTGCCTCTTCCAAAAGCCAATATTCAATGTCGAATGCTTCTTGTCTTGGTAATGAAGTGTATGCTGAAATAGCTTCTGCGCCACGCATTACATTAATAGCATTCACATAAAATTCGCTAGCCACCCGGGTTGTTTGTTTGTTTTTTGCAAAGGAGAACATTCCTACCCCTGGATATATTATAATAACTGGATTGGCATCACGCATGGCCGGACTATTGTCGTGTTTGCAGCTATTGTAATAATCTGCATATTCCTGTCGGTACTGCTCGAAAGCGGGCTCCAGTTTGTGTAATACAGAAATAGTATCAGTAAGGTCTTCATCTTTATCCAGCTCCAATACCAACGGTTGTATTTTAGTGCGTAAAAAGTGGTCTGGACAAGAAGTTCCCATTGGAGCTAAGCGGGAAAGATCATTACTGTTTATAAATTCCAGTACTGTATCGCTATCGGTAAAATGACCAATCATATTTTGTTCCGAAGAACAAAGTCCTCTTAGCAAAGGCATCAATTGTGCAGCCTTTTCTTTGCGTTCGTCTGCAGGAAGGCTTTCCACTTTTTGTCCGCCAAATACGCTTCCGTTTTCTTTTATCTTGTTCTCAATATATTCAGAAGCCGTTTCAATAACCTCCAAACTATTCATATAACATTCATAAGAAGTATCTCCCCAAGTAAACAATCCGTGACTGCCAAGTACAATACCGCGAATACCTGGATTTTCGTTCAGGCATTTCTCCAATTGAAGCCCAAGATCAAACCCTGGACGTTGCCATGGCACCCAGCCCATGGTATCTCCCCATATTTCTTTGGTGACTTTCTCACTGTCTTTTGCGGCCGCGACTGCAATAAGCGCGTCGGGGTGAAGGTGATCAATATGTTTAAATGGCAATAGACCGTGAAGTGGCGTATCGATGGAAGGGGCTTTACTGTCTAAATCGTAAATACAGTGGTTAAAAAGTCCCACCATGCGGTCCTCATCTTCCAGTCCGCCATATACATTTTTAAGATTTCTAAGTCTTTCGGTATATAAACCAGCAATTCCGGCACGGGTGAGGGTACCTATATCACCACCAGAACCTTTTACCCACATTACTTCCACCTCTTCATTAGTAAGCGGGTCTTTTTCCATGGTTTTGCAACTAGTATTTCCTCCGCCGTAATTGGTAATTCGTAAATCGGCGCCCAAAATATTAGATCGGTATAGAAACAGTGCCACTTGGTCATCTCCCAAGCTGGCTGCTTTTTTATCATCCCATAAGTAATTTACATGCTTAAATTTTTTGGCCAAGTTGTCCATTGTTCTCTTTTGGTTATACAATTTGTTACTGCTAAACTAATTGATACTAATTTGTTATCTGTCCTGTACTGTACCGTAATCCATAAAAAAAATCTTAAAGTATTAGAATTTACTGGCTCTTTGCATTATACTTGCGAAGGAATTGTAAATAATTTTCAAAGTAAAAACCATCCTTTAAACCTTAAAGCGTTTACGATTATGTTGGCATCTATAAGCATAGACGAAAGTTCAAGAAAGCCTAAGTACAAACAGGTGGTAGATGCAATTATTCAAAACATTTCTACAGGAAACTTAAAAGTGGACGATAAAATACCTTCCATTAATCAATTTAGTGAAGAGTTTTACCTTTCCAGGGATACAGTAGAAAAAGCATATAGTATTTTAAAGGAGCGTAAAATTATCACCTCTATTCGGGGTAAAGGATATTACATTACTAGAACTCAATTGATATCAAAAATCAATATTCTAATGTTAATCAATAAGCTGAGCTCTTATAAAATGCGTATTTACAATTCGTTTATTGATTCTATTGGAGGGAATTCGCATACCGATCTTCATATTTATCACTGCGATGAAACCTTGTTTTTAAATTTACTTGAGAAGAACTTAGGGGCGTACGATTATTATGTAATTATGCCTCATTTTAAGAGTAAAGATCTTCAGCACCTTAGTTCAAATGATGCTATTGCCAATGCCATAGATAAAATACCAAAAGAAAAATTGGTAATAATGGATAACAACAAAGTCGGTTTAGATGATAGTATTGCTGAAATTTACCAAGATTTTGAAAATGATATCTATGAAGCTTTAAAAGTTGGTCTTGATAAAATTAAAACGTACAAAAAGCTTTTTTTAATTTATCCTGAAAAATCAGTTTACCCTTATCCCAGGCGAATATTGCATGGTTTTAGGAAGTTTTGTGTTGAATTTGGTATCGATTTCGACATTATTGATGAAATCTACGAAGATATTATTTTAAAGGAAGGCGATCTTTTTATAACTATTGAAGAGTCGGATTTGGTGAACTTGATTAAGCAAATTAGGGAGAAAGATCTTGTTTTAGGAGAGAATATCGGCGTGATTTCATACAATGATACCCCGCTCAAAGAACTTTTGGGAATCACGGTAATTTCTACTGATTTCAAAAAGATGGGGGAAACAGCAGCCCAAATGATTATCAATAAAGAAAAAGGAAAGATTAAGAATCCTTTTAATTTTATTGAAAGAAAATCACTTTAACTACCGCTGATTCTTCTATTATCTCTTCTTCAAACTTCTGAATAAAAGTTTAGCCTTTCGTTAGCAAGAGAGTCTTATTTTATTTTTCCAAATGACTTTTACGGTATTCTGAGGGTAAAGAACCGCTGTATTCTTGAAATTTTTTGCTAAAGTAGCTTCTATTGTTAAAACCTATTTTATAGCTCACTTCAGAAATATTTAAGGAAGGATTAAGAAGCAAGGAAGCGGCAAAATCCATTTTCAACTTTAATATATAATTGTTGGCAGATAATCCGTACGTATTATTAATTATTTGTTGAAGCTTGGTAGCGTTTATTCCAGCGGCGAGTTGAAGATCTTTAAGTTTGAAGTTTTGATCAATATGTAAATTAATGTAGTTATCTATCGCTGCAATCTCTTTGTGATATTCTTTTCGGGTAGTATCTATATTAGAAAGGAAGACGTTTTCAAAGTACTTTATCTGGCTCACCAAAATTTGAAGCACCGTGCTATGTATCTGAAGCTGATTTAAAACTTCTGAAGAATGAGATGCCCAAAGGCTCTCCGCTACTTTATTAGCGGAAATGTCTATGCCTCCTGCAAAATGAAAATAGCCATTGTTCATATTCTGCTCAATATATTCCCGAAAACTGCTATTGAGTAAAAAGGGTTTGTTTAAATCGTCAATTTGGAGTAACAAACTTGTGTTGATTACGATATATTGGAGGCGAATATTTGCAGGTAGCTTGGCGTGATGCTCAAATTCTCTTTCTAAGTAGAATAGATTATGGTGCATTTCTTTTAGAGTGATATAATCTTTCTCCTCAGCAGATTTTTGAAGCATATAACCTTTATGAAAAAACAGGAAATAAAGAAGATTTTCATCGTCTTCTGTAATGGAGTAATTAATTTCCTCTAAAAAAGTTATATCATAAATTAGGGCATCAATTCGTCCAAATAAATGTACCGCTCGTATTTCCCCAACGGCCATTGCATTATTCACTCTAAGTATTTTATCCCTACCGGATGTTTCCACTACACCGCCCAAAGTGCCTTGGAGGTCATAAAGAACAGAGGAGACGCTCTCCTTAGTCATTCTTATATCTTTCATTCTTAAAGTGACACGTGCTTAAATTGCTAGAAGCAAAAATAATTATTAAAAGCTTTGCTGTCAAGTTGCTTTTTTTAGAAATAGCCACAAAAATGAACGAAATTGCCACTTTTTTGCAAAAAAGCTTCTTTTTTAATAGATGATTTTCATGTATGTTAAGGCTATATGTTCCGAAGCTATGCGTTATTTGTCATATCGATTTTGATTTTTCAAATATTTACGGTAAAAATAAATAAGGTGGGGTGGGGAGTTTAAGTCTTCAAATAATTCAACTTAACATCTTTTTGCCAATGAAGTTTAATTACAAGATTTATCTTTGCGCAAATTTCAAATTTTATAAATATGACTTCAGAAAGGAAATTGTTTATGGTAATGTTGGGCTGCAAACCCGAAGGTAGGTTTACTGAACAGCACGATATTTTCTTCGGAATTGGCTCCTCGTTAAAAGAATTGGTGCCAGCCATGAAATCTTTCTGGCCTGAAGCAAAAGGGCAAATCCATATTGATGCCTGGCGTGAAGTTACTTCGGTTGATGGCTACAAGATTACTATTCAAGAGCGTAGTGAAAACGATACTTCTGAAGATCAATTGTTTTTTGTAAATCTAGGCGGATACAAAGAAAATGAGTTCGAAGAATATCATTATAAAATTTTAGCGGTTACCAAAACAAAAGCGGAAGCCATAAAAAAGTCCAAAGCCACTACGTTCTACAAACATTGTGGTTTTAAAGGTGCAGAATCTCATATTGATGATAAATACGGAGTCGATGTAGATGATATTTACAATATCGAAGAAATGCTTTCCAATGAATTTAAAGAGAAATACCAACTTTCTTATACCCAAATGGATACTATTTCAGAAGATGAAATGCATGTGGGCTATGTTAAAATAGCTTCTTTAAAATAAATCAAAAAATAGATTGTTAGCACTATCTATTCTTGCCAATCGGTTTGTTTGAGATTACATTGGAGAGTACAATAGAAGTTCGCACTTCACCATAGGTAATTAATTTGTCTATAAACTCTTCCAAATGAAATTGATCGTAAAAGACCACTTCCATAACCAAATTTTCATTGCCCGTAATCCGGTAGCAGTTTAATACCTCTTTAAACTGTTTTACCTGTTCCAAAAACGGTTTTAGTTTTCCCATAAACGCCCGCAAGGTAATAAATGCTTTTAATTGATATCCTGCTTGAATATGGTTCACTTCAGCAGTATATCCATCAATTACACCTACATCTTCCAATTTTTTAATGCGTTCGGCAACTGCGGGTGAAGAAAGGCCCACTTTTCTCCCTATTTCGGCATGGGAATAACGTGCATTTTCCTGTAAAAGTTTTAAAATTGCCCAATTCAGGTCATCTATTTTCATATTAAGCTAAATTACCTTAAATACTTTAATTATTAATGCAAATTACGCTTTTTGCTTTAGAATAGAAATAAGATTTTTTCTTTTCCGCAGTAAATTTGGAGTAAAGAAGCAAAGGTGAAGAAAAATTATTTTCGACATGGTTACCGAAGGCGAAATGTAACCAAGTTACCGGTTTACAAAAAGGCCATTCACATCTTTACGCTGAGTAGACAAATTGTTGAATACTTGCGGGGGGAAAAATCTGTTATGGAATTACATCGTTCACAAAGTCTGGATGATGTCTATTCTGACAAGTTAATCATGACTTCTTTGGGGCTGGCACCTAAAATTGCAATGGCTGAAACCTCGCCGGATATCAACGTAAAATTAGCTTCTCTTTCGTCACTGGAAAAAACTACCGCTTCTTTAATCCATTACTGCGAAAAGTTAGAAATCAGAAGTCAACAAGGCAGGGAATTTTTATCGCTGCTGCGTCAAGAGATTAAAAAATTTGGTCATTTGCAGACCAAATGGGCTGGTAGCATACACAGCAAGAACTAATTGCGAACTTTTATTTTACTATTCTAAAATTCATTACCTTTCTTCTTAATGTGAAGAATAAGCAGGTGTTGAAATGAAAAATGTGCTAATTACCGGTGCTACGGGGAATATTGGTAGTGAGGTTATTCATTATTTAAATGAAATACGCTCTACCGACCAAATTTTTGCTGGCGTTCGTAATTTAGAGTCTGCCAAAGCCAAATTTCAGCATATTCCAACACTTCAATATCGGATTTTTGATTTTGAAAATTCAGAAACGTATCAACCCGCTTTGCACAACATTCAGCTTTTATTTCTATTGCGTCCTCCACAAATTGCCGATGTAGATACTTTTTTTAAACCTCTCTTGGAAACTGCTAAATCGGTAGGAGTCCAGCAAATTATATTTTTATCCGTGCAAGGGGCTGAAAAAAGTAAAATGATTCCGCATTACAAAATTGAAAAGTTAATTCTGAAGCTGAATTTTAAATATATATTTATTCGTCCCAGTTATTTCATGCAAAATTTAACCACAACCCTTTTACCTGAAATTAAGACAAGAAAACAAATAACGTTGCCATCAGGAAAGGCTAAATTTAACTGGGTGGATGTAAAAAACATTGGAGAAAATACAGCAATTTGTATTCATGATTTTAATGACTTTAAGAATCAGGCGCTTGAAATTACAGGGAAGGAAAATAAAAACTTCTTTGAAGTTACTGAGATTATGAGTCGCATAATTGGCGAAGAAATTCGCTTTCGCAGTGTTAATCCAATTTCATTTTACATAAAAAAGCGGAGGGAAGGAATGCCCAAGGAATTTGTTCTTGTAATGCTAATACTGCATTTCTTGCCTAGGTTTCAAAAAGTGCCAAAATTGAGCAACGCTTTTCAAAAAATAACAGGCAAACAGCCCACATCGCTGGAAGAATTTATAAAAAGGGAAAGGGATGTGTTTTTAGGTGTTTAATCTGGCAAGGTCAAGATCGCAATTTAAAAGTTAACAGTGCAAATTATAAAAACCTCAAGCAACTAACATCCGGCATTCAGTAGTCTTCTCAGGAATCATCAAATTTTATCGTTTGCAAACTTGAAATTGCTTTAATTTGCAAAAAATGTATTTGTGAACTATCTATCAGTAGAAAATATAGCCAAATCGTATGGCGAACGTGTTCTTTATACCGACATTTCCTTCGGAATCAATAAAGATCAAAAAATAGCATTCATAGCTAAAAATGGTACTGGAAAAACTTCCTTACTGAATATTATCACAGGAAAGGACACTCCTGATAGCGGTCAGGTAATTTCACGGAATGGTATTCGAATTTCCTTTTTGTCGCAAGAACCCGATTTGGATCCTAATTTAACTATTGAAGAGACCATTTTTGCTTCTGAAAATAATGTGCTGAAAACTATTCAGCAATATGAAAAAGCATTGCAAAATCCGGAAGATACCGAAGCTTACCAAAAAGCTTTTGAGCAAATGGATATTAAAAATGCTTGGGATTTTGAAACACAATACAAACAAATTCTTTTTCAGCTGAAGCTGGAGAAACTGGATTTAAAAGTAAACAAACTCTCGGGCGGACAAAAAAAACGTTTGGCGCTCGCCACTATTTTACTCAATACTCCCGATTTGCTCATTCTCGATGAGCCTACCAACCATTTGGATCTGGAAATGATTGAATGGTTGGAACAGTATTTCGCAAAAGAAAATATAACGCTATTTATGGTAACACACGACCGTTATTTTCTGGAGCGTGTGTGTAACGAAATTATAGAGCTAGACCACGGGAAACTGTACCAATATAAAGGAAATTATTCTTATTATTTAGAAAAGAAAGAGGCGAGACTTCAAGCAGAGCAGGCGTCGGTAGATAAAGCAAAAAACTTATTTACAAAAGAACTGGATTGGATGCGGCGCCAGCCGAAAGCCCGAACCACTAAGTCCAAATCTAGAATTGATGATTTCTACAAAATAAAGGAAAAAGCTCACCAACGCAGGCAAGACCATAAAATTCAATTGGAAATTAATATGGAGCGTTTGGGGAGCAAAATTGTGGAGTTTCATAATGTGTCCAAAAGTTTTAAAGACAAAAAAATACTGGATAAATACGAATACACCTTTAAAAAAGGCGAACGTATTGGAATTATCGGTAAAAATGGAACTGGAAAATCTACTTTTTTAAATGTTCTTACGGGTAATGTTTCACCTGATGCAGGAAAAGTAATCATTGGTGAAACTGTAAAATTCGGTTATTATACGCAAAGCGGTATCAATCCGAAGCCTGCACAAAAAGTAATTGATATTATAAAAGAATACGGCGAGTTTATCCCGCTGACGAAGGGAAGGCAAATTTCTGCGGCTCAATTGTTGGAAAGATTTTTATTCGATCGTAAAAAACAATACGATTACGTCGAAAAGTTGAGTGGGGGAGAGTTGAAAAGGCTGTATTTGTGTACGGTTCTTATTCAGAATCCGAATTTCCTTATTCTTGATGAGCCAACCAATGATTTGGATATTGTAACCCTTAACGTTCTGGAAGAGTTTCTATTGGATTTTCCGGGTTGTTTGGTGGTGGTTTCTCACGACCGTTATTTTATGGATAAAATCGTAGATCACCTTTTTGTTTTTAAAGGTGATGCTGAGATTGAAGATTTTCCAGGGAATTACACCGATTACCGCGCGTATGAAAGCAGTGAGCCCGAAAAGGAAACTAAAACTACCTCGGAAGAGAACACTAAAAAAACTTGGAAAAAAGATGCCAATGCTGGATTGAATTATGAAGAGCAAAAGGAGTATAAACGACTGGAACGGGACATAAAAAAACTGGAAGAACAGAAAAAAGAGGCCGAAGCTGTTTTTGCTACTGGAGAATTGGTTGGCGATGAAATTGATAAGCAATCCATAAAGCTTCAAGAAATTATTGATGCTATTGAGGAAAAAACAGAAGCTTGGTTTGAACTTTCCATGAAAATGGAAGAGGGGTAGTGGTAGTTGGCAATATTCAGTATGCAGTACTCAATATTCGTTTTTAAGAAAGCTAAAACCAGAAACTTGAAACCTTTTAAGTACATAAAATATCTATTCACATCCACTAACCGCCATGGGGTGCATTCGCCTTTTGTGTATGAATATTTAACAAACGGACTTTATAAAAACCAACGGTTTGGGGAGCATAAAATGTTGATGGAATGGAAGGAAAGGGCTCCATTTTCAAAACGAAAACAGAAAATCATCAATCGTACTCTTCATTATTTTAATGATATGGATTTTTCTAAGTTTCACGAAAATTGCTTCCGAAGTGACAAAACTGAATATTTTTCATTGAAAACTGATTGTGTTGAAGAAATTCTGGGTGCTTCTGATGATTTCAGTTTACTGGTGATAGATCATATTTCAGCAACAAACCTTCAGAAAAAACAGTGGGAGCATTTAAAAAAGAACACAAAATTTCAAGTGTCTATCGATTTTTTTGATATCGGACTCTTATTCAGGAAGAAAGGTCAGGTGAAAGAAGATTTTTCTATTCGAATTTAATTTGTTATTTTAAATGGAGTGGCGGGAAAGTCCTGCCAATTTTAATGTAAAAAGTCATTTAAAAACTATTCCCAATTAAGTAGTAAGATCTACAAGAGTAGTTGTTTTGATTTGGGTTGTTCTAGCTTAAAATAGCGTTGAAATCAGCCGCAAAAAAACTCCTTATCCTCAGAATAGTAATCAAAAGCTCCGAGAGCAGGAGCGAAGGTACGGAGCGACGCGGAGTTTTGATTGCGGTTTTACGACTTAATGGTCGAAAAAATTCCTTGGATAAGGCGCCTTTTTCTTTGTTTCGTTTCTTTTGGGCGAGCAAAAGAAATGAAAAGGCACCCTATGAAATGATAGATACTATATTTCTCACTCAAAACTGAACTAGAGCCATTTGGATTGTTATATTAGCTGTTCTATTTATCTTCGTTTGGTTGAATAATAAACGCAACATGAAGCGAATGAGAGATAGACGGAACAACAGGTTTGAAGACCGTTATAGTTCTAAAAGAAAAGAGCGGTAACCTTTTGTCAAACTTGGAACATTATTAAAATTATAAGTATTGAAAATTTACACGAAAACTGGGGATAAAGGGACAACCGCATTGTACGGCGGATCACGTGTTCCCAAGCATCATATTCGAATCGAAGCTTACGGAACCGTTGACGAACTCAATTCCTGGATGGGACTTATTCGCGATCAAGACATAGGTGAGAGCTATCAACAAACGATTATTGAAATTCAGGATCGGCTTTTCACCGTTGGAGCAATTTTGGCCACGCCACCGGAAAAAGAATTTTTAAAAAGTGGAAAAAAGCGATTGAATATTCCATCTATAATTTTAGGCGACATTGAGTTTTTAGAGAATGAAATCGACAGAATGGATGCTAGCTTGCCTCAAATGACTCATTTTGTTTTACCTGGAGGTCATACAACTGTGTCATATTGTCACTTGGCTAGAACCGTGTGTCGCAGGGCAGAACGAAAGGCTACGTATTTGTTTGAAAACGAAGCTTTTGATGAGTTGGTTTTGCGTTATTTAAATCGTTTGTCGGATTATTTATTTGTGTTGGCACGGAAGTTGACTTCTGACTTGAAGGCTGAGGAAGTGAAATGGATCCCCAACAAGGAGAATGGTTAAAACAGACCTTTAAATATTGAACAATAATCAATATAACGCCCTAAAAACTACGTTCTTAGAAATAATATGTAAATAATATAAATTTTACTTGACTTTTTACTTTAAAAATTTATTTTTGCACAAAATTAAAATCTATAGCAGATGTATTGGACTTTAGAATTAGCATCCTATTTAGACGATGCCCCTTGGCCCGCGACAAAAGATGAATTAATTGACTATGCTATTAGAACCGGCGCTCCATTAGAAGTAGTAGAAAATCTACAAGCTATGGAAGACGAAGGCGATATGTATGAATCTATTGAAGAGATTTGGCCGGATTATCCAACAGAGGAAGATTACCTTTGGAATGAGGATGAATATTAACAACACTTAACATTATAAAGCAAAAAAGTCTCTTCTGAGGCTTTTTTTTTGCTTAATTTTGACGAAGTGATCTAAACTTTTAAAATTGAAGTTTACCCGCCTTGATGGTAGGGAGAAATTGTTGGTTTTGTACCCTTTGAAGCGTTTTTATGAAAGGAATAGCACAGCGCTACAAAGCAGTAAAAACCCAAAATAAATGGTGTGAAAAGCAATTTTTAACCGATTTTATAAAAGATTATATCACTTGAATACCTAAATACAAATAAAAACATGAGTTTACTCGATTCCGTTTTAAAAGTTTTCGTAGGAGATAAGGCGAAGAAAGATGTGAAGGCTTTGCAACCTATTGTAGACCAAATAAAATCTTTTGAAGATAAGCTATCTCAGCTCACTAACGATGAACTTCGTTCTAAAACACAAGAGTTTAAAAATAAGATAAAAGCTGCTACCGCTTCTTTTGATGAAAAGATTGCTGAACTAAAGGCAGAAGCAGAAGCTTCCAACGACATCGATCGTAATGAAGATATTTATACTGAAATAGATGCTTTAAAGGAAAAAGCGCAGGAAGCTTCAGAAAAAACACTTAACGATATACTTCCAGAAGCGTTTGCCGTAGTTAAGGAAACTGCTAAACGTTTTGCCAATAACGAAACCATTACCGTTACAGCCTCAGCATTCGATAGGGAAATTTCTGGAAAGAATGATTATGTTACGTTAGAAGATGACAAAGCGATTTGGAGCAACTCTTGGGACGCCGCAGGTAAAGAAGTAACTTGGGATATGGTGCATTACGATGTGCAACTTATTGGAGGTATTGCCCTTCACCAAGGAAAAATTGCCGAGATGCAGACAGGGGAGGGTAAAACGTTGGTGGCAACCTTGCCAGTTTACCTAAATGCCCTAACTGGTAACGGTGTTCATTTGGTAACAGTAAACAACTATTTGGCACGTAGGGACAGCGCTTGGATGGGTCCTTTATTTGAGTTTCATGGCTTGTCGATAGACTGTATCGATAACCATCAACCGGGCTCTGTAGGTCGTAGAAAAGCATATTTAGCAGATATAACATACGGGACGAACAATGAGTTTGGTTTCGATTATCTGCGTGATAACATGTCGCATACACCAGACGATTTGGTACAGCGCACACACAATTATGCTATCGTGGATGAGGTCGATTCTGTATTGATTGACGACGCGAGAACACCATTGATTATTTCTGGACCGGTTCCGCAAGGAGATCGTCATGAATTCAATGAATTAAAACCAAAGGTAAGCGATCTTGTAGCTAAGCAACGCCAATATTTAACGGGTCTCTTAGCAGAAGCTAAAAAATTAATTGCTGAAGGAAATACCAAGGAAGGAGCGTTTCAGTTGTTACGTGTTCACCGCGGATTGCCAAAGAATAAAGCACTTATTAAGTTTTTAAGTGAGGAAGGGATAAAGCAGTTACTTCAGAAAACGGAAAACCATTACATGCAGGATAATAACCGTGAAATGCCGGTTGTAGATGAAGCATTGTGGTTTGTTATCGATGAAAAGAACAATCAAATTGAACTTACTGACAAGGGAATTGAATATTTATCAGGGGATACCGATCCAGATTTCTTTGTGATGCCAGATATTGGTACGGAAATAGCTCAAATTGAAAATAAAAATCTTTCTCCGGAAGAAGAAGCGGAACTTAAAGAAGAGCTTTTTAAAGATTTTTCAGTAAAAAGTGAACGTATCCACACTATGAACCAACTTTTAAAGGCGTACACGCTTTTTGAAAAAGATGTGGAATATGTTGTGATGGAAAATAAAGTGATGATTGTAGATGAGCAAACGGGGCGTATTATGGATGGCCGTCGTTACTCAGATGGTCTTCACCAAGCTATTGAGGCTAAAGAAAATGTAAAGATCGAAGCGGCAACACAGACTTTTGCTACCGTAACTTTACAGAATTACTTTAGAATGTATAATAAATTGTCTGGTATGACAGGTACTGCCATTACCGAGGCGGGAGAGTTTTTGGAAATCTATGATTTGGATGTGATGGAAATCCCAACCAATAGACCGATTGCCAGAAAAGACATGCAAGACCTTATTTACAAAACGAAAAGGGAAAAATACAATGCCGTAATCAAAGAAGTAATTCGATTGGTAGGTGAAGGTCGCCCAGTATTGGTAGGTACTACTTCTGTAGAGATTTCCGAGTTATTATCGAAATCTCTTTCCATGAACAAAATTCAGCATAACGTATTGAATGCGAAGCTTCATAAAAAAGAAGCCGACATCGTTGCGGAAGCTGGTAAGCCAGGAGTGGTAACTATTGCGACCAACATGGCAGGTCGTGGTACCGATATTAAACTTTCCAAAGAGGTTAAAGACGCTGGTGGTTTGGCCATTATTGGTACAGAACGTCACGATTCCCGTCGTGTTGACCGCCAGTTAAGAGGTCGTTCCGGTCGTCAAGGAGATCCTGGAAGTTCGCAGTTCTATGTTTCTTTGGAAGATAATTTGATGCGCCTTTTCGGTTCTGAAAGAGTAGCAAAAATGATGGATAGAATGGGACTGGAAGATGGAGAGGTAATTCAGCATTCCATGATGACCAAATCCATTGAAAGGGCTCAGAAAAAAGTAGAAGAAAATAACTTCGGGGTACGTAAACGTTTATTGGAGTATGACGATGTTATGAACGCTCAACGTGAAGTAGTTTATAAAAGAAGAAGGCACGCCTTGGAAGGGGAACGTCTTAAACTGGATATCGCCAATATGGTGTTTGATACCTGCGAGGCTATCGTAGAGAGTAACAAGTTGGCTAGCGACTTTAAAAACTTCGAGTTTGAGTTGATTAAATATTTCTCTACTACTTCTCCTATAAACGAAGAAGAATTTAAAAAGAAATCCGCTAGGGAAATTACCGATGTGGTTTACAAAGCAGCGCTTCAATATTACCAAGATAAGATTGAGCGTAATGCCAAAACAGCGTATCCGGTAATTAAAAATGTTTATGAGAACGAAAACAATAAGTTTGAACGTATTGTAGTTCCATTTACAGATGGTATTAAAACCTTGAAAGTGGTAACCAACCTTAAAGATGCTTATGAATCTGAAGGGAAGAAGTTAATCACCGATTTTGAAAAGAACATTACCCTTGCCATTATTGATGATGCATGGAAGACGCATTTACGGAAGATGGATGAATTGAAGCAATCTGTGCAGTTAGCGGTCCATGAGCAAAAAGATCCTTTATTGATTTATAAGTTTGAAGCTTTTGAACTTTTTAAAGGGATGATAGATAAGGTGAACAGGGAAGTGATATCTTTCCTATTCAAAGGAGAACTTCCAACAGAAGACACATCCAACATTCAAGAAGCTCGGGAAACGAAGCGGAAAGAAGATTATAAAACGTCTAAAGAAGAAATTCCAAATAGTGATGAGTTAGCGGCACAAAATAGAGCTGCCGGTCAAACTCAGCAACGCCCACAGGTTACAGAAACTATTGTGAGAGATAAGCCCAAAATTGGACGAAACGACCGTGTTACTATTAAAAACGTAATGACGGGAGAAAATAAAACTCTTAAGTTTAAACAAGCGGAACCCCTTTTAACCAAGGGAGAATGGGTACTTGTAGAAGACTAAAAAAGGTAAAAAAGTTTTTAAAAGCGATAGAACGTATGTTTTTATCGCTTTTTTTTTGAAAAAAAACGATATCTTAGGAGCTTGAAAACCAATAAATAAATGGCTTCTTATACCTAGAAAATACGGGTTGTTTGCGTTTGAAAATTCAAATTGACATCGTTTTTAAAGGAAAGAATGCTTCTATTCTTTTAACACATAAATATGCACCCCCATGCAATTTGTTTTTATGGGACTCAATAAAGGCGCTTCAGATAGCTTGCAGGAAAAAATAGATCTTATTCTAAATACCAACTATTTTTCCTCAATTATCATGTTGTGCTTTGCGCCTATTTGTTATTTCATTTTAGATATAACTGAAGTAATCCCGCAGACTTTCCTTGTTTATGGTATTGCCAATTTGGTAAATACTTTTATGTATTACAAGCATGGAAAAGTAATGTACATTTATTTGGGCACTTGCTTTTTGGCGCTTATAGGGTCGGCCGTAGTGACGTTGTACAGTGGCGGTCTTAACAGTCCATTTGCTTTCGTTATGCTTCTTATTGTATTCGGGGGATATGTATCTACTAGAGCCTACGGAAGATTTAATCTAATTATTATATTAACATTTATCCTGGCGGTTTATTTTCATGAATCGCTCCATTTTTCAGTAAAAAACAAAGTGCCGCCGGCCTCGCAGGAAACATTTAGTTTAATCGTTCTCCTTTTCAGTATGTACATTTTGGGCGCCATTCTAGGGAGAATATTGCTGCGCAACTACAACCGACTTTTAACATCCAAAAAAGAAATTGAAAAGAAAAGCAAGGAGAACGAAGTGCTTTTAAAGGAGATCCATCATCGGGTGAAAAACAATTTGCAGACTATCTCCAGTTTATTAAACATGCAAGCGAGGAACTCTACAAGCGAAGAAACTAAAAGAATGCTCTCCAGCAGCCATAACCGAGTGCTCTCTATGGCCATTGTGCATGAAATGTTATATGCTAGGGAAGATCTTGCCAGAATAGAATATCAAGATTATATAGCTCAATTATGTAGTTTTTTAGATAATTCGTTAAACAAGAATGATAAGAAAATTGTTTTTCAAACGAATATTAAGAATATAAAGTTTAATGTTGAAACAGCCATTCCTTTAGGCTTGCTGATTAGTGAGTTTATCACCAATTCTTTTAAACATGCCTTTCCGCATAAAGACGAAGGAACTATTACTATTTCTATTGAACAAACAGATTTGGAATATTTTCGCCTTACCTTAAGCGATGATGGCGTTGGTTACGCCGAAGACAATTGTACCAGTTCACAAGGTTCTATGGGACTCAAACTTATTAATAGTTTAACCCGCCAACTTAGAGGGTCTATAAACAAACTGGAAGCAACCAATGGTGTAACCTATTTAATCCGGTTCAAAGAAATTTAGACTGGAAAGTTGATTTGTTATGAATATGATTTTGTAAGGTTTTAGGTGCTAATCGGACTCATACTAAAAACAAATTTTTATGAAATTCATACAACTTAATGCACTTCTTTTATTGAGCTTTTTTACGGTGAGCTGCCAGTCATCCACCAAAAAAGAAGAAAAACCAGCTCAAGTTACTGCGAAAACAACTTTCGAGAAACCACAACAAGATTTATCTAAATATGAAACTGCCTATTTTGCGAGCGGATGTTTTTGGTGCGTGGAAGCAGTTTTCGAAAGTGTAAAAGGGGTAAAAGAAGCAGAATCTGGTTATGCCGGGGGAAGCGAGAAAAACCCAACCTACCAAGAAGTTGGTGGTGGAAAAACATCGCATGCAGAAAGTGTAAAAGTATATTACGATCCTAAAGAGGTTTCTTTTGAAACTTTAGTGCGTGTCTTTTTTGGCTCGCATGATCCTACACAATACAACCGCCAAGGTCCCGATGTTGGTCCGCAATATCGTTCCATTGCTTTTTACAAAAATAACAAGGAAAAAGAAATTATAGAACGCTATATAAAGCAGTTAGAAAAAAAAGAAATTTTCACAAAGCCTATCGTTACGCAGGTGGAACCGTTTGAGAAATTTTGGATAGCAGAAGAGTATCACCAAGATTATGAGAAGCGGAATCCCAATAATCCGTATGTACGCAATGTATCTATTCCGCGGCTGCGTAAATTTCAAAAGAAATATCCTGAGCTTCTAAAGGAAGAAGCGCATTAACATATAGAATAACATTCATCAAAATATAAAAGTTAAGGCCAAACAAATATTAAATTTGTTTGGCCTTTTTTGTTTGTTAATCTGTTTGGCAAAATTTCTTTTGTAACCAGTAGAATAGTTGCTGTTTATTTTCAAAAGAGAAATGGTTGTCTTCAGAATAAAACTACTCGATTACACAAATGAAACGAATGTTTACAGGAATAATTTATTTGTTCGCTCATACAAAGTAAACGGTATCAATAGAACAGTAATTGTCTGCACAAATGAAATATCTATTTACAGAGACGAAATGCTTATTTACATAAAAGAAACACTTGTTTACAGAAGAGAAATGAATTTTAGCAACAGGAAATGGCTGTTTACAGAAAGAAAGTGTTTGTTTACGAAAAAGAGGCACTTGTTCACATAAAGCAAATGGTTGTTTGCGCAATGGAAGTGCTAATAAACGGGAAATAAATGAATGATATCAGAGGAGAAATGGAAGTTAACGCACTTGTATTATTGTAAAACCACATTACTGAAGTTAGCTACAAGGTTAATGGTTCTGTTGCTGTTCTTTTGGGAGAAATAGCCATTGGCAACTTCGTTGTTGTATTGCTTGGAGACCTTTAAGATTAAGCTCTTGGGGTACTTGATAGAAGAATTGGAGGCATTGCTGTAAAAAGTGAAGGCCGTTTTTGGGAGGGATAGCTTTGCGTCGGAATTATCTAACACTATGTTGAGGTTGCTAAAGTCGTTTGAAACCGCACCTACGGACAAGTCGCCAAAGCTACCATTAATGATAGCATCGCCAGTGAGGTTTTCTATCACGACATTGGAAGATTTTGAGGTAAGCTTTATACTTTTTACCTGCTTCAAGTTAATAGCTTCAGCATAATTGGCTTTTAGTTCACCTTTGTTCCAACGTTCTACTACGAGAGGCGAGTAGGAGGCTTCTATAAATGAGGATTCCCCAGTCACCATAGGGGCATGCAACCTTGTGTAAGACAAGGTTGCATTGATATTGGAATAATTTTCGGCCAGGGTGACTTCCCCATGGCGTACATTCATTTTTAGTTTAGCGCCTTTCGGTATTTTAATCTTGATAGTTTTTTTAACCTTTACATTTTTGTCGTCTTTGGAAGAATCGTAGAAAAATACATTAGGCGATTGTCCGCCAGGCGCTACATTCCAACGCATTATCTTAGCTTGAGTTTCCCTTGCTGCCGCATGGGCTTCTCGGGCTGCCTTATGTGCTTCCTTCTGAATTTTTCTTATTTCAATACGTTGTTTTTCACGCTCTTTTTGCATTTGTTCTCTTTCCTTCACCATTTCTTTTCGAACCACTTGCCACTCCGTTTGGTGCTCCTTTACTTCTTTCTTCCATTCTTCTAAATTAGCTTTTACCTCCTCATCAAAACTTTCATTGAATTGTTTTTTCCATTTTTCTAAATAAGCGTCACCTTCCTTTTTATACGCTTCATAATCAAAAGAAAAGTTATCAAAATCAAAGGGCAATGGCGGCATTGGGGGCATCGGAGGGATAATTATCAAAGAATCCATCTCTGGTAAAGGTGGCATGGGTGGCATAGGAGCCATATGTATGGAGTCGTTAAAGGCAAAAACCATATTGTCTGAATCAGTGACAAAAACCACATCTTTTCCATGTCCCCATCTTGATCCACTAGATGTTTTAATGGTTACTTTATTGCTGTTTCCTTGCGCTGTAAAGCCCCACTTTTTAAAATAAGCTGCCGCATCTTCTTTAGAAAGACCTTCTACTTCAATTATAGCTTCAATTTCTACTTTATTTTTGTTCCAAGTATCAAAAGTAACATCGGCGTAGCTCGTATTAACATCTACTACCACATCGTCATTTACGTTGAAGGATTCTTTGTAGGTTTTTGTTTCTGTTTGGGCATACATGCCAGCAGAAGTAAGCAACATGACTGCAATAAACCTATACATTTTGTGTTGTAAATTCTTCATTTGTTGTTTGTTTAAGTTCTTTAATCTTTTCTTTCAATCGGTATAGTAACTGTAAACGTAATTGCAGGTTGCTAATAAGTGCATTGATGGTTTGGTCGTTTGGACCTACTTCATTGAGTTCAACCGTAAGGTCTTGGTAAGCGTCGTTCAATTCGCCAAGACGCGTCATATAGCCATCTAGTAATTTTTTATTTGCTTCGGAAAGATCAATTTCCGCCAATTCCAAATTAATATTAGCTACATAATAGTCTTCCACCTTTTTCAAATCAGGAGAAATAGACCCTAAAGTGATAGATTCACTGTTTGGGGCGCTATTTTCTGTATTCGCCACACCCTTTTCAGAAGTTGTTATTTCTTTATTATTGCTGAAGAATACAGTGCCCACTCCAATTAAAACCAATACGGCTGCCGCTACTTTCCAGAACAAAAAGGATTTATTTTCTTTTTTCTGCGGAAGTTCTTGCTCCAACAATTTAGAAAATGCCTCGCGATGCCCTTGTGGCAGCTCATGTTTTTCTTCAAAACAATCTTTCAATAGCTTTTTAATATCCTGTGCCATCTATTTTGTGTTTTAAAAGTGATTGTAGCTTTTGCTTTCCCCGCATTAAATGGGTGCGGGAAGTGTTATTATTAATATGCAATATTTCTGAAATTTCCTCATGGTCAAATCCTTCCACCAAATAAAGCATTACCACAACCTTGTATTTGTTAGGTAATTTTTCAATGGCATTTACAATTTCTTCTTTGGATATATCGCTTTCCACCTGCCAGTTTTCGTCTTCCTCAACATGCATAAAACTTTCGTCTAAAGAATAAATTTGATGTTGCTTTGCCTTTAAAAAATCAATACACTTATTAATTACAATTCGTTTTAACCAAGCCCCAAAAGTAACTTCTGCCTTAAACTGATCTAGTTTTTGAAAAGCTTTAATAAAAGCTTCCTGCATGGCGTCCTGTGCGTCATCTGTGTTTTTCAAATACCGCATGGCAACACAGAACATGCCGTGACAGTACATGTCGTAAAGCTGCATTTGCGCTTTTCGGTTGTTGCTTTTGCATTTCTCAATAAGATCTATTTCAAGCATGCCGGCTTGTTACTTTTAGTTGGCTTTGTTACTATCTACTCTTAAAGACGACGCAAAAAGTAAAGCGTTTCATTTTTTTAAAGTTTTCTTTTAAATTCTTCGAAATCATTATTTATTCCCTCGAATAGCGATAAAAAAGAACACTTTTTTGTAGTTTCGTTTGTCTGTAAAACTACCTAAAAATTTAACATGAAGACCTTTGCCATTCAGAATGAATATATAAAAATAGTTGCCGTTTCTACAGGAGCAGCGCTTCAGCAAGTAATTGTAAAAGATAGAAACAACAGCGATGTAAATGTTATTATTGGTTATGAAAATGTTTCTGATTATAAAAACAACAGTATTCATTTAGGAGCGACGGCGGGACGTTTTGCTGGACGAATCCATAAAGAAGGTTTCGTGCTTAATGGAAGAAAATATCTATTGGCCAACAATAGTAAGGGAGTTCACTTGCATGGAGGCGAAGAAGGTTTTGGTTATAAAGATTGGCAACTACATCAACGCGAGGAGGGGGAGAATCCATTTATCACTTTTTCGTATGTAAGTGAAGCTATGGAAGAAGGTTATCCCGGAGAGCTTCATGCCTTTTGTACTTATCAATTACAAGGGAATAAATTGATAATCCGCTACAAAGCGACCGCTACGGAAGATACTATTGTTAACCTTACCAACCATAATTATTACAATTTAGCGGGGAAGGGTTCTGTTTTAGACCATGAATTGAAAATTAATGCAGAGGAGATTTTAGAAAAAGATCAATACAATGTGGCGAATGGAAATTTTAAACCTGTTGCCAATACCTATTTTGATTTTAGGAAACCAATCCGTATTGAAGACCACAAAGATTTTAAAGGACTAGACGATTGTTATGTTATTACTGAAAAAGAACCGTTAGCTACATTGTATAGCGAGCAATCGGGTATAGAAATGAAGATCTCCAGCAATCAGCCTGGAGTCGTGGTGTACACCCCTGAAGCTATGGAAGAAAGCAAAATGATGAATAATCCATTGGAGAAATATCCAAGCATCTGTTTTGAAACACAAAACTTTCCGGATGCCCCCAATAACGATCACTTTCCATCAGCTGTGTTAAAAAAAGGGGAAGCATATTTAAACGAAAGTAGTTTTGAATTCGCTGTAAAATAACTCCCCTATTTGTTTTACTTATTAATGGAGTAGGATAAAGTTTTATGATGGGCTTCGACAAGCTCAGCCTGACAACAGAATACTTAAACCCAAAAAAGAACTAGTTACCTAAATTGTTAATAAAAAGCTTTTTCAGAAAGAAAACGTTTATAATCGGATGGATTTAACAAAATCATCGATACCTTCAATTCCTTTTTCTTTAATCATTTTAATAAAAGCCGAGCCAATAATGGCGCCTTTTCCATACTTGGTAGCCGCTTTAAACGTTTCGGCATTACTAATTCCAAACCCCACAATTTGCGGTGATTTCAGTTTCATATTGGAAATTCTTTCAAAATACTGGTTTTGTGCATCCCCAAAGGTGTTTTTAGCTCCAGTAACGCTGGCCGAACTCACCATGTAAATAAATCCGTTGGAAACAGAATCGATAAATCTAATACGATCTTCGGAGGTTTGTGGCGTAATTAAGAACACGTTGATGAGGTTGTACTTTTCAAAAATAGATCGGTATTCTTCGTTGTAAACATCCACAGGGAGATCGGGAATTATGAGTCCGTCAATCCCAATTTCGTTACATTTTTTACAAAAAGCCTCAACGCCATATTGCATCATGGGGTTAAAATATCCCATGATGATTAAAGGAATATTAACAGTTTTTCTAATATCTTTTAGTTGCTCGAACAGTTTTGCAGTTGTCATTCCGTTTGTAAGGGCATGGGTAGAGCTCTCCTGAATGGTAGGTCCGTCAGCAAGCGGATCGGAAAATGGGAGTCCGATTTCCAACATGTCCACACCGCTTTTTTGCAATTGCTCAATAATCGGTACGGTATCTTCTAGGTTGGGGTATCCTGCTGTAAAATATATGGACAATAATTTTTTGTCTTCCTGTAATTTTTTATGAATTCTATTCATTGATATTCTTTTTTACAAATCAAAATAATCGATGTATGTGTTTAAATCTTTGTCGCCGCGGCCCGAAAGGTTGATTACAATGACATCATCCTTTTTGAATTTTTTATGATGGAAAATTGCTAAAGCATGCGAACTTTCAATAGCCGGAATAATACCTTCCGTTTTACACAATTCCAATCCGGCTTTCATGGCATCTTCATCGGTAATGGAGAAGAATTCACCACGACCAGAGCGGTACAAATGTGCGTGCATGGGTCCCACGCCAGGGTAATCCAATCCCGCAGAAATAGAATACGGCTCCGTTATTTGTCCGTCTCCTGTTTGCATCAGCAAAGTTTTACATCCATGAATTATACCTTCTTTTCCCAATGCGGAAGTAGCAGCACTTTCACCAGAATCGACTCCTTTTCCAGCAGCCTCTACAGCGATAATTCCTACTTTTTCATCCTCTAAAAAATGATAATAGGTTCCTGCGGCGTTACTTCCGCCACCAATACAAGCGACCACATAATCCGGATTTTCGCGACCTTCTTTTTCTTTCAGTTGCCATTTTATTTCCTCTGAAATGATACTCTGAAAACGCGTAACCATATCTGGATAAGGATGCGGACCAATAGCGGAACCAATAATGTAATGTGTATCTACCGGATTATTAATCCAGTCGCGAATGGCTTCGTTGGTGGCATCTTTCAGAGTGCGGCTACCCGACTTTGCTGGTCGGACCTCGGCGCCCAACATTTTCATTCGGGCAACATTTGGCGCTTGGCGGTCAATGTCTATTTCTCCCATATAAACCACGCAATCTATTCCCATAAGCGCACAAACAGTAGCGGTAGCAACACCATGCTGCCCAGCACCTGTTTCGGCGATAATTCGGTTTTTGCCCAATCGCTTTGCCATTAAAATCTGACCAATGGTGTTGTTTATCTTGTGCGCTCCAGTATGGTTGAGGTCTTCTCGCTTAAGATAAATTTTAGCGCCATGTTTTTCAGACATTCTTTTGGCAAAATACAAGGGGGAAGGACGGCCGACATAATCTTTTAAAAGTTGATGGAACTCCTCTTTAAAAGAATCCTCATTCATAATAGAAAGATATTGTTGACGTAACTCTTCCACATTTGGATACAGCATTTCAGGGATGTATGCACCTCCGAAATCTCCGTAATATCCTTTTTCGTTGACGTTGTATGTTTTCATATGCTTTGACAAAATTTTATCCTTCGACAAGCTCAGGATGACTAATTTTTCTATTTTATTGTGAGTTTTAAAACCTTAGTTGGTATATAAACTCTTTTAGTAATTCTACATTTTTTAATCCTGGTTCCAACTCAAACTTGCTATTCACATCGATGGCATGAATCGGTAGGTTAGAATCTAAACTTTTAAGTTTTTCCAGTTCCTCCATTCCAATGCCTCCGCTCAAAAAAAATGGCTTTTCGGATGGATAATTTTTAAGCACTTCCCAATTAAAAGTGTATCCATTTCCACCGGGAAGTTTTCCTTTTGTATCAAACAGGTAAAAATCGACCACGGTTTCGAAGGGGTTTAAAACGGAGAAATCGAATTCATCCTTTATGGAGAATACTTTAATAATTTTAATGCCTGTTTCTAATGAATTTAACTTGTTTTTTAGCTGTCGGCAATATTCAGGAGATTCATTTCCGTGTAATTGTATTCCATGCAATTGATGATTTTTTACTTTTTCAAGAACGAAATCAATTTCAGCATCTACAAATACACCAATTTTTTGAATACCAGCTGGTAAATTTGGCACATTGTCTTCATTAAAACGAGCCGATTTTTCATAAAAAATAAAACCTAGGTAATCCGGTTGAAGCTTCGCAACTGCTTCAATATTATCGAGAAATTTCATTCCGCAGATTTTGAGGAGTCCTCTCCTTAATTCTCCCTGGAGCGGGGACGAGGCTTTTTCTTGGTTCTCGATATTTAAATGAAATCGTTTCATTACTTAAAATTCATAATTGTTTATCCGAAAGGCCCTTTATAAATTCAGTAGCACTTTCACCTGGATTGTCGGTTTTCATAAAGTTTTCACCAATTAAAAACCCTTTGTAACCAAACGGCTGTAATTCTTGAATGGCCTCTACGGAGCTTATGCCACTTTCGGAAACTTTTACAAAATCGTTCGGGATTTTTTCTGAAAGCGACTTGCTTACATCCAAACTGACATCGAATGTTTTTAAATTCCTATTGTTTACACCGAGCATATCCAAACTTGGCATAACGGATTTTTGAAGTTCTTCTTCGTTATGAACTTCCAACAAAACATCCAAACCGAGATTTTTTGCAGTTTCTGAAAATAATTTGATTTCTTCGCGAGTTAATATAGCAGCAATAAGCAAAATTACATCTGCTCCGTAAGCTTTGGCTTCCAGCATTTGATAAGTGTCCACAATAAATTCCTTTCGTAACAGAGGCATTTTTACAGATGCTCTAGCCAATAACAAATCATCTAAAGAGCCGCCAAAATATTTTCCATCTGTTAAAACCGACATCCCACAAACACCAGCATTTTCGTATCCGACGGCTACATCTTGTACATTTAACGACTGATTAATAACCGATTTCGATGGCGAACGTCGTTTGTGTTCGGCGATAATACCGGTTTCACTTATTTTCAATTTTTCAGCCAAAGAAATACAATCACGCTCAAAAAGCACACTCGACTCCAATTGTGAAATTGGAATTAACTGCTTTTTTAAAGCAACTTCCTTTTTTTTATCGGCTACTATTTTATCTAAGATGTTCATTTTAGTTAATTGGTTAAAAATGCCCTTCGACAGGCTCAGGATGACTTTAGGGTTAGTTTCAATTTCAGACTGAGCTTGTCGAAGACTATATATCTCTGTATTCCTTAAATTTTCAATTCTTAAATCGTTAAACTTTTTAATTTCTGAAACGCCTCCAACCCTTTTCCACTTAATAAAGATTCTTTGGCTTGCTCAAATCCTTGAATCGGACTCAAATTCTTTACGGTGGCAATTGCCATTCCTGCATTGGCGCAAACTACATTGTTCTGTGCTTCTGTCCCTTTTCCGCTAAGGACATTCACGAAAATTTTTGCTGAAGCGTCTATGGTTTCGCCGCCTACAATATCATTTTGCCCGTGTTCTTTAACACCAAAATCGGATGCTTGCAACATTTGCTCGGTTTGGTTTCTAATGGCTTTCGTTGGACCAGTAAGGGAAATTTCGTCATACCCATCCAGGGCATGTAAAATCGTGTAATTTTTATCAGTGTTTTGGTATAAATAACCATACATTCTTGCTAGTTCCAAATTAAAAACGCCCACCATTTGGTTTTTAGGAAATGCGGGGTTAACCATAGGCCCAAGCATGTTAAAAAAGGTTTTTACGGCCAATTCCTTCCTGATAGGCGCAACATTTTTCATAGCCGGATGAAAAAGAGGTGCATGTAAAATGCAAATCCCTGCTTCGTCAATCGATTTTTTTAAGAAATCTAAATTATTGGAAAATTGAATTCCTAAATGCTCCATAACGTTACTTGACCCACATTTGGAAGAAACCCCATAGTTTCCGTGTTTAGTAACATGTACTCCAGCGCCGGCAGTAACAAAAGATGCAAGGGTGGAGACGTTGAATGTGTCTTTACCGTCGCCGCCCGTTCCACATAAATCGATGGTATTGTAATCTTCTAAGTTTACAGCTAAGCATAATTCTAAAAGTGCATCGCGAAAACCTTCCAACTCTTCAATTGTTACGCTTCGCATCATGTAAACGGTTAAAAAAGCCGCAATTTGACTCGTGTTATAAGCGCCATTGGAAATATTTACCAATACATTTTTGGCCTCTTCTTTCGAAATGGTTTCGTGATTTATTAATCTGTTTAGTATTTCTTTCATAAGTCCCACTAGCTCCCCCGAAGGGAAAAATTTATTTAATGGTTATTGGATATTTTTAACTCTCAAAATTTATTGGTCCCTCATTACCTATCTCCTTTGGGAGGGGTTAGGAATGTAGCCAATTCTCCAAAATCTTTTTCCCTTCTGGCGTTAAAACCGATTCGGGATGATATTGCACTCCACACACATCATACTCCGTATGGGTAAGCGACATAACTTGTCCGTTTTCATCGTAGGAAGTTGCTTTTAGTACATCGGGTAAATTGGGGTCTACCACCCAACTATGGTAACGGCCGACTTCAATTTCTTCTGGTAAATCTTTATATATGGGATTATCTGTTGAGACCTTAATTTTTGTAGCCACCCCGTGATACACTTCATCTATATTGATGAGTTTTCCTCCAAAAACCTCTCCAATGGCTTGCTGACCCAAGCAAACTCCAAAAATACTTTTTGTAGGGGCGTATGTACGAATAATTTCTTTTAAAAGTCCGGCCTCATCCGGTATGCCAGGCCCTGGAGAAAGCACTATCTTATCAAAAGGCGCCACTTCTTCAAGAGTTAATTGGTCGTTTCTTTTAACCGTGACTTCGCAACCTAAATCTTCCAAGTAATGTACTAAATTGTACGTGAAACTATCATAGTTATCTATAACTAATATTTTTTTCATATTCTTTTACTATAATTTAATATCCTTCGACCTTACCGTCCGAAAGGCAGGCAAGCTTAGGATGAAAACGTGATTTACTATAAACCACTAAATATCTTCTGCCATTTCCATTGCTTTTTTCAAAGCACCCAATTTATTATAGGTTTCTTGTAATTCGTTTTCCGGTTTCGACTCCGATACAATTCCCGCACCCGCTTGATAATACAGTTCGTGGTTTTTACTTAAGAATGTCCTAATCATGATTGCATGGTTAAAATTTCCGTCGAAATCCATAAAACCAATGGCCCCGCCGTAATAACCTCGGTTTGTAGCCTCATATTTGTCAATTAATTTAAGAGCCATATATTTTGGTGCTCCACTGAGCGTCCCGGCAGGGAAGGTATCTGCCACCACTTGCATGGTTGGAATTTCTTTCTTTTTCTGCCCCGTAACTTTGGAAACCAAATGAATAACGTGTGAAAAAAACTGAACTTCCCTGTAAGTTTCCACTTCCACGGTATTACCATTTCTGCTTAAGTCGTTTCTCGCAAGGTCTACCAACATTACGTGTTCACTATTTTCTTTCTCGTCGGCAGCCAGTTGTTTTGCCAGCTCAGCATCTTTTTCATCATTCCCCGTTCTTTTAAACGTTCCTGCAATGGGATGAATTTCAGCTTTGTTATCTTTAACAACAAGTTGAGCTTCAGGTGAACTTCCAAAAATTTTAAAATTTCCGTAGTCGAAATAAAACAAATAGGGAGAAGGATTTATAGACCTTAAAGCTCTGTACACGTTAAATTCATCACCTTTAAATTTTTGAGCAAAACGTCTGCTTAACACCAATTGAAAAACATCTCCACGATGGCAATGTTTTTTAGCTTGCTCAACTAGCTTTTTGTAGTCGTTGTCTTCTAATTTGGAAGTAGGTTCCCCGACTTTGGAAAAGTTATACGAAGCATAGTTTTTCGCTTGCAAAAGTTGATGTATTTCTTCAATATTGTTTTCGTCGCCGTAACTGTGACAAAATATATAGGCTTCATTTTTAAAGTGATTAATGGCAATAATATTTTGGTAAACCGCATAAAAAATGTCGGGAATATCTAAGGAACCTTCCTTTTTAGTGATTTCTATATCCTCAAAATATTGTACTCCATCATATGCTATGTATCCAAACAAACCGTTGTTTATAAACTTGAAGTCACTTTTTTCCGTCTTAAAATATTTGGTGAAATTTTCAATTTCCGAAGGTATATGAATATCTCCGTTTATTTTTTCTTCGGAAGCAACTCCGTCTGGAAATGTTTTTGAAATGATGCCATTTTCCACTTTGATAGTAGCAATAGGATTGAAACAGATGTATGAAAAACTGTTATCGTTGGCATGGTAGTCACTACTTTCCAACAAGATACTATTTGGGAAACGGTCACGAATTTTCAAATACACGCTAACCGGAGTAATAGTGTCGGCAAGTATTTGTTTGTAATGGGTTTTTAAGGAATACGATTTCATATAATTTCTTCTGGTTTTAACAAAAAAAAGGCTTGTCGTGATTGACAAGCCTTTACATATTTTTTTAAAATACTACAGCAATGCTACCTCACGACGTTTTACGTAAGTTAGACCACCACCATGTATTTGTTCTGAATGTTCTCATTTATGTTTCAAATATAGAAATCAATTTTAAACTTTCAAACAAAAAAGAATAATTACCACTAATTTTATATTGATTGTGACATTGTTATACAAAAAAAGGAGCCTTTTACAGCTCCTCTTTCTTCTTTCTCTTTCATAAACAATTTTTAGAAAACCAAATCTACTACAAGGTCGAACTCGTCGTAAATGGTTTTGTCACCAAGATTATCGAAGAAACTCCCCGAACCGTAACGAACATTGTATTTTGTTCTATCAATTTTTACGTTGGCTGTCGCTTTATTTCCGTAAACAGATAAATCAAAAGTAACTGGGTGGGTTTCACCTTTAATGGTTAGGTCGCCTGTAACCTCGTAAGAGTTTTTACCTGTCGCCTTTACGGTTGTGAAAGACAGTTTAGCTGTTGGATGGTTTTCAACGCCAAAAAAGTCATCAGACTTTAGGTGTCCGTCTAGTTTGGTTTTGTACTCTCCTTCCAAATCAGTTGAACCAATGGTTGTCATGTCTACTGTAAAGTTTCCACCTACCAATTTGTCGTCATCAAAAGCGAGTTCTCCGCTTTTTAAAGTTACATTTCCTACATGGGAACCAGTAACTTTGTACCCTTTCCATGTAATTTCGCTTTTTTCAGCATCTACTTTTTTCGTGTCCAAATCTTTAAAGGCAGAAGAGCCAATAACTACGGAGAATGCTAAGACCGATTTTAAAATTTTCTTTTTCATAGTATTTAATTTTTAATTATATAGTTGTTATTAAATGTTCATAAATAAATCAGAAGAGGGTTTGCGAACCTTTTTTAAATGTTGGTAAGCATCATCTTCAGCTCTGTATCCAACGGGTGCAATTACGGTAGGCGTAAGTCCTAGTTTATCAAGGCCTAAAATCTCTTTGAATTGCTCGGCATTGAAACCTTCCATAGGACAAGTGTCAATTTTTAAGTCCGCAGCCGCAGAGAGTAAATTTCCAAGAGCAATATAGGTTTGTTTAGCAGCCCAAGTACTTTTCATATCTTCAGACAATGGAGCTAAAGTGCCTTTAATCATCCCTGAAAATCCTTCCAGCTCAGAGGCTTCTAGATTTCTTGTTTTGCTGATGTTATTGATGTATTCGTCTACGTGGGAATCGTTCAAATTATCGATGCTAGCAAAAATGATTAGATGGGAAGCATCGGTAATTTGTGTTTGGTTCCAAGCTGCTGGTTTTAATTTTTCTTTCGTTTCTTGATCTGAAACAATAAGGACCTTGTAAGGTTGAAGTCCATAAGAAGATGCCGATAATTGAATAGCCTCTTTTAGGGTCTCCAAATCTTGTTCGGATACTTTTTTAATATTATCAAACTTTTTGGTGGCATATCGCCATTCTAGATTTTTAAGGTATGTACTCATTATTATTGTTATTACATTAATTGTATATACAAGTGTTTATTTAAATTTTTTTATTCTGAATCTCTGAGTTTTTCCAATATCAAATTGAATTGTTCTAATTCTTCTTTGGAAACATTTTTAATCATTGCTTGATGTTGATCGTCTATAGGTTTATCCAATTCTGAAAGCACATCCAAACCTTTTTGAGTGATGGTAATTTCAACTTTCCTCCGGTTGGCTTCGCATGTCACTCGACATACCAACCCCTTTGCCAAAAGTTTATCAACCAATCGTGTGGTGTTACTCATTTTGGTAATCATACGTTCTTGGATGGTGCTTAGATTGGCAGGTTTGCCTTTTTGCCCTCTAAGAATACGTAAAACATTAAATTGTTGCGTAGACAAATCAAATGGCTTAAGGATTTCAGAAGTACGATCGTGTAACACATTCGTTGTGTACATAAGATTTATCGCCGTCTTTCTTCCTAGAGGCATTTTATTAGACATTATGATATTTTCAATTTTCATTTGTATTAACAACAATTGTATGTACAAATGTATATTATTTATTCGGTTTATTGTACAACTTATTTATAATTTTTTGTTAAAAATCGCTTTGTTCTGTTCCGGATTAATACATTTAACCGATGCAATTAAACAGAGAGGACACATGAGAACGATAATTGTAGCAGTTATAACGGTGCTTTTTATGAGTTGTAATGAGCAAAAGAAGACCAATAACTTCTTTGCTTTGGGAGAATTTAATGAAGTGATCCCAATGGACACGTTGACCGCCAACAACTTTGCTATTCCTGTTTATAACTTTGACCAATTTGAGAAACTTCTTCAGAAAAAAAGTAAAACGACTTACGTGGTTAACTTTTGGGCAACATGGTGCAAACCTTGCGTAAAAGAGCTTCCTTCTTTTGAAAAATTACAAAGAAAATACAATCGGGACGGAGTGGAAGTAATTTTGGTAAGCTTGGATTTTCCTAAAAAGGCAGATAAAGTGTTGGTTCCCTTTCTTGAAAAAAAGAATTTCCGCAACCAAGTTTTACTTTTGGACGACCCCAAACAGAATACTTGGATTCCCAAAGTTGACCAAAATTGGTCGGGCGCCATTCCTGCCACTATAATATTTAATGAAAAAAAGCGTTTATTTTATGAAAAATCCTTTACCTTTAATGAATTAGAGGCTGAAGTGAAAAAATTTGTAGATTAACGTAACTAACCTTTCTTATGAAAATAATAAAGCTCATCTGCCTAATGGGTTTAATGTCGCTATTTGCAGCATTTACTACACCAAATTCATTTAATGAAGGTTACCAAGTAGGTGACAAGGCATCCGATTTTAAACTGAAAAATGTTGACGGTAAATTTGTTTCCCTTTCCGATTATGCGGAAGCGAAGGGTTTTTTGGTGATTTTTACCTGCAATAGTTGTCCGTACGCTAACGCTTATGAGGATCGGATAATTGAATTGGATAAAAAATATCAAAAAATAGGAGTGCCTGTGGTAGCTATAAATCCAAACAGTCCGGAGGTTCAGCCCAAAGATAGTTTTGAAAATATGCAAAAAAGAGCCAAGGCGAAAGATTATACTTTCCCATATTTACTTGATGAAAACCAGGAGGTTTTTCCAATGTATGGAGCCCAAAGAACACCGCATTGTTTCTTGTTAGAAAAAACAGATGGCGGTTATGAAGTTAAATATATCGGTGCTATCGACGATAATTACCAAGACGCCGAGGCGGTGGAAGTAAAATATGTAGAAAACGCAATTGATGCCATGCTTAGTGGCAATGAAATAGAAATTAAAAACACCAAAGCCATAGGTTGTTCCATTAAAGTGTAATCAATTTCAGAAAGAAAATTATAAATTTGTGATCCGAGATTTGAATCTCGGATTTTTTTATTTTCCTATTTGGGAAATTGTAGCTTAAGTTTACATCCTAAAAGATATTTATTAAAAACGTTTAATTTGAAAAAATAATACCATGGTAGATTTAACACAAGAAGAATGGGCAGAACAATTAAAAAACGATGAGAATGCAGTGGTTCTAGATGTTCGCACCGATGAAGAGGTAGAAGAGGGGTATATTCCTAATGCTATCCAAATTGATATTTACAAAGGTCAGGGATTTTTAGATGAAATTGAAGAACTTGATAAATCTAAAAACTATTATGTGTATTGTCGTTCAGGAAAACGTAGCGCGCAAGCTTGCATGCTAATGAACCAGGCCGGATTTGAAAACACAAACAATCTGTTGGGTGGTTTCATGGAATGGGAAGGAGAAGTCGCAGAAGACTAAAAAATACAAAAAGAAAATAATCTATATTTATAATATTTTTACTATCTTCTTTCAAAATATAGAATCGTCTAAATCTTGAAAGAAGATTTTTTGCATTATATCTGGAAGTTTAAAAAATTTAACGGTGTAGAATTGGCTACTCAGTCCGGCGACTTAATCGAGTTGGTTTCCCTTGGTAACTACAATCAACATTCCGGGCCTGATTTTTTAAATGCCCAACTTCGTATTGGTGGGCAGCTTTGGGCGGGTAGTGTAGAAATGCACTTGAAATCTTCTTTTTGGTATGCGCACCATCATCAAAACGATAATGCTTACAATAATGTAATCCTTCACGTGGTTTGGGAGCATGACGTGGAAGTTTTCAATGCCGCTAATGCCGCAATACCTACGTTGGAACTTCAAAATATAGTTGATGAAAAGACGTTGTACGACTATCAAAACTTAGTGCTTAGACGTAAAAAGTTCATTAATTGTGAAAAAGACCTTCCTCAAGTGGATACTTTCCATAAAAACAGATGGTTTGAAAGACTTTTTTTTGAACGACTTCAACAAAAAAGTAAATTTATTGAAAGTCTTTTAGGTGATTTAAAAAACGATTGGGAGGCGGTGCTTTTTCAGATGCTGCTTAAAAATTTCGGTACAAAAGTCAATGCCGCGAGTTTTGCATCCATTGGGAATCAACTTCCTTTCGGAGTTTTCCGTAAAAACACGCATTCGATTAAGGCTCTGGAAGCTTTACTTTTCGGAATCTCAAATTTGTTGCCACAAGAAGGTTTAGACAGTTACCCTAAGGAACTTTCCGAAGAATATCATTATTTAGCAAATAAATTTAAATTATCGGAAGTACAGATTGTTCCACAGTTCTTTAAACTACGACCTTATAATTTTCCAACATTGCGACTGTCTCAACTGGCTAATTTGTACCATGTCCAGCGGCAATTGTTTCATCAAATAATCAGCTGTAACAATCTTGATGATTTCTACGGACTTCTTCAGGCGACCGCTTCACCCTATTGGAATAACCATTTTACTTTTCAGAAAGAAGCATCGTCCGTAAGAAAGAAAAAGATAAGTAAGAATGTAGTCGATTTGCTTCTGATAAATACCATAATCCCTTTAAAATTTTGTTACGCCAAACAACAAGGAAAAGAGATTGAAGAAGAAATATTGACCCTTTTAAGGGGCTTAACGGCAGAGCGAAATAATATTGTAGACGCTTTTATAGAACACGGAGTTGAAGTAGCTTCCGCTTTAGAAAGTCAATCGGTTCTTCAAATGTATCATAACTACTGTGCTAAAAATAAATGCTTACAATGCGAAATTGGAGTGCAATTGATGGGGAGATAGTTTTTTAACGGGAAGGTTGTTATATTTGTGCCATGGGTTTTTTTCAAAACATGAGGTATTATTTCGAGCGACATGGGTATGCTGTATCTTCCCGTTTGGCCGATAGATTGGGAATGAAGACAAAAAATGTGCGTTTATTTTTTATTTACGCGTCGTTTTTTACCCTCGGAATATGGTTTTTTGTGTATTTAACACTGGCATTTTGGTTAAGGTTAAAAGACTTAGTGTACACCAAACGAACTTCCGTTTTTGATTTATAATACATGAATATATCTTGTTTTGAAGCATTTTCACTGCAATTTTGTAAATTAACTGTCCGTAAAGGCTAATCTATGTTTAAACTTTTCAAGTCTAAGTTTTATATTGCCATAGCTTTATTGGTTTTTATTTTTTCCTTCGGAATTTTGGGCTATAGGCTTTTGGGAGATTATTCTTGGGTAGAGGCAGCTTACATGACAGTCATTACCGTGACTACAGTTGGTTTTAGTGAGGTGCGCCCAACAGATGATGCGGATAAAATTTTCACCATAATTCTCATAATTTCCAGCGTGTTTATAGTGGCGTACGCCATTTCCGTGGTTACCGAGTATGTTTTGTCAAGGAGCTCACTGTTTCATATAAAATATCGAAAAATGAAAAAGCAAGTCGATAAGTTAAACAACCATATAATTATTTGTGGCTACGGAAGAAATGGCATGCAGGCAGCAAAAAAGCTCAAGGCATACGAGAAGGACTTCGTGGTTATAGAGCAGGATGAAGAATTGGTGAACAAATATAGTGATGACGTTTTGTTTGTTATTGGCAACGCAAATGAAGATGAGACGCTTCAAGATGCAGGTATTACAAGAGCTGCTTGTTTGATTTCTGCATTGCCCAACGATGCCGATAATCTTTTTGTAGTGCTTTCTTCGAGACAATTAAATAAGGAAATTACTATTATAAGTAGAGCTTCCCAAGAAACGTCCCAACGAAAACTCATTTTAGCCGGAGCCAATAAAACCATCATGCCCGATAAGATTGGCGGAGACCATATGGCTTCTCTAGTGGTGTTGCCAGATTTAATTGAGTTTATGGATCAACTTTCCATAGATGACGAAACAACGATTAATTTGGAAGAAGTAGCCGTGGATAATTTGCCCAACGGATATTTGTACAAGACTTTGGTAGATTTGGACCTTAGAAGACAAACCGGCTGTACAGTAATTGGTTATAAGCAACCAGACGGAAAATATGTGATTAATCCGGACGCTAATGTGGAATTATTGCCAAAGTCTAAGTTGATGGTTTTGGGGCAGCCTTCCCAAATTAAAAAACTCCATACCATATTTCAAATACCGGAAAATACATTTAACGGGTAAAATTTGAATAACCGCCTTTTTTTTATGATATTGCCGCGTCAGTTTTTAAGAATTTTATAATTTAAATATAACCTAAACATAATTCTTTATGAGAAAACAATTTCTCTCTATTTTAATGCTGTTGGGTTCTGTGGCATTATTTGCACAGGAGCTTACTGTAAAAGAAAACTTAATAAACCCTTCTACAGGAATTAATGATGGACAAGTAGAGTTGGAAGTAACCGGTGGACAACCTCCTTACGAATACAGATGGAGCAATCAAAGTACACCACTGGATTCTAATGTAGCTTCTGGATTAACGGAAGGTATCGATTATTCGGTAACTGTTACAGACGCGGCAGGAGCTTCCGTAGAAAAAACCTTTAAGATTGAATCCAAATCCATAACAGAGATATTTAACGGAACAATGACGCCAGCAGTAGCAGGTTTAAGTTCCGTTTTATTTTGGGATCCATTTGCAGCAATAGGATTGTACGATCCAATAATCTACGCAGATAAAAAGATGGTTTCCATCCCTGGCTGGACGGCTCAGACCGAAAATAAATTTACTTTAAAAAAGTGGTTGGTTGAAGATGGAGCCCATGTGGAAACAGGGGATCCCATTGCTGTAATCTCTAAAAAGGACGGTAGCGATGTAACTGCAACAGCGCTGGCCGATGGAGAATTGGAGCATTTGTTGGATGAAGGAAAAGTTATTTACAATGCCAACAATACCGAGCATAAAATTGAAACTAATGCTGATGTTTTTGCAAACATAGTGTACGATAATCCAATTCCGTTAACACATCCTAACGGCGATTTTCAAACGATAACCATTCCATTTATTGTTGTTTGGTTAATTTTTGGAGCAGCTTTCTTTACTTTGAGAATGGGATTCATCAATGTACGTGGATTTAAGCACTCATTGGAATTGGCTAAAGGAAAATATGATGATCCCAATGCGCCGGGAAGTATTACGCATTTTCAGGCTTTGGCAACTGCTGTATCTGCAACGGTTGGTCTAGGTAATATTGCCGGAGTGGCGGTAGCTGTATCTTTGGGTGGAGCTGGAGCAACGCTTTGGATGATTGTTGCAGGACTACTTGGAATGTCTTCTAAGTTTGTGGAATGTACATTGGGTGTGAAATATAGGGATATCCTTCCAGATGGACGTGTTTTTGGAGGTCCTATGAATTACTTGCGCTACGGTTTAGAGAAAAAAAATAAGTCAGGACTTGGAAAAGTTTTGGCGGTGTTATTCGCTGTTCTCGCTGTTGGTGCTTCTTTTGGAGGTGGAAACATGTTCCAGGCCAATCAATCTTTTGAAATTTTATCAGGTCAGTTTGCCTTTTTAGATGGAAACGGATTTTGGTTCGGTGTTATTGTAGCTATTCTCGTGGGGGTAGTAATTATTGGAGGAATTAACAGTATCGCAAAAGTTACTGGTAAAATTGTTCCTTTTATGGCAGCGGTTTATGTAATTGGAGCGTTGGTTGTAATTTTTGTGAATATTAAAAATATTGGACCTGCATTTGCCGCAATTATCGACGGTGCTTTTAGTCCGAGTGCTTTAAAAGGCGGTATTTTGGGAGTGCTAATAGTAGGTTTTCAAAGAGCTGCATTCTCTAATGAGGCTGGTGTGGGATCTGCAGCAATTGCACATAGTGTTGCGAAGACTAATCACCCACCATCAGAAGGTTTTGTTGCGTTGCTAGAGCCATTCATCGATACAGTTGTGGTTTGTACGCTTACCGCATTGGTGTTAATTTTCACAGGGATGCACGAAGTTTCTGGAGTCGCAGGGGCAGAGTTAACATCTACCGCATTTGGTAGTGTTATTTCTTGGTTCCCATACGTATTGGCAGCAGCCGTATTTTTGTTCGCCTTCTCAACTATGATTTCTTGGTCGTACTACGGAATGCGTGCATGGACATACCTTTTCGGAAAAAGTAAAAAAACAGAATTCGTTTATAAAATACTTTTCTTATTCTTTGTAGTGGTTGGGGCTTCGGTAAGTTTAGGAGCTGTACTTGATTTCTCGGATATGATGATTTTGGCGATGTCTTTCCCTAACATTATTGGATTGTATATAATGAGTGGCGAGGTAAGAAACGATCTTCGTGAGTATTGGAGAAAATACAACAACAACGAATTGTTTAAAAAGCAAAGAGTAGAGAAGAAAACTGCATAATAATAACTATTCATTTTAAATGAAACTCATGTCCCACTTCCGGTTTTCTAAAAGCCAACGAAGTGGGATATTTTTTTTGATATTAGGAGTGCTGCTCATTCAGTCTTTTTCAATATGGGGTCATCTTTTTAAGAAGGATAATGTGGTTTTTGATAACAATTTTTCTTCGGAAAGAGAAACTTTCGCCAAGCTGATAATGTATCCATTCAATCCAAACTATCTATCCGATTTCAAAGGGTATTCAATGGGGTTGTCGACGGAAGAAATTGATCGCCTTTGGGCATTCCGTAACAGCGGAAAATTCCTAAACTCGGCTTCCGATTTTCAAAAAGTAACGAAAATTTCGGATTCCCTTCTTCTTCAGTTGTCGCCTTATCTCTTGTTTCCGAAGTTTGAGAAACGGCAACCAACAATTTTTTCAGTAAAGAGATTTAAAAAGTTGGATGTAAATACCGCCACTGCTAAAGATTTTCAAAAGGTTTACGGTGTAGGCGAGAAGTTGGCGACAAGGCTTATTAAATATCGTTCTTATTTAGGAGGATTTTATTTTCTGGACCAATTAGATGAGGTTTATGGTTTAAACAAGGAGGTAGTGGTAAGACTAAAAGAGCATTTTGAAATACGCAAAAAGCCAAGTTTTGTCAAATTAAATGTGAATACGGCTTCAGTCAAACAAATAAGTGAAGTGACTTACTTGAGCTGGGAAATTGCCAAAAAAATCGTAACTTACAGAACGAAATATCATAAGATTGATTCAATTGCTGAATTAACAAAATTAGAAGACTTTCCTACCAATAAATTAAATAGAATTGAACTATATTTGACAACAGATTAGCTTTTTTAAGCTACAAATCTGCTGAGAATAACGAACACTTTTCGAAGAATAATATAAACTCCGCCTAAGTGGCTTAAAATTGAGGGATGGAATTGGATATCGCTGCACAAATGAATTTTGATTATACCGAAACACAGCAAATGGTTGCAACGGCAGCTAAAGATTTTGCTGAACAATATATAAGGCCGCATGTTATGGAGTGGGACGAATCCCAGACTTTTCCTGTTGAGGTTTTTAAAAAAGCTGGGGAGCTTGGTTTTATGGGAGTTTTGGTGCCAGAAACGTATGGTGGTTCGGGGCTAGGTTACCATGAATACATCGCGATTTTAGATGAAATCTCTAAAGTAGATCCATCTATTGGTCTTTCTGTAGCAGCGCATAATTCATTATGTACCAATCATATTTTAAGTTTTGGTAACGAGGAGCAAAAGCAAAAATGGTTGCCAAAGTTAGCCACTGCCGAATGGATTGGGGCTTGGGGGCTTACCGAACACAACACAGGTTCTGATGCTGGCGGAATGGCAACTACTGCGGTTAAAGATGGTAATGAATGGGTTATTAACGGAGCTAAAAATTTTATTACCCATGGTAAAAGTGGGGATATTGCAGTTGTTATTGTAAGAACTGGTGAAAAAGGAGATTCCCATGGCATGACCGCTTTTGTGGTTGAAAAGGGAACAAAAGGTTTTTCTAGCGGGAAGAAAGAAGATAAATTAGGAATGAGAGCCAGTGAAACGGCAGAATTAATATTTTCCGATTGTAGAATTCCCGATGAAAATAGGCTTGGTGAAGTGGGAGATGGGTTCATTCAGTCCATGAAAATTTTGGATGGTGGCCGTATTTCCATCGGAGCTTTATCCTTGGGGATTGCAAAAGGAGCTTACGAGGCTGCTTTAAAATATTCAAAGGAACGAGTTCAGTTTGGCAAAGCAATTTCCCAGTTTCAAGGAATCTCTTTCAAGTTGGCAGATATGGCAACTGAAATTGAAGCTTCAGAATTACTATTGCATAAAGCAGCTTTTGAAAAAAATGCAGGCAGAAAAATGACCAAGCTGAGCGCTATGTGTAAAATGTATGCTTCCGAAGCTTGTGTTCGCATTGCCAACGAAGCTGTGCAAATTCACGGAGGCTATGGATATACAAAGGATTATCCAGTAGAGAAATTCTACAGAGATTCTAAACTTTGTACCATTGGAGAAGGTACTACCGAAATCCAAAAAGTTGTTATCGCAAGAAATATTTTAAAGTAATTTGAAGTGACTAAAGTCCGATGCCCGAAGTCAGATGTCGGGACTTTGTGCTTTAATCTCACGTCTAGGTCACTGTAGCAGAAATAGATAGCGGTTGAATAATTTTTTATTTTTTTATTTCAAAAATTAAAATATTGTATATCTTTGCCGCCATTAAAGAAAGGAGGTGGTCAACTTATGTTAATTATACCAATAAAAGAAGGAGAAAATATAGACAGAGCGCTTAAGCGTTACAAGCGTAAATTTGATAGAACTGGTACAATGCGTCAGCTACGTAGCCGTCAGCAGTTTACAAAACCTTCAATAGAGAAAAGAGCTCAAATTCAGAAAGCAGCTTATGTTCAAAATTTAAGAGACCAAGAAGAAGTATAGTTTCTTTTTCTTGATAAGAATATTAGGAATCCCGTTTCAGTTGAAGCGGGATTTTTTATTTTTCAATCCTTCCAGAGTGGCGAGAATAACAAAAACGTTTTCCTTATATTTGGAATAAACCTATCCGTAATGCCATTTCAAAAATTCATCGACTATCTTCAGCTAGAGAAAAACTATTCCAAGCACACTATTTTGGCATATCAAAAGGATTTGGAGTCTTTTCTTGAATTTAACCAAACCCATTTTGAGGAAAATTCTATTCAGCAGGTAAATTATTCGCAAATACGTTCGTGGATTGTGTCCTTGGTGGAAGAAGGTTTAAGTAATCGAAGTGTGAATCGAAAAGTAGCTTCCTTAAAAGCATACTATAAATTTTTACTGAAAACGAAGCAGATTGAAATAAACCCTTTGGCGAAGCATAAGGCATTAAAAACGGAAAAGAAGCTTGAAGTTCCCTTTTCTCCGAAGGAAATGAAAGAAGTGTTGAACGATATGCAATTTGAAGATACTTTTGAGGGTTGCAGAGACAAGCTATTAATAGAATTGTTTTACGCTACAGGGATACGAAGAGCAGAACTTATAAACCTATCAGTTTCCGATGTAGATTTGGGTGGGCAAACAATCAAAGTTTTAGGGAAGCGTAACAAAGAACGTTTTGTGCCAATCCCTTCTCTTTGTTCCACACTTCTTAAGGAATATTTGGCAAAAAGGGAAGAGGTTGTTAATGAAGCCTCAGCGGACTGTTTATTTCTTCTTAAAAACGGTCATAAAATTTATGAAAGCTTTGTTTATAGAACAATAAATAAGTACCTTAGTAAGGTGTCAACCAAGTTAAAAAAGAGTCCGCATATACTTAGGCACACCTATGCAACACATTTGCTGAACAATGGGGCGGACTTGAATTCCGTTAAAGAATTGTTGGGGCATTCAAGCTTGGCTTCCACCCAGGTATATACGCACAATAGTATGGCAGAATTAAAAAAGCAATATGGCAATGCGTACCCTAGAAATTCAAAAAAGTAATAATTAAAATAATTTCTTCATGAAGCACTAATACGCAATTCGGTATGATGCCGAAAAAAGGAGCCCTGTTTAGGGCAATGTTTAACTTTAAATTGTAAAGGAAATGGATGTAAACACACAATCTGTCAATTTCAACGTAGATCAAAAATTGTTAAACTTCATTCAAAAAAGAATGAATAAATTAGATCATTATTACGACAGGGTCGTCTATTCTGATGTGTACCTAAAGGTTCAAAATACCAGTGAAAAGGAAAATAAAATTGCAGAGGTAAAAGTGCATGTGCCTGGAGATGAATACATCGTAAAGAAAAAGTGTAAAACATTTGAAGAAGCCATAGATTGCGCAGCCAATTCTTTAGAGCGTTCCCTCAAAAAAAGAAAGCAAAAATTAAGGGCTTATAGCTAGATAAAAATTTTATACAATTTGTTTTGTATAAAGAATAATTTATATACATTTGCAGTCCGTTAGAAATAGCGGACTTTTTTACTGAATACGCCGATGTAGCTCAGCTGGCTAGAGCAGCTGATTTGTAATCAGCAGGTCGTGGGTTCGAGTCCCTCCATCGGCTCAATAAAAAGAGTAGTGTTTTTTGATAATTTGATGATTTCTAGCAGTGTAAAAATAATCTTTGCAAAAAGATGAAAAATATGATTGTTTATTGAGAAATAATAATTATTTTTGCGCTCGGAATTTTTGAATAGGGAATTGAGATTCATTGTTCAGAAAAAATTGGGGAGATACTCAAGCGGCCAACGAGGACAGACTGTAAATCTGTTGGTTTTTACCTTCGCAGGTTCGAATCCTGCTCTCCCCACAAAACTTACTTCGGGTATGGCAATATGTTTGCGGAAGTATAGTTAGGAATTTAAAAATAATGCGGGAGTAGCTCAGTTGGTAGAGCGTCAGCCTTCCAAGCTGAATGTCGCGAGTTCGAACCTCGTCTCCCGCTCTAAATAGATAAGGGCTTGTTTTTATAAGTCTGTAAAATAGAGATGAGACTATCTTAAGGAAATAAGGTGTGTTCTCTTCTCTAATTCTAGTACTTTGAGTTTATGGTTTTTGTTTAAAGCGTTTTTAAAAGCTTATTTTTTATAAACTGAAAAGCTTAAACTTATTAGCCGGTGTAGCTCAGGGGTAGAGCGCTTCCTTGGTAAGGAAGAGGTCACGAGTTCAATTCTCGTCATTGGCTCTTGTTGCGTTTAAATTTGAACACTAATATATAACTAAGATTAAATTATTAAATCATGGCAAAGGAAACTTTTGATCGTTCCAAACCACACTTAAATATAGGTACAATTGGACACGTAGATCACGGTAAAACTACTTTAACTGCTGCTATTACTAAAGTTTTAGCTGATGCTGGTTTTTCTGATGCACGTTCATTCGATTCAATCGATAACGCTCCTGAAGAAAAAGAAAGAGGTATCACAATTAATACTTCTCACGTAGAGTATCAAACAGCAAATCGTCACTATGCACACGTTGACTGTCCTGGTCACGCGGATTACGTAAAGAACATGGTTACAGGTGCTGCTCAGATGGACGGTGCTATTTTGGTAGTTGCTGCTACAGATGGTCCTATGCCACAAACTCGTGAGCACATCCTTTTAGGTCGTCAGGTAGGTGTTCCAAGAATCGTTGTTTTCTTGAACAAAGTTGATATGGTTGATGATGAGGAGCTTTTAGAGCTTGTTGATATGGAAGTAAGAGAATTACTTTCTTTCTACGAGTATGATGGAGATAACGGTCCTGTTATTCCTGGTTCTGCTCTAGGTGCTTTGAATGGTGAGCAAAAGTGGGTTGACTCTGTAATGAAGTTGATGGAAGCTGTTGATGAGTGGATCGAATTGCCACAGAGAGATATTGATAAAGATTTCTTAATGCCTATCGAAGATGTATTTACAATTACAGGTCGTGGTACAGTTGCAACTGGACGTATTGAGTCAGGTGTTGCTAAAACTGGTGAGGCTGTAGATATCATCGGTATGGGAGCAGAGAAATTGGCTTCTACTATTACAGGGGTTGAGATGTTCCGTAAGATATTAGATAGAGGTGAAGCTGGAGATAACGTAGGTATTCTTTTAAGAGGTATCGAGAAAACCGATATCAAAAGAGGTATGGTTATCTGTAAGCCAGGTTCTGTAACTCCTCACGCTAAATTCAAAGCAGAGGTTTACGTTCTTAAGAAAGAAGAAGGTGGACGTCACACTCCATTCCACAATAACTACCGTCCTCAGTTCTACGTTCGTACAACAGACGTAACAGGTACAATTACTTTACCTGATGGAGTTGAGATGGTAATGCCTGGAGATAACTTAACTATTACTGTTGAGTTGTTACAGCCAATTGCATTGAGCAAAGGTTTACGTTTCGCTATCCGTGAAGGTGGTAGAACAGTAGGTGCTGGTCAGGTAACTGAAATTTTAGATTAATTTCGTATCAGTATAACAAGTTAAAGGGTGTCCCGTCGCAGGCGGGATGCCTTTCAACTTGAATAAACGGGTGTAGTTCAAGGGTAGAATACCGGTCTCCAAAACCGTTGATGGGAGTTCGAATCTCTCCACCCGTGCAAGTGTAAAAGTGTACGGTATTAGTCTTTAGGTTATAAAATTGATTAATTATCGTTCTTAATATATAGAGTTAAAATGGTAAGTTATATTAAAGAATCATTTGAAGAGTTAAGAGCTAATGTAACTTGGCCTACTTGGGCTGAAGGACAAAACCTTATGGTTGTTGTTGCTGTTTTCTCTATACTTTTTTCATTAGCAATATGGGGCGTTGATACAGTTTTCGCAAAACTGATTGAGCTTTATTTTGGAGTAATTGGTAATTAATATATAAAGACGGGTATTGCAATGGCAGAAGCGTTGGCAAAACAATGGTATGTAGTAAGGGCTGTAAGTGGTCAAGAGAATAAAGTTAAAGGCTACATAGAGCAGGATATAGCTCGTCTTGGATATGAGGATTATGTAGATGAAGTATTAGTGCCTACCGAGAAGGTGGTTCAAATACGAAACGGAAAAAAAATAAATAAAGAGCGTGTTTACTTTCCTGGCTATGTGATGGTGAAAGCCAACTTAGGAGGGGAGATTGTGCACGTTATTAAGTCTATTACTGGAGTAATTGGTTTTTTAGGTGAGGTTAAAGGAGGAGATCCTGTGCCGCTTAGAAAGTCGGAAGTAAATAGAATGTTAGGTAAGGTAGATGAGTTGTCTGTTAAGACAGATAACGTTGCTATACCTTTTGTTCTTGGTGAAACGGTTAAGGTGATAGATGGACCTTTTAATGGTTTTAATGGAACTGTTGAAAAGGTTAACGAAGAAAAGCGTAAGCTTGAGGTAATGGTGAAGATTTTCGGAAGAAAAACACCATTGGAATTGAGTTATATGCAAGTAGAGAAAATATAATAGTTACATTATATAGATTCGTCTTGCTTCCAATTAAATGAGACGATTCAAATTTAAATTGAACATACACAATGGCAAAAGAAGTTAGTAAAGTAGTTAAGCTACAAGTTAGGGGAGGTGCTGCGAATCCGTCGCCGCCGGTTGGACCCGCTCTAGGTGCTGCCGGTGTTAACATCATGGAGTTCTGTAAGCAGTTCAACGCTCGTACGCAGGACAAGCAGGGTAAAGTGTTGCCTGTTGTTATCACCGTTTACAAAGACAAGTCATTTGACTTTGTAATTAAGACACCGCCGGCGGCAGTTCAGCTTATGGAAGCGGCTAAGGTTAAAAAGGGTTCTGGTGAGCCAAACCGTAAAAAGGTGGCTAGCGTTACTTGGGATCAAGTAAAAGCTATCGCAGAAGACAAAATGCAAGATCTAAACGCGTTTACCGTAGAATCTGCTATGAGCATGGTTGCGGGAACTGCAAGATCTATGGGATTAACGGTTTCAGGTGATAAGCCTTTTTAAATCTTAAAAGAATCTAGAAATGGCAAAATTGACAAAAAAGCAAAAAGAAGCAGTTGCGAAAATCGACAGAAGTAAATTGTACTCTGTAGAAGAAGCTTCGCAATTGGTAAAAGATATCACTAACGTTAAGTTTGATGCATCGGTTGATTTGGCAGTGCGTTTAGGAGTAGATCCTCGTAAAGCAAATCAAATGGTTAGAGGGGTTGTTACACTTCCTCACGGAACTGGTAAAGATGTTAAAGTACTTGCATTGGTTACTCCAGACAAAGAGGCGGAAGCTAGAGAAGCTGGAGCGGACTATGTAGGGTTAGATGAATACTTACAAAAGATTAAAGACGGTTGGACAGATGTTGATGTAATCATCACCATGCCAAGCGTAATGGGTAAATTAGGTCCCTTAGGTCGTATTTTAGGACCAAGAGGTTTAATGCCTAACCCAAAGACTGGTACAGTTACTATGGATGTAGCTAAAGCGGTAAGTGAAGTAAAAGCAGGTAAAATTGACTTTAAAGTTGATAAAACAGGTATCGTTCACGCTGCTATTGGTAAAGCATCTTTTTCAGCAGATAAAATTGCTGGTAACGCCAATGAATTATTACAAACATTAATGAAGCTTAAGCCAACTGCGGCTAAAGGAACCTATGTGAAGAGTATCTTTATTTCAAGTACTATGAGTCCTAGTATTCCTGTAGATCCTAAGGCAGTTTAATAGGTAGTATAAATTTTTTAATCATGACTAGAGAAGAAAAGTTAACGGTAATAGAAGATTTAACTGCGCAGTTAGGTGATAATGGAAATATCTATTTAGCAGATATTTCAGGTTTGGATGCACAAACAACTTCTAATTTACGTAGAGCTTGTTTTAAAGCAAACATCAAACTCGCAGTTGTTAAAAATACATTGCTTGCAAAGGCAATGGATGCTTCTGATAAAGATTTCGGTGACCTTCCATCAGTACTTAAAGGAAATACTTCTTTAATGTTTTCTGAAACTGGAAATGGTCCTGCAAAAGTGATTAAGGATTTCCGTAAGAAATCAGATAAGCCTCTTTTAAAAGGAGCTTTTATCGAAGAGGCAATCTACCTTGGAGATGATAAGCTAGATGCATTAGTTAGCATCAAATCTAAAGACGAGGTTATTGGAGATATCATTACATTGTTACAATCACCTGCTAAGAATGTTATTAGCGGACTTAAGTCTGGTGGTGGTAAGTTAGCTGGTATCCTTAAAACTTTATCAGAAAGGGAATCATAAGTAGTACGCACTTAAACAATTATATATTTTAAAAATTTATTAAAACGATAGAAAAATGGCAGATTTAAAAGATTTTGCAGAACAATTAGTTAATTTAACAGTTAAAGAAGTAAACGAATTAGCTGATATCTTAAAAGAAGAATATGGTATTGAGCCTGCTGCTGCAGCTGTAGCTGTTGCTGGTGGTGCTGCCGCTGGTGGTGACGCTGCTGCTGAGGAGAAAACAGAATTTGATGTAATCCTTAAAGCTGCTGGTGCTTCTAAATTGGCTGTTGTAAAACTAGTTAAAGAATTAACTGGTCTTGGTCTTAAAGAAGCAAAAGAGATAGTAGATAGCGCTCCTAAAGCTATTAAAGAAGGAGTATCTAAAGACGAAGCTGAAGGTCTTCAGAAGTCTTTAGAAGAAGCTGGTGCTGAGGTAGAATTAAAGTAATTCTTACCTACAGCTTCAAGCTGTAAGATACGGTTTAGGTCCTTTCCAAATTTTATGGAAAGAGACCTAAACCCTTTTTGCGTATATAAATGTATACGTATTTATAATTTCATTTTAATCAAAATATTGTCCATTGATGTTCACAAATCAGACTGAAAGAATTAATTTCGCCTCTGCAAAGAATACGCCGGCTTATCCGGATTTCTTGGACATTCAGATTAAATCATTCCAGGATTTCTTTCAACTGGAAACAAAATCTGAAGAGAGAGGTAACGAAGGTCTTTATAACACCTTCTTGGAGAACTTCCCCATTACTGATACGCGCAATCAATTTGTACTAGAATTTTTAGACTACTTTATCGATCCTCCTCGTTACTCTATTCAAGAGTGTATTGAAAGAGGGTTAACGTACAGTGTACCCTTAAAGGCTAGACTAAAACTGTATTGTACAGATCCAGAGCACGAAGATTTTGAAACCATAGTACAGGACGTTTATTTAGGGGTTATCCCTTACATGACGCCAAGTGGTACCTTTGTTATTAACGGAGCTGAACGAGTAGTCGTATCGCAATTACACAGGTCTCCAGGTGTATTCTTTGGTCAATCGTTCCACGCAAACGGAACTAAATTATATTCTGCCAGAGTAATTCCTTTTAAAGGTTCTTGGATAGAATTTGCTACCGATATTAACAGCGTGATGTACGCCTATATCGATAGAAAGAAAAAATTACCTGTTACTACACTTTTCCGTGCCATCGGTTTTGAGCGTGATAAGGATATTTTGGAAATATTCGATCTTGCTGAAGAAATCAAGGTGTCTAAAAGCGGATTGAAAAAAGTGTTGGGTAGAAAGTTAGCGGCACGTGTGCTTAAAACTTGGCATGAAGATTTTGTTGATGAAGATACAGGAGAAGTAGTTTCCATTGAGCGTAATGAAATTGTACTCGATAGGGATACCATACTTGAAAAAGAACATATAGATGAAATTATAGAAACCGACGTAAAAACTATCTTGTTGCATAAAGAAGATAGCCAAACCGGTGATTATGCTATTATCTATAATACATTACAAAAAGACCCTACAAACTCAGAAAAAGAGGCTGTAGAACACATATACCGTCAATTACGTAATGCTGAGCCGCCAGATGAAGAAACGGCTAGAGGTATTATTGACAAGTTGTTCTTTTCTGATCAACGTTACAACTTAGGTGAAGTTGGTCGTTATAGAATGAACAAAAAGTTAGGCTTGGATATCGCAATGGATAAGCAGGTTCTAACAAAAGAAGATATTATTACCATTATTAAATATCTTATTGAGTTGATTAACTCTAAAGCAGAGATCGATGATATCGATCACTTGTCTAACCGTCGTGTTAGAACTGTGGGTGAGCAATTGTCTTCTCAATTTGGTGTTGGTTTAGCTCGTATGGCAAGAACTATTCGTGAGCGTATGAATGTGCGTGATAACGAGGTGTTTACGCCAATCGATTTGATTAATGCAAAAACATTGTCTTCTGTAATTAATTCTTTCTTTGGTACCAACCAGTTGTCTCAGTTTATGGATCAAACGAATCCGTTGGCAGAGATTACGCACAAGCGTCGTCTATCGGCACTTGGGCCAGGTGGTTTGTCAAGGGAAAGAGCAGGTTTCGAGGTTCGTGACGTTCACTATACGCACTACGGTCGTCTTTGTCCGATTGAAACACCTGAAGGACCAAACATTGGTTTGATTTCTTCATTGAGTGTATTCGCCAAAGTAAACGGTATGGGATTCATCGAAACTCCATATAGAAAGGTAGATAATGGTAAAGTAGATCTTTCAGAAATACTTTATTTAAGTGCTGAAGAAGAAGAGGAGAAGAAAATTGCACAGGCAAACATTCCTTTAACAGACGATGGAACGATCGATTCTGAAAAAGTAATTGCTCGTGAGGAAGGTGACTTCCCAGTGGTAGATCCAGATGAGATTCACTATACCGATGTTGCACCTAACCAAATTGCTTCTATCTCGGCATCTTTAATTCCATTCTTGGAGCATGATGATGCGAACCGTGCATTAATGGGATCAAACATGATGCGTCAGGCAGTTCCATTATTAAGACCAGAATCGCCAATTGTAGGTACTGGACTAGAGCGTCAAGTAGCTTCTGATTCTAGAGTATTGATCAATGCTGAAGGAAATGGTGTTGTGGATTACGTAGATGCTTCTAAGATCAGAATTAAATACGACAGAACTGAAAATGATAGATTGGTAAGTTTTGATGATGATTTCAAAACATACGATCTTGTTAAATTCAGAAAAACAAACCAAGGAACTTCTATCAACTTGAAGCCTATCGTAAGAAAAGGTGATAAAGTTGAAAAAGGACAGGTGCTTTGTGAAGGATATGCAACACAGCAAGGAGAACTTGCTTTGGGTAGAAACCTTCAAGTGGCCTTCATGCCTTGGAAAGGATATAACTTCGAGGATGCAATCGTGATTTCTGAAAAAGTGGTAAGAGAAGATATCTTTACCTCTATTCATATCGATGAGTATTCATTAGAAGTTAGAGATACCAAATTAGGTGCTGAAGAATTAACGAACGACATACCAAACGTTTCAGAAGAGGCTACAAAAGACTTGGATGAGTACGGTATGATTCGTATTGGTGCAGAAGTAAAACCTGGTGATATTTTAATTGGTAAGATTACTCCTAAAGGAGAATCCGACCCAACTCCAGAAGAAAAATTACTTCGTGCCATCTTTGGTGACAAAGCCGGTGATGTAAAAGATGCTTCTTTAAAAGCGTCTCCATCATTAAACGGTGTGGTAATCGACAAGAAATTGTTCTCACGTGCTATTAAAGATAAGCGCAAAAGAGCAAAAGATAAAGAAGACATCGCTAAGCTTGAACTTGAATACGAAACCAAGTTCACAGCGCTTAAAGATGTGTTGGTAGATAAGTTGTTCTCTATTGTAAATGGAAAAACTTCTCAAGGTGTATTTAACGATTTAGGTGAAGAAGTATTCCCTAAAGGAAAGAAATACACGCAGAAGATGTTAAATGCAGTTGATGATTTCGCACACTTAGTGAGCGGAACTTGGACTACAGATGATGAGACCAATGCGTTGATCAATGATCTTCTTCACAATTATAAAATTAAATTAAACGACCTACAAGGAGCGTTGCGTAGAGATAAGTTTACAATTTCTGTTGGAGATGAATTACCAGCGGGAATCATGAAACTTGCTAAAGTGTACATCGCTAAAAAACGTAAGCTTAAAGTAGGGGATAAAATGGCAGGTCGTCACGGTAACAAAGGTATCGTTGCGAGAATCGTTCGTCAAGAAGATATGCCATTCTTGGAAGATGGAACACCGGTAGATATCGTATTGAATCCACTAGGGGTACCATCGCGTATGAACATTGGTCAGATTTACGAAACCGTATTAGGTTGGGCTGGTAAAAACATCGGTAAGAAGTTTGCAACTCCAATCTTTGACGGAGCGTCTTTAGATCAGATTAATGAACTTACAGACCAAGCAGGAATTCCAAGATTCGGTCACACTTATCTTTATGATGGTGGAACTGGAGAGCGCTTTGATCAAGCGGCTACAGTGGGTGTAATTTACATGCTTAAATTAGGCCACATGGTAGATGATAAGATGCACGCTCGTTCTATTGGACCATACTCATTAATTACGCAACAGCCTTTAGGAGGTAAAGCACAATTTGGTGGTCAGCGTTTTGGTGAGATGGAAGTTTGGGCACTTGAAGCTTATGGAGCATCAAGTACGCTTAGGGAAATTTTGACTGTTAAATCTGATGATGTTATCGGTAGAGCAAAAACTTATGAGTCTATCGTTAAGGGAGAAATGATGCCAGAGCCAGGGTTACCGGAATCGTTCAATGTATTGATGCATGAATTGAAGGGTCTTGGATTAGACATTAGATTGGAAGAATAATATTTTTAGTAGAGGCACTTGGTTTTTGCTGAGTGCCTTCACTAAAATAATAGTCATCAACTATCTTACAGCAATGCTGAAAGGTTTTTAAAGAAAAATAAATTAATTCTTTCCAGTAAAAGCTGGAGAATTAAACCCTCGACGAGGGTAAATTACACTTAATTCATTATCACCATATATTATGGCTAGAAATAAAGATAAGAATACAGTTCAACAGAGATTTAATAAAATCTCAATCGGTTTGGCCTCTCCAGAATCTATTTTGGCAGAATCTAGAGGAGAAGTGCTTAAGCCGGAAACCATCAACTACCGTACACATAAGCCAGAACGTGACGGTCTTTTCTGTGAGCGTATTTTTGGTCCGGTAAAGGATTACGAATGTGCTTGTGGTAAATACAAAAGAATACGTTATAAAGGTATTGTTTGTGACCGATGTGGTGTGGAAGTTACCGAGAAAAAGGTACGTAGAGACAGAGTAGGTCACATTAACTTAGTGGTACCGGTAGCACATATTTGGTATTTCCGTTCTTTACCTAATAAAATTGGATATCTTCTTGGGTTGCCATCCAAGAAATTGGACATGATTATTTATTACGAGCGTTATGTGGTAATCCAGCCTGGAGATGCTAAAAACGCCGATGGAGATCCTGTACAAAAAATGGATTTCCTTACGGAAGAGGAATACTTAAACATTCTTGAATCCATTCCTGCTGAAAACCAATATTTGGAAGATACAGATCCAAATAAGTTTATCGCTAAAATGGGAGCTGAATGTTTGATCGAGCTTTTATCAAGAATCGATCTTAACGAACTATCTTACGAGTTACGTCACAAAGCGAATACTGAAACGTCTAAACAACGTAAAACAGAAGCACTTAAGCGTCTTCAAGTAGTAGAAGCGCTTCGTGAGTCTCAAAAGAATAGAGAAAACAATCCAGAATGGATGATCATGAAAGTGATTCCGGTGATTCCACCAGAATTGCGTCCGTTGGTTCCATTGGATGGAGGTCGTTTCGCGACTTCAGATTTAAATGATCTTTACCGTCGTGTAATTATCAGAAACAACCGTTTGAAGCGTTTGATGGAAATCAAAGCGCCAGAAGTAATCTTGCGTAACGAGAAGCGTATGCTTCAGGAATCTGTAGATTCTTTGTTCGACAACACTCGCAAGTCATCTGCGGTTAAAACAGAATCAAATAGACCACTTAAGTCACTTTCAGATTCATTAAAAGGTAAACAAGGACGTTTCCGTCAAAACCTTCTAGGTAAGCGTGTGGATTATTCAGCACGTTCGGTAATTGTTGTTGGACCAGAAATGAAACTGTATGAGTGTGGTCTTCCTAAAAATATGGCAGCTGAGCTGTACAAGCCTTTTGTAATTAGAAAATTAATTGAAAGAGGAATTGTAAAAACAGTAAAATCTGCTAAGAAAATTATAGATAAAAGAGAGCCTGTAGTTTGGGATATTTTGGAAAATGTTCTTAAAGGACACCCAGTACTACTTAACCGTGCTCCTACGCTTCACCGTTTGGGTATCCAAGCGTTCCAGCCTAAGCTTATCGAGGGAAAAGCAATTCAATTGCACCCACTGGTTTGTACGGCATTTAACGCGGATTTCGATGGGGATCAAATGGCGGTTCACTTGCCACTAGGTCCAGAAGCTATTTTGGAAGCACAAATGTTAATGTTGGCTTCTCACAATATTTTGAACCCCGCTAACGGTTCACCAATTACGGTACCTTCTCAAGATATGGTGCTTGGTCTTTACTATATGACCAAAGCTAGAAAATCTACAGAAGACCATAAGATTAAAGGAGAAGGATTGACTTTCTATTCTGCGGATGAAGTAACCATTGCTTTCAACGAGAAAAAAGTTGATTTGAATGCTATTGTTAAAGTTCGTGCGAAAGACTTCAATGAAGAAGGTGAGTTAGTACCGCAAATTATCGAAACTACTGTTGGTAGAATTCTTTTCAACCAAGTGGTTCCAGAAAAAGCAGGTTACATTAATGAAGTATTGACTAAAAAGTCGCTTCGTGATATTATTGGAAAAATCTTAAAGGCAACCGATGTGCCAACTACGGCAGATTTCTTGGATAAAATCAAGAGCATGGGGTATAACTTCGCCTTTAAAGGTGGATTGTCTTTCAGTTTAGGTGATATTATTATTCCTGAAGAAAAACACCCAATGATTGCGGAAGCAAACGAGCAGGTAGATGGAATTATGGCCAACTATAACATGGGTCTTATTACCAATAACGAGCGTTACAATCAGGTGATTGACGTTTGGACTTCTACCAATGCTATGCTAACCGAACTTGCAATGAAGCGTATTCGTGAAGATAACCAAGGATTTAACTCGGTGTTCATGATGCTTGATTCAGGAGCGAGGGGATCTAAAGAGCAGATTCGTCAGCTTACCGGTATGCGTGGATTGATGGCGAAACCGAAAAAATCTACTGCTGGTGGTGGAGAGATTATCGAGAACCCAATTCTTTCTAACTTTAAAGAAGGTCTTTCAATTCTTGAGTACTTTATCTCTACGCACGGTGCACGTAAAGGACTTGCGGATACGGCATTAAAAACTGCGGATGCGGGTTACTTAACACGTCGTTTGGTGGACGTTTCTCAAGACGTTATTGTAAACACAGAAGACTGTGGAACACTGCGTGGTGTAGAAGTGGAAGCCTTAAAGAAAAATGACGAAATCGTTGAGTCACTTGGAGAGCGTATTTTAGGACGTGTATCTCTACATGATGTGTACGATCCACTTACTGAAGAGCTTTTAGTTGGAGCAGGAGAAGAGGTTTCAGAAGAAATCGTTAAGAAAATTGAAGCTTCGCCAGTAGAAAGAATGGAAGTTCGTTCACCGCTTACTTGTGAGGCGAAACAAGGAATTTGTGCTAAGTGTTACGGTAGAAACCTAGCCACTGGTAAAATGGTTCAAAAAGGAGAGGCTGTTGGAGTTGTTGCTGCACAGTCTATTGGAGAGCCTGGTACACAGCTTACGCTTCGTACATTCCACGTGGGAGGTATTGCAGGTAACATTTCAGAAGAAAATAAAATCATTGCTAAATTTAACAGTAAGGTTGAAATTGAAGACCTTAAAACAGTTAAAGGAACCGATGCTGAAGGAAAAGAGGTTGATATTGTAATTTCTAGAACTGCCGAGGTTAAATTTATCGATGAGAAAACCAATATCACATTGGCAACCAATAACGTTCCTTACGGTTCTCAAATCTTTGTAAAAGATGGAGCTAAAGTTGAAAAAGGTACGATTATTTGTCAGTGGGATCCATATAACGCGGTAATTGTTTCTGAATTCTCTGGTAAAATTGCTTACGAGAATATTGATCAAGGGGTTACTTACCAAGTTGAAATCGATGAACAAACCGGTTTCCAAGAAAAAGTAATTTCTGAATCTAGAAACAAGAAACTTATCCCAACATTGTTGATTAAAAACAGTAAAGGGGAGACATTACGTTCTTATAACTTACCTGTTGGAGCTCACATTATGGTAGATAATGATGAGAAAATTGAAGAAGGAAAAATCCTTGTTAAAATACCAAGAAGATCTTCTAAAGCAGGGGATATTACCGGTGGTTTACCAAGAGTTACTGAGCTTTTCGAAGCACGTAACCCTTCCAACCCAGCAGTAGTTTCTGAAATTGATGGTGTTGTTTCTTTTGGAAAAATTAAAAGAGGTAACCGTGAGATTATTGTAGAATCTAAGTTAGGGGATATCAAAAAGTATTTGGTGAAGTTATCCAACCAAATTCTTGTTCAGGAGAACGATTACGTTCGTGCCGGTATGCCACTTTCAGACGGTTCTATAACTCCGGAAGATATCTTAAGAATTAAGGGGCCTTCTGCGGTTCAGCAGTACCTAGTAAATGAAGTACAGGAAGTATATCGTTTACAAGGGGTGAAAATTAATGATAAGCACTTTGAGGTAGTAGTACGTCAAATGATGCGTAAAGTTAATATCCAAGATTCTGGTGATACTACATTCTTAGAGCAACAATTAGTTCATAAAGATGACTTCATTGAAGAAAATGATAGAATCTTTGGAATGAAAGTTATCGAGGATGCAGGAGACTCTGAAACACTTAAGGCTGGACAGATTATCTCTCCACGTGAGTTGAGAGATGAGAACTCTATCTTGAGAAGAAATGACAAAGAACTTGTAGTGGCTAGAGATGCAGTTCCTGCAGTAGCTACACCAATATTGCAAGGTATTACAAGAGCATCATTACAAACCAAGTCGTTTATTTCGGCTGCATCGTTCCAGGAAACTACAAAAGTACTGAACGAAGCTGCGGTAAGCGGTAAGGTAGATGATCTTGAAGGATTGAAAGAAAACGTAATTGTTGGGCACAAAATCCCAGCTGGTACTGGTATGAGAGACTATGATGATATTATTGTAGGATCTAAAGAAGAGTACAATGAGATTATGGCTAGCAAACAACAGCAGCACGTTAACTTTTAATGTCTTTTAATATAGATATTCAAACCCCAAAGGATTTCCTTTGGGGTTTTCTTTTTTAAAATACTATTTTTACCCAAGTCTAAAGAAAATTATTCAAAGTCAATACTGCTTTAAATTTTATAAACTTTCAAACACATACTATGAGTGATCAAAACGATAAAAACAAAAATCAAATCAATATAGAACTGGACGATGCTACAGCAGAAGGGACGTATGCTAACTTAGCGATTATCAACCACTCCGTTTCAGAATTTGTGGTAGACTTCGTGAGCATTATGCCGGGCAGGCCGAAGGCTAAAGTTAAAAGCAGGATTATTTTAACCCCACAACATGCCAAAAGGTTTTTAAAGGCATTGGGCGATAATGTGCATCGCTTTGAGCAGGCACATGGCGAAATAAAAGATTACGAACAGCCACCTATGCCGTTGAACTTCGGGCCGACGGGCGAGGCTTAATTCGTTAATATAGAATTTAGAATCGTTGTTGGGTTGGAGCGGGCATCATTTTCTGCGTCTTCCACAATGTTGAATAGACCATCGGTTAATTGTTTGGTTATCGCATCGTTTAACTGTACTGTGCCGTTTGCAGAACTACCGGTGCCTAAAACCACCCCAACAATTTCATTTAAAGAACTGTTGTTCCCGCCAAGAGCATTGTCCAGCAAACTGTTTATTCCAAGACTTTCGGTTTTTGAAGTTACAACCGGATTGATGGCTTTAGTAAGATCGGTATAGGTTTTGTCCTTAAGGTATTGCGTGGCTGCTCCTTTTCCTCCAGAAAGTATGGCTATGGCATCTTGTGGAGTCATCTTATTTATGGCTTTCGTAACAATAGGCTTTGCGGCCGTTATGGAAGCTTCTGCTACTTCGCTGATAAGCGCTTTTTCTTTTTCTACAACGCTTGATAGTCCGTAGGATTCTAGTTTTCGATTGATGTCTTTTAACTCCTTGGGCATGGCGGCATCAATAAGAGCGTTGGTCATAAATGCTTCGGTATCGCCAAAAACAGCAAAGGCATCTTGTGTACCGTTTTTCAAAACGGACTGAACCGTGTTTAAAACAACACTGCTGTTTTGAGAACTTCCGTTAGTTGTATTCAAAGAAGTACAGCTGGAAGAAAATATGGTTATTGCTAAAACAATTAAAGGAAGTTTTTTAATGGATGTATTCATGATTAAGGTTTTTAATATTCAGTTTCTTAGGAAAGTTAAACTCTTTTTTCCAACTCTATAATTTCAAGATTTTTTATTTGTTCGCCATCAATTACAAACCGCAACATGGTTCTCACTTTATGGAATCCATGTTTTCCGGCTGCTCCAGGATTCATATGTAGTAGATTTAGTTTTTTATCCCACATTACTTTTAAAATATGGGAATGGCCACTGATGAATAATTTTGGAGGATTCTTTTTTATTTCTTCTCGAATTCTTTTATCGTAACGATTAGGATAACCACCAATGTGAGTAATCCAAACATCCACATTTTCACATGTAAAACGGTTGTTCTCTGGAAATTCCAATCTTATTTTATCGTTGTCTATATTTCCAAATACCCCCTTTAATGGTTTGTATTTTTGTATGGTATCCGTAACTTTAGAATCTCCAATATCGCCCGCGTGCCATACTTCATCAGCTTGATTTACATATTTAAGGATTTTCTCATCCAAGTAACTATGTGTGTCCGATAACAATAGGATTTTACGCATAAATTTCATTCTTCAGGGTAAAGGTATCATTTCAATTAGAGAAATCATATCAGCAATAAAAAAATGTCTTTAAATGATAGGAACATTAGTTTTTGATTCCTCAGCACTTTCTGCATTCAGTTGGTGCAAAATAATGGTATCTTTGTTTCTTGGTTAAAAAACAACATTACTTAGGTTTTGAGATATTTTTTAGAACTTTCATACAATGGTAAGCATTATCACGGCTGGCAATACCAACCCAATGCTATTTCGGTTCAGGAAGTGTTAGAAAATGCGCTTTCTACATTGTTACGAAGCGAAATACAAATTGTAGGCGCGGGAAGAACAGACGCTGGGGTACACGCCAAACAAATGTATGCGCATTTCGATGTGGAATCTATTGTTGATGAGGAAGAGCTTCATTATAAATTGAATAGTTATTTGCCTACTGATATTTCCATACAGAACATTCAGAGAGTTCAAGATGATGCGCATGCACGTTTCGACGCTGTCCAACGCAGCTATGAGTATTGGGTGGTTTCTCAGAAAAATCCTTTTTACACGGATTATGCCTATAATTTAAGGGCAGAACTAGATTTAGACGCCATGAATGAAGCGGCTGATTTATTATTGAAGTATAAGGATTTTCAATGTTTTTCAAAGTCAAACACCGATGTAAAAACTTATATTTGTGATGTTAGGAAGGCCGTTTGGGTTCGTCAAAACGACTTGTTGGTGTTTCATATTACGGCCGATAGATTTCTTCGTAATATGGTTCGCGCCGTGGTAGGGACTTTACTTGATGTAGGAATGGGAAAACGTACTATGGAGGACGTTAAAAAAATTATTGAAAGTAAAAATAGGAGCAACGCAGGAGCATCGGTTCCCGCTCACGGACTCTATTTAACGGAAGTTTTGTATCCAGAAAGAATATTTAAAATTAATGAGTAAAGATAAAACAGGAAATACATTCGATCTCGGGCTTTTTACCCGATTGATGAAATACACCAAACCATACCGACTCACTTTTATTGGTGTGGCAATTGCCGCTATTATGCTTTCGGTCTTTTCTTCTGTAAGGCCTATTTTATTGAAATATACTGTTGATGATTACATTTTGAATAAAGATAGTCATGGATTGCTGATATTTGTAGTGTACATGACAATTGTGCTTTTTTTAGAAGTAATCAGTCAGCTTTCTTTTATCTATTACGCGAATTGGCTCGGACAATCGGTTATTGAAGATATCCGGGTAAAACTTTTTAAGCACATGCTTCGTTTTAGAATGAAGTATTTTGATAGCTCTTCCGTGGGAGTGTTGGTTACTAGGGCGGTTAGCGATATTGAACGTATCGCGGCTATTTTTAGCGATGGGCTGTTCATGATTGTGAGCGACTTGCTAAAAATGATTGTGGTGGCAGGGGTAATGATCTATTTCGATTGGAAACTTTCGCTCATTATTTTTGCGGTGCTACCTTTAATGCTTTATGCTACCCGTTTGTTTCAGAAGGCTATGAAAAAAGCTTTTGTGGAGGTACGTAGAGAAGTTTCCAATTTAAATTCTTTCGTGCAGGAACGCTTGTCGGGAATGAAAATCGTACAGCTTTTTGTTCGTGAAAATGAAGAATATCAACAATTTAAAGAAATAAACGATAAACATAAAAAAGCTTGGGTAAACACCGTTTGGTACAACTCCATTTTTATTGCGGTAGTAGAATTAATGTCTTCTATCACAACAGGTTTAATTGTTTGGTTTGGAGGCTTACGTGCCGTTATGGATGGAGCGGAAGATTTAGGTAATATATTTATGTTTATCATGCTCTCTTCCATGATTTTTAGACCTCTAAGACAAATCGCCGATAAATTTAACACCCTTCAAATGGGTATGGTTGCTGCCAACCGTGTTTTTGATATTCTTGACACGGATAGTAAAATTGAAAACAAAGGAACCTTAAAGGCTAATAATTTAAAAGGTGAAATTTCGTTTAAGAATGTTCGTTTTGGGTATGTTCCAGATGAAGAAGTGCTTCACGGTATTTCCTTTGATGCAAAACCGGGGGAAACCATTGCAATTGTTGGAGCTACAGGCGCGGGTAAATCAACTATAATTAATTTGCTGAATCGTTTTTACGATATTAACTCCGGGGAGATTTTGGCGGATGGCACAAATATTTCTGAATTCACCATAAAATCATTACGTTCACAAATTGCCATTGTACTTCAAGATGTATTCTTATTTGCGGATACTATATTAAATAATATCACCTTAAATGATAATTCCATAAGAGAGGAAGATGTAGTGCAAGCTGCAAAAGATATCGGAATTCATAAATTTATTACGAGCCTTCCAGGCGGTTATCACTATAACGTAAAAGAACGTGGAAGCATGCTTTCCAGTGGTCAAAGGCAACTAATTGCGTTTTTACGGGCTTACGTAAGTAATCCGAGTATTTTAATTTTAGATGAAGCAACTTCTTCGGTGGACGGACATTCAGAAAAACTCATTCAAAAAGCTACCGATAAAATTACCAAAGGGCGCACTTCAATTGTCATTGCACACCGCTTGGCAACCATTAAAAAAGCCGATAAAATTCTGGTGATGGAAGCTGGGAACATTGTAGAATCCGGGACGCATGAAGAGCTTCTGAAAAAACCTGATGGTTACTATAGAAATCTATATGAAGTTCAGTTTTTAGCGGAAGAGGCCGTATAAAACATTTGAAAAATTATTTTACCCATGGCCAACAAAGAAAAACCTTCCAAGATTTGTTTAGTTTGTGGTAGGCCTTTTACGTGGCGTAATAAATGGGAGCGAGACTGGGAGCATGTAAAGTACTGCAGTGAAAGGTGCCGAAGAAATCGATGATTGTAAAACATGCTGTCTTCGTAAAAACTAAACGTAAAAAAATAGCTTCATCCAGCAGCAAAATCCTTTTGAGTCATTTACAACTGAATGAAGCTCTATTCAAAATTTAAGCCGTAAGAATTTAAAAGTCTATCACACTACGCCATAGGAATCTCCATCAGCAATAATTTACTGTCGGCTGTTGCGTTTATTTTTAGTTCCTCCGCTTCTCTAATGCCAAGGGCGTCTCTCTTTTCAAGAGTTTCATCGTTTATGGAAACATTACCTTCCAAAAGAAATGCGTACACCCCATTTTTTGGATTATGTAATGTGTAGTTCAACCCTTTTCCTGCATCCATTTCCGTAATGTTGAACCAAGCATCTTGATTGATGGTCACCCCAGCATCATCTGGGTTTGGAGATACAATTTGCTGAAATTTGTTCTTTCTGTCTTTCAACTCTAGACTTATTTGGTCGTAAGTCGGAGTGATATTTCGTTTTTTTGGCATCAACCAAATTTGAAGCAGTTTTACTTCCTTATCTTGGTTTGCGTTGTATTCGCTATGAACAACACCCGTTCCGGCAGACATAGATTGCACGTCGCCCTCTTTTATCACTTTTTTATTGCCCATACTGTCTTCGTGCTCCAAATCGCCAGATAACGGAATAGTGATAATCTCCATGTTGTCGTGTGGGTGCTTACCAAAACCTCTGCCCGGTGCAATTGTGTCGTCGTTTAATACACGCAAAACACCAAAATTTATACGCTGTGGGTCAAAATAATTGGCAAAACTAAAACTGTGATAGGCGTTTAACCAACCATGATCGGCATGCCCCCTTGTATCTGATTTATAAAGTGTTGTTTTCATAGATATTTTTTTAATTTTAACTTCAATAGTTAGACGTTGAAATATTTGTTTTCTTACAAATTACAAGCTTCTTCCTGTAAGTAAAGTTATCCATAAAAATGAATGCATTAAAATTAATCCTAACCAATAAAAAGTATTTTGCTCCTGCTTGGGTTTTCGCTTCTCTAAACATACTTTTTGGGACGTGGGCTATTTATATTCCAACTATAAAATCTAAATTGGAAATAACAGAAGGTCAATTGGGAATAGCATTGTTTTTCTTCGCTTTAGGGACATTGGTTTTCATTCCCATAGCGCCTTTGGTTATCAAAAAACTAGGAGTAGGACATTCTACCTTTCTTGGAATTGTTTTATACGCTGTTTTATTCTTGCTGCCATTTTTAGCTCCTTCATATTTACTTTTGGCAGTTTCTTTATTCATAGTAGGAGCAAGTTCCGGTTTGACGGATATTGTAATGAATACGTTGGTTTCTGAAGTTGAACGGGAAGATAATATAACTATTATGTCTGCCACACATGGCTTTTTTAGCTTGGGGGGTGTTATAGGCGCAGGCGTTGGAAGCCTCTTAAAGCTGTTTATTGAAACTCCTTGGGTGCATATGCTTTGCGTTATAATTTTTGTAGTAATTACTAACCTGCTACTATTTAAGTTTTACAAAAGTGTAAAAGGCACGGTTTCCAGTGGAGGAGGCATGGATTTAGCCTATTTAAAGCCGCTCTTTGGACTTTGCGTAATTGGATTTTTAATTTTAGCAAGCGAAGGAGCCATTGCAGATTGGAGTAGTTTGTACCTGAAAAATGTTACGCTTACATCATCAACTTTTCTTATAGGATTAGGGTACACATTATTCTCTGCGACGATGACGTGCGGTCGTTTTTTTGGGGATTTTGCAAGCGATAAATACGGAGCATTAAAGATTATAAATGTAGGAGTGGGAATAGGGGTTGTTGGCTATTTGTTAATTCTTACTGCCAATACTTTTTTGGCACTTCTTGGTTTTGGTTTGGTGGGATTAGGTTTTTCTGTAATCATTCCCGAATTATTTAGGTTAGCCGGAAAAGTGGATGGAGTGGAGCCCGCTAAAGGCATCTCGTTTATTGCAGGGATAAGCTTTGTCGGGTTTTTAACTGGACCGGTAATACTTGGATTTTTAGCAGATTTATCTTCGTTAAGGCTTAGTTTTACTGCGCTGCTTGTAGCGGCAATCATTGTTTTTTTTACCAGTTACTATTTAAGAAAGAAAAATGATTAATTTTTAGTTAGCGTTACATCAATATTAGTGAAATACAACTTAAAAACACCGTTTTCATTTTGGTGCATGGTAGCAATTTTTAAGCCTTCATAATCACGGTAATCTTCCCAAGTAGTTATCATACAATTAGACGAACTATTATCTTCGCGGTACACCCATTCTTTTATTTCGTGGTTTTCATCTAGATAAAAGTCATATGCATCACCAGGAGTATAGCCACCTTGGCTGTTATAGGTTATAGTTAGCTTTTGTAAAGAATCGTTGCTGATGGGGGCTTTTGCCATTGTCGGTTCATCATATTCCAAACCTGTATCCCAAACTAATTTATATGGAGCCAAAAGCCAATACACATCATTAATGAAGTTTTTATCGGCAATCAATTCTTCGTCACTTAAAATCTGACTTCTGTTAAAGGTTAAAGATTCCCCATCTTTAATGGCGGTTACTTCATTTTTTTTAGGATTCCACTCCCAGCTTCTTTCAAAATGGGTGGTGTCCCTATCAACGTTAAAAGTAAACTTTATCGTTTCTACCTTGTTCCACTTTTTAAAACCATGGGCGTGAGCAACTTTCTCCAGAGGATTTAAATCGGTAGTTTGCTCTTTTTCTTTTTTACAGCTAATGATAAAAATAAATATTGTGAAGAATAAGGTTATATGTTTCATTTGGGTTTTAATTTTTTATAAAAATAGACATTTTTTTTAATGAGTGATCCCTTGATGAAGATGTATGTTATAGTGTCAATTTTTGAGAAATAAAAACGCTTCTTTTTCTATAAAAGAAGCGTTTAATTTTCAGCTAAAACTGAATTGATTTCTCTAATTGGCAGGGATAATTATTTTATTCTAGCTTGAAACTCAGAAATTGTATGGTCATAACTTCTAAGCACGCGATCCCATTCTTTAAAGAGATGGTCATTTTTAACGCTAGTAAGTGGTTCACCAGACTCTTCACTCACAAGCTTAACTTTATAAACTAAAGGGCTAGTAGAAGATTCTTTTACAATCATTCGTGTTCTAATGGTGTTTTGTTTGAAAGTTTGTAAAGACCAAGCAGTTCTTAAATAACCAGTCTCTTTGTCGGTCATTTCGATTACATCAATATAATTTAAAACAATCTGATTGATTAGTTTCCACGCTTTGTCTTTATCCATGTCGTCTACTTTAATTTCAATATCAACATTAGCAATGTCTGTTTGTACGGAAGCATCAAAAGCATCATCGTTATGCATTTCGAAGTGGTGTGACTTTGGAGGGGCAGCCATTCCCTTTTGGTTACAAAACTCAATTTGCTCTACCAGATACCCTATTTTTTTTACTAAAACAGTAACACAGTCGTCTTTTTGGACTAATACTTCTGCCGATCCTTTTCCGACAGTTTTTCCATTTACAATAATTTCAGCGTCCGATTCCGAAGCGCTTACTTGAATTTTTTTCTTTCCATAGTAAACTTCATTTGATCTTGCTGGCGTCACAGAAAAGATTAGCACAGCAATGAAAGTTAGAATTGTAATTTTTCTTTTCATTTTTTTAGGTTGTTTAGTTTGTAAAAAAAGATTTATAAAAAAATCTGTTTTAATGTAAAAGCATTTCGTTAATTGTGTGTTACTTCCTTTATGATTTTAACAAAAACAGCTAATTTATTGTGCACAAACTTAGGTTCTTCTAATTTTTATCACAATACCCTTTTATGGGTATTTTTTATATATTAGAATAGTAAAATTCTTAATAATTTAAAAGTGAGTGATTTTAAAAAGATTTCAAATTATTGGCGGGCTAATTACACTTCAAAGGTGAAAAGCTCTAATAGATTAACTATTCCAGAATATTTGAAAAAAATGATTAAGCTGGTCGCTCCAGGAAAATCTTATTATTATATTGTGAATTTCCATACAATGGAAATAGAATACATTTCTGATAGTGTGAAAGAATTTACGGGATTGGAGCCTTCCACATTGACTATGGAGCATTTGCTTTCTTTTGTATCATCGTCGGATATTGACCTAGTTTATAAGAAGGAACAAATCATACAGAGTTTTTATATGCATTATTTGAAGCCAACCGAAATGCAAGATTATAAAATTATGTACACTTATAAAATGAAGCATACCACAAATAGTGAACGGATAATGCTACATCAAGCCACGCCGCTATCTTTGAGTAGTGAAGGTTGTTTTGTACATGTTCTTGGGATTCACAGCGATATTACTCCATTCTCAATTAAGGCAGCCAACGATTTATCGTTTATACACATTAATGGGGGGCAATCGTTTTTTAATGTAAATATCGATGCGGATGCTTTTACTGCCGAATGCTCGGAACAAGTGGGCAAAATAACAGGACTATTAACGAATAGAGAATTACAGGTTGTAAGAGAAATTGCTTTGGGAAGCAGAGTTTCGGATATAGCAAAACATTTAAATATATCCGAGCATACAGTTCATACTCATAAAAAAAATATCCTTAAAAAAGCTGGATGTAAAAATTCTACTCACTTAATTACGCTATGTTTAGCAGAAGGATTGATACAACTTTAATTTTTGTGAATTGGAGATTTTTAAAAACTTCCCTCTAAGTGATTTTTTTAAATCGATTTTTCAGACTTTCTTCTTTTTCCTAAATAAGCTACCATAAGATATTTTGGAAATCTTTGCGCAATATTTGTATAACCTTTTAAACGACTAAATAGCGCTCAGAGCTTTCTTTACCTAAAGCTCCCAAAATACAGTATTGCATCTATATAAAAGCATTTGTAAGTTTTATTTTGGTAAACGGTCCAATATAGCTGACTGTGTAAACAATTTTTTGATTTTCTATTTAGTTATTTTTAGTAGTTTGGTGTCTTTTGTTATTATAATTATAAAGTGTGGCTTTTTCTTGCCTGTAAAAAACTTTAAAATCGCTAATCCACCAGTTTTCCATGGTGAATTCTATTTTATGTTCGTCTCCCTGTACGTCTAATTCATAAACTTTAATACATCCGATTAACTATAAAATCAGGGTCCAGTTTTAATTAAAACTTCTTTTTTACAAGTTTTATAGACTCTGGTAGACTTTTAAAAAAGAGATTTCTGTTTGGTTAGAGAAATATGTTTGGAAAGGAAGCGCACATGAATACAAGAACAGTAATATGTGGGCCGTGTTTTTAGGTGAGGAAAGAATAGCAGCAAATAAAAAGCCTCCCGATATAAAAACGAGAGGCTTTTTCCCTAAACTAATACCTACTACTATGTAATGATTACTTTATATACGGCCGTATTTTGCTTTTGGATTACGGAAAAGTAATTTTTTTTTAAAAAATTATGGTCGTCGTCCAGTTGCAAGTCTGTAAAGAATACCTATAATGGCTAATACCAGTAAGATATGGATTAAACTTCCAACGGCTTCTCCAAAGCCAAAATAGCCAACTAACCATCCAATAATTAGAATCACAATAATTAACCAGATTAAATCTCTCATAATTAAATTTTTTAAGCACTGAAAATTCAGTGGGGTTGTTAGATACAATTTAATATAAAAAATTGATATTCAGAAGTTTTTAAATGAACATCATTTCAATTCGAAACTTAGAAGAAATACAAACTGAAATTTGAGAATAGAGTGGAAAATAAAAACCCTCACTTATTTAGTGAGGGTTCGTTGAATATATATAGACGCTTGGAGCGATATTTTAGTATTTTTAATATATACGCCACGATTACGGATTTGGATTTTGAAAGTGTGTTAAATAAAAGTAAAAAGGCAAGCTTACAACAGCCTGCCTTTTGGTAATTAGATATCTATGTTTCTTTAAAGAGAACGCATTCTTACTCTGGAGTGAGTTTTTTAACCCGCTCTTCATATTCATTAATAGCCTCGCGAACCATATCCACGTTATCTGATGCCCTTTGATGGGCGTCTTCCATTACTTTTTCTAGTTTAGCATCTGGATGCTGAAAAAGGTCGGTAATAACGTGGTTAATCTTGTCGATGCTACTTTCCTGTGTATTCTTAATATCTTCCAATTTTGAAAGAATTTTTCGCATTCTATCCAATTTTTCGCTCATAACTAATGTTTTAAAGTTCCATTAATATACGGAATAATTTTTTAAGACATTAATTATCAGCGTTTTTTAAGGTTTCTTTATACGTTGGATAATCGGTATATCCTTTTTCTCCTGGAACATAGAAAGTGGCTTCATCCCACTCTGCAATTGGTGCGTTCAAAGCAAATCGTTCAGGTAAATCAGGATTGGATATAAAGGGTTTGCCAAACGATACCAAATCGGCATTTCCTTCTTCAATAACCTTATTTCCTCTTTCTTGATTGAAGTTTGTATTAATCATTAGCGTACCATTGTACAAAGGTCTGTAATGCAATGCAATATCGCTCACTAAAAAAGGGACATCAGAGACATCGGTGAAGGGTTCCGACAAGTGTAAATATGCTAAATTGTAATCGTTCAATTTCTTTATGATATGGTCGAATGTTGGAATGGTTTCCTCGTCTGCTTCCATTCCGAAAGCACCATGCAAAGACGGATTTAGACGAACTCCGATTTTGTTTTCTGGGAATATCTCTTTCACTTCATCCAATACCTCAAAAAAGAACCGCGTTTTGTTCAAAATACTGCCACCGTAATCATCAGTTCTCTTGTTAGAACTATTGTTAAAGAACTGATGAAATAAGTACCCGTTTGAAGAATGGATTTCTACTCCATCAAAACCAGCAGCTTTAGCGTTCTTTGCAGCTTGTTTAAAATCGGCGATGGTTCTCTTTATGTCGCTAACTGTCATTTCCTTCGGCGTTACCGTTTCTTCAAATCCGTCAGGGGTATATACTTTTTCTTTCGGATTTACAGCACTTGGCGCTAAAGGCAAATCGCCATCGTGAAAATAAGGATGGGACATTCTTCCTACATGCCAAAGCTGGGCAAAGATTTTACCGTCTTTTTCATGAACGGCTTCAGTCACTTTTTTCCATCCTTCAACTTGTGCTTCAGAATGTATTCCAGGAGTGTTAATATAGCCAACGCCCTCTTTGGAAACTTGAGTTCCTTCAGAAATAATTAAACCTGCACTTGCTCTTTGTTGATAATACTTAGCATGGATGTCCGTTGGGGCATTTTCTTTGTTATCAGCCCTAGAACGTGTCATAGGAGCCATAATCACTCGGTTTTGTATGGTAATGTCTCCCAGTTGATAACTTTCCAATAACGGTTGATTTGATTTCATAGAATTTTTTCTTTTTAATTTTTAAATTAAGATGTTTCAACTTTCGGTCGTAATAGAATTGAATTCCTTAACACCAAAAGTTTGTATTAAAATTTCCTTCTCACTCAAATATAATAATCGCTAAGGGGGCTATATGATTAAGATTCGTTAATAAAACCATATAATTTGTTAACTTTGTAGGGTATCCCGCATAAGCGGGTCTTTTTATATTTCAAGATTTCATGCAAACGCCTAAGAAAATTGCGATTACCGGCAGCGGTCTCGTAGGAAGTTTATTAGCCATTTATTTACGAAGAAAAGGACACCAAGTGGATGTTTATGATAGGCGCCCAGATATTAGGACTACCGAGTTTTCGGGTCGTTCAATAAACTTGGCTATGTCCAACCGCGGCTGGAAGGCGTTGGAGACTATAGGCATGGCAGAACCCGTTAGGCAGATTGCTATCCCGATGGATAAAAGAGCCATTCATACCCCGGATAAACCCATGTATTTTCAGTATTACGGGAATGAAGGGGAGGCAATTTATTCCATTTCAAGAGGGATTTTGAATAAAAAAATGATTGACTTAGCCGAAAACGCTGGGGTGAATTTCATATTTAATTCCAAAGTGTGGGACGTTTCCCTTCCGGAAGCCATTATTTATACGGGTGATGCGGAAGACGAGGATTGGACACCGCATAAATATGATATGGTTTTTGGTGCTGATGGTGCTTTTTCTAGGATACGGCACAAAATGCAACGACGAAGTATGTTTAATTACAGTCAGCATTTTTTAAAAACGGGTTATAAAGAGTTAAGCATTCCTGCCAATAAAGATGGGAGTCATAAACTGAATAAAAATTCCCTACACATCTGGCCCAGAGGGGAGTTTATGTTTATTGCGTTACCCAATTTGGACGGAAGTTTTACCTGTACACTTTTCATGCCTATAGAAGGAGAGGTTTCTTTTGAAAGTCTTGACACCGAAACAAAGGTTGAAAACTTTTTTTCTACCCACTTTGAAGATGTAAAAGAGGACATCCCTAATTTAATTCGGGATTTCTTTAAAAACCCAACCAGTTCTCTGGTGACCATAAAATGTGAACCTTGGACGTACTGGGACAAGGTTGCATTAATAGGGGATGCCGCCCACGCTATTGTTCCTTTTTACGGACAAGGAATGAATGCCGGGTTTGAGGATATTACAGTTTTGAACGATTTAATGGAGAAGCATGGCGACGATTGGAAAACAATTTTTGCTGAATATGAAACGAGCCGTAAACCCAACACTGATGCCATAGCCGAACTTAGTTACCGCAATTTTATGGAAATGAGTTCTAAAACAGCTGATGATTCTTTTTTACTTCGGAAGAAGATAGAAAAACATTTTCATAATAAATACCCTGAAAAGTGGATTCCACTCTACAGCCGTGTCACTTTTTCTAACGACCCATACAAAGAAGCCCTCGAAATGGGGGATTTCCAACGAAAGATAATGGATGAGGTGATGGAAATGGAGAATATTGAAGATAAATGGGATAGTGAAGAGGTAGAAGATAAAATATTGGAAAAATTATCAAAATAATGCAATGCGCATAAATTACGATAACAAAGCTTTTAAACCTGTTGCAAACACGGAAAACGGACAAACTTCGCAGGAAACTATTTTTAAATATAAGCAAGAGGGGCAAATGGTTTCCGCAAACTATGGGGGCGGAGAGATTGCGAAAGGCCATCTTTTGGGTTTGGTCGATAAAGACGGTGTAATAACCATGTGTTATCACCAAATAGACATCCATGGAAATCTAAGAACGGGTAAATGTACTTCTGTACCCGAAATTATTGAAAATAATAAAATAAGGCTTCATGAAACTTGGGAGTGGACGTCTGGAGACTTTTCAAAAGGCACATCGATAATTGAAGAAATTTGAAAGGGAAAAAGTTAAAAATACTTTTAAAAGAGCAATAATCTAATTCTATTTTTCTTACCTTTTTCAATGATTTACACGATGCGCCACGTGTAGCAAATTAGAATTGAATATGGAAATATTAGTGTTGGGAGCTACTGGAAGAACAGGTCGTCATCTCGTAAGATTAATTTTGAACGAGGGCCATCAAGTAACGGCGTTTGTTCGGTCCCCAGAGAAATTACCTCGACCGCAAACTGGGGTTAGGGTAATTCGGGGTGATGGAATAGATATTTCCAATTTGCAAAATCTGTTCGGTAACCAACGCTTCGATGCGGTAATTATAGCCGTGGGAGCGGATTCGTTAAAGTGTTCTACGGTTCGCGGAGATGTTACGAAAAATGTTGTGAAGTGTCTTTCGCAAACCAATGCAAATCCCCGAATTTGGGTGGTGAGCTCTGCAGGGGCTAATGAAAGTTTGGGCCATCTAGGCTTTTTTAGCAGAACATTTGTGAATACCATTTTAAAAGGACATATTTCAGATCATGAAGCTCAGGAAAACTACGTGAGGGAGAGTTCTCTTCCTTATACTATTGTGAGGCCAGTGGGCTTGACTGATGAAATGATGAACCAAAAGAATTACTTGGTGATGGAAAGTGGAAGAGTGCAAACTACGAATATTTCAAGGTTAAGTGTAGCTGACTTTATCGTTCAAAATCTTGATAACCCAAAGTATCTTGGAAAAGCAGTAACGCTTTGTTCGTCTTCAGAAAAAAATAAATAATTCAAAAGTTAAGAATAGAGTTGTAAGGACTTTCAGTTTTTGTCCATTTCCCTTCTTCGCATAGGCATACTGTCAATTAAATCGTAAATTTTTTGAGGTTCGATAAGGAAAGGTTCTTTCAATTTTACTCCTCCATCTTTCCCAATTAAAACGATACCTTCAAAAGTTTTTTTTAATCCAGTTTGTTTCCAAAAGTGTAATGGGTTCTCTTTTGTTTCTTTCCGTCCTAAATAAACAGTTGTTGAATCGACTGTGAAAATTACTAAATCACGTTCAGAATTTTGCGCCTCGTTTTGAAGAAATAGCGTAGTTTGTTTACTGTTTAGTATATCGACTTCTTTGTTGTGCTTAATGATAACAATTCTCTTTTTCCATTTTAAATCATCTAAATCTATATGCTGTGCTTTCATGTTTAAGCCCGTAAGCGTAATAAAAAGTGTGAGGATAAAAAGTTTCATTTTCTGTTTAAGTTACAAAAAGTGGAGGAAAATGAAAAGCCCCGCAAAATTGCGAGGCTTCTATTTTTTAGATTGTTTGCTACCTAAGGTAAATTATACTTAATCGTAAATGGATTAAATCGCAGCAAACATATCTTCCATTTTCTGTCTTTCTTCCTCAGCTAACGCAGGGTCAACTAAAATTCTACCACTGTGCTCATCAGTGATGATTTTTTTACGGGAAGCAATTTCCATTTGTACTTGAGGTGGGATTGTAAAGAAAGAACCTCCAGAAGCTCCACGCTCAATCGGCACAACTGCTAAACCGTTTTTAACGCTTTTTCTAATTCTTTTGTAAGCAGAAAGAAGTCTTGGTTCGATAAGGTCTTCGTAAGAAAGACTCTTGTCCATCAACGTTTTTTCTTCTTTTTCTGTTTCCTTAAGAATATCGTCAAGTTCCCCTTTTTTGTGTTTCAAGTGGCTTTCTCTCTCCGCCAAACGCTCTTTAGTTTGAGAAATCACCTCTTTTTTCTGCTCAATTTGAGCTTTAAATTCTTTGATGTGCTTTTCAGCTAGTTCAATTTCCAATTCCTGAAATTCAATTTCTTTGGAAAGTGAGTTGAATTCCCTATTGTTACGAACATTTTTTTGCTGTTCAGCATATTTCTTTATAGAAGCTTTAGACTCTTCAATTAGGTTTTTCTTGTTAGAAATTTCCTGTGTAATTTCATCAAGGTTCCCGTTGAGTTTGTCCAAACGTGTTTTAAGACCTTCTACCTCATCTTCTAAATCTTCCACCTCTAAAGGTAATTCACCACGCACATTTCTTATTTCATCGATTCTAGAATCAATAAGTTGCAAATCGTATAAGGTTCTTAGTTTTTCTTCTACTGTTGCTTCTGTTTTCTTTGCCATATTTCTTATAAATACTTGACGGGATTTGTATTACAAACTGATAAAACGACTGCAAAATTAGTGAATTTTTTTGTAAGAAACTCAACTAAAAGATTTTTTGTGAACTGTTCAGTTTCATAATGACCAATATCGGCTATAATAATCTTGTTTTCAGCTTTATAAAAATCATGATACTTTACATCTCCTGTTATATAAACGTCGGCGCCAGCGGCGATAGCGTTGGGAATGGCAAACGCGCCACTGCCCCCCAATACGGCTATTTTTTTCACCTTTTTGTCAATGATTTCTGAGTGTCTCACACAACCGGTTTGCATCCGTTCTTTTACGAATGTAAGAAATTCTGTGGGATTTACCGCCGTTTCTAGTTCTCCAACCATCCCAATACCAATATGTTGGTTGGTATTTTCCAAAGTGGTAATTTCATAAGCAACCTCTTCATATGGATGATTTTTGAATAACGCTTTCAGGATTTTACTTTCTAAATGTTTGGCAAAGGTTACTCCAATTTGTGTTTCCTCTTCAAAATGTGTTACTCCTTTTTTCCCAACAACCGGATTGGAAGCTTCGTTGCCTTTAAAACTGCCTTTTCCAGTAACATTAAAACTGCAATGGTCGTAATTGCCAATAGAGCCTGCACCTGCATTAAACAAAGCTTCCCGCAAGGTGTCTGCATTTTTGGTAGGCACAAAAGTGACTAACTTTTTAATGGTGCTTTTCTGAGGGATAAGTATTTTTTTATTCTGAAGTCCCAGTACATCGCAGATTCTATCATTTACTCCAACAATGCTATTATCCAGAGCTGTATGAGTAGCATAAATCGCAATATTGTTCTTTATAGCTTTTAAAACCACACGTTCCACATAGTTCTTACCCGTGATTTTCTTGAGTCCGCTAAAAATGATAGGATGAAAACTTACAATAAGGTTGCAGTTTTTTTCAATCGCCTCGTCTACCACCGCTTCTAAAGTGTCAAGACAAACCAAGACTCCGGTTACATTTTCCGATTTATCGCCAACTAAAAGGCCTACATTGTCAAAATCTTCTGCATAGGGCAGGGGAGCAATTTCCTCTATGGCATTTATTACATCTTGAATAAGCATACAATCATTTTTTTTCAAAGATAAAATATTCTAATTTCGCCTTCATGGGAAGTTGGAGAAAATTGCTTTTACCGTTTTCATGGATTTACGGAGCAATCATATTGGTACGTAATTATTTATTTGATGTACAGGTTCTTAAATCGGTACGTTATAATTTTCCTGTAATCTGTATTGGGAATTTAAGTGTGGGCGGTACAGGAAAAACGCCTATGACGGAATATGTTGCTAAACTTTTAAACGTTTCTTACAAAACAGCTATTTTAAGTAGAGGTTATAAACGTTCTTCCAAGGGTTTTGTATTGGCTTCTGAAGATACCACCGTTGAAATTATAGGGGATGAACCTTTTCAGTATTTTCAAAAATTGAAAGGTGTAACAGTAGCGGTTGATGAAAATCGGCAACATGGAATTTCTGAACTTCAACAAACGTTAAATCCAGATGTGGTTATTTTAGATGATGCCTTTCAGCATCGAAAAGTAACCGCAGGACTCAATATTCTTCTCACTATGTACGGCGATTTGTATGTGGACGACCTGTTGTTGCCCGCTGGAAATTTGCGAGATCTTAAATCTCAAGCCAGAAGAGCAGCGATAATTGTGGTGACCAAATGCCCTATTGACTTGGAAGAAATCGAAAAGCAGGAAATCAAGAGGAAATTGAGGTTACGAGCTGGACAACAAGTTTTCTTTTCAACAATCGCCTATCAAAAGGAATTTTTGGGTTCCCAAAGCCAACTTTCCTTAGCAGCCATAAAAGACAAAAATTTTACTGTGGTAACAGGTATTGCCAATCCCGCGCCATTTCTGTCTTATTTAAAAGGACAAGGGTTGCAGTTTGAACATTTAAAATACAGGGATCATCACAAATTTTCTGCCCGTGAAATCGATACTTTAAAGAAGAAAGAGTTGATTGTAACTACCGAAAAAGACTATGTTCGCTTAGCTCCCGAATTGAATAATGTAGTTTATCTTCCTATTAAGACCACTTTTTTGGATGGTAAGGAAGCCTTTGATGCTGCCATTCTGAATTTTGTTCAAAACCACGGCTGATTAAACCCTGCTGCTAGCTTTTGCCAGTGCGTTCCCAATTATTTTATAGAATAAATCTGGTTTGAATGGCTTTGTGATAATATCGTTGCAGCCAGAGCTAAAGAAATCGTCAGTGCTTTCATCTAGCGTCAAAGCAGTCAATGCAATTATCGGGATGGTTGCATTAAAGGTTCTTATTTCTTCCGTAGCCTTTAATCCACTTATTCCAGGCATATGAATATCCATTAAAATAAGGTCGTAATTGTTTTTCTTAGCTAACTCAATCGCTTCATAACCATTGTCGGCAACATCAGCATTAACACCTTTTTTGGCTAACATTTTCTTGGTAATCACTTGGTTGATTTTATTATCTTCAACTACTAGAAAATAAAGGTCTTTTAATACAGCCTCTTCTATTTCCTCTGCCTCTTCCAGTTCTATTTCTGCTGGATCTGGAGCTTTAAATTCGAGGTCGAAAAAGAAGGAACTTCCCATTCCTATTTCACTTTTCACCTGAATATCACTATTGAATAAACTTAAAAGGCTTTTTACGATGGTAAGTCCGAGACCTGTTCCTCCATATTTTCTGTTGATTTGGATGGATCCTTGCGAGAAACTTTCAAAAATATTCTTCTGCATTTCTTCAGAAATTCCTATTCCTTCGTCGTTTACTTCAAAATGAATCTTATAGGTGTCTTCTGTAGCGCTTAATAACTTGGTGTGGACAATAACTTTTCCATTTTCTGTGAATTTCAAAGCATTTCCTACTAAGTTGATAAGGATTTGCGACAACTTTAATGGGTCTCCCACCAATTTTTTAGGCGTATTTTTATCAATATCCAAAATGATGGTATTCCTATTTTCCTTCGCCGTTTGTTTTAACGAATACACCACATCTTCCAATGTTTTCTGAAGATCAAAAATTATATTTTCAGCAATAAGTTTATTGGCGTCGATTTTATTTATTTGAAGAATATCGTTTATGAAATCCAATAAGTACTCCCCTGAAAATTTAAGCGATTTTAAATGCTCTTTTTGACTCTCTTTCGGATCTTCTTCAAGTAACAAATGCGTTAATCCAGTAACCGCATAAAGGGGTGTTCGCAGTTCGTGACTAACCGTGGAAAGGAACTGACCTTTGGCACGCATCGCTTTTTCTGCTTTATCTTTTGCTAACTGTAGTTCGCTGTTCTTCTTTAATAAAAGATCGTTTGTTTTAAACTTTATTTGGTTGTTTCTGTATAAAGAAATAGTTAGCAACGAAATAATGATAAGAAGCGCCGAGCTTAAAACAGAAGTAAGCTTAGAAACATTTACTTTTTGTTGTTGCTCAATTTCGTCTTGGCTCATTCGGGCGATAACATTGTTAAGGAATTTAGCTTCGTTGGTGTACGCAGCTTCATTTTGCGACCTTAAAATGTCTGGATTGAAGTATTTTTGTTTAATACTATCGGCTTTTCTATAATATAATAGGGCAGCGTGGTAATCTTTACTTCTGTTGGCAATTTCATATCTCAGTAAATTCGTGCCAAGAAGGATTTCTGGAAATTTATGTCGGGCAGCAATTCTAATAATATTGTCCAATAGAATTTGAGCGCTTTCAAGATTGTTGCCATTTACATAAATCTTTGCCAGTGTAAGCTGTGTTGCGGCAGAAAGGTATTCCTGTTCGTAGTCATGATCCGGTGGAATCATCTTTTGAAAGATAGACTTGGCTCTTCCATTTTGTCCTAACTCAAAATAAATTAACCCTTGATAATACAAAAGCGTGTTCAATAAGCTCTTGTCTTTGTAATCTGCTGATTCAAAAGCTTCTTTCACAAATGCTTCAGCTTGATTGGGTTGCCTGCTTTTTGCTTTTAAATACCCCTCTAAAATAGCGGTTAAGGCTTTTCCTTTGTTGTATTTGTAAAGACTTAGTACTTCCCGAGCTTCATGTAAGTAAATTTCTGGGTTTACCGGTTTGTTGTATTTAAGATTTAATCTTGCTGAAAGATTGTAAAAATCTACAATAGATTCATATGCATTTATAGAATTGGCAATTTGAAGTCCTTTTTCAATTTCCGATAGAGCAAGTTCGTAATTACCGTTGTTTTTGTGTTTGTAAACTCGTTGAGTAATAGCCTCAATACTGTCTTTAAAGGCAGTGTTTAGCTGGGCCCCTATGGAAATAGGGAGCAAGGTTAAGAAGATTATGAGGACAACACAGCGCATATTTAAATAAATGCTATGCTGTAAATATAATTATTTCTATTTAATAAGCTGAATTAATTCGACAACCCGGTTACTATATCCATATTCATTGTCGTACCAACCGATTATTTTTACCATTTTACCGATTACGGAGGTCATTTGAGCATCGAAAGTACAGGAATAGGGATTGTTTATAATATCCACGGAAACAATAGGATCTTCAGTATAAGAAAGAATATTCTTTAATTTTCCTTCGGAAGCTTTTTTAAAAGCCTCATTCACGGCTTCAATTGAAGTTTCTTTTTTAACGTTGAAAGTAATATCCGTCAAGGAACCATCCGGAACAGGAACACGAATTCCACAGCCGCCAATAACATCACTAAGCGACGGAAAAATACTTGTTAAGGCTTTTGCAGCACCGGTAGTAGTGGGCACAATCGACTGACTAGCGGCGCGAGCCCTTCTTAGGTCACGATGGGGTTGGTCATGCAGACTTTGATCTGATGTGTAAGAATGAACGGTCGTTATGTATGCTTGTTCAATACCGCACAGTTCGTTTATAACCTTAATCATGGGTGCTGCATTGTTGGTGGTGCAGGAAGCATTGGAAATAATAGTTTCCGAACCATCTAAAATATGCTCGTTCACACCTAAAACAACCATTTTAATGGATTCATCCACTGGGGGAACCGATAGTATTACCTTTTTTGCGCCGCCCAAAATGTGATGTTGCAATTGCTCACGTTTTTTAAATTTTCCAGTGGCTTCAATAACAATATCAACTTCCAACTCTTTCCAATTAATTGCTTCGATAGTAGCGCAATTTAAAAGCTGGAATTTTTTACCTTCAACAATGATGTGTTTATCATCAAAGGTTACTTCCTTAGATAAAACACCGTGAATACTGTCATACTTTAATAAATGACTTAAAGTTCTAGTGTCCGCCAAATCATTTATGGCAACCACTTCAATTTCGGGGTTTTCTAACAAAAGACGGAAAACAGTTCGGCCAATTCTACCGAATCCATTAATGGCAATGCGGGTTTTTTCCAAAACATTCAATATAAAATAACAATCGAGTCTTAAAATATTATTTGTTCATTTTTTTCATCGATAAAAAAACGAACCAAAAAAATCTAGGCTTGCTATAAAAATATGAGAAAATACTACGGAATCCCCAGCCACTGATAAAAATAACTCGCCCTTCCTTACGGTCGGTCTCAAACAGATTTTTATCATTTATCCCCTGCTGCTTCCTTGATTTTCAATATTTTTCTAGATAGGCCAAAGCAAACTTGAACAATGCAAAAACTTTTAAAATAATTATCTGTAATGATGCTTTGTCTAAAACATTTAGGAAGCTATTTATAAAATAGCAACTCTAGCAATACTAAAAATTGAAAAATCACTCAATATGCTTGTGCGCTTTATAAGATGATCTCACCAAAGCGCCACTTTCTACATGTCTAAATCCTAAATCCAGCCCTATTTCTTCATATTTTTTAAACTGATCTGGTGTTATAAACTGTTTTACGGGCAAGTGTTTTTTTGAAGGTTGCAGGTATTGACCAATGGTAACAACATCTACATTGGCATCTCTAAGGTCGTGCAAGGTTTCTATGACTTCTTCTTCTTTTTCACCTAAACCTAGCATGATACCAGATTTTGTACGTTTAATGCCTTGGTCTTTTAGATATTTTAAAACAGCAAGGCTACGGTCATATTTTGCTTGAATGCGCACTTCGCGGGTTAACCTTCTAACTGTTTCCATGTTGTGGGAAACTACTTCAGGAGAAACGGTAACGATTCTATCTAAATGTCTTTCGATTCCTTGAAAATCTGGAATGAGTGTTTCCAGGGTGGTGTTTGGGTTCATTCTGCGAATAGCTTTCACAGTTTCTGCCCAAATGATAGACCCCATATCTTTTAAATCATCACGATCTACAGAGGTGATAACCGCATGTTTTATGCCCATAATTTTAATGGAGCGCGCAACTTTTTCAGGCTCTTCCCAGTCTACCGTCTCCGGTCTTCCGGTTTTAACTCCGCAAAATCCACAAGATCGGGTACAAACATTCCCTAAAATCATAAAAGTGGCGGTACCTTCCCCCCAGCATTCGCCCATGTTTGGACAACTACCAGAAGTACAAATGGTATGCAGGTTGTATTTATCTACTAACCCTCTTAATTCTGTATATTTTTTTCCGGTCGGCAGTTTTACCCGTAGCCATTTTGGCTTTCCTTTTTTAGGAGGGGCAATGCTGCTGGCAGTATCTATACTCATAATTAAATATTAGGGTACAAAGATACAAAGTTATGTCTGAAAATTACGTTAAACGGGATGAAGTATTAAAGGCTTTAAAATCAGAGAATAGTTGCTAAATACCAAAGTGTAAACCCTATTAAAAATAGAATTCCCATCCAGCTCAAAATATGCATGCAGGTGCTAGGTTTCCATTTGTTTGGCATGTGTTTCGAGGTAACCAATTTATAATTTATGATGGCATAAAACGGAGCTGTAATGAAAGATAAAATAGTGGCGATATCGATAAGCAGTTTCATTTCGGATAGTAAGAAAAACAAAATACATATAGTCCCGATGGCTAAACTTATGATCCAATAGGGATAATAGTTTCGATTCTTCTTTTTTAAAATTAAAGATGTGCAGGCAGCCATTGCCCTTGGCGAAGCATCTAAAGTGGTAAGCGTAGTGCTAAACATAGCCGTAAATGCCGCTATCGCGATGACGTAATAGGTGTTGCTGCCAAGCGTTTCTGTGTACATGTTTATAAACTGAAATGCAAATTGGGTAGCACCGTTGTTAAAATCTTCATTGGATTGGTACATAACCAAAGCGCCCAAGCTTAAAAAGAAAACACCTAAAATAATGGTGCTGAGGTAGCCAATATTAAAATCGGTAATGGCTCTTTTTGTTTTGTAGGACTTTTGACCTTTCTTTTTTTCAAGAGCCCAAAGGGAATGCCAAACAGAAATATCTAAAGGTGCTGGCATCCAACCCATGAAGGCAATAATGAAGGCAATCCCGCCAATATCCGTTGGGAATGTTTGCGTAAGATTTATTGATTTTTCTGAAGATGAAAATGCCATTAGAATAGCAACTACGGTACACAGCGTAAGCGTACAGATTATGATTTTCATCAAATTATCCAAAAGCTTGTACTTTCCGATTAGTAAAATTAACAAGCAGCAAATGGTAACAATAACGCTCCATGTAATAGGATTGGCCGTAATGCCAAAAAGATTCGAAGCCAAACCTGCGGTAACAATGGTTACTGCGGTTTGTATTGTGAACATGGTAGTTAGGTTTAGTAAAAAATAAGCGTATAAAACACCTTTTCCCAATTTTTTATAACCGTCCAATAAGCTTTCGCCGGTAGCCATAGCATACCGCGGCGCATATTGAAAAAAGGGATATTTGAAAAGATGCGCGAGTAACAGCGCCCAAAGTAAGCTAAAACCATAATCGGCTCCGGCTCTGGTAGATTGAACTAAATGGGACACGCCAATGGCGGCTCCCGCAAATAGAAGTCCGGGACCTAATTTTTTAAGAAACTTAATCACGTTGGTTTTGGTTGAAGTTAATTTTTCAACTCGTGAAATTAAGGATTTTTTTAGCAAATCTAATTGCAAAAGAAATGATGTTGGGTAAAGTGGGAGTAGGGAGCAGAAAAAGTTTACAGTTTTATTTCTGATGAATAATTTCTGCCAACAATTTTTTTGCCCGTAAAATTTTAACTTTAACGTTGTTTAAGGGTTCGTCAAGCTCTTTGGCGATTTCTGCATAAGATAATTCTTGGAAAAACCGTAGGTTGATCACTTTTTGATAATGTGGCTTCAATTTTTTTATATGCTGAAGTAAACTTGCAAGATTTTGTTCTTTAATCAAATTATCTTCTGCGGAAGGGCTGTCGTCTGCCAGATTGTAAATATTGTTATCCTCTTGTTGAAGCGTTTTGTGGTTAATTTCCGATTTCTTTTTTCGGACTAAATCAATATGAATATTCTTGGAAATCGTGATGAGCCACGTTTTAAATTCATAATCATCGTTGTAGCTGTCAATTTTGTCGAAAGCCCTGGAGAAAGTCCTTATGGTGATATCTTCCGCGTCATTTTCATTACGCGTTCTTAAAAGCTGAAAACTGTAGACATCAATCCAGAAACTGTTCAGTAAAAAACTAAACGATTTTTGATCGCCTTCCTTGGCGTTTTTTATATGTTCTTTAATGGTCTGTTCAGAAATTTGCAATACGGCAACGTTTTCAGTAATAAGTGGGTTAATAAATGGCTAGTTATGATATCAGCCATTCATTATAAATTTATTTTAAAGCGAATTTAGTTTTGTTTTGCTTCTGCTTTGCAGTCTTGTTCTTCCGGTAATTTTCCGCAGAAACTACAAGCTTCTCCTTCTTTGTTTAAAAAAGGCGACTGGCTGGCGCAGGTTCCAGCGAACTTACCGTCTTTTTTACCCCAAATTTTTATGGCGATTCCGGCAAATGCTAATCCTAATAATACAATGCTAATGAGTGCTAATTTCATATGCTCTTATTCGTTGTTCTTTCTTTAGACGCAAAAGTCTGGAAAACATTTCAAAGCGTCCTCTTCTTTGTGGGTGCAAAGGTACAAAACATCTGGGAATCTATCTTTTGTCCAGCCTTTATTTATCCTTTCGTTTTCTAAGCGCTTCTTTGTTGTCTTGCCTAAATTTGGAAGGAGAAATTCCGTAGTGGTCTTTGAAAATTTTAGAGAAATAACTTTTACTGGAAATCCCTATCCTGTCTTGAATTTCCAACATGGAATAATCGGTTTCCGTGAGTAATGTTGTAGCGGTATTCAAGCGAATTCTTTTTATAAAATCGTTTACGGTTTCGCCGTAAAGTTCTTGAAATCCCATTTGTAATTTATTGGGGTTGACTCCTACTTGAGCGGCAATTTCGGTAATGGTGCCTAAATTGCTGAGGCTATGATGTATATGATTGGCAGCTTTTTCTATAAGCTTAATTTCACTTTGGCGTATCAATTTTTTCTGGTCGCCGTTTTCTTTGTCGTCTTTGTATTGTAGGATTTGTTGAGCTAGTACCAAATATGTTTTTCCTTCCAGAAATAAATTCCGTAGAAACCTTTCCTCGGCGTAATTATTAATATTTTTTAAGGTGTTTGCTATAATTAAGCTGTAAAAACCTTCGTAGTAGAAAGAGTCGTTACCGGTTTTATCTTTAAACAGTTTCAAAAGATTTTCATCGAGATCGTCCATGTCGCATCTCAATCTTTCTTCAAATAAAGCCCGGATGACTTCTACGCTGTTAATGCACACTTCCGTATTCGCTTTTACCCTAAAAATATGGCCAAAACTATTTTGACTAGCTACAATAGCATTCTGAAATTGAGAAATGTGGTTTTCTTCTTCGGAATTTTCAAAACGATGGTAAAAATCTCCTTTCAGACAAAAAATAAATTTCACAGGATGTACATCGTCTACCACAAATTGAATTTCAATATCTTCTTTAAAAGTACAGTTGTATTGAATAAGTCCAAGTCCTCTATTGAAATTAATGCCTTTTATTTTACCAGATCCATGTTTTTCTGGTATTTCCAAGATATACTCGTCGCAAATAACTTTATAATCAGCGTCCAACGCGCTTGCAATATCTTGAATAACTTCATCTATGGGTAAAGACTGAACTTGTATGCTAATCATGAATATTAAGTGGTTGTTGAAATAGTAGTCTAAAGTACTAATAATTTTTAAATAAGGTGCCTTTAAAAATTGGTGTCGGGAAGGAATGGTTTGTAAAATAAACGTATAATCTATTGGTTAGATATGCTATAAATAACACAATAGCAAATATTACTAACACAGATGGTTAAATGTTGAGGGTTGGTACGTGCTTACCGAAGTGAATATAGTATCTTTACAATACGCTGAAAAACCTTTTTACCTAACCATCGAGAAAGAATTTATGTATCAAGAATTAGACTTTGATGTACAAATGGATGTGGAATCCATTCAGGACATAAAAATTGTCCCATCCATTTTAAATGTGATTTGCAAAACCACAGGTATGGGGTTTGCCGCTGTATCACGGGTTACCGAAAAAGAGTGGGTAACGTGTACATCGCGGGATAATATTAATTTCAAATTAAAATCTGGCGATCAATTGGAGGTGAACAACACCATTTGCAATGAAATTCGTCAGCACGGACAAAAAGTGGTGATAGAAGATGCAAATCAGGATTTGTACTATTCATCACATCCTAGTCCGCCTTTGTATGGTTACCAAAGCTATATTGCGGTCCCTATTTATCGCAAAAACAAGGATTTTTTCGGAACTCTATTCGCTTTAGATCCAAAACCGGTAAAACTCAAGAGTCCGGAAATTTTAGATATGTTCAAAATGTATGCGGAATTAATTTCGTTACATCTTGAAATGACAGACGATTTAAAAGCAACAACCCTACAATTGAGGGAAGAGCGTAAAATTGCAGAACTACGCGAAACCTTTATTGCGGTTCTAGGCCACGATTTGAGAAATCCCGTTGGAACCGCAAGAATGTCTGCTGATATACTTCTGAAAACCGACCTTCCAGCACCAGTTTTGAGACAGTTGGAGATGATAAAATCTTCTTCTTATCGCATGCAGGAACTCATCGATAATTTATTGGATTTTGCTAAAGGGCATTTGGGAGATGGAATTAAACTGAAGCTCGAACGCAATAAAAAGGAACTGCTGAAAGAGTTGAAGCAAGTAGTGGCAGAAGCCCGTGCACTGGACCCCTCCAGAGAAGTTATTGAAAATATAAGAATTAAAGAAGATGTGCTTTGCGATCCGCACCGTATCGCACAACTTTTATCCAATCTCTTGGGGAATGCCTTAAAACACGGTAGTCGAAAGAAGCCATTGCAGGTAGACGTGTATATTGAGAATAGAAATTTTGTTATTTCCGTTATTAATGGTGGAAAGAAAATACCAGAAGAAAGGATTAATAACCTTTTCAAGCCTTATTATAAAGAGCATACACCTAAAAACGAAAGCGGCTTAGGACTGGGCCTATACATTGTTTCAGAAATTGCCAAAGCCCATAACGGAGTTGTTAATGTTAAATCAAACGACTTGCAAACTACTTTCACTTTTAAAATGCCCTTGGTGCGCAGGCCTATTGATTGATAGGTAGCTTATCTAAAATATTTATTTCCACTTCATAGAATCTTGGGTTGCCAAGTTCTGAAGTGGATTTCGTTTTTAAGCGAATATTTCTTTTAGCAATTTCTTACTTTCTTTTTAAGCTAAAAATGGAGGTTTGTTTTAATTACTACTGAAATTTAAGCATAGGTTTTAAAAGTCTTTTTCACTTTTAAGAATCGCATTTCTCTGTTTTAAAATGTATATTGCTTTATAAATTAGTAGTTAAAACTTTTTGCGGAATCCATTTTAAAAAGAAATTTTACTGCGAGAAGAATCAGAAAAACACCAAACCAACTTAAATACATTTTATGAAACTTCACTATTACTTTAAAAAGAGAGGCCCGTTTCTTTGGGCTGTTTTATTTTTTTCTTTAACCAGTGTGGCTCAAAGCTGGAAGCCTGCCGGAGATAAACTTAAAACAAAATGGGCGGAAAAAATTGATGTGAATAATGTTTTGGGCGAATATCCAAGACCCATAATGGAACGGAAAGAATGGAAAAATTTAAATGGATTGTGGGATTTTTCCATACAAGAAAAAAATGCCGATGCTCCACAACAGTTTAAAGAAAAAATACTGGTGCCCTTTCCTGTGGAATCCAGTCTTTCTGGCGTAATGAAAGATGTAGGGGCAGAAAAGGTAGTTTGGTATAACAAAGCATTCATAATCCCAAAAAGATGGGAGGGGAAGCGTGTGTTATTACATTTTGGGGCTGTAGATTGGAAAGCCGAAGTTTGGTTGAATGATATAAAAATTGGCTCTCACACCGGCGGTTATACACCTTTTTCATTTGATATTACACCTTTTTTAACTTCGGAAGATCAAAATCTTGTGGTGAAAGTATGGGACCCAACCAATGATGGGCCTCAACCAAGAGGAAAGCAGGTAGAAGAGCCTAAAGGAATTTGGTACACCCCAGTAACAGGAATTTGGCAAACGGTTTGGTTAGAGCCGGTTTCAGAAAAATACATTGAGAATTTAAGAATAACCCCAGATATTGATGCGAGTTCGGTGTCAATTCTAGCTGAAACTGACAACACCTCTTACGGAGATGTAGTTGAGGTTTCGGTAATGGATGGAGAAAAAGTTATTTCGGTGTCAAAAACTCGAGCAGATGAAGCGTTGCAGGTTCACTTGAAAGATCAAAAGTTGTGGTCGCCTGAAAATCCATTTTTATACAACGTTAAAGTTAGGCTCCTTTCCGAGGGAGAACAGGTCGATGAGGTTAATAGTTATTTTGCTATGCGTAAGATTTCTAAAAAGAGAGATAAAAATGGAATCGTTAGAATGCAGTTGAATAATCAAGATTACTTTCAATTTGGACCTTTAGACCAAGGTTGGTGGCCAGACGGGCTCTACACTGCGCCAACAGATGAAGCCTTAAAATATGATATTGTCAAAACAAAAGAACTAGGTTTTAATATGATCCGTAAACATGTAAAAGTTGAGCCCGCCAGATGGTATACACATTGCGATCGACTGGGAATGTTGGTTTGGCAAGATATGCCCAACGGAGATGAACAGCCAATTTGGCAAAACCGAAAGTATTTCGATGGAACCGAATTGAAAAGAAGTCCTAAATCCGAAGCAATCTATCGAAAGGAATGGAAAGATATCATGGATTATCTGTATTCTTATCCGAGTATTGTGGTTTGGGTCCCTTTTAACGAAGGTTGGGGACAATTTAAAACGGTTGAAATCACAGAATGGACCAAAAATTATGATTCTTCAAGATTGGTGAATTCCGCCAGTGGGGGGAACCATTTTCAAACAGGCGATATATTGGATTTGCATAACTATCCAGGTCCGCAGTTGTATTTGTACGATGCCCAGCGGGTAACAGTTCTTGGCGAGTATGGCGGTATCGGACTCCCACTAGAGGGACATTTATGGAAACCGGATAATAATTGGGGATATATCAAGTTCAAAAATTCCAAAGAAACTACTGCAGAGTATATTAAATATGCCGAGGAATTAAAGAAATTGGTAAAAGCCGGATTTTCCGCAGCTATCTACACCCAAACGACCGATGTGGAAGGGGAAGTGAATGGATTTATGACTTACGAAAGGAAAGTGGATAAAATGAATGTTGAAAAAGTAAGGAAAGTAAATAAAGAAGTGATTGAAACTTTGAAAGAATAAAAGAAAAAACGAGGGGCTGGTAATTCAGCCCCTCGTTTGTCTTTATAAATATATGTGAAATTACATGCTTTTTGTAATTGGCACTTCTACACGAAGTTTATCCCATCCCATAATCATTTTCGCTCCATCATCCATCGGTTCGAAAGCTATTGAAAATGCCTCTAGAGATTTGTTTCCACTTCCGGCAGGTACTTCAATACGCGCTACATCGTTTCCTTCGTTGTAAGAATAAGCACCCCAAACATCCACATCTTTGTTGATAATTACCGTCCATTTATCTTTTCCAGGAATGGTGAACAAACTGTATGTTCCAGCGGGAATTGGTTTTCCGCCAAGGGAAACGTCTTGGTAAAATTTAATTTCAGTGGCTTCATTAGCTCCCGTTCTCCAAACACTTCCGTAAGGAGCTAAGTCGGTACCTACCGTTCTGCCTTTTAATTGAGGTCTGCTGTAGATGACTTTCATCATCGGTGGTGCATTTTTTTCAGGTTTGAAATATACAATATCAGCAGGGCTTTTGTCTAATCCGCTAAATTTTTGGGCTTCAACTTGTGTTGAGAATGTGAAAGCTGCTATGAAAATCATAGCAATAATAGATTTTTTCATGATGTATTTAATTTGTTTTAGTGTTTATGTTTGTATAAAAATATAACTAGAACTTACAATTTTAAAAAGAAATACTATTAAAATTATGATAAAGGTTTATTTCTGAATCTTATTACTCATTTTTAGTTTATAAATGTAATCTTTATCGATGTATTTGTTTGTAAATAGAAACTAACAATGCATATTTGCCTTATAAATAATTAGAAATAGAATAATACGATATATATTATGTGTGGAATTGTTTGTGCATTTGATCTAAAAGAAAAAGCAGAGGACTTAAGACCTCAGTTGTTGGAAATGTCTAAAAAGGTGCGTCATCGTGGTCCCGACTGGAGCGGTATTTATAGCGATGATAAAGCTATTTTGGCACACGAGCGTTTGGCTATAGTAGATCCAGCTTCTGGAAAACAGCCTTTGTTGAGTGAAGACGGAAAATTGATTTTAGCTGCCAATGGTGAAATTTACAACCACAGGGATTTACGCAAGCAGTTTGAAGGAAAGTATACGTTCAGAACGGAATCCGACTGTGAGGTTATCTTGGCGCTTTATAAAGAGAAAGGTCCTGACTTTATAGATGAAATGAATGGAATCTTTGGATTCGCAATTTATGATGTCGAAAAAGATGAATACTTCGTGGCTCGCGACCACATGGGAATAATCCCGCTTTATATTGGTTGGGATAAAAACGGTACTTTTTATGTGGCTTCAGAATTGAAAGCTCTTGAAGGGGTTTGTACTAAAATACAATTATTTCCTCCTGGACATTATTTGCATAGCTCCGATGGGGAATTTAAAAAATGGTACGTTCGTGATTGGACGGAGTACGATGCGGTTAAAGAAAACGAAACCAGTATTCAGAAAATAAAAGAAGCTTTAGAGGCTGCCGTACACAGACAATTAATGTCCGACGTGCCTTATGGAGTTTTGCTTTCAGGTGGTTTGGATTCCTCGGTAACTTCGGCAATTGCCAAAAAATATGCTGAAAAAAGAATTGAATCCGATGATACTTCGGAAGCTTGGTGGCCGCGTTTACACTCCTTCTCTGTAGGTTTGGAAGGTTCTCCTGATTTAGCAGCTGCCCAAAAAGTCGCTGATCATATTGGGACAGTGCATCACGAGATTAAATTTACAATTCAGGAAGGATTAGATGCCATAAAAGATGTGGTTTATAACCTAGAAACATACGATATTACCACTATTAGAGCCTCCACGCCTATGTATTTAATGGCAAGGGTAATCAAGTCCATGGGTATAAAGATGGTGTTGTCTGGTGAAGGTGCCGATGAGCTATTTGGTGGGTATTTGTATTTCCACAAGGCTCCGAATGCAAAGGAATTCCATGAAGAAACCGTAAGGAAATTAAGCAAACTTCATATGTACGATTGTTTGCGTGCTAACAAATCGTTGGCGGCTTGGGGAATTGAAGGTCGTGTTCCGTTTTTAGATAAAGAATTTATGGATGTAGCGATGAGTATCAACCCTCAGGATAAAATGATAAACGGCGAGCGCATGGAGAAGTGGGTGGTAAGAAAAGCTTTTGAAGATTACCTGCCGGAAAGTGTTGCTTGGAGACAAAAAGAACAGTTTTCTGATGGTGTGGGTTACAGTTGGATCGACACTTTGAAAGAAGTGGTGAATCAAGAAGTGAGCGATGAACAATTGGCGAACGCTAAATTCAGGTTCCCGATTCAAACGCCAACTTCAAAGGAAGAGTTTTATTACCGTTCTATTTTTGAAGAGCACTTTCCATCGGATGCTGCAGCGCTTTGTGTTCCACAGGAGGCTTCCGTAGCGTGTAGCACGCAGATTGCATTGGAGTGGGATGAAGCTTTTAAAAACATGAACGATCCATCCGGTAGGGCAGTAGCAAGAGTGCATGCCGATGCTTATGAGAAATAATATTTCAATTTAATTTATATTTTGAACCAAAAACCCTGCTTCTGCGGGGTTTTTGGTTTTTCAGCATCTCGTTGAAATGTTAAATTTAGGTAAAATTGAATTTAAAGTGGTTTTTAGGCGATTTAAGCGCTTTTTGAAGTAATCAACAATTGTTGATAATTTAAAGCTTATTTGCGTTAAAAGCTTTAAAAACACCCTTAAATTTCGTATATTTGTAGGTGTTCAAAAAATGCACCTAAAAGTGCATTTTTTTATGGACATATGGTACAGAAATATATGTTTAAATAAACTTAGCACTGGCATTACGTTATATTGTTAAGTTATGATTCTTTTTTATTGTCCGGTTAATGGAAAATTAAAAAGGAATCTTTAATTCATTTTAAAAATATGAGCGAAGAAGCTAAAAAGCAGAATTATTCAGCCGATAGTATTCAGGCACTGGAGGGGATGGAGCACGTACGTATGCGTCCGTCCATGTATATTGGTGATGTTGGTGTGAGAGGATTGCACCACTTGGTGTATGAGGTGGTAGACAACTCTATTGATGAAGCGTTAGCTGGGCATTGCGATACTATTCGCGTGGTTATCAATGAAGATAATTCTATTACAGTTGAAGATAACGGTCGTGGTATTCCTGTGGATCTTCATAAGAAAGAAGGGATTTCTGCACTGGAAGTGGTAATGACCAAAATTGGTGCTGGGGGTAAATTCGATAAAGATTCCTATAAAGTTTCTGGTGGACTTCACGGTGTAGGTGTTTCCTGTGTGAATGCACTTTCCGAAAACTTAAAAGCTACGGTGTATCGCGATGGAACCATTTGGGAGCAAGAGTACGAGCGTGGAAAAACGCTTTATCCTGTAAAATCTGTTGGCGAAACTGACCTTAGAGGTACTTTGGTTACGTTTAAGCCAGATCCAACTATTTTCACGCAAACACTGGAATATAATTACGATACGTTGGCAAGTCGTATGCGAGAACTTGCTTTCCTTAATAAAGGTATTACTATTACCCTTACTGATAAACGTCATAAGGATGAAAAGGGAGAAGACATTTTTGAAAAATTCCATTCCGAGGAAGGGCTTAAGGAATTTATCCGCTTTTTGGATGGAAACCGTGAGCCATTAATTGCGGATGTTATTTCAATGGAAGGAGAGAAAAATGAAATTCCTGTTGAGGTAGCAATGGTGTACAATACCTCCTTTACGGAAAATCTTCATTCGTACGTAAATAATATTAACACACATGAAGGAGGAACGCATTTATCTGGTTTCCGAAGAGGACTAACAACTACTTTGAAGAAATATGCAGATGCTTCCGGATTATTGGATAAACTAAAGTTTGATATTTCTGGAGACGATTTCCGCGAAGGATTAACAGCTATCGTTTCTGTAAAAGTTGCCGAGCCTCAATTTGAAGGGCAAACAAAAACCAAGTTGGGTAACAGGGAAGTTACTTCTGCAGTTTCGCAGGCGGTTTCTGAAATGTTGGAAATTTATTTGGAAGAGCATCCAGATGATGCAAAAACCATTGTTCAAAAGGTGATTTTGGCAGCGCAAGCACGTCACGCGGCTAGAAAAGCTCGTGAAATGGTGCAGCGTAAAACGGTAATGAGCGGTGGCGGACTTCCAGGAAAGCTATCCGATTGTTCAGAGCAAGATCCTGAAAAATGTGAAGTTTTCTTAGTCGAGGGAGATTCGGCAGGGGGAACTGCGAAGCAAGGTCGTGATAGGAATTTTCAGGCAATACTTCCGCTTAGAGGTAAAATCCTGAACGTGGAGAAAGCCATGCAGCATAAGGTTTTTGAGAACGAAGAGATTAGGAATATCTTTACCGCCTTGGGTGTAACCATCGGTACGGAAGAAGACAGCAAAGCCTTGAATGTAGAGAAGCTTCGTTACCATAAAATTGTAATTATGTGTGATGCGGATGTCGATGGTTCTCACATTTCTACTTTGATTCTTACTTTCTTCTTTAGATATATGAGGGAATTAGTGGAAAATGGCAATATTTATATTGCCACTCCACCTTTATATTTGGTTAAAAAAGGAAATAAAAAAGCGTATGCTTGGAACGATAAGGAGCGCGATAGATTGAATGAAGAATACGGCGGAAGCGCAGGTATCCAGCGATACAAAGGTCTTGGAGAGATGAATGCGGAGCAGTTGTGGGACACCACTATGAATCCTGAGTTTAGAACCTTGCGACAGGTAACTATTGATAGCGCCAGCGAAGCAGACAGAATTTTCTCTATGCTGATGGGAGATGAAGTTCCGCCGAGAAGGGAGTTTATCGAGAAAAACGCAGTGTATGCAAATATCGATGCTTAACTGAAAGAACAAAACATTATTTATACCGAAAAAACTCATGATATCCTCATGAGTTTTTTTATTTTGCGCACTGTTTCAAATCTTAAAAAATAAAAATTGAACATGAAAAAATCACTTATTGCTGTTGCTTCACTTTTGTGTGTAACTACTCAAGCACAAGATAGCTTTGATGCCCTTTTAGCTGCAGGTGTGGAGGACGCGCAGCGTTTTACAAATGATTATTTAGCTCCCGGAACGGATGCTTTAATGTATGGAATTAACAACGGTTGGTATAATACCGCTAAGGTGAAACCGCTGTTGGGTTTCGAGATTTCCGTTATGGCCAACGCGGGAGTTATCGATGATAGTCAAAAACAGTTTTTCATGGATACAAATGATTACGAAAACGTATCCTTTGTCCAAGGTCCGTCAGCGCAAAATGTGGGAACGGTTTTGGGTGAGAACGATCCTGCTGTCTTGGTTGAGGTTACTTACGACGATCCTATATTTGGAAATGCATCCGTAGAATTGGAGTTGCCAAACGGTTTGGCAGCTGAAGGCTTGAGCTTTTTACCGACAGCCTTTTTGCAAGGAAGCATTGGTTTGTCTTTTGGTACTGAATTCAAAGCGAGGTTTGTGCCTAAGGTTAACTCCGATGATACAGAGATCGGGATGTACGGCTTTGGTTTGCAACATGAATTTACCCACTGGTTGCCAGCCGATAAATTATTGCCAGTTGCAATCTCAGGATTAGTTTCTTATACACATCTTGATGGAAAACACGATTTTACGGAAACTTCGGGGATAGAAGGCGAAAACCAACGTTTAGAAAATGATACCAATACATGGTTGTTTCAAGCAATCGCTTCCACTCGTTTGCCAATAATTAACTTTTATGGTGGCATCGGATATTTAACTGGGAAATCCGAATCAGATATTTTAGGGACCTATATTGTAACCAATGATGCGCTCGGACTTTCTTCGGAGGCTATTGTAGATCCGTATTCCGTTTCCAGCAAAGTTTCAGGGGTAAGAGGGACGCTAGGTACGCGACTGAAGCTCGGTTTTTTCCGCCTTAATGCGGATTATACTTTTGCAGAATACGACAGCTTTTCCGTAGGGCTAAATTTCGGATTTAGATAAATTAAATAAATTTCCTACACATTTATAGAAAATTTTTAATACATTAGTTTCATAAAATATTTAAAATTATAGTATGAAACTAAATCTAAAAATTAAAAACTTTTTAATGGTACTGTTGTTGTCTAGTGCTGGTGTATCTGCACAAGATAATGTGGAAGCTGATGTCAATATGTTTGATCCGGTTTATAACAGTTATTCAGGAAATAAATTATCTATAGTTAAGTTGGGTGATGGTACGGTCATAGAAGGCTATAAAAAGGATGTGGATAGAAAGAAAGGTCAAATTTACTACATTAAAATAAAAGACAGTGTTAGCGGGAAGAAGCATCGGATTGACTCTGAAGATATTGACGAAATGTATTTGTATCCTGGCGGACTTGAGAAATTAGGTAAAATTTCACGTTTTTTAGAGGATACAAGACAGTGGGAGAGTCGAAAGCTAGATGGGGATATCATTTCGCAAGGATATATTTATTTTAAGAAGCACACGGTGTCACTTAAAAATAAGAAAAAGCACAAAGATTATTTAATGCAGCTTGTGAATCCAACTTTTAGTGATAAAATTGAAGTTTATGGAGACCCAAATGCTAAGCGAACCACTTCAATAGGTATTGGTGGGTTTAATGTAGCTGGAGGTTTGGACAAGTCCTATTATGTAAAAAAGGGAGACGATATTTTTTGGTTAAATAAAAAAGATTTCAAAGAAGCTTATGATTCCTTATTCGCCGATAGTGAAGCCTTCAAACTGAAGTACCCTAAAAACAAAATAGAATGGAAAAATTTAGGGACTTACATTTTTGAATATACGAAGATGGTAAATTAAGCTGAACGACTTTTTATAACATTTTTTAATAATTTTCAAAGCTACTGATTGTGTTAAAATTAGTAGCTTTGTGTTTTAATACCATTTATTAATTGATATTACTGTAAAAGAAAATGGATGATTTTTTCTTTTAGCGAAGAAGAAAATAACAGCATAGCCTAAGCTACGGTTTTATTTTGTGATAAAGATAAAAGTAAAAAGACACATTTTATTCTAGTAATATTGATGAGTAAATGGAATAATATACATTCATTTAAACTAATAATATAAAAATATGAAAGTTACAGTTGTAGGAGCAGGAGCAGTAGGTGCTAGCTGTGCGGAGTACATCGCAATTAAAGATTTTGCTTCAGAAGTAGTTATACTAGATATCAAAGAAGGTTTTGCTGAAGGAAAAGCAATGGACTTAATGCAAACGGCTTCTTTAAATAATTTCGATACTAAAATTACAGGAACAACCGGCGATTATTCTAAAACAGCTGGTTCTGATATTGCAGTTATTACTAGTGGGATCCCTCGTAAGCCGGGAATGACACGTGAAGAATTGATTGGTATCAACGCAGGAATTGTAAAGGATGTTTCTAGCAACTTAATTAAGCACTCTCCGGATGTAACCATTATCGTTGTGAGTAACCCAATGGATACGATGACGTACTTGGTTCATAAAACAACTGGACTTCCTAAAAACAAAATTATCGGTATGGGCGGTGCATTAGATAGTGCTCGTTTTAAATACCGTTTGGCAGAGGCGCTTGGAGCTCCTATTTCTGATGTAGACGGAATGGTAATTGGTGGGCATAGCGATACGGGAATGCTTCCATTAACGCGCTTGGCTACTAGAAATAGTGTTCCTGTAAGCAAGTTTTTAGCCGAAGACCGTTTGGAGCAAGTTAAAGAAGATACCAAAGTAGGTGGTGCAACTCTTACTAAGTTGTTAGGAACCAGTGCTTGGTATGCGCCTGGAGCTGCGGTTTCTGGTTTGGTACAAGCAATTGCGTGTGATCAAAAGAAAATGTTCCCTTGTTCTGTCTTGCTAGATGGCGAGTATGGGCTTTCAGATATTTGTATCGGAGCACCTGTAATTCTTGGAAAGAATGGTATCAAAGAGATTGTTGAAATAGAATTGACAGATGCTGAAAAAGAAAAGCTTCAGGAAAGTGCTGAAGGTGTTAGAAAAACTAACGGACTTTTAGAGCTGTAATTTTCGCATTTCTATAATAGAATTTATTAGAATCCTACAAAATTAAATTTTGTAGGATTTTTTGTATTTAAAACTTCAAAAAAAATAATTGTCAATTCTTATCGTAAACCCTATATTTGTCCGTTTTTAAAATTGACCATTAAATAAATTTAGAATGCAGAATAAAGGACTTATTAGGCTGTTTGCTATTTTGTTTGGTATTGTAAGTATCTATCAATTGTCTTTTACATTTGTTGCAAACAAGGTAGAAGGAGAGGCAGAAACGTATGCACTTAACAAAATTTCGGATGCAGAGGAGAACTATGTAGCGAAGCGTGAAGCCGAAGAATCTAGGTATTTGGATTCTCTTGGAAGTCAAGAGGTTTTCAATCTAGGATTTGCTGAATTTACCTATGATGAGGTAAAAGAAAAAGAATTAAACAAAGGTCTTGACCTTAAAGGTGGAATTAACGTAATTCTTCAAATATCTGTTAAGGATATTTTGAAAGGATTGGCAAATAATACCAAAGATCCTGTTTTTAATAAAGCGTTGGCACAAGCCGATGAAGCTTCAAAAGACAGTCAAGATGATTATATCGACTTGTTCTTTCAAGAGTTTGAAAAAGCAAGTGCTGGTTCTACAAAACTAGCTTCTCCGGATATCTTTGCTAATAAAACGTTAAGCGAAGAGATTAATTTTCAAATGACTGATGAACAGGTTCAGCCTATCATCCGTAGAAAAATTGACGAATCTATTGTTTCTGCATTCGAGGTATTGCGTAAGCGTATTGATAAATTTGGGGTTACCCAACCAAACATTCAACGTTTAGGTACTTCTGGACGTATTTTGGTGGAATTGCCAGGAGCTAAAGACGTAGATAGAGTTAAAAATCTATTACAAAGCACTGCGCAGTTAGAATTCTGGGAAACGTATAAAGCAGATCAAGTGGCACCGTTTTTAGTAGCTGCTAATAATACACTTAAAGATATTGTTGCTCCTGCTGAAAAAGAAGAAGCACAAGAAGAAACTACTTCTGAAATCGATTCTCTTTTATCCAATGCGGAGGAAGATTCTTTAGATATTGCCAATCAAGTAAATCCTTTATTTGATTTATTGGTGAGCGGAGGTGCACAAGGATCTCCAGTTATTGCCATGGTAGCAACAAAAGATACTGCACAATTTATGCAGTACTTAAAAATGCCAGAAATAAAGCAGCAATTACCTGCTAACCTTCAATATGCAAAATTTGCTTGGGGAATTCCTCCAAAAGAGGCTTCGGTTGTTGAGTTGTATGCATTAAAAGGGAACCGTGAGAACATCCCTAACATGAGCGGTGACGTAATTACCGATGCTCAACAATCATACGATTTGGCAGGAAGGCCAGCAGTTTCAATGCAAATGAGTTCTAGAGGAGCAAAAATTTGGGAAGAGGTAACTGGCAAAGCTTTTAGAGAGCAAGGTAATATTGCTATTGTGTTGGATAATATTGTGTATTCTGCACCTGGTGTTTCTAAGGGAGCAATTACAGGAGGGAATTCAGAAATTTCTGGAAACTTTACACTAGACGAAGCAGCCGATTTAGCGAACGTACTTAGAGCAGGTAAATTACCAGCTTCAGCGGATATCATTCAATCAGAAGTTGTTGGTCCGTCGCTTGGTCAAGAAGCTATCGATAGCGGGATGTTCTCGTTTATTGTTGCTATGATTTTGGTATTGATTTGGATGTTGGCTTACTACGGTAGAGCTGGAATCTTTGCTGATATCGCTTTAGTTTTCAACATTGTTTTAATTTTCGGGGTGCTGGCAGGTCTAGGAGCGGTACTAACGCTTCCTGGTATTGCGGGTATCGTATTAACCATCGGTATGTCGGTTGATGCAAACGTAATTATATTCGAACGTATTAAAGAAGAATTAAGAGCTGGAAAAGGACAAATGCAAGCAATTGCAGATGGATTTAGCAATGCACTATCTTCAATTCTAGATGCAAATATTACCACTGGTTTAACAGCGATTATCTTATTATTATTCGGTACTGGTCCTATCCAAGGTTTCGCCACTACCTTATTAATTGGTATTGCTACATCTCTATTCACTGCAATTTTTGTAACAAGATTGTTGGTGGAGTGGAATGTTAAAGGTGGTAAAAACCCGATGACTTTTACAACTGGAATTACCAGTAAATTACCTAAGAATCCACACTTCGATTTTCTTGCGAAGCGTAAAGTGGCATATATTGTTTCTGGAATTTTAATCTTGATAAGTTTAACTTCATTGTTTACCAAAGGTCTTGAAGGTGGTGTAGATTTTGTTGGAGGCCGCTCTTATCAAGTTCGTTTTGTAAATCCAGTGAACCCATCAGAAATTGCGAACGATTTAAATGCAGTTTTTGGAAATACTGAAGTGAAAACGTTTGGTGATGCAAATCAGGTGAAAATAACAACTAAATATAAAGTTGACGAAGAAGGAACTGAGGTAGATCAGGAAATTCAAAAAAGTTTATTTACAACTTTGAAGAAATACCTTCCGGAAGGAGCTACTTATGAAGATTTCACTACAGGAAGTGGAACTGATAAAATTGGTATTCTTCAATCTATAAAAGTAGGACCAACGATTGCAGATGATATTAAGAAAAATGCAGTTTGGGCAATTATCGGTTCGCTAGCGGTTGTGTTCTTGTACATCTTATTACGTTTCCGTAGATGGCAATTCTCATTAGGTGCGGTAGCAGCTGTATTCCACGATGTATTGATAGTGTTGGGAATCTTCTCAATCACTTCAAGTATTATGCCTTTTAACATGGAGATTGACCAAGCTTTTATTGCCGCAATCCTTACTGTAATCGGTTATTCATTAAACGATACCGTAATTGTATTCGACCGTATTCGTGAAGTGGTTAAAGAGAAAGGATGGCGCGGTGGATACCATACCAACGAGGCTTTAAATAGCACGTTGAGTAGAACGCTTAATACCTCTTTAACTACCTTAGTAGTATTATTGGCAATCTTCATCTTTGGTGGTGAATCCTTACGTGGATTTATGTTTGCGATGATTGTGGGTATCGCTGTAGGTACGTATTCATCCTTATTTATCGCAACACCTGTTATGTTCGATACGCTTAAAGATAAAGGTGAAAAGAAGAATTAAAGGAATAAGTAATATAACTACAAAACCACCTTTTTAGGGTGGTTTTTTTTTGCCTTGGTAAATCCTATTTTTCATGCTGCTCAATAATCAAAAAGGAAACCGTATCTTTGCGGCATGACAAAAGAGGCGATTTTAGAGCGTGTAAATGCGGGGCAAATGCTACCGTTAATGGAGGAGTTTTACACCATACAAGGGGAAGGTTTTCATAAAGGAACAGCCGCTTACTTTATAAGAATTGGCGGTTGTGATGTGGGTTGCCATTGGTGCGATGTAAAAGAAAGCTGGAATGCAGAAACTCATCCACCAACGGAGGTTTCCCAGATTGTTGAAAACGCTGCTAAATATTCCCATACAATAGTTATCACTGGAGGGGAACCTTTAACATGGGATATGTCTTTTATCACTTCAGAATTAAAGAAAAAAGGACTCAAAACGCATATTGAAACTTCGGGAGCTTATAAATTAACTGGTGAGTGGGATTGGATTTGTCTATCGCCTAAAAAACTGAAATTGCCTACTGAAGAAGTCTATAAGAAGGCACACGAGTTAAAAGTGATTGTTTACAATCAGCACGATTTTGTCTTTGCGGAAGAGCAAGCGGCAAAAGTGAATGGAGATTGTATTTTGTACCTACAGCCCGAATGGAGTAAGCGTGATAAGGTAGTTCCTGAAATTGTAGATTATGTAATGAAAAACCCGAAATGGAAAGTATCGCTACAAACCCATAAGTATTTAAATATTCCTTAGGAGACAGGAGACAGGAGACAGGAGACGGGAGACGGGAGACCGAAGCCTGGGGTTTAAATGTTAGGCATTTTCATCTATTGTATGTTTGTAACTATATCCTTTTGCTGTTTTAAAATCGGTTGAAATTTTAAATAAGTGAGCGATCGCCAAAGCCATTCCAAGGGTCCAAATCGAAATTTTGTAAGCCAAAGTTTGCTGAAAACAATTTGAAATAGCAAAATACACAAACCAATTAGCGTAAATGTAACGGGGCCGTGTTCGCCGGTAAGACCCAAACCTACGCTTTGATAAATAAATACACAAATTATACTTTGGGTGATGTAATTGGTTAGCGCCATTTGCCCAAAAGGAGCCAGAATTTCAAGTTTTTTCTGCCAAAATGGATTGGTGTATAGCCAAGCCAATCCCGCTGCGTAAGCTAGCCCCAATGCAGGAACACCAAAGGCATAAACCAACGGCTGTATAATTCCTTTTGGTGCTAAGTTATAGTAGGCATCCGTAGTCATCATTTGTGCTAAAATAGTATTACAAGGAATTCCAATGAGGAATCCCCATTTTACTACCTTTTTAAAAAAAGAGATATGTGTTTCAAGATTTCTGAAAAGTGTCTTCCGCGCCACCCAATATCCCAATAAAAACATAGCTAACACTTTAAAAAATCTTCCTGTAAATATAAGATCGGGATAACGCCCAAAGAATGTCCCACCAATATTAATCATTATAATATCTTTATAAGAACCTGTTTTGTAAGTCTGAAGAATAGTTTCAAAGAATGCGTATTGCCCGGAAAGGTCTAGAGGAGGATTGCCTAAATTCCCAATCCATTTTAAGGAATATTGAAATATTGGAAGGGTCAGCAATATAGCAGTCCAAATAAGCAGGGATCTGTTGGAGAATTTGGTGAAAAATAGGAGTACGAATCCTAAAAGAGCATACACCGTAAGAATGTCCCCGACAAAAAACAGGAAGGCATGCAGAATTCCAAAAAGTAAAAGGATAAATAACCTACGCATAAAGCGACCTGTAAACTTGACGCCATTGGCTTTAGCGCGATTTAGTTGCAAAGCAAAACCAATACCAAAAAGTAAAGAAAAAATGGAGTAAAACTTCCCATCGGTAGTAAAGTGTATTATCCATAGCAAGATGTTACCTGCTTCAGCATTTGGTAAGTTGTTTTGAGCTTCTGGAGTCATAAAGAAATAACCCGAATGGGCAAACATATTTGCAATAAGTACGCCTATTAAAGCAAAGCCACGCAGTACATCGAGCACTTTGTAGCGCTCTTTACGGGAGGTTGGTTGGATTGTTGACATGTTTACCTTTTTTAAGTTGGCGATAGTAATCATTGATGATTTCTACCGTTAAAGCATACCATTTTTTATTGCTTAAGCAGTCTATCTAGAAGTCAAGGACAAGTATATATTTGGGATAGATTGATGAAGGACTTTCCAAAGTTAAAGGTAGAAACAGGAATTTTCAAGGGGATAAATCGCCATTATGGACAGGGAAAAAGCCTATTTTCTTTGGGGTAGTCAATTATTTTTGAAATTAATTTACCTAATTTAATTCAAAGACTGATGTCTGAAGACGAAAGGCTTTTTGGTTTAACTGAATACTGAATACTGAAAACTGCGAACTGCATACTAATATAATCGCGCTAAATAATCGTAATGGTCACCTTCCGCTATTAGTTCACAAGTAAGTCCCGCCATTTCGGCTAGTGTTTGCAAGGTATCAAAATCCAAATACAGCCAAGAAGTCGTTTCGGTCTGCCCTTTGTATTTCAGGGTGTAGCTTAGTTCGCCGTAATAATCGCCGTCCATGGGAATCCACTTTCCGCCGTCTTCATCTTCATCAAACATGTAAATAATATCGGAGGAATCGATAAGAATCTGGCCATCTTTTTTCAGTAAGCTTTTTAGGTGTTTTAATTTATTAGGAACTTCTTTATAGCGTTCAAAAATCCCCGTACCGTTCATTAGTAATAAAACAGTGTCGTATTCTTCATTTTTCAACTGAAAAACATTTCCGTGAACGGTTTTTTCAACACCTCTATTTTTACAAACCTCGATAGCGCCTTCAGAAATATCTAAAGCAGTTACATCAACTTTCTTTTTATTCTGAAGATAAAGAGAATGGCTCCCAGCTCCGCAACCAATATCTAAAACAGTTCCTCTTGCAAGTTGAAGGGCTTTTTGTTCCAAAACTGGCATTTCATCATACTCTCGAAAAAGATAAGAGACAGGAAGAATGTCTTCTTCAGAAATAGAAGTTTCTGTATAGATTTCTTCGGTGAAATTATCATTGTAATAATCTTGAATTGCGAGGCCTATGAGGTCTTTCATTAAAAAATGGTTGAAAGCATTATTCCAGCAAAAGTAGTGAGATTATCTTAAATCCGCAGTTATTTCAAGTTTTACAAGCGGCGTTTTGTAATTTTGCACTTCGGAAAAGTAAAATATGCAAGATTTCTTAAAACAACTCCCGCAACTGGCCAACGATAAAAAGGCTGAAAACAAAAAATACTTTGCGAAGCTTAAGAAGAAGCCGCCAAAGGATTTGGATTACGTGATGCAGGAATTGCACGATGAAGAATTTGAAAGAACCGATTGTCTTACCTGCGCAAATTGCTGCAAAACAACTGGCCCACTTTTTACCAATGCCGACATCGAGCGTATTGCAAAGCACTTAAAATTAAAGCCACAACAGTTTGTAGAAACCTATTTGCGAGTAGATGAGGATAATGACCATGTGCTTCAAGAGGTGCCTTGTACTTTTTTAGGACACGATAATTATTGCTTGATTTACGAAGTTAGACCCAAAGCCTGCCGAGAATACCCGCACACCGACCGAAAGAAATTCCATCAAATAGGAAATCTTACCATAAAGAACACAGCTATTTGTCCCGCCGCTTACAATATTGTAGAAGCCATGAAAGCCCGATTACCGAAGTAGGCTTGCGAAAAGGCGTAGAAATATAGTCCTTATTTATGTCTCTTCTTTAAGTGATTAAAGCAAATCGGTTCAGAAGATTTTTAGATTGTTCCAGGTGATTTCGGCCTGTCTAGAAAAATATTGAAAATCAAGGAAGCAGTGGGGATAAATGATAAAAATCTGTTTGAGTCCGACCGTAGGAAGGGCGAGTTATTTTTATCAGTGGCTGGGGGTTCCGTAGTATTTTCTTATATTTTTATAGCAAGCCTAGATTTTTTTGGTTCGTTTTTTCATCGATGGAAAAAATGAACATATAGAGTTTAGGTACAATCATTGTCTGATAGTCAAATTAAACAAATTCAACTTTCAAAATATTTGTATCTTGTAATTATGGAAAAGATTATCAGTTATTTTGAAACCATACCTTCCTCGCACCGCAGTCTTATTTTGATTTCGGGAATCACCTTTTTTTGGCTATTGGAATATGGTGTTCCACTGTTTAAATTTCAGTATAAAAAGTTCCGTCATGCTTGGCCAAACCTCTTTTTTACCTTAACAACGATTGTGGTAAACTTTGTCTTGGCATTCTTGCTGTTAAAGACGAGTGATTGGGTGGTAGAAACTCAATTTGGGGTTTTGCAATGGCTAAATATGCCGTTGTGGGCAACTATCTTGGTTGGATTGCTACTGTTGGATTTTATTGGCGCTTGGCTAGCGCATTGGGTACAACACAAAATAAAACCATTGTGGATGTTCCATCTCATCCATCATACCGATAATCATGTGGATACAACCACGGCAAACAGGCATCATCCCGGTGAAAGTGTGGTGCGATTTGTGTTTACCTTGCTTGGGGTTTTTATTGGTGGTGTTCCCGTTGGTATTGTTTTACTATACCAATCACTATCGGTAGTTTTTTCGCAATTTAACCATGCTAACATTAAATTACCGAAAGGTGTTGATTCTGCTTTAAGTTGGATTATTGTTTCGCCAGATATGCACAAAGTACATCATCACTATGTACTCCCATATACAGATACCAACTACGGAAATATATTTTCCATTTGGGACCGTATTTTTGGGACTTTTTCCCGTATGCGAAATGAAGATTTAGTGTATGGTGTAGATACGTACCCCGATGTTGACTCCAATACAGATGTAGTTAAACTCCTAAAAATACCATTCTCCAAGTATCGGGCACCAGAGGGCGCAAAATTTAAGTAGTGACGGACTATCTTTAAACTTTATATCTTCTTACAATTTTTTTTAGAGGATTCGAGCGAGAGTATATTAAATTTCTTAGTATTCAGCTTGGAGGTTAACGCGTTCTATACAGATTCTTTAATGGGAATTAGAAACTTGTTTTGGCCTGTCTAGAAAAATATTGAAAATCAAGGAAGCAGTGTGGGTAAATGATAAAAATCTGTTTGAGTCCGACCGTAGGAAGGGCGAGTTATTTTTATCAGTGGCTGGGGGTTCCGTAGTATTTTCTTATATTTTTATAGCAAGCCTAGATTTTTTTGGTTCGTTTTTTCATCGATGGAAAAAATGAACATTAGAATACAATATTTTATCAATCATAAATCAAATACTTCTCCCGAATCTTTTTAAATGCATCCAAATCGGTTTTCCAAGTTGCGCGGATTTCTTCACTTGTCAAACCCGATTCTATTTGCTTTCTCAATTTTTCCGTTCCGGCATGAAGGGTGAAAGAGCCATCTTTAAAAAACTCAGACTTGTCTTCAGTGCCATTGTAAGCCTTTATAAGCCATTCCAGATTTACGGCTTTCGGAGCATCAATATTGCTTAAATCTTCCCCGTAGCACAGCTTTCCATCATGTTTTGGATTTTTAGAACCGAAATTCGGTTTTGGGGTGTATGAAAAAGGAAAATGCTCTTTGTTAAACCAAGGAGCGCCATAACGCTGAAACTGAAACTCCGTTCCCCGTCCAGCATTGATGTTAGTCCCTTCAAAAAAACCAAGACTTGGGTATAATGCTATCGATTGGTCATTCGGTAAATTAGGGGAAGGCCTTATCGGGAGGTTATATGCCGAAGTGTGGTTATAGTTTTTGTTCGGAATTACCGTTAAATCACATTTCACGCCATTTTCGAGCCACTTTTCGCCATTCAACATTTTACCATACTCCCCAATCGTTAGTCCGTATACCAATGGAATAGGGACTTTTCCTAAAAAGCTGGCATGTTCTATTTCTAGAGTTGGTCCGTCTACATAGCTAGCATTCGGGTTTGGACGGTCTAAAACAATAACAGGAACGTTATTTTCCGCACAGGCCTCCATAACCAAATGAAGGGTAGAGGTATAGGTGTAAAAACGAACTCCAACATCCTGAATATCAAAAACAACTACGTCGAGATTTTGTAATTGTCCGGGAGCTGGTTTTTTATGTTTTCCGTAAAGGGAAACAATTTCCAAACCTGTTTTGGTATCAATATTCCCTTTTACATGTTCGCCAGCATCAGCCTTTCCGCGGAAGCCATGTTCGGGTGAAAATATCTTTTTTATATCAACGTTTAAACTTTTTAAAGTATCTACCAAATGGCTATAACTGCCATCTTTCCTGAAAACTACGGAAGTCTGATTCGCTACGATACCTACCTTTTTATTCTTCAGTAAAGGAAGATATTCTTCCATTCTATTGGCGCCGACAATAATTTTTTCTTCGGAAGTTGTTTCCGTCTTCGTAAGAGGAGCATTTTTTTTCGGTTGATTATTCCCGCAGGAAATCGCTACGAAAAACAATAATAAAAATGTATTTTTGAAGCTCATAAAGTATCGTATAGTTTGAATTTAGAATATTTTATTGCCAAACGCCTTATAAAGGGAAAGGAGCATAAAAGTAGTATATCGGCGCCAATTATAAAAATTGCCATTACCGCAATTGCTTTGGGCGTTATTATGATGCTTATAGCTATTGCCACGGGAGTGGGGTTGCAACGAAAGATTCGGGAAAAAATAGCAGCTTTTAATGGGCATATTCAAATCTACAATTACGATAATAATACTTCCGATGTCTCGGTAAACCCTATTTCCCTTCAGCAAGATTTTTATCCTGAATTTAAAACCGTAGACGGCATTAGCCATGTGCAAGCGGTTGCCACCAAAGGAGGAATAATTAGAACGGAAAACACCTTTGAAGGGATTATTGCCAAAGGGGTTGGAGCAGATTATAATTGGGAGCCTTTTCAGGATTTTTTAGTGGAAGGGCGCTTACCGGATTATACCAAAAAGAGAAATGAAGAAGTTCTTATTTCCCGCTATTTGGCAAACAGACTTCATTTTAAAGTGGGAGACACGTTTTGGGCATTTTTCCTTAAGGAAGATGTTAGCGATATTCCCAATCAAATAAAATTTGAAATCGTAGGGATTTACGATAGCGGATTTCAAGATTTTGATGCCAATTATATCTTTACTGATTTACGCCACATTCAACGCATGAACCGCTGGAAAGACAATCAAGTAGGAACATTTGAGGTATTTGTGGATGATTTTGATAAAATTGAACAAAAAGGACGTGAGATATACGGAGTTACCCTTTCTACATTGGACTCGCAGACTATTTCCCAAAAGTATTATACCATTTTTGAATGGCTGGCGTTGTTCGATTTCAATATTGCAATAATCATTGGTATTATGGTAATTGTGGGCGGGATAAACATGATTACCGCTTTGTTGGTTTTAATTTTAGAGCGTACCCAAATGATTGGTCTTTTAAAAGGCTTGGGAAGTAGCAATTGGAGCATACGTAAAATCTTCCTATACAACGCTGCTTACTTACTAGTTGTAGGATTGTTCTGGGGCAATCTCATCGGACTCGGGGTGTTGTTTCTTCAGCAAAAATTTGGCTTTATTTCGTTAGATGCCTCCACGTATTACGTATCCCAAGCGCCAGTATATATCAACCCAATTCATGTTATTGTGCTTAACGTGGGTGTGTTATTGCTATGTATGCTCATGCTTTTAATTCCGTCTTACATTATCACCAAAATCTCTCCGGCGAAGTCCATTAAGTTTGAATAAATTTTACTCGATAATCGAGATTTAAATGCTCCTACGCTTACCTGTTCGAAATGCTAGCGCAAGCCCTGCGCCGAGAATGTTTACCTAAATAGATTAACAAACAATACTATTTTTGATGTATTCTACCCCTTAGGGGATGGGGGAGAAGGGTGATTAACAGGCATAGTTTCCATTTAGGGAGCATTAAAAGCCATATAAACAGCCTTCGTAGTGAAAAAAGCATGCTTCCATTCGATAATTTGATGCTTACTTGTGATACATTATCGCTTATTAGGCGCATCGGAAGGCTTCGAAGCCTTAAATTATCTAAAATAAAGGATAGAAAATCAAAAAATAGGCTGCCTATATGGCTTTTAAGCCTTAAAAACATGAAACTAAGTGTCTCTCTATCACTTCGAAGTACCTTTTTATCACTTAAAATGATGTCAGTCAAGGTATCGGACTTCCTAGTAAGGGTTAAAACTCATAAATTTTCAGAAATAGACGTGTTTGCATGGGGTAGAAGGCTGATGATTTCAAAAAAAAGGGATAAAATAACATTTATAAACTGTTGTGCTTCCCTTCCGAGGTAATCGGGATGGGGTGTGACCCATGTCAAGATGGGGTGCTCCCTGTGTGTTTATGCTTGTAACATGTGTTTTTAATAAACCATCGCATTTCACAAATCAAAACGTATCTTTGCACCTATGCAAACGAAGAAGAAAGACATACGGGCGTTGACGAAGGACCAATTGCGGGATTTTTTTGTGTCTCAGGGAGACAAGGCTTTTCGCGGAAATCAAGTATATGAATGGTTGTGGGGGAAAGCGGCATACTCTTTTGAAGAAATGACCAACATTTCCAAAGAAACCCGACAAATGTTGGAAGATAACTTTGTAATCAACCACATAAAGGTGGACCAAATGCAGCGGAGTAGTGATGGCACCATTAAAAATGCAGTGCGTTTGCATGACGATTTAATTGTGGAATCGGTTTTAATTCCTACGGATACCAGAACCACGGCGTGCGTTTCCAGTCAGGTTGGGTGTAGTTTAGATTGTAAGTTCTGTGCTACCGCCAAATTGAAAAGGATGCGTAATTTAAATCCAGATGAAATTTACGACCAAGTAGTGGCCATTGATAACGAAAGCAGGTTGTATTTCGACCGTCCGTTGTCCAATATTGTTTTTATGGGAATGGGCGAACCACTTATGAATTACAACAATGTACTGGCGGCTATTGAAAAAATAACTTCTCCGGAAGGATTGGGAATGTCACCCCGTAGAATCACCGTTTCCACATCGGGTGTTCCTAAAATGATAAAGAAAATGGCAGATACCGAGGTAAAGTTTAAACTTGCGGTTTCACTGCACTCTGCCATAGACGAAGTACGTACTTCCATCATGCCTTTTAATGCTACCTTCCCTTTAGCCGACCTTCGGGAGGCGCTTCAATATTGGTACAGCAAAACAAAGAGTAGAATTACCTACGAATATGTAGTTTGGCGTGGCGTAAACGATAAACCGAAAGACGCCGAAGCACTTGTACAGTTTTGCAAATTTGCCCCTTCCAAAGTAAATATAATTGAGTACAACCCCATTGGCGATGAAATGTTTCATCAGGCAGATAGCGCTGCTTTAGATATGTACAGGGAAATTTTAGAACGTAATGGCATTACCGTAACCGTAAGGCGTTCCAGAGGAAAAGATATCGATGCCGCATGCGGTCAATTAGCCAATAAATCGTAAGATTTAGATTTTTGTTCGGAATGGTTATCTGAGATTTCTACTGAATTTATTCCGATTAAAATCATTTTTACCCAATAGGAAAAAGTTTCTTCGAGTTCACTATCTTTACGCTTTCTATGAAAGTAGTAGAACAAATTAAAGAACCCATACGTACGGAAATGGAGCTTTTTGAGAAAAAGTTCCATGAATCCATGTCTTCAAAAGTAGCGTTACTTAACCGTATCACGTATTACATTGTAAACAGAAAGGGAAAGCAAATGCGACCCATGTTTGTTTTTCTCGTAGCCAAAATGGTTTCCGGAGGAAAAGTAAACGACCGTACTTATCGAGGGGCAAGTGTAATCGAGTTGATACACACTGCTACTTTGGTGCATGATGATGTGGTAGACGACAGTAACCGAAGAAGAGGTTTTTTCTCGTTGAACGCTCTTTGGAAAAACAAAATTGCTGTACTGGTAGGGGATTATCTTCTTTCCAAAGGCCTGTTGCTTTCTATAGATAATGAAGATTTTGATTTGCTGAAGATTATTTCCGTAGCCGTTAGGGAAATGAGTGAAGGGGAGTTGCTACAGATTGAAAAGGCACGTAGGCTAGATATTACTGAAGAGGTATACTACGAAATCATTCGCCAGAAAACAGCTACTTTAATTGCTGCCTGTTGTAGTTTGGGAGCTTGTTCCGTAAAACCGGATTCTGATGAAGTTCCTCAAATGCGAAAATTTGGTGAGTTAATCGGAATGGCTTTTCAAATTAAAGACGATTTATTTGATTATACCGACGGCCCAATTGGCAAACCGACGGGAATCGATATTAAGGAGCAAAAAATGACGTTGCCGCTAATTTATGCGCTCAATACAGCGTCTAAAGAAGATAAAAAATGGCTGATCAATTCCGTTAAAAAATACAATAAAGACAAAAAACGGGTAAAAGAGGTTATTACCTACGTAAAAGATAACGGCGGACTAGAATATGCCGAACAGAAAATGATAGCTTTCCAAGAAGAAGCATTGCAAATTCTTTCCAAATTCCCTGACTCTGTTTACAAAGATTCTTTAGAATTAATGGTAAACTACGTAATTGAGCGTAAGAAGTAAGGTTTAACTACTCTTTATTTAAAAGAAAACTCTTTTAGGACTTCACAGAGGCCAACTCCTTTGCTGCATAGGCAGCTCCAATTATACCAGCCTCGTTAAGTGTTTCTGCTTGTATAGTAGGTACTTTCATGTCGAGGTATTTCTCGTATTCTTCAAAGTACTTGCTGCCCCCACCACCGATGATAAATAAGTCTGGACTTAAAATTAGGTGAACGTAATTCAAAAACTTATTAAAACGCTTTCCCCATTTTTTAAAGCTCATATTTTTGCTTTTCCTAACGGAGTTTGCGGCGTAGTTTTCTATATTCTTATATTTCTTGAAGTACATCTGTCCCAATTCAAAATTTGGGATTAGTTTACCGTCGTAGAAAGCTCCGCAACCTAGTCCGGTACCAACAGTAATAATAAGTACAAAACCTTTTTTGCCCTTTCCAGCACCAAAGTTCATTTCGGCTATTCCAGCTACATCTGCATCATTAGCAACTGCGAAAGGAAGTCCTGTTTCTTGTTCAAAGAGATTTTCAGCGTTTACACCAATCCATTTTTTATGAAGATTACTTTCAGTAAGTGTAATACCGTTTTTAATAGCAGTTGGAAATCCGCAGCCAACAGGGCCTTTCCATTCAAAATGATCAACAATCTGTTTTATTACGGCTGCCATGGCTCCTGGGGTAGCAGGTCTAGGGGTTTCAATTCTAAATCGTTCAGTAAGTAAAACACCTTTATCAATGTCTACGATTGCCCCTTTCATTCCTGAAGCTCCTACATCTATACCTAAAATCTCCATTTATTTAATTTTTGCTAAAAAAGAAATATTTAATGGTAAAAGTAATGGATTGTAGTTATTATTCCACGTTTTTTTACTGTTTTTATAAAATCAAATTAACTTTTAGGTTATATTTATTCTGTAATGAAATAGCTGTTTTCGGATTTTATAAATGTAATTAAGTATGGAATATTTTAGTACATCTCCCACTGAATTAATTGGTTACGCGGCCTCTATAGGCGTGTTGCTTTCTTTTTTTATGAAGGAGATTAGGAGATTGCGGGTTGTTAATTCTATAGGGTGTCTCCTTTTTGTAATTTATGGGTTTTTATTACCGTCCATCCCTGTAATTCTTACCAACATAGCCATTCTGGGAGTTAACTTCTATTACCTAATATTTAGAAAAGATAAGGTATAAAAAAAGGTTTAGATGTGTTTTCTAAACCTTCTTGTACCGGGAATGGGAGTCGAACCCACACGCCCTAATGGACACATGGCCCTCAACCATGCCTGTCTACCAATTCCAGCATCCCGGTGTTTATATTTGCGAAAATAAAAAAAGTTAAGCTATTTGCTCAACTTTTTTTTGTTCTTAGTGACCCGACTGGGGCTTACCTCGACTTCGCTCGGTAGAGGCTTCTCGCCAAATACTACAAGGAATGATAAGCTTTACTAGCCAAAAGTCATAATGTGACCCGACTGGGGCTCGAACCCAGGACCCCAACATTAAAAGTGTTGTGCTCTACCAACTGAGCTATCGAGTCTAAAAAAAATAATAGCCCAAAAAGGCTATTTTGTAAATATTGTTTCGTTATGCTCTAAAAAAATGCATAACATTGTAACAGAAATGTTACAAAGTGACCCGACTGGGGCTTACCTCGACTTCGCTCGGTACAGGCTTCTCGCCAAATACTGCAAGGAATGATAAGCTTTACTAGCCAAAAGTCATTAAGTGACCCGACTGGGGCTCGAACCCAGGACCCCAACATTAAAAGTGTTGTGCTCTACCAACTGAGCTATCGAGTCAATAACGTAATTTTAAAGTACGTTGCAAAACGTTTGTCGTTTGCGGGTGCAAATATAAGACCATTTATTTATAATTCAAGCCATTTTTAATATAAATTTGTCATTTTTTTAGGTGCGTAGCCTAAAACCATGATAATTAATAATTTGAACTGAAATGACACAAGTGTTACTGGGATATATGGGAAGCGGTAAATCTACTGTTGGTAGACTATTGGCTGAAAAACAATCGTTACATTTTATAGATTTTGATGATTACATTGAAAATAAAGAAGGCTTAAGCGTTCCAGAAATTTTTAAACAGAAAGGGGAAATTTATTTCAGAAAAAAAGAAGCCGAGTATCTTCAGCAGTTATTGGCTGAAAAACCAAAAGCCGTTGTTTCGCTTGGAGGCGGAACTCCTTGTTTTGGGAATAATATGCAGGATGTTTTAAAAGCTACTGAACATGTTTTTTATTTGAAACTTTCCGTAGACGCTCTTGTGAAAAGATTGACCTTGGAAAAAGAACAGCGTCCACTTATAAAAGAAATTGGTGATGATGAGCTTTCTGACTTTATAAGAAAACATCTATTTGAAAGAAACTTCTTTTACCTCCAGGCGCCTCACATTATTAATGTTGAAAATGAGACTCCAGAAGAGCTGGTCGAAATAATTTTGAAAAAATTAGTTTAAATACACGGCGTCGTTTCCTTCTTCAAAAACTACAGAAACATGTTCCTGTAGGGAAGTGGAGAGGGAAATGCCTTTAAAATCGGCTTTAACAGGATATCTTTTATGGTTTCTGTCGACTAAAACTACCGTTTTTATTTTTTTAATGGGGACGTTTAAAAAATGTTTTACGCCGTAGATTAGAGTACCGCCAGAATTTAAAACGTCATCTACTAAAACAATAGCTTTGTTTTGGTAACCGTCTTTGTCAATAGAAGTTTCAATAGGTTTTAGAAGTTGTTCTTTATCTATTTTAACTTCACACAATTGCGTATTGATATCCGCGATTTCTCGCATTGTATCGTTGATTTTTTTTGCAAGTTCTAGTCCGCCAGAAGCAATTCCCGCAATAACGATTTCCTCTTCATCCACATAGGTTTCATAGATTTGATAAGCAATTCGTTTTATTTTATGCTGAATTTCCTCGTGGTTCAATATTTTATTTTGGTTACTTGCCATTGCTCAAATATTTTAGTCAAAGATAGTAAGAAATGCAATTAAAAGTTTAGTTGAGCAGGGAAAGGTTTCAAAGTGATAGGCCCATTATTTAATCACTATTTTTTTAATAGTTTCTTCGCCGCTGCTGGCTTTCAGTCGTACAATATAAACCCCTGGAGGTTGACTCCCGAACGTAACGTAAGAATTACTGGTGGTAATCTCTGTTGTGTAACAAAGTTGTCCTGCAATATTAAATAGGTTGAAGGTTACTTTTTCATTTGTAAAATCTTTCGTGTAAACATTTATACCATTGGTAGTGGGATTTGGAAAGATGTAAAAAGGAGTGTCTGTTAGAAAAATAGTTGTGGTAATTTCGGATAGAATTGTAGCTCCCGACTTCAATTTTATTTCTAATTGATATCGGTTAATGCCTTGGGTGGGGTTGTTGTCTAGCGACACAAAACTGCTTCCACTTGCAGTATTCAGGGTGGTAATGGGAATTCGTTCATTTTCTCTCAAAGAAAATACGGTTGCTGATTCAATATTGAAAGAGCTGTTAAGACTAGTAAAAATGCTTACGGTGGAAGTTTCCAAATCGGTATTTGCAAGGAAATTGTTTATGTAGCATATATTTTCGGATTCATTTACATTAATGGTTTCACTTCTTGCTCCTAAAAGACCATTTTCCAAAATGGGAGCAACTGCATAATACATCTTGTTTTCTTCAATTTTAGGTATAACAAAACTAGTGTCTTTAACGGTTGTTAGCGGAGCCATTCTATTATTTTCAAGTCGAAACAGCTGATATTCATCTACATTTTTAAGCGCATTCCATTTAATTTCTTTTGTGTCATTGCAGTTTAATGAAACCCGTACTCTTGGCGAAAAACTATAAGTAAAAATCGGTGATTCATAAGTTTGTGTGCTGGTTTTTATCCGAAGCTTGGCTGCTGAGTTTGTTTCGTTGGGGGCGTTATAAAGGTAGTTTCCTTTCGTTAGGTTTATATTGCTCTCAATAAGTTGCCAAGTGTTCCCGTTGTCGAAGCTTATTTCTAAATCGCCAATTTCTTCGCTCAGTGTGCTTTTCCATTTGAAGTTTGCAATAGATTCTCCATTGTAGGGTACATTGTCTGAAGATAACGGGTAGTGCCATTCAAAGGAATTGTCTGTTAAAAAATGATACGCAATCGCATATTTTTGCGATGCTGTTTGCAGAGCGTTGCTTTTCACGGAAAGCGTATAATTTTCTTTTGTTGGGTTTTCAATAACAATCTGCTCAATATTGTTTTTGTTGTCCACTCCCTCTTTCGCAGTTTGATTTAAGATATTTTCATTTGGAGAATCGTTTAAAATAAGGGGGTAGATTGTAATTGTTCCATCGGTTGCTGTAATGTCCAAATCGTTAACTAAAGCAATATTGTCGTTCGGATTAGCAGCAGGGTCTAGCCATGTTAAGGTGACTTTTATACTTTTAGTGTTTTCTGGTATTTCAATTGTGTGATTTTTTTTACTACTTGCTGAAATTTCATCTAAAATAAACTGCTCATTTTTTAGAATGTCAAGGCTTTCAGAAAGGTTTAATTTTCCAAAACCACTTTTATAATCTGGCCCTTTTTCTTCAATGTCATCGGCACCCGCAATTAGCATAGCCTTCATTAAATAAGAAGGAATATTGTCTTGGTAAAGAAGGTTGTATTTTTCTTGGAGCAATGCAGCGGCACCGGCTGTAATGGCGGCAGCGTTCGAGGTTCCAAATGAACTGTATGCCACCAATTCTGGTTTTATGCGGCCATCCGGAGCAGGCCCTTTAGACGATATTTCTATGACTTGATTATTGTAGTTGCAGGCTCCTACTGATAGGGTGTTTTTCGAATATTTAAAGTTTCCAGTGAGGTTGGCGATCGGACCCAAATCTTTGTATTTACCTTCGGTAGATGAGACCGAACCTTGGTTTCCGGCTGAAAAAACATGTAGTATATTGGGGAGCTCATAACTTTGCGCGTCGTAAAGGCTTGCCAATGCTCCGTAAAAAGGTTCTATGGACGTGCCGTATGAATGATTCTGAATGGTAATGTCATTCTCTAAAAAATAATTGTTTTCATCTGGAGGTAGTGAATTGAAGTTGGAAGAAGCTACTTTTGAAAATGGTGCAACCCCAAAACTATTCATCGCGGAATTGCCTAGTCCGGAAGTAATAGTGGCCATATCGGTGGCATGGGTTCCAATCTCGTTGGTGGTCGTGTCGGGAACAATAGTTTTACCGAGTAAATCTATATCATCTCGGTATAACAATTCATCTTTTACTGATATTGTGATATCGCTTCCTTGTAAGTTTATTTCTTCGTTGCGGACTTTTGTAATGTTATTCACCGTTAAGTCCATATCCAACACAATAGATTCTGTATTAGGTGAAAGTTGTTCCTCTCCAATATAATTTACGAAGGGTTGTTGAAGCAGTTTCTTCTCAACTACGGAAGTATTGGTTTTTATAATAAAGAAATCATCGATTCTTTTGATGATTTCAATTTCATTTAACCCTTGAAAATATGAGTGCGCCATATCTCCATTCGAGCTGGAAACGGTAAAGAGGGCGCTTCTTTTATTTTGAATGTTAGCATTTAGTTTCCAAAGATTATTGGCTTTTAAGATAGATGTAGGTTTTATTAGCTTTTCAATTTCGGATGGGTTTTTTGTACTTGCAATAAAATGGTTGTTGTCTAAAACCCTCTTAATTTCATAACTGCTATTGGTTGGGATAGCGTTTTTAAATGTATTGTGTTTAACGAGATAATATGAGGTAGTGTTCTCTGTTTTTCCTTCCTCTTTTTTGTCTAAAATGAAGTGTTGCCAATCCGTTTTTTGCTGCGAAAAGCAATTTAAACTGATTGCGAAAGCAATAATTAAGGTTAAGTGTTTCAATTTCAGCTTATTTGTTTGCAATATACTCATTATTTGGGTCGAATTTTTAACAACTATTCAATATTTATGTAACATTTTGTCTGTTTTAAAACTTTTTAAATCATTTTTGTTACAAATAAAACATTCGATTATTAGGATTAAATGATGCATTTCATCGATGAAGTGCTTTGTACGCTTTATCCTACGATTCATACTATAACGTTTTCGTATTTAAAATATGATTTTAAATTATGTTAAATTAACAAATTATACTCATTTTTTAGTCTTGAAATGTTTTAAATTTAGGAATATCAAAAAGTTGCAACTTTATAACATTAACTTAAAAAATTATTGAGATGAAAAAAATCAAATTAATCATGTCTTGGGGAGCCTTGGTTGCCCTTTTATTCGCTTCTTGTGCTAAAGATGAAGTAGATAGCCCTGTTGAAGAGTCACAAAATATCAGTCAAGAGGTACTCGATAAAATTGGCTCTTTATCTTTAAATACTAATGATGTTGTTATGAAAGACATTCCGCTACCGGATGGCACTTTGGTGTCTAGATATGTGGTGGAAGGAGATATTACCATCGACCCCGATAAATTAGACGGGATGAGTATTTATGGAGGTATCACTACAGAGCAATACCGTACAAATAATTTGGTAAGTTCGCCTAGGACATTAACCGTAATTGGTTACACAGGCGGTGGAGGTTATGCTCTAACCAATAGCATGCGTACGGGATTGCAATGGGCAGTAGCTAATTACAATCGTTTAAACCTTGGGATAACCATGTCCTTGAGTTTTGCTGCTAGTACCAACGCAGATATGGTAGTTTACCGCAATCCAACTGAAAGTGGGGCTGGAGGTTCAGCAGGATTTCCTAGTGGAGGTAATCCAAATAAATTTATTCAAATTTTTACTGGATTGGATAACGCCAGTAATAATGTAAATGAACATGTAGCCACTCATGAAATTGGTCATTCCATTGGATTTAGACATACAGATTGGTTTAGCCGTCAAAGCTGTGGTCAAAATGTAAACGAAGGTACAGCTGGAGTAGGAGCGGTGCATATTCCAGGAACACCTACGGGATATGACTCCACTTCAATCATGCTATCTTGTTTTAGCTTTAGTACAAATGGGGAGTTTAACAACAATGATATTACAGCGCTTAACTTCTTATATTAAAAGTGGATTGCTGAAAAAAACTGGTTAAAAGGAAAAAATTGCTATGGGCGGATGATATAACATCATCCGCTTTTTTTGTGGTATTAAAAATGGAAAAAGATAAAATGAAAAAACTCCGGTAATCAGCCGGAGTTTATTCATCAATCAAAAAACGAACAGTTTATGATAAACTGTTGTTGCTTTCTATATTTTTAGAGAATCATTTCAATTTTCAATGAAAGTAATAATCTCGATTCTTAGCAAATCTATTTTCAGTAGTAAAATACAAAAAAATAAATTTATAGAATTATCCTAAATAGGTTTTTAGGATTTTACTTCTCGAAGTGTGCTTAAGTCTCCTAATCGCTTTTTCTTTAATTTGGCGAACACGCTCACGGGTTAAATCAAAAGTTTCTCCTATTTCCTCTAGCGTCATTGGATGTTGGTCTCCCAAACCAAAATATAGTCTTATTACATCTGCTTCGCGAGGCGTAAGGGTTTCTAAAGCTCTTTCAATTTCTGTACGAAGTGATTCGTGCAATAAGTCTTTATCTGGGTTTGGTGATTCACCACTACGCAAAACGTCGTAAAGGTTAGAATCTTCACCCTCCACCAAAGGAGCATCCATCGATACATGGCGCCCAGAGTTTTTCATAGACTCTTTCACATCATTGATAGACATGTCTAGCTCTTTCGCAATTTCTTCCGCAGAAGGAACACGTTCATGAGCTTGCTCTAAAAATGCATAGGTTTTATTAATTTTATTAATAGAACCAATTTTGTTCAACGGCAAACGAACAATCCTAGATTGCTCTGCCAACGCCTGTAGGATAGATTGACGAATCCACCATACGGCGTACGATATAAATTTAAAACCACGCGTTTCATCAAAACGTTGTGCAGCTTTAATAAGACCTAAGTTACCTTCGTTAATTAAGTCAGGCAAAGTTAATCCTTGGTTCTGGTATTGCTTTGCTACCGAAACCACAAAACGTAAATTGGCTTTCGTAAGTTTTTCTAAGGCAATTTGGTCTCCTGCCTTAATTCGCTGTGCCAATTCTACTTCTTCGTCTGCTGTGATTAAGTCTACCTTACCAATTTCTTGAAGATACTTGTCCAGGGAAGCGGTTTCTCTGTTGGTAACCTGCTTCGTGATTTTGAGCTGTCTCATCTATTCTCTCCTGATTGTTTTAAATGAATAATCTTGGTGTACAGGTATTATACGAAGCAAACAGAGAAAAGGTTACAAAAAAAGATGAAATATTTTTATAGGAGTATTTCTAAAAACAAAAAACCCGCCATGCTACTGCGATGGCGGGTTTTAATTTTTTATAAATTAAATATTATCCTTTCAACCATGCTTCACGTAAAGCATCTTGTAGAGGTGTTGTAGTCTCCATTTTGGTAAGCTTCTTTTTCATGATGCTAGGTGTGCCAGCTTTTCCGGTGAGGGTAATTTCTTCCCCATCTCTATCTACAACAAGTGTAACTTCGGCATCTGGTTGCCATGACATAGAGCCCATAATTACATTTCTAATTGCTTCTACCGTAAATTCGGTTCCATTCACCGATTTAATGATGTCCCCACTCTGCAATCCGATTTCCTTCATTGAGGAGTTTAATTCAGTATCCCTTACAAAAATCTCTTTGTTTTCTGGTTTTACATCAATAAAGGGAATTTGACCGTTTAGGAAAAAAGAAGTGGTAATTATTTCATCTTCAAATGTGAGTCCGGCTTTTCCTAAGAAATCTTCATAGTTAATGGGCGTGTCTCCTATAACATAGGTATTAAAAAATGAATCAACTTCTGGATAGGTTAAAGAAACTATTTTATCAAAAAGCTCTTCATCTTTAAAGGATTTGTCCATGCCGTACTCTTGGGAAAGTTGCTTCATAAGCCATAAGATTCCTTTCTCACCATTGCTTTGCTCCCTTATTATTAAATCTACGCACATACCGATTAGCGCACCTTTTTCATACACGTTGGCATAGTTTTTCTTATAAGGTTCAACCAAAACGTTTTTACTCATTTCAGTAAAAGAAAGGCTGTCGTTATATCTTTTAGAATTTTCTATTTTTCCTGCAATTCTATCATAAAAAGCCTGCTCATCTATTAATCCTTGGTTTATTTGGAAAAGGTTGGCAAAGTATTCCGTTACCCCTTCATACATCCAAAGGTGTTTAGACATTTTTGGGTCGTTATAATCAAAAAACTCAATTTCTTCAGAATGAACCGTTAGCGGGGTTACAATATGGAAAAACTCATGGGATACTACATCTGTCATGGTTTCCACCAAAGCTTCTTTTGGCATGGATTCTGGTAAGACAACTGTTGTACTGGTGTGGTGTTCTAGTGCACCAAAGCCAGTTGGATCTCCTTCTTCCATAGCGCTTAAAAACAAAAGGATATCATACTTTTTGGTAGCATTGATGTCTCCCAAAAACGTTTTTTGCGCTTTCATCATTTTTTCCATCGGCTCTTTGATGCTCAAAGCGGAATATACTTTGTTAGGAGAATACACCGCTAAGGTAACTTCAATGTCGTTCACGGAAAAATTTTCCATATCAGGCTTGGCGTACATTATTGGATTGTCTGTTACTTCAAAATAACGGTTTGCCAAAAAAGTATCGGTATTGGGTTTTGGGTCTTTAGCGGTAACTTTTTCCAAAGAAGTTGATGCTTTAAAGCCAGATGGATGTGTAAAAGTAAGTTGGTATGGTCTTTCCTTTAAATCGGAAAAATAGCCAACAAACATATGAAGGTTTAAAAAGAAGTTTTTGTTTGCCTCAATATTTGATCCAGCGGGAGAAAAAACAGGCTCTTCGAAATCGGCTTCAGAATCAAAAGAATCGTTTACATCGTATTCAATTCTATCAAAATTGGTTGCATTGCTTATTTTCCAGGTGTTTTTATCTACGCTAACAATTTCCATAGTATTGTTGTCGTAATCGTAAGCAGTTACGTTTTCCAAAAACTGACCGTAATCATTATTGCTGTATGTTCCAGGTACCGTTTTCGGGATATAAAAATTTATAGTTTCAGAAGTAAATCTTCCCGGATCTACCGATACATGTACTTTATCATCTTTCACATTCACCAAATCGATGTTGGCATCTACAGGAACATTGGTCGCTAAATCGTTAACTTTTGGCGTACAGGCCAATACGGTTGCAGCCAAAGCTGAAAATAGTATTTTCTTCATTTTGAGTAATTATCAATTCATGCATTAGACAAACTTGTAGGGTAAAAGTTACAAGTTATTTAAACAAACTTTCAAGGTAAACAGCAACGCCATCTTCCTTGTGGTGGCTTGTTACTGCTTTTGCAACGGCTTTTACCTCGTCGCGGGCGTTGGAAACAGCAACTCCGTGACCAACGGCGCCTATCATTTCCACATCGTTATAATTGTCTCCAAAGGCAATCACTTCCTCCAAAGAAATAGAGGGATAAAAATCTTCTAGCAAAAGCTTAATCCCAGTAAGTTTGGAAACCTCTTTATTGGCAATTTCAATATAAGTGTCTTTAGAGCGGTATAGATGTAAAGAATCGTTAAAATTATCTTCCAAAAATTTAAAAATCCCATCGATATAGGCTGCATCGCCCATACACATTATTTTATGGGCGCCTTTGCCTGTTTCCTTCCAAAGGGAAACCACGTCTTTATTTTTCTTGATTTCCGGAGTTATTTTGGTATTGTTTTCTTCCCGTTTTGCCCAATAATCCATCTCTTCTACATACCAATTGTTGTGGTTAAAGAGGCCGATGTGTATTTTTTCTTCGGAAGTATTTTCGTTGAATTCAACAAGGGCTTCAATAATATTTATAGGAATTTCGGTGGAATGAATCGTTTTTTCACCTGCTGTTACCAAAGCGCCATTAAATGCGATAAGCGGCTCGTTAACAATATTCAATTTTTCTTGCAAATGATGCATTTGCTTAGGCATTCTCGCCGATACCAATACCAACGGAATGTGATTGATTTTTTTAAATTGAGAAATGGTGTTTTCGGTTAAATCTCTATCGGGACCCAAAAGAGTCCCGTCGATATCTGTAAAAATAATTTTGTACATAAACGTTTATGGTGTCGTTTTTATAAATGGAATTTCTTGTCCGTTTTGGTATAGTGTAAGTCCAACAATGGTATCATTCTCATCGCGGTCGAATACAATTTTTGCTTTTACCACTTTATAAATAAAAGTATCCTTTCCTTGGTAGAAAACCGGAAACTCAGGCTGGCCTTGCAGTTGCGCCTGCAGTGTGTCTTCTTTCAGAATAAAATCATAAGAGAATTTTAGTCCGTCGTTAATATAATTCCCTTCATATTCAATCAATTCTTCTACGGAAATGGCGACTTCTTCCTTGGCTACGTCCAGCGGATTTTTCTTCGGATCTATCAAAAACTCTGCAATATCTTCGGCCGGACTCGATCCAGAGTTCGTTAAAACAGCGATTACCCTTTTATTCTCCTTGTCAACCGCCAAAAAGGTTCTAAAACCACCTGTTCCTCCGCCGTGGAAAATAATGTTGTCTTCGTTAATAAACCAACCTAAACCATGTTTGTTCCCATCTTGGTCCGTGAATTTAGTAGTGGACGCTAATTTTTGGGAAGTAGCAAGCGGACTATCATTTTTTAAATAGCTTTTTCCATATTTCAAAAGATCCTTTACACTAGCTTTTAAACCGCCAGCAGCAGCCATTGCTTTAAAATGCCAATGATGTACTTCCTGCGTTCCCATGTATCCTTTGGCTAAGTTTTCTGTCTGTGTCTCTGAAACTTTTAAAAAAGTGTTATCAAGTTTTAGCGGACTTAAAATTTCATTTTGAAGCGAAGCCGTGTACGATTGTTTTCGTTCCATTGCCAAAATTTCACCTAACAAACCAACGCCTAAATTGGAGTATGAAAAGTTCTTGTCCACACTTTTCGGAATATAGTGAGCCAAAAATGTAAACATTTCTTTTCTGCTGTAATTGGCATAAGGATCCATTTGGTTTTTCGGTTTCAAATTATCCGGTAGTCTTGGCAATCCGCTTGAATGGGTCGATAGACTTTGCAATGTAACATCAACGCCTTTTTTATCGGTTAGTTTAATGGAGTCTGGTAGAAATTTATTGGCTGGATCTTTTAAGGACATTCTTTTTTCGGTAATGCCTTTTGCCAAAAGCAAGCCCGTGTAAGTTTTAGTGATGGAGCCTATTTCGTATAAAGTGTTTTCATCTGCTTTTACTTTTTGCTCCAAATTTTTAAATCCATGCACGTAATAATGTGTGCCGGTCGAATCCAATACCCCAATAGCGATGGATGGATTTATTTGATTCCTAACCCGATATTGAACTTCTTTTTTTACAACTTCAGGAATTTGGGTAAAACCGAAATGGAAAAATAAAAATAAGACTACATAAAAGGTAGTATGTTTAGTATTCATTGTTAACAGTCTGGATTTGTTGCTTTTCATTTGTCAATTTAAAATACAACATAATAAATAGGTGTTTGTTAGGGTTTATAGTTTTCTAGCGTTGAGGTAATTGGTTTGTAAAGGTAAGAAAGTAACGGGAATTTTAAAGAGGTCTTTACGCTTTAATTCTTTGCGAAAATCCGTATTTTTAAGGAGTTTACTTACCCGTTATCGTTTATGTTGCGTAACCTGTCTAAAAAGAGAACGTAAACTTAACAAAGGCGAATAGTTAAGTATAGTATTTTTGAATTAAAATCATCATTATGCGTTTATTAGTAATTGCAACTTTACTTTTTGTACAGCATATTTTTGGGAATACCCCTTTTTGGGGACAAACCGGTCACCGCGTTGTAGGAGAAGTGGCATCAGAAAATATTAAAAATAGCACCAAGCGAAAAATAGAGAAACTCTTAGATGGACAAAGTCTGGCAATGGTAGCTACCTATGCCGATGAAATAAAATCTGATAAAAGATATAGAAGTTTCAGTCCGTGGCACTATGTAAACTTTCCTTTTGATAAAAAATACACGGAAGTTACACCTAGCGAGGACGGTGATATTATAACTGGAATAGAAAAGTGTATTTCTGTTCTAAAAGATGAAAATGCTACTAATGATGATAAAGTTTTTTATTTGAAAATGTTAATTCATTTGGTTGGGGATTTGCATCAGCCGTTACATGTTGGTAGAGCAGAGGATAAGGGAGGCAACGATATTCAAGTTCGCTGGTTTGGAGACGGTAGTAACTTACACCGCGTCTGGGACAGCGATATGATTGATTCTTACGGAATGAGTTATACTGAGCTCTCTGAAAATCTGCCTAAGTACAGTAAAACACAAAGAAAAATAATTGTAAACGGAAGCATTCTAGATTGGGCAGAAGAATCGCAGAATCTGGCTATAAAGGTGTATGAATCTGCCGAAGTTGGTGAAAAATTGGGATACAATTATATGTACGACCATTTCAGCACAGTACAAGAGCAGTTAAAAAAAGGAGGGCTGCGTTTGGCAAAAATACTGGACGATATCTTCTAATGTTTTTGATACTCCAAGCGGTATTGCTTAGGGGTTTTCCCGAAATGCTTCTTAAAAGATTTCGTTAAATGACTTTCATCCGTAAAGCCTAGTTCGTAGCCAATTTCAGAAATGGTATAATTGGTGTTTCTAAGTCGGTACTTTACAAGCATCAATTTGTAGTTAATAATATATTGACGGATGCTTTCCCCTGTTTCCTTTTTAAATAGGTTTACAATATTGGCTTGAGACATATTAAATTGCGCGGCCAGATTTTCAATCTTCATTAATTCTTCATCATACACATTACTTCGTATATACGCTAGAATTTGGTCAGTACGTTTTAAATTAATGGAAGGGTCTATTTCTTTGTTTGGCGTATATTTTTTTATGATGTTTCTAGCAATTATACTTAAGCTAGTGGTCAACCCGTTGGTTATGATACTCCAATAGAATTCATTTTTAGTTTTGTATTCTTCTACTATAAAGTCGTGTATTCGCCATAATCTTTCTCGATCTTCTTCATTAGAAATGCAATCGCCTGGCATTATGTTGGGGTGATGTAAAATGTGTTCAATTTGTTGCAACCAATACTTTCTATCTGGAAGACTAGATTTATTGGAAAACAATATTTCTGTGAATTTAATAGAGGTGTAAGTTGTTTCTTCTGAAGGATCAATAGCGTACATGTCTTCGGGCGCCATGAGAAAAATACTGTTGGCAAGGTAATGCACATCAATTTTATTGATAATCATTTTTCCCAATCCTTCTTTGATGTACAAAATTTGAAAGAAATTGTGTTTACGGTCCAAAGTCATTTTTCGGTCGGTCTTTCCTTCCGTAAGCATAAAGCCTTCATGAAATATATCAGTATTCACAATTTACTTTTGGTGTTTAATGTTAAAATTGGTTAAAGCTCATGGAATGAGTTAATTAAATCAAAAATAGAAAATTTTTAAGCAGTTTTTACAAGTTTGCACCTTTATCAGCGGCGTATCTTTGTACTGTAATTCAAAGGAATACAAAAGTTCTTATAAAATATTTTTCATAGTGGTGTTTTTATCACCTTTTTAATTTTTTTGGTTGGTTAGTTAAGGGCCGTACAAATCCCCCCAATCCTCTATCCCCTAAACCTGTACGGCTCTTTATTTTAGGATGATGGATAGGGGTTGTTTGATTATTTTTTAAGTTGGTTAGTTTGAAAAAGCTGTATTTTCCCTAAAATACAGCTTTTTTTTTGTTTTAAAAGTCTCAAACTCTAAACGTATTGTCCGTATTACCGTTTTTGTTTCTTTAACTAAAAATCACAATACATTATGATGAAAATTGAAGGTTTGTCTTTTTTAAAGATGGAAATTTTTTGCTTGTTTTTTACAAGTTCTAAAGTGGCTGGCCGATGTACCTTTGTAATGTAATAAAGAAAGAGAAAAGTTCTTTAAAATATTTTTTCATAATAGATGTTTTTTTTGATTTGATTATTTAGCAGAGTCGTACATTTTTCATAGTTAGCCCCTTAAATTGTACGGCTCTACTATTCAAAAAGTTTGAAAATTGAAAATTAGTGCTGAAGAGATATTCCTTCAGTATCACTATATAAAAACTTGTTTGATTATTTTTTAAGTTGGTTAGTTTAAAGAAGCCGCATTTTTCCCTAAAATGCGGCTTCTTTCGTTTTAATAGAGTTCAAATTCCAAAATAAAGTTTTCGCAAATTGGATGATTTTGTAAATCAAGATCCAATTCAATCGTCTTTTTTAATCTTCAATCACTGTTTTCAATTCATTTCGATATTGAGAGGGTGTTTTTCCAGTGAATTTTTTAAACGATTTATTGAAATACGAAAAGTTATTAAATCCGCTCTCAAAGCAAATTTCTGTAATCCCTATGGGCTTTTCGGCCAAAAGTTTGGAGGCGTGCACCAGTCGGTATTCATTTACAAAATGCGTAAATGTTTTCCCTGTAATCTGCTTAAAATACCTGCAAAAAGAAGGCACGGTCATTCCGGAAATATTGGCAATTTCGTCCAGTGTTATAGGTTCCTGGAAATTCTTCTTTACATAATTGAACACCACATTGATGCGGTCGTTGTCCTGTACATCGGCTTGCATAGAAAAACCTTCAGCGTTCAATATTTGATATTCTTCAGAGAGTTGAAGTTCATTTAAAATGGAAAGAAAGCCTAATAAACGCTCAAAGTTGTTCATTTTTTCCAATTCTTCAATGCGGTTGCCAATTACCTCTTTTGTTTTTCCTGTGAAGGCCAAACCACCTTTGCATCGTTTAAAGAGTAATTTTATGTTGTTCATTTCGGGTTTCGACATCAATTCGGCTCCAAGAAAATCTGGAAGCATTTGTATTACTACCTCATTTTCGTTACCAGTAAATTCATCTGTAAATCCGCAGTGGGGAAGATTGGAGCCAATAAGTATTAAGTCACCATCCGTATAATAAGAAATGTGACTCCCAATCTGTCTTTTACCAGCGCCTCCCTTAACATAAACCAGTTCAATTTCTGGATGAAAATGCCAGTAGGAAGAGTTTTGGTTTTGCTTCTCATCATACTTCATAAAGGAGAAAGAACTCCCAAAAGTAGGGTTGATTACTTCTAAAGCAGGTTTTTTAATACTCATAATCAAATATTTAGGTTCTTAAATATAAACGCTTAATATGCAGCAAATATATGAAAAATTACCTTAAAAGTGTTCTATTTTAACCTTTACGTTTTCTTAACATATCATTTATGATAAAATAGGACATAAACTGGAAAATTGTGCAGTAGTGTACCCTGTGTTTCGAACCTATCTTTGTAACGTAGTTAAAATGAACGTATAACTCTTAAAAATTGCAAAAGATGAAAAACACATTAAGAAAAAGCATGCTAGTTGTAGTATTGAGTATTGCAACTTTGGCGATGACCAGAGCAAACGACTTTTACTTATCAGTAAAAAGTGACGACAACAGAACTGTAGATCTTTTCCTTGAGCAATCAAGCCACCCAATGAGTATCTCTTTTGAAGATGCTAGAGGGGAAATTTTATACAACTATAATCATAAAAGCCTATCCACAAACGCAAAACGATACAAATTCGACGATTTGCCTAACGGAGTTTACTATTTTGTTCTTGAAGACGATATAAAAATAGAAAGAGTACCAGTTTTATTTACAAACACGAAAACTATCGTAGAAACTGGAAAAGTAGAAACAGTTTACAAACCTTATTACAGAGTTGATAACAACATGGTGAGTGTTAATCTATTGACTATTGATGAAACACCTGTTGAAATCAAGGTTTACGATGAAGCAACAAACGCTTTATTGCACGAAGAAGTTTTAAAAACGGGAAAAAGTGTTGGAAAAAGATTTGATTTCTCATCTGCAAGATATGAATCTTACAGATTTGAAGTAACCCACAACGGGAATACATTTTACAAAACAGTTAGCTTGTAATCTTACAATTAGATTTTGAAGTTGGAAAAGGGAGTAGTTAGAGCTCCCTTTTTTTTGTTTATAGATACCAGTATGCCCAAAACATGAGTCCGAATTGCAAGGGGATTCGGGCAATTAAGACCCACCTAGGAGCTATTTTTTCAAACTTTTTATCTTCCAGCATGTAAATATGTACGGGAATAAATGCAATAAGCATTAAGATAATTCCCCAAAGCGCTATATCCTTAAATTGTGTAAATAGAAGCAATCCAAAAACAATTTCTGCAACCCCACTGAGGTACACCATCGCTTTTTGAAAAGGAATGTAAGAAGGCATTATAGAAACATACATTTTTGGTTTTACAAAATGTAAGAGTCCAGCAATAATATATAAAGCTGCCATCAGATAAAAGTGCCAACCATTATCCATTTTTAGTGGTTTTAATCCAATTATTAATTTTGTCCTCCAACAATTTTAGAGGGATGCAACCTGATTCCAATACTTTATTGTGGAAGATCTTAATATCAAATGCATCTCCCAGCTCTTTCTGGGCTTTGTTTCTAAGAGCAATTATTTTTAATTGTCCGATTTTATAGGACAATGCTTGCCCTGGCCAAGACATATAGCGCTCTATTTCTGCGATTATACTTTCTTCAGATTCTGCTTCATGATCTAGGGAATACTGTATAGCCTCTTCTCGAGTCCATCCTTTTGTATGGATTCCGGTGTCTACTACTAATCGTATAGCTCGGTGCATTTCGGCGCTTAGCATCCCAAAATATTGGTAGGGATCATCATAAAGTCCCAGTTCTTTTCCTAAAGATTCTGAATATAAAGCCCAGCCTTCGCCGTACGCACTGTACCACAATGTTTTTCTGAAATCAGGTAAGTTTTCATTTTCTTGCTGAAGGGAGATTTGGTAATGATGGCCAGGAATGGCTTCATGAAGGAACAAATCTTCGTCGCTGTACATGTTGTATTTTTTTACGTTGGGAATAGGAACATAGAAAATACCTGGGCGTGTTCCGTCCAGCGATCCAGGGTTGTACTCTGCGCTGGCAGAAGCTTCCCGGAAAGATTCGGTTCTCCTTACTTCAAACGCTGTTTTTGGGGTTAGATCGAACAATTTATTCAGTTGCGGTTTCATTTTTTCATGAATCGCATTAAAATTGGCAATCACTTGTTCTGGCTTATCAAACGGCATTAACTCATCAGCCGTTCTAACCGCTTGGAAAAAATCTTTTAAATCTCCTGCAAAACCAACTTGTTGCATTACTTTCTTCATTTCTCCTTCCAAACGTTTTACTTCGCTCAAACCTAATCTGTGAATAGAATCTGCTTCAAGTGAAGTAGTGGTGTAGACTTGTATTTGGTGACCGTAATAGGCATTTCCCCTTGGTACTTGGTTGATTCCTGCGGTTTCCCTAGAAGCTTGTAAGTAAGTATTTGCAAAAAAGTCTTCCAGTTTTTTATAGGTTGGAATAATTTTGTTTGCTACCATAGCTTCGTAAGCTGCAGCTAATGTATCTTTTTCCGCTTTAGAAAAAGAGGAAGGAAAATTTTTTGCGGGCGTATAAAACAAATGTTCGGTAGGTTCACCACTAGAAAAACTAGCCATTTGCGGTATTACTTTTACGGTAAGACTTTTTGGTAAAACGTAGCCCATTTCCATGCCTTTCTTCATGTTAACGATGGCCGTGTCGCACCAAACCACATAATCATCCAGCCGCTTCAACCAGTTTTTATAATCTTCAACCGTTTTAAAAGGCTGAGCCGAAGTCCCACCGGCGAGCTGGCCAATGGTTTGTGGCAGAGATGAAAACTGATTGATAGGAGTGAGTTCCGTTGGGTAAAGTAGTCCGTTTAAATTCGTGTTGCATTCCCACATCAACACATCGTAGCTCATTTTTTGCTCTTTGCTCAACGAATCTTTATCGTATTCTAGAAGCGCCTCTTTGTATTTGTTGTAGAAATCGGTTTGCTTCTTTTTAAAAGCTTGGGAAATATCATTGGGAAGGTAATCGTTGTAGCGATCATCGCCGGCATAGGTGGCATTTAAAGGGTATAGTTTTAGACTTTCTTCATAGTAATTTTTAAAAACCGAATCTATAGAAGCTTGTTTTTCAACAGCCTCTTTTTTTTCAGGAGTGTTTTTACAAGCAATAAATAAGGGGATGAATGCCAAAAGGAATTTTAATCTTTTCATTGGTTTTTGAGTTAGTGCGTTAAATAGGGGGCAAGAGTTGATTTTTAAATATATTCTTCCCTTCGAAAGCGTACTGCTTCCCAGTCGGGATTTATTTTAATATTTTTTACACGCTCGTAACGGTGTTTCGCTAACGGATGCCAATCGTAATCATCTGTAATGTCGGTTTTTAGTTTTTCTGATATTTTCCTAGGATGCGCCACCCAAAGTACCACATCGTCTTTTAGTTTAGGATGAAGGGTATGAAATTGATCTTCCAGCTCTTTGATGGTGGATACAAAAATTAACGCAAACTCCATTTTATTTACCTGAATCAACGATTGATAAATGTCGATATCTACCAAAGATGCCAATTCCTCCGCAAAACCTTCGGGTTCATTTAAAATGAGGATTTCCTTTTGGTTTTCCAGTTTCAGTTTTTCAAATAAAGTTTTCATCTCTTACTATTTATTTATGGACTCATACAGAAAGATACGCGCGACTGATTTCGCAACTACAAGTTATGAAAAAATAATGAATGCTTAGGATATTTTGCTTCAGAAGAAAGGTGCAATTGCGTTGAAAGTGACCTTCAGAATAAAAGGATAATTGAACATGCGATATGAAACAAATGTTACCAACTTCCTCCAGCGCCACCGCCGCTAAATCCGCCACCGCCGAAGCCGCCGCCAAAACCGCCACCGCCAAAACCACCTCCCGATGATCCGCCACCAAAGCTTCCGCCGCCCCGACCAAGGTTGCTAAGGATAATCATGTCCATTAAATCGAAACCGCCACCTCTTCGGCCACGGTTCCCACCACCGCGATTTTTACGCGATAGGATAATCATGATTATGATAAATAAGATGAAAAAGAAAATGATTCCGCCTCCACTAGAAGAAGAACTTCTCTTTCTTTGTTTGGCCGATCCTTTGTAGGTTCCGCTAAAAAGGTCAATTAAAGCGTCGGTACCTTTATCGAGACCGCTGTAGTAGTCGCCTCTTTTAAATTCCGGAATAATGACATTTCTTACAATTTCACCATTGATTCCAGCCGTAAGCTTTTGTTCGAGTCCGTACCCGGGAGAAATCCATATTTTACGCTCCTTTTCAGCTAAAAGAATAAAGACCCCATTATCTTCATTTGCTTGTCCAATTTTCCATTCATGGGCCCATTTAGGAGCAAGCGTTCCAATGTATTCACCATTTATGGTTGGTACCGTAGCAATCACAATTTGTGTGCTGGTGGTATCGGCATAATTTATAAGTTTCTGTTCTAACGCAGTTTTTTCCGAAGCAGAAAACACATTGGCATAATCATAAACGCTTGTTTGCTTTTCCGGTAATTTCGGAATATCAAATTGTGCAAATATTGAGTGCAGCAATATACTTCCAAAGAAAAATAAAAATGATAAGAATTTCTTTTTTGGTGTCAACATACTAACTTTTCGAAATTTCATTTGGAAGTTCGTTTACGTCGTCGTGCTGCCAAGGAAAATGTGCCTGTAATTCCTGTCCTGCCCTTAAAATCCCCTCTACAAGTCCGTCTTTGAATTGATTCTTTTTAAAATGTGCTAGAATAATATCTTTGGTGCTGTTCCAAAAATCATCTGGAACCAGTTTATCAATCCCTTTATCACCGTAAATGGCAAACGTTTTATCTGCGGTAGCAACATAAATAAGTACGCCATTCTCTTCTTTTGTGTTGTCCATTTTAAGGTAATGGAAAACTTCGTATGCCCGTTTTAATGGATCTTTTTTGCTGGAAGCTTCAATGTGCACACGAATCTCGCCAGAAGTTTCTTTTTCTGCTTGCCGGATTGCCTCTACAATTTCATTTTCTTCTTCTGAAGTAAGAAATGCTTCAACTTTAGACTTCTTCATAATGAAAGGCTTACGAATTTTTTAAGGGAAAAGATATTTTTCTCGATTTAGAACTGGTTGGATTTCTTATCCTTCGTTGTTGCTATTAAAGTCAAACTCCACATCTACAGGTCTTTCCGCACCAGCTTCCGCATCAAAATAAGGCTTACCTTCAAAGTCGAATAATCCCGCTAAAATTTTGTTTGGAAATTTTTTTACATGATTGTTGTAAGGTTTAATGGCTTCATTATAACGTACACGTGAGGTTTGAATACTGTTTTCTGTACTGGTAAGCTCGTCTTGAAGTTTCAAAAAGTTTTGATTTGCCTTCAATTCAGGATAACGCTCCACAGTCACCAAAAGCCGGCTCAAGGCACTACTTACTTGACCTTGCGCTTGGTTAAACTGCTCTAGTTGTTGCGCATTTAAATTATCAGCATTTACATTTACCGATGTAGCTTTGGCACGTGCTTCAATTACCTCGGTTAGTGTGTTACGCTCAAAATCGGCAGCTCCTTTTACCGTATTTACTAAATTTCCAATTAGGTCATTTCTACGTTGGTAAGAGGTTTGTACATTTCCCCAAGCTTCAGAAATATCTTCATTGTACCTAACCGCGGTATTGTTGAAGCGAACGGCCCAATTGTAAATACCAAAACCAATGATTGCCAAAACTATTAAACCAATGATCCACTTTTTCATACGTCTGAATTTTATTTTTAAGTTGCTATTTTTATTGTTGTAGTTAATTGCTCAATAAAAGCTCGTTAGTTACAGCTGCTCCTTAATTTTTATAAGCTCAGCCTTTACTCCTTCCAATTTACGAATTATCTCAAAATTAGAAAGTGTTTTTTGTTTTTGTTCTTTTAAGTGAAGTTTTGCGCCGTCCAAAGTAAATCCTCTTTCCTTTACCAAATGATAAATCAAACTGAAATTTTTAATGTCTTCTTGGGTGAATTTTCTATTGCCCTTGGCGTTTTTTTTCGGATTGATAATATCAAATTCCTTGTCCCAAAAGCGAATAAGCGATGCATTCACATCAAACGCTTTGGCAACTTCGCCAATACTATAATATAATTTTTCGGGCAGGTTAACATGCATTAGTCAAGCGATTGGTTTTCTTGTGATGCAACATGTAATAAAGCTTCGTATTCCTCTGCAGAAAGCGTTCCGTAGTAAAAATTAATAGGATTTATACGTTGGCCGTCTTTCCATACTTCATAATGTAAATGCGGTGCTTGCGACCTTCCTGTACTTCCTACAAAGCCAATTAAATCGCCTCGTTTTACTTTTTGGCCAGACCTTACTTTGTATTTGCTAAGGTGCGCATAAAGACTCATATAACCAAAACCATGGTCAATTCTAATGTGTTCTCCAAATCCAGAAGATCTATTGTCTGCTCTAGTTACAACACCATCTCCGGTAGCGTAAATTGGAGTTCCTCTTGGTGCTGTAAAATCCATTCCGTAATGCATTTTTCTCACCTTTGTAAAAGGATCCGAACGCCAACCGTAACCCGAAGCCATTCTGGTTAGATCTTCATTGCTAACCGGCTGAATCGCAGGAACCGCTGCCAATAGTTTTTCCTTTTCTTTGGCAAGTTCTGTAATTTCATCAAGGGATTTCGATTGAATAACCAATCTTTTCTGAAGTTTTTCCAGTTTTTTGGTAGCATCAATAATTAAATCGGAGTTATTGAAACCTTCTAATTTTTTATATCTATTAATTCCGCCAAAACCAGCGTTGCGCTGTTCAGCAGGAATGGGACTTGCTTCAAAATATAAACGATAGATGTTGTTGTCGCGGTCTTCAATATTGGCTAGCACTTCCTCCATTTGAGTCATTTTTTTATTCAATAACTCAAATTGAAATTCATAATTTCTCAATTCCCTCGCTTGCGAAAGTTCCTTTGGGGTGTTTACCAAATTTGTATTCAGTAAAATTAAAAGGCAGATACCGCCAAAAAGAAAAGAGGCTACTAAAAATAAACTAATATTGACAATTTTTTTGCCTTTTTTAGGCTCAATTCTTCGGTAGGATAACGTATCAGAATCGTAATAATATTTTACCTTCGCCATTAGTTTAAAAATTCTATTTTTGCCAATTAAATAAGCGTACTACTAAATTGTGTAACGAGCAAATATAAAAATTGTTTTTATAGTGAGCGCAATTTTTAGTAAATGTTAAGAGAATATTGGGGATAGCGAATCAATTTTAAATAAATTACCATTCAGTATAATCCCATAAAAATAAAAACAGAGAGAAGATGAACTCTAAAGAGATAAGAAGGCAGTTTTTAAATTTTTTCGAAGCCAAGAAACACCAAATTGTTCCTTCGGCACCAATGGTAATAAAAGATGATCCTACGCTAATGTTTACCAATGCGGGGATGAATCAGTTTAAAGAGTACTTTTTAGGTAATAAAACACCAAAAAATACGAGGGTGACAGATACCCAGAAATGCCTTCGTGTGAGTGGTAAACATAACGATTTGGAAGAAGTTGGAAAAGATACCTACCACCACACCATGTTTGAAATGTTGGGGAATTGGAGCTTTGGAGATTATTTTAAAAAAGAAGCCATACAATGGGCGTGGGAATTGCTTACCGAAGTCTATAAAATAGACAAAGATATTTTGTATGTAACTGTTTTTGAAGGTGCTGAGGGAGAAGGTTTGCCAATAGATCAAGACGCCTATGATCTTTGGAAAGAAATTGTTCCTGAAGATAGAATTATCCTAGGGAATAAAAAGGATAATTTCTGGGAGATGGGCGATCAAGGGCCATGCGGACCTTCTTCGGAAATTCATGTGGATATTCGCTCTGCGGAAGAAAAAGCAAAAACTCCTGGCGCCGAATTGGTAAATCAAGATCATCCGCAAGTAGTGGAAATTTGGAACTTGGTTTTTATTGAATTCAATAGAAAAGCTGATGGTTCGCTGGAAAAATTGCCTGCGAAACATGTGGATACGGGAATGGGCTTCGAGCGTTTGTCGATGGTGCTTCAAGGTAAAAAAAGTAACTACGACACCGATGTTTTTACACCTTTAATTCGTGAAATCGAAACTATTACCAATTCTAAATATGGAACTGCCGGAAAAGTAGGCGAAGAAGTGGATATTGCCATTCGTGTAATTGCCGATCATGTCCGTGCCGTTTCATTCGCCATTGCCGATGGGCAGCTTCCTAGCAATACAGGTGCTGGTTACGTAATCCGTCGGATTTTACGTCGGGCCATTCGCTACGGATTTACCTTTTTAAATCAGAAAGAACCTTTTATTTACAAGTTAGTAGATACGCTTACCAAACAAATGCAAGAGTTTTTCCCAGAATTGAAAAAGGAGAAAAATATAATTGTAAATGTAATTCGGGAAGAAGAGAATTCTTTCTTAAGAACCTTAGCACAAGGATTGGTATTGCTCGATTCGATTATAGATGCCAACGACGACAAGATTATTGCGGGAAGCAAAGCTTTTGAGTTGTACGACACATATGGATTTCCAATCGATTTAACGGCCTTGATTCTTCAGGAAAAAGGATATCAGCTCGATCAAAAAGGGTTCCAAATAGAATTGGAAAAACAAAAAAATAGATCGCGTGCCGCTACAAAAGTAGAGACAGGCGATTGGGAAGTGCTTATCGACGATCCAGAGGAGGAATTCGTAGGCTACGATATGCTGGAAGCTCAGGTAAAACTTACTCGTTACCGTAAAGTGGAAAGCAAAAAGGACGGTGAAATGTATCAATTGGTATTTAATATTACACCTTTTTATGCTGAAGGCGGCGGACAAGTAGGTGATAAAGGATATTTAGAGGCTTCTAATGGCGATGTAATTTACATTGTAGATACTAAAAAAGAGAATAATTTAATCATTCACCTATCTAAAAACCTTCCAAAGAACTTAGATGGAACTTTTAAGGCTGTAGTAGATGAAAAACAGCGCAGTAGAACAGCTGCCAACCATACGGCTACACACTTACTGCATCAAGGATTAAGAGCGGTTTTGGGTACACATGTAGAACAAAAAGGAAGCATGGTGCATAGTGGTTATTTACGTTTCGATTTCTCTCATTTTAGTAAAGTTTCTTCGGAGGAACTTACCCAAGTGGAAGATTTTGTAAATGCGAGAATTAGAGAGCAATTGGCATTGGAGGAAAACAGAAGAATGCCCTATCAGCAAGCTATTGATGAAGGAGCGGTTGCATTGTTTGGAGAAAAATACGGCGATTTAGTGCGTACAGTGAAGTTTGGCGAAAGTATGGAACTTTGCGGAGGAACGCATGTGAAGAATACAGCTGATATTTGGCATTTTATTATTACTTCGGAAAGTGCTGTCGCGGCTGGGGTACGTAGAATTGAGGCTATTACGAGTGATGCAGCGAAGGACTATTTTGCAAGTCAAACGGAAGCTTTTAAAGAAGTAAAGTCGATATTAAAAAGTAATAACGATCCGGTAAAAGCGATCGTTGCGTTGCAGGAAGAAAATGCTGCGATGAAGAAGCAAATAGAGCAATTGCTGAAGGATAAGGCTAAAGGACTCAAGGGAGAACTTAAATCGGAGTTGGAAACGGTTAACGGAGTTCAATTTCTAGCGAAGAAAGTAGATTTGGATCAAGGAAGTATAAAGGATTTGGCTTTTGAATTGGGAAGCGAATTTAAAAACTTGTATTTGTTGTTTGCATCAGAAAATGATGGAAAAGTTTTGCTAACCTGTTATGTTTCCAAAGAAATTGTTCAGGAAAAAGAATTGAACGCCGGACAAATAGTGAGGGAGCTCGGTAAACTCATTCAAGGAGGGGGTGGCGGACAACCATTCTTTGCTACGGCAGGAGGTAAGAATCCAGCAGGAATTCCAGAAGCTCTTGATAAAGCGAAGGATTTTATAGGGTAAAATTTAATAATTCATAAAAATGGATTGTCGAGAAGTATTTTTTGGCAATCTATTTTTTTTAGTAAGTTGAAAAGATTATTTTCGCCACAAATAATTAATTTAAACTATATTAAGATGAGAGAATTATTGCCCCTAATCGGAATTTTAACTTTGCTTTTTACTGCTTGTTCTAAAGATGATGATTCATCAACAACTGATCCAGCCGAAGATTTGGTGTTACCTAAAACCATAAGATACACTTATATTGATTATCCTGAAGACAACAGTGCAGTTAATGTTACCTATAACGAAAATAAAATCGTGGAGGTTTTGGGTGTAGACGGTTCATCTAAAAGTGTTTTCACCTATGATGGAGATTTTATTAGTCAAATTGTTGACTATGATATTGATGAGAACGGAAATGAAGTATTTGATTTTTCGAATACTTATACTTATAAGGATGGAAAATTAAGTTCTGCATTATCAAAGGAGGTATCTTCCCAAGATGGTACTGAATTTTATGTTCAGAAAACTGTTTACTCCCATGATTCTGATGAATATGTTTCGTATGTGATGTACGATGTGAATGAAGAAACTAACGAAGAAACCAAATATGGAGAAGGTAGATTATATTTTAAAGATGGTAACTTGGTGAAGGATGAAGAATTTTATGAGGGTGAATCAAGTTACGCAGATACATACGAATACGATGATAAGAAATCTCCACTGTCTAATGTTTTAGGATATAACTTATTATTAGATAATTCAAAAGAAATTAGCAAAAATAATGTGGTTAAGGAAAGCTTCAGCTACTCCAGTGGTGAGCCCAATATTGACATATACGAATATGAGTATAACGAAGATGGCTATCCTATCAAGAAAACCGAAATCGGTGACAATGGAGAGGATTATATAATAACAGAATATACTTATTAGAAAATAAATTTTTCAACATTTTAAAACCGGCGAAAGAGAACCTTTCTGCCGGTTTTTTGTTTGAGGGGTTGGTTGGACAATTACAAAATTGAGCTAACTAAAATGAAAAAATTAAACGTTAGTTTGCCGCTTTAGCTTTTTTCGTAATCGAAAGGCCCAAATAGTTGGGATTAATGCGATAAGCAGGCCGATTAATAAACCTTTTAAAGTAAAGCGAAGTGTTTGGTTGGTGTCAATATCGTGCCGATGATTCCAGAACTCCACGATTTTGCCATCTTTAATCCTAAAAACATTAATTATAGGGAGCGTTCCAGAACCAAAAAGAATTTTTCCAAACAATGTTTTCGGTTCGTACTTCATAAGCCAGCGGGTTGCCACTAAGTCGCCTTCTGCAATTTGATAATCTATGGTAACTTGGTTGCTGCCGTTATTCCAGAACATATCTGCAACATTCTTTTGTTCTATTGCTGGCTCGGTAACGTTTTTTCTGTCGCCAATATCATGAACCACATATTCATCGGCAACATAATCTTTGTATTTGTCGGTATTATTAGTAGCCCACAAATCTTGATAGAAATTTTTGGCTATTTCTTTGTTTTGTTTCAGTTTCTGAAAAGTTTTTGATTCTTCCGTTTGGGCAAAACAGATTTCAAAAATTAAAAGAATGAGTCCGAATAGAAATAGCCTTTTCATAATTATAAAATTTATAGAATTGATTAAAACGCTAACCGACGCTCGCGTGCTGTTATACAGTTCAATTCAGGGCAAAGGGTATCATAAAAAGCATAAACGGGAGAAGTAGAACGGGTGAATTGTGAGTATTTGTGAATTTCCCCGTGATGCTCGAACTTAATCACTAATTTTTGATGTGACATGAAAGTTGAAGGGATATTGGCATATTCTTTATCTACAAAATATACCCTAAATCTATGGGAGTAGCCGCTAAATGTTATTTGTGCGTGAATTGGAATTTTACTCCCGTTCCATAAAATGGATTGTTGTTCTGTGTTTACACTCGTTTTTTCAATTTTAAATGTTGAAGAATTCATATTAGTTTGGATTGGTTGTTGATTTGTTTGCCCAAAACTAACTAATTATCAAGGGTATAGTAAGAGGTAAATCCTTGTATTAAAAAGGGGGTTTTTCCTGATTCGGAAGAGAAAGAAAGATTATCTAAAAAGTATTTTATGAACGATTGTCGGTCAAATCATGTTGCAAGTCTAAGTCACGTTGGAAGTCCGACCGTGGTTTTTGTCAGTCTGAGCTTGTCGAAGACAGATAGCCTTCGACAAGCTCAGACTGACAAATTGTATTTCTGTTTGGAGTTTTACAGCACTTCGCAAAACAGGCCTTCATCAGTTTTGGAAACTTTTACAAGTTTGTGTTTTGTAAGTCCCTTAATGGTTTTGTCCCATTTTTTATTGCTCAATCCCGATTGGTTTTTTAATTCTTCCAATGGCATTTTTGTTTCTTTTTTAAGTATTTCAAGAACGGCTTTTTCTTCATCGTTCAAAGCAACTTCAGTCTTTTTCTCTGGTCGCATTTGTGGGAAAAATAAAACCTCTTGAATAGAAGCATTATTGGTTAACAGCATTACCAAACGGTCAATACCAATACCAATACCTGATGTTGGAGGCATTCCATATTCCAAAGCTCGAAGGAAATCCTGATCAATAAACATCGCTTCGTCGTCTCCTTTTTCAGATAGTTTTAACTGCTCTTCAAAACGTTCTCTTTGGTCTATTGGGTCGTTAAGCTCAGAATAGGCATTTGCCAACTCCTTACCGTTTACCATTAGTTCAAAGCGTTCTGTAAGTGCAGGATTGTCGCGGTGTTCTTTGGTAAGCGGACTCATTTCCTTTGGGTAGTCCGTAATGAAAGTAGGCTGAATGTAGTTGTGTTCACACTTTTCGCCAAAAATTTCATCAATAAGCTTCCCAATACCCATGCTTTCATCTACCGGAATGTCTAATTTAGTACAAACTTCACGTAATTCTTCTTCATTCATCCCTGCAACATCAAAGCCGGTGTGGTCTTTAATAGCCTGTAGAATAGGAACACGAGGATAAGGTGCCGTAAAATTAATTTCGTTTTTACCAACCGTTACTTTCGGACTCCCAGTAGCATCGGTGGCCACTTTTTCCAGTAACTCCTCCGTCATATTCATCATCCAGTTGTAATCTTTGTAAGAAACATACAGTTCCATTACCGTAAACTCAGGATTGTGGGTTTTGTCCATTCCTTCATTACGGAAATCTTTAGCAAACTCATACACCCCATCAAAACCGCCAACAATTAATCTTTTTAAATACAGCTCATTGGCAATACGCAAATACAATGGAATATTTAAAGCATTGTGGTGCGTAACAAATGGTCTGGCAGCAGCACCACCGGGAATAGCCTGAAGAATAGGCGTTTCCACTTCAATATAATCACGCGCGTTAAAAAATTCGCGCATGCTATTGGTTATTTTGGTACGCTTTTTAAACGTTTCTTTTACATGCGGATTCACAATTAAATCAACATAACGTTGTCTGTAGCGTAATTCTGGATCGTTAAACTCATCGAAAACCTTTCCGTCAGCATCTACTTTCGGCAGTGGTAAAGGTCTAAGGGATTTATTTAGAACGATAAAATTTTTCACCATTACCGTCATTTCCCCTACTTGGGTTTTAAATAATGTACCTTCAATTCCAATGATATCACCAATATCCAACAGCTTTTTATAAACATCATTGTAAAGCGTTTTGTCTTCGCCTGGGCAAATTTCGTCCCTGTTGAAGTAAAGTTGAATACGACCTTCACTATCTTGCAACTCAGCAAAGGAAGCTTTTCCTTGAATACGTCTGCTCATTAACCTACCGGCCAATACCACCTTTTTATCCTCTTCAAAATGCTGTTTCACCTTTTTAGAAGTGTGATCTACCGGATATAAATCGGCAGGATAAGGATTAATGCCCAATTCACGTAGCTTTCCAAGCTTTTCTCTACGAATAATTTCCTGTTCTGAAAGTTGCATAATTTATCTTGTCATTTTAAGCCTGCGAAGATACGGAGTATTTAACAATCTATCAATCAATTTGTATTATTACTGAAGCTAAGTTCTGAGTGTATTCCAAAGCAGCACTGGAAATATTATTGCTGAAATAATTCTGATAAAATTGTAACAAATCTTAAAGTTTAGCGTCTTAAAAATAGAGGCATATTATATTTGCATCGTCTTCAGAAGTAATCAAGCTGAAGTTAACTGCTGATTTTTTCAGCATAAATATTTTCATCAATCAAAAAAAAGTAAAAAATGAGTATTTGGAGAGTGTTACTTTCAATTCTTTGTCCGCCCCTAGCCGTGTTAGACAAAGGATGTGGTTCTATAATTATTGTATTTCTGTTATGGCTATGCGGCTGGATTCCCGGCGTTATTGCAGCCTTAATCATTTTAAATAATCCTAACAGATAACTTTACTTCTGAAAAACCAGTTGGATTCCATTTCCGGAATCTTCAATGGTCAATTCGTTGCCGGTCAAATCAATAATGTCAAAAATATTGAAGGCTTCTTCGTCGTCAAATAAAACTAACTGAAGATTTTCAGAAACCGCATACTTGAAGGCCTCGGCTGCAGTACTGTTGCACACATCGTTCATGTCTTTTCCGTAAGATTGTGTAATTACATCTTCTAAGTTTACAAAGTTTAGATAGGTTTGAGAAGTACATTCATCTGGTGCAGTAAGCATTCCATTCTGGGTGACACCCGTTAAAAACCATTGCCCGATGAGCCGTTGATTGTAGGGCGTGTATCCGTCATCGTCGTTTGAGCAAGAAGTGAACGTTATAAATAGGGTTAAGAGCGAGAAGAATAGAAATCGTTTCATGATTGGTCTAATTTGTTGGTATTCATAAAATTAGTAAAAAAATGAATATGTGGGAATTTTAGTTGATTGTAATGGACATTAGGAAATCCTTCAGTTTTATGTAATTGTTTAGGAAGTTGTATTTTTGTATAGGAATTTGAAAGAGATGAATAAGAAAGTTGTTTTAAGAGATTTAGGGTATAAGGATTACAAAGAAACGTGGGACTATCAAGAGGTGCTATTTAAAGAGATTCTGGATCTAAAAATTAGAAACAGACGCGAAAATAGGACAGATGAGACCACTAATTACTTTCTTTTTGTGGAGCACCCGCATGTGTATACGTTGGGAAAAAGCGGTGACCTAAGCAATTTGCTATTGAATGAAGTACAGCTGAAAGAAAAGCAAGCTACCTTTTATAAAATCAACAGGGGAGGCGATATTACATACCATGGTCCCGGCCAGATTGTTGGGTATCCTATTTTGGACTTAGACAATTTTTTTACGGATATTCATAAATACTTACGTTTTTTAGAAGAAGTAATTATTCTTACTCTCGATGAATACGGCGTAAAAGCCACGAGAAGTGAGGGCGAAACGGGCGTTTGGATAGATGTAGGAACCCCGTTTGCCAGAAAAATTTGTGCCATGGGTGTTCGTGCTTCACGATGGGTTACCATGCATGGTTTTGCTCTAAACGTAAATGCTAACTTAGGCTATTTTGATAATATTATTCCCTGCGGAATTCGAGGCAAGGGCGTTACCTCTTTAAATGTAGAGCTTGGGGTGGAGAAAGTAGATGAAACGGAACTGAAAAAGAAGCTTTTAAAACATTTTCAAACCCTTTTTGAAGCAGAATTTATTGAAAATGTAAACGCTTAATTTTTCAATTGACTATACTCTGACTAAATTCTTTTTGCAGCCGAACAATATTTGCGCGTAGCAACATGAAATAAGCCGGTAGCAATGCACGATTGATGAGTAGCAATAGAAAGTAAGCCGGTAGCAATACATGATAAGCCAGTAGCAATGGAAAATCAATTGGTAGCAACGTGATTTGAGTCAGTAGCAACCCAAAAATGATGAGTAGCAATTCAAAAGTGATGGATAGCAACCAAATTTTACAATTAAACTTTCATTTTAGAGGATAAGGCTATAGACTTTTAATTTTTACAATAGATGTATTAATTTAGTTTATAGCAGATTATCGAGTTTTTATCTCCCACTGTTACAAATTCCAAGTTTTTATCATTGTCCATGTCATCCAAATCGATAGCCGAGTCTCCATAGACTGGGAAATTTTCAATCATTTTGGCATTACTATCAAATAAATAGACTTTGTGCGTTTGTTTATCGGTGGTAGAAACATAAATTTTATCACCAATATAAAATATTTTGGGTTGCGTGTAGATGCCAAAATCCAAAGTTGCTTCATTGTCTTTAATGCTCAGTTTGTTTTCAGAAATAGAAGTCAATGTATGTATGGTGGCATCGATGAGGTGATTTTCTTTAAATCCTTTTTCAATTTTGTTCAGGCCACCTTTTTGGTCCACTTGAATAAGATCGCCAGAGGTGTTTGTAGTAGTGAACTTACGATCGTACAAATAGACTTCGTTTCCGGAGAAATCAATACTGCCTTTAACTCGTATTCTTACGTCACCCGTTCTGTGGAGAATATCCAGCTTGCCATCACTTTCCTGTAAAATAATATAATCCTTGTTTCCAATACGTATATGCTTCGGAGGATTAATTATAGTATTCTCAGTTTCTTTCAGAATAAAGCCATCAACAATATCTGCATTTCTGTTGTACATTTTTATCTGTTTTCCCATTACCACTAAGAATCGGTAGTCTTTATTGTTGCTATAATCAAAAACCGCTAGGGGCTGGGTGATTTTAGAATTGAATTCCAATGGAAATGGGTTGACATCCTCTCCGTTTCTGTCTACAATTCTAAATTTTTTGTCGGTTGTAAAAGCTAGTTGCAGTCGGCCATTTCTGTATAAATCAACCTGTGTGATATCGCCTAAAATTTTCCCCTCCAATTGTTTTTTCCAAAGTAATTTCCCGTCTGTACCTATTAAATAAAGGTTGTTCTCCGTGTCCTGCACCACAATTTCTTTCTTCTTGGTGTAGTGATTTAATACAAATTGAGGTCTTGTGGCAATATCAGCATCAAGCGTAGTGGTAAACATCTGAGTTATAATGTTCGATTGTACCGTAGATGTATTGGCTTTTTTAAGAAGTGTATGGAAATGGGCAAAATCACCTTCAGCAATATATTGAAAGGCAATAAATTTATAATCGTCAAACGATTTGTTTTCAATGGATTTTTCAAATTCTTCGTTCAGGATATTGTTAGAAGATTTAAGTTTTTCGAGATTCCCAATGCCCAATATAGTAGACTCATCGGCGAGTTCGCTTCTTAAATTTTTGTAGGAAGGCAATTGAGCAAGGGTAGCGCTATTTTGATAGTTTGAAATTATACTTTCTATATCGCTTTCATTTTCAGCAAAGACATAAAAATCGTCTACTTTGGAAACAAAATTAGTTGTGTTGCCTTTTGTGAATTTAGAAAAATGAAGTGAAATAATTTCTTCTTGATTAAGAGCCCAAATAGGATAGTCGCGAAAACTTTTCTTTTCCTTTACATATTTTTGCAGTCGGTCTTCAAAATCCAAATTGTCATTCATTAGAAAGGCAAAAACCTTTTCTTCATCCGTTCCTATTTCAATCATTTCACTAACCGTGTGGAAAAGTGAGTCGGTTACTTTAGTGGCGGAAGGCTCGTTTCCAGTAAGTGAAGGGTAGGAGATAAAGTAGGTTGCATTAATAGGTGTTATTTCGGCTGCCAAGCTATTCTTGGGCATAGAGCGCTTAAAAGTATTTAGTGTATTCTTTATGGAGTCGTTGGCAACAGCAATACCATTGAGCTTTACATAGTCTTGGGCTATGCTTGCATCAAGGGAAGTCCAATCGTTAAAACTAAAAACTTGTGTAGTTGTTTTTTCAGAAAGGACCTGTTCGAAGAAATACCGTCCTTTTTTATGGTTCACGAAAATATTGGCAGCAACATTCCTTTGGGAAACTTCATAAAGCTTTTGTAGTTCTGCAGGGCTTTGTAAATTATTGGAATTCCGAATAAAGTTTTCAATAATCAGTCGGGAAGAAGATCCAATAAAGTAATTGTTGATAGTAGTGCTGAATAATTTCTTGTCATTAATAGTTAGTGCTTTTATACTGGCATTTTCATAAGTAATAGTTTCCAATTTCCGGTTAACGGAAGAATCTATTTTGAATAAATTATTATGGTTTTTACTGATGAAGGTGTATTCAAATTTATTTTTCCCAATTTCATTGAAAGCAATAAGGGCTGTGGATTTCGGCTCTATATAATCTAATGTTGAAATTAATGATGAAGCATTCTTATAAACACTACTGTTGTTAATTAACTTTAGGAAGTCATTATTAATAAGTTCACTCTTAAAACCATTAAAGTCGTTTACCCTAATAACTACTGTGGCATTTCGAGGAGTGTATGCGATAAGGTTGTCTGGTTTTGTAGGGGGCTCTTTTTTACAAGAAAATAAAAAGGAAGATATTATTAAAAGGGCTATTAATTGCTTCATTGAAAAATGATTTTCAACAAAAATAAAATTTATACCATTGAAACGTAAAGTAGTTTAGTAAAAATAACTTTTGTTTATAAAAATCGTTGCAAGAATAGCGTATAATCTATGAGATAACGAAATTTATGAGAATACCTCATCAATTAACATAATTTAATATTTATTTTTTTTTTTTAATATTTTTTTAAGATATTCGTGCTACGCTAAATTCAAATTAATTAAAAATATGAGATCAAAGTTTACTTGGTTGCTGTCGCTTCTAATGGTGATAGCATTTCAGTTCTCCTATGCGCAGGAGAAGACAATTACTGGTACGGTGACGGACCAGGATGGGCTTCCGTTACCGGGAGCAAGTGTAAGGATTAAGGGTACATCAACCGGTACCCAAACCGATTTCGACGGGAATTATACTATTAACGCCTCTACTGGAGAGGTATTGGTGTTTTCTTTTGTTGGTCAGAAAACAGAAGAGAAAACGGTTGGAGCTGCAAGTGTAATCAATATTGCCTTGGAACAGGATGCTCAGGCATTGGAGGAAGTTATTGTTACGGGACAGGGCTCTGGAATACAAAAGAAGAGACTTTCAACGACGGTAGATGTTATTGATGCTGAGCAGATTGACCGTCTTCCAGCAACCCAAATTGACCAAATTTTACAATCAAACGCACCTAGTGCTCAGATAAGATTAAGTTCTGGTCAACCAGGGACTGCGGCGATTATTCGAACTAGAGGTCCCATTAGTGCAGCATCATCTTCAACTCCTGTTGTAATTGTGGATGGTATTAGAGTGGATAACTTAAACTCCAATCCTGAACTTGGATTGGATACTGGTGGAGCAAGTGTTTCTGCTTTAGCCGATATTCCAGTTGAATCTATAGAAAAGATTGAATATATTAAAGGTGGTGCAGCCACCACATTGTACGGTGCAGATGCCGCTAATGGTGTAATACAGATTATAACCAAAAAAGGTAAAGAAGGTAAAGCAACCGTGTTTTATGAAGGTAGAGTTGGTGTTATTAAGGGAACCAAGGATTATTTGGAATATGATAGAACCGCGGAGGCGTTGTTTGATCCAGGAGTTTCAATAGAGCACAGGTTTGGTATTAATGGCGGTTCCGAAAAATTCACCTATAATTTCGGAGGTAGTCTGTATGAAGATGATTCTTTTAATGATGTTAATGAACAAGTTAGAAGAAGTTTTACCTTCGGATTTGGAGCAGAAGTTTCTGATAAATTAAGATATCAAGGTTCTTTTTCGTATACAGGATTCGAGAACACCCTGGATTTCAATGCTAATACAAGTTTTTCGAGATTCTCAAATTTCGAGGGAGGTGTGTTTGGTGATTTAAATGAACTTTCAGATGCTGAATGGCAAGCTGAAATCGAAAGATCGGATGCTATAGCTCCTTTAGTTGATATAAACAGAAAAATTAACCGTTTCACTGCGTCAAACAAATTTACTTACGACATTACCGGTAATCTACAAGCAAACGCTACTTTAGGGGTGGATTATAGGGAGTCAAAAGATGAAGAGGTTGATAGTAATGCATTACAAATTGCTCTAGGTTCGATTCCAGAAGGTACGACTGATCAGGCTTTTCTGTCTAGAGTTTTAAGGTCTTCTTTTACTACTACTGCAGACCTTAACTTTACTCATTCTTATGACATGGAGAATTTTTCATTTGTAAGTATACTAGGTGGGCAATTTTTTCGAAGTTCAGATTTTCAGAATAGATTAGATGGTTCAGGTGGAGTTGATGGTACTTCCTCCATAAATAATTTTTCAATTAGAACGGCGTCAGATTTTTTGTTGGAAAACGCAAACTATGGATTGTACTTTTTGGAAAATATTGGGATTTATAATGTAGCATATTTGGAGCTTGGAGGTAGGTTAGATAAGAACACTTCAGCTGGAGAGAATACAAGTGCTATTTTCTTACCTAAAATAGGAGTAACTTATAACATATCAGACCATGAATTTTACAGAGAAAGTGGTTTGTATAATGCTGTATCGACCCTGAAGCTTAGAGCAAATTATGGAGAAGCAACTAATTTTGCTCAACCATTTTCTCAGGATAAAACCTTCGCTTTAGAGTCTTTTTTGGAGCAACCTGCCTTTAGATTTGATCAGCCTGGAAACCCAGATTTGGTTTCTGAACTTGTAAAAACATATGAGTTTGGAGTTGATTTAGGTTTTCTTTACAATCGTTTAAATTTTGGTGTTACTTATTATAATGCCACTACGGAGGACGCATTATTTACACCCGGAGCACCTCCTTCTTCAGGTCAATTAAATCAAATTCAGAATATAGGTGAGATTGAGAACAAAGGATGGGAGTTTGAATTGAACGCCAAAATATTGCAAGGTCAGAATCATAATTTATCAATGGGGGTCTCCTATAACACTAATGAAAACTTAGTTACTAGTACAGGAGGAAGTGCACCATTTAACGTAGGTGGTTTTACGGTAATTGGATCATGGGTTGAAGAAGGTGAAAGCTTAGGATACTTGCGAGGTACTATTGCAGAGTTGCAAGATGATGGTACTTATGCATTTACACCTAACGCTTCTCTAGGTAAGACGTTCGCTCCTTACTTTGGATCTCTTAACTTAAATTATTCTTACAAAAACTTTAGTCTTTTTGTAACAGGTGATTATCAGTATGGAGGAAGCATTGTTGACTTAAGTTTTCTCCTAAGGGTGTTAAGAGGTGTTGATTCAGAAGGTATTCCTGATGAGTTATTCGGACAAACATCACCTTTTAATTACACTAATTTTGTAACTTTTGACAACGACTTCTTTAAAATAAGAAACATTGGAGCTTCTTATCGTTTTGGTGATGCACTTAAGCCTTTTAATGATGTTATATTATCATTTAACGTAACTAATCCTTTTAACTGGACCGCTGGTGATTTCGACCCTGAAATTACTGGATCAGGTATTGGTACCCAAAATGGATTTTCAAGTGGTGGATTTGCCTACGGTACTGAATCTGCACCTAGAATTTTCTTGACATCTTTAAAATTTCAATTTTAAATAAAAAAAAATGAAAAAATTTATATATATAAATATTTTAGCGGCACTCATAGTTTCGAGTTGCACAGATAATTTTGACGGCGCTGTAGACTTTACAGACGTAGAAAATCCTAATCTATCAGAGCAATCAGTTGTTGGTCAACCAAACTCTTCAGAGATTTGGTTAACAGGTATTGAAAGGGAGGTATCGCTTACCTTGAATGAAATTCTGATACTAGCAGAGTTAGGTTCGGATAACTATGTTAATACTCAAACTTTTTATAGCCAGTTCTTGGATAATTTGGACATTAGGACTACGGATCCTGATATTAGAGATACTCAATTTAGAATTGCTCGATTGAGGGAAGCTGCTTTATTTGGATTGGAAACTGTGGGACCTGCCGATGTTAATTACAATACTGAAACAGAAGCTGAGTACCATTTCTTCGAGGGGTTATCTTATCTGTTCTCAGGAATGTATTTTTCTGGACTTCCACAGGAAGAACTAGGGCCAATCATTTCTTCAGATGATAACTATTTAAGTGCCATTGAGTCATTTAACCAAGCAATTTCGCTTAATGCTAAACCGGAATATCATTTGGCTAAAGCTCGTGCCAACTATTACTTAGGAGATAAGGTGAATGCAGTAGCATCTGCAAATAGCGCATTGGCACTAAGCAATGATTTTATAAGATTTGCTAACTTTGATGCAGCTAATGGGCCAACAAATACCATGGAGAGTGCTTTATACGGCCGTGCAACATTTGATGATTTTCAGCCTTTACCAACTTTAGACTTTCTGGATCCAAAATATTCTTTTTTGTCTGCATCTGAAGACGCTCCTGTAGCTTATCTTAAAGCGGAAGAAGCTCATTTAATTTTAGCTGAAGCCGATATCACCGATGGTAATTTAAGCTCTGCCCAAATGAAAATGGAAGATTTATTGAATTTAGTTAGTACACGGGAGGTAAGAAATATTGACGATAATATTGAACAAAGATCACAAATTGATCCAGGTTCAAGACCGGATAGTACAAATGTTGTTGTTAATGGTCGTTCTGGGCTTGTTTTGTATAGACTTGGGGATAGAATTGATGTTCCTTCAGTGTCTGGTACTTCATTGACTCAAAGTGAAATTGGTGGAATTGGTAATGAAGATGAAGCGTTAAGGCTACTTTATAGAACTCGACAAGAAATTTTTATTTCTGAAGGTATTAGATTTGTGGATATGGGGGTGAAACTAGTAGTAACCGAAAACGAAATACTTCAAAATCCCAACGTTTCCGAAGGAGATCCTTCTACAGTTCCAGTGATACCTTCTTTTATATCTAGTATTGTTGGTGATTTAGATAAAATAAATTATGAGCCTGGCTCAGGAACGGCAACTACTGAAATTGATTTAAATGAAATTCTAGTAGCTAACAAATCTTCCGATGCAGTTTTGCCATTTAATTAAAGACTGTATTCTAAGTATAAATTAGAGAAGCTGCCTCCCACCTTGGAGGCGGTTTTTTTATTTAAATTCCAAAACAAATAATTGTTTCTTACTGTTTTTATTGAAAATTTTTTAGAAGTGTTAACGTCAACTTCTAATACGACCTCGAACGGTAATTTTATTTTTTAAATCCAATTGGGAAGGACTGATTTCGTTGATCATTTGGTTGGTTTTATTAGGATTTTTGAGATAAAATGTCTTTGAACATCCTAAAGCTCCAACCGCAACTGCTCCGGTAATAACCGAAAAGACTTACGGTGATATTTGGTTGCTCCGTATTTCTTTATAGCTTCTCGGTGTTCTTTTGTTGGGTATCCTTTATTTTTTTTCCAATTGTACATAGGGAATTCTTCATGGATTTGCTCCATGTAAGCATCACGATAGGTTTTTGCCAAAATGGAAGCTGCTGCTATGCTCAAATATTTACTGTCGCCTTTAATAATGCATTGATGGGGTATTTCGCAGTACGGTTTAAACTTGTTGCCATCCACAATAATATGCTCAATGTTGGTTGTAAGCTGTTCCAAGGCTCGATGCATCCCTAAAATGGAAGCATTTAAAATGTTGATTTCATCGATTTCTGAAGGAAAAATGTGAGAAACTCCGAAGCAAAGGGCTTCAGATTCTATTATAGGTCGCAGAAGATTCCTTTTAATTTCCGTTAGCTGCTTAGAATCGTTTATTATCTCATTGTCGAATTCAGAAGGCAATATTACAGCCGCAGCGGTAACCGGTCCGGCTAAACAACCTCTTCCGGCTTCATCGGTTCCGGCTTCAAATTTGTAATGGCTATAAGATTTCAGCATTTTAGTCGTTATTGTGTTGATGAATAAAGGAGCATCAGCTTTCAAAGGTAAAAGATAAAATTTATACAAAGTGAACTTCAGTAGAAATTACGAACAGGACAACTTAGCTTTATATTTATGAAACCAGGCTCGTCGAAATATAGTTGGAGCATATTGTTAATCATGATTTTGTGTTTAAAATTTATTACTGGTTCATTTCAAGCAAATAATTTACCTTTGCTTTCAAACTAAAAATGGATGAGGTATATTAATTTCGTTTTGTTATTCTTTGTCATTGGATTGGGCTTTGGTTATGCGCAAACTGAGACGGATGCCGAAGTAGCTTCGGATACAACCTCGGTTCTTTCTGAAAGGAAATTCAACAAAAAAAAGGAAGACAAAAAAGAATTTGCAATCGAAGATTATAAAATTATTTCTTACGAAAGGGATACTACCCACTTCGACACTACACTTACCATTTTCAAAGAATACAAATACAATTACCTTCGGAAGGACAATTTTGAACTGTTGCCTTTTGCGAACGTTGGTCAGACTTACAACATTCTAGGAGCCGAGACCGAGCAAAAAGGCTTTTATCCAAGAATGGGGGAAGAGGCAAAGTATAATAATTACATGGAAGTTGAAGATATTGATTATTACCATGTACCAACCCCATCCACCGAACTGTTTTATAAAACTGTGATGGAGCAAGGGCAAGTGCTGGATGCCTTGATTACTTTAAATACATCTCCGCAGTTTAATTTTTCTTTCGCCTACAAGGGTACCCGTTCTCTGGGAAAATATCAGCATATTTTATCCAGTACGGGAAATTTCAGATTTACAACCAACTATCATACTAAAAGCGGAAAATATCAAATGAGAGGACATATTACCTCTCAAGACATACTGAATCAAGAAAATGGTGGATTGGCAGTTCCAGAGCAGTTTACTTCTGGAGACGAAGAGTTTCAAGACCGTTCCCGTATTGATGTTCGATTTGAAGACGCCGAGAATTTTCTGTTAGGTAAGCGATATTTTTTAGATCATCAATATTTTCTTTTTAAAGAACAAGATTCACTTCGTAATTACGGACTATCAATTGGGCATGAGCTCACATATGAAACCAAGATTTATGAATTCCGTCAAGGAAGAGCCAATCCTTATTTTGGAGAGTCCTTTCAAGCAAGTAATTTGGAGGACCGCGCTAGGTTAAAAACATTCAATAATCAGCTCAACTTAAATTATAACAATAAGATAATCGGGGAAGCTTCCTTTCTGGTGAACTTCTATCGTTACAATTATTATTTCAACAGTCTCGTTGTCCAAGAAAATCAAATTATTGGAAATCAGATGCAGAATAATGAAATTTCCTTGGGAGGTAAGTGGAAAAAGAGGATAGGCGGGTTTACGGTGGCTGCCGATTTTACCCAAAATATCGTGGGCGATATGGGCGGAACGCTCCTGAATGCTGAAGCGGGCTACGAAGTAAACGACGATATCAGCGTTCGAGCCAACTTACACGCATCTTCACGAATGCCAAATTTTAATTATTTGTTGTATCAAAGTGATTATCAATCGTATAATTGGCAGAACGATGATTTTGAAAAACAAAACATAAGCACCTTCGAAGGTACAGTAGCTTCAAAGAAATGGGGAGAATTAAGCGTGGCATATACCATACGCGATAAATATGCGTATTTCCAAGAGGTTTTAGATCAAGGAGATTCTACTTCCAGTATTGCTGATGACGTTCAAACCGTCTTACCAACACAATTTTCTGGATCGATCAACTCCATGAAGGTTAAATTTTCCAACGATATTCACTTTTTACGTAAATGGGGATTGGCAAATACTTTAATGTATCAAAATGTAAATCAGAGTGAAAACATTTTAAATGTTCCGCAGTTCACTACGCGCAATACTTTATATTACTCCAATCATTTGTTTAAAAAAGCATTGTATATACAAGTTGGATTAACAGCTAAATATTTCACGGAATATTACATGAATTCTTACAGTCCGGTGCTTGGGGAACTGCTGGTGCAGGACAGGGAGGAAATCGGTGGTTTCCCCATGATGGATTTCTTTATTAACGCTAAAGTCCGCCGTACCAGAATTTATCTCAAGGCAGAACAGTTTAATACTTTCTTTGCCGAGCCAGACTACTTTACGGCTCCAAATTATCCTTATCGTGACTTTATAGTTCGTTTTGGCGTGGTTTGGAATTTCTTTACGTAATTTTATGTTCTGAACCTTTTAGCTGAAAAACATGACCATAGAACAGTTTTCCAAAGACTTTCCTTTAGTTAGTCAATATACCTATGTAAATACGGCCGCAAGCGGATTACTTTCCGAAGAATTGATGGAGTGGCGGCAAACTCACGATATCGATTTGTTGATTGGGGGAAGTAAATTTAGGGAGTCCACTCATAAACTTATAAAAGAAATCCGAAGCGAGGTAGCCCAATTTTTGGATGCTAAAGCCGACCAAACTGTTCTAGTGCCTAATTTTTCATTTGCGCTAAAAACACTGGTTGCTGGGTTGGATAAAGATAAAAGCATATTGTTGTTGGAAGATGATTACCCTTCCTTGAACTGGCCGTTTAAAAGCAGCGGATTTAAAAAAGTGCAAACCCTATCTTCTGAAGGAATGTTGGAAGAAGACATAGAAGAAACATTTCAAAAAGAAAGCCCTGACGTTTTTGCTTTTAGTATCGTTCAGTATTTAAACGGAATCAAAATCGATTTGGACTTTATAAATCGCTTGAAGAAAGAGTATCCCGAAACCATTTTTATTGCTGATGGCACCCAATTTATTGGCACTGAAAAGTTTTCTTTTGAACAATCGGGAATCGATGTTTTGGGAGGGAGTGGCTATAAATGGTTGCTCGCCGGCTTTGGCAATGGTTACATGGCTTTTAAATCGCACATGGTAGATAAATTGTATGCAAAGTCATTTGACTTTGAGCCTCAGAAAGAGCCTTTTCTTCAGGATAAAAACCATCTTCAGTACCATTTTGAACCAGGGCATATTGATACGCTTAACTGCGGGAGCCTTTTGTTTTCAATTAAGAAGTTTAACGAAATAGGAATTGACACTATTGAGAATTATTTGAAAACACTTTCGGAATATGCAGTGAAACGCTTTTCGGACTTAAATTTATTATCAGATAAAATAAAGAGTCGAAATGAGCATTCTACCATTTTTAGCTTGAAAGTAAATAAGAAAATGCAAGAAGAATTAGTGGCTCGAAATGTGGTGTATTCTGTTCGTGGAGAAGGTGTTAGAGTGAGTTTTCATTTGTATAACACTACGAAAGACATAGATAGAGTTTGCAATATTTTAAAACATCAATAAATCTATTTGTTATTTTTTCTATCCTAATTTTACGCATTTCCTTTTTTAGTTAAGGCTGTTTTAATAAAATGATAAATATTTGTTTACTAGTTGTTTAAGAGGATTTTAATTTATTCTTTTGATAAAGTATTAACTGGATTAAAACATCTTAATTATGGCAATTTCAAAACAGTATTTAAAATCTAGACCGGTTTGTAAGGTAACTTTTACCGTTCCCGCAGAAGGTGCAGAAAACGTTTGGGTGGTTGGTGATTTCAACGAATGGAATAAAAAGTCAGCAGCACTTAAAAAATTGAAGAATGGAAACTTTAAGGGTACTTTTGAAGTTCCTAAAGACGAATCTTACGAATTCCGATACATTATCGATGGGAATTATATAAATGAAGCAGAGGCAGATGATTTTCGATGGAATGACTATGCGGGCACAGAAAATGCAGTTTTATCTGTTTAGTGCTCTAAACGGTCGTTCATTTCGTCTATAAAATCTTTGTAGAACTTTTCAACTACGTTTAAATCGTATTTTTCATCAACTGGAATAATTGCCCCGTTCCAGTTGCCAAGAATCCATTGCCCGTTTGCTAGTGGTTTTAAGTTGGCGTAATCGATTTTTTTGTTGCTGAAGGGATACGCGTAATAATAAGGTAATTGGTAAACGTTATCATCAGCAATTGCGTAGCCTAATCCGAATCCTTTTTCTTGGCTGTTATCTTCATAAACCAGCATTCCCGTATCAAAATGATGCGGCCAAACATAAATTGAAGAAGTATTATTTTGCTGAACTTTTACACTTTCCAATGCTTTTTGCGCAATGTTGCGTTGTTCGATGAGCTGTAAAATTATCTTTTCATCCTCATTATCTAATGACACAAACGTATCGAAAGGGGTTTCTATTGAAAAACCTAAGTCGTGATGATATTTACTGGCGGATAATCCAAAATCTTCCAGCGTTTCTCTTATCCAAGAATCAATGCCACTTTCTGTAAGTCCTAATAAATCGAGCTCTTTAAAAGTATCATTCTTATAAATTCTTAGGTAAACCTCTTGGTAACTAAGTTCAAGATACAAGTCATTCACTTTTTGTGACTGCAATGCGCTTTTAGAAATAGACCATATCAAAGCAGACTGACTATCATCAGGGCGTTTTTCAAGGTAACTATTGCTGAATGCAGCCAAGTATTGCGCTAAATGATGAAATTTGTTCTGTGTACTATTGATTAGTTCCATAATTTTCTAAATACTGAATACGTAATTTTTAAAAAGGTTGTTATCATCCGTAAATTGGTCGATAACTTTTAAATTGGATCTTTCTGCGAGCCAGTTTACCGTATGGTCATCGTATTTTTGGGAAATTTCCGTATGGATGGTTTCCCAAGCATCAAAATTCACGGTGAGATGAAGTTTTTTCAAAGTAACCTTTAGGTTTTCTTTTGCTACCAAAAAACTTTTCGCGGTTCCCGTTTCTGGGTCATACGTTTCCCAATGTAGAAATTGGTCAAGGTCGAAATTGGCTTCCAGTTCCCTATTGATACGGGTCAATAAATTTTTGTTGAAAGCTTCGGTAATTCCGGCTTTATCGCTGTATGCGTTAATTATTTGCTGCGGATGTTTCTTTTGATCAAACCCCATGAACAATAAATCGCCTTCATTCATACTTTGCTGTATGTTTTGAAGAAATTCAATCGCTTTCTCATGTAGCAAATTGCCAATATTTGAGCCTAAAACCATAATTACCTTTTTCCGGTGCTTATATTCAGCAAGCTTGCTCAAAACTTCAAAATACATTCCTTCTTGGGGCTGTACGTCCACATTCGGTAATTCCACCGCCAATGATTCTTTTAGATCTTTTAAAACATACTTACTAATATCAATGGGCAAATAAGTGAATTTATATTGCTCGTCATTTAAATATTTTAAAAGTACTTTAGTTTTTTTCCCATCTCCTGCACCCAATTCAATAAGGTCGAAACCCGTTGGGCCGGCAAACTTTTCGGCCAAGGATTTTTTATGGGTTTCAATAATGTTGTATTCTGCATTGGTTAGATAATATTCCGGCATGTTCATTATTTGCTGAAATATTTTATCCCCTTTCTCGTCATAAAAGTATTTAGATGATAATTTTTTGGGGTATGCTGTTAAGCCTTGGTACACATCTTCTTCAAATGCGTTTATAAAGTTGGGCATCTTTTCTTCTGTATGTAGTTTATCGTTTAGCAAGCCTAATTCCTGTAAATTGCCACCGTAAATGTGGATGAAAAAAGTTGCGATATGTGTATCTGGAATGGTCTTTTGCAGTTACTACGGAAGCACCGCGAAGTACTTTTTGGTTCACCATAAATTTCCCGTTGTATTCTCCTAATGCTCCTGGCTCTTTTTTGTAAAAAGGGTAGGGGGTGTAGGCACTTTCGGTCCATTCCCAACGTTTGCCCCAATCAAAATAATCTTGTGCAACTTCCCATTCAAATTCCGTGGGTAATTTCAATCCTTTCCACTCTGCATAGGCAAAAGCCTCGTAATAAGAAACATGGGTTACAGGCGCTTCCATATCCAAAGGTTTTAGTCCTTTAAAAGTATATTGATGCCACTCCTTGTCAATTTTATGCCAGTAAAGCGGACACTTAATTTCGTTCTGCTGAACCCAGTCCCAACCTTCGGCATGCCAATAGATGAAATTTGAGTAACCGCCATCATTTATAAATTCGAGATACTCTTCGTTGGTTACTAGTTTATTGGAGATTTTATATTTATGAAGAAAAACCTTGTGCTTTCCTAATTCGTTATCAAAACAAAAATCAGTAGTTGCATGACCTATTTCATAGGTGCCTTCCGGAATTTTAATCCATTTATTTTTTTGCTTTTCGATTAAGTTTTCTTCAAAAGTTTCAGAAAAATGAGGAAAAATAGGGTTGTTCCCTAAAATGTATTTTATATCCGTAAACAAAAGCTCTTGATGCTGCTGTTCATGGTTAATTCCAATGGTAATGAGTTTAGCAATTTCTTCATTTAAATTATCATCCAAGAATTCAGAAACATGATTGGTTACATGGTCTCTATAGCGATATACTTCCTCTACGGAAGGACGGGTTAAATTACCGCGATTGGTTCTCAATACGCGTTTTCCCATGCTCTCGTAATAACTGTTGAAGAGAAAGCTAAATTGTGGATCGAATTCTTCATAATCCTCTACAAATTTCTTGAGCACAAACTCCTCAAAAAACCATGTTGTATGACCCAAATGCCATTTAGGCGGAGAAACATCTACAGTGGGTTGTACCACATAATCTTCTTGGGTGAGCGGGGCGCAGATCTCTTCAGTAGCTTGCCTAGTTTGAAGGAAATTACCGATAATTTCGTTGGTGATTAACATTAATAATCGTTTTCTTTAATTTTTTGTACTAAAAATAACGATTTTAACAAAGGCTTTGTAGAATTGCTAGTTAAAAGATGTTAAAGTGGCAAAAGCGGTAAATTCTACGATTGCTAGCAAAAAGTTTAAAACCAAACTTTAAACTGCCACCGCTCCTTTAATATGTGGATGTGGGTTATAGTTTTCCAGCGTAAAATCCTCAAAAGTAAAACTGAAAATATCTTTCACTTCGGGGTTTAATTTCATAGTGGGTAACGGTCTTGGTGTCCGGGATAGTTGAAGTTCCAGCTGCTCTAGATGATTATTGTAAATGTGAGCATCCCCGAAAGTGTGGATGAAGTCACCAGCTTCGTATCCGCATACCTGTGCCATCATCATGGTAAGAAGGGCATAGGAAGCAATATTAAAAGGAACTCCCAAGAAAATATCAGCGCTTCGTTGGTACAGTTGACAAGATAGTTTGCCATCTGCTACGTAAAACTGAAAGAACGCATGGCAAGGAGGTAAAGCAGCTTTACCATTGGCTACATTTTCTGAAAATGAAACGGCAGTGTCTGGCAAAACGCTCGGATTCCAAGCAGAAACCAACATACGGCGACTGTTTGGATTGTTTTTCAAAGTATCAATAACCTCTTTTATTTGGTCAATTTCTTCACTGTTCCAATTGCGCCATTGGTGTCCGTACACGGGTCCTAAATCACCATTTTCATCAGCCCACTCGTTCCAGATACGCACTCCGTTTTCCTGTAAATATTGAACGTTGGTATCACCATTAAGAAACCAAAGCAATTCGTAAATAATGGATTTTAAATGAAGTTTCTTGGTGGTAACCATTGGGAAACCCTCACTTAGATCAAACCGCATCTGGTAACCAAAGACACTTTTGGTGCCCGTTCCTGTACGGTCTCCTTTTTCATTTCCATTTTCCAATACGTGCTTTACAAGGTCGTGATATTGTTTCATCTTACATCGTTCTTAAAGTGAGTGTTTTTAGGCTTTTCTTGTCATTCTGAGCATGTCGAAGAACAATTTTAATAGGAAGTAGCCTCACTCCCTAACGTACGATACGAAAATATAAAATCGAGTAGAAGATTTTTGAAATCGATGGTTTAATTTATCAAGATGTTATCAACTACCACTAGAAATCAGTATTTCCGTAGTTAAAAGTAGGGTCTAGTTTGGTAGCTTTCATTCCAATTCTAAAGATTACGTAGGTAACATTTTTAAAAGGATCGTTGTAATTTCCAGCAACTAAATCGGCATTCGAAACATTTTCGGGCACTAATTTTCCGTAGGTCGGATAATAATATGCGTTTGCATTTATCAGTTTTAAAAAATCCTTACCTCTGGCCAACACGCAAAATCCCGGAGTGAGCGCACCTATTTTTATACGTTCGTTGCCACTTGTATAGTCATTTTTTGCTTTTTGGGAAAGCGCCAACCGCAAAGGCCTACTTTTAAACAACACCTCAGGATCCGATTTGTCCAGTTTATTCAGTAATTCATCAACCAGATTAATGGCGGAAGCAGTAATGGCAGGAAAACCAATGGTACTGGTAAAAACCTGACCAGTCCCAGATTTAAAGAAATTGAAAATACGCTGCCACCATTTCGGTTCTTCGTGTTTTACCACTTCAAAAGTCATTTTTGCCAAGCCACCCGGGATTTCAATGGGTCGGTTAGCAAAAGCCTCTTTAAAATCTGCTTTTAAATCTTTAGGGGTTGCGGGTTTGTTTTTCGTTTTATTGTAAAGGTCGAGTCCCGCGGCAATGCTCCAAAATACGGTTTCAAAATAGGAGTTAGAAGAACTTTCGTCTTTCCCAATATTTATGCGCATGGTAGCCCGCGTTCGTTTATTTATTTTTACATCGTCCCCTATATGAAAAGATTGCATTTTTAAATTGACCAACACATCAGGCTGCTCTTCTGAACCTTCAATGTCAGGATTCACCTCAGAAGACTCCAGTACGGCTGCACCCTCCTTTTTATCAGATAATTGAAAGATAATAAATTGATTGCTAAGGTCTTTTTCAGAAATGATGGATTGCTCTTCATCTATAAAAGCGATAATACCTTTGCCTGTTGGTGACGCGTAAGCTGCTAGTTCTTCGTTATTTACTGCTGAAGTCAATTCGTTATCTGTTTCAGCAAAATAACTGGGTACAAGAACTTTATTTTGATTGAATTGAAATGCTTTCATGGTAGGGCTAATTTAGCCTAAAGATACGGAGAGAAATTTAATTATTCTGTGGGACTAGAGTATTTAGGATTTAGAAAGAATAGAAAAGTTAAGAAGTTAAAAAGTATAAAAGTCAAAAAGTAGAATTGCAGAAATTCTTGTTGATAATTGAGTGACCAACATTGCCATTAACCTCCACTTATAAATGGAAAAAGGCGTAAAAAACTAAAAACATAAAAAAATACTTACCCAATAATCATCCCAGCGATAGTTGCTGAAAGTAGGGAAGCCAAAGACCCACCAATTACTGCCTTCATACCAAATTCCGATAACGTTTTTCGCTGACCAGGGGCAAGTGAGCCTATGCCACCTATTTGAATACCGATGGAAGCAAAATTTGCGAAACCACAAAGCATGTAAGTGGCCATAATTACCGATTTATTATAAGTGAAATGCGTTAAGCTGTTGATGTCTTTTAAGTTGGCTAATTGCACATAGCCTACAAATTCGCTGGCAGCCAGTTTAATTCCCAGTAGCTGCCCCATAAGCATCATGTCTTCTTTGGCTACGCCAATAAGCCACATGAGCGGTGCAAAAATAAAACCAAGAATTGACTCTAGGGAGAACGATTCGTAAGGAGTATGTTCCGCCAAAAGGGTATTCAAACTTGTGAGTCCGCCAAGCCAACCCAAAATGTAATTAATCATAGCGATAAAAGCAATGAATACGAGTAACATAGCTCCCACGTTCGCAGCTAGTTTTAAACCTTCGGTGGTTCCGTTGGCGATAGCATCCAAGATATTGGCTCCAATTTTATCAGAAGAAACTTCTACATTGGTGTTTACCTTTTCCTGTTGCGGATAAAGTATTTTTGAAACGACAATTGCTCCCGGTGCTGCCATGACTGATGCTGCCAACAAATGTTTGGCAAATTGCAAACGTAGGGCAGGGTCATCACCGCCCAAAAAACCGATATAAGCCGCCAAAACACCTCCGGCAACGGTAGCCATACCACCAACCATAACCAAGAGAATTTCTGAACGGGTCATACGTTCTAGATAAGCTTTTATCATTAAAGGCGCTTCCGTTTGTCCTAAAAAGATGTTTCCTGCCACGGAAAGACTTTCTGCGCCAGATATGCCTAAAAGTTTAGAGAGCACTGTGGCCATTCCCTTTACAATTACTTGAATTACTCCTAAGTAAAATAAAACAGATGTTAAAGCGGAAAAGAAAATTATAGTGGGCAGTACTTGAAATAAAAATATGTAACCAAAACTGGTGGTGTCCATTAAGTCTCCCAATAAGAATTCACTACCCGCGGCGGTGAAGTCCAACACCAACACGAAAATGCTACCAACCCATTCAAACGCTTTTTGAACAAAGGAAACTTCCAATATACCTACCGCTAAAATAAGTTGTGCCCCAATACCAATACCTACAGTTTTCCAGTTAATGGCTCTTCTGTTACTGCTGAAAAGAAATGCGATAAATAGCAGGCAGAACATACCCAAAGCGCCGCGCCAGAGGCTTTGAAAGCTAAATCCTTGATTGGGAATTAAATCTTTTTTTTCTGAAGGTGAAACGATACCACCTTTAATCGTTTCGCTACCGGGAATAAATTTAAAAACGTTCGCTTTATTGGTAAAAACGAGGGTAGTATCGGTAATCTCATTGATTTTAAATCGCTCTAGACTATCGGTTGGAGAATTATAGTAGAGGATGAGGTTGTTATTTTGAAAAATATAACTTCCTGAAAATTCTTGATTTTTATTACTGAAGGAAAAATCTCCGTTGTTAAATTCGAGCTGTTCTATTGTATTATCGTCGCTAGGAATCCACTTTTTTTCAATGTCTTGAGCTGTCAAACTTCCCGTAAGAAAAATAGTTAACAGTAGTAAAAGAAATTTTTTTAACACGTTTCTTAAGTATTGATGTTAGTATTTTTACGGTAGATTGATTAACGGTGGAGAACTATTTTTCTTCTCTCTTAGAAATTTCGTCCCTTATTTTCGCTGCTTTCTCGTAATCTTCATTATTTACAGCGCCATCCAGCATGGTGTACAATTCTTGTAAGGAATAAGTTTTGTAGGAAGTTTCACTTTTTGGAGCCGACTCATTACTTAAAACTTCATCTACAATTATGCTTTCTTCCTGTTGCTCTTTTTCATCTTTAGGAGCAAATTTCAAGTAAATTCCAGCTTTGTCAAGTATGTTTTTGTAAGTGAAAATCGGAGCGTTAAATCGAAGTGCTAAGGCAATAGCATCACTAGTCCTAGCATCTATAATTTCTTCAATTTTATCGCGCTCACAAATGATACTGGAATAAAAAACACCGTCTACCAATTTGTGTATTATGACTTGCTTTACAACAATTTCGAACCGATCGGCAAAACTTTTAAACAAGTCGTGTGTAAGTGGCCTTGGTGGTTTTATTTCGTTTTCCAGTGCTATGGCAATAGATTGTGCTTCAAATGCTCCAATAACAATAGGGAGTTTTCTTTCGCCGTCTACTTCATTAAGAATCAATGCGTATGCACCATTTTGCGTTTGGCTGTAAGAAATCCCCTTTATGTTTAATTTTACTAAACTCATACTTCATTATAAATAGCAAAGGCTGTCTAAATTATGGGCAAATCCCAAAAATTTAGACAGCCCTTTAGGGGCACAATTTAACAAAAATTATGCGTTATTCGCTTTAAATTCTTTCAATTTTTCGATTAGCTGAGGAACAACCTCAAAGGCATCCCCAACAACACCGTAATCTGCGGCTTTAAAGAAAGGCGCTTCTGGATCGTTATTGATAACCACTTTTACTTTGGAAGCATTGATACCAGCCAAATGTTGAATGGCTCCAGAAATACCGATTGCGATGTATAAATTGGAGGCAACAGGCTTTCCTGTTTGTCCAACGTGCTCGCTATGCGGTCTCCATCCCATATCTGAAACAGGTTTGGAGCAAGCTGTGGCAGCACCTAAAACATCAGCCAATTCTTCAACCATTCCCCAGTTTTCAGGGCCTTTTAGTCCGCGACCTCCAGAAACAACGATTTCTGCATCAGCAATTGGCACTTTCCCAGTAACCTTATCTACAGAAGAAACTTCCGTAGTAAAATCAGCATCATTCAACGATGGTGAAAAATCTTCAGTTGAAGCGGCACCATCGCTTTCTTTCAGTCCAAAAGCGTTTTTAGACAATCCTACCAATTTTACATCCGTAGTAATTTCAGTAACATTAAAAGCTTTATTGGTAAAAGCAGTACGTTTCACTTTAAACGGGCTGTCACTTTCTGGTAATGCAACCACGTTAGAAGCGTAACCAGCGTTTAAGTTTACCGCTAAAATAGGAGCTAAGAACTTGGCATTTGCGCTAGAACTGACCACTACTACTTTACTGCTTTCCTTTTCGGCAGCTTGCTTTAGCACATCTGCATATGCTTTGGCGTTAAAATTATTCAGTTTATCATTTGAAACGGTCAAAACTTTTTCTACACCATACTTTCCAAGTTCGCTCACGTCATCAGCATTAACGGCAACGGCAGTTACGCTTGTGCCAAGCATATCTGCTACGCCTTTTGCGTAGGAAGCAACTTCAAAAGCTGTTTTTTTAAGTTTTCCGTTTTCGGTTTCGGTATATACAAGAACAGACATATGTTTTTAGTTAAAAAAGTTAAAAGTTAAAAAGTTAAAAGTTGAGTGTTTCTCAATGTAGAGAGCGATTCTAATTTCTATTCAGCTCCCTACCTTTATCTTTTCACTTTATGTTTTGTTATATTACTTTCGCGTCGTTGTGTAATAGATTCACCAATTCATCTAAATTATCAGGTGAAACCATTTTAACGTCTCCTTTAGGTGCTGGTTTTTCAAAAGAAACAGCCTTCGTAGCGTTACCTCCGTCAACAGGTTCTTTTACATCTAAAGATTTTTTACGCGCCATCATAATACCTCTCATGTTAGGTATTTTAAGGTCGCTTTCTTCTACCAATCCTTTTTGTCCGCCTATTACAAGAGGGAAAGAAGTTTTTAAGGTTTCTTTTCCACCATCGATTTCACGGATAGCCGTTGCCGTTTGACCTTCCACTTCTAAACTGATACAGTTATTCACAAAATTTGCATCAATTAAGGTGGCTAGCATACCTGGAACCATTCCGCCGTTATAGTCAATCGATTCTCTTCCTGCAATCACCAAATCAAAATCTTTGGCGATAGCCGCCAATTGTTTGGCAACGAAAAAACCATCAGTAGGTTTTGTATTTATTCTAATAGCCTCGTCTGCACCAATAGCTAATGCTCTTCTAAGGGTAGGCTCTGTATCTGCCTCTCCAACATTAACAACGGTTACACTTGCTCCTTGCTTTTCTTTGAACCACATGGCACGTGTTAAACCAAATTCATCATTCGGATTTATAACAAATTGCACGCCATTTGTATCAAACTTGGTGTCTCCATCAGTAAAGTTTATCTTTGATGTAGTGTCTGGTACGTGGCTTATACACACTAATATCTTCATATTTTAGGTAATTTTTTGTGATTTTACTAAACGTGCTACGAAGATACTGATAATTTCCAAAATATGCTATGCATGCATAATAATTTTTTATTAAAATCTTATTGAGTTAGTTGAGTAAGAATTACTATTTTTGCTAAGCCTAAAAAAACAGACGTTAATAATATCAAATACAATAAATGAAAACAATTCAGTTTAGAGAAGCCGTATGCGAGGCGATGAGCGAAGAGATGCGTAGGGACGAATCGATTTACTTAATGGGTGAAGAGGTAGCCGAATACAACGGTGCGTACAAAGCTTCTAAAGGAATGTTAGACGAATTTGGCCCAGAACGCGTATTGGATACTCCAATTTCTGAGCTTGGTTTTGCCGGGATCGGTGTGGGTTCTGCCATGAATGGTAACCGACCTATTATTGAGTTTATGACTTTTAACTTCGCCTTGGTAGGGATCGACCAGATTATAAACAACGCTGCAAAGATTCGCCAAATGTCTGGCGGACAGTTTAATTGTCCTATTGTATTTCGTGGTCCAACAGCTTCTGCAGGTCAGTTAGGGGCAACCCACTCTCAGGCTTTTGAAAATTGGTTTGCAAACACGCCTGGATTGAAAGTTGTAGTTCCATCAAATCCTTACGATGCGAAAGGCCTTTTAAAAGCAGCTATCCGCGATGACGATCCAGTGATTTTCATGGAGTCGGAGCAAATGTATGGTGATAAAGGTGAGGTGCCAGAAGATGAATACACAATCCCGTTAGGTATTGCTGATATTAAAAGAGAAGGGAAAGATGTAACTATTGTTTCCTTCGGAAAAATTATTAAAGAAGCTTATAAAGCAGCCGATGAACTTGAAAAAGATGGCATCAGTTGTGAAATTATAGATTTAAGAACGGTTAGACCGATGGATCATGAAGCCATTCTAAAATCCGTTAAGAAAACAAATCGATTGGTTATTCTGGAAGAAGCTTGGCCTTTTGGTAACGTTGCTACTGAAATTACGTACCAAGTGCAATCCAAAGCATTCGACTTTTTAGATGCGCCTATCGTAAAAATAAATACAGCAGATACACCTGCACCATATTCTCCTGTTCTTTTGGAGGAATGGTTGCCTAATTATGAAGATGTTATCAAAGCTGTAAAAAAAGTTTTATACAAATAAGAGATTTTTACCGTTATTATAACTTCACTGACTATCTTTAGCCAGTGAAGTTTTTTTGTTTTATGAAGTATTTACTATCCCTAATTTTAATTTTATTCACGTTAATGCTTTCCGCCCAAACCAAAGTAAGTGGTGTGGTGGTGGATGGAGCAGGGATAGAAATTCCTTACGCCAATGTTATGTTCCCTAATTCTACGGAGGGAACCATTACCAATGAGGAAGGACGATTTTACTTAGAATCAGAGAAAAGTTATGATTCCCTAACGGTTTCATTGCTTGGGTTTGCTACGGAAGTTTTAAAACTGGAGAAAAAAGCCAATTACAATCTTAAAGTGGTGCTTAACGAAGGGGAGGAGCTGGATGAAGTTGTTCTTTACGTTGGGAAACAGCCCAAAAAAGGTAATCCGGCGATTGCTATTCTGAAAAAAATATGGGCAAAGAAACGACAAAACGGGATTTACCTTTTTGATCAATATAAATATAACAAATACGAAAAAATAGAATTCGATTTCAATACAGTAGATAGTGCTTTTATGAGTCGAAAAATCTTCAACGGAATGGAATTTATTTTTGATGAAGTAGATACATCCAATATCACAGGAAAAACGTATTTGCCTATTTTTATCAACGAGGCCGTTTCCGAAGTATACGGAGATAACAAGCTTAATGAGAAAATTGAAAAACTGCGCGGGAATCAAAACTCTGGCTTCAGCAACAATCAGAGTATTATTTCCTTTGTTAAAGATCTGTATGCCGATTATAATATTTATAACAATTACATAAAACTCTTCAATAAAAGTTTTGTGAGTCCGCTTTCCAAAACGGGCGTGGATGTTTATAATTATGTGCTTTCAGACAGTGCTTTTATAGACAATAAATGGTGTTATAATATTGTGTATTATCCTCGACGCAAAAATGAAATGACCTTTAAAGGTGATTTTTGGGTGAACGACACCACTTTTGCGGTAAAGGATATTAATATGCAGGTTTCTAAGAGTGCCAACATTAATTGGGTGAAAGAACTGTATATTGAGCAGGAGTTTGAAGTATTGAGCGATTCGGTTTTTCTGCTGAAAAGGGATTATTTATTGAGTGACTTTAGCCTTCGGAAAAAAGAAGAATCCCGTGGACTTTATGGAAAACGCACCACGGTTTACAATAATTACGTTTTTGATGAAGAGAAGCCAAAGAGTTTTTACACCAAACGTGTAGATCCTTACAATGAGGTGGTTTACAATCGTGATAGTACTTTTTGGAATCAGAACAGATTGGAAAGTTTAAATGATGACGAGCGTGGGGTGTACAAAATGCTGGACACTTTAAAAACGGTGCCCAAGTTTAAGCGCCTAACCGATTTGGCGACTATTTTGGTTTCTGGATATGTGGAATTTCCAAGTATTAATTTTGACTACGGACCTATTTATTCCACTTTTGGATATAACGAAGCAGAAGGAATACGTCTTCGTACAGGGGGAAGAACCTATTCAGGGCCTAATGATCCTTGGCGAATTGAAGGGTACACTGCTTACGGATTTAAAGACAAAAAGTTTAAATACGGTATTTCTGCGAAGTGGTTGCTGGATAGAAAAAATAGATTGATAATTTCTGGAGGGACCCGAAGGGATATTGAGCAATTGGGAACCAGTTTAACGTCTTCTTCAGATGTTTTAGGTCGTAGTTTTGCTTCGTCTGCTATTTTCACTGCAGGCGCCAACAACACCCTTACGGATATAAACTTGACAACATTCGGGGTGCAATACGAGCCTATGAAGAATTTTGTGCTTCGTACAGAAACCAATTTTAGAACATTGCGCTCAGCGTTGCCAGATGATTTCAACTTAGATTACGTTGATCCGGAAGCTCCAGGCGGAATTTCTAGCGAAACAAAACAGTTTGATATTAATGTTTCCATCGATTTTACGCCTGGACGTAAAACAACGGGCTATGGTGTGGAAAGAAATAACGTTAGCAGTAATTTTCCTCGATTGTATTTAGTGTACACTGCCGGACTAGAAGGCTTTTTGGAAAGTGATTTCAACTACGAAAAATTACAGTTTTATTATCGTCAACCGTTCCAGTTGGGGGGATTGGGACGCACTATTACCACAATAGAAACAGGAAAAACATTCGGAGCCGTTCCTTTAGGTTTGTTGAGTCCCATTCCTGGAAACCAAACCTATTTCTCCATTTTTAATACGTTTCCTAACTTAAATTTCTACGAATTTGTAACCGATACTTATGTTTCTGGACAGATTGAACACAATTTCAACGGACGTCTCTTCTCGAAAATTCCGTTTTTAAAGAAATTGGATTTACGTGAAATTGTGGGCTTGCGCGGAGTTTGGGGTGAAATTTCCGATGAAAATATAGCGCTTAGTGCGCCTGCGGGAGCTATGTTAAGGGCGCCTTCCGAAAATGTTTATTACGAATATTCATTTGGGGTTGCCAACATTTTTAAACTGTTGCGTATCGACTTTAACTTCCGAGGAAATTATCTCGATATCCCCGATGCAAGACCGTTCTCCATTACTGGGAATTTAGAGTTTGTTTTTTAGGTTTTTTTGTTGAGTTAAGGAGGTAAAGAGTTAAGTAGGGAAGGAGTTGAAAAGGCAATTAGTTATTGGTTAATTATGAATTTAGTTAATTGAAAGGATTGAGGATGAAAATTTTCCGACATTCAGCAATCACCCAGCTTCCAGCATTCAATATTTAGGTTGAAAATTATACGTAGCCATTATTTTGTAGTTTATTTCACTTCCTTCATCAAAAAATACTATTCCCGCGCCGCGGGGAGGGTGATTTGCTTGCGGGAAAGGTGATTGCCTACGCGGGGAGGGTAAATTAGGGCGCGGGAAAGGCTGATGAAGATGAGGGAAGGGTCACCGGGACGAAGGAAGCGTTCCTCAGCTTGCGGGAAGTCTCATTTATATTCAAGGAAATAGGTTTTATCCGCTACCGCACGATTATATCGTGTGGACTTGAAGGATTGGGTAGGTGTAAGCTATCCAGTCTTCTAACACCCAGCCTCCAACCACTTTAACCATAACTTAATCTTTCTTTCGTTGCTTTTAATGCAGTATTTCACTACTTTTGCACTCCATTTTAAAGAAGTAATAAACAAATTCAGAAGTTCATTAGCGCTGGATTTACAATTCAATAAATAAATGAGTTCAGATCAAATAGAGTCTTTCGATGTGCTTATCGAAATCCCAAAGGGGAGCAGAAACAAATACGAGTACGATTTTAAATTAAAGAAAATCCGTTACGATCGTATGATTTTTTCATCTATGATGTACCCAGCAGATTACGGTTTCGTGCCAGAAACGTTGGCGTTGGACGGCGATCCGTTGGATGTTTTGGTATTGGTTACCGAGCCTACCTTCCCAGGTTGTGTTATGGAAGTGAAGCCAATTGGTGTTTTCCATATGGAAGACGAGAAAGGACCTGATGAGAAAGTAATTTGTGTTCCTGTTTCCGATCCTATTTGGAACCGTGTAAGGGATTTAAGCGAATTAAATCCGCACTTAATTAAAGAGATTGAACACTTTTTCCAAGTGTACAAAGATTTAGAAAAGAAAAAGGTTTCCATCGGTGGATGGGGTAATTTGCAGGAAGCTAAAGAAATTGTAGCTGCATGTATCAACCGTTTCCAAGATAGTGATGTTCCAAGAGAAGAAGTGAGTATCGACTAACTTTTTTAAATACATAAAATATTTCAAAAGCAGTAACCTAAAAGTTGCTGCTTTTTTTATTCTATTGATTTGCTTACATTTATAAAGATTAATAATTAACCGACGCATCAATATGAAATATTATCCGCCTATTCTTCACATTAAAATGATTCAATTAGCAATTTCTTGTAAATGAATCACCGCCTTTTTTTGAAAACACCCCACACTAAGATAGAGTAATTACTAACACGCCAGGATGATGGTTTTTGGGTGTCCCATCTAACTGCTTAAAAGAAATAAATATAAACAGATGAAATCTAATATTATTTACATTCCAATTTTAATGGCCATCCTTGGCCTTATTTTTATGGGTATAAAAGCTGCTTGGGTAAAACGCCAACCCGCTGGGAACGAACGCATGCAATCTATTTCCAAAAGTATTAAAGAAGGAGCACTTGCTTTTCTAAACGCGGAATACCGACTGCTATTCATTTTTGTTATTATTGCCTCTATTGCACTCTTCGGAATATCGGTCTTGGTGGAAACTACCAGTTGGATGATTGTTCCTGCTTTTATCATTGGGGCTGTTTTTTCTGCTCTCGCAGGAAATATCGGTATGCGCATCGCTACGGAAGCCAATGCAAGAACTACCGAAGCTGCCAAAACCAGTTTGCCGCAAGCTTTAAAAGTGTCTTTTGGTGGTGGAACGGTAATGGGGCTTGGTGTTGCTGGATTAGCAGTACTAGGATTGAGTCTATTCTTTTTGGTTTTTACTGGACAATTTCTGGGAACTTCCAGTTCTTTTTATGATGATATGACCATTGTTTTAGAAGCCTTAGCAGGTTTTTCGCTTGGAGCGGAATCCATAGCTTTATTTGCTAGAGTTGGGGGCGGAATTTACACAAAAGCCGCCGATGTGGGTGCCGATTTGGTTGGAAAAGTAGAGGCAGGTATTCCGGAGGATGACCCTAGAAACCCCGCAACCATTGCAGATAACGTTGGTGATAATGTAGGTGATGTAGCTGGAATGGGTGCTGATTTATTCGGGTCTTATGTCGCAACGGTTCTTGCCGCCATGGTGCTGGGAAATTATGTTATTCGGGATATGAGTATCGATGCTCCTTTCGCGGATGATTTCAATAATATGGGTCCGATTCTCTTACCTTTGGTGATTGCTGGAATTGGTATTCTGGCCTCCATTATTGGAACATTTCTAGTAAAGATTTCTTCGAATGATGCCAAAGAGCCCCAAGTACAGAAAGCGCTGGATATGGGAAATTGGATTGCGATTATTTTAACCTTAATAGCCAGTTATTTTTTAATTGATTATATGCTTCCGGAGGTTATGAACATGAAATTCTTCGGAAATGATTACACCGTAGCCATTCCTTCCATAAACGTATTTTGGTCGGCTTGTATTGGTTTGGCAGTGGGTGCGCTTATCTCCTATGTTACTTCTTTTTATACCAGTTTGGGTAAAAAACCGGTCTTGGATATCGTTCAAAACAGTTCTACTGGTGCGGCAACAAATATTATTGCTGGACTCGCAGTAGGGATGAAATCCACTTTTTGGTCGGTTCTATTATTTGCTGCGGCTATTTATGGGTCTTATGAATTGGCTGGTTTCTACGGGGTAGCATTGGCAGCTTCTGCTATGATGGCGACTACAGCTATGCAATTGGCCATTGATGCTTTTGGTCCTATTGCTGATAATGCAGGTGGGGTTGCAGAGATGAGTGAATTGGAGCCTGAAGTTAGGGAGCGTACTGATATTTTGGATTCCGTAGGAAATACCACCGCGGCAGTTGGTAAAGGTTTTGCCATTGCTTCTGCAGCTTTAACAGCCTTGGCTTTATTTGCGGCCTATGTAACTTTTACGGGAATTGATGGAATTAATATTTTTAAAGCAGACGTGTTGGCTGCACTCTTTGTGGGTGGAATGATTCCAGTAGTTTTTTCAGCATTAGCTATGAAGTCAGTTGGTAAAGCGGCGATGGAGATGGTCCAAGAAGTGCGTAGACAGTTTAGGGAGATTCCAGGGATACTAGAAGGTACTGCAAAACCTGAATATGGTAAATGTGTGGAGATTTCTACCAATGCCGCACTTAGGGAAATGTTATTGCCAGGACTATTAACAATCATTACTCCAATTGTAATCGGACTCATATTTGGTCCAGAGCCTCTTGGAGGTTATATGGCCGGTGTTTGTGTGTCTGGAGTTATGTGGGCAATTTTCCAAAATAATGCCGGAGGTGCTTGGGATAATGCTAAAAAGTCTTTTGAGGCAGGAGTGGAAATTAACGGGGAAATGACCTTCAAAGGTTCAGATGCTCATAAAGCTGCCGTTACGGGCGATACCGTAGGAGATCCTTTTAAAGACACTTCAGGACCATCAATGAATATTCTTATTAAATTAACCTGTTTGGTTGGCTTGGTGATAGCACCAATTCTCGGCGGGCATACTTCTGAAGCCATGGTGGCCAATTCAAAAGAAATCATTCAGAAGGAAATTACTATAAAATCGAATGCGGAAAAGTATGAATCGGCAAAAGCGGTTATAACCACTTCAAAAATGGTAAATGGAGAAATGGTGAAAGAGGAAGTTGTGATTGAAGGAACACCTGCAGAGATTGAAGCACAAGTAAAAGAAATGAAGAAGGAAGAATAAATCGGGTGTTAAAATCGATGTAAATAATTGTAAATCAAAATAATATAATTAAATTTACAGGTAAACTGTTGCTTGTGTTTAGAGTAGGGCGCAAGTAACTTGGGGTAGTTTTGAGAAGCTAAAAACGTTATCTTAACGTTTTTAGCTTCTTTTATATCTGCCAATGCTTTCGCTGTTATAATCCCGACCTTCAGCGTCGGGATCTGTTCTTTCTGTGCTCGAATTTCAAAAACCTTGGTTTATCGAAATGCGTTGATTTTAATAATCCTTATCATTAGTTTTTATTTTCCAGCTTCAAATAGTACCTATTTCCATAATTTTGATTATGTTACCCTTATGGAAGTAGTAAAGATGAAAGATTTTAAACTGAATTTAAAGTATTGGTTCGATAAAGTAATCAACGATGCAGATGAAGTCGCGATAAAATGCAAAGGAGCCAAAGATTTGGTCATAATTTCTTTGGATGAATATAATTCATTTAAAGAGACTATTCATTTGTTAACAGGAAAGAATAGGGATATTCTTTTGAATTCCATCAAAGAATTAGAAGCTGGAGATAGGGTTGAAAATGATTTTAAGAATTTTGATTGAAATAATTCATTTTCAGCTTAGAATGATCATGAGGTAACTAAAACAACCCGTATATTTCGGCATCTATTTTATTAATTATTTCTCCAAGGTCTTCGGGGTTGTCTACAAAATTATATTTATCTACATCAATAATTAAAAGTTTTCCTTTATCATAACCTTGTATAAAAGCTTCATAACGTTCATTCAATCGACTTAAATAATCAATGGAAATAGAGTTTTCGTATTCGCGTCCTCTTTTGTGAATTTGATTCACTAAGTTGGGAATAGAGCTTCTCAAATAAATTAATAGATCCGGCGATTGTACCAAGCTTTCCATCAAGGTGAAAAGGGAAGAATAGTTCTTAAAATCTCTGTTTGTCATTAATCCCATGGAGTGCAAGTTGGGCGCAAAAATATAGGCATCTTCATAAATAGTTCTATCCTGAATGATTTTCTTACCGCTTTCCCGGATTTCCAAAATCTGTCGGAACCTACTGTTCAAGAAGTAAATCTGAAGATTAAAACTCCATCGTTCCATTTGGTTGTAAAAATCATCCAAGTAAGGATTGTCCACAACGTCCTCAAAATGAGGCTCCCATTTAAAATGTTTGGATAGAAGTCTGGTTAAGGTCGTTTTTCCGGCGCCAATATTGCCTGCAATTGCAACGTGCATGGGTTTGTTTGTTTTATTGATATAGTAACTTTGGTAAAGATACAAGATATCGTGGTTTGACGAAAAATAATTTGGGGTCAACACAGGAAATCTATCCAGTTGCTAGGAAAATGGATATCATAGTAATTTTCGTGTTAAAAAAATGTGTTAAAGATTTTTCAGTTACAATCTTATCATTACATTTGTACCAGAATTTTGAGGAAAGATTTGACTGATTGCCACCTCGTAAAAAAAGAGCTAAAGCAGTGAAGAACTCCTTTAGACGTGCCTGTCAAAATTCTTTTTCTCCTTTACATATAGAATTTAAAATTTATGGCATATTTATTTACATCAGAGTCGGTTAGTGAAGGACATCCTGATAAAATAGCAGATCAAATTAGCGACGCGCTTTTAGATAATTTTTTAGCATTCGATCCTGAAAGTAAGGTGGCTTGCGAAACGTTGGTTACCACAGGACAAGTAGTACTGGCAGGAGAAGTAAAAAGTGCTACTTACCTTGATGTTCAGTCTTTGGCTCGCGAGGTAATCAACAAAATTGGTTACACCAAAGGTGCATATCAATTCAGTGGGGATTCCTGTGGTGTTATTTCGTTAATCCATGAGCAATCACAAGACATCAATCAAGGGGTAGACCGTGCTTCCAAAGAAGAACAAGGGGCAGGAGATCAAGGGATGATGTTTGGCTATGCAACCAACGAAACCGAAAACTACATGCCTTTGGCGTTAGATATTTCCCATAAAATTTTAATGGAGTTGGCTAATCTTCGGAAGGAAGAAAAGGAGATTACCTACTTAAGACCTGATGCAAAAGCGCAAGTAACCATAGAATATTCTGATGAAAACGTGCCACAGCGTATTGATACCATCGTAATTTCTACGCAACACGATCCTTTTGATGCTGATGATGAAAAGATGTTGGCTAAAATCAAAAAGGATATCTTGGAAATTTTAATGCCGAGGGTTATAGCACAATTACCGGAATATGTTCAAACGCTCTTCAGTGAAGATATAAAATACCATATCAACCCAACCGGAAAGTTTGTAATTGGGGGGCCTCACGGAGATAGCGGATTAACAGGAAGAAAAATTATAGTTGATACTTATGGTGGAAAAGGAGCACACGGAGGTGGTGCTTTTAGCGGAAAAGACCCGAGTAAAGTAGACCGAAGTGCGGCTTATGCGGCAAGGCACATAGCCAAAAACCTAGTAGCGGCTGGTGTTGCCGATGAGGTTCTAGTGCAAGTGAGTTACGCCATTGGAGTGGTGGAGCCTACTTCTATTTTTGTAAATACTTACGGAAGTGCGAATGTTGACTTAAAAGATGGAGAAATTGCCAAAAAAGTAGCGGAACTTTTCGACATGCGTCCTTTTGCTATTGAAGAGCGATTGAAGCTTAGAAATCCAATTTATTTGGAGTCGGCTGCTTACGGACATATGGGGAAACAACCGCAAACGGTAACAAAGGTTTTCGAATCACCTTACAACGGTAGAATTGAAAGGGAAGTTGAGTTGTTTACGTGGGAGAAATTGGATTTTGTAGATAAAGTAAAAGAAACTTTTGGTTTATAGCCAAATTTCCAATGTATCCTTTGGAAAATCAAATATATTTTCTGAATCTTTGGAGTTCGATGTTTTAGGAGTTTCCTAATAAATATTTAAGTAAAAATACCCACTCGATGGGAAGTTCATAAATAAATTGTTAATGTTATCAAGAAAGGCGGAGGGAATAGACCTGTTGATGCCTTAGCAACCCTTTACCCTGAATTTGTTTCGGGGCTACAAGAAGGTGCTACATTCTACCACATTTTAATGTGGATAGATAACAAGAATTTTATTCTTACACGTTTACGTTTTTCTTGTTAACATTTTTTTGGTCGAGCTATTTGTTCGGCAAGAATTAATTAAAAAATAAAAGAAATGGGTAAACAAGAATTTTCAACAAACGCATTACATGCTGGTCACGATGTGAAAAGTAATGGAGGTACAAGAGCAGTGCCCATCTACCAAACATCATCATATGTTTTTAATAATGCAGACCATGCCGCCAATCTATTTAATTTATCTGAGCCAGGTTTTATCTACACGCGCCTAAATAACCCAACCAACGATGTTTTGGAGCAGCGCCTAGCCGCTTTAGATGGAGGGATTGCAGCGGTAGTGACCGCTTCTGGTACTTCAGCAATTTCAACAGCGCTTTTAACACTATTGAAATCAGGAGATCATATCGTAGCTTCCAGTAGCTTGTATGGCGGAACGTATAACTTATTGAGTAATACATTGCCTAGGCTGGGAATCACAACCACATTTGTAGATCCAGACGAAGCAGGCAATTTTCAAGCAGCAGTTCAAGATAATACACGCGCAATTTTTATAGAGTCGTTAGGAAATCCAAAACTTGATGTGTTGGATATTAAAGCAATTGCTTCGGAAGCGAAGAAAGCAGAAGTTCCGTTAATTGTTGATAATACGGTAGCTACTTCATATTTGGTAAAACCAATTGAGCATGGAGCAAATATTGTTATTCATTCTTTAACCAAATACATCTGCGGAAATGGAACTTCATTGGGAGGCGTTATTGTAGATGCAGGTACATTTAATTGGGGCAATGGTAAGTTTCCGGAATTTACCGAGCCTTCGCCAAGTTATCACGGATTGGTATATCACGAAGTGCTTAAAGAAGCTGCTTTCATTGCTAAAGTTAGAATTGAAGGTTTACGCGATTTCGGTGCGGCACTTAGTCCGCTGAATGCATTTCAGATTTTACAAGGTTTGGAAACGCTTCCTATCAGAATAAAAAAACATAGTGAAAATGCTTTGGAACTTGCCAAGTGGTTACAGGATCAACCAGAAGTGGCATGGGTAAAATATCCAGGGCTGGAAGGCAATCAATATAAAAAATTAGCTGATGAATACTTGCCGGAAGGACAAAGCGGTTTGGTTACATTTGGTGTTCATGGAGGCTATGAATCGGCTAAAATAGTAGCGGATACTACCGAGATATTTTCCCTGTTGGCCAATATTGGCGATACCAAATCATTGATTATCCATCCAGCAAGTACAACCCATCAACAATTAAATGACGAATCTCAATTGGCTACAGGAGTTACAAAAGATTTAATACGGCTTTCAGTAGGCCTTGAAGCAATTGAAGACCTTAAAGCAGACCTAAAAAAGGCCTTTGAAAAAATTAAAAAATAAATACCTTGACAGATAAATTGTTACATATTCCTTTAAAAGACTTTCAAACGTTAAGTGGTGCTTCGCAAGACATAAACCTATCGTATCAATTGTTTGGTAAGCCTTTGCACAGCGCTCCTATCGTGATGGTGAACCATGCGCTTACAGGAAATTCTGACGTTAGTGGTGAGCAGGGTTGGTGGAAAGATTTAATAGGTGAAGGAAAAGCTATCGATACAAACTACTACACCATTTTAGCTTTTAATGTTCCTGGGAATGGCTATGACGGATTTGTAATTGATAATTATAAAGATTTTGTAGCGCGCGATGTGGCTCGGATTTTTCTTTTGGGACTGGAAGCGCTTCAAATTAAAAAATTGTACGCACTTATCGGGGGCTCCCTTGGCGGAGGAATCGCTTGGGAAATGGTTGCGCTAAAGCCTGCGATAACCGAACATTTTATTCCCGTGGCTACCGATTGGAAATCTACTGATTGGTTGATTGCAAATTGTCAAATTCAAGAACAGTTTTTGGTGAATTCCAAGCAACCGGTACACGATGCGCGTATGCACGCCATGCTTTGTTACCGAACTCCAGAGTCGTTTAAATCCCGTTTCAAACGTACCACAAATGAGGAGTTGCAAGTTTTCAATGTGGAAAGTTGGTTGCTTCATCACGGGAAAAAATTACAGGAACGCTTTCAGCTTTCAGCTTATAAATTAATGAATCAGTTGCTAAAAACAATTGATGTAACCCGAGATCGTCCCGAGCATTTCAATGTTTTGGAGTCTATCGATGCGAATGTGCACATTATTGGGGTGAATTCAGATTTGTTTTTTACTGCTGAAGAAAACCGCGAAACCTACAAGCAGTTGGCGCAATCGAGCGACCGTGTGCGTTACGGGGAAGTGGTTTCGGTGCACGGACATGATGCGTTTTTAATAGAATATGAACAATTGGAAAAATTAATAGGGAACATATTTCAATCGGCCCTTAAAGACAATAAAATGAAAGTATTAAAATTTGGAGGGAAATCGCTTGCCAATGGTAAAGGGATTAACAATGTTGTAGAGATTATAGAGAATAAAGTTAAAGAAGGGGAGCGCATAACCGTTGTTGTTTCCGCAAGAAACAATGCCACAAACGAGCTAGAAAGTATCTTGGAAACCGCAGCGGATGGGCAGGATTATGGACATTTATTCGAGGCTTTTAAAAAATATCAAACCGAAGATTATCCAAAAGCCGATTTGTCTGTCGAATTCGACCGATTGGAAAAATTGTTTTCCGGTGTTAGTTTGTTGGGCGATTTCAGTACCAAAATCAAAGATGAGGTATTAGCACAAGGCGAAATTATTTCGGCAAAGCTTATAACTGAAATCCTTCTAGAAAAAGGAATCAATGCCAATTTTACAGATTCGCGTGAACTCATTAAAACCGATGAAAAGTTTGGAGATGCACAGCCGTTGGAGAAAACTTCCAAAGAAAATGTTTTAAAGCATTTTGCCAAACATAATGGAACTACGGTCAATATTGTAACCGGATTTATAGGTTCCAACAAAAACAATGAAACCACTACTTTGGGTAGAAATGGCAGTAATTATACTGCTTCTTTATTGGCTAATTTCCTTGATGCTGGCGAATTACAAAGTTTTACACATGTAGATGGTATTTTTACCGCGAATCCGGACTTGGTGCCAACAGCGCAACGAATTGAAGAATTATCTTTTAACGAAGCCAATGAGCTAGCAAATTTTGGAGCAACTATTTTGCATGCAAAGACCATAATTCCGCTTCTGGAAAAGAATATTCCATTACGTATTTTAAATACTTTCAATCACGACAACAAAGGAACGCTTATAACGGCTAACCCGAAAAAAGAAGGGATTAAATCGCTGTCAGTTCTGGAAAATGTGGCGTTGGTTAATTTGGAAGGACGAGGTTTGCTTGGGAAAGCCGGTGTGGATGCCCGAATTTTTAATGCGCTTGGTAGAAAGGATATTAGTGTAAGTATAATTTCACAAGGTTCTTCGGAAAGAGGAATTGGATTGGTGGTAAATGCTAAAGATGCTACCGAGGCAATGATTGCTTTGGAAAAAGAGTTTGAAAACGATTTTTACTCCAAAGATGTCAATAAAATTTCCGTGGTGGATGATGTGTCGGTGATTTCCATTATTGGGCAAGATTTAAGTTCGTTTCACAAACCTTATAACGCGCTGATAAAGAATCAAGTGATTCCAATTTTGTTCAACAATACCGTTACGGGAAAGAATGTGAGTTTGGTGGTGAAAAAATCCGAGCTTCATAAGGCACTGAACGTAATTCACGGTGAGATTTTCGAAATTTCCAAAAAAATAAACATCGCAATTTTCGGCCATGGATTAGTGGGTGGAACGCTGATAGACCAAATCCTTACTTCCGCAGCAAATATTGAAGAGCGTAAGAAAATTAAATTGAACATTTTTGCGGTTTCCAATTCCAGACAGTTGTTGCTTGCGAAAGAAGGTATCGATACAAATTGGCGTGATGCTATTAAATCTACAAACCATTCGGCGCAAGTGAACGATGTAATTGCTTTTGCAAAAGATCATCATTTGGAAAATTTAATTGCGATAGACAACACAGCCAGTAAAGATTTTGTAGCAAACTATAAAACGTTGGTGGAGAGTGGATTTGATTTGGTGTCATCCAACAAGATTGCCAATACTTTAGACTTTGGTTTTTACAAAGAACTGCGAAGTTTACTGGAGAAAAATCAGAAGCAATATTTATATGAAACCAATGTGGGAGCCGGACTTCCATTAATTGATACGATTCGTATTTTGCACCTTTCTGGGGAGAATATTACACGTATTCGAGGTGTTTTCTCTGGGACGTTGAGTTATTTGTTTAATAGGTTTTCTTCGGAAGAAAAATCTTTCAGTGATATTTTAAAAGATACAATTGATGAAGGTTTTACAGAACCAGATCCTCGGGAAGATTTATATGGAAATGATGTGGGTAGAAAACTGCTCATTTTAGCACGGGAATTGGACTTACAAAACGAGTTTGAAGATGTGAATATTGAAAATCTTGTTCCTGAAAAATTACGGGATAAACATGTGCCGGAGTTTTTGAAAAGCTTAGGGGAATTTGATGCTCCATATTTAGAAAAGAAGAAAAATCAGCAGCCCGGACATGTGTTGCGATATGTAGGAGATTTGCATGGTGATTTGCAGCAGGACAAAGGTGTGTTGGACGTGAAATTGGTTTCCGTTCCTTCCGATAGCGTGTTAGGACAAGTAAAGGGAGCCGATTCAATATTTGAAATTTATACCGAATCCTACGGAGATAGACCTATTGTAATCCAAGGAGCAGGGGCTGGAGCAGCTGTTACCGCGCGCGGTGTATTCGGTGACATTTTAAAATTGGCCGAAAAAGGATAACCGTAGGGACAGACCTAGGTGTCTGTCCGTAACCAACGGACATGTCCATCAAATAAAACAACCGTAGTGACAGACCGGTGTGTCTGTCCAAAAAAAATGCAGGCACAGACCCATGCGCCTGTCCAAAATAACGGATGGACACATAGATTCGTCCCAACAAAAAAATATAAAGAATGAACAAAAAACATTTTGAAACCGAGGCAATTCGCACGCAAATTGAAAGAACGGAATTTTTAGAACATTCAGCACCACTGTATTTGTCTTCTAGTTTCGTATTTGAAGATGCCGAAGATATGCGAGCATCCTTTGCAGAAGAAAAAGAGCGTAATTTATACAGTAGATTTACCAACCCAAATACAACGGAATTTGTAGATAAAATCTGTAAAATGGAAGGAGCGGAAGCTGGTTATGCTTTTGCAACGGGAATGTCTGCTGTGTTTTCAACATTTGCGGCTTTACTGAATAGCGGCGACCATATTGTATCGGCAAGATCGGTGTTTGGTTCTACGCATGCCTTATTTACCAAATTTCTTCCGAAGTGGAACATAGAAACTTCTTATTTCAAAGTGGATGAAGTAGATTCCATTGAAGAGTTAATTCAGCCTAACACCAAAATTTTGTTCGCTGAAACCCCGACCAACCCAGCGGTTGATGTATTGGATTTAGAATTTTTAGGTGAAGTTGCCAAGAAACACAATTTAATTTTAATTGTGGATAATTGTTTTGCAACACCTTACCTGCAAAAACCTATAGATTTTGGAGCTCACATCGTGGTGCATTCCGCTACAAAATTAATAGATGGACAAGGTCGTGTGTTGGGTGGTGTAGCTGTTGGACCGGCGGACTTAATCCGAGAGATTTATCTATTTTCCCGAAATACAGGTCCGGCATTATCGCCGTTTAACGCTTGGGTGCTTTCCAAAAGTTTAGAGACGTTGGCGGTACGTGTGGATAGGCATTGTGAGAATGCATTAAAAGTTGCTGAATTTTTAGAGGCGCACGATAAAGTGAATTTTGTAAAATATCCTTTCTTAAAATCGCATCCCCAATACGAAATCGCTAAAAAGCAAATGAAAAAAGGAGGTAGTATTGTAGCTTTTGAAGTAAAAGGAGGGGTTGAAGCAGGAAGAAGATTTTTAAACAATATAAAAATGTGCTCACTTTCTGCAAATTTGGGAGATACTCGTACGATTGTTACGCATCCAGCATCTACTACGCACAGTAAACTTTCAGAAGAAGATAGACTGCAGGTGGGAATTTCTGACGGACTGGTTCGTGTTTCCGTCGGACTTGAAAATGTAGAAGATGTAATCGCAGATTTAGAGCAGGCTTTGGGGTAGCACAATCCGTTGAGAGTCAAATAAAATCCTCATTTTGAGTGAGGATTTTTCCTTTTCTTGAATTCTTTAGTTAAAAATCAACAAAAACGTTGGGATTTCTAGAATTATATATTACTTTCGCTATTAAATTCTATTAACCTATCGATTAAGTAGAGTAATAAAGGTAAAGAAGATGATTTTAGATAAGGTATTACAGGGGAGTCGTAGCAAGACAGGTGCTGAGAAAAGTGCCGCAGGAGATAAGATTTCAAGGAGCATAGCAAAATCGGTTAGTTGGCGAATTGTAGGAACCATGGATACCATTTTAATTTCATGGATTATTACTGGAACAATAGAATTAGCACTATCCATCGGTTTGGTGGAATTAATAACCAAAATGACCCTTTACTTTTTTCATGAGCGAATTTGGGAGCGAATTAAGTGGGGTAAATAATTAGAAAACAAAGAAAATGCAAAGTTTTAGAACAGAGATTGAAAATCCCGTTGTAGAAAAAGACATCATTGAGTTAGAAAAGAAAATTCGTCTTTTTAGAGAAGGGAAAGTAGATGAAGAACGCTTTAGAAGCTTGCGTTTGGCCCGTGGAGTTTATGGCCAAAGGCAAGAAGGCGTGCAGATGGTTCGTATAAAATTACCTTACGGAAAGGTAACGGGAGATCAGTTGTTGCGTATTTGCGATGTTTCTGATGAATATTCAAGAGGTAGGTTGCATATCACTACGCGTCAAGACATACAGATTCACTACGTGAGTTTGGACAGAACGCCAGAATTGTGGGCGGAACTTGAAAAAAGTGATGTTACCATTCGAGAGGCTTGCGGAAACACCGTTAGAAACGTAACTGCTAGTCCGGAAGCGGGTATCGATCCAAACGAACCTTTTGATGTTACACCCTATGCGCACGCTACGTTTCAGTTCTTTTTAAGAAACCCTATTTGTCAGGAAATGGGACGTAAATTTAAAATGTCCTTTTCTTCTTCAGATAGTGATACAGCACTTTCTTATATTCATGATCTTGGATTTATTCCGAAGATAAAAAATGGTGAGAAAGGATTTAAAGTAATGCTTGGTGGCGGATTGGGTTCTCAGCCCAGACATGCAGACGTAATGTATGAATTCTTGCCAGCGAATCAAATAATTCCAGTAATTGAAAGTGTATTGCGAATTTTTGATCGCCACGGGGAACGTGCAAAGCGTTTAAAAGCAAGGATGAAGTTCTTAATAAAAGATATTGGACTAGAAGCTTTTCTGCAACTGATTGAAGAGGAGAAATTGGCGCTATCAAACCATTCTTATCCAATTAGTGAGGATGGCTTTGATTTAGACCGCTCTGTGGTTGATGCAATAGCTGTTCCTAAAGTGGATTTAAAAGATGTAGATGGATACGAGAAGTGGAGAGATGCTAACGTGTATCCACAAAAACAAGATGGTTTATTTTCCATTGGAATAAAAGTTAAACTAGGCGATTTTTATACAGATAAAGCAAGAAAGCTGGCGCATTTAATTCAGAAATATGCTGCTGATGAATTACGCTTAACATTACGTCAGGATATTTTAATCCGTCACGTAAAAGCCGATTTATTGCCTTTGTTTTACTTGGAGTTGAAAGAACTCGGTTTTGTAGACTTAGGTTACAATTCCACTGCAGATATTACAGCTTGCCCAGGGACAGATACGTGTAATTTGGGAATTGCAAGCAGCACAGGAATTGCCGATGTATTGGAAGACATGTTGCAAAAAGAATATCCGCAATACATTAACAATCACGAGGTGGCTATAAAAATCAGTGGCTGTATGAATGCTTGTGGGCAGCACAATATGGCACACATTGGGTTTCAAGGAATGTCCATTCGTACCAAAAATAAATTGGTCGCTCCAGCACTTCAAATATTGTTGGGAGGCGGCGTTTTAGGAGATGGAGCAGGAAGATTTGCCGATAAAGTAATAAAAATTCCATCTAAGAGAGGGCCGCAGGCACTGCGTTCTATCCTAGATGATTTTCAGCAGAATAAGGAAGAAGGAGAAAATTTCTTGGCTTATTACGATAGAAAAGAGCAGAAATATTTTTATGATTATCTTAAACCTTTGTCAGATACAGACAATCTAACTGAAGATGATTTTGTAGATTGGGGCCATGATAAAGCGTATGTTCAGGAAGTAGGTGTCGGGGAATGTGCCGGTGTAGTTATCGATTTGGTAGCAACACTTCTTTTCGAAAGTGAAGAGAAAATTGAAAAAGCCCAACTTTCTTTCAATGAAGGAAAATGGGCAGATAGTATTTATCAATCGTACACATCGTTGATAAATACCGCCAAAGCATTGTTAACCGCAGAAAACAAAAAAACCAATACCCAAGCGGGTATCATAAATCAGTTTGACGAAGTGTTTGTCTCAACCGGGAAGGTTTCACTAAACTTATCTTTCCACGATCTCGTTTATCAAATCAAAATTAATAAACCATCTGAAGAGTTCGCCAAATTATTTCTTGAGGATGCGCAGGCATTTTACAAGAAAGCAGATGCCTTCAGAAGATTAGAATTAGCTAATGCAGACAAATAACCAACCAAAACTGACTTTGATAGGGGCAGGTCCGGGAGATCCGGACTTGCTCACTATTAAGGGGATGAAAGCTTTACAAAATGCCAACATTGTTTTATACGACGCTTTGGTAAACCCACAATTGTTGGAGCATGCACCAAATGCTTCACATATTTTTGTGGGAAAAAGAAAAGGATGCTATGCCTTTCAACAAGAACAAATTAATGAACTTATTGTTAGCAGCGCACGAGCGCATGGACATGTGGTTCGTTTAAAAGGGGGTGACCCATTTGTTTTTGGTAGGGGCGCCGAAGAAATGGAGTATGCAATTTCCCATGGTGTAGAAAGTGAATTTGTTCCCGGAATTTCATCCGCATTAGCGGTTCCGGCGTATCAAAATATCCCGATTACAAAGCGGGGAAGTTCAGAAAGTTTTTGGGTAATTACGGGCACCACCAAGAACCATAAACTATCAAATGATGTGGTGCTGGCGTCGAAGTCGTCTGCCACCGTGGTAATTTTAATGGGCATGAGCAAACTGGGAGAAATCACGGCCTTGTTCAAAAATGAAAATAAGCACGATGTTCCGGTGGCCATTATTCAAAGTGGCACTACTCCAGAAGAAAAAGTAGGTATTGGAACCATCGAAACTATCGAGCAGGTAGTGGCTGACAAACAGCTTTCCAATCCGGCTATAATTTTAATCGGAGAAGTAGTAAAGCATCGCGAAAAAATAGCGGAAATAACGAAGGAAGTAGCAATCTTTTAAAATTGAAGAGATGGAAGGGGAAGAAAGAAACGAGTTATACCCTGTATTTTTAAAGGTAAATAATTTACAAACCCTTATTGTAGGTGGGGGAAATGTCGCTCTGGAAAAACTTACTTTTTTACTGAAGTCGAGTCCGAATGCCCAAGTACAAATGGTAGCGCCTTATTTTAGGGAAGAAACCATTGAAAAGGCAGAAGCACATGGTGTAGAAATGATAAATGACATCTATGCCGAAAAATACTTGGAGGGAAAGCATATTGTAATTGCCACGACGGATAAGGAAGAGGTGAATGTACAAGTGTATAAAGACTGTAAAGAGAGAACCATTTTGGTAAACGTAGCCGATAATCCTCCATATTGCGATTTTTACATGGGTGGAATCGTTACAAAAGGAAACGTAAAAATAGCGATTTCTACCAACGGGAAATCACCCACAACAGCGAAAAGACTTCGTCAATTTTTTGAAGAAGTTATTCCTGAAAATATTGATGATTTGGTGAAAAATTTGAACGAGTATCGAAAAACCATCAAAGGTAATTTTGAAGAAAAAGTTGAAAAACTGAATGAGTTTACCAAGAGTTTGGTTGAAAAATAAAAAGTAGAATTTAAATATAAAAAGTTCCGTTGAACGGGAAAAAAGGGAAATCATGATTAAAACAGATATATTAATAATTGGAGCGGGTCCAACTGGATTATTCACGGTGTTTGAAGCAGGATTATTGAAGTTAAAATGTCATTTGATAGATGCCTTGCCGCAACCGGGTGGGCAGTGTTCAGAAATTTATCCGAAGAAACCCATTTACGATATTCCAGCTTTTCCAGAGATATTAGCAGGAGATTTAGTAAAAAATCTTTTGGAGCAAATAAAATCTTTTGAACCAACTTATACGTTGGGTGAAAGAGCAGAAACTATTGAAAAACTGGAGGATGAAACTTTTATTGTAACTACAAACAAAGGTACTAAACATCATGCCCCCGTAGTGGTTATTGCAGGTGGTTTGGGAAGTTTTGAGCCTAGAAAACCTCAAATCGAGAATATTACGAAATACGAAGATAACGGGGTTGCTTACATGATTAAAGACCCAGAAGTTTATCGAGATAAAAAAGTTTTAATTGCTGGAGGAGGAGACTCAGCTTTAGATTGGTCTATTTTCTTAGCAGATGTTGCTTCAGAAGTGTATTTGGTACACAGAAGAAATGAGTTTAGAGGTGCGTTGGACTCCGTTGAAAAAGTAGCTGAACTTTCCAAAAAAGGAAAAGTAGAGTTAATTACCGAGGCAGAAGTAACCCAATTGCACGGGGATGATAAATTAGAAGCGGTAACGGTAAAACATCTAAAAGATGGTGAATCGCATATAGAAGTTGACAGCTTTATTCCGTTGTTCGGACTTTCACCTAAGCTTGGACCTATTGCCAATTGGGGATTGGAAATTGAAAAGAATGCTATTAAAGTGAATAATGCATACGATTATTCTACCAATATTCCTGGAGTTTATGCCATTGGAGATGTTAATACATATCCTGGGAAATTAAAATTAATACTTTCTGGTTTCCATGAAGCTGCGGTTATGTGCCAGAGCGCTTATCAACGAATATTCCCGGATAAAAAGTACGTTATGAAATACACTACTGTTGGCGGCGTGCAAGGTTTCGATGGAACTAAAAAAGAAGCCAAGAAAGAAGTGGTGAAGAGTATTGTTTAACGGCTTTTTAATTATAACTTATTAAAAGCGGATACTTTAAGAAGTATTCGCTTTTTTAGTGTGAGTATATTTTCTTTATTTGCAACTATTATACATTTTTACAGATGAAGAAAATTCTTATAATTATTGTGATAGTTTTTAGTTTTCAGAAAGTACATTCTCAAAATAGTGATGTGGAAAAGTCTATTTTTGGAATCCAAACAGGATTTCTTGGGCTTTGGGGATTTAATGAAGCAAGGTTGGCGTCTAAATTGGCTTTACGCTCTGAAATAGGCTTAAATGCTGGCTTTTTTAGCGGCACTTTTATAGAAGATGGTTTCATATTAACACCAAGTATTACGGTCGAGCCTCGGTATTACTACAATATTAAAAAAAGGAATGAAAAGGGAAAATCCACTTTTCATAACGCGGCTACTTTTCTTGCTTTAGATGTCACCTATTTACCAGACTGGTTTACGATTTCTAATTTGGACAATGTGAGTGTGCTCGATAATGTTTCTTTCATTCCTAAATGGGGAATCCGAAGAAATATTGGTAAGCATTTTAATTATGAGGTTGGTTTTGGCCTTGGATACCGTTTCTACTTTTCAGATGAATTGGCACATCCAGAAGATAAACAAGAGCTGGCGGGAGACCTTCATTTAAGAATAGGATATACGTTTTAAATTCCAAGGTGTATAATACCTCATTTTATAGCCAAAATTATATTCATTTATAACAATTTCCATTTGTCTAACAGTAAAATGTAAATTATATTTGCGGTTCGATTGTTCATTACTTATTGAGCGTTATCAAGAAAGGTGTAGGGATTAGACCCGCAGAAGCCTTAGCAACCCTTTACCCTGAACTTGTTTCAGGGTCTTAAGATTCAATTTAGTTTTTTAAGACTCTTGTACATACTAGTTTCGGGGCTACAAGAAGGTGCTACGTTCTACCTTTACCCTGAATTCGTTTCAGGGTCTTTTTAAGACTCTTAGATTTAAAAAGACTCAAAAACTTCAGTGGTTAAGGACAGATAACAAAAAAGACTTCCTTTTTTATATCACAAATTCTTGATACGCCCTTACAAATTGAATATTTAAGTATTCAAATAGTTGAACTATGCCATGTTTTCTGCTGAAAAAAGAAAGCGAAAAATACGATTAATCGGTACGAATGAAAGATATTAGAAAAGAACTTGAAAAACGCATTTTAGTCCTAGACGGCGCCATGGGCACCATGTTGCAGCAGTACAAATTTACCGAAGCCGATTTTCGAGGCGAACGTTTTAAAGATTTTGAACATCCATTACAGGGTAATAACGATTTACTGTCTCTTACCCAACCAAAGGCAATCGCAGAAGTACACGCTAAATATTTTGAAGTAGGTGCAGATATCGTAGAAACCAATACGTTTTCAGGAACAACCATTGCCATGGCCGATTATCATTTGGAAGATATCGTTTATGAACTCAATTATGAGTCTGCCAAAATAGCTAAAAAAGTTGCAGACGAGTTCACTGCCAGAAACTCTGAAAAACCACGTTTTGTTGCAGGCGCCATTGGGCCTACAAACAGAACGGCAAGTATGTCGCCAGATGTAAACGACCCCGGCTATCGAGCCATTACATTTGAAGAACTTCGCATAGCCTACAAACAACAAGTAGAAGGTTTGATAGATGGTGGCGTGGATGTTTTGCTGGTGGAAACCATTTTTGATACGTTAAATGCCAAAGCTGCTCTATTTGCTATTGAAGAAGTAAAGGAAGAGCGAAATATCGACACTCCTGTTATGGTAAGTGGCACGATTACCGATGCTTCCGGAAGAACGTTATCCGGTCAAACAGCCGAAGCTTTTTTAATAAGTATTTCGCATATTCCATTGTTGAGTGTCGGATTTAACTGTGCTTTGGGAGCCGACCAGTTGCTGCCCTATGTAAAAAGACTTTCGCAGAAATCACCTTTCTATATTTCAGCTTATCCAAATGCAGGTTTGCCAAATCATTTTGGGGAATACGACCAAACTGCTGAAGAAATGCAAAAAATGATACGGGATTATATGGAGCAAAATGTTGTAAATATTGTAGGGGGATGCTGTGGAACAACTCCAGAGCATATAAAAATGTTGGCGGAAATAGCGCAAGAGTATACCCCTAGAAAAATTTATGAAGAAAGCTTTAGTTAAATGTGAAATTGTCATGCTGAGCTTGTCGAAGCATAGATGGAGATCAATGAAATGGACACAAAAAACAAACAACCAGTATTGGATACCCACAAAATAACAACGAACAACGAACAGCGAAAACCGCTCGTTCTCTCCGGATTAGAACCTTTGGTAATAGACGAAAACACCAATTTTGTAAATGTTGGGGAACGTACTAATGTTACCGGTTCCCGAAAGTTTCTTCGCCTGATTAAAGAAGAAAAATATGACGAAGCGCTGGAAGTTGCTCGCGCTCAAGTAGAGGGAGGAGCGCAGATTATCGATATAAATATGGATGAAGGAATGCTCGATGGTAAATACGCCATGGTGAAATTCCTAAATCTTATCGCTGCGGAGCCCGATATTGCCCGCGTACCGATTATGATTGATAGCTCAAAATGGGAAATCATTGAAGCTGGTTTGCAAGTAGTACAAGGTAAAGGTGTCGTAAACTCAATAAGTTTAAAAGAAGGGGAAGAGCAGTTTTTGCATCATGCTAAGCTGATAAAAAGATATGGAGCCGCAGTAATCGTGATGGCTTTTGATGAGGTTGGACAAGCGGACAGTTATGAGCGGCGCATTGAAATCTGTAAAAGATCTTACGACATTCTAGTAGATAAAATAAATTTTCCCCCTCAGGATATAATTTTCGATCCGAATATATTCCCAGTAGGAACTGGGATGGAAGAACATCGCCAGAATGCAGTAGATTTCTTCAGAGCCACGAAATGGATCCGGGAAAATCTTCCGCATGCGCATATTAGTGGAGGGGTGAGTAACGTTTCGTTTTCCTTCCGAGGAAATAATACAGTTCGTGAAGCGATGAATGCAGCCTTTCTTTACCACGGAATCCAACATGGTATGACGATGGGAATTGTAAATCCCGAAATGCTAGAGATTTATGATGAGATTGATAAAGAACTGCTGGAATATATTGAAGACGTTTTACTGGACCGTCGGGACGATGCTACGGAACGCCTGTTGGATTATGCTGAAACCGTTAAGGGAAATGGCAAAACGAATGAAAAGCAAGCTCAAGAATGGCGTAGCGGTACTTTGCAGGAGCGAATAACACATTCTTTGGTGAAAGGAGTTTTGGAGTTTGTGGAGGAAGACGCAGAAGAGGCCCGTCAATCAGTGGCGAAACCTATCGAGGTAATTGAAGGCTATTTGATGAACGGGATGAATGTGGTTGGTGATCTCTTCGGAAGTGGGAAAATGTTTCTTCCACAGGTTGTAAAATCCGCTCGGGTAATGAAAAAGGCCGTGGCGTATTTGTTGCCGTTCATCGAGGCAGAAAAGGATGAAACCTCTCGTTCAGCTGGTAAGATATTAATGGCCACTGTAAAAGGGGACGTGCACGATATTGGTAAAAATATTGTGAGCGTAGTGTTAGGTTGTAATAATTACGAAGTTGTAGATTTGGGGGTAATGGTGCCGCCTGAAAAGATTATACAAACCGCCATTGATCAAGAAGTAGATATTATTGGGTTAAGCGGACTCATAACGCCTTCACTGGATGAAATGGTGTATTTGGCCAAAGAATTGGAAAAACTTAACCTTTCTATTCCTGTTATGATCGGTGGGGCAACTACTTCAAGAGCACACACTGCAGTTAAAATTGCTCCGGAATATTCCAAAACGGTTGTGCATGTTAACGATGCATCCAGAGCGGTGAATGTAGCGAGTAATTTGCTAAATCCGAAATCGAAGGAAGAATATGGGTTGTCTTTAAAGACTGAATATGATAAACTTCGGGAAGGATTTTTAAACCGTTCAAGAGAGAAAAACTTTTTAACCATAGCGCAAGCCAGAGACAACAAACTGCGTCTCGATTGGGAACAATTCACTCCGTTTAAGCCTAATTTTATAGGAGTTAAGGAAGTTAGTGTAACGCTCGAAGAGCTATTGCCGTATATCGATTGGACACCATTTTTTAGATCGTGGGAATTGCATGGGAAATATCCTGCCATTTTAGAAGATGAAGTAGTCGGGAAAGAGGCTACCAAATTATTTGCGGAAGCCAAAGAAATGTTGAATAGTATCGTAAATGAGAAATGGCTAACAGCAAAAGGGATTTTAGGAATTTTTCCCGCAAATCAAGTGGACGACGATGATATTCAGTTGTATGATGAAGCTGGAAATGAATTGAATAGATTCTTAACCCTTCGCCAGCAATCAGAAAAAAATAAAAGGGCGAATAATATTGCTTTGGCAGATTTTATTGCTCCTAAAGAAAGTGGAAAGCAAGATTACATGGGAGCGTTTTGTGTGACCACCGGTTTTGGGGTGGATGAAATTTCTGATGAGTATGTAAAGAACCTGGATGATTATAATTCCATCATGATTAAAGCTTTGGCAGACCGCTTGGCGGAAGCTTTTGCTGAATATCTACACGAGAAAGTCCGTAAAGAAATTTGGGGCTATGCTTCCGAAGAAAATTTGAGTAATGAAGAATTAATTAAGGAAACATACAAGGGAATTCGTCCAGCACCTGGTTATCCAGCATGTCCAGATCATTTAGAGAAGAAAACGATATGGAAATTACTTAAAGTGGAAGAAACCATTGGAGTAAAATTAACGGATAGTTTGGCAATGTGGCCAGCATCATCAGTTTCTGGTTACTATTTCGCCAATCCAGAAAGTAAGTATTTCGGACTAGGAAAAATTAAGGAAGACCAAGTAGTGGATTACGCCCAAAGAAGAGGAATTTCTGTTGAAGAAGCCACCAAATGGTTAAATCCAAACATAGCAGATTGATGAATTGAAGTTAAAAGGTAAAAGTGAAAAGTATAAAGTGAAGGAAAAGCGATAATCGCTCCAGTTTTTGATAGCTTTATAGTAAGGCATGTAAAAATTGAAAATGGGTATGATTCATAAAATAAACTTAACTTTTTTTCTTCTTAACTCTTTAGCTTTTGAAAATCAGAAGCCTATAAAATAAAAAAAATGTCATCCTTAGCTTGCCTGTCAGAGAGGTTGGTCGAAGGATAAAAAAATAGAAAATGAAAGTAACCGATCATATAAAAAAAGCCGAGGGGAAAACGTTGTTTTCCTTTGAAATTATACCGCCACAAAAGGGCAAGAATATTCAAGAACTCTACGATAACATCGATCCGTTAATGGAGTTCAATCCGCCTTTTATCGATGTGACGACTTCACGTGAGGAGTTTGTTTACATAGAAAAAGACGGACTTTTCGATAGGAAAATTACCCGTATGAGACCTGGAACAGTGGGAATTTGTGCAGCGTTGAAACACAAATACAATGTAGATACTATTCCTCATGTGCTTTGCGGTGGTTTTACCAAAGAAGAAACCGAATATTTATTGGTAGATTGTCAATACCTTGGAATAGAAAATGTGATGGCCCTTCGCGGGGATGCCATGAAACACGAACGTTATTTTAAACCCACGGATGGCGGTCATGCCTACGCTACCGATTTGGTAAAACAAATTAGAAACATGTGCGATGGGAAGTATTTACATGAAACCATAGAAGCATCCAATTGCTCGGATTTCTGTATTGGAGTTGCTGGCTATCCTGAAAAGCATTTGGAAGCGCCGTCATTAGATTTCGATTTAAAGAAATTAAAGGAAAAAGTGGATGCTGGAGCCGACTATATTGTAACGCAAATGTTTTTCGACAATAGCAAATTTTTCGAATTTACAGAAAAGGCGAAAGCTTATGGAATCAATGTCCCGATTATTCCTGGAATTAAGCCTATTGCGGTAAAAAAACACCTTCAATTATTACCTCAAGTATTTAAAATTGATTTGCCAGAAGATCTGGTAAATGCCGTGGATAGCTGTAAAAATAATAAGGAGGTTCGTCAAGTAGGAATCGAATGGTGCATTCAGCAATCCAAAGAATTAAAAGATGCGGGTGTTCCATTATTGCACTATTATTCCATGGGAAAATCAGACAATATAAAAGCAATTGCTTCGGAACTATTCTAAAAATAGTATACTTTTGTCGCGAAATCATCTCTATGAAGCGATTACTCGTTATTCTATTATTTGCAATAACTTTTGTTGGAACAGCCCAGGAAAGCTCAAAAATGTATTCGTCTTACTTCGATGTAAATTATTTCTACGGAAATATTTCGAGGCACAATAACGATATCCTTCATTTAATAACAGGTCACCCTGAGGGATTTATTCTCAGTTGGAATCAAAAAACTTACGGAAATAAAGAGTGGGAGCAATTATATAATTATCCCGATTATGGAATCTCCTTAGGGTATCAGGATTTAAAGAATGAGTTTATGGGCGATAATCTCGCTCTTTACGGACATTACAACTTCTACTTTTTTAATCGAAATTTAATGCTCCGAATCGGTCAGGGTATTGCCGTGGCTTCCAATCCGTACGACAAAGAGGAAAATTTTAGAAATGTAGCTTTCGGTTCAAAATTATTGAGCAGTACTTATTTAATGCTCAATTATAAAAGAGAACGTATTTTTGGGCGACTTGGCGTTCAAGCAGGTCTTTCTTTAATTCATTATTCTAATGGAAATACAAAAGCGCCTAATACCAGTATTAATTCCATTACATTCAATGTAGGATTAAATTATCAGCTTCAGCAACAAGATCCAGCTTATCAAATCACAGAAGGACTTACCAATAAGTTTAATGAGCCAGTACGTTATAATTTTGTATTCCGAAGTGGCGTAAACGAAAGTGATGTCATCTCCAGTGGGCAATTTCCTTTTTATGTTTTCTCTTTTTATGCTGATAAGCGAATCAATAAAAAAAGTGCATTGCAATTGGGGACCGATGTGTTTTATTCCAATTTTTTAAAAGAATTTATTAAGTATAGCAGTATCGCTTATCCAGAAAGAGGTATTGATGGTTCAGAAGATTACAAACGAGCAGGTATTTTCGTTGGTCATGAGTTGTTTATCAACAGGCTTTCAGTAATTACACAAGCGGGATATTATGTATATTATCCCGTAGATTACGAAGGTAGAATGTATTTGCGCGGAGGAATAAAAGGGTATATCACCCAAAAGAAAAAGTTATTCGCCACGGTAGCTGTAAAAGCTCATGCAGCGCAGGCAGAAGGAATAGAAATAGGAATTGGATATAGATTGTAAGGTTGATTTTAATGAACAGAGTTAAAAGCGAAATTACTGATATGGTGAGATTTTAAAAACCTTATCCAGAGAATAGTAATCAAAAGCTCCGAAGACAGGAGCGTAGGCACGGAGCGACGCGGAGTTTTGATTACGGTTTTTCGACTTCATGGTCGAAAAAATTCCTTGGATAAGGCGCCTTTTTCTTTGTTTCGTTTCTTTTGGGCGAGCAAAAGAAATGAAAGGCCTTATCAAGGAAATATTCTTAGAATTGTAATTTGCTCAAAATTAGTTTCTATGTTGGGTCTTTCGTTTAAAGTTAATTTAATGAACATAAAAAAGAACATATTAAGATTTGTAAGCTTCTTTTTGCTTGGGTTTTTAATAACCTCATGCGACAGTAAAGACGCCAACGACTGCATCCAAGCTTCTGGAAAAACGATTCGTGAAGAAAGAAACATAACTCCTTTTTCTCGGATTTTAGTAAATGAAGAAGTTTCCGTAGTCATAAAACAAGACTCAATTTACAAAGTGGAAGTCCAATCTGGGGAAAACCTTTTAAATGATATTAAGGTTGAAGTGGTTAATGACCAATTAATTTTAACCAATAATAATATTTGTAACTTTTTTAGGGAATATAACAATACAACCATTTACATAACAGCACCTAACCTTACCGAAATTAGAAGCGCCACCCAAAGGGATATTCGCTCCGATGGTATTCTTAAAGTCGATAATCTGGCCTTATTATCAGAGAATTATTTAAACAACGAATATCTTACCAGCGCTAATTTTTACTTAGAAGTGGAAGCGGAATCCCTTCGGATGGTTTTCAATGGAATCTCCAATGTTTTTATCAATGGAAAAGCTAAAAACTTAAATATAAACATGGCTTCAGGAAATGGAAGGTTTGAAGGGAGAAACTTCTTAGTTGAAAACGCCAATATTTACCATCGTGGTTCTAACGATCTTATTGTAAATGCAAGCACTTCTTTAAAAGGTGATATTTTCAGCACAGGAAATGTTATTTTAGTGGGCCAGCCCGAAACCGTTGAAGTGACTGAACATTATAAAGGAAAACTTATAATTGAGGAGTAAGGGCTAAGATTTATTTTTGAATTAAATTTAGTGAGATAGATATTTTAATATTTGGTGTGAATACGTCCTTTCAAATTACGTCGATTAAAATTAGAAACTCGATTTTGATCTTGCTTTTTGAGAGTGAAATAAGTAAAAAATGGTAATCCAAAGGCTACTAATACGTATCCACTTTTAGAATAAAAAAGCATAGTAATGGCTATTACTATAACAACTAAAGTTACCAATAGGGAGGTTATTAAAGGTGAGTTTGAGGGATTGGCAAAAAGTTTATCTACATGAAATTCATTCTTCGTTCCACATGCCTTACAACTGAGATTTTTATTCTCTCCGTCTTTCATTGCAAATTCAACTCGTGTATTTGCATTGGTTCGATAAGGAATTTCATGATTACAATTTGAGCAGTTACCATAAACTTTCATATTAAGATATTTTAGGGGTTATATTTTTTAAGAATTTTTATTAGAGTTTAATTTTTCTAAAAATAGAGATTATTTTTGAATAAAATCATTGAAGTTTAAAAAGATTGAACCAATACTTATTTCAATTTCCACTACGAATTTCTCATTTTCTTTTAACTTTACATCCGAACACTATTTATATCATTTTTAATGAAAATTCAAGAGACCAAACTAAAAGGATGTTTCCTTATCGAACCTACTGTTTTTCACGATGAGCGGGGCTATTTTTTTGAGAGTTTCAATCAGTTAGTGTTTGAAAAAGCTGTCGGCCACAAAGTAGATTTTGTACAAGACAATCAATCGTTTTCTAAAAAAGGGGTTATCAGGGCGCTTCATTTTCAAAAAGGGGATTATGCTCAGGCAAAATTGGTAAGGGCCGTTCAAGGGATCGTGTTGGATGTGGCGGTGGATTTGCGCCCTAATTCCGAAACATTTGGTCAGCATATCGCTGCAGAGCTTTCAGCAGAAAACAAAAAACAACTTTATATTCCCCGTGGTTTTGCCCATGGTTTTGCAACGCTCAGTGAAACTTCAGAGTTTGCCTATAAGTGCGATAATTTCTACCATAAGGAGGCTGAAGGCGGCATAATTTATAACGATCCTACCTTAAAAATTGATTGGAAGATTGCTTCGGAAGACGTTATAATTGCCGAAAAAGACCGCACACTTCCCTTGTTCAAAAATTTTTTCAGTATAAAGTAATAGTTGATTGCCTCTAATTTCAATACTTTATGTGCTAAATGTGAAGATGGTACCGTGCAAATGACTTTCTTTAAATTTCTATTCTAATTTTAAAAGACTTGTAGAGCATTCAAAAATCTATAAATTAAACGGTTAGCTTTCAATTTATGGATTGCAGGCGCAACGGATTCAGCATGTTTTTGTAATTTTCTGAAAATAATTTAAGGCTCAGGCAACCTATGCCATTCGACTTGCGTCTATGTAAATAGAACCAACAATGAGAAAAATCTTGAAAGTAATACCGCTAAACAGCAACCAGGACAAGCTAATTAAAAAAGCAGTTCGGGGGCAAAGGGGAGCACAAGAAGAAATCTATAATCAGTTTTCTCCAAAAATGCTTTCGGTTTGCAGGTATTATGTAAAAGACATTCATTTTGCTGAAGATGTGATGATTACCGGTTTTTTTAAAGTGTTCAAGTATCTCGATTCCTATCAATTTAAAGGAAGTTTTGAAGGTTGGATACGGAGAATTATGGTGCGGGAATGTTTAACCTTTTTAAGACGTAAAAATAGATTGATTTTTTTTGAAGAAAATCATGAAAGTGTTTTTAAGGATAGCCATACCATTGATTTTCAGGATGTAGTGGACGTAGCATATCTGCAAAAAATCATTGATGAACTGCCCGAAGGTTACAAAACAGTTTTCTTATTATTTGCGGTGGAAGGCTATTCGCATAAAGAAATATCGGAACAATTGAAAATTAAGGAAAACACTTCCAAGTCGCAGTTGTTTAAAGCCAGACGGATGCTGCAGGAAAAATTAAACGAAACAAACAAACAAGGTTATGAGTCGAAATCCTCTTGACGAACATATTAAAAAAAATCTGGAATCCAGGGAGATAACTCCATCTGAAAATTCTTGGCATTCACTAAAGGATAAATTGGAGGCTGATGAAGTTTCCGTTCAGACTTCGTCTTTCAAAAAATTCTATTGGGTAGCTGCAGCAATTGTTATAATGTTGCTCGCTGGGGGCACTTATATTTTTTCTGAAGGCTTCAATAAAGACGAGCCGCAAATAGTAGCTAAGGAGGCTAAATCAGAAAGTAGTAAAAATCAGCTTGAAGAGAATGCCTTGCAAAATGAGATTGAGGAACCTGTAGTGGCGTCGGAAAGCAAACCAATTAAGAAAACTTTAGAGTCCCGAGAAGAGCCCAAAGACACTAAAGAAGCTATCCTGATGCCCGAGGAGTCGTTAGTGGTTACAGAAAAAAAGGAAGAGGAAACCGATTATGAAACTGAAAAAATAAATGAGGTAGCATCGAAAATCGTAACGCTTCAAGAGAGCAATTCGGTGACGGATGAGGAAATAGAAGCTTTGTTGCTAGAAGCTCAAAAATCCATTTACAAAGAGCGTATGGCGTTGCAATCCCCAGATAGTTTAAGTGCGCTGGCTCTATTGGAAGAAGTAGAAACTGAGCTGGATCAATCATTTAAGGAAAAAGTTTTTGAAGCCATCAAAGAAAGTTTTGTCAAGGTAAGAACCGCTGTGGCAGAACGCAAGGAGTAGTTTATTCATCAATCAAAAAATCAAAATTATGTTTTCAAAAAGAATCTACGTCGCTTTAGCGGCCCTGTTTTTTAGTGTTCAATTTCTAAGTGCTCAAACGGAAGAAGAAATGGATAGTTTACAAGTTCCCAATCAGCAAGAAATCGAGCACCTTGAAGCACAAAAACAAATGATTATCAATCAGGAAAAGGAAAAATTGAAGGAAGAAGTTCAACAGATTTCAGATGAAATATCTGCTGGAAAAATTTCTAAAGAAGCTGGCCAAGCAAAAAAAGAAGCGGCTGCCGAAAGAGCGGCTTTGAATATTCAGAATAAAACAAGTATAATAGATAACGAAATTGCTTTGTTGAGTAGGGGCGAAAACTTCGATACCAAGTCGACATTTTTTGATAACGATTGCGACGATTTTTGGGATTTTGACTGTGATTCAAAAGACCATGAACGGGTCTATGATAAAAGAACCTATTCGGATATTGTAATTGCATTTGGCTTTAATAATGCCATTATCGATGGAGAATCGTTTAATGAAACTCCTTATAAAGTGGGAGGGAGCAAGTTCTTTGAGATTGGTTGGCAGTGGAAAACCCGCCTGCTTAAAAACAGCAATGCTATACGTGTAAGTTATGGAATCACCTACCAAACGAGTGGTTTGAAAGCAGATGACAATATGTATTTTGTTAAAAATGATGAGCTTACAACCCTCGAGGAGTATGACGGCGTGGTGCATAAAGCCAAATTAAGAATGGATAATTTTGTAATACCTGTTTATTTTGAGTTTGGTCCGTCCGTAAAGAAAAACAAAGGAAGTTATTACCGCTACTCAACCCAACACAAATTTGTATTTGGCATCGGGGGCTACGCCGGATTGAATACGAGTACGCGCCAAAAATTTAGGGCGACAAATACGGAAGGGATTAAGTTTGAAGAAAAAATTATAGATAATTACAATACGGAAAACTTTATTTACGGAATTGGGAGTTATATTGGGGTGAGCGGTTTTGCATTGTATCTGAAGTACGATTTGAACGAAATTTTTAACAATCCCAATGTTTCACAACATAATATTTCCTTAGGTTTGCGAATGGAATTATAATACTTTTGAAAAGCTAAATATCAATCAGATTGTTTCTGCTGAATCCTGTTTTAGTATGCCGAAGGGTATATTGTATTTCCTCAGAAGTATTTTTACCGAGCCATTGCAAAATATTTAATAAATTTAGAATACAAAAAGCCTAAAATTGATTTCCAAAGCGACCATAGACAAAGTTTTTGATGCTTCCCGTGTAGAGGAAGTGATTGGCGATTTTGTGCAATTGAAAAAATCGGGGACCAATTTCAAGGGTTTAAGTCCATTTACAGACGAAAGAACTCCAAGTTTTATGGTTTCGCCAGTAAAGCAAATCTGGAAGGATTTCAGTAGTGGCAAAGGCGGAAATGTCGTTGCTTTTCTAATGGAACATGAGCATTATACTTATCCTGAAGCAATAAAATATTTAGCAAAGAAGTATGGAATAGAGGTTGAAGAAACGGAGCAAACCAATGAAGAAAAGGAAAAATCCAGTGAGCGGGAAAGTATGTATTTGGTGTCGGAATTCGCTCAGGGCTATTTTCAATCCACTTTAAAAAATACAGAGCCCGGAAAGGCCATTGGATTAACTTATTTCAAGGAACGTGGATTTTCAAAAGAAACTATAGACAAGTTTAAATTAGGATATTCGCTAGACGAATGGGACGCCTTTACAAAAGAGGCCTTGGGGAAAGGGTATCAATTGGAATTTCTGGAAAAAACAGGACTTACCATCGTAAAGGAAAAGGAGGGCTCTCCCGATAAACGAATGTTCGACCGCTTTAAAGGGCGTGTGATGTTTCCTATTCACTCCATGAGTGGGCGTGTTTTAGGTTTTGGCGGGCGAATTTTAACTTCCGATAAAAAAGCTGCAAAATATCTTAATTCACCGGAAAGTGATATTTACCATAAGAGCAAAGTTCTTTATGGAATTTATCATGCAAAACAGGCAATTGCTAAAGAAGATAACTGCTATTTAGTGGAAGGGTATACGGATGTTATTCAGTTTCATCAAAGTGGAATTGAAAATGTAGTAGCGTCTAGTGGAACGGCACTAACACCCGATCAAATCCGATTGGTAAACCGACTTACCAAGAATATTACGGTTTTATTTGATGGTGATGCCGCGGGACTTCGAGCTTCTATTCGTGGGATTGACCTTATTCTGGAACAGGGGATGAACGTAAAAGTATGTACTTTTCCTGAAGGGCAGGATCCCGATAGTTTTGCGCGCGAACATGACAAGCAAGAGCTGATAAATTTTTTAGAAGAAAATGCTACTGATTTTATTCGGTTTAAAGCATCTCTTTTAGTAAAGGAGGCTCAAAATGATCCTATTAAAAAGGCGGAAACCATCCGTGATATTGTACACAGTATCTTTAAAATTCCAGATCGAATACAGCGGGAAGTGTATATTCAGGAATGTTCCAGAATTATGGATATTTCTGAAGATGTTCTTTACAATACCTTGGCACAATTGGGAAGTAAAGAAATTTCCGATGCCAATAAGAAATACAAGGAAGAAAGAAAGAAAAATACTTTACAGAAGGTTGAAAGTACTTCAGAAAATGTATCACGAAAAGTTAATCAACTAGACGAATTGGAAAAATCGATTATTGCAATCTTGCTTTTTCATGGTGATAAAACAGAAACCTTTTCGGACGTTGTTCTTGAAGAAGATGAAGAAGGGAATATGACGGAAAAAGAGGTCAAGGTTGATTTGAAAGTGTACGAAAAGATTTTTCTAGACCTTCAAACCGATGAAATAGAATTGGCCAATGAACATTTTAATGCAATTTACACGCAATTAATAGAGATGTACAATCGTGAGGGCCAATTAAAGATGGACGACTTTCTTCAGCAGTTAACTTTTGAGCAAAACGCTTTGGTCGTGGATATTTTAATGAATGAAGAAAAATATGCATTGTCCAATTGGGAGAGCAAAGATATTTTGGTGAAGGACAAAGATATGTCGGTGCGTCTTTTGGTTTTTCAAACCATTTCCATGCTACGCTTAAAGTTGTTGAACATGTTGGTTGATAATATCCACACACTAATCGGTGCAAACAACAACGCTACTAGTGTGCAACTTGAAGATGTGAAAAATTATTGGGAACTACGAAAAATTCTTTCCGAACGATTTGGATTGGTAACCAACACCACTTTTCACTCTTAATAGAGTTCCAAAGCTTTGGCCTGCTGAAGCATATCCACCATGTTATCTACATTGAGTTTTCTCATTAATCGAGCCTTGTAGGTGCTAACTGTTTTTTCATTGAGCTGTAATTCTTCGGCCACTTGTTTGTTGCGTCGACCGGCTGCCAATAATTTCAAAACTTCAATTTCTCTTGTAGATAATTTTCTAAAAAATTTACGGGGTTTGCTAGAGCCTTCATCAAATGCCAACCGCTGTGCCAATTCGTTCGTAATAAACATGCCACCTTCAGCAATTTTAGCTATGGCGGCTCGAAGAATATCGATGGATGCGGTTTTGGAAACGTAGCCCGATGCGCCTGCTCTTAAAGTACTCAGCGCGTACACTTCTTCTGGTTGGGAGCTATAAATAAGAACAGAAATACTTTGATGATCTTTTTTCAATCTTCTCAATGCCGTAATACCATTAACCTCAGGAATGTCCATTTCCATTAAGACAATGTCGGGTTTTTTTACGGCAAGTATATTGAACAATTCTGTAGTTGTGGAGACTGTTCCAATAATTTCAATTTCTTCGTCTTTTTCGAAAATGGTGCTAAGACCTATCCTTACTATGGGATGATTATCTGCTATTAAAACCTTAATCATAGTACTTTATTTTAAAGTTTGTTAGAATAAGCCATAACAATGCAGAACGTACTTTATACGCTTCATGTTAGCTTGGGGGAAAACAAGTTATTTGTAAGTAAATATAGTAAAAATAAGTCTTATTTTCAAATATTTACGGGATAACTACAGAAACTATTTTTTTAACGCTTCAGGGATTTCACAAACCGGTATTGGTACCATTTTGTGTTTATTCGCTCGGTTAAAACGGGTGTAAATGTCGAAGACTTCTTGTTGCCTACCGCTGAAGTGGGAAGACGTTTTGCCTTCGTCTGCCATTTGCATAGCCCATTCCAACTCTGGGTAGGAAGCTCCAATTTGGTCTTCGTCTGTTCTATCGTCTCCCCAGAGTCCGTCTGTAGGAGCTGCGGTTTGTATTTCTTTATTAACACCTAAAACCTTTGCAATTTCGTAAACTTCAGTTTTAAGCAAGTCGGCAATCGGACTCAAATCTACGCCGCCATCTCCGTACTTGGTGTAAAAACCTACACCAAAATCCTCCACTTTGTTTCCCGTTCCGGCTACCAAATATGTTTCCAATGCAGCAAAATAATAAAGAGACGTCATACGTAAACGGGCGCGGGTGTTTGCCAATGTCATAAATCTATCTTCTTCGTTTTCAACTTTTGGAAAGGCATCTACCAAACTGTCAAAAACAGGCGTAAGGTTTACTTGAGTAGTTTTTACATTAGGAAAGTTTTCTTGAAGCCACTTAATATGGTTTAACGCCCTGCTTACTTGATTTTCCGCTTGATGAATGGGCATTTCAAGGCAGAGTACATCCAATCCTGTTTTAGCACATAGCGTAGAAGTGACCGCAGAATCAATTCCGCCAGAAATACCAATCACAAAGCCATTTACTTTAGCCGATTCAGCATAATTTTTAAGCCAAGAAACAATATGTGTAATAATTTTTTCAGTTTGCATAATTCAATGTTCTAGAATACGTTTATCTTTTCAAAAGTAAAATTAAAAAGGACTGGTACATTTTTACTTTCTTCTAACTTTGTAAACAAATGTAACAGATTCTTAAATTTATAAAAAACGAAAACACTTTTGCTTATAAAATAATGTGTATGAAGAAATTTTTGTGCTTTCTTTTTGTCATTTTGATAGTATATGCTTGCGCTACCGAATCTCAATTGGAAAAAGAGATTGGAAATATCCCTGTTGAAATTGAAATAAAAAGATTTGATAAAGAATTTTCTGAAGCGTCACCTTCGGATTTACCTAAGTTGAAAAGGGAATATCCCTATTTATTTCCTGAACAATTTCCAGATAGCGTTTGGGTAGCTAAAATGAATGATACTTTGCAAATAGAATTGTTTGATGAAATAAGCAAGCAATATCCTGATTTCGAATCGGACACAAGTGAAATAAGATCGCTCTTTCAACATATAAAATACTATTTCGAAAATTTTGAAGCGCCAAAAGTGGTTACTGTAATTTCGGATGTAGATTACAAGAACCGCGTAATTTATGCAGATACTTTACTGTTGCTGGGGCTAGATAACTATTTGGGGAAAGAACACCGTTTTTACGGAGGAATACAGCAATACATTAAAAACGATTTTGAAAAGGAGCAAATAGAGGTCGATATAGCTAAAACAATCGCTACTAGCAAAATTAGGAGCCCAAGAAACCGAACTTTTTTAGCTCAAATGGTTTACTACGGAAAACTCTATTACATAACACAGTTGTTTATCCCTTTCCGAGAAAGCAATCAAATTATAGGATATACAGAAGAAGAATATAATTGGGCGAAAGCCAATGAAAACTATATTTGGCGCTATTTTATTGAAAGAGAGCTTCTTTTTTCCACCGATAGGAAATTAAGCGAACGTTTTATAGATCCTGCCCCGTTTTCTAAGTTTTATTTGGAACTAGACAACGAATCACCAGGCCGATTGGGCCGATTTATTGGCTGGGAGATTGTACGTTCGTATATGGAAAATAATGAAGTATCTTTGCAGCAAATGCTGAACACATCAGCAGAAGAAATTTTTAATAATTCAAAATATAAACCCGAAAAGTAATGGCTAAAACACATCGCTCTGATATAAATTTACATATAGAACTCGATGAAAATAAAGTGCCCGAAAAATTGAGTTGGACGGCTAAAGATGGTGGCGTGGAAAATGAGAAAGCAAAGGCTTTTTTACTTTCTGTATGGGATAGCGACAAGCAAGAGACTTTAAAAATTGATCTTTGGACAAAGGATATGCCGGTGGATGAAATGAAAAAGTTTATGCACCAAACTTTGGTTTCCCTTAGCGATACCTATCAGAGAGCTACCCAAGATGATAAAATGACGGCCACAATGCGTGATTTCTGCAGCTATTTTGCGGAAAAATTGGAGCTTACCAAATAATACCATTTGTTCGTTAACATTACTCGAATAAAATGAAATTCTCCAAGCTTATTTTTGTTTACAATGCCAAAGGCGGGCTATGGAATGAGGCGGTCGGTGCAGCACACAAAATTTTGAGTCCGAATACCTATGCTTGCAATCTCTGTAAACTCACCCACGGAAATTTTAAAGAAAAAGAAGCTTGGAAATCCTTCAGGGAATCTTCAGAAGTAACGATGAAGTTTTTTCATATTGAAGATTTTCAGAAGAGATATCCTGAATTTTCAAATACCGAATTGCCTGCTGTTTTCAGCGAAAGCAAAGCTGGAAAAGTAGAAGCATTTTTATCTTCAGAAACCATTAATGCCATCGGGAGTATAGAGGAATTAATGGAAGTAATTCGGGTAAAACTAAAAGAGTAATTGTAACAATTCTTCTTGTTGTTCGTCTTCCCAGTATAACCAATACAAAATAAGATGAACAAAATTTTAAGTTTACTAGCCGTAGCCATAATCATGGTGTCTTGTGGTGCTTCCACTCCTTATGATTCTTTCAGAAAAGAAAATAAAGATGATATTGCGTTTTCATTAAGCGCCTCCAACTTTTTAGTTAATATGTTTGTAGATGACGAGGATTTGAAAGAGCTCAATGAGGTGGTAAGTGGAATTTCTAAATATCGTGTTTTGGTGGGGCAAGAGGTTTCTTCTTCTTCCTTGGAAACTCAGTTTAACAATTTTGTAAGTAAAAAAGGCTATGAATCGTTGATGTATGTGAATAGCGACGGGGCAAGAGTGGGACTTTATTATTTTGAGAGAAGGGGAAAAATAAGAGAAATCCTTATGAAGGTAAAAGACGATGAGGACTTTGTGGTGCTAAGTGCCGAAGGGAACATTAAAATAAAAGACCTTGATAAATTAATGAGCAAAGCTGTTGTTGAATTACAATAGCCCTTATTTAATTTGGCTGTTGATTTCTTCAATGTAATTCAACACTTCATCCCTTCCGGTTTTTGATGAGGACGAAGTGATGAAATAATTCGGAGCTTCTTCCCAAACACCTTCCAGGAGCGCGTCAATATAATTGTTAACGTTCCGCTCGATGGCTTTTGGTTTCAACTTGTCTGCCTTGGTAAATATGATAGAAAATGGAATTTGGTTTTCCCCCAGCCACTCCATAAATTCCAAATCGATTTTTTGAGGCTCGTGTCGAATATCAATTAAGACAAAGGCAGAAACCAATTGCTGGCGTTGCTCAAAATAGGCAGTTATAAATTTCTGAAAGGTACTTTTGGCTTTTTTTGAAACTTTTGCATATCCATAGCCCGGCAAATCCACTAAGAACCAGTTTTCATTTATTTTAAAATGATTGATCAACTGAGTCTTTCCTGGCTTGCCGGAAGTTTTAGCTAAATTTTTACGGTCGGTAAGCATGTTGATAAGCGATGACTTTCCAACGTTGGACCTGCCGATAAAGGCGTATTCTGGAAGAGGTTCGTTCGGACATTTACTAACGTCGGAATTACTCATTACAAAATGGGCCGATTTAATCTGCATAGAAGACTATTGTAAGTTTCTTTTTTCTAGCCAAGCATCCAAAATAGTGTTGAAATCGTTGGGATGCTCCATCATTGGGGCATGTCCACATTTTTCAATCCAAAACAATTCAGAATCCGGTAAAAGTTCATGAAATTCCTTCGCTACCGATGGCGGCGTTACTGTATCATTTTCTCCCCAAATTATACAAGTTGGAGTGTGCATGTGCGGCAAGTCTTTTGCCATATTATGTCTAATTGCACTTTTTGCAATGGCTAAGGTCTTTACCAGCTTATTTCGATCGTTAACCGTGGCAAAAACTTCATCTACTATTTCTTTGGTTGCTACCGCAGGGTCGTAGAAAACATCCTGACTTTTCTTTTTAATAAATTCGTAGTCACCTCTTTTTGGATAACCGTCGCCCATGGCATTCTCATACAAACCGGAGCTTCCGGTAATAACCAAAGCCTTCACTTTTTGTGGGTATAATTTGGTATGTAACAAACCGATATGTCCTCCTAAGGAATTTCCTAAAAGAATAACGCTATCTAAGTTTTTAAACTCTATAAATGCTTCTAAATAATTGGCAAAGTTCTTTACGTTTGTTTTTAGTAAAGACATGCTGTATATGGGGAGCTGAGGGATTAATACTTTGTATCCTTTTGCTGAAAAATAATTGGCTACACCGCTAAAATTGCTTAATCCACCCATCAATCCATGGAGTACAATCATTGGGGTTCCTTCTCCAACTTCCAAATAAGTAAATTTACCTTCCTTCTTTAAATCTTGTGTCATTAAGGATTAATTACATTCTTCGGAAACAAATATAGGCATTTCGAAATTATATTGAACGATTTCTAACAGCCCTGTCTATTTATTCCTTAAAAATCGCAAAAGTATCATTTTTCCGTCTTAAATAAAGAAAGCTTCAGTTATTAACAATTTTATAACGCACGCATTTACTGATGGTTGACGTCGATAGAGGGAATTTATCAACAAAGTGGTAAAAAGTGGCTAAAAGTGGTAAAAAGTGGTAAATATTTCTTTATATTTGAAAAGTTAACGACAAAACCATCCGGGGGTGATCCAGTTTTCAGAAGAATATGAGTGTAAGGCAGATAGCAAAGGGCGCATAATGGTGCCGTCTTCTTTGCGTGCTAAACTTGCCCCGGTTTTACAGGATGGTTTGGTGTTGAAACGGTCTATTTTTCAAAAATGCTTGGAGATTTACACCATGGCGGCTTGGGAGAAAGAAATGAAGCAAGTTGGAAAACTAAATCGCTTTGTGAAAAAGAATAATGACTTCATCCGTCAATTTACTGCAGGAGTTCGTGTCGTTGAGATTGATGCTAGCGGAAGGTTGTCGCTTCCTAAGAATTTAATGGCATTTGCCGATATTGAAAAAGAGGTGGTGCTTTCTGAATCGATAGATAGAATTGAGGTTTGGGATAAGCAGAAATATTACGACGTGCTTGAGGAAGGAGCGTCGTCGTTCTCTGATTTAGCAGAAGATGTAATGGGTGGTTTTGAATTAAATGAAGGAGAAGATGGAGTATCATAACCCAGTTTTGTTAAAGGAAACCGTTGATGGTTTGGCGATAAAGGAAGATGGAGTGTATGTAGACGTTACGTTTGGTGGCGGAGGGCATTCCAGAGAGATTTTAAGCAGGCTGGGGGAGAAAGGGAGATTGTTTGCCTTTGATCAAGATGAAGATGCGGTTAAAAATAAAATAGATGATGAGCGGTTTGTGCTGATAGAAGAGAATTTTAGGTTCTTAAAGCGTTATTTGAAATTCTACGGAGTAACAGAAGTGGATGGTGTATTGGGTGATTTTGGGGTTTCGTCGCACCAATTTGATGTGGCAGAACGTGGTTTTTCTACCCGTTTTGAAGCCGATTTGGATATGCGGATGAGCAAAAGAAACCCGATTTCTGCTAAAGAAGTAGTGAACGATTATTCGGAAGCAGACTTAAGAAGTGTCTTCAGTTTGTACGGGGAGCTTCGGAATGCTGCTGCGATTGCTAAAACCATTGTGGAGAAGCGAGCGGAATCACCTATAAAAACTTCCGAAGAATTAAAAGTTGCTTTAAAAAGGTTTTTGCCTCAGCATAAGGAGCATAAAATTTTGGCGCAAATCTATCAAGCCATTCGTATTGAGGTGAACCAAGAGATGGAGGTGTTGCGCGAGTTTTTGTTGCAAACTCCAGAGGTTCTTAAAAAAGGTGGGCGGTTGAGTGTGATAAGTTATCATTCGTTGGAGGATCGTTTGGTGAAACGATTCATGAGAGCCGGGAAGTTTGAAGGGGAGCCTGAAAAAGACTTTTACGGGAATATAGATGTTCCTTTAAGGAAAGTGGGCGGATTGATAACGCCATCGAGAGAAGAAATAAAACAAAATAATAGAGCGCGTAGCGCAAAATTGAGAATAGCAGAAAAGTTGTAATAAAAACATGAGGAAAGGGATTCTGGACATATTGAAAGGAAAGTTTTTAGTAAGCGAAGATTCTTTTAAGAATTGGCGCTTTATTCTTTTTGTGTCTATGTTGGCCGTGATAATGATTTCCAGTGCGCACCAAGCTGACAAGAAAGTGCACGATCTGGCAAAACTTACCAATGAAGTTTTGGAGTTGCGAAGTGAATTTGTAGATGTAAGGACGAAAGTGCAACAGGTGAGATTGGAATCGAATGTAACGGCCAAAGTGGTTTCATCTGGTTTGAAGCCGTCTTTAATTCCGCCGAAAAAAATTAGGGTTGCCCATAAAAAATGAAATTATGCCAATAACCGATAAAAACATATTAAGCCGCTTGTATTTCGTCGCAGGGTGTATGTTTTTCTTCGCCTTGGCAGTTGTGGTAAAATTATTTGCCATTCAATTTTCTGAAGGGGAGAAATACAGGGCGCTTGCCGAGCAACGTACCATTAAGAATTTTACAATTGAACCGAAAAGGGGCAATCTGTATTCTGATGATGGCAGTCTGTTGGCTACTTCAGTGACCAAATACGACATCCGTTTTGATGCCGTTACCCCGCAACATAAAGTGTTTGAGAGAAATATAAAAGCTTTGTCGGATTCTTTGTCAAAAGTATTGGGCAGATCGTCTTCCTATTATCAAAATTTAATGCGAAAGGCGCGGGCTAACAAGAACCGCTATTTACTTATCGCAAGGGATTTGGGGTATACGGAATATATTCAGATTAAAAATTTCCCTTTATTCAATTTAGGTCCTTACAAAGGTGGGATAATTGTGGAGCAGGAAACCAAAAGGGAATATCCTTTAGGCGGAATTGCGCACCGAAGCGTCGGGTACGAACGTGTAGACGATCAAGGGTATTACACAAGAGTTGGTTTGGAAGGTGCTTTTGGCGATTATTTAAGAGGAACCGAAGGGCATCGTCTAAAACAAAAAATAGCCAAAGGACAATGGAAACCCATTACCGATTACAATGAAGTTGAGCCTAAAGACGGCTATGATGTGGTTTCTACCATTAATGTGAATATTCAGGACATTGCCCATCACGCACTTTTAAATCAGTTAGAAAAATACAAAGCCGATCACGGTTCTGTAGTAGTTATGGAAGTGGCGACAGGAGAGATTAAAGCGATATCCAATTTAGGCCGTACCAAAAGTGGAAGTTATTACGAGCGTTTGAATTACGCCGTAGGGGAGTCCCATGAGCCAGGCTCCACCTTCAAATTAATGTCCATGATTGCTGCTTTGGAAGATGACGCGGTGGATACTAGTGATGTTATCGACACAGAAAAAGGTATTATCTCATTCTACGGAAAAAAAGTAAGGGATTCCAAGCATGGTGGTTACGGTGAAATCACAGTTTCTGAAGTATTGGAGCGTTCCTCGAATGTTGGAATTGTAAAAATTATCGATAAACATTATAAAAGCCAGCCTGAAAAATTTGTCAACCGTCTTTATAATATGGGACTGAATGAGAAACTGGGAATGTCTATAAAAGGCGAGGGAAAACCAATCATCCCACACCCAAATGATAAAAGCAGGTGGAGCGGGATTGCCCTGCAATGGATGGCATACGGGTATGGAGTGTCTTTTACGCCGTTGCAAACACTTACTTTCTATAATGCGGTTGCCAATGGTGGTGAGATGGTGAAGCCGAGATTGATAAAAGAAGTTCGTGAATGGGACAAGGTGGTTCATAAGTTCGATAAGGAAGTTATCAATCCTTCAATCTGTTCCAAAGAAACAATATCCAAAGTACAGGAAATGCTCAAAAATACAGTTGAAAGTGAACACGGAACAGGGCATGGCCTGTATTCTCCTAATTTTTCCATGGCCGGTAAAACGGGGACTTGTCAGAAAGATTATAGAGATAAAAGCAAACTAAATTATATCTCCAGCTTTGCGGGTTATTTCCCTGCTGAAAATCCGAAATATTCCTGCATCGTCGTAATTCACGAACCCGATAAAAGCGTTGGGTATTACGGAGCAGATGTGTCGGGGCCGGTGTTTAAAAGTATTGCACAGAAAATTTATACCAATTCTCCGTTAATCGATACGATTGAAGAGTTGGATGAAGAGAATTCGAAAGTTGAAAAAGATTACAAGGCTTATTACGCCCAAGTGAAGAAGCGAAATGAAAAAATGCCAAATGTGGAAGGCATGAGCGGAATGGATGCGGTTTCTTTACTCGAAAATCTTGGTGTGAAAGTTAGGGTGGAAGGAAGTGGAATAGGAAAGGTGAAAAGTCAGTCGGTTAAAAGCGGACAAAAATTGGAGTCGAACCAAACAGTAGTGTTGCAGTTATCATGATGTTGTTAAAAGACATATTATATAGGGTTACCATTAATGCGGTTGTTGGCAATACGGTAACGCATGTGAATTCCATTCATTTTGATTCCCGAAAGGTATCTTTGGATGATGTTTTTGTCGCTGTGCCCGGTACTGTTGTAGATGGACATAATTATATTACCAAAGCCGTTGAGGCAGGGGCAATAGCTGTTATTTGCGAGAAACTTCCTGAACAAACAATTAACGGGGTTACCTACGTGGAAGTGGAAAATTCGCACAGGGCATTGGCTATAATGGCAGCTAATTTTTATAAAAACCCTTCAGCAAATTTAAAATTGGTAGGGGTTACAGGAACTAACGGAAAAACTACTGTAACTACGTTGCTTTACAATTTGTTTAAAAAAGCAGGTTTTAAAGTCGGGTTGCTTTCTACCGTAAAAGTTATGGTTGGGGATGAAGACTTTCCAGCAACACATACAACGCCAGATTCCATCACTATAAATGAATATTTAAAAAAGATGAACGATGCGGGGGTGGAGTTTTGCTTTATGGAAGTAAGTTCCCATGGAATCCATCAACAGCGAACAGCAGGTTTGCAGTTTGCCGGAGGTGTTTTTACCAATTTGTCGCACGATCATTTGGATTATCATAAAACTTTTGCTGAATACAGGGATACCAAAAAAATATTCTTTGACGAACTGCCTAAATCAGCATTTGCGCTTGTAAATGTAGATGATAAAAATGGTTTGGTAATGTTGCAAAACACCAAAGCCAATAAGGTTACGTATGCCTTAAAATCGTATGCCGATTACAAAGCACAAGTCCTCGAAAATCAATTTACAGGATTGTTGCTGAAAGTGAATGACAACGAGGTATGGTCAAGATTGATTGGAAGTTTCAATGCCTATAATTTATTGGCGGTCTATGCTGTTGCTGATCTTCTGGGATTGGAAACGTTGGAGACGCTTCAGTACATGAGCGAATTGGAAAGTGTTGGCGGCCGGTTTCAGTATTTTATTTCCGAAGAAAAAATCACCGCAATAGTAGATTACGCGCACACGCCAGATGCATTAAAGAATGTTTTGGAAACTATAAATACTATTAGAACCGGGAATGAAAGTTTGATTACAGTGGTAGGTTGTGGTGGGGACCGTGATGCTGCAAAAAGACCGGTAATGGCAAATATCGCTTCGCAATTGAGCAGTAAAGCCATTTTTACTTCCGATAACCCAAGAACGGAAGATCCAAAAAAGATTATTGAAGACATGGAGGTGGGGGTAGAACCTCAAAATTATAATAAAACAATTTCTATAGAAGACAGAAAGCAAGCAATTAAAACGGCTTGCCAGTTTGCAAAGCCAAACGACATTATCCTTATCGCGGGAAAAGGTCACGAAACCTATCAAGAAATAAATGGGGTTCGTAATCATTTTAACGATTTGGAGGTAGTAAAAGAATTATTGTCAAACGTACAAAAATAAGCAAGGCCCTCAAAAAGAGGAATAAACGAGTTATATGTTATACTATTTATTCGAATTTTTAGAAAAACAATATCAATTACCGGGAGCGGGATTGTTTCAGTTCATCACCTTCAGGGCCTCTGCTGCGGTGCTATTGTCGTTGTTGATATCTACCATTTATGGAAAGCGAATTATCAATTATTTGCGATCGAAACAAATTGGTGAAAGTGTTAGGGAGTTAGGCTTGGAAGGCCAATCGCAAAAAGCGGGAACACCAACTATGGGGGGTATCATTATCATCTTATCTACCCTAATTCCTGTTTTGTTGTTTGCTAAACTGGAGAACATCTACATTATCGTGTTGATTGTAACTACGGTTTGGATGGGAGTTATAGGTTTTGTGGACGATTACATTAAGATTTTCAAAAAAGATAAAGAAGGATTAAAGGGTAAGTTTAAAGTTCTCGGTCAAATCGGAATCGGATTGATTGTTGGAGCGACCTTATATTTTCACCCGAACGTTACGGTAAAAGAAGAGTTAAAAACTGAAAATAAAGTGGAGGTAGTAACGCGAAGCGATGCGAGTCTGGACTATGGAGATGAGGAGAAATCTACCAAAACCACCATTCCATTTGTTAAAGATAACGAGTTTGATTATGCCTTGTTGCTTTCTTGGATGGGAGATAATTACAAAAGTTACGCTTGGTTAATTTTTATTCCAATTGTGGTATTCATTATAACCGCAGTGTCCAATGGCGCCAATTTAACCGATGGTATTGATGGCTTGGCAGCTGGAACCTCGGCGATTATCGCGTTGACCTTGGGAATTTTTGCTTGGGTTTCGGGTAATATCATTTTTTCAGATTATTTAAATATCATGTACATCCCTAGGGCGGGGGAAATAACGGTTTTTATCGCTGCTTTTGTGGGGGCATTGGTTGGATTTTTATGGTATAACACATTTCCGGCGCAAGTTTTTATGGGTGATACAGGGAGCTTAACCATAGGCGGAATAATTGCGGTTATCGCAATCGCTATTAGGAAAGAATGGCTAATACCTATTCTCTGCGGAATTTTCTTAGCTGAAAATTTATCCGTAGTCCTTCAGGTGAGTTTCTTTAAATACACAAAGAAAAAATATGGAGAAGGAAGGCGTATTTTTTTGATGTCGCCTCTTCATCATCACTATCAAAAGAAAGGATATCATGAAAGTAAAATCGTAACCCGTTTTTGGATTGTAGGAATATTGTTGGCAGTTATAACGGTAGTTACCCTCAAGTTGCGATAAAGCGTAACTCGTAACTCGAATAATATGAAAAGGCTTGTAGTACTTGGTGGAGGCGAAAGTGGTGTGGGAACAGCCATTTTAGGAAAGAAAGAAGGATTTGATGTTTTTGTTTCCGATAAAGGAAACATCAAAGAAAAATATAAGAACGTTCTTAAAAATATTGAAGTTGATTGGGAAGAAGGGGAGCATTCGGAAGATAAAATTTTGAATGCCGACCTCGTAATGAAGAGTCCGGGAATACCCGATAAAGCGCCGCTAGTTAAAAAGCTGGTGGAAGCAAAAATAGCTGTTGTTTCAGAAATTGAATTTGCTTCGGAATATACAGGTGCAACAATCGTGGGGATTACCGGAAGCAATGGCAAAACAACCACTACTATGCTTACCAACCATCTACTTAAAAATGGAGGATTGAACGTAGGTATGGCTGGTAATATCGGGGACAGTTTTGCGCAAATGGTAGCTGAAAGCCATAAGGATTTTTACGTATTGGAAATCAGTAGTTTTCAGTTGGATGGAATTAAAAATTTTCATCCACACATTGCTATCATTACCAACATCACCCCAGATCACTTAGACAGGTATGATTATAAGTTTGAAAATTACATTGCTTCCAAGTTTAGGATTGCCATGAATCAAACACAAGAAGATTACCTTATTTATGATGCCGATGATGCCGTAATTACCGATTGGCTTGAAAAGCATCCGGTAAAAGCACAACTGTTACCATTTTCAGTTGAAAAGAAGATAGAAAATGGAGCGTATTTAGAGAATAATAAGATTATAATAAACATAGATAAACAGCATTTAGAAATGTCAACAGATACATTAACATTAGAAGGGAAGCACAACACTAAAAACGCCATGGCGGCTTCTACAGTAGCACAATTATTAAAAATTAGAAAAGCAACCATTCGTGAAAGTCTTGAGAATTTTCAGGGAGCTTCCCATAGGTTAGAAAAAGTGTTGAAAATTCAGAATGTACAATACATAAACGATTCTAAAGCAACCAATGTAAATGCTACATTTTATGCGTTGGATAGCATGAAAACCCCAACAGTTTGGATTGTAGGTGGACAAGATAAGGGGAACGATTACTTATCGCTTATGCCTTTAGTACGCGAAAAAGTAAAGGCTATTGTTTGTTTAGGGCTTGATAATGCCAAAATCATAGAAACCTTTGGTAGTGTAGTAGATTTTATTGTGGAAACAACCTCAATGAAAGATGCAGTAAAAATTAGTAAAGAAGTAGCCGAAAAAGGAGATTCCGTTTTATTGTCTCCAGCATGTGCTTCTTTCGATCTGTTTACCAACTATGAAGATCGAGGAGACCAGTTTAAAGAAGAAGTAAGAAAGTTATAATCGATAAAAAAAGAGCCTTACCAGTGCAGGAAATATTTAAAAATATAAAAGGGGATAAAGCTATTTGGGCCGTTGTGGGCCTTTTGGCGCTGTTTTCCTTTTTACCTGTTTACAGCGCAAGTACTAACTTGGTGTATGTGGTAGGTAATGGTACTACTTTAAGTCATTTGTTTAAACATGGAGTGCTACTTTTGATGGGAATTTGTGTGATTTATGCTGTGCATAAAATTCCGTATCGATATTTTAAAGGCTTATCCATTATAGCAATGCCAATAGTTATCCTATTGCTTGTTTATACGTTAGCACAAGGAACTACCATTGGTGGAGCCAACGCAAGTAGATGGATACAGGTGCCTTTTGTAGGGATAACATTTCAAACCTCTACTTTGGCATCTATTGTATTGCTTATTCACGTAGCAAGATATTTGGCAAAAATAAAAGATAGAACCATCAGTTTTAAAGAGAGTATTGTGCCACTTTGGTTACCAGTTTTTGTGGTGCTGATGCTTATTTTGCCTGCCAACTTTTCTACTACTGCTATTATCTTTTTTATGGTATTAACACTATGTTTTTTGGGTGGATATCCATGGAAATATTTAACAGCCATAATCGGAGCGGGGATATTGGGGTTGACCATGTTTGTGCTTACCGCAAAGGCTTTTCCTGGATTGTTCCCAAATAGAGTGGATACGTGGATTAGCCGAATTGAAAGTTTTGCTGATGATGAAGATACGGAAGCTGATTATCAAATAGAGAAAGCTAAAATAGCCATTGCAACGGGAGGAGTTATTGGCGTTGGTGCAGGAAAAAGTGTAATGAAGAATTTCCTTCCTCAAAGTTCATCCGATTTTATTTACGCAATCATTGTTGAAGAATATGGACTTGTGGGCGGACTCATAATGGTGCTTATTTATTTGCTGTTACTCTTTAGAATTGTAGTCGTTGCCCACAAGTCGGAATCCACTTTTGGGAAACTGCTGGTCATTGCGGCCGGATTGCCTATCGTTTTTCAGGCATTCATCAATATGGCGGTAGCAGTAGAGTTATTCCCTGTAACGGGTCAAACGCTTCCGCTAATCAGTAGCGGGGGTACTTCCATTTGGATGACTTGTTTGGCCATTGGTATTATTCTAAGTGTAAGCGCTAAGCGACAGGAAAAGTTAGAGAAAGAAGAAGAAAAAGTTGAAAATCAAAATCCGTTAGACGTTTTAAGTGAGCAATTATAGATTCATATTATCCGGTGGAGGGACAGGTGGTCATATCTATCCCGCAATTGCTATAGCCAATGAGCTAAAGCAAAGGCACCCCAATGCCGAATTTTTGTTTGTAGGCGCTCAGGACAGAATGGAGATGGAGAAAGTGCCGCAGGCAGGATATAATATTAGAGGATTATGGATTTCTGGAATTCAGCGGAAGCTAACACTCAGTAATCTGATGTTTCCTTTCAAGTTGATGAGTAGTCTTTGGAAGTCAAAAAGCATACTAAAAGAATTTAAACCACATGTGGCTATTGGAACGGGCGGTTTTGCAAGCGGACCATTGCTTAAAATGGCTTCAGAAAAAAATATTCCATGCGTGCTTCAGGAGCAGAATTCGTTTCCTGGAATTACAAATAAGTGGCTGTCAAAAAAAGTGGAAAAGATTTTTGTAGCCTATGATAAGTTGGAGCGGTTTTTTCCTTCTGAAAAAATTGTAAAAACGGGTAATCCTGTTCGTCAGGATTTGTTGGAAATCCAAGGCAAAGAAGAAAAAGGTAAAAGATTTTTTAAGCTGAAGGAAAATCGTAAAACCCTGTTTGTCATGGGTGGAAGTTTAGGTGCACGAAGAATAAACCAATTAGTTGAAAAAGAGCTAAACTTTTTTAAAGAAAACAACGTACAAATTATATGGCAATGCGGTAAACTGTATTATGAAGAATACAAAAAGTACGAGAGTGAAATGATAAAAGTGAATGCTTTCATAAATGATATGAACTTGGCCTACGCGGCGGCAGATTTTATTATTTCAAGGGCGGGAGCCATTTCTGTTTCAGAGTTGGCCATAGTAGCAAAGCCTACTTTTTTTATACCATCGCCCAATGTTGCGGAAGATCATCAAACCAAAAATGCTTCAGCCGTAGCTGAAAAAAATGCCGCAATTTTATTGAAGGAGAATAAATTGGATGAAGTATTTGAAAATACTTTTTTATCTGTTTTTAATTCCGAAGAAAAGCAAAAAGAATTAAGTGGGAATTTTAAAAAATTGGCGTTGCCCAATGCTACCAAAACCATTGTTGACGAAATAGAAAAACTTTTAAAAACTGCTTAAAAATATATGAACTTACAAACAATACATAACGTTTACTTTATCGGCATAGGCGGCATTGGTATGTCTGGGCTGGCGCGTTATTTTAAGTTCATTGATAAAAATGTTGCTGGCTACGACAAAACACCCAGCGAGATTACACAGGGCTTGGAAGAATCTGGTATTGCAGTTCATTTTAACGATAATGTTGAAGCAATTCCAGCCGATTTCAAGAATAAAGAAAATACATTGGTAGTGTACACCCCGGCGGTACCGAAAGATCATTCCGAATATCAATATTTTATTACCAACGGTTTTGAAGTGCAGAAAAGAGCTGCTGTTTTAGGCTTAATCACAAAAGACTCGTACTGCTTTGCGGTGGCTGGAACTCATGGAAAAACCACAACTAGTAGCATACTGGCGCATATATTGAAAGAAACGGGAACACCAATTACAGCCTTTTTGGGAGGTGTTTCAGAGAATTTCAATAGTAACTTTTTAATTGAAGGCAGCGCTTATACGGTTGTGGAAGCTGATGAATTTGATCGTTCATTTTTGCATTTATCGCCAACTGTATCTTGCATTACATCCATGGATGCCGATCATTTGGATATTTATGGAAACAAGCAGGAGTTAGAACGTACTTTTAACGATTTCGCTTCCAGATTAAAATCCAACGGTAAACTATTTGTTAGAAATGGATTGCCTATTGAAGGAATTACCTATGGTATTGAGGATGACTCCGATTATACCATTCAAAATATTAAGATCACAAACTCAACCTATCTATTCAACGTGGTAACCCCTACAGAAACTATTGAAGGGGTTACGTTTAACAAACCAGGAAAACACAATTTGTTGAACGCATTGGCGGCATTGGCAATGGCGGCAACATTAGGCACCCCCCTAAGTCGCCTTGCCGAAGCGCTTGCCAGTTTTAAAGGGATTAAACGAAGGTTTTCATATCAAATCAATCAAGAAAATCTAGTTTACATAGACGATTATGCACACCACCCTACGGAAATCGATGCTGTTTATGAAGCAGTAAAGAGTGCACACCCAAATAAGAAAATTACCGTAATCTTTCAGCCCCATTTATTTTCCAGGACGAAAGATTTTGCCCCAGAATTTTCACAGAGCTTAACCCGTTTTGACGAGATTATTTTATTAGACATTTACCCAGCTCGGGAAAAACCGATTGAAGGAATTACATCAGATTGGTTGTTGGAAATGATAACAAACCCCAACAAGCAAAAAGTTGCCAAAGAAAACCTTTCTGAGGCAGTACGAAAAAGTGATTCCCAGGTTTTTTTAACCCTTGGTGCTGGAGATATTGGACTAGAAGTGAATACCTTAAAAAAAACGTTAAGTGAAAAAATATTTTAACCATATAAAAATTGGGATAGTGCTGCTAGCATTGGTATTTTTGTACTCTTTTTCAAATAGCAGAAATAAAAATCGTACCGTAAGCAAGCAATCAGACATCGTTTTTTTAAACGATGAGGGGCATTTTATTACCAGAAATACAGTTAATAAGTTGTTGATACAAAATGAAGTGGATACTTCGGGCGTACCAAAAGAAAAATTAGCTTTGAATAGAATGGAGCAGTCTCTTGTCGCCAATGAAATGGTGCAAGAGGCTGATGTGTACGTTTCTGTAACTGGGGAGATTGGGGCAAAAATCCGCCAGCGTACGCCTATAGCGCGTGTTGCATCCAATCCGTCTTTTTATATTGATGCTGAAGGAAAAAAAATGCCTTTGTCGCCAGTGTATGCTGCACGTGTTCCTTTGGTAACCGGTGTAGGTGATAAAAGCGACATAACAAAACTTTATAAACTTTCTGAGTTTATATATGAAGATGAATTTCTGAAAAAGAATATTATCGGGATTCATCAAAAAAAAGATCATTTTGAATTAAAGTTGAGAACTGAAGACTTCGTGATTCTTTTGGGAGAAGCCGAAAAGCTAGAAGCGAAGTTCAACAATTTTAAAGCTTTTTATCAAAAGGGATTACACGATAAAACGTTAGGGAAATACAAAGCGGTAAACCTTAGCTTTGATAACCAAGTAGTGTGTACCAAAAAATAGATTATGGAAAATACTAAATACGCGGTAGGATTAGATATAGGGACCACAAAAATTGTGGCCATGATCGGTCGTGAGAACGATTATGGAAAGATTGAGATTTTAGGTATTGGAAAATCTAAAAGCTTAGGGGTGCATCGGGGTGTGGTTAACAACATCACACAAACCATTCAATCCATTCAACAAGCCGTTCAAGAAGCTGAAAGTGTATCCGGATTGAAAATCCATGATTGCGTAGTAGGAATCGCAGGGCAACATATTCGAAGCCTTCAGCATAGTGATTACATCACTAGATCAGATTCCGAAGAAGTAATAAGCGATATAGATTTAGATAAACTTTGCAATCAGGTTTATAAACTGGTAATGCTTCCAGGGGAAGAGATAATTCATGTCCTTCCGCAGGAATATAAAGTCGATGGACAAGCAGAAATAAAAGAACCTATTGGAATGTATGGTGGCCGATTGGAAGCCAATTTTCACGTGGTGGTTGGGCAAGTATCGTCTATTAGAAATATTGGTAGGTGTGTAAAAAGCTCTGGTCTTGATTTGGCGGGAATTACCTTAGAGCCGTTAGCTGCTGCAAATGCTGTTTTGAGTCAGGAAGAAAAGGAAGCAGGTGTAGCATTGATTGATATCGGTGGAGGAACTACCGATTTAGCCATTTTTAAAGATGGAATTATACGTCATACCGCAGTAATTCCTTTTGGAGGAAATGTGGTTACGGAAGATATAAAAGAAGGATGCTCCATAATTGAAAAGCAGGCAGAGCTCTTAAAAATAAAATTTGGATCAGCTTGGCCTGGTGAAAACAAGGATAACGAAATAGTTTCCATTCCTGGTTTAAGGGGAAGGGAGCCCAAGGAAATTACATTGAAAAACCTTTCTAAAATCATCCATGCCCGTGTGGTGGAGATTATAGAACAGGTGTACATGGAAATTAAAAACTACGGTCACGAGGATCAAAAGAAAAAATTGATTGCAGGAATTGTGTTAACAGGCGGTGGTAGCCAGTTGAAACATTTAAAGCAATTGGTAGAATACATCACGGGAATGGATACTAGAATTGGATATCCAAATGAACATTTAGCAGGAGATTCTGATGCGGAAGTGGCTAGTCCGGTGTATGCAACGGCTGTTGGTTTGGTGATGAATGCCATTCAGCAGCAAAAGAAAAATGGAGTGAAAACTGTGGAGAAAGAACCGCAACCAACTTCAGAAGAAAAAGAAGAAACAGAAAATATCGAACATAACCAAACCGAGCCCCAACCAACGGAACCACCAAGAGAGCGTAAAAGCTTTTTGGAAAAATGGTCTGAAAAATTAAAAGACTTTTTAGATAACGCAGAATAGGTTACCAACGTCTAGCATGCGTAAAAAAATGAATAGTAAGTAGCAAAAAGGAAAACAGGGTAAAAAAAATTATTATGAGTAGCAACACAGATTTAGGGAACATCTCATTCGACTTACCAAAAAATCAAAGTAATGTAATTAAAGTTATTGGCGTTGGAGGCGGCGGTAGCAATGCAATTAATTACATGTTTCAACAGGGAATCAATGGGGTGGATTTTGTGGTTTGTAATACAGATTCGCAAGCACTGCAAAATACAGGCGTACCGAATAAAGTTCAATTGGGGGTTTCTTTAACCGAAGGATTAGGCGCAGGTGCCAATCCCGAAATTGGGGAACAGGCAGCGATTGAGAGCTTGGAAGAGCTCCAATCTATGCTAGATACCAACACTAAAATGGTATTTATCACCGCTGGAATGGGTGGAGGAACCGGAACAGGTGCGGCTCCTGTTATTGCAAAGTTGGCAAAGGATATGGATATTCTTACTGTTGGAATTGTTACCATACCTTTTCAGTTTGAAGGAAAAATGAGAAATCAACAGGCGCAACGTGGCGTGGAAAAGTTACGCGCACATGTGGATTCCCTAATTATGATTAACAACAATAAACTAAGGGAAGTCTATGGAAACCTTGGTTTCAAAGCTGGTTTTTCTAAGGCAGATGAAGTGTTGGCAACGGCAGCTAGGGGAATTGCAGAGGTAATAACTCATCATTACACTCAAAACATCGATTTACGTGATGCAAAAACTGTGCTTTCCAATAGTGGGACCGCCATTATGGGTTCTGCTACTGCTACGGGGGCTAACCGTGCGCCAGAGGCTATTATGAAAGCTTTGGATTCGCCACTTCTTAACGATAATAAAATCTCAGGTGCTCAGAACGTATTGCTACTTATCGTTTCTGGAGCTGAAGAGATTACATTGGATGAAATTGGAGAAATCAACGATCATATACAGAATGAAGCTGGGCACAACGCCAACATTATCATGGGTGTAGGGGAGGACGAAAGTCTTGGCGATTCTATTGCCGTTACGGTTATTGCTACTGGATTCAACCCAGAGCAGCAGCATGAGATTGTGAATACTGAAGCAAAAAAAATTATCCATACCCTGGAAGATGAACAAAAAGCTGTCCACGATCTTACTCCAAAAAATAACCCTACAAGATTTTCCAACCAACCTGTTGAAGCGCCAAAAGAAGCTCAACCAGAGCCGGTAAAAGAAGAAAAAATTGTAAAACATACCTTGGTTGATGATACGCAGGATGAGCCAAGCATGGAGTTGATACCAACTTCAGAATTGATTAAAAATATCAATGTTGTTTACGATGAGGTTACTTTAGAAAATGACGATGATTTTGTAATTATAGATACTACAGCAAAATTAAGGGACATCGATGTGGTGGATCCAGAAATAGTGCGTCCGGCAGAAGCCAAAAAGCAAACGATGCTTTCTTTTGATATGCCGCTGAATGAGAATGATCAAGAAGAAGAGGAAGAGCAAAATACGGTTACTTTCGACTTTTCGGAGGATGTTAATGATTACGAGGTGAAGGACCATGTTGAAGTGATTCCCGTAACGGAAGTTTCCCAAGATGGAACAAAGCGATATAGTTTGGATGATTACATGGAAATGGAAGATCAATTGAACAACGCTAAACCTTCAGCAAAAAAAGAAGAAAAAGTAGAAGAGGAATTGGCTTTTAAGAAGAAAGTCGTTGAAGAAAAGCCTTCTGATAATCAAGTTTCTGAAGAAGTAGACCCAATGAACAGTTCTATTGAGGATAGTTTGAGAAGTAGAGCAGAAGAGCGTCGACGCAAGTTGAAAGACTTCAACTATAAATTTCACAATAATGCCTCCAAGATTGAAGAAATTGAGAAACAGCCAGCGTACAAGCGTATGGGAATCGATTTGGAAGACAGAAGAAATTCTGATCAATCATCAAGGATGAGTTTAGGATCAGACAGTAACGATGAAATGCAATTGAGAAGTAATAATTCTTTTTTGCATGATAACGTAGATTAAACGAATTGTTAATAGGTTATTCGCAAGTAACCCGAAAACTTTACTGCTCCCATTTTTTATATAGGAAGTTTGTATAAGTTTTCGGGTTATTTTTTTATCTTCGCACAGCAAAAAATAGAACAGCACTGTTATGAGTTTACAAGATAAGGTAATGGCAGAAATGAAAGCAGCGATGAAAGCTAAAAATGCACCAGCATTGGAGGCATTGCGAGCTGTTAAATCGGAGTTGCTGTTGGCTAACACAAATGCTGCCACTAAAGACGGACTTTCTGAAGAGGAAGAGATTAAGCTATTACAGAAATTGGTAAAACAGCGTAAAGACAGCGCTGCTATCTACAATGAGCAAGGAAGAGCCGATTTGGCAGATCCAGAGTTGGAGCAAGCAGCAATAATCGAAAAGTTTCTTCCAGAGCAACTTAGCGAAGAGGAAATTGCGAAGGTTGTGGAAGAAATCATTGCAAAGACTGGTGCAGAAGGAATAAAAGACATGGGGAAGGTAATGGGAATGGCTTCCAAGGAATTGGCAGGTCGAGCGGATGGAAAAACTATTTCTACTGTAGTAAAAAGTAAATTGAGTTAAAAATAATAAATTCCTGCTTTAGCAGGGATAATAGGCCCCGTAGTTCAACTGAATAGAATATCAGATTTCGGCTCTGAGGGTTGCAGGTTTGAATCCTGCCGGGGTCACGAATAAATAGTTCAATAAGAAAAAACGCCAAGCTTGCTTGAGCGTTTTTTTGTTTGAACTATTTTCAAAGCGGAGCTTTGCAGGAAGGGCGAAGCCAATCCTGTTCACGAAAGGTCAATAATATTACGCCAAGCTTGCTTGAGCGTTTTTTTGTTTGAACTATTTTCAAAGCGGAGCTTTGCAGGAGGGGCGAAGCCAATCCTGTTTATGAAGGGTCAATAATATTACGCGCAAGCTTGCTTGCGCGTTTTTTTGTTTGAGCTATTTTCAAAGCGGAGCTTTGCAGGAGAAGCGAATCCAATCCTGTTCACGAAAGGTCAATAATATTACGCCAAGCTTGCTTGCGCGTTTTTTTGTTTGAGCTATTTCCAAAGGAGAGCTTTGCAGGCGGGGCGCAGCCAATCAATATACTTTCAATTATTTAGTAGGGAGATTGTTTTTTAACAGCAAGTTTTACGAGATACTTTCGATTTGTATGAACCTCTAATCGATATTATATTTATAAACAAAAAAATCCATCGGGTGAGCGATGGATTTTTATTGAGATATTTAATGAATTTATAACTTCAAAGAAGCACTCAAGATAAGTTGAGAAGGACGGGTGTCTATTCTTCCGCTTCCTCCAAACCCTACAAATTCTGCTTCGTTATCACTGAAACCTCTCTCGTAACGTAGGTCTATTCCTAAGTTTTCACCCAAGTTTACACCAACACCCATATTAAGGCCTACTGTAAAATCATTTTCAACATCATTTAAGGTTACCCCTTCTAAATCGGTATCAAGAATGTACTGTAAAGATGGTCCAGCAAAAATATGTAGAGGCCCAATAAGGTTTAGTCCTAGCAATAATGGCGCGTCTAATTTGCTCATTTCAAATTTACTATCAATATCAGCTCTTTCGTATTTCGAATTGGTTTTGGTATATACCAATTCAGGTCTAAAATACAATGTTCCGAAGTCAACTTTACCAAATCCACCTATGTGAAATCCTATTTTAGAGTCAGAGCCTATGTTTCTTGTGTCTTCGAAAACTTCGGCATCCCCGTTGGAGTTAAAATTGAAACCTCCCTTAAGTCCAAATCCAGAACCGGATTGTGCAAAGCCTGTAAAACCTGCCAAGAGGCAAATTATTAAAAGTGATTTTTTCATTTGTTTGTGTTTTTTAAGATGTTAATTAAACCTATAAACTGAAAAGCTTTCGGTTTATTTTCTTTTTAACACTTTTGTAACAGCTTTAACAATTGCTTCACTGTTTAAGCCGTACTTGTCCATTAACTGCGCAGGAGTACCACTTTCCCCAAAGGTATCTTGGGTTGCAACGAATTCCTGTGGAGCCGGTGTGTTGGTTGCCAATGTTCTAGCAACACTTTCTCCTAACCCGCCTAAAAAGTTATGTTCTTCCGCAGTAACTACACAACCTGTTTTAGAAACAGAAGCAAGAATAGCTTCCTCGTCGAGAGGTTTAATGGTATGGATGTCAAGAATATCTGCAGAGATACCTTGTTCTGCTAATTTTTCACCTGCAAGAATAGCTTCCCAAACTAAATGTCCGGTTGCAATAATGGTTACATCGGAACCGTCGTTAATTTTTACAGCTTTCCCGATTTCAAATTTCTGATCAGCAGGAGTGAAGTTCGGCACTGCAGGGCGTCCAAAACGCAAATAAACCGGACCATGATGTTCTGCAATGGCAATAGTAGCCGCTTTAGTTTGATTAAAATCACAAGGATTGATAACGGTCATTCCAGGAAGCATCTTCATAAGTCCGATATCTTCCAATATTTGGTGTGTCGCCCCGTCTTCCCCAAGTGTTAAACCAGCATGGGAAGCACAAATCTTCACGTTTTTATCAGAATAAGCGATAGATTGTCTAATTTGGTCGTAAACCCTTCCAGTAGAAAAGTTAGCAAATGTACCTGTAAAAGGAATTTTTCCACCAATAGTAAGTCCGGCGGCAATACCCATCATGTTCGCTTCAGCAATCCCAATTTGAAAGAAACGCTCTGGATTTTCGTTAATGAAATCTTGCATTTTTAAAGATCCCACCAAGTCGGCGCAAAGGGCCACTACATTTGGGTTGGTTCTACCCAGTTCGGTAAGTCCCGCTCCAAATCCGCTTCGTGTATCTATTTTTTCTGTGTATGTATATTTTTTCATTTTAAAATTTTCTTGTGTTAAACAATCAGTTGGATAAAGGCTTAATAATCCCCTAAAGTTTCTGGATTTTGAGCCAATGCTTTTTCCAATTGTTCGTCGTTTGGAGCTTTACCATGCCAAGCATGCGTACCCATCATAAAATCAACTCCATGTCCCATTACGGTGTGCAAAAGAATACAAACAGGTTTTCCTTTTCCAGTTCTGCTTTTAGCCTCTTTTAGTCCGGCAATTACAGCCTCTAGGTCGTTTCCTTTTTCAATTTCCATAACATCCCAGCCAAAAGCTTCAAACTTCTGTTTTAAATCCCCTAGCGGAAGTACATCGTTGGTTGCACCGTCAATTTGTTGTCCGTTAAGGTCTATTGTAGAAATTAAATTATCAACTTTATTTCCGGCGGCATACATAATCGCTTCCCAGTTTTGACCTTCTTGCAATTCGCCATCACCGTGCAAGCTATATACTATATGATTGTCTTTATTGAGTTTTTTAGCCAGTGCCGCACCAATAGCAACCGACATACCTTGTCCTAAAGATCCTGAAGCAATTCTAACGCCAGGTAAGCCTTCATGAGTGGTTGGGTGCCCTTGTAAACGGGAATCAATTAATCTAAAAGTGTTTAGTTCTTCCACAGGAAAATAGCCTCTTCTGGCTAAAACACTATAAAATACAGGCGAAATATGGCCATTGGATAAAAAGAACAAATCTTCGCCAATACCGTCCATTTTAAAATCGGTATCCAATTCCATAATTTCGTTATAAAGTGCTACAAAAAATTCTGCACATCCTAAAGAACCTCCAGGGTGGCCAGAATTTACTTTATGCACCATTCTTACAATATCCCTTCTTACTTGGGTTGTCAAATCGTTTAATTGTTGTGTCTCTGGCATCTGTAATCGTTAATTAATTATCTCAAACAAAAATAAACCTTTATAAAACCTTGGCAAAGTAATTTTCGACACATATTTTATTGTTTTGTTTGAAATGTAAGATTTTACGATGCTATTTTGGGCGAAAACGTACATTTCTTGACCATGAGTTCTTATATTTGCACGTTTTAATAAGAATTAGGTTGACGGTATTTTCTTCGGAAGATTACATCGATTTTATACTGAAGAGTTAGCAGGAATGGATTTTAAGTTAGTAGGAAAAGATAGCGGAAGCAAAGCAAGGGCAGGAGTAGTTACTACCGACCACGGCGAGATAGAAACGCCTATTTTTATGCCGGTAGGTACAGTGGCTTCTGTAAAAGGAGTGCATCAAAGGGAGTTGAAGGAAGATATTAATCCAGATATTATTTTGGGGAATACCTATCACCTGTATTTACGTCCGCAGACTAATATTCTTGAAGCCGCTGGTGGATTGCATAAGTTTATGAATTGGGACCGAAATATCCTTACCGATAGTGGAGGTTACCAAGTGTATTCTTTGTCTGCCAACCGAAAGATTAAAGAAGAAGGAGTTAAGTTTAAAAGTCATATTGATGGTTCCTATCATTTTTTCACCCCAGAAAATGTAATGGATATCCAACGTACCATCGGGGCAGATATCATTATGGCTTTTGATGAGTGTACACCGTACCCTTGCGATTACAATTATGCGAAACGTTCCATGCACATGACACACCGTTGGTTGGATAGATGTATTAAGCGTTTTAACGATACGCCTGATAAATATGGATATCAGCAAACGCTGTTTCCCATTGTTCAAGGTTCTACGTATAAAGATTTGCGCAAGCAATCTGCAGAATATATCGCCAATTCAGGAGCAGAAGGAAATGCTATTGGTGGACTCTCAGTCGGGGAGCCTGCTGAAGAAATGTACGCAATGACCGATGTGGTTTGTGAAATCCTTCCGGAAGACAAACCGCGTTATTTAATGGGCGTTGGAACACCAATCAATATTTTGGAAAATATTGCATTGGGTGTAGATATGTTCGATTGCGTTATGCCTACCAGAAATGCTAGAAACGGGATGCTTTTTACCGCACACGGAACCATAAACATTAAAAACAAAAAGTGGGAAGCCGATTTTTCCCCGATTGATGAAATGGGGATAACCTACGTAGATACCTACTATTCCAAAGCGTATTTGCGACATTTGTTTGCCGCTAACGAATATTTAGGAAAACAAATTGCTACAATTCATAATCTAGGCTTTTATTTGTGGTTGGTTCGTGAAGCTAGAAAACATATCTTAGCAGGGGATTTTTACGATTGGAAAAATACAATGGTAAAACAAATGGATAAGAGATTGTAGGTAGAATTGATAGGGAAGCAAATATTAAAGAGTCTAGAGTCAAGAAGTTAGACGAAAAAATTGCCAACTGATTTCTGACAACTGAACACTGAACACTGCCTACTGAATTCTGGCTACTGAATATTGAAAAACTGAAAACGATAAAGTGAAAATAATAGATTGGTATATATTAAAAAAGTATTTAATGACCTTTTTTGCAATGATTATGCTATTTATTCCCATAGGCATCATGGTGGATGTTTCGGAAAAAATAGATAAAATGATTGATAATGAAGCCCCAACCGATGCTATTATCTCTTATTATATTGATTTTACTTTTTACTTTGCCAGTTTCTTATTTCCGATATTCTTGTTTTTGTCTATCATCTGGTTTACTTCCAAACTAGCGAATAATACAGAAATTATTGCCATTTTAAGTTCGGGGATTTCATTTTGGCGCTTTTTACGGCCTTATTTTATCGGAGCTTCCATTGTGGCCGCTTTTTCATTCGTTTTGGGAATGTTTATTGTGCCGGATGCAAGTGAAGGGTATAATGACTTTAGAATAAAATATTTAAAAGGAGGTCGGGATAAAGATCGGGAAACTACTAATCTTTTCAATCAGATTAATGACAATGAATATATCTACGTAAGCAGTTTTACGCCAAGCACGAAAATTGGCTATAACTTTACGCTGGAACATTTTGACGGAAACGAACTTCAGTATAAAATAAGAGCGAGCAATATACGGTGGATCGATAAAGACAGCACCTACCGATTGAGTGGTTATGTGAAGAGAACGGTAGGCGAAAACAACGATATTCTGGAAAAGGAAAACCGTTTGGATACGCTATTCGAATTCGATTTAGATGATCTCACGCCTGTTTCGTATGTGGCCGAAACCAAAAATTTATTCGAACTTAATCAATTTATAGAAGAACAACGAAAAAAGGGCGCGCCCAACATCAACACCTATTTGGTGGTTAAATACAAACGGTGGAGCCTGCCTATTTCGGCATTTATTTTAACCCTTATTGCAGTTTCTGTGTCTTCCATGAAACGAAGGGGCGGTATGGGTGTGAACTTGGCCATTGGTATTTCCTTGGCTTTTATGTTCATTTTCTTTGACAAGGTATTTGGTACCATGGCAGAACAATCTGATTTTTCACCTTTATTGGCGGTTGCCATTCCTAACATTTTATTTGGGATCCTCGCGATCTACCTTCTTAACAATGCTAAACGATAAACTTAAAAATTATCTTCATCTACACTTTATTGTGTTTATTTGGGGATTTACGGCAGTGCTTGGTGCACTTATTACCATCGATGCAATTCCGCTGGTATGGTTCAGGATGCTTTTGGCTTCTTTCTTTGTTTGGCTATACGTAGCTTTTAAAAAGTTTCCGCTTAAAGTCCCAAAAAAGGCGTTGGGAATTTTTATAGTGGCTGGAATAACTATCGCCTTGCATTGGATTTTCTTTTTTATGGCCATTAAAGTTTCTAATGTTTCGGTAACCTTGGCAACTATTTCAACAGGTGCTTTTTTTACTGCAATATTGGAACCTATTTTTTACAAAAGAAAAATCATCTGGTATGAAATTGCTTTTGGGGTGATTGTTGTTTTCGGACTTTACATTATTTTTTCGGTAGAGACAGCCTATTTTCTTGGAATAGTGTTCGCCTTAATTGCAACGTTATTATCAGCAACATTTTCACTTATAAATGGTAAGCTTGCCAAACAGCATAAACCCTCTGTAATTTCTTTTTATGAGCTGACTTCCGGAGTAATATTTATCAGTCTTTATTTATTGGTGACGGGAAGCTTTTCTTCGGAATTTTTCATACTTTCTGCATCAGATTGGATCTATTTAGTACTTTTGGGAAGCATCTGCACCGCTTATGCCTTTATCGGATCCGTGAAAGTAATGAAGCTTATCAGTCCGTACACGGTGATGTTGACCATAAATATGGAGCCGATTTACGGAATTATTTTAGCTTTTGTAATTTTAGGGTCATCCGAAGAAATGAGCGAAGAATTTTATATTGGAGCTTTAATTATTCTGTCTACTGTGCTGGCTAACGGCATTTTAAAGAATTCTTTAAAAAGAAAAGCGCTAGTAGGACAGACTAAATAGTTTAAAATTTTATATTTGTACGCTAATAAATTATCAAAACAAAACTCATGGAGTATTTAGATTTTGAGTTGCCAATCAAAGAACTTGAAGAACAGTTGGATAAATGTAAAGTTCTTGGATCAGAAAGTGATATCGACGTTTCTGATACCTGTAAGCAATTAGATAAAAAGTTAGAAAAGACCAAAAAAGAAATATATAAAAACTTGACTGCCTGGCAGCGGGTTCAATTATCGAGGCATCCCTCAAGACCTTACACATTAGATTATATTAAGGCGATTTGCGGAGATACATTTTTAGAGCTTCATGGCGATAGAAATGTAAAAGATGACAAAGCGATGATTGGCGGATTGGGTAAAATAGGAGACCAAACCTATATGTTTATCGGTCAGCAAAAAGGGTATAATACTAAAACCCGTCAGTATCGAAACTTTGGGATGGCAAATCCTGAAGGATACCGAAAAGCGCTTCGCCTCATGAAAATGGCAGAAAAATTTAATATTCCTGTTGTTTCCTTGATCGACACTCCCGGTGCTTATCCTGGAATTGAAGCCGAAGAAAGAGGACAAGGGGAAGCCATTGCAAGAAATATATTGGAAATGACCCGCCTTAAAGTGCCAATTATTGTTTTGATCATTGGTGAAGGTGCTTCTGGAGGAGCCTTAGGAATAGGGGTAGGAGATAAGGTATTGATGCTGGAAAATACATGGTACTCGGTAATCTCCCCAGAATCCTGTTCTTCTATTCTTTGGAGAAGCTGGGAATACAAGGAGCAAGCTGCAGAAGCTTTAAAACTTACTGCTACCGATATGAAAAAACTTCATTTGGTAGATGACATTATTAAAGAACCATTGGGTGGAGCTCATGCTGATAGGGAAACTACTTTTAAAACCGTAGAAAAGAAAATTTCTTCGGTTTATGAAGAATTAAAAAAGTTATCCCCAGCCGATTTAGTTAAAAAACGTATGGACAAATATTCAAACATGGGAGTGTTCAGCAATTAACCCCTTTGTTTGTTACCTTATTGTTAAGACCGAAGTTTGCGCTTCGGTTTTTTTTAACTTTATTAACAAGAATTAAAAGTTATCAACAGGTAAATTGTTGACGATCAGTTAAAAACGAAGACTGATTTTTAACCCGATGTAAGACCACAATTATTTACATTCGTAGTCATGGAAAAAATAAACCCAATACAAGGAGTCAAAATAGATAAGTCCAATATAATTCAATTGGAAAAAGGGAAAATACCCCCGCAAGCCATTGATTTAGAGGAGGCTGTGTTGGGTGCGATGATGATTGATAAGAAAGGGGTAGATGAAATTATTGATATTCTACACCCAGATGCTTTCTATAAAGATGCCCATAAATACATCTACGAAGCGGTTGTTCAGCTTTTTGAAACCTCAGAGCCGATTGACTTATTAACAGTTTCTGCGCAGTTGAAGAAAAACAAAAGACTGGAAAGTGTAGGTGGGGATTTTTACTTGATTCAACTTACGAAAAAAGTGTCTTCATCGGCGCATATTGAGTTTCATGCACGTATTATCCTTCAGAAATACATTCAGCGAAGCCTTATAAAAATTTCAAGTGAAATTATTGAAGATGCTTACGATGAAGGAACGGATGTTTTTGATCTTTTGGACAATGCCGAGGCTAAATTGTATGAAGTAACCCAGGGGAATATTAAAAAATCTTCAGAAACTGCTCAAAGCTTGGTTATTCAAGCCAAGAAAAAAATTGAAGAAATTTCCAATAAGGAAGGTTTGAGTGGAATTCCATCAGGCTTTGATAAATTGGATAAGTTAACATCTGGTTGGCAACCCAGTGATTTAATTATTGTGGCGGCAAGACCAGGTATGGGTAAAACCGCGTTAACGCTTTCCATGGCGAGAAATATGGCGGTAAACTCTAATATTCCTGTAGCTTTTTTCTCTCTGGAGATGTCCTCTGTACAGTTAATTACTCGTTTGATTTCTTCGGAAACTGGTTTGTCTTCAGAAAAACTGAGAACTGGTAAACTGGAGAAGCACGAGTGGGAGCAGCTTAACGTAAAAGTAAAATCGCTAGAGTCTGCGCCGTTATTTATAGATGATACGCCTTCCCTTTCTATTTTCGATTTAAGGGCAAAAGCACGTCGTTTAGCATCCCAACACGGCATTAGAATGATAATAATAGATTACTTGCAATTAATGACGGCTGGAGGGTCGCAAAAGGGAGGAAACCGTGAGCAGGAAATTTCTACCATTTCCCGAAACCTAAAAGCGCTGGCAAAAGAATTGAACGTTCCGGTAATTGCATTATCTCAGCTTTCCCGTGCGGTAGAAACTCGTGGGGGAAGTAAAAGACCATTGCTTTCCGATCTACGTGAATCTGGGGCGATTGAGCAGGATGCCGATATTGTTTCCTTTATATACCGTCCTGAATATTATAAAATTGAGGAGTGGGACGACGAAGAACGCAGTCCAACACAGGGACAAGGAGAATTTATTGTTGCTAAGCACCGTAACGGTGGTCTGGAGAACATACGCCTTAAGTTTATCGGTCACCTTGGTAAGTTTGACAACCTAGACGATTTCGATTCACCTTTCGAGTTCCAATCAAAAATGAACGACGGAGATGAGAATCCGTTTAGCACCAAAGACCTTCCAAGCGCCGACGAAGCTTTTGGTAGTTCCATGAACAATGATTTTGACGATAATGACGTGCCGTTTTAAACTTTGTGAATAGTAATTTGCAAGATGTTCTTCCTATTTTTAGGAAGCTTTAATAATTTGTTCAGCAAGATGAACAAGATTAGTAACGTTAAAATCTGATTTTGGGTAGAAGGGATTATAAATCTCTTTTTTTCTTTGGATGTATGCTGTTTTAAGTCCAGCCTTCTTAGCTCCGAATAAATCCCAATCGTGTGAAGCCACCATAATCAATTCGGAAGTTTTTAAGTCTTGTTTTTCTGCCACGGATAAATAAATATCCTTAAATGGTTTATACTTTTCAACACTGTCTACTGAATAGAAACCATCGAACAAATGCAAAATTTCAGCATTCGAAAGTTGCTCTTGCATCATTTCCTTGGAGGAGTTAGACACAGCAAATAACTTGATATTTTCATTTTTTAGATGCTGAAGTGCCGATTTTACGTCTGTATAAGCGGGTAACTTTTTAAAGGCGCTTAGTATTTCTTGTTTGGTTTCCTTTGTCAGCTTTTTATCGTTTTCATAAAAAACATTTTCTAAAGCAGCGCCAGCCAACTCTCCAAAATTATGGTAAGTATCCATTATTCCTAATACAGTAGAGCTGTGTAATAGCTTTGCAAACCAATATTTTAAAACAAAGGGATCCTCAAAATACTTTTTGAATTCTTTATCCAACAAATTTAAATTGAGTAGCGTTTCATTCATGTCAAAAAAGACAGCTCTAATCATAATTTGGTATGTTTAGCCCTAAAACAATGTCTCTGTTGGCTGTTAAAATATCATTTTTCATTTCAAGTTGAATTACCCCAGAACCACCACGGTTTTTATCGGACTGTTTAATTTTATCTATTAGCAAAGGGTCACTTTCAAATAGATAATTGGACAGGTAGTAGGGAACTGTGTTTGGCTCCTTCACATAAATATGAATGTGTTCAGGTTCGTTGCTCGTTGGGTAACTCGCCGGACGAAACGTATAAAAAATATACTTACCATCATTTCCAGTTTTTAGCCATGTTCTGTGCTGCCCATGTCTTTTTTCCCAGCCTATCGGCTGGTTACTCGATTGGTAAATTCCTTTTCGGTCTACTTGATAGATGTATAACACAACATCGCTGGCAGGCGTTTTTCCATCCTTTTGAAAAACGGTTCCAGTTATTTTTATTTTCGGGTCATTTTTCAAAAAGCCGGGAATTGTATCGATGGCATTTGGTTTTATATTTAATTTCTTATAATCCAACAAAGCCTCACAATCTTCACAGGGACCACCTACATTTCTTTCCGTTTGTCCTTTACAAGAACTAACATTTAGAAGCAAAATAATTAAAAATACATTCAAGTAAATATTCATGATTTTAATTTCATTCCGTACCAGCATCATTGATAATGGTCTTTGGTTACAATCAAAATAGTATCAATAACTATTCCATTGAGTGTACTCCAAACATGTTTCCTTCGGTATCAGAAGCTAGCACGATGAAACCATGCTGCCCAATAGCCATTTTTGGTTTAAAAATTTTTCCACCTGCCTTTTCAACGCGGTTTTCTTCCACACTGCAATCCTTACTACCAAAGTAAATAAGTGTGCTGTTGTTACCAGGGGATACACCTTCCATTTTGGCTAGGGCTCCACCGGCACCGTGGTTATTCATATCTGAAGGGAAAGTGTACATTTCCATGTCGTCTTCCGTAGGATTTGGTAAATGTTGCATGGTAGTTTGAAAAACTTCTTCATAAAATTTCTTCGCCCTGTTCATGTCGGTTACATAAATTTCAAACCAAGTGGCAGGGTTGGGTAAGGCTGCATTTTTCATATTAAAAGAATTATTGGTTAATGAGTTTTTTGTTTTTATATAGCTAATATTCAGTGGGTTGAAAGTAAAATTAGTAAAAAAAATAATGCGATATCCCAGTTTTTAAAATAGGAATAAAAAGTAATTGTTTGATAATGTTTACTTTACAGTGGAAGCTACGTTAAAATAGTTCTACTGCCAGTTGGAAGAAAAATTAATTGCTAGATTTGAAGTTAAACCATGGGAAGATTGCGAATTCGCATTTCTTCCGCAACTGTAAACACACCTAACGTATGAAATTGAATGTTTTAAGAGTCTTTATTTTCTTGTTTTTCAGCAATTATATGCTGGCTAACGATATTGATAAATATTTGCTTTTCCCTCCGCAGGAAATGACCATAAAACAAGATGCCCCTGCCATCAAACAATTGCAATTAACGGATTTTAAAAACTTTTTACAGACCAGTATTCAAAAGAATTCTGCCGGTATTTGGCAGTTGACTCTTGGGAACGAAGTGATTGATGTTCATTTTGCAATTGATGCTAGTCTGGCTCATTTTGATGCGTATGCGTTGAACATTAAAAAGTCTTCCGTTAATCTCATTGCCAAAAACAAGAATGCTCTTTTATATGGGAAACAAACTTTATTGCACTTAGTAGAATATGCGCAGTCTAAAAATAAGGCGCTTCCTACAGTGCAGATTTCAGATTGGGCTAATTTTGAAAAAAGGGGCTACATGCTCGATGTTAGTAGAGATAAAGTTCCTACCATGCGCAGCCTTTACCAGCTTATAGATCAATTGGCTTCTATGCGTTTTAATGAATTTCAATTATATATTGAGCACACCTTTGCCTATAGAAATCACTCGGTAGTTTGGGAGAATGCTAGTCCGCTTACGGCGGAAGAAATACAACAGCTCGATGCATATTGTGTAAAAAAAGGGATTGATTTAGTACCGAATCAAAATTCCTTTGGGCATATGGAAAATTGGTTGAAGCATGATGAATACCTTGATTTAAGTGAATGTGAAACCGATTGTAACACTATTTGGGGGAATCGTAAAAGAACGGCGCTGGCTCCCACTAATCCTGCCTCTTTTGAATTAATGCAAGAGTTATATGCCGAGTTGATACCCAATTTTTCCAGTAAATACGTTAATATTGGATGTGATGAAACGGTGGAATTAGGATTAGGTAAATCCAAGGCGCTTAGCGACGAAATTGGTAAGGGACAGGTGTACTTGGATTTTCTTAAAAAGTTAAATGCTGAAATAAATAAAAATGGAAAGCTCACCCAATTTTGGGGTGATATTATTCTGAACCATCCCGAACTCATTAAGGATTTACCGGATAATATGACAGCATTGGTCTGGGGGTATGATGCAACTTACCCATTTGATGAAAACTTGGCGAAGTTCCATGAGGCAGGTATCGATTTTTATGTTTGTCCAGGAACTTCCACATGGCGTTCCGAAATTGGGAGGAACCATAATGCTTTTATCAACCTTAAAAACGCTGCTGTAGAAGGCCAAAAATATGATGCAAAAGGATTCTTACTTACCGAGTGGGGGGATTTTGGTCATTTTCAACCTAAATCAGTGAGTTATCCAACATTGATGTTAGGAGCGAGCTATGCTTGGAATTATAAAGATAAAACCTCAGACAATCTTGCCTTTTTGCTCAATACGTATCTATTTAAAGATGCAACAGGCAATACTGCCAAAGCACTGCTAACCTTAGGAGATGCCTATTTAAAAGCTGATATTCCTGCAGGAAATGCCAACGCGTTTCATTTAATGATTCGTAGGTATAAATGGACCATGATGGGGCATTACCAAACCAAACATCTCAATAAAAAAGGGTTATTGGCTGCTCAACAGGAAATTGAGAAAGGGTTAAATTATCTTCAAAAAGCAAAGCCAACTTCTATCGATGCGGCTATCCTTGTTCAAGAGTTACAGCAGGCCGCTAGTTTGGCATTGTTTGGTATTGAGTTAGGTTTGGCTAGACTCGACGCTAAGAATTTGGCAACAGAAGGAATTTCTTCACGTAAAAAAGAAGAATTATCAGAAGAACTTTCTGAACTAATAGAAAACCATAAAAAAGTTTGGGTTTTAAGAAATAGGGAAGGGGGATTAGCAGATTCCGCAGGGAAATTAGAAGAATTAGTAGAATATCTAAACCAGTAAATTTAAAGACTATCAAGCCTATCTTTTACAGATAGGCTTTTTATTTTGGTTTAATGGGAGACCGCTTTTAACCCAATGATGGAACAAATTAAGGTTGTAATAAAGAATAACCGTAAAAACGTAGCAGGTTCTTTAAATACTAGAATACCTACTAAAACAGTACCCACCGCGCCAATTCCTGTCCATACGGCATAGGCAGTTCCCATGGGTAAACTTTGGGTAGCTTTAATAAGTAGCCCCATGCTTATTAAAAGAGTAACAACAAAGCCTGCATACCACATATACATTTCATTCCCTGTAGCTTCTTTGGCCTTGCCTAAGCAAAAGGCAAAAGCAACCTCAAATAGGCCTGCAATAATTAGAATAATCCAATTCATTGTTTACGATTGTTTTTGTAAATAGGCTATTCCGCCCAAACGGATTTGCTGCAAATCATTTGCCATTCGTCATTTTTTTTCTGAAGCAAATTAAAGCCGCCGCCATATGTATTTCTATAGTAATAAACTGCCATGGAATCCCCTCTAAAAACCACAGGAAATGAAATAGTTTCGGTTTTGTGCGGCAAGTGCTTTTTACTCATTTTTGAATGCAAACCTGTAACTGATCGATCAATTCTACCCACACTTTGCAGCCTAAACTTTTCTTTAATATATGCCAGTTCTTCTACTGAAATTTTACCGGTGACGTCTTCAACGGTAGGAGTGCAAAGGTAAAAGTCGGTTAATTCTTCCTCAAACAAGGTGTCTAGAGGTTTCCCGATATCCGAAGTAATACTTTCATAATATATTTTGTTACTGGAGTGTTTCACAATGGCCTTTAGCGCCTCTTTGGAAGGTTTATCCAGTCTAGTTGAAGAGCAACTGAGTATCGAAAAAAACGATATGGTCACTAAAAGATATTTCACATTAAAAATTTTCATGAGGTAAATACGAATTGTTATCGCTAATATACAAATACGTTATTAGTCAGTCGCTGGTGTTGTCTAAATTTAAGAATACTTTTTCGCAGCCGACGCTAGGTTTCGCTCGTACTAATCCAAGAATGAATTCATTTAGCTGTGTTAACCATACTTTTAGGTACTACGGTTATTTTTTTAGGTGTTACACCTAAAATTTTAGGTTCGACACCTAAATTTTTAGGTCCCGAGCCTAAAGTTTTAGCCTCTTGACCTAAACGTTTAGCCTTATTCGTTAAATTTTTAGGTAAATCACCTAAACGTTTAATGAGCATACCTAAAGTTTTAACCCTTATACCTAAAGTTTTAAGCGGGAAGCCTAAAAATATGATCAAAACACCTAAACGGATCATGACAGGACGTAAAAGGAAGGTTGTTTTGCCAAAAAAGAGGATGGATAGACCTAATAGTTTATTGATTCGCGCTTAAATATTATCTCCTACGTATGAGAGAAAAAAATAAAGGGAAAAAAATCAACTTGAAAAGAACAGTGTTAAAAACCAGTCTTTTTTAATATCCTTTTGTAAGAATTATACTTATTTTAGTTGATATTATGAATGCTATGCGTTTCTATGCTAGTCAGCTGCAAGCTTAAAAAACACCGGATATAATAAATGAATATAAAGCATAATCAAATAAATATAACGGAAGAAAACCCATTTGAAAACTGTAAACTTAACAGAAAAAAATATGCTGACGTTCTTTCAAACATAGTTAATTCTTATACCTATGGTTTTGTCCTTCGAATAAATAATAAATGGGGAACTGGAAAAACCACGTTTGTAAAAATGTGGGAACAATATTTAAACAATGAGCAGATTTGAACTTAATAATTTTGAAAATGTACTTTTGATTGATGATTCAATCTTAATTAGCAATACGTTCTATCAGTCTGTTGACCATTTTAAGTTTCGAAATAAAAATTCCAAATCAGATGAACTCATTGCAATTGCAAGTATTCATGAGATTCAATACCATTCCATAGGAAACGTATTGACCTTAAAGGTTGGACTAAGGGTTGTGAAGCTAGAATTTAGTAAACACGAAAGGATGCTAGAATTCATAGATGTTGTAAAAAAAGATGATTTTAAGCTTATGAAAGAAGAAAGTATAGGCTTTAAAGGGGTGTCGGTTCAAGTGCTATTTTTCTTATTCATTCTTTTAATAATAGCATTTGTAATATTTGAAAAATCAGGAGTAAATGGAATTTTAAGAAAGACGTCTTTATTCGCAGGAATCATAGTAGCCGTATTTATAATAATTAAAAAACTATTAAAAAGTAAAATCGTGACTTATAAAAATGCTACTCATCACTAGTTTAAAACTTCTCTGAAATAGCTGGCAGTTACATCAGAAATCACTTTATACTTTGCAGGTTGAATTATTCTAATAAATTGAGAACCCCAACAACCCTACTTTTCATTCAATAAAATTATGTTTTTGCCTTTTCAGGGTGTAACTTTGGCATTTTAACCGAATATTCAACATAACTGCATACAAATGAACATCCTTATTTTAGGTTCTGGAGGCCGAGAGCACACATTTACTTGGAAAATTGCACAGAGTGAAAAAACTACAAAGCTGTTTGTAGCACCCGGAAATGCGGGTACAGCCAAAATAGCAACCAACGTAGCTATTTCTGTAACCGATTTTCCTGCAATTAAAAAATTGGTATTAGACGAGAAAATAGAAATGGTGGTTGTAGGCCCAGAAGATCCTTTGGTGCAAGGTATTCACGACTTTTTCTTAAATGATAATGCCCTTAAAAGTATTCCCGTTATTGGACCTGATAAGAGTGGCGCCATTTTGGAAGGAAGCAAGGAGTTTGCCAAAGAGTTCATGGCACGACACAACGTTCCAACGGCGGCGTACCAAAGCTTTACGGCTAAAAGTCTAGAGGCAGGATATGAATTTTTAGAAACTTTAAATCCGCCTTACGTTTTAAAGGCAGACGGACTCGCAGCTGGAAAGGGTGTTTTGATTATAAACGACCTTGAAGAAGCTAAAGTGGAGCTTAAAAACATGTTGGTGGATGCCAAGTTTGGTAATGCCAGCAACAAAGTAGTTATCGAAGAGTTTTTAAGCGGTATTGAGTTAAGTGTGTTTGTACTTACGGATGGTAAAAACTACATCACGTTACCTACAGCCAAAGACTACAAGCGTATTGGAGAAGGAGATACTGGCCTAAACACAGGTGGTATGGGCGCAATTTCCCCAGTTCCTTTTGCTGATGCTGAGTTTATGCAAAAAGTAGAGGAGCGCATTGTTAAGCCTACTATTGAAGGTTTTCAAAAAGATGAAATTAATTACAAAGGCTTCGTTTTCATAGGCTTGATTAAAGTGGATAATGAACCTTACGTTATTGAATACAACGTGCGTATGGGAGACCCAGAAACAGAAGTGGTTATTCCAAGAATTAAAAATGACATGGTAACCATGCTTACCGCTGTAGCGGAAGGTAATCTGGATTCTGTTAAGTTGGAACTGGATAAAAGAACAGCTACTACAGTTGTGGCAGTTTCCGGAGGCTATCCTGAAGCATACGAAAAAGGAAAGGAAATTACCGGGATTGATAACGTAACTGACTCGATAGTTTTCCATGCAGGAACACAGTTGAAGGGCGATACCGTGCTATCATCAGGGGGACGTGTGTTGGCGGTAACTTCTTATGGAAATGATTTTAAAGAAGCGTTGGCAACATCGTATGCTAGTTTAGAAAAAATCAGTTTTGATAAAATGTACTTCAGAAAAGACCTAGGTTTCGATTTATAATTGTATTTTTCAGTTAGTTTACGACTTGGGAATATGATTGAGACAAATTTTACATATACAAAGGAGCATGTCCCTAAAAAGTGGCTGCTCCTTTTTTTATTGTTTATAAATTTGCACATGGGTTTTGCTGCTTATATTCTGGTTCCCATGGATGCCGAAACCCAGAAAGACCACCTCAAAGCCTATGGAATTACTTATTGGGTGCTCAGTAAAAATGAAAAAGTAAAATGGCTGCTGAATTATCGTGGCGGCTCTTTTTTAATGCCCGATACGGAAGAAATACGAAAAGAGTGCCAAATACGAGGCGTTTCTTTTGAAGTAATATCCGATTCCAAAACGGAACAAATGTTAAAGGAAATAAGCAGTCCGTCCAAAAATCAAGAATCGGTTATCCTTGAAAAAGCTCCTAAAATTGCGGTGTATTCTCCAAAAGGAAACCTGCCATGGGATGATGCAGTAACTATGGTGCTTACCTATGCTGAAATTCCCTACGATATTGTATACGACCGCGAAGTATTGCAGGGAGATTTGTTGTTATATGATTGGTTGCACCTTCATCACGAAGATTTTACTGGACAGTATGGGAAATTCTACGGAGCTTACAGGGCGACGCCTTGGTATATCCAAGAAAAGAAAGAAGCAGAAGCACTGGCCGCAGAATTGGGGTATGATAAAGTATCCGAAGAAAAGCTGGCCGTAGCCTTAAAGATTAGAGATTATGTAGTAGGTGGTGGCTTTATGTTTGCCATGTGTTCGGCTACCGATAGTTTTGACATTGCCCTTTCTGCAGAAGGAGTGGATATATGCGAACCCATGTTCGATGGCGACCCTTCCGCACCTAACTATCAAAACAAAATAGACTTCTCAAAAACGTTTGCTTTTGAGAATTTCTTGTTGGAACGAAACCCAATGGAATATGAATTTTCTTCTATTGATATGACTTCGAAGAGACGTTCCGTAAAAAAAGAAACCGATTATTTTACGTTGATGGAGTTTTCAGCCAAATGGGATCCAATTCCAACGATGCTTTGCCAGAACCATACAGCTTTGGTAAAAGGTTTTATGGGTCAAACTACAGCTTACGATCCCAATACTATTCGCCCTACGGTTCTAGTGATGGCAGAAAACAAAGTGAACGGCGAAGCTCGATACATTCACGGCATTAAAGGAAAAGGTTTTTTTACTTTTTACGGTGGACACGACCCTGAAGATTATCAACATAGGGTTGGTGATCCTAAAACAGAACTTTCTTTACACCCCAATTCTCCTGGCTATCGCCTTATACTTAATAATGTGCTATTTCCAGCTGCCAAGAAGAAAAAACAGAAAACATAAGTTACTATTTTCTACACACCCACTCCTTTGTTTTCAATAAACTGATAGTCAAAAGGATAGAGCATTCAATCTTCAATAATACTATTTTATCATTCTATTATCATATTGATAATTAAGTCTTTAATTATCGATAATATGTCAATTTTTCCCGATAAAATTTATTAACTATACAATGACCAAGGATTTTTGTAGAATAAAATAACTACTAAAAATCCATACCCTACGATAAAATAGACACCAAAAACTTACTAAAACCTATTTTATCTAGAAACCAACATCATTAACTGTAAACTTAAATTATTTATTATGAAAAAAATTACTTTCAGTTTTAAAAAATTGATTGGAATTGCGCTTATGTGGTGCATTCCTTTGCTAGCTTTCGGGCAGGCAATTAACACCAAAAAGAACTACATCCGTGTAGATCAATTTGGATATTTTGAAGAAGCGACCAAAATAGCTGTTATCGCTAAAGCGGTCAATGGGTTTAACTCCGGAGCGGGAATCAACCTAGACATCAATGTAAATGTCAAATTAAAGAATGCCAATAACAACAATACCGTATTTCAAGCAAAGGCAACTGTTTGGAATGGAGGTAACACGCACGGACTCTCTGGAGACAGGGGCTGGTGGTTTGATTTTTCTTCCTATGAGACGCCGGGGGATTATTATATTCAGGTTACCGAAACTGGAGGGAATACGGTAAACTCCAATACCTTCGAAATAAGTAACAATGTCTATGATGATGTGTTGCGGGCTGCTGTGGAAATGTTTTACTACCAAAGGGTAAGCATAGACAAAACGGCTGCTTACGGTTCTGGAGCTGATTGGACGGATACCTCTTGGTACACCAAAGCCAACCAAGACAACAATGCCAAATACCTCTACAGTTCAGAAAGAAGAAATGTAAGTAAAGGTTGGATTGATGCCGGAGACCCAAATAAGTATATCACTTTTGCTCTTGAACCTGTTCATAATTTATTGACTACCTATGAACAACACCCTGGTTTTTGGGATGATTTCACGCTACGTATTCCTGAAAACAACAATGATTTACCTGATATTTTAGATGAAATTAAATGGGAAATCGATTGGATAAAAAACATGCATCGAAACGATGGTAGTGTGCACAGCAAAGCAGGGATAAAAGAAGATTTTAATTACATCTCGCCGCCCAGTACTGATACAAGAGAGCGTTACTATGCGCAAACTTGTCCAGTTGCCTCGGTGGCAGCCGCAGGTATGATGGCACATGCTGCGCTAGCGCTAGATGATTTTCCATCGCAATCTTCTTATGTTTCCGATTTAATTACAAGAGCTGAAAAATCATGGGATTATTATAGTAACTCACCAGATAAGGATGCGGTTTGCGACAACGGCGAAATAGAAGCTGGTGATGCCGATGGTTCAGGGAATCATTATTTGGTAGAGAATGTGGCCGAAGCTGTTTGCGCAGCTGTATACCTGTATGCCGTAACCGGAAAATCTAAATACAATGATTTTGTAAAGAATAACTATGCCCAGGCAAGGGCTTTTGTTTCGGGTGATTGGGGTATTTATCGGTCCAACCAAAGTGAAGCAATTTTGTTTTATACCACGCTTCCCAATGCCGATAATGCAACAAAGACTGCTATTCTAAACAAGAAAACAGGAAAGAACACTGAGTCCCCAGGACTACATACCATTAGTGATAACGCTGATTTTTACAGAATCAATCCGTTTTATCTCAATTGGGGAAGTAACAGTTTAATTGCCAGACAAGGTTCCGATACATATGATTTTATTAATTACAATCTGGAAACTTCCCAGCACAGCAATTACCAAAAAACCACCGACGGAATCTTACATTATTTTCATGGGGTAAATCCGCTCGGACTGTGTTATTTAACCAATATGTACAGCTACGGTGCAGAGTTGTGTGTGGATCAATTGTGGCACACATGGTTTTTCGTAGATGATAAATACGATGGTGCGCCAGACCCATCGCAAGGAATCGTGGGGCCTGCTCCTGGGTTTATGACAGGAGGCGCCAATCCACAAGCCAATGGAAGTACGGTTATTACGTTAAACGGAGTTCGATATGGCAGTGCTACCTTAGGTAACCAGCCATCTTTAAAAGCCTTCGCCGATGAAAACAAATATATCAATGTAGAAAATCAAAGTCCTTTCGCCTTGGTGGAACCTGCTATTTACTATCAAAGTGGGTATATAAAATTCTTAGCAAATTACGTTGCTACTGTTGGTGGCGGTTCTAACCCTCCAGGAAACAATGACAGCGGGGAATTCGAGATTGAAAATGTTTTTCAAGTAGTGAATGAGGCGGGCAGTAACAATACCGTTGGCCCCGACACCTACAATCCTAATGCTAGTGCCGGAGTGCATGTAAGGTTATTTGACACAAACGATGAGCTGTCTTTTCCATTTACCGTAAACCAGTCGGGGGACTATAAAATTGATATTCGTTTGCGAGTTGGGGAAGCTTCTGGAACTACTTCTAATTTGGCGGGACAATATGAAATAAAAGTGAATGGCAATGTATCTAGTTTCTCGTTGGATAATAGTTCTATTTCCGCACTGGACTTGGATACGTACTGGGGGAATTTAACGAACACGGTGTCTTTGAGTGCAGGAACGCATACCATAAATATTCGTGCCAAGGCCAATTGGCTAAAGGCAGATAAATTTAGCTATGCGCTGCAAAATAGCGTGCCGGATCCCGAACCGAGCTCACCGGTATTTTTCATTAAGAATAAGCAGACAGGGAAATATTTACGGGCCGAAAATAGCAGTGTTGGCGCTAAAATTCAGGTGGCTGCGAATGACAACTCCAATATTTTCAAATGGGAAAAGGTAACAACTTCCGATGGTTATTTCTTTCTGAAGAATATAGAAACAGGAAAGTATTTTAGACCAATTACCACGAGTGATGGTTCCTTAATGGAAGCTCAAAACACCACTGCAAACGGAACTAGAACTCAGTGGATAGAAGTTTTGTCTCCGGATAACACTAATTTTTATTTGAAAAACAGGGATTCCCAAAAATATATCCGTCCACAAAACGGGAACGCGGTCTCCGATGTAGAATTGCGACCAAGTTCGTATACAGGCGATTGGACCCGATGGTCTTACGAACCCGCTACGGTAACACCGCCAAGTGGAGATATTGTAATTCGTGCCGCCGGCGATTGTGGGATTGAAGATATGGAGTTACGTGTTAATGGACAAGTAGTAAAATCCTGGCAAAATGTGGGAACTTCTTTCGCTAATTATACTTACAGTGGTTTTACCAGCGGAAGTATATCCGTTCACTTTACGAATAATGATAATCCTGAAACAGGCTGCAGCGATAAAAACTTAACAGTTGATTGGATTGAAGTCTGCGGAAACCGATTGCAAACAGAAACGGAAGCTACGGAGAACTCCGATTGCTGCCAAAGCGTTCCAGATAAACTATTTACCAACGGTAATTTCGATTTTGGTTCGCGTAGCTGTAATGCTTCCAGCGCAAGAAGCAGTTCTGAAACAACCGAAGAAGTTTTGGTATTAGAGAATGAAGAAGAAACGATTGCCGATGGGATATTTATGTATCCAAATCCGGTAAAAGACGGTGTTTTAACCATTTCTTCTGAAGATAGAATACACGTAACCATTTATGATCTCAGTGGAAAACCAGCAATTTCGCAAGAAAATGTAAACGGAGAACAGGCCTTGAATGTAAGTAAACTGAATCCTGGAATCTATATTGTTACCGTTATTTCCCAATCCACTGGGGAAAAGCATACCACCAAAATTTTAATCGAGTAAATTATCTTTTGATTGGAAAACAAACACACCAATGTTTTGACAATCAGAATTGACTTTTTAAGTAGATAGTTAGCTTGCTTAAAGTTGAAGGCTGCCCATTTTTAGGGCAGCTTTCTTATTTTAAATAGAGTTTTATTTAGGATAATCGTTATCATGCTATTCTCAATTTGGAAATATTGAAGAAGAACATCAACTTTGCTCTATGGAATTTTATCAAACAGAAATAAGGCTAAAAGCGCAAAAAAGAGGGTTTCACCTCATTACAGACGAGATACTTCGGGCATTTCCCGAAATAAAAAATATTACTGTTGGTCAGTTACAGGTTTTTATTAAACATACCTCTGCCAGTCTTACGGTAAACGAAAACGCAGATCCTACCGTACGCACCGATTTTGAAAGCCACATGAACCAAATGGTTCCCGAAAATGCGCCTTACTATATCCACACTTATGAAGGACCCGACGATATGCCAGCACACATAAAAGCATCTTTAATGGGGGCTTCTGTCCAAATTCCCATTTCCAATGGGCGCCTGAACTTAGGTACGTGGCAAGGAATCTATCTTTGCGAACACCGTGATCATGGAGGTGCTAGAAAGGTGGTGATTACTGCTTTCGGGAATTAAGCGTTACGCTTCTTTCGCTTCGATAAGTTGATTAAGGATATATTCAACTCCGTTTTCATCGTTGCTTTTTGTTTGGTATTTTGCTGTTTTAACCACGTTTGGATGAGCATTTTTCATGGCGTAGCTAAAATCTGCCAGTTCCAGCATTTCCAAATCGTTGTTATAATCTCCAAAAACCATTGTTTCTTCTTTGGTAACCCCTAATTTCTCCTGAAGTAATTTTAAGGCATACCCTTTATTTGCATTGGGATGCGAAAGGTCTAACCAGTTTTTTCCTGATACTTTTACTTGTAACGAATCTTCGAGGTGCTTTACGGAAGGATAAATGTAATCTTCAGAACTTTCAAAATGGTACACCGCGATTTTTACTAGTTCTTTTTTATCAACACTGGTAAGGTCTTCTACCAATTCATAAGATGTGTAGAATTCATTAAAAAAATCGATAAAGCCTTTGTCTTTCGTTTCGATGTAAGAGGTTGATGTGCCGCATAAAACGACAAATACATCCTCAATATCACGAAGTAGGGCAATTAGCTCATCGGTGCGTTCTGCAGGTAAATTGGTAACCAGTAATTCCTCATTTCCCTGTTTTGCTAGTCCGCCATTCTCAGCGATTACAGTGATATCATCAGAAATGGTTTTAAGCTTATTGATAATACTATTGTATTGCCTTCCGCTTGCTGCAGCGAAATGGATGTTGTTTTGGCGTAATTTTTTAAACAATTCAAAAAAATCATTGCTTACTTCCCCTTTGCTATTAAGCAGGGTGCCATCCATATCGGTTACTACCAATTTTACTTTAGATAAATCCATATTTAAAAATAATAAGCTGCAAATGTAATGTTTATACGCTAATTTGACGTTAATTGTTTGTTAGGATGAGGTTGTTTTTCTTTTAGATGTTGGGTGCTGGTTCGCGCTTCCTTATTCTTTGTTCTTTGTTCTTTGCTCTTTGTTCTTGTTTCTTGGTTCTGCCTTGCGTTAGCGATTGCAGCAAGCTACCGTGTAGCGCGGAAAGCGCGACCCGAGGAAGCGATAGCGGACTTGGGGAACGCCCAAGTAATACCACTTATGATTAGAATTTACCGTAATAAAACACTTTTTTTTCCTTTCTAGTTCATTATAAAAAGAAACCGTAACTAAGGCTATGCTTTATTTTTCTAATTCCTATAAAGAAAAAAATATCATTTTCTTTTACAGTAAATTCTAAGCACAAATGGTATAAAAAAAATCCGATCTTAAAAAAGACCGGATTTTTATAAGCGGATAATATATTGTTAAACGTTAACTCACTAAATGGGAGCTTATTTTACTTTCTCAACGATTGCTTTAAAAGCTTCTGGGTGGTTCATTGCTAAATCGGCTAAAACCTTACGGTTAAGTTCGATATCTGCAGCTTTTACTTTCCCCATAAACTGAGAGTAAGACAAACCGTGCAATCTGGCACCTGCATTAATACGGGTAATCCACAAAGCGCGGAACGTTCTTTTCTTATTTCTACGGTCTCTGTACGAGTATTGCATCGCTTTTTCAACCGCATTTTTGGCTACTGTCCAAACGTTTTTACGTCTTCCGTAGTAACCTTTTGCTTGCTTCATCACCTTTTTTCTTCTTGCGCGTGAAGCTACTGAATTTACTGATCTTGGCATAATTTTACTTTTTTGTAGCAGGCGGTCGAAAAATCGACACTTTGTTTCACAACTTTTTACTTTCTGTGTGGCCTGACTCCAGGGTTAAACAATTTAAATTGAACCTAAAGAACTGATTACTTTAAACGTAATTGTTCTTTGATACTTCCCTCATCTGCTTTGTCTACTAAGGTAGAGTGAGTAAGGGCTAGCTTACGCTTTTTAGACTTCTTTGTTAAGATGTGACTTTTAAAAGCGTGCTTTCTTTTAATTTTACCAGTTCCTGTAAGCTTAAAACGCTTTTTGGCACTGGATTTTGTTTTCTGTTTAGGCATAATCCTAATATTTATTAATTATCTCGCTTATTCTTTTTTATTCCTTTGGATAGTAAAACTTCGTACCTCGTACTTTTAACTTTGTACTTTTGACTTTGTGCTTTATTTGGTTTTCTTAGGAGCGATGAACATAGTCATACGCTTACCTTCCAATTTAGGCATTTGTTCCACTTTTCCGATATCTTCCAATTCTGATGCTAAACGAAGCAACAGGATTTCTCCTTTATCTTTATAAACAATCGAGCGTCCTTTAAAGAATACATAGGCTTTTAATTTAGCGCCTTCTTTCAAGAACTTCTCTGCGTGTTTCTTTTTGAATTCGTAGTCATGATCGTCTGTATTTGGCCCAAAACGAATCTCTTTTACAACTACTTTAGAGGCTTTCGCCTTCATTGCTTTCTCCCGTTTTTTCTGCTCGTAAAGGAACTTTTTATAGTCCATTACCTTACAAACAGGGGGTTTAGCATTGGGTGAAATCTCAACAAGATCCAAACCCAGTTCTTCAGCTTTTGCTAAAGCTACTTTGGTTGGGTAAACATCCATTTCCACATTATCCCCTACCAGTCTAACTTCTGGCACACGGATTTCCCTATTGGTTCTGTGTGGGTTTTTTATCTCTCTTCTTTGAGCGTTTCTGTTAAATCTTTTAATTGCTATGGCTTATAAATTTTAATTAAACTTTATTTAATATATCAAAACTTCTTTAATGTACGATTGATTTCTGAATTTATCAAATCTGAGAACTCATTTATTGATATAGTTCCTATGTCGCCTTCTCCGTGTTTCCTTACAGAAATAGTACCATCTTTTTCTTCTTGCTCCCCTACAATCAGCATATACGGGATTTTCTTCATCTCTGCGTCCCGTATTTTCTTACCGATGGTTTCGTTTCTGTTATCTACGAGGGCGCGAATTTCGTCATTTTCCAATAAATTTAAAACTTTTTCGGCATATTTTTCATATTTCTCACTGATAGACAATATAATAGCCTGCTCTGGCATGAGCCACAATGGGAAGTTTCCTGCGGTGTGCTCCAAAAGTATAGCAATAAAGCGCTCCATGCTGCCAAACGGCGCACGGTGTATCATTACAGGTCGGTGCAACTTATCGTCGCTTCCTTTGTAGTTTAAGTCGAAACGTTCTGGTAAATTGTAATCTACCTGAATGGTTCCCAGCTGCCAACTTCTGCCAAGGGCATCTTTCACCATAAAGTCTAATTTCGGACCGTAGAAAGCTGCTTCGCCAGTTTCAATTACATAATTTAGACCTTTCTCTTTTGCTGCGGAAAGAATGGCATTTTCTGCTTTCTCCCAATTCTCATCCTTACCAATGTATTTATCGGGGTTTTCAGGATCTCTCAGCGATACTTGTGCCGTAAAGTTTTCAAAACCTAAAGAACCGAAAACATACAATACTAAGTCGATAACGTTTTTAAACTCTTCATCCAATTGGTCCGGTGTACAGAAAATATGGGCATCGTCTTGTGTGAATCCGCGAACCCTTGTTAGTCCGTGTAACTCCCCACTTTGCTCATAACGATAAACGGTACCGAATTCTGCATATCTCTTCGGTAATTCTTTATAACTCCATGGACGTGCATTGTAAATTTCGCAGTGATGCGGACAGTTCATTGGTTTCAGTAAAAACTCTTCGTCCATTTTTGGAGTGTGGATAGGTTGAAAACTATCTTCCCCATATTTGGCATAATGTCCGGAGGTTACATACAGCTCTTTTTGACCGATATGCGGTGAAACTACTTGTTCATAACCTGCTTTTTTCTGGGCTTTCTTTAAAAAGTTCTCCAAACGTTCGCGTAAAGCGGCGCCTTTTGGTAGCCATAAAGGTAAGCCTTGACCTACTTTTTGAGAAAATGTGAAAAGTTCCAATTCTTTTCCAAGCTTTCTGTGGTCACGCTTTTTTGCTTCTTCTAAAAGCTCTAGATATTCTTTTAAATCTTTTTGCTTCGGAAAGGAAATCCCATAAATACGGGTAAGCTGCGGTTTGTTTTCATCACCACGCCAGTACGCACCAGCAACCGACAGTAATTTGATCGCTTTTACGATTCCTGTATTCGGGATGTGCCCTCCGCGACAAAGATCCGTAAACGTATCATGGTCGCAAAAGGTAATAGTTCCGTCTTCAAGGTTTTCAATAAGTTCCACCTTGAATTCGTTCCCTTGTTTTTTATAGAAATCTAGTGCCTCTGCTTTGGTGACAGCGCGCATCTTATAATCATGTTTTCCACGAGCGATTTCCAGCATTTTAGCTTCAATGGCAGAAAAATCCTTTTCAGAAATACTATGCTCCCCTAAATCTACATCATAATAAAAACCATTGTCAATAGACGGTCCAATAGTAAGTTTTACTCCAGGGTACAATTCCTCAAGGGCTTGTGCCATAATGTGGGAAGTAGAGTGCCAAAAGGCCTGTTTCCCTTCGTCATCGTTCCACGTATAAAGCGTAAGACTTCCGTCGGTGGTTAATGGGGTTACCGTTTCTACTTTGGTGCCATTAAAGTTTGCAGAAATTACATTGCGGGCTAAACCTTCGCTAATGCTTTTTGCCACATCCATTGGAGTTGCATTTTTTTCAAACTCCTTAACCGATCCGTCGGGTAAAGTAATCTTAATCATTATATACGTTGTTTTTCAGTCTGCAAAGATAAGTCGAAGTCTTTACGCGTACAACTGTATTTTTGGTTGGTTTGCATAATTGTTTTTTAAGAATATGTCAAGTTTGAACGGTTTAATAAGTGGAAGTTTAAGCGTTCTAAAAGTTGTGCTTTGAAACTTATAAATCGAAGCTTAAGAGGTGTCATGTATTTATAACTGCTAGAACGCTCGTTTTCAGTAAGCAATCAAATAACCAAATTATCAACTTATCAAATTAAAAAGCTATAATTCCGAAGTGTACAAATTAAGCGGTCCGTTAATTAAATATTAATAAAAACGAGTTGAAAAGTTAAATTTTTGTTGTGATTTAATAAATTTTGCCTATTTTTAGTAAAAATTTTAACATCTAAAAGATTTTGGAAATAGGTCTAGTACATACTGTTACGCATTGCAAGCCACTTTCTCTTCAGGGGTTGCAGCCTATTTTTGATTGTTAGGGATTTTCTTTTACCCCTAGCAAATTTTGCCGATTGTTTTAGTTCGGCGTTTTCCCTTAACTTAAATTCACTCTTTGTTGTAATACCATTTTTATATGTATCGCACCAATTTAAATTACGCAACCACACCAAACCTTTTATGTAAGTCGCTTACATTAAAAGGTCTTCAGCCAATTTTTGACTGTTAAAAACATTCTTTCTTAAGTCTCGTAAAGTGCTTTTTTACAAAAGCGCCAATCGACTTATTGTTCTATATGCATGTTCTATTCTGAACGACGCATGTTCTAGTATTATATCTAAATTTTAATCAAACTATCTTAAAATGAAACTACCAAATTATTTAATTATTTGTTTGTTGATGTGTTTTGTAGTAACGGCATCGTATTCGCAACGCGTCATTACGGGCTCTGTTGTGGATCAAGACACACAAGAACCTTTATTGGGAGCCAATGTTGTAGTTCCTAATTCAACTCAAGGTGTTGTAACCGATTTCGATGGTAATTTTTCTATCGATGTTCCTGAAACCACCACTTCGTTGGAGGTATCTTATATTGGTTATGAATCTAAAACTGTAACCCTTACTGAAAAAAATGAATATCAAATTTCTCTGAGTCAGGGAGAAGTGCTTGATGAAGTTGTTGTGGTTGGGTATGGTACCCAATCGGAAAAAGACGTTAGTAGTAGTATTCAAACTATAAAAAATGATGATGTTGCTAAAATACCGACATCCAGTTTTGAAAATACTATTCAAGGACAGACGCCGGGGGTTAATATTGCAGCTTCCTCGGCAACGCCCGGTGCTGCCGTAAATGTAAATATCCGTGGGGTGTCCTCTATTTCAGCGAGTAGTCAGCCTTTATTTATTGTAGATGGGGTGCCGCTGGTTTCCCGAAATAATTCTGCTTTAAATAGCAATATTCAGCCAGCCAACCCAATCGCAGATATTAGCCCTAGTGATATTGAATCGATAACCATTCTTAAAGATGCTGCTGCTGCTTCCATTTATGGTTCTAGAGGAGCGAATGGAGTTATTTTGATAAAAACTAAAAGAGGTTCGCAAGGAAAAACTTCGGTAGATGTTGGGTATTATACTGGTTTCTCAACAATAACAAATACTCCAGAAATGGTGAACAGTACTAAGTTCAAGGAGTTTTTTAATACAGCTGCGGAATTTGACGGCTTGGGACCAGATTACTTCGATTGGATTGATACTTCAAATGGAGTGAACACTGATATTTATGATGAAATTTTAAGAACCGGAATTACCCAAAACCTGGACGTAAGTGTAAGTGGAGGTTCTGAAAAAACAAAATTCTATTTAAGTGGAAACTATTTCGATCAGGAAGGGATTCAAATCGGACAAGGATTTAAGAGATTGAGTTCAAGAATAAATCTTGATCATAAAATTAGCGACAACTTAAAAGTTGGAACCACGACTTTTATCAGTAGAGGTGACCATGAAAGAACAATCAATGAAAATGATGAATTTGGGGTGATTACCAACGCTCAAGGGTGGGATCCAACGGCTCCTATTTTTGATGAGGACGGAAATTACACCAATCCTTTTGATTACAATACATGGTGGCCGTTGGAAAACCCAGTTTACATTGCAGAAGAGTATGTAAATACTTCTAGAAGTACTCGTATACAGTCATCTAATTTTATAGAATGGGATTTGGTTCCAGACTTAACATTTAGATCCGCTTTTTCATTGGAGTATTCTAATTTTGTAGAAGAATCTTTTGTGCCGGTAGGATCCAACAAAGCGCCTAATGGAGAGGCTATATTTGCAACGTATGAAGAAACTACTTGGCAGTGGGAAAATACGTTGAATTACAATAAAATATTTGGTGGTGTTCATGCATTTGATCTTACAGCAGGTTGGACATTGCAAGAAACAAAAGCACAATTTTCAGATCAATCAGGAGTTGGTTTTGCAACGAATAACACAGCCAGTATTTCTGCAGCGGGAACTATTTTAACAAGTACCTCGGGGAAAAATCAATTCGGATTGCAGTCTTTCTTCGGAAGAACAAATTACACGTTTGATAACCGTTATATTTTCTCATTTACATTAAGAGCGGATGGTTCTTCCCGTTTTGGAGAAGACAATCAGTACGGTTATTTCCCATCGGGATCTGTAGCTTGGCGATTGAATCAAGAAGACTTTTTTGATGTAGAAAGCATTTCAAATTTGAAGTTTAGAGCTAGTTACGGTATTACCGGAAACCAAGAAATTTCTTCAAACTGGGTAGGAACTTACTCCTTAAACGCAAACTACGATGGTACGCCAGGTACCGCGCCAAATCGATTACAAAATAGTGATTTAGGGTGGGAGCAAACCAAGCAGTTTAACGTTGGTTTAGACTTTGGAATGTTCAATCAACGCGTAAGCTTTACAGCGGATTATTTTAATAAGCAAACAGAAGATTTGTTGCTGAGTGCTAATGTATCTGGGTTAACAGGTTTTGGTTCCGTATTTAAAAACATTGGTGAAATTCAGAATACAGGTTTTGAATTCAGTGTAAATGCAGGTGTGATTGAGGGTGATGGCTTCAACTGGAATACAGGGTTTAATATTTCGTTCTTGGATAATGAGATTAAAAGCCTGTTAAATGACGGTGAAATAATAGGAAGAAACCATATTTTAAAGGAAGGTGAAGCAGTAAGTACTTTGTTTTTAATAGAATACAATGGGGTTGATCCTCAAACAGGGGATGCCTTGTTTACCGATGTTAATGGTGATGGAGAAATTGATTTTGACGACAGACAAATTGCGGGAAGCGCGCTACCAAGTTATTTTGGTGGATGGACAAACAATTTCTCCTATAAAGGATTTAGCCTAACTGCTAACTTTCAGTTTTCAGGAGGAAATAAAATATTTAATCAAAGTAGACACGTTTACGACAACTTTGGTTTCACCAGAAGTGGTATTCCTTATGCCAACATAAGCGAGCGTGTGTATAATAATTACTGGAGAGAGCCAGGTCAAATTACAGATGTTCCTAGACCTTCAACGGAAGCTGGACAATTACAACGTTTCAGTTCGCAGTTTTTGGAAGATGGGGACTACATCCGCTTAAAGACCTTACGTTTAGGGTATAACATTCCGAAGAACATTTCAGATAAACTCGGCTTAAGCAACTTATTGCTTTATGTACAAGGTCAAAATGTATTTACCATTACCGATTACTTAGGTTTTGATCCGGAAGTTTCTACCAATACGGCCAGTCAAGGGGATTTGAATGTATTACAAGGTGAAGATTTTGGAACCTTAGGGCAGGCAAGAACTATTACCATTGGTTTAAATACATCATTTTAATAACTACTGAATTTTATAAAGATGCAAAAGATAAATATTTGGCTTTTAGCTACAGCAATATGCCTTTTTGTTTCACTGCAGAGTTGTAGTGAGGTTTTAGAGGTAAATCTAGATGACGAAGTGCCTTCTGAAGAGGCAATAACAGATCAGATTTCATTGAATTCTGCCGTTGTAGGATTGTATGACATTCTACAGAGCGGAACCTATTACGGCGGAGAATTTACATTGGTCCACGCCGTTACGGGAGGTATAGGAGATGCTTCTGGTTTTCGCGAGCGTTTTATCGAATTAGAAAATGCAAAAATTCCTACTACAAACCTTTACATTGAAAGTGCTTGGATTGATGCGTATGCGGTTGTAAATGCTAGTAATTTAATTCTAAATAAAGCTGAAGAATTACAAATAGACGATGCCAATGCTATTGGTTCCGGTCATTTTTTGAGAGCATTAGGTCTTTTTGATGCATTACGTCAATTTGGACAATTTACGGATATGAATTCTGAATTTGGTATACCTGTCTTCACTAATTACATTGGTGCAGACGAAGCTTTAACAATTCCAAGAGCCTCCGTATCAGAAGCGTATCAACAAATTATTTCAGACCTTTTGATGGCAATCGATATGTTGGACTATAGCGATAACAGATTTTTTGCTTCAAAAGCAGCAGCCGAAGCGTTATTGGCGAGAGTGTATTTATACCAAGGGGAATATGCCATGGCCGAGCAATACGCCGATGCGGTAATTAGTAATGGGGATTATGATTTAAATAGAGATTACAATGATATTTATGACGTTGAAGGTTCTTTGGAAGCTATTTTGGAACTTCAATTTTTAGATACCGACGGGAATAGCCTTACATCATTTTTGTCTATTGGAACACCAGAAATTTCTGCTAGCTATGATGATTTCTATGTGAATATGGCAGATGACGACGATCCGAGGGGTGATAAATATTACGACGATGGAAGAGTAGTTTTTGTAGATAAATACGGGACCAATGATGGTGAAGTAAGTGCCAACGCAATTCTAATAAAACTATCTGAAATTTATTTAATAAAAGCAGAAGCGCAAGCAAGACAAACACCCAATAACTTAACCGATGCTATCGAAACCCTAAACATGGTGCGCACAAGATCGCTGCCAGGCATGCCTATTACAGCTGCCGATGCACCAAATTACGATGCCTTTGTAGATGTTCTTTTGGAAGAAAGAGCAAGAGAATTAGCTTTTGAAGGGCACCGCTGGTTTGATGTTGTGCGTTTGGAAAAGGCAGAAGAAATTTTAGGGATCGAATCTTTTAGAACGGTGTATCCAATCCCCCAATCGGAAGTTGCTATTTCCGGAGGAGTCATTGTTCAAAATCCTGGGTACTAGATACCCACCCCAAACCTATAGTCGGGAAGCCTTTTAGTTTCATGTTTCGTAAAAGGCTTTCCCGACTTAAAACATCGTTTAGAGAATTAAAATTCGTTTTTGATTCTTTTCTTATTAATCCCTCATAAAAGACACAGCCTACGTTGCTTGTTTAGTGGTAGGATGGATCGTGGACGTTGAACGTCTTATTGAGTTGAATTATAATATTTAGAATGAGTAAAAAGCAAAAATTTTCGTTGTGCATACATGGTGGTGCAGGAGTGATAAGTAAAGAGGAACTTTCCGATAAAGAGAAAAAAGCAATCGTGAAAGATCTGAAAAAGAGCCTTACGGCAGGAGAAAAAATCCTTGAAAAAGGAGGAAGCGCCGTAGATGCGGTTTGCGCTGCGGTTGAGGCTTTGGAAAACAGCGCCTATTTTAATGCAGGAAAAGGGTCTGTATATGCTAGAAGCGGAAAACATTTCTTGGAAGCTTCCGTAATGGAAGGAGCCACTTTACAAGCAGGTGCGGTAGCTAATAGCGAACGGGTTAAAAATCCGGTGTTGTTTGCCAAGGAACTTTTGAAAAATAAAGATGTGGTTATGATGTCTGGAACAAATGCCGATGTTTTTGCTGAAAAATTAGGTTGTGAAATGGTAGAAAACCAGTATTTTGACAACGATTTCAGAAAGAAACAATGGGAGCAGGCGAAGGAATTATCAGAAGATGCCATTTTTCTGGATCATTCAAACCTAAAAATGGGAACCGTAGGTGCAGTAGCAATTGATTCTGATGGAAATGTAGCCTCGGCAACTTCTACGGGAGGAATGACCAATAAATTAGATGGACGTGTTGGAGACACAGCAATTATAGGATGCGGTACTTATGCCAATAATAAAACTTGTGCCGTTTCTTGTACGGGAATTGGCGAGTTTTTTATTCGGGCTACAGTTGCCTCCACAGTTTCCAACTTAATGGAATACGGACAACTTTCTTTGGAAGAAGCGTCTAAAATCGCCATTCATGAACACCAGGGAAAAATGGGTGGTGAAGGCGGACTCATAGCCGTGGATAAAAATGGTGGCTTTACAATGCCGTACAATTCCGGCGGGATGTATCGTGGTTTTGTAACAGATTCCGATAAGAAAGTTTTCATCTGGGATGATGAAGAATAAAACTTAAAAAGCAAATTATGAAACTCTCAAAATGGTTTAGAGTACTTTTATTGTGTTTTGTTTTTTTTAGCTGTGAAAGTAAAAAAGCAGATTTAAATGAAACGCTAGCTGATGAAAAATTGAAAGTTGAAAATACTGCAAAAGGAAAGCTATTCATTATCGGTGGTGGTAAAAGACCTCCTGAGTTGATTCGAAAGCTTCTTACTGTTAGTGATTTTACTTCGGAAGATTATTTGGTGATTCTTCCTATGTCTAGCAGCGAACCGGATTCTGCGGTGTATTATGCTTCTAAACAATTTTTAGAGTTAGGCATTTCCGAAGAAAAAATAAAGGGATACAATTTTCAGAAAGAAAATAATAATCCAAATTGGATTGACTCTCTAGAACAGGCAAAGCTCATTTATATTTCTGGCGGCGACCAAACTAAGTTTATGGATGTGACACTAAATACGCCTATTCAAAAAGCAATAAAATCGGCTTATGAGAAAGGGGGTATCATTGCAGGAACGAGTGCAGGCGCAGCAGTAATGAGTAAAAAAATGATTACTGGAGATGAGTTTAAACATCCAGAATACACGGGTGACTTCAAAACCATTGAGGCAGATAATATTGAGATTGTAGAAGGATTGGGACTTTTGGAAAATGCAATTATCGATCAGCATTTTATTCAGCGTATGCGTATGAACCGTTTGCTAAGTGTAGCGTTGGAGCATCCACGGGAAACAGCCATAGGGATAGATGAGTCTACCGCAATTATTGTGGAAGGCGACTCTGCCACGGTAGCTGGGAAATCCCAAGTGATTGTAGTAAAAAACAAGGCTACTAAAATTCAGAAACAGAACGGACTACTGGGTGGTGATTCCCTTCAAACCCAAGTAGTTTTGCCAGGAAAAAAATTCAGTTTAAGAAACCACTAAATAGTGCACAAATGCAACTAAAGAAATTTCCAGACACGATTACCATTATTCTTGTGATAAGTCTTTTTTTTATTGCACTTACATGGATTGTTCCAGCCGGAGAATTTGATACGGCTGTAGTTGATGGAAGAGAAGTGATTGTAGCGGGTTCTTACAAAGAAGTTGCCCCTAAACCGCAGGGAATTGCCGCTTTTTTAACGGCTCCCATTAAAGGTTTTAATGCTGCATCCTTTGTAATTGCATTTGTATTCTTGGTAGGGGGTGCATTTTCAGTAATTACTTACACGGGCGCTATAAATGCAGGCTTGTACCGAATAATCACCTTCGGAAAGAAATATCCACAATATAAAAAAGCAATCTTAGCAGGAATTACCGCATTGTTTTCCTTAGCGGGAGCTACTTTTGGGATGAGTGAAGAAGTATTGGTGTTTATTTTAATTACCATTCCTCTAGCAAAAGCGATGGGCTATGATGCTTTATTGGGAACAGCCATTCCAGTTTTGGGAACGGGTGTTGGTTTTGCGGGCGCAATTACAAATCCGTTTACCATTGGTATTGCACAGAGTATAGCTCAAATTGCAATTTTTAGCGGAATTGAATACCGATTAATAGTGTGGGTTATTTTAACTTCCATTGCATGCATTGCCATTGTTCGTTATGCTGCTAAGTTGGATAAAGATCCGAAGAATAGTTTGCTAATAAATCAGGAAAACCAAGAAGAAGAAAATTACGAAACTGCTGATTTCCCTGAATTGAATTCGTCAAGAAAATTGATATTGATTACTTTTTTTCTTGCGTTGGTTTTGCTCATCATTGGAGTGGTTTATTTTGAATGGTATATCAATGAAATAGCGGGCTTGTTTATTGGACTTGCAATGGTTTCAGCCTTTATTTTTAAAATTCCAATTAACAAAGCAATTGCCGTTTTTATTGATGGTGCCAAAGAAATGATGACGGCCGCCTTGGTCATCGGCTTGGCAAAAGGATTATTGGTCATAGCTCAAGATGGAAAGATTATAGACACTATTTTAAATGAAGTCGCTTTGGTCGCAGGAAATATGCCCAAATTTGTTTCTGCAGAATTGATGTTTGTTTTTCAATGTTGCTTAAACTTTTTTATTCCTTCTGGTTCGGGACAGGCAGCTTTAACAATGCCCATTATTGCTCCTTTAAGCGATTTAATTGGTGTGAGTAGGCAAGTAGCTGTGCTGGCTTTTCAAATGGGGGACGGATTAACAAATGTAATTGTGCCAACCAGCGGGGTTACCATGGGCGCTTTGTCTATTGCAAAAATCCCATACAACAAATGGTTACAGTGGATTTTACCAATTTTCATATTGTTGGTTATAGTTGCAATGCTGTTGATGTTGCCACCGCTACTATTATTTAGTTGGTGATTTTTAAAAAACTGAACTACTTTAATGACTCATAAATAGGAATATAAATGTCAGGTCGAGCGCAGTCGAGACCACATTTTACATGCTTGAAGCCTAGATTACCTCTCGACTGCGCTCGAGGAGAAAGTAAATTAAGTAAGACAGATTACGGATATTCGAATAAAAAATTAATTTAAAACAATATGAAGATGGATTATTTAAGAATGATGTTTTTAATGATAGGAATTTTAGTTATTTCCTGCTCTTCAGGAGGAGAAGACGAAACACAAACGACTCCAGAACCGGATCCGCCGGTAGCATCAAAAGATTATGTGTCGTATGTTACGGGAAGTGAAACTGATAAAAAAACGACGCCGAAAGGAGGAATTTGCCTAATGGGAGGCGCGACAGAAAACGACCGTGCCATGAAATGGTTTTTAAACCGTGCCGATGGTGGTGATGTTTTGGTGTTGCGTACTTCTGGAAGTGACGGCTATAACAACTACATGTTTTCAGAGTTAGGAGTCGATCTAAACTCTGTAGAAACCATTGTTTGCAAGAATGCAAAAGCTAGCGATGATGATTATCTACATACGCAAATTAACAATGCAGAAGCCATTTGGTTTGCAGGCGGTGATCAATGGGATTATGTTTCGTTTTGGAGAGACACAAAAGTAGCGGAACTCATTAATAAAGCCATTACGGAAAGAAATATAGTTATTGGCGGTACCAGCGCCGGAATGGCCATTCAAGGAGGGTTTTATTATTCGGCACAACGAGGGTCGGTAAAATCAGATGAAGCGTTGATGAATCCTTATAATCAGGATATGACAATTGGAAACGAAGAATTTATAGATAATAAAATTCTTGCTGAAGTAATTACCGATACCCATTATGACAATCCTGATCGGAAGGGTCGTCACGTAGCTTTTCTTGCAAGAATTCGTAAAGATAACGGTGTTGCAGGAAAAGGAATCGCATGCGATGAATATACGTCTGTATGTATTGATGAAAAGGGTTTGGCTACCATCTATGGAGGAGCACCTGATTATGATGACAACGCTTATTTTATTCAACCAAATCCAGAAATTGAAAACAATGCACCAGAGGTTTGTGAAGATGGGGAACCTTTGGAATGGAATAAAAATAGCAAAGCATTAAAAGTATATGCAGTAAAAGGCACCAATGACGGTAACCACACCTTCAATCTTAACGATTGGCAAACAGCTAATGGAGGTGAGTGGCAATATTGGTATGTGGAAAATGGTGAGTTAAAGGAATAAGCTTCTCTTGGAACGGGTAAGCGATAAATAAAATAAGATAGGTTTTATGGGAACTAAACATTCCTACTAAATTTTTCAAATAAGACTGGATTTTTCAGTTTCAGATTTTAACCAACGCTCTTATGAGTTGTTAGAAAATCTGTACACATTTTTATTAACCTTTTAAATCTTACATTATGAAATCATTCTTAAATGTTACGCTTGCCTTTTTATGTATTGTAATCTGCTCTTGTTCCGAAGAGCAAACCGAAGAAGCAACTTTAAACCCGGCCTTTGCTACGACTTCCAACAATTACACATCCTATAAAGTTGGAAGCACCAACGATAAGACTACAAGTCCCCAAGGAGGAGTCTGCTTAATGGGTGGTGCTACAGAAGATGATAATGCCATGAAATGGTTCTTAAACCGCGCAAAAGGTGGTGACGTTTTGGTTTTAAGAACCTCTGGAGACGATGGCTACAATGATTACTTTTATTCTGATTTGGGTGTAAATCTCAATTCTGTGGAAACCATTGTTTTTCATAATGGCAATTCCAGTTCAGACCAAAATGTGCTGAATAAAATAAACAAAGCAGAAGCCATTTGGTTTGCTGGTGGTGACCAATGGGATTATATTTCCTTTTGGAGAAATACACCGGTGGCGACGGCCATAAACAATGGTATTAACAATCGCAATATTGTTATTGGGGGTACAAGTGCCGGAATGGCAATCCAGGGTAAATTCTATTATACTGCCCAGAATGGGTCTGTGACTTCAAACGAAGCGCTAAGAAATCCTTACGATAATTATGTTACTATAAGTAATTCAACATTCATCCAAAATGATTATTTGACCGATGTTATTACCGACACGCACTATGATAATCCAGATCGAAAAGGGCGCCATGTGACATTTTTAGCGCGAATGGTTAAGGATTATGGAATTAGGGCAAAAGGAATTGCCTGTGATGAATATACCTCTGTTTGTATTGATGAAAAGGGTTTGGCTACCATTTATGGGGGAGCACCTGATTATGATGATAACGCGTATTTTATTCAACCAAATCCAGAAATTGAAAACAATGTACCAGAAGTTTGTGAAGATGGGGAACCTTTGGAATGGAATAAAAATAACAAAGCACTAAAAGTATATTCTGTAAAAGGTACTAATGACGGTAACCACACCTTCAATCTTAACGATTGGAAAACAGCTAATGGTGGTGAGTGGCAATATTGGTATGTGGAAAATGGTGAGTTAAAGGAATAAGCTTTTGAGTAACTCTAGATTTTATAGCTCAAAATTAAAGCCCTTTTGGGTAAGCTTTTCATATATGGCGGGATCAAACTTGTAGAGTTTGGCAGCTCGATGGGAAACGTCTTTTTGTTTTTCCTTTAGATCTACCAACAATTTCATTTTTAAAATTTTTCTTCGGAAGTTCGGTTTGTCCAATTCAACATTTAAGATTTCCTGATAGAGTTGCATCAATTGCAGCAATGTAAATTTTTCAGGAAGCAAATTGAAACCGATTGGTGCTTGTCGCACTCTGTTTTTCAATTGATTCAAGCTGTAATCAAGAATTTCCCGGTGATCATAAATAAGTTCGGGGATTTCATCAAGTTGGTACCATTTAGCGTCGGAAGCAGTAAATCCAGCTTTTACATCGTAGTCATCTTTTTTTATCAAAGCGTAATAACCAACGGTAATTACCCGGCCGAGAGGGAATCGCTCTGGATCGCCAAAAGCTTTAAGTTGCTCCAAATACACATCCGCTATACCTGTAAGCTCAAACAATAATCTATTGGCAGCTGCATCGATACTTTCATCTTCTTTTATCCATCCTCCGGGAAGACCCCATTGTCCTTTGCTTATTCCTTCGGCATGCTCAACCAATAAGACTTCCAATTTACCTTCGTTAAAACCAAAAATAACGCAGTCAATTGTAATGGCATTCATTACTTTTTGTTCGGTGATTTTTCCCGACTCTCTATCGATGAATTTCTTGATCATTTGTACGGTAGGTGATATTTATGCATAGATACGAAATTATTTATATATAGCTGTTTTCACTAAACTTAGTACAACTTTTGGTGGTTTTACACGTAAAACTTTGATAAAGATAAAATAATTAATTAGTATTGTAGTCATATTTACCATAAGTTGTTTTCTGAATAGCTTTTTTTATATCGGAACTATGTATTTTTTAGGAATAGATTTAGGGAGTTCATCAATTAAACTATCGGTTTTAGATGCTGAAGCGGGAAAATCTGTGGCATCGGTAACCGTGCCCGATTTTGAATTGGAAATAAATGCTCCCCAAGACGGTTGGGCCGAACAAGACCCTCAAATGTGGTGGCAATATGTTAAGGATGGAATCGTAAAGTTAAGAAATGAAGAAGGTGTCGATGTAAAAAAGATACAAGCTGTTGGGATTGCCTATCAAATGCACGGACTGGTGCTGGTGGATGAAAACTTAGCTCCTGTGCGTTCTTCCATAATTTGGTGTGATAGTCGGGCCGCTCAAATTGGTGATGAAACCTATGAAAAAATGGGTGCTAAAGACTGTCAGGAAAAAATATTGGGCAGTCCGGGAAATTTTACTGCCTCCAAACTAAAATGGGTAAAAGAAAACCAACCTGAAATTCTGGCGAAAGCTAAATATATGATGTTGCCTGGTGATTTTATTGCCGCAAAATTGTCTGGGGTAGCCCAAATAAGTACTTCTGGATTATCAGAAGGAGCCTTATGGAATTTTAAGGAAAACCGCTTGGCGACTGAAGTCCTTGAAGCAATGGATTTGCCAAGTTCCCTTATTCCTGAAATCGTTCCCAATTTTGGAAAACAAGCAAAAATTAATCCAGAAGTCGCAAAAGAACTGGGACTTTGCGAAGATGTATACATTACGTATCGCGCAGGAGATCAGCCCAACAATGCTTTATCACTTAATGCCCTCAATCCAGGTGAAATTGCAGCCACGGCGGGAACTTCTGCAGTGGTTTACGGAGTGAGTCAAACCGATGATTACGACGTAAACAACCGAATCAATACCTTTCTTCATGTAAATAACGCAGAGAATTTTAAGCGGAATGGAGTTATGGTATGCATCAATGGTTCGGGGATTTTGTATCAATGGTTGCGAAAAATCCTTTCCGAAGACAAAAAAGAATTGATAGATTATGAAAAGCTGAATTCTTTGGCTTCAGAAAGTGAAATAGGAGCGAAAGGCTTGCTTTTTTATCCTTTCGGAAATGGAGTGGAACGGATTTTTAATAACAAACCTGCCTTTTCAGGACTAAAAGGATTGAATTTCAACATTCATCAAAAAGAAGATTTGGTGCGTGCTGCTTGCGAAGGAATTGTTTTTGCATTGAATTACGGTTTTGAAATCATGCGAAACGTTGGTGTAGAAGGAAAAGTGGTAAGAGCAGGAAAAGCAAACCTGTTTTTAAACCCGATATTCAGGGAGATATTTGTAAATACCACCAATACTATTTTAGAATTGTATAATACCTCAGGAAGCGAGGGAGCCGCGAGAGGAGCCGCTTACGGATTTGGATACTTCTCCAGCCTAGAAGACGCTTTTAGCGGATTAGAGTGCGTAGAACGTACAACACCAGACCCAGATTTGGTTAAGGAATACAGAAAAGTATATGAAACTTGGAAAAACGGCATTAGTTAGCCCGTTTTAATAATACATTAAAAACAAATAAAAACTGAAGAGATGAAATCAACTTACTTTAAGAATATAGACAAAATAAAATATGAAGGCAGGGAAAGTGATAATCCATTAGCCTTTAAATGGTATGATGAGAATAAGGTAGTAGCGGGAAAAACTTTGAAAGAGCATTTACGTTTTGCAACTGCATATTGGCACACATTCAACAACAAAGGAGGTGATCCTTTTGGTGCACCAACCGAAACTTTTGAGTGGGATAAAAGTGATGATCCTGTTCAAAGAGCCAAAGATAAAATGGATGCCGCTTTTGAATTTATGAGTAAGTTGGGAACTCCATATTACTGCTTTCACGACGTGGACGTGGTAGATGAGGCTCCTTCGTTAAGCGAGTTCGAAGACCGTATCCAGCAAATGGTTTCATATGCAAGGGAGAAACAAAAAGAAAGTGGAATTAAGCTGTTGTGGGGAACTTCCAATTTGTTCAGTAACCCACGCTATATGAATGGTGCAGCTACCAACCCAAATTTTGATGTCTTAGCGCATGCTGGTGCTCAAGTTAAAATAGCAATTGATGCTACTATTGCCCTTGGCGGAGAGAATTACGTTTTTTGGGGTGGAAGAGAAGGTTATATGAGCCTTTTAAATACCGATATGGGTAGAGAATTAGATCATTTGGGGAATTTCTTGTCCATTTGTAGGGATTATGCTAGAAAACAAGGGTTCAAAGGGAACTTTTTAATAGAGCCGAAACCTATGGAACCTACAAAGCATCAATACGATTTTGATGCGGCAACTTCTTTAGGATTTATAAATAAGTACGGTTTGCAGGATGATTTTAAACTGAATATTGAAGTAAACCATGCTACCCTCGCCGGACATACTTTTGAACATGAATTACAAGTAGCCGCGGATAATGGTATGTTAGGAAGCATTGATGCGAACAGAGGTGATTACCAAAATGGTTGGGATACCGACCAATTTCCAGTAAATATTCAAGAGGTTACCGAAGCTATGTTGGTAATTCTTCAAGCGGGAGGCTTACAGGGAGGAGGAATAAATTTTGATGCAAAAGTAAGAAGAAACTCTACTGATTTGGAGGATAAATTTATCGCTCATATTTCGGGAATGGATACATTCGCGCGCGGACTTATTGCTGCAGATTACATTTTACAAAACACCGACTACCAAAAGCTTAGAAAGCAACGATACGAAAGCTTTGATAGTGGTAACGGAGCCAAGTTTGAGAACAAAGAGTTAACTCTGGAGCAGCTCAGCGAAATAGGAAAATCTAACGGTGAGCCTAAGCAGTTAAGTGGAAAACAAGAGCTTTTTGAGCAGATCATTGCCAATGCAATTTAATCTGTGCATTAGTTTTCAATATTTAAGGGGCGGTTTAAAATATAGTTTTAATCAGTAATTAAAGAATCCTTATCCCCAGAATAGTAATCAAAAGCTCCGAGAGCAGGAGCGTAGGTACGGAGCGACGCGGAGTTTTGATTTCGATTTTTCGACTTTATGGTCGAAGAAATTCCTTGGATAAGGCGCCGTTTTCTTTGTTTCGTTTCTTTTGGGCGAGCAAAAGAAATGAAAGGGTTATCTTTGAAACGAAGAATACTATGATTAATAACGTAAAGTTAAGCTATAGCCGATGATTACAATAAAATGGGGTTAATCTTTTTAAGATTAACCCCATTCCATTTTTGTGCCTGTATTACATTTTACGCAATTAGGTTCGCCAATTAATTTACCGTTCTTATCAAATTCATATTGGCAACATTCACTAAGTTTTTGCTTTAAAATTTCCTTGGCTCTTCTAACTCTTGCCTTTACATTTTCTAAACTTATGTTGAGGAAAATAGCAGCGTCTTTTTGCTTTTCACCTTTTATGTAAACCAATTCAATAACTTCTCTGTAAACTTTGGGTAAATCGTTTATAAAAGAATCAAAACAGCATAAATGTGCTTGATTCTCTGGTGGCGTTTCTTTTCCCTCGTTAGATTTTTCTACGTACATAGCCTCTTTTTTAAAATGATTGGCTATTTCGTTACGTGCTATTTGAAACGCCCAAGCCCTTGCTTTTTCTGTATTTTCAAGGGTGGATAAATTTCTGTGGATTTTTACAAATGTATTTTGGAAAACATCGTTGGAAGCATGTTTGTCTTTCATCTTTTTTAGGATGAAAAAGTACAATTCATCATTCAACTCATTCCATATTTGCTGTGTTTCCATATTCAAAAATAAAAAACCTTAACAACAATCACATTTGCTGCAGGTGCAATTTGTGCATGGGCAATTATTTGCTGAGCAGTTAACGCAGTTACAATTTTTACAATCGCAATTAGTACAGTTACAACTTTTCATAATAGTAAATTTTATTGTTCTTCAGTAAGTAGACTGAGAAACTTTAAAAAGGATACATTTTTATTCAAAAAAAATAATAGAAAGCTTACATATTTACAATCAGCAAACTATAAACATGAGATACGAATTGTGAATATCTATTTTAAGTAGCAGCAATATATTTCTTTATCAACGGTTATATTTGGCGTCCTATAAAAATTAAATATTATGAGCGCAACTTGGTACGAATGCAAGGTTAAATATAGAAAAACAGTTGAAACCGGAGCCCAGAAGGTGGTTACTGAGCCTTATTTAATAGACGCTGTTTCTTATACGGAAGCCGAGTCTAGGATTAACGAGGAAATGTCTGCTTACATTAGTGAAGAATTTAAGATTACCAATATAAAAGTGGCCAATTATGCGGAAATTCATCCGTTTGAAAATACCGACCGTTGGTTTAAATCCAAAGTTGCCTTAGTTGCTTATGATGAAGAAAGCGGAAAAGAGCGTAAAACAAATATCTATTTGCTGGTACAAGCCAATGATGTAAAGGAGGCGTACGACAATACCGTTGAGGTAATGAAAAACACGATGGGTGACTACACCATCCCGATGATTACAGAATCTCCGATTATGGATGTGTTCCCATATTTTTCTGGCGATGAAGAGGAATTGGAAAGCGTAGAGAAATTCAATAAAATTAAAGAATCCACCTTAGAAACTTCGGAGGACGAGGTAGAAGAGGTTACTGAAGAAACAGTATAAGAGATATTTCTTTGGAAATAAAAACTGGATTTAGAACTTAATGACTATTATAAATCCAGTTTTTTTTCAAATATGAATTAGGTATTACAACTGTCTAGATTGAATACAAACATGAAATTGATCTTGAAAGCTCGAACAATTTTTTCATTTTTGTCTTGACACAAAAACGAAACAAACCTGCCTGCCGGCAGGCAGGAAAGTCAAGACTGATTTAAAAAATATAAAAAAATCTACGGAAACCTCCCCCACAGATAAAAAGAACTCGCTACGCTCAAACAGCTTTTTATCTCTAAGCCCAAGCTGCTTCCTTGATTTTCAATATTTTTTAAATAGGTCGATTTTTATCAACAATTATAATTTTAAAATCTAACTGCTATTAATCTACAGTAATTGGTGTGCTATTTTCAGGGGCTTTAAAAAATTCACTGTTTTTATCTACAAATTTGATGTTTTTCAAAGTAGCAGTTCCAATGGTGTCTTCCAGTCCGGTTTCCTGTGACCAATTATGAAACGTCCATGCAGTAGCAATAGGAATGTTTTGAACTTTTTTATAGTTGTGATAAGCAATAGCATGCGGATTGGCTTCTGCTTTTTCCAATGTCTTTCCAAATGTCACTATGTATCCAGCAGCCTCCAACAAACCAGTTTCCTTATCGGCATAAAGTATATACCAGTCATCCGGAGCGTCGCCTGTATTTTTGTCAAAAGTCAGTTTTGCGGTGTGGTAGGAAAGGCTATCAAGTGAATGGTCTTTCAGTGTTTCAATATTCGTTCCTTGGTCACTCAATTTAAAGGGTAGCGCAAAAAAATACGCCCATGTAAACATATCGAATCGGGCGCCTTTCTCATTGGCGTCTTTAGGCGAAAGCATTACATTTTTTCCATCGTAAAATAAGGAAGTGCCGTCTTTTTTGTCGATTCTAATTTCACTTGAATTGGTATTCATGGTTACCGTACCTGCCAAACGGGGTTTGCCTCCAAAAAATACATCAATATCAAATTGGACATAGTTTTTATTTACTAAATCATTTTTACGGTGTGCTTTTTCAACACTTTCAACAAAAGGAGATTTGGATTTTGGAGTTTCTTCAACAACTTTCTCTTTGGTTTCGTTTTTACAGCTCAATAAAAAAAATGTACTTAAAACTAGAAATTTCAGTAAAATGCGCATAGTTAAATTTTTTAATTAGGACGAATTGTTTAATTAATGATTACAAAAAAGGCTGCCTAAATTTTAAAATGTTTTAGACAGCCTTGTGATATAACGTAATACTAAATTATTTAATCATATCGTAGCTACGCTTTACAAAATTGGTAAGCTCTTCACCTTTAAGCAAACCTTGTGATAAACGTGCTAAATCCAACGATTGTTTTATTAAGCGTTCTTGCTTGGCTTTTGTTTTGGTGGTAAGGATGTTATTAACCAAGTCGTGGTTTGTGTTTACCACCAGATTGTACATTTCTGGCATATTGCCCATACCAAACATACCGCCACCGGTAGCGCTCATTTCTTTCATTCTTCGCATAAATTCTGGTTGCGTAATAGTGAAAGGAGATGCTTTGCTGTCTAATGATTCCAGTTGAACCGTAAACTTTTCTTTTGGCACTACTTCCTCTAAAACACCTTTAAGGGTGTCTTTTTCCTCATCGGAAAGTTTAGAAATTTTTTCTTCGTCTTTTTTGATGAGGTTGTCTATAGAATCAGAATCCACTCTAACAAAAGAGATATTCTCTTTGGAAGTTTCCAATTTCTGAAGCAAATGCGAAACAATCGGAGAGTCTAGCAACAACACCTCGTAGCCACGTTCTTTTGCTTCATTTATATAGGTGTGCTGTGCATCTTTGTCGCTGGCATAAAGAATAACCAGTTTGTTATCCTTATCGGTTTGGTTATCTTTTATTTTCTCTTGAAGTTCTTCAAAAGTGAAATAGTTATTGTCTACGGTAGGGTACAGGGCAAACTTGTCTGCTTTATCGAAGAATTTTTCTTCTGAAAGCATACCGTATTCAATCACAATTTTTATGTCATTCCACTTTTTCTCGAAATCTTCCCTGTTTTCATTGAAAAGCGATTTCAGTTTATCGGCTACTTTACGAGTAATGTAGCTGGAGATTTTCTTAACGTTCCCGTCAGCTTGTAGATAAGATCGTGATACGTTCAATGGAATATCGGGAGAATCTATAACCCCTTTCAGCATTGTTAAAAATTCAGGAACAATACCTTCAACATTGTCTGTTACAAACACTTGATTTTGGTAAAGCTGAATCTTGTCCTTTTGCATGGTAAGGTCGTTCGACAGCTTAGGGAAGTATAAAATACCTGTAAGGTTGAACGGATAATCCACATTTAGGTGAATATGGAAAAGTGGTTCTTCGAACTGCATAGGGTATAACTCCCTGTAGAAATTTTTGTAGTCTTCCTCTTTTAGGTCTGCTGGTTGCTTAGTCCATGCTGGGTCTGGATTGTTTACAATATTATCTACCGTGAATTTTTCTTCTTTGGCATCATCTCCTTCACCAACCTTTTTAGTTTCTTCACGGGTACCGAATTTAATCGGAATCGGCATGAATTTATTGTACTTGGTCAACAATTCATTAATCCTTCCTTCTTCTAAAAACTCTTCAGAATCTTTATTGATATGAAGGATGATTTCAGTACCATGCTCTTTTTTATCGGCTTCTTCCAAAGAATATTTAGGCGAGCCGTCGCATGTCCAGTGCGCTGCAGGCTCTTCTTTGAAAGATTTGGTAATGATTTCTACTTTATCAGCAACCATAAAGGCAGAATAGAAACCTAATCCAAAATGACCAATAATTCCACTATCCTTTGCAGAATCTTTATATTTTTCAAGGAACTCTTCGGCGCCGGAAAAAGCCACTTCATTGATGTATTTTTGAACCTCTTCGGCAGTCATTCCCACTCCTTGGTCAATAATATGAAGCTTTTTTCCTTCCTTATCTATTTTTACTTCAATAATTGGATTTCCGTATTCCACACCAGGAGCTTCCCCGATGTTGGTAAGGTGCTTCAGTTTTAAAGTGGCGTCTGTGGCATTGGAGATAAGCTCCCTAAGAAAAATCTCGTGGTCGCTGTACAAGAATTTTTTAATCAGCGGAAAGATATTTTCAACAGATACATTAATATTTCCGGTTGTCATATGTATAGAATTTTTATTAGTATGATTTTTGAAGAGTGATAGTCAAAAAAAATACCAATGATTAACTTCTGACAAGATGACAGCAGAGATCTTCTGGGAGTAAAAAATATGTTGATTTGCTGAAAAGAAATAATTTAACAAAACATTTTGTTTAACTATTTTGATATATAATTAAACATTTGTTATCTTGTGCTAAATTAAGTATGGGAAAAACCGCTATGAAAAAGAGCACTTAAATTTCCATATGAAATTTGTTTATTTATTGGTTAGGTTGTTTGGAGAAGCGCATAACGCCCGTTATGCGCTTTTCTTATTAACGTTCGAACAAAAAAAATCCCACATCTATGCGGGATTTTTAAATGACTAAGAATATTTAAAAAGTCATAAACACAAATCCTATGTCAAACGCTAGATATGAATATCCGTCCAAATCTTTGCTGTCAAACGTTTGGTAATATCGTGAACTAAATTTTATTCCTGTATAAGAGTTTAGGTTATAAATAATACCGGCTTCGGGTTTAATGGTAAAGAACCAAGTGTCTACGGTAGAGGCAAATAAACCAAGGTCTACTTCTCGGTTATTGTAAATTGTACCGATGCCAAGACCAACATAAGGTTTTATTTTGCTATTATCGGTAAAAACGTAATCAGCTGTAATGGTCATTGGAATACTGGCATTGTATCGGGTTTGAAAACCACTTACTGATGCTGTTCCCTCAGTATAGGTGTTATATCCTTTTTCTTCGCTGAAATAGTTGTACCCAAGCTCTCCGCCTAAATAAATGTTAGGAGCAACCATACGTTTGTAGTCCAACGAAAAACCACTTCCGCTTACTCGGGAAATGAAGTCATTTAGATTTCCTGTTGGAACGCCAACACTATAATTAATGCTAGCTATCGATTTCATCTGTATGCTCTGCGCGGTAAGCGATAAACTTACCAAACAGAATATTATTATTGTAATTATCTTCTTCATCTCAGTAAGTGTTATTTAGTTAAGTAGGGAGATTGTGTAAAGGCTTGATCTACCGTGTTGCGTATCCTTTCTTGAATGGAAGTGGTGCTTCCTTCAAATAAACCATTTATGGAAGCCGTCCAAATAACAGGGATGTTGTCGTCTAAGCCAATGCCATCAGGGTGAGTCATTTGTAAAACCACAGTTCCCGATCGGTATCCAGTGATAAACGGAGGATAATAACCAGGGTACCACCAACCCCAACCAGGGAAGTAGCCCGGGTACCACCAACCCCAGTAGCCCCAATCGTAATAATAATAAAGATTAAGGGTAGACATAGCAGCGGGTAAAATGATTACATCTGGATTACTATCTTTGTCAACTCGCTGCCAGCCACGTTCATCCATGTTGGAAGCAATACTACTTAAAATAACATCGCCGTATTCGTCATCGATAAAGTCTGGCTCATCGCCATCGTCTAGAGGGAATGTTTCGTCATCAACTTTAATGACATTATCGGGTAGGGAATAGGTGGTAGTTGTACCGAAATCAAAATCGTCGTTGTAGTTTGTGTAAACTACATCCAGTTCATCTACGTAATCTGGGCCGTCTTCAGCACAGCTGTACATCAATAAACCTATTGATAACATACAGCACAAACGAATTAAGTTCACTGTTTTCATCATTTAAATATTAAAATTAATTTGAGTTTCCGTTCTTAATTTCAATGGTTGCAGAACCATTTAGCTTATAAGTTATAACAATCCCTAGTTTTTAATTTAAGATCTTTTGGAGCGGTTACAGTGCTATAATTTTTTACCTAGTACCAAACCGATAGAAAAAGTATCGTAAAACTCCTTGCGGGTATAAGTAAATGAAAGGGATAATTCTGTTTCTTTTTTCTCAAGAAATACATATTCGGTACCGAAGTGTCCAATTCCTAGGGTTTCATTTTTATCGGTTTCGATACCGCCGCCAGCAATAAGTGTCCACCCGGGTAGTACTTCGTAAACCAGTCCTAAGGATAGCACAATAGCATTTTCCCTTGCGAGTTCGCCCATCCCATTTTCTCTTTCGACTTCATATTTAATAATCTCCACATCATTATAAGTTCCTATGGCCCATCTTTCGGCAAACCAATATTCGTATGAGAATCCAAGAGCAGGTACTAATATTTTACCTCTTTCTCCTTCTTGATCTACTATTTTGGGTATCCAAGTATAACCAATAAAAGCGCCTAGTTTATGGCGTTTGAATTCTTCTTCCTCTTCTTCACTTTCCTGCTCTACTATGGTCTCACTTTCGTTAACGGTTTCTGTTTCGCTTTCTATTTCTTGAGCGAAATTAGCGGTGGTAACTAAGAGCATGGCTCCAAATAGTAATTGGGATTTTATCGAAGTAAAAATTTTTATCATAATTTCTGAAGTGTTAAAGTTCCCAGCCAAACGTTGTTTGGAATATGTAATCTACTTTCGAAGCATTCTGCACCGGTTTACTATCGAAGTTGTGGGTAAGTCCTACTTTGATGAAAAAGTCCAAAGGGAGGTCGTACGATAAATCCACACTAAAGTCGGTACGGACCCTTCCCGATTCGGTTAAACTGGGAAAAACAGTGAAATTGGAATAAAGACTGATATCATCAAAATCGAACATATTTAGTTCTAGTCCTAAAAATGCTTCCAAACTGTTTCTGTTGGGAGTTACAGCATCCGTAAAGCGTTCGTTGTTCCATGCCAAACCTGCACCTGAAGAAAAGTACACTCTGTTGGAATGAACAATGTACTTACCGATACCTGTTTTTATAGTACTTCGTAGTTTAAGTTTTTGTTCGTCGTTGGCTAAGAAATCTCCAGCTAATGTGTAGAACCAATCGTGTTTCATAAAATACCTTGCCCCGAGGGATGCATCGGTTCGATGCGTTTCAGGGACACTGTCTTGATTGCTTCTAACAGAGTTATAGCTCCCGTTAAATCCCCATTTATCCCCGATGTAGCCCACAGTACTTCGAACTGTAAGTTGACTGAGGTTATTGCTTTTTGTGAAGTTGTACCCTAATGAAATGGAGGCGCTCAAGCGTGAAAAGAAAGATGTTTTTAGCGCTTTTACATATACCACATCTTCAATAGGAACTGTAATGGTTTCATCAAATGAATTCAGCAAATCTACCGTCGCAGAATCGCTAGGCTTTGTTCTTAGACTGGTGTTGAGCCTTCTACCATCTGAGAGGGTAACTAGGTAATACTGATTACTATTAATTTTTTTAATATTAACCCATTTCACCTTAAAATCGCTATCACTATAATCGGTTTCAATGGTAAGAACACCATTTTTCATTTCTTTAATTTCACCCACTAGGATATCTTTATTGTCTAATACAATGCTATCGTGCGGTTCTTCTTCCTGCGAAAAACTAGTTTGGGATATTAATAGAACTGAAAAAGTAAGTAAAAATGTAAAAATTTTATGCATTCCCTTAGAGATTATTTATATTCAACTATCGTCTATAGGGTGAGGGGGAAGGAGTTAAGTTTTAACTTGCTACTATAAATATAGCAAAATTTTAAAATGGGTTAAATAAAAAAACGGTTAAGCTTGTTCTAGATTAACCGTTTTTCTCTTTCTTATAAAGGCGTAATAAAAATTATTGTGCTAAAATTTCGTCTTTCTGTAATTTGCCGATAATCGCTTCTGTGTAACCTTTTGTAAAGTCATCAATATTTGAAGGATTATAGGTTTTAGATTGCGCAGACCAAATAAGTTCTTGGCTATCAGCATCGTAAATATTAGTTTCTAAATAATATACCTTGTCGGTTGTGTAATATCCAGGATCATATCCGTAGGCATATACCGAATTATAGTATCCATAGAAATTTCCGTAGTAACCGTAACCAACAGGATTGTACATAGCATAATTATTAGTCCCTGGCACATAACGTGTTTCATTTTCTTCATGCTTAAGCGTAATGGTTAAAATGGCATCACTCTTGGCATTTCTAATACCTTCTAAAAGCGTTTCCTTTGAAGGTTTGTTCTCTTTTGTAAATGTTCCAGGAAATACATTGTGGCTTTTTGTAGAACTAATCCCTCTTTGTTGCAATTGAAATGCCAACTCATTTTCGATGGTAGTTTTAGCAGGAACATTTCCCGTTATGGCAGCGATAAAAACATTTTTGTATTTTTTCTGAGCAAAAGCTTCTTTATTGGCCCAAGAGGCTGTAATGTTTGTGGATGTACCACAGGAATAAACCAATGCCAATGTTAGCAGGGGTAGAATTACTTTCTTTATCATGATTTGTAAATTTTGAACTAAATTAATTTTATTTTCTTTAAAATACTAAATTTATAACAAACTCTTGTAAAAAAAACTGATGAACCCAGCTGAAACCTATATCCTTAAACAACCTGAAAAGTATAGGGAGATTTTAATGTATTTACAGCTCATTATTGAAAAATCAATCAATGATTTGGAGCTGAAATTTAAGTGGCATCTTCCTTTTTATTACTACAAAACAAAACCCTTCTGTTATTTAAACGTTACGCATGGTTATGTAGACCTCTGTTTTATGAAAGGAACTCAATTAACCCAGCATCAAGATAAATTAATAGGAGAAAACAGGAAACTTGTTAAGTCCCTTCGGTACTGGTCTTTAGACGAAATAAACAAAACAGTGATTCATGAGGTTTTGGAGGAATTAAAAGTTTTATACTGATTTTTTCTGATTTTAAAAGAGACTAAAAGGGTGATGCTGGCTAAAACCAACCAGAAAATGTCGATAAAAAAGGATTGAAATAAGTTTTCAGAATAAGATTTCCAAAACCAATTTCCTGTTATTATTCCATTACTAATAGGAATAAAAAAGCCAATAATACTGCCAATCAATAACGCATATCTATTGATGGAATAAAGACTTTGTTTACAAATAAATATGATTGAAAGTATAAGCCAACAGATAAAATAAAACTGATAAATAAAGGCTTTATCTGCAAAAGGAAAAATTTTAACAGCAATAAATGAAAGAGCTGTTGTTGGGTACATGGATAAACAGATAGCTATATAGATTGTAACCAGCCATTTGTTGAATTTACGTTTCTTTTCCGGTATGTGTCTTTTGTCTCTTGCCACCAACCAAATAAGTACCCCAGAAATAATTACAAAACAAGAAATAAGCCCCAGAAGAAAACTTATAATTTTTAAAGAATACCCGGAATAATCACCAAAATGCAAACGATAAAGGACATTTTTCACCCCATCTAGGTAAGTGGTTTCAGTAAAAGGATTCCTTTTGGATAGTATTTTATTTGTGCTGACTTGATACACTATTTTACCATTTCCTGTAAACTTCTCTTTTTTGTTTAATTCCCCTTCTACTGAAACTTTCATGTCTTTGTCCCCGAAATTGTGGATATGGATATGCGATATGGAAAAATCTTCCCAAGTGGCTTTTGTGTTGGTTACGTATTTTTCTACGGAAGGAATAGTTTTTAGTTTTTCGTAAGAAAGTGCTTCTGGTTTCTCTGTGTATTCTAATTCTTCATACATTTTTTGTTGGTCACCATCGTATAGAAAAAATATATTGGGAGCTGCCATGATAGCGCTTAGCATAAAAAATGCTCCTGTTACAGCATATACAAATTGAAAAGGAAAACCGATAAGACCCAATGCCGTATGTGCATCTGTCCAAATAGTTTTAAGTTTTGCTTTGGGTCTAAAAACATAAAAATTAGTCACAATTTTGTCCCAGTGGATAAGGATTCCTGTAATCAATGCAAATAGGAAAAAGAAGGCAACAAAACCTGAAAGATAATATCCATAAGGATAAGGGATTTGTGCAAAGAAATGCAATCGGTATAGAAACTCACCAAGGGTGTATGATTCTTGATAATTATAAGTGTGGAAGGTATTGGTATCTAAGTAGAAAAATGCACCTTTTTTTGACTCTTCAGAAGCGGTTGAATCTTTGCTCGCGGAAAGATTTACATCAATTCGTCTTTCGTTATAATGTTTGCCAATTTCTATATCGCGGCCATATAATTGATAAGTATTATTCAGCGAGTCCAGAACTGTATCTATATTTATGGTAATGCCTGTTTCTATGGCGGGCATTTCTTTATTTTTTTGCCAATTGGCTATTTCATCCCTAAAAAAAGCGAAGGATCCTGCGAAAAAAATAACAAAGAGAGCAGCACTTATTATAATGCCGCTAATGGTATGTAAATGAAAAAATATGTTGTAGGAGCGTTGATTCATTTAAAAAGTGGGATTATAAGTTTTTCCGAAGTAATATATTCCGAAGAAAAATAAAGTGAGGAGTAGGTAAAGCCCCCATATTTTCCAACCATTTTTAACCAAGAAAGTAACCACCATTAAAACAGACCAAATGATAAATCCAGAATAGGTCATGGTTATTACTATATTGGCTTTGGCAAACCACCCTGCGATGGCCAAATGTAAGCTTACGGTAACTAAATAAGAACCGAGAAATGCAGCAGAGATTTTGGCAAAACGTTGCCATGGGGAGTGCGTTAAGTATTTTTTATTGGCGGGCATAACTTAAAAAATAAAATTTTCAATCCATAAGATGCATGTAAAAACCACTAAAACAGTTTTGTAACTCATAATTTTTAATGGTGCAAGTAAAATTGTCAAACTGCCCAGCGTCATTAATAAGATAAACCATAAGAGTGTGCCAGACGCAAAACCATTCTCAAAAATGGATAAAACAAGCGAAATACTTAAAAGAAGAATTGCTGTGACCTTTGAAATTTTAAGGTTTTTCTGAAGCCATACTTCTATTTTTGAAGTATTGAGCGCCGCCCGTTTAGAGCTGTTGTATAAAGCATAGAATCCTATAAAAATCAAAAATATAATTAAAGATATCATTTGGTAGCAGTTTGTTTTCTTAATATTTACACAAGAACAACCCTGAAGGGTTCCCAGAGCTGTTTTTGTGATTTAGTAAAAGGTGTATTACGGGTATTTTTAATGCTATTTAGGGATGCAATAGGTGGCACAATGCCAAACAAATTGGTAACCCTCCCCGTTGTAAGTGCCTGGAACTTCTTCTTTTTTTGTTGTTTCTAAAATGTATTTGGTATTCCAAGGTTTTTTGAATGAAATGAATCCTTCATCATCACTTTCCAGTTTTTTAGACCATTGGTCGGCTACAAAAACGGTAACCTCATTTTTTGCCAAAGGTTCGTTTTTATACAAAATTTGAAGTTTTACCTCATTTTTTTCCGACGCAATCCTTTTTACAGTAATTCCTTCTTTATTTTCTGAAACAGACTCGTTGGTTTTGCTTCCTACATTTACAGTTGCTACCGAATGGTAATGTGTTTTAAAAATACCGAAATCGTATTGGGTATAATCAATAACATCAATTTCATCATTGTTTAAAAGAACCGTGTAAGTCCCTTCCTCCTGGGGAGTGAAATAAGCTAGGTAATACGTTTCTTTAGCAGAGGTTTCCAATGGTGTTTTCGCTCCAGAAGGAGAAACTAACCAAAGAGTGAATTTATTCACTTTTGAAAAAGCATCGCCTTCAACTTTTTCAATAACTCCATAGGTGTATTCACCAAAGTGTACTTTTACTTCTTGTTTTTCTCCAAGCTTTCCATCGGCATTGGTTTCCAACCAAAGGTAATGGGCAAAAGAAGAACTTGAAATACAAAGAAATGCGATAAGTGTAATTAGTTTTTTCATGTTTTTTCTATTTTTTTATTAATTAAAATCGGTAGGCTAAGGTAATTCTACCATTAATTCCTGGCTCACTTTGCCAGTATAGGTATTTTGCATAAGCGGAACCCGAATACAGGTATTCATCTAAAATATTATTGACGTTTAGGTTGACTCTAAAATTATTTTTGGCCCACGAGATACCTCCGTCCAGTCTAAAATAATCTGGAAGTAACGGGTTGTTTTCTGCACCCCACGCCCAGGAAGAACGGTCTACTTGGTATTGGTAGCCTAAGGAAACTCCAAATCCCTTTAAGAAGTTATCTTCATGAAATGTGTAATTTACCCATCCGTTGGTAATATGTTTGGCGTGGCCTGCGATACGAGTGCCAATATTGTCGGGGTTGGTATCTTCTGTGATTCTAACGTCCGTATGCGCGTAGTTGAAAACTACGTTTAAGCATTCCGTAATCTGTCCTTGCATGTCAAATTCAATACCTTTCGATTGAACTTCACCGGTTTGTGTTGAAAATCGGAAGCTACCATCTTCAGCGGGATGTTCAAAATCGGTTACCAAATAATTGTTTTTTGTTATTTGATAAGCAGTTATGCTGGTATTTAGTTTTCCGTTGAACCATTCTTTTTTCAATCCTCCTTCAATATCAACCGACTCCAAAGGGTCGAATCTTTGATTGTTGTAACTTTGTCCGTATTGTGGAGTAAAGGCTTCATCATAAAGTCCGTAAGCTGTAAAGCCAGGTAAAATATCAAAACTAACCCCTATTCTTGGAGTTACTTTTTCATCATTGCTTTCCTGTCCGTATGCAAAAATAGTGGCATCGTTGTAACGTGCAGCTAGTGTTATCCGTAAGCGATTATTAAACATCCAAGCTTCATCTTGAAGATAAAAAGCACGGTAGTTATTTCCTTGATAATTGGCTGCACCTCTCTCTTTTACAGATTGAGAACGATTAAAGACGGGGTAAACAGCATTCCCATAAACTGGATTGTAAATATTAAAAGGACCGTTTACATCAATGTTGCCTCCTTGACCCCAATCGGCCCAATATTCTAGATTTCTGTAATCAAACCCACCAAGAATTTTATGAGTAATACCACCAGTATTAAATTCACCGTTTACATAAATCTGTGCGAGTTCGTTGGTGCTTAATGCGTCCCAAATACTCACACCTCGATACATATCGCCATTGGGTAGCACTCCTTCTCCATTTGGGGTAACAGGCCAAGTGGAAGAACCTTCCAGGCTATAGTCCATGTACATATATTGACCTTGAACTTGCCATTTATCGTTGAAGTTATGTGTTAAATTGGTAAGCAGACTTAATTCCTCAATGTCGCTGGATGGAAAATCTTTGTCTATTCCTGAGAAGTCTTGTGGTAAACTTCCAAAGCCATCATCTATTGGAGCAAACACATATGCCGACCCAATCATTTGGTCTGCTTCCTGATATGTAAATTCTGTGGTTATTTGTGTCTTATCAGATATTTCATATCGAAGAGAAGGGACAATGCTAAACCTGCTTCCTTCTTCAAACTCCCTAAAAGATTCATTTTCTTGGTACATTCCGTTAAAACGGTATTGAAGTTTCCCATCTTTGGTAAGCGCCCCGCCAGAGTCGAATGTGGCTCGATAGGTATTAAAGCTACCAGCGGTTAATGTAATTTCATTAATATTTTCCTTTACAGGTTTCTTGGTTACAACATTGTAAAACCCTCCAGGTTCACCAGCGGACAACATAAAACCTGCAGGGCCTTTTACAAATTCGATATTATTTACCATTGACATATCTTCTGATAATGGTCCCCAAGGAAGTTCAACATTCATCCCATTTCTAAAAGCTGGTAATTTAAATCCGCGCATGTTGATTCGTGCAAAGGTCCCCCAGTGTTCTATCATTTGGGCACCACTCACGTTACGGGTTACACTCTCCATCATGTTGATGATGTTTTGGCTTTTTATCAATTCGTTACTAACAATTTGAATATTCTGTGGAAGCTTCAATACCTCTGTTTTAAGTCGAAGGGAAGAAGAAGGTGTTTTTACCACATAATCGTTGGAGCCATTTCCATTTAATACCACTTCATCGAGAAATTCGGTGGATTCCTTTAGAATTATGCCATTTAATTGCGTTGTTTCGTCATCTTGAACATTTACAGTTAGTTCTTGAGGCACAAAACCCATATAGGTGACTACGAGCGTATAATTGCCGGCATCAACATTTTGTAGATTGAAGTTTCCATTATGGTTGGTCTCCGTCCCTTTGTTGGTGTTTTTAAGCATGACATTTACCATGGAAATAGGAGTGCCGCTTTCTGTGGTTACTTTGCCCTTTATGTTTCCTTGGGAAAACCCATATAATGTGGTTGCTAAAAAAAGAAGTGTAACTATTTTTTTCATTCTCGATTAGTTATTTATATTTGGTCTAAATAAATTAGAGCACAAATGTAAGCAAGCTCACTTTCGGATTTATGACGCGATATGGATAAAAAAAGACGTGATTTTATAAATTGTGAAGTAATCAACCTGGCCAAATTGAAATGTGATTTCAAGGAGGTAATTGCCATTTCCAAACAGAAAAATGAAGCATTTGGTATTTTGAATACAGAGTATCAATTAAAAAACAATTATGGTGAAGGCTGCATCAGTCTTATAGAGTTTCAAGGGGTTTCCATTCATTATTGCAATTTTAAACTTACGAGGGATTTGGTTTTTTATGCTGAATCTAACGAGCCCTCCATACAGATGTCTTTTTTGATAGAAGGGGAGAAGATTATTTCTTTAAGAGGTTACGAAGATGTTTTAAACGAAAGCCAAGAAGGATATTTGGTGAAATCTGAAGACTTTAAGGGGTATGTAAGGGTTACGGGGCAACGTATTTTTAAAGAAATTAGAATATCCATCGCGATAGATTACTTAAAAAATAAAGGGTTAAAGGATTTGAATTCTGTTAAAAACTACAACGATAGTGGTATTATCCAGCCCTTTTATAAAAACATACATTCACTTATAATTTTTATTTTGGAAACCAATTTTCAAAATATTTCCGGGAGGCTACTATTGGAGTCAAAAATACTGGAATTGCTATCACTTCAATTGGAACAATCTAAAACGCAACGGCAAGTAAATGCCGCTGGAAACAATAAAATTTTGAAAAAAATTTATGAAGCCAAAGAGTTTATGGAAGCTAATTTAAATGAAAATTATTCCATAAAGGAAATGTCCAAAACCATGGCTTTAAATGAGTATATTTTTAAAAAGGAATTTAAAAGGATTTTCGGCTGCACTATTAATGAGTTTTATATGCAGCAGAAAATGAATAAAGCTTCAGAATTATTAAGAGCCTCCCAAAAACCTATTTATGAAATTGCAGAAGCTGTAGGATACAAAAATGCCACACATTTTAGTGCGGCATTTAAAAGAGTATATAAGTTATCGCCCAAACAATTTAGAAATAGACTGTTTGAAAGTGAAGCGATTGGAAATTCTTAAAAACTATTAATCGTCTTTCTCAGTGCCACTAAATTGGTTAGTAATTTCTCCAAATGATCCAAGTGCAACATGTTGGCACCGTCACTTTTAGCGTTGGCAGGGTCAAAATGGGTTTCCATAAAAAGTCCGTCTACGCCTGCAGCAATTCCTGCACGGGCCATTGTACCAATAAGTTCTGGTCGGCCACCTGTTACACCGCTGCTTTGGTTAGGCTGTTGCAGTGAATGTGTAACGTCTAGTACAACCGGTGCATATTGTTTCATGGTGGGAACTCCCCTAAAATCCACAATCATATCTTGGTAGCCAAACATGGTTCCGCGGTCGGTAATTACGGCTTGTTCATTGCCGCAGTCCAACACTTTTTGCACAGCATGTTTCATACTTTCCGGACTCATAAATTGTCCTTTTTTCAAATTAACCGTTTTGCCCGTTTCTGCAGCGGCAATAAGCAAATCTGTTTGACGTACCAAAAAGGCAGGAATCTGAAGAATGTCGACATATTCCGCAGCCATTGCCGCATCAGACGTTTCATGGATATCGGTAACTGTAGGTACGTGAAAAGTTTCAGACACTTTACGTAAAATTTTCAGAGCCTTTTCGTCTCCAATTCCTGTAAATGAGTCAATTCTGCTTCGGTTTGCTTTTTTAAAACTTCCCTTAAAAACATAAGGGATTTCAAGTTTATCAGTTATAGAAACTACTTTTTCAGCTATACGCAAGGCCATTTCTTCACCTTCTATGGCGCAAGGACCAGCCAGTAGAAAGAAATTGTTGCTATCAGAATGTTTTATTTGTGGTATTTTTTCTAGTTGCATTTCAATAAATATTAATAGCACAAAGATACTGTTTTACTTTATATGGGCATCTGTGAACCAATAAAGTATAACCCTTTATTTTCTTCTGAAGAAATTCTTAAAATACAAATGGTCATGGAATGTAAAATGAATATGATTTCTGAGTTAATAATTTAATAATCAATTAATTAAATAAATTCACTTTTTTATCTTTTCTATCATAATTAAACATTACCTTTGCGCCCTTAAAAGCGAGGATATAATTATGACATCCATTAAAAACATAGCAATTATTGCACACGTTGACCACGGAAAAACTACGTTGGTTGATAAAATTTTACATCACTGTGAACTTTTTAGGGATAATCAAGAAACAGGAGAACTGATTCTTGATAACAACGATTTGGAAAGAGAAAGGGGAATTACCATTCTTTCTAAAAACGTGTCTGTAATGTACAAAGACACTAAAATTAATATCATTGATACCCCTGGTCACGCCGATTTTGGTGGAGAGGTAGAGCGTGTATTGAACATGGCAGATGGAGTTTTGTTGTTGGTAGATGCTTTTGAAGGGCCAATGCCACAAACACGTTTTGTATTGCAAAAGGCAATCTCTATGAAATTGAAGCCAATTGTGGTTGTAAACAAAGTGGACAAGGAAAACTGTACTCCTGACGAAGTGCATGAATCTGTTTTTGATTTGATGTTTGAATTGGGTGCAGAGGAGTGGCAATTGGATTTCCCAACCGTTTATGGTTCTGCCAAAAACAATTGGATGTCTGACGATTGGCAAAATCAAACTGAAAATATCGAACCGCTATTAGATATGGTGGTGGAACATATCCCTTCTCCAAAGGTTGAAGAGGGGTCTACCCAAATGTTAATTACGTCGCTGGATTTCTCATCATTTACTGGGCGTATTGCTATTGGTCGTTTGCAAAGAGGGACCTTAAAAGCGGGAATGAACGTTTCTTTAGTAAAAAGAGATGGAAGTATTTCTAAGTCTAGAATAAAAGAATTGCACCTTTTTGACGGATTAGGACGTGTGAAAGTAGAGGAAGTACAGGCTGGTGATATTTGTGCCATTGCAGGATTGGAAGGTTTCGAGATTGGTGATACTATTGCAGATTTTGAAAATCCGGAAGCACTACCTTCTATTGCAATCGATGAGCCTACTATGAGTATGTTGTTCACCATTAACGATTCTCCTTTCTTCGGAAAAGATGGAAAATTTGTTACTTCTAGGCATATTAAAGAGCGTTTGGAGAAAGAATTGGAGCGTAACTTAGCGCTTCGAGTAAACCCAACCGATAGCGCCGATAAATTTTTGGTATTTGGTCGTGGTGTATTGCACCTTTCTGTATTGATAGAAACGATGCGTAGAGAAGGTTACGAACTTCAAATTGGTCAGCCACAGGTAATTATAAAAGAAATTGATGGGGTTAAATGTGAGCCTATCGAGGAATTAACTATTGATTTACCAGAAGAAGTTTCTGGAAAAGCGGTTGAAATGGTAACCATGCGTAAAGGTGAAATGCTAAGTATGGAGCCAAAAGGAGAGCGGATGAATATCGTTTTCAATATTCCTTCAAGAGGTATTATTGGTTTGCGTAATCAATTGCTTACAGCTACTGCTGGAGAAGCCATTATGAACCACCGTTTCTTGGAATATCAACCTTATAAAGGAGAGATTCCTGGAAGAAACAATGGTTCTTTGATTTCTATGGAAAACGGTAAAGCGATTCCTTATTCTATTGATAAACTTCAGGAAAGAGGAAAATTCTTTGTTGATCCGAATGAAGAAATTTACGAAGGACAAGTAGTTGGTGAGAATTCCCGTGGTGATGATATGACGGTGAATATCACAAAAACCAAAAAACTTTCCAATGTTCGTTCATCCGGTGCAGATGACAAAGCTAAAATTGTTCCTGCGATTAAATTTTCTTTGGAAGAGGCTTTGGAGTACATCCAAAAGGATGAATATGTTGAGGTAACACCGAAAACAATGCGAATTCGTAAAATTCACCTTAAAGAAACCGATCGTAAGCGATTAGGGAAGCAAATAGGGTAATTTTATTACATATAAATCTCACAGATTTTAATTGAGTTTGTGGGGTCGTAAAAAGCAAAACATCTCAAGGATTTTAAAATCCTTGGGATGTTTTTTTATGAAATAAAATATAAGTTTTGTGTAGTAGGAAAATAGAATAATTATTTACCGCCAAAAAAAGACTTCATAATCACTTTAAGACTATAAAAGCCCATGATAATCGCTGCAACCGCCAGTAGCAATCCAACGATTAAAACTGGCCAGTACCATGGGTGGGTTTGATTTTTGAAAGCTTGATAAATCACCGTTGGTCCCATAAACATCAAGACTACGGTATAAGCAAAGTATTTTAAACTTTTAAAAAAGAGTTCTCTATCCGTTCTTTCCATTGAGATAGCTATTTATTGCACCCCGAACGTTGCCATTTTCTTCCAGTAATTTAGAGGCTGTTTCGCGGTTTACCGGTATTTCGTCCATAATCATGCGTATTCCCCTGTCTACCAGTTTGTGGTTGCTCAGTTGCATATCCACCATTTTATTGCCTTTCACACGTCCCAATCGAATCATTACCGCCGTGGAAATCATGTTTAACACTAATTTTTGTGCTGTTCCAGCTTTCATTCTGGAGCTACCGGTAACAAATTCAGGTCCTACAACCACTTCAACAGGAAATTGTGCTTCTCGTCCCATAGGGCTGTTTTTATTACATGTTATACATCCGGTTGTAATCCCATTTTTATTACATTCCTTTAAAGCTCCAATAACGTAGGGAGTAGTTCCCGAAGCGGCGATACCCACCACTACGTCTTTTTCGGTTATGTTGTACTCCTGTAAGTCCTTCCAGCCTTGATCTAAGCTGTCTTCCGCAAATTCCACTGCATTTCTTATCGCTTTTTCTCCACCTGCAATAATACCTATAACTAAGTCGTAGGATACACCAAAAGTAGGCGGACATTCTGAAGCATCTACAACTCCTAAACGACCACTAGTTCCTGCTCCCATATAGAATAGGCGTCCGCCATTTTCTAGTTTAGGAACGATGGCATTTATTAGCATTTCAATAGACGAAAGCTCTTTTTCTACAGCCAATGGAACTGTTTTATCTTCTTTATTAATGTTGATCAATAGTTCATTAACAGTCATTTTCTCCAAATGATCATACTTTGAAGTCTGTTCTGTGGTCTTTGTGAAATTCATGCCTCAAAAGTAAAAATAATTACTCAATTGTATAGGTATATCGATCAGTTTGTGATAATCTAAAATAACCGAAGGCGAAATTATCGAAGTTAGTTTGGTTGATTATGTTTCCCCTTACCGTGGCGGGTTGGGTCTCAAAAGGACCACCACCATCTGTTCCTGTTTGGTCTAAAAGTGTGCTCATAAAACTGAAATACCTTTTGGAAACGCCATAAAGGCTAATCTCAACATCCTCGCCAACGGACAATTCTTCACTGGCGAAAAATGCGAAAATTTCGTTTCCATCTACGAGCCTATCCTCAATAACATCAATAGTGTTGTCGTTTTCTGCATCAAAGGTGTAGAAATAGTAATTTTCTTCGTTCGGCGGATCTTGAAAAAATGCTTTCAACTCTATGAATTCTTCAGAAAATACTTCACCATCACTCTGAGTTACATACTCAAAACTTGGTACGGGAAGCATGGTTTCTTCCGCAGTATAAGTTTCTCCTTCATATATAACTGTAAGAAAATAAGTTGAACCAATAACGGGTTCAAAATCAGTGCAAATGTAAAAACCGCTATTGCCATCTTCAATAAAATCAAATCGATCTCCAGCTTCATTCAGAATAAAAACCTCTGCATTATTCGCGGGTGGAACTTCCGTATCAAAATATGGTGCAGTTTGGGTTAGCCTTATTTGCTGATTGGTGCCGTTGGTTTGGTTTACCCAATTAATAGAGGCTTCAACTACCAATCTGGGTGGCGCAGTTTCCAGATCCACGTCGATTACTTCTTCACAAGAAAGGAATAAAAAAACGGTGAGTATGCCTATAATTACTTTTTTCATGATGCTAAAATTTAAAGTTATAGGTAATTGAAGGGATAATACCAAAAATGGAAAGCTGTACAGCTTCGTTTCTTTGTTCTTCTACATTTTCCCTAAAGGTAATGGATGCAGCGTTCATTCTGTTGTAAACATTGTAGACACTAAAAACCCATTCACTTTGCCATCCTTTAACTTTTCTGGGTTTTGGAACGTAGGTAGCAGAAAGGTCCAAACGGTTGTATGTTGGTAACCTATTGTTGTTTCTTAATCCGAAGCTAGGAACGGTAATACCTTCGTATTCGTACTGCCCATTTGGGAAGGTGGTAGGTCGGCCTGTTTGAAAAATAAAATTGGTACCGAAGCTCCATTTATCCGTGAGCGCATAATTTGTGGTCAAGGAGATATCATGGGTTTTGTCGAAAGGGGTGAAATACCATTCTCCGTTGTTAATTCCGGGTTCATTTGCATTTCTACCAGGTGTTCTCTGCATGGATTCTGATAAAGTGTAAGAAATCCAGCCCTGTAGTTTACCGACGTTCTTTTTGAAGAGCACTTCCATTCCGTATGCTTTTGCTTTTCCATTTAAAATTACTTGTTCTATAGCGTTATTGGCTATAAGGTCGGCTCCGTCAATGTAATCAATTCTATTTTTTATGTTTTTGTAGAACAGTTCTACCTCCAAAGAATAATCGTTGTTGTTGATGTTTTTGAAATAACCCACCGCATATTGATCGAGAATTTGAGGCTTTACGTATGGGCCACTAGGTGTCCAAACATCCAGCGGGGTAGGGGAGCTGGTGTTAGAAAGCAGATGAAGATATTGCGACATTCTGTTGTAACTGGCTTTTATCGATTGCGTATCGTCAAACGAGTAGGAAAGCGCTAGGCGGGGCTCCAAATTGGTAAACGATTTAATGGAAGTTCCCCTGCTGGCACTTACCGTGTCTATTGGGGTGGCCTTTTCGTAAACGCCTTGGTCTGCATTGTACTTAACGGGATTGTTATTTTCGTACACATTTAGTTCATCTTGACCCAAGCGATCAAAACGACTTTGTCGAATTCCGTATTCAACCGTTAAATTGTCGCTTATTTTTTGCTCTGCACCTAAGTAAACAGCAAATTCGTTTGCATACTTATCGGTAAGTTTAAAGTAGTTTACTCCGGAATTTTCTCCTTGAGGCTCTATTTCTCCGGGATTAAATCGGTAATATACATTGTTTACCCCGTAGTTGAGTTTGAAATTGTTTGAAATGTAATGCTTAAAGTCATATTTCACATTGAAATTTTTAATACCACTATTCCAATTGAAGCCTACAAAATCCAGTGCGAGTCCGTAATAGTAATCACTATAAATTGCCGATAGATTAGAGAAGAGTTTTTCTGAAAACAAATGGTTCCATCGGGCATTGAACACGGCATTTCCATAAATATTCTTGAAACTTTCATTGATGTCAAAAACATCCCTTCCGAAGTATCCAGAAACGTACAAACTGTTTTTAGAATCGAATTTATAGGAGAGTTTAGTGTTGAGGTCGTAGAAATAAGCAGAATTTTCGTTGTCGGAAAGTTTAAGAAAAAGATGAGCATAAGAGCTTCTTCCAGCCACTAGAAAAGAACCTTTGTCTTTTACAATGGGCCCTTCCGCGAGCAACCTACTGGCAACAGCTCCGATACCTCCCGTCATATGAAAATCTTTGCTGTTTCCGTCCTTTTGGTAAATATCCAATACTGAAGACACTCTACCGCCGTATCGCGCAGGGATTCCTCCTTTGTAAAGTTTGATATTCTTGATAGCATCCGGATTGAATACGGAAAAGAAGCCAAAAAGGTGGTCGGAATTAAAAAGAATTGCTTCATCCAAAAGAATCAGGTTTTGGTCTGCCGCTCCACCACGCACGTTGAAGCCTGAGGCCGCTTCCCCAGCATTACTAACTCCCGGGAGCAGTAAAATAGATTTTATAACATCGACCTCTCCAAGAACAGCTGGTATTTTTTTAATAGTTGCTGTAGATAGATTGTTAACACTCATTTGCGGACTCTTAATGCTTATTCTTTCCACATCTTCTTCCACTACTACTTCATCAAGTTCTTCGGCGGCATCATCAAGACTAAAGTTTTTTACGACATTGTTAGAAAGGTCAATTTCTTCGGAAATATTTTGGTATCCTAAATAACTAATCTGAACGGTATAGTTGCCCGGCGGTACCGATATGGAATAAAACCCGTATTCGTTGGTAGTGGTTCCCGTTTGAAGTTCCGGTATAATAACGTTCACTCCGATAAGAGTTTCGTTACTGGAAGATTCTTTAACAATACCGCTGAGAATGGATTTATTTTGACCATAGGAAATTGCTATTCCGCATAGGAAAATTAGCAAGGCTTTGCATAAGTTGGTCATTCTTTTTCTTTTTTTGATTAAAAATAAGGGGATTTATATAAATACGGGTAACTTTAGTATTAAAATAACAAAAGCCCCCAATAGTGGGGGCCTTTCAATATATGATGGTATTCTACTTAAATTTTCTCTAAAATGCTATTGAAAGTGGCGCTTGGCCTCATAGCTTTAGTAGTGGTTTCATTATCTGGCAAATAATAACCACCAATAGAAACCTCTTTTCCTTGTGCATTGTTTAGCTCTTCTACAATGACAGCTTCTTTTTCGGTTAATTCAGAAGCTATTGGGGTGAAGATTTCTTTTAATTCAGCATCTTCCGTTTGCTTAGCCAATGCTTGTGCCCAGTAAAGACCTAAGTAAAAATGACTACCTCTAGTGTCTAGCTCACCAACTTTTCTGGAAGGAGATCTATCTTCCTCGAGGAATTTTCCGGTAGCTTCATCCAAAGTTGTCGCTAATACTTTCGCTTTGCTGTTGTTGTTCACATTACCATAGTGCTCTAAAGAAACTGCCAATGCCAAGAATTCACCAAGAGAATCCCAACGCAAGTGCCCTTCCTCTAAAAACTGCTCTACGTGTTTTGGTGCCGATCCACCTGCACCTGTTTCAAACAAACCTCCTCCATTCATCAAAGGAACGATTGAAAGCATTTTGGCACTGGTACCCACTTCTAGAATTGGGAAAAGATCGGTAAGGTAATCCCTTAATACATTTCCGGTAACGGAAATGGTGTCTTTTCCATCTTTAAGACGGGCAAGCGTATAATGAGTTGCCTCCTCAGGAGACATTATTTTTATTTCTAAACCTTCAATGTTATGGTCTTCTAAATAAACATTTACTTTTTTGATAAGCTCTGCATCGTGGGCACGATTTTCGTCTAGCCAGAAAATAGCAGGTGTGTCAGTAGCTCTTGCGCGGTTCACAGCAAGTTTTACCCAATCTTGAATAGGAAGATCTTTCACTTGGCACATTCTCCAAATATCACCTTCGGCAACTTTGTGCTCAATGATAACTTCTCCATTCTCGTTGAGAACCTGAACGGATCCATTTCCTGAAATTTCAAAAGTTTTATCGTGAGAACCGTATTCTTCGGCTTTTTGAGCCATTAAACCAACGTTGGGAACAGTTCCCATAGTTGTTGGGTCGAATGCACCGTGCTTTTTACAGAAATCGATCGTAGCTTGGTAAATGCTGGAATAACTGCTATCTGGAATAACCGCTTTCGTGTCTTGGCTTTTTCCTTCAGCATTCCACATTTGTCCGGAATTACGAATCATAGCCGGCATGGAAGCATCGATAATTACATCACTAGGAACGTGCAAGTTGGTAATCCCTTTGTCAGAATTTACCATTGCTAAGTCCGGTTGCTCCTTTAAAATATTGGCAATAGTCGCTTTTACCTCTGTCTTTTCAGCATCAGGAAGTGCTTCAACTTTTTCTAGAAGGTCTCCTAATCCGTTATTTTCTTCAACATTAATTCGATCCAGAATCGCTCCATGTTTTTCAAAAAGTTCCTTAAAGAAAACTTTCACGGTGTGTCCAAAAATAATTGGGTCAGACACCTTCATCATGGTTGCTTTCAAATGCACGGAGAAAAGAACATCTTTATCCTTGGCATCCTTTACTTGTTCTTCTAAAAAGTTAACCAACGCTTTTTTGCTCATCACAGTAGCGTCTATAACTTCTTTGTCCAATACCTTTACTTGTTCTTTTAAAACTTCTGTTTGGCCATTATCTCCAACAAATTGGATTTTTAAGTTTTGGCCATTGGCAATGGTAAGTGATTTTTCATTAGAGCGAAAATCTCCTTCTTCCATTGTTGCCACATGGGATTTTGAACTGGATGTCCATGCACCCATACTGTGAGGGTTCTTTTTCGCGTAGTTTTTAACCGCCTTTGGCGCTCTTCTGTCAGAATTACCTTCTCTAAGCACTGGGTTAACGGCGCTACCTTTTACGCTATCAAAACGTGCTTTAATTTCCTTCTCTTCATCTGTTTTAGGCTCGTGCGGATAATCTGGAATAGAAAAACCTTTTGCCTGTAACTCTTCGATGGCGTCTTCCAATTGTGGGATGGAAGCACTAATATTTGGTAGTTTTATAATATTAGCCTCTGGGGTTTTAGCAATTTCCCCAAGTTCCTGAAGGTCGTTTGTTACTTTTTGATCTTCAGAAAGCATATCTGGAAATACAGCCAAAATTCTAGCTGCTAATGAAATGTCTTTGGTTTCAATATCTATATTAGATGTTGATGTATATGCTTTTACGATGGAGAGCCAAGAGTAAGTGGCTAATGCAGGAGCTTCGTCTGTTTTAGTGTAAAGAATTTTTGGTTTTTGTGACATTTATTTGAAGAACTAATTTTAAATTAAACTGCGCAAATATACAATTTAAAACAGTTTTAGAGTAATAGAAAGTTAACCAATTGTCTTAAAATAGTGATAAAACGACAAAAGCCATATCAATACAACGAATGTTTTGATATGGCTTTTTCTGAAATAGCTTTATAAACTTTCGTGTTTTCTGTAAAGAAATCCCACTACTTGTAAATGGCTATTTCAATGAAACATCTTAATCGTTTTCTCAATAATGTAATCAAGACCTAACGGGATGTTTCAATTTTGTTTTTACTTCCTACTCAAATTTAAAACACTCGGTTTCAATTTTTTCGGCACTGATCTAACTGTTTAAAGTTAAATTCAAACTTTCTGTCAATTTTTAAAGCGCTTAGCTGTAAAAACTATCGAGACCTTATAAAAACAAAACTATGTATAAGAACTTTTTTAAAGTTTCTTATTGTAAATATAGGGAATAAGTGTCTTGAAAGCAATTTTTCAACGGATTAGTAATCAACAAGTTACGAACTGACGTTATTAACAATTGTTGATAACTAAAAAAGCCCGCGAATAGCGGGCTTTTTGTGTGTTTATGGTAAAAGGGTTATGATCTAACCTCTTTGATTCTAGCTTTTTTACCAGTAAGACCTCTGAAGTAGAATATACGTGCTCTACGTACTTTACCTCTTTTGTTAATCTCAACTTTTTGCAATGCTGGCATGTTGATTGGGAAAATTCTTTCTACGCCCACAGTTCCAGACATTTTTCTAATAGTAAAGGTTTCTGAAGTACCAGTACCTCTTCTTTGAATTACAACTCCTCTAAAGAACTGAGTACGTGTTTTCTCACCTTCTTTAATTTCGTAGTAAACAGTGATAGTATCTCCTGCAGAAAACTGAGGGAATTCTTTCTTTTCTACAAATTCGTCTTGTACAAATTTTACTAAAGCTTCCATTGTGCTATATTTATAAAGTGTTGATTCACGCTAACATACACGAGTTTCGTCAGAGGTTAACCTGAAATAGGGTGCAAAATTAATTATTATTCCTTAATTTCCAATCTTTTGCATGTTTTTTATTGATACCACATGGAATTTTATTCAGTAAAGTTGCTTTTAGATACAATTTTTAGAATCAAGATTTAAGAATCACGAGCCAAGAGCCATGATGCAAGATTTAGGATTAAATTCCCAATACCCAAAATCGTAAGTTTAAGGTCAAGGGTTCAAAGTATTCAGTGGCCAGTTTCAAAGTTTTTTTGTTCGATAAGTTACCGCCTACTCCTTACCGCCTAAAGCCTACAGCTTCCAACACCTAAAATCCAACACCCAGATAACTTACTCTCCCAATAAATCCGGTCTGCGTTTTTTGGTGCGTTCATAGGCTTGGTCTTCCCGCCATTGTTCAATTTTAGGGAAGTTACCGCTTAATAAAATTTCGGGTACTTTATGACCTTTATAGTCGGCTGGCCTTGTGTAAACAGGAGGTGCAAGTAAATTATCCTGAAAAGAATCTGTTAAGGCGGAGGTTTCGTCATTTAAAACGCCAGGTACTAATCTTATTATAGCATCGCAAAGGACTGCGGCGCCTAATTCCCCGCCAGAAAGCACATAGTCGCCAATTGAAATTTCCCTTGTAACAAACAAATCCCTGACCCTTTGGTCTACACCTTTGTAATGCCCACAAAGAATTATTAAATTTCCTTTTAAAGATAATTGGTTAGCGATGTTCTGGTTTAGAGTTTCGCCATCGGGAGTCATGTAAATTACTTCATCATATTCCCGTTGTGCTTTTAGTTCGCTGATACATTTATCAATAGGTTCTATCAACATAACCATACCAGCGCCACCACCAAATTGATAGTCGTCTACCGTTTTGTAGTTGTTGGTGGTGTAGTCCCTTAAATTATGAAAATGAACTTCTACATGTCCTTTTTCAATAGCGCGTTTCATAATTGAGCCTTCAAACGGACTTTTCATTAAATCGGGGAGTACGGTTATGATATCAATTCGCATGGCAAACGGTCTTAATTCTGTTTATTTTTCTGTATTTTCTTCCTTTTCCTTGGACTCCTTGCTGGCATCATGAAACTTAATAGTTCCATCTACTTCGCCTTTGTAAGCTTCAATAAAGGCATTTTTAAAAATGCCCACAATAGTAGTGAAAATATTTGAGCCAACATTGTTTAAGTCACCTTCAACTGGTATTTTAGTGGCTAGGCTGTCTTCTTTTTGGTTCTTAAAGATAAATTTGAAGAAACCAACAAAGCCTTCCCAAGCTTTTTTAAAAATATCGCTGTCTTCCTTTCCGAAGTCATCTACTATTTTGGTATCTGTTAAAATAGGCTTGAAATAACCTTTTAGGTATCCGTCTTTTATGGCAACTTCACTAAACAAATCGAAATTTCCTTTTTCAAAATCAAAGCCGGCGTAAGCAAGTGTAAATGAATTCAGCGCTTTAACATCTGCATTCTCTAAAGAAAAATTGAAATCAATATCCGGTACCTGTTTTACCAAGTCCATTTCTCCGTCGAGGCTTACATTTCCTTGTCCGATACTTACGGCCGTTAAATGCACTGAAGACGGTAGTTTTTCTTCTTGATTTACTACATTTCGAAGGTTTGTGGCGCGCAAATCGATCTGATCGATAAACAAATCTACGTCCGGACTTTTATTGAACTGAATAAAACCTACTTTTCCATTGGTAACTGTTAGTTCGTTAATGTCTATAGGAACAAGGTCAGTAAGTGCTTTGCTCCAATCTTCATTGGTAGGTCCTGCGGAGTCCTTTGCTTGCTCTTCAAAAACATAGGTGATTTTGGGTCTATGAAGCTTAATTTCGCTCACTATTTTTCCGTCAAAAAGAGAACTCCATTGAAGTGAAATATCCGACTTTTCAAAATCCAAGAACGGAATGTTGCTTTCACCGTTCACCTTGTCTAATTTCAATTTATGGATTACGTAAGCTCCGCGATAAAAGTTAAGGTCGATATCGTCAACGCTTCCCCAGTAGCCTGGGATATTTTGTAAAGTGTTGTTAACATACCTTTTTACAGCATAAGGGAGGATGAGCCGAATAATTAGTAGCACCGCTATAATTATTAGAATGGTATAGGAGGCCTTCTTTCTTTTTCTCATTGATAGGGTTTTAAGGAGTAATATAAAAAAACTCCCCAAATGGGGAGTTTAATAAAATCATAAAAAAGTCAATTATCCTTATTTGGACTTTGCCAATTTCTGTTTGTTTATTTCGTCCTGTAATTGTCTTCTAGCTTTTTGTTCCCTTTCTAAGGCTTTTCTTCGGTGTTCTTCATATTCTTCTTCCAGTTCTGCCAAAGATTTTCTTGCGTCTTGTGTTATCGCATTAGCATTTCTAAACTTATAGACAAATAAAGCGAGAATAAGCGCAAGTAGGGCAACGATGCCCCACATAATTCCTTTGTAAGCAGGCTTGTTGATAAGTGCTCCGAAAAAGGAAATACTATCTTTTTCCTCGGTAACTCGGGATAGCTGCTGGTTGGTGGACGCCAACTGCTTGTTAAGGCTGTCTATTTTTGCTCTTTGAGTAGTTGTGAGTTCTTCAGAAGAAGCAAGTTCGTTTTCTAATCTAGCTACAGAATCCAACGTGTTTTTCTTCAAAAGCAAGAGCCAATTTCTTTTTACCACCTTATAATCTTGATAGTTGTTGGCTTTTTCAAAAATGTATTCAAACTGATTGTCAATAGTTCCTTCCGTTAAGGATAATTTGTTTTCATCCTCCTCTTGGGCCTTTACGGAAAAAACAGTTAAAAGAAATAATACGGTTGCTGTTAAAATAGTCTTTCTGGTCATCTTCAATTCGTTAAAAATTAAATTTGGGATTTGCAAAGTTAGGTTTTTTACTGCTAACGAGTGCAATCTTGACTTATTGTTTAGAAATTGTAAAAAATAACTATTCAACTTCAACAGGGTGAAGTTCCGAAGCTCTTTTTAAAGGGAAAGTTTTGTAGGCACGTAATTGAAAAATAATGTCGTTGGTTCGAATAAGCTCATCAAACTCTTGTCTCGTGTAATGATAGCCAACATTAAATTGAACTTTAAAGCTTGGGTCTACCACATAGCCTATGCCTGGGGAAAGGCGGATTACGTCATTAATTTGTTTGGATTTTTTAATGTTGAAAAAGAATTCTAGGTCGGTTGGGATATAAAAGCCCCTTTGTCCGTTAAAAATTAATCCTTCCAAATTGATAATTCCTCTTATGCGATAGCGTAGCCGAAGTCCGAATGAACTGTTACTTCGGAATAAATTGGTGAAACGTTCTTCCAGCCGGAGATATTGTTTAAAGTGCGTACGATTGGTGGGTTTGAAGCTTAATTTGTATCCCTGATGAAGGCGGTACTCAAAGGCATTGGTTGCGTTGAAGTTATCAATTATAAAATAGGAAACTCCACCAGCCAAAGCATGGTTAAACCGAAGGTTTTTTAAATTTAGTTCTTTAAGCTCATAAACGGCTTCAGCCCGAGTAACGAAATTCTGATTTGATTTCGGCTCATATCTTCTATAGCTTACAATGGTATTAAGCGTTGTTCTTTCGCTAAGTTTCCACGAAGGTCTAAAATCCACCCAAATCTGACTGGTTATATCATGGTCTACTATGCTGTCGTTTTGGGAAAAACAAGAGAATGCATTTACTGTTGCAATAAATATGCATAAAGCTACTTTTATGAATAGCGGAACTGTAGTGTATAGCTTCATGGATATTAACAGTCTTACATTTTGCTATCTAAAATAGCTATTTAATGTGAGACGATAAAATAGACAGATTCAAAAAAGCAAAATTGAAAAAGGACCTGAAATACAACCGATGTGATTGATAAAAGACGCTATTCCGCTTCGTATAGTTCAATGGGTAAACGGTCTGGGTCTTCAAAGAAAGTGAACTTTTTACCAGTGTGTTCATCTCTACGAATGGGTTCGGTAGTGATGTTTTTGGTGTTTAGGTAAGAAATTTCCTTTTCAATATTCTTTACACCAAAGGCAAGGTGCCTTAACCCTGTGGCTTCTGGTCGCGTAGGTCTTTTGGGCGGATTAGGAAAAGAGAAAAGCTCGATTAAATAAGTTCCGTTGAGGGAAAGGTCCAGCTTGTAAGATTGCCTCTCTTCACGATATACTTCATTTTCTATGGTAAAACCTAAAATCTCGGTGTAAAACTGTTTTGATACCTCATAATTTGAGCAAATAATGGCGATATGATGTAAGTTAACGATTTCCATTCGGTAAATATAAAGATGTTTGTGCTGGTTCTTCAATATAAAACTGAAAGTAAAAAGTATTTGCAAAATTCATCTTTGAAAAAATAGAGTATTTCTTTAAATGGATTGATGAAAATGGATGGTAAATAACAAATTTCTTGTCCCAGATTATCTTTTTCCTCAGTAGATTATAATAACTTTGAAGAATAAGGTTTTTTCTGAAATAAAACCTGGCAACCTCAAAAAATTAAAGCCCTGTAATGAAAAAGAAAATTGTGATTGTAGGAGGTGGTTTTGCCGGTATCGAATTGGTAAGTCAGCTTAAAGATTCCAGCGCCTACGATGTGGTTCTTGTAGATTTAAATAATTATAATTTTTTCCCGCCTTTACTGTATCAAGTGGCTTCCGGTTTTATGGAACCTTCCGCTATTAGTTATCCTTTTAGAAAAATATTGAGGGGAAAAAACAATGTAAGATTTCGTTTAGGTGCGCTGCAAAAGGTGGTTCCTTCAGAAAATAAAATTATTCTAAGCAATGGTGAGGTTCAGTATGATATTTTAATCATGGCAACAGGAACGGAAACCAATTTCTTTGGAAACGAAAATATAGAAAGAGATGCATTGCCCATGAAAACCATTGGTGATGCATTGGCGTTACGAAATTTGGTATTTACCCGTTTGGAAAGAGCTACACGGGTAGAAGACCCATTGCACAGAAAAAAACTGCTGTCTTTTGTAATTGCCGGCGCCGGACCGACAGGAGTGGAGCTTTCTGGTATTTTGGCAGAAATGCGCAAGCATATTATAATGAAGGATTACCCCGAACTTATTAAAGACGATTTAGGTGAAATTTACTTGCTGGACGGATTGGATGCAGTATTGGCATCCATGTCGGAAAAAACGCAACAATACACCAAAAGAAAATTGGAAGGATTGGGCGTAAAAGTAAAATTGAATACGTTAGTAAAAGATTTTGAAGACGGGGTAGTATTCTTGTCTGACGGAACTACCATCGCTTCTAAAAATTTGATTTGGGCTGCAGGGGTTTCCGCTAAAGTTTTCGACGGATTTAAAAAAGAAGATTACGGTCGCGGTCGCCGCTTAGTAACGGATGCTTTTAATAAGGTGAAGGGTTATGATAATATTTATGCCGTGGGCGATACAGCCCTTTTAGAAGGTGATGCCAAATATCCGGACGGACACCCACAAGTGGCGCAAGTAGCGATTCAAATGGCAGATAATCTTGGTGAAAATTTAAAAAAGAAAGAAGGTCAATGGCAACCATTTAATTATAGTGATAAAGGTTCTATGGCTATTATCGGGCGGAATAAAGCTGTTACCGACGGACCGAATGAGCGCTTCTTTTTAAAAGGATTTCCAGCGTGGTTTATTTGGATTTTCGTTCATATTATGTCTTTGGTGAATTACAAAAACCGACTTCGTGCGCTTTACGATTGGATAGGATATTACTTCAGTAAAGACCAATCGTTCCGAATGATTATTAAGCCTCGGGATACGTCTAGAAAATAAAGAGTATTTTTCCTCGGATGTACCAGCAGTTAATTCACTATTGGCGCATCCGAAGGCATTGATAACTGTTTTTATTTTTACTGTATCGCTTTGTTGACTTCTTTTTGCAATAAGTAGACAAAAATATACCAGGTTAAAAAAATAAAAAGTAACCACCCGAATGAAATAATTACTACGGTAGAAATTGGTGGCTGATATCTTGTAAGTATAATGATGTACATAAAAGCCAATAGTACGCCAATTATTCCCCAATTGATATAACGCCACACGCCCATAATCTTTTGTTTCTTTTTTTTACGCTTTATGACAGTTCTTTTTAAGGTAATCCAAATTCCAGTAAGGATTAAAGAAGAGATTCCCAATCCGAATACAAACCAAATGATTTTTGTTGTCAAACCTCCCCAATATCCAAAATGGAGTGGGTCTGCAATGTCGTTTAGGTACATTACAGTAGGAATGTTTTTGGCCTTTTGAACTTTTATAGGTTGATAGGTTACTGGATCCACGTATATCCTATTAGCACGTTCCCTAACTAATGGAACATCGCTTTTTCCAGTAATGTAAATTACATTGTTCGTTTTTTCAGGAATGTTAATATTACTGGTTTTTAAATTAGGAATGGCTTTTTTGGCGGTGATTATTGCTCGATCGAAATCGATACTTTTTATGTCTTCGACTTGTCTTTCGTTTTTAATTTCTGGATTTTTCGGATTGGAAATTGTTCCAATATTGCCAGTGTCCGTGCGTTCTAAGAAATACCAAATTCCGGTAACGGAAAAAAGAATGGAAAACGGCACCGACCAAAGTCCAACAAGTCTATGAAGACTTCTAAAAAAGACCAAAGATCCTTTTCCCGTTTGAAGTTCAAAAAGTTTTCGCCACCATTTTTTATAGAAGACCAATGCTGTCGCAAACGAAATAAAAAGAAGAAATGCAAAAATAAGGACGGTAAAATGCCCAATTTGAAAAGGGATAAATAAATAGTAATGCAAATCCCTAAAGAAACGTTGTACGGTTAATTTACTTTCTCCTTGAATTTCGCCCGTATATGGATTGGCAAAAACATAGCTGTTGTTTCCGTTTTCTTCCTTGTATATAATATCGCATAAGTAAGCCTCGTTTGGACGCGTCCAATAAGTCATTTTGCCTTCAGGATATTTCTCTTTAAAATTAGCCGCAATTAGGTTTCGGGAGGCTAATTCTTTTTGTGGGGTAGCTCGGATACTTGGATTAAATAGCCAATCCATTTCATGGCTAAGTGTGGCCAAAGTTCCTGAAAAGCATACTATAAAAAATAATATGCTTAATCGAATACCTATCCAGCTGTGGATTTTAAAAAAGTGTTTCTTTTTTATTCTCATTTTTTAAAAGGAGTATCCAACGCTTAATAAATAATTTCTCGGAGCTCCGGGATAAAGGCGAACATAGCTGTAGCCACCTACCCAATGCGTTTTATCAAATACATTATTTACTAAGAATGATATGTTGAAACGATCGACTTTATAACTTGCGCCAGCATCAAAGATGGTGTACTCCGGTAGGCGCAAGGTAGGCTCAAAAGTGTTCCTAGCGGAAGAAAATGTGCTTCCAAAGGTTAATCCCATTCCATTTAAAGCTCCAGAATTAAAGTGATATTTTCCAAAGAAACCACCTTGGTTTAGAGGGGCATTCTCTTTGGTTCGACCTATTTCTTCTGGGTTGTCACTTTCAGTAATCTCAGCAACATTATAGGCATAATTGGCCGTTAAGGTCAGGTTTGGCGATATTCTACCATTAATGTCGAGTTCGAAACCTTTTGCTACTTCTTGGCCTCTTTGTGTCAACAGGTCGGGATTACCAGGATCATTGGCATTTACCAAAATGTTATTATTTTCAATGTAATAAATAGCTAAGTTGGCCGCTAAATTTTTATTGAAAAACTCTCCTTTTGCACCACCTTCAACCATATAGGCAGTTACGGGATCAAAAGGTCCTCCTGCATTTGGATCTGTCTGGGATGCCAATCCTTGTGGCTGAAAACTTTGGGTGTAAGTACCATAAACATTTACATTATCCGTAGCTGAATATACCACACCCAATCGCGGCAAAAACTTGTTTTGAGTAGTGGTTTCTTCATCAGCTTGGTTGAAGTTTGTTACATCTACGTAGAACTCTTGTCTTCCTCCAACTAAAAATTGGAAATCATTCCATTTTATTTGGTCCTGGACATAAAAACCATAATTGTAATATTTTGTAGGGTCTCGCGGACTTTCATCAAAAACGTAATCGCTGATTCTTGCCACGTTGTATGAAGGATCTTCCAGATTAAAGTGAGGGACATTGGGTACGGGATTTCCATTGTCATCCCTTAAAAAATTCGGGAAATCTGCTGGACTATTGGAAACTCCTCCGCCTTGTAATCGGTAACCGCGGGCAAACGATTGTGCATTACCAACCGGTTGTCTTTGTTCGTTATAATCAAAACCAGCTACAATTTTATGGGAGGCGGGTCCTGTTTGCGCTTCATATAAAAAGTATGTCGATAAGTTATCCGCTACCCATTGTTGTTGCCTAGTAATTACCTGCATTCCCATTAAAGTTGGGATAGGCTGGCCATTTCCGTCAATAGCAAATTGATTGGAAGTACGGTGTTCTTGCAAATCTTCTTCATACATATAACGCATGTAGGAAGCGTTAAACGAAAAGTCATCAGTAAATTTATGGTTTAGTGATAGGGTAGCGTAGGCTACATCCGTCACTTGAAAATCACTTGTTTGTGCAATTGCAAAAGAAATTGGTGTCGAGTTTAGGTCGGTTCCTGCTGTGGCTCCAAAAATTGGCTGACCACGATCCAACTTACTATCAAAATTAGTGATTACCAAATCGAAGTTAATGCGTGTTTTTTCCGTTGGTAGAAATGAAATAGAAGGTGCAACAACATATGATTTAAAATCTTGAAGGTCTCTAAAAGAATCCGAATTTTCGTAGGCGAGATTGAGTCTATACAGTAAAGTGCCTTTATCGTTCATCGGGCCGGTAAAATCGGCAGTAGTTCGTAGCGTATTAAAACTTCCTACTGTGAAATTAATAGCATTTCTACTTTCGTAAAGTGGCTTTTTGGTCACCCTGTTCATTATTCCGCCAGGTGCGGAGTTACCAAACATAGCAGATGCAGGGCCTTTTAAAACTTCTACACGTTCTATGTTTGCTAACAATGGTTGCGGACCAAAAAGTCCGAGTACCCTTAAGCCGTTGATATAGGTTTCTCCTGAACGAAATCCTCTGAACGAAAAATCATCATAATAGGAAAATTGATTTACACCACTAATATTTTTTACAATGTCGTTAACACGGTATGCCTGCTGGTCGGCCATTACCTCCTTCGTGACATAACTTACTGCTTGCGGAATATCTTTTATTGGCGTGGCTGTTTTTGTAGCGGCAAAACTCACTTCGTTTTTATAAGATTTTTCTCGTCTACCGGTAATTTCCACAGCTTGGAGCTCCTCACTCGATGAAATGAGCTGAAAGTCGAGCGTTGCGGTTTCTCCATTCTCAACAGTTAGTTCCTTAGTTTGTGTTTCAAAACCAATGTACGTAGTTTTAACTGTATGAGTGCCCGGGTTTATATCTGCAATAGCATAATTCCCGTTCTCGTTGGTAGTAATTCCTTTGCTATCTACCATTACAGTGGCTCCAGGCAGAGGTTCGCCGCTTTCTGTAGTGATGGTTCCTTTTAAGGTAGCTTGTGCTTGTAATGTAAGATTAATCAAAAATATAAATACTAGAGTTATAATTAACTTTTGCATTGTCAGTTGGGTTTTTAAGTTGGCGCAAATATAAAAACTATAGTTTATTTAGATTAATTAAAAATAAAAAATTTAAAAAAAGTTTAGGTGTTGTTTTTACTGAAGGAATGAATGTAATTTTGAGAGGTGAAAGTTACTTATTGGTTAGCTCTATAAATAGACTCTCTAGATTTTTATTCTTTTGGTTTAACTGAAGTGTTTTTAGTCCGTTGTCGTGGGCGAAATCAAACACCGTGGCGCGCATGTCTTTATCGGTTTTAAAAGTGATTTCGTACACAAAACCAATGGTGTTTTTTACGTCTTTTACCAGCGGAAGTTGTTTTAATAAAACGTCTTCTACACGATAATCAAATTCCACTTGAACAATTTGTTCTTCGGAATTCCGAAGGTCGGATAATTTTTTATCGGCTACAATTTCTCCTTTATTGATGATGATTACCCGATCGCAAATGGCTTCCACTTCTTGCATGATGTGTGTAGAAAGCAGTACCGTTTTTTCTTTACCGATGGATTTTATTAGCTTTCTAATTTCCAAGAGTTGGTTGGGGTCAAGTCCTGTAGTAGGTTCATCTAAAATTAAAACTTCGGGATTGCCAATAAGTGCTGCAGCTAATCCAACCCGCTGTCGATATCCTTTAGAAAGCGCACCTATTTTTTTGTTGGCTTCGGGAAGTAAGCCGCACTGTGAAATAACTTCTTCAGTATTTTTTGTAGACACTTTATAAAGACTTGCCGTATAGTTGAGGTATTCACGAACATACATATCCAAATGAAGCGGATTGTGTTCGGGTAAATAGCCAACACTTTTTTTGACGTCCATTTTTTGGGTTTCGGTATCAAAACTGTTCACCATTGCTTTTCCTTCAGAAGGAGGGAGGTAGGTGGTAAGGATTTTCATCATAGTAGATTTACCAGCTCCGTTGGGGCCTAAAAAACCAACGATTTCTCCTTTATTAATGGAAAATGAAACTCCTTTGAGCGCTTCTTGCGACCCGTATATTTTTTTGATATTACTAACCGTGATGGACATGAGCCAAAAATAGTTTTAAAGTTTTAAAGTTGAAAGTATAGGAGTTAAAAAGTGAAAAAGTAAATGAGTGAAAGATTTAAAAGTTAAAAGTTAAGAGTGAAAAGTTAATAGTTGAAAAAACGGAACTTAACGCCGTAAGGATTAATTGTTCTCTTTCCATGTGTGGTTTGTATAATGGTTTGAAAACACTACCGAAAGCCCTTAGCCCTGATTGAGCCGACTACCGTGTAGTGGCGAAAGCGGGTAATAGCTTTTCCAAAAAATTCAAGGACAAAAATGCTCCTGATAAAGAAACATCAAGTAATTCTTAATAATTCTTTTGCCAAGGCTATCATTTTTGGCTCGCCTGTGTGTTTATTGGGTTCGTCAGAAAGTTTAACGGTGGGCAGCCATTCTTGGTCACTAGTTAAAACATCAGTAAGTTTTATAACGATGTTCATGGGTTGCAAGCCTACGTCGTTTGTGAGATTGGTGCCAATACCAAAGGACAAGCCAATTTTTCCTTTGCAGGCCTTGGTTATGGCCTCTACCTTTTTTGGGTTCAATCCATCAGAAAATATAATGTATTTGTAAAGCGGATTAATTCCGTGGTTCTTATAGTGAGCAATTGTTTTTTCGGCAAACTCAATAGGGTCGCCGCTGTCATGCCTTACTCCGTCGAAGAGTTTTGCAAATTTGGTATCGAACTGTTTGAAGAAAACATCGGTTGTGTAGGTGTCGGAAAGAGCGACACCCAAATCACCGCGATAAACATCTACCCAATGTTCTAATGACATGGCGTTGGCCATTTTGAAACCATACTCCGCGGCATGAAACATAAACCATTCATGGGCGTGGGTGCCAATTGGTTTAACGTTATAAAGCATTGCCATGTGGACATTGCTGGAACCGGAAAAACTTTGTCCTTTATAACTGGCAAGAGTTTTTGTTACTTTTCGGTGAGTGCGATAAGAATGTCTTCGGCGCGTACCAAATTCTGCAAAAGGAACGCCGAGTTCGTTGTAGAGTTTGATTTTTTCAAGGGTATTGGCTTCAATTTTTTCGGCCGTCCAACCTTCTTGGTCTGTCATTTTATAGAACAATTCGCTAATTAAAGCCAATAAAGGTACTTCCCAGAGAATGGTTCGATACCAATGCCCAGCAATGGAAACTTCAATGTCGCTTCCCGTTTGCGTAATGGTTACTTCGGAAGGGTCGTAGCGATAGCCTTCCAAAAAATCAATGTACGCCGGATTTAAATAGGGACATTGGGTTATTAAAAACTGTTTTTCATCTTTGGTAAGCTTCAACAGCGCCATATTATCTACGGCAGTGCGAAGTGCTTTGTCAAAATTCGGAGGGAAAACATGCTTCCCTCTATTTATAAACTTGTATTTCGCTTTGGTATTGGGAAACAATTTAACCACGGCGCATTGCATGGTAAATTTATAGAAATCGTTATCTAATATGGAATTAAAGACATTGTAGCTTTCTTCTATTATCATTGCAAATAATTTATTCGGAAAGTTACATTTTATTTCAAATAGAATGAAATCTCTATGGTGTTTATGTGCAGGTCATGGAAGTGCGCAATTAAAGATTGATAGAAAAACGTGAATTTTGAAATTAAATTTGAAAAAAAAGTTAAGAAATTATGTTTTTTTCAAAAAAATAAACCAGAAGGGTTTTTTATTCTAAATTAATAATTACATTAGCACCACAAACAAGAAACAATTTCATGTTAGCAAACGGATACATCTGGAACTTTTACTTTTTCTTCTTCTATTTTTTTAATAAAAGAACGGGACGGTTATAGGTTTTTGCTAACGAACAATATATAGAGTCCCGAAATTATTTCGGGACTTTTTTTTATGCAAAATTTAAATGAACAAGAAAGTAGCTATACAAGGAATTTTAGGGTCTTTTCATCATCAAGTAGCGCAAGAATACTTTGGGAAGGAAGTAGCAGTGCATGAATGCCTTTCTTTTGATGCTTTGGTGGATAGCCTTTTAGATAAAACCAGCGACATAGCAGTGATGGCTATAGAAAATTCCATTGCAGGTTCAATTATTCCGAATTACGCATTAATAGATAACAACAATTTGCACATTATTGGGGAGCACTACATAAACGTAAACCATAACTTAATGGCGCTTAAAGGGCAATCTATCGAAGACATTAAGGAAGTGTATTCCCACCCGATGGCATTATTACAATGTAAACCGTTTTTAAAGCAATACCCGCATATAAAATTAATTGAAGATTCTGATACTGCGGAAGTTGCTAGAAGGATTCATTTGGGTCAGCTTAAAGGTATAGGTGCTATTGCAAGCAAAGCGGCTGCAACGATTTTTGAATTGGAAATACTAGCGGAAAAAATACAAACGATAAAGTCGAATTCAACACGTTTTGTAATTGTAAAAACACAGAATTCCATACTTCCGAAGGAAGAAATAAATAAAGCTTCGGTAATGTTTGAATTGGGTACCAAGCGCGGAAGTTTGGCGACGGTGCTAAACGTAATGAGCGATTGCAAATTGAACCTTACTAAAATTCAATCTCTACCAAAAATAGAAACCCCGTGGCGTTATTCGTTTTTTGTGGATGTTACTTTTGAGCAGTACGAAGATTTTGAAAAAGCAAAGTCACTGCTAAGTATTATGGCATCCCATTTTAAAGTGCACGGAGAATATAAAAATGTAAAAAGATGATACAGGTCGCCGATAGATTACATACGGTTGAAGAATACTACTTCTCAAAGAAATTAAGGGAAGTTAGAAGCTTGTTAGCTCAAGGGAAGCCCATTATTAATATGGGGATTGGGAGTCCGGATATGGCTCCTTCTGAAGAAGTTCTGCAAGCCTTGGTAAGTTCGCTTAAAGAAGAAAAAGCACATCAATACCAAAGCTATCAAGGATTGCCGGAGTTAAGGGAGGCCGCAGCTCGTTTTTATGAAAATCACTTCGATGTTGCAATTGATAGTGAGACCGAGATAATGCCATTAATGGGTTCTAAAGAAGGAATTATGCATATTAGCATGGCTTTTTTAAATGAAGGTGATGAGGTGCTTATTCCCAATCCGGGGTACCCAACCTACACTTCGGTAACAAAATTGGTAGGCGCGAAACCAAGGTATTACGATTTAACCCAAGAAAGTGGATGGTTGCCAAGTATTGAAGCATTGGAAGCTCAAGATTTGTCTAAAGTGAAATTAATGTGGTTAAGCTATCCGCATATGCCGACGGGTGCAAACGCGAACAAAGAAATTTTCGCTGAGTTGGTGACTTTCGCTAAACGCAACGACATTCTTCTAGTAAACGATAATCCCTACAGTTTTGTGTTGAACGACGAGCGTTTAAGTATTTTATCAACGCCTGGGGCGGAAGATGTGGCTTTGGAGTTAAATTCGTTGAGCAAAACGTTTAACATGGCGGGTTGGCGCGTAGGATTTATTTTTGGAAACGCTACTTTTCTTGATGCCGTTTTAAAGGTGAAGAGCAATATGGATAGTGGAATGTTTTACGGTCTGCAAAAAGGTGCGGTTAAAGCATTGGAATCTTCCAGCGATTGGTATTCAGGATTGAATGAGGTGTATCAAAAAAGGAGAGCACTTATTTTTCAATTGGCTGAAAAATTGAATTGCTCCTATGATGAAAATGCATCTGGAATGTTTGTTTGGGCGAAGCTTCCGAAGGAAATAACTTCCGCAGAAGAATTTATTGATAAAGTATTGTACGACAAAAGCATATTTATCACGCCGGGAACTATTTTCGGCAGTAATGGTGAAGGGTATATTCGGTTTTCATTATGTGTAAAAGAGGAGAAAATTCAGGAAGCAATTGATAGGTTTTCAGAATAGAAGAGAGTATTGAGAGGTGAGTATTGAGAAGAGAAAATAGAAAAGAGAACAGGGAAAAGAGAATAAAGAAGGAGATTTACGGTTAAAAACCATAATTCGTAAATCGGAATTCATAAATCATAATTCAAAATGAATGTATTTGTAATAGGGTTAGGGCTCATAGGCGGATCGATGGCGTTGGACATTAAAGCCAGTAACGATAAGGTTACCATTTTTGGCTTTGATAAGAATGAAACCCACATGGATGAAGCGTTGGCACTAGGTTTTATTGATGAGAAGGCTGTTTTTGAAGATGTAGCTAAAGCAGATGTGGTTATAGTTTCTATCCCTGTAGATGCTGCTATTAGTGTTATTCCTAAGGTGTTGGACATCGTAAAAGACGACACTTTGGTTTTTGATGTAGGCTCTACAAAAGCTAATATTTGCAGTGTGCTGGAGAACCATCCTAAAAGAAGGAATTTTTTGGCAACCCATCCCATTGCGGGAACTGAGTTTTCTGGCCCCAAAGCGGCGATACGGGAATTGTACAGAAATAAAACGAACATTATTTGCGAGGTAGAAAAAACAGCATTTAAGTTGCAAGAACGTGCGTTCGGGATTTTTAATGATTTAGGTATGCGAATTCGGTATATGGAGCCCAAAGCGCATGATAGACACATTGCGTATGTATCGCATTTATCGCACATCAGTTCGTTTATGCTAGGGAAAACGGTGATTGATAAAGAGAAAAACGAGCGCGATATTTTTGATATGGCCGGGAGTGGATTTGAAAGCACCGTTCGGTTGGCAAAAAGTTCGCCGGCGATGTGGAGCCCCATTTTTCAGCACAATAAAGAAAACGTCATTGAAACTTTAGAAGAATATATTGCGAACCTTCAAAAGTTTAAAGAGTTAATGCAAGACGATAATTTTGAAGCTATTTATCAAGAAATGGCAGATACAAATAGAATAAAGGAAATATTAAAAGGAATTTCAATCAAAACTTCATAAGTAAATTTAAAAAATGGAAAATTCAGCAGGATTAAGAACATGGTTGGACGAGATGAACTTAGATCATCCATTAGTGATAGCCGGCCCATGTAGCGCAGAGACAGAAGAACAGGTAATGCAAATTGCACATGACCTAAAGGATACCGATGTAAATTACTACCGTGCCGGTATTTGGAAACCAAGAACAAGACCTGGAAATTTTGAAGGCGTAGGCGCTATTGGTTTAAAATGGTTGCAACGTGTTAAAGAAGAAACCGGATTAAAAACGGCTACTGAAGTGGCGAACAGAGCACACGTAGAATTGGCTTTGGAACATGATATCGATTTGTTGTGGATTGGTGCACGGTCGACTGTGAGTCCGTTTATTGTTCAAGATATTGCTGATGCTTTAGAAGGAACTGATAAAATAGTTTTGGTAAAAAACCCAGTGAATCCAGATTTAGCTTTATGGCTTGGAGGAATTGAGCGCTTGTACAGCAAGGATATTAAGAATTTAGGGGTTATCCACCGCGGATTCTCAACTTACGAAAAATCTAAGTACAGAAACAATCCAGAGTGGCAATTGGCTATTGAGTTACAAAACAAGTTCCCAGATCTTCCACTTATTTTAGATCCATCCCACATTACGGGTAACCGTGATTTAATTTTTGATGTTTCTCAAATGGCTTTAGATCTTAACTATGACGGTTTGATGATAGAAACACATTGTACGCCAGACAAGGCCTGGAGTGATGCTGCTCAACAGGTTACACCGGAATCTTTGAAGCAAATTATGAAAGATTTAAAAATCAGAAAGGAAACCGATCAAGAAGTTGATTACAATAGCAAGTTAACTAATTTCCGTGCTCAGATTGATGCTATTGACAATACGTTGGTAGAAACGCTAGGAAAGCGTATGAAGATTTCTGATGAAATAGGGGCACTTAAAAAGGAACGTAACGTTGCCGTACTTCAATCCAAACGTTGGAATGAAATTTTAGGTAAAATGATTATGGACGGTGAGGAAAAAGGCTTGAGCGAAGAATTTATTTTAAAAATCTTCAAGGCTATTCACCAAGAATCCATTAACCATCAAGAGAAAATTGTTAAGCCATAACAGTTTTTAAAAAGGAGGTCAAAAGTGCAAGTAAGATGGAAGTTGTTTATTGAAGTTATATATTACAACATTCAATAACTTCTAAATTTGTACTTTTGACTTCTAATTTTTTATTTAAATAAGGGGATAGATTTTAATTTGAAAACCCCTTGTCCTCAGAATAGTCATCAAAAGCTCCGAGAGCAGGAGCGCAAGAATGAAGCGACGCGGAGTTTTGATTACGGTTTTTTGACTTCATGGTCGAAAAAATTCCTTGGATAAGGCGCCTTTTTCTTTGTTTCGTTTCTTTTGGGCGAGCAAAAGAAATGAAAGAGATAGACTCAGTTCTAAAAGTCTTATTTCAATCTCTTATTTAATAAATATAAATGGGCATTTAAATTAATGATAGGTACCGTTTACAAATCTACAGGCAGTTGGTACAGTGTAAAAGCTGAAGATGGGCAATTCTACAATTGTAGAATAAAAGGGAAATTTAGGATAAAGGGTATTAAAAGTACCAATCCTGTTGCCGTGGGCGATAAAGTAGCTTTTGATCTTGAAACGGTTGGAGACGAAACCATAGGCGTTATTAACGATATCGAGGAACGCAAAAATTATATTGTCCGTAAATCGGTGAACCTATCCAAGCGAACCCATATTATTGGTGCCAACATTGATGTTGCTTTTTTGTTGGTTACCCTAAACAACCCAACAACATTTACAGATTTTATCGACCGTTTTTTGGTTACTTTGGAAGCGTATCAGGTTATGCCTGTTCTGCTTTTCAATAAAATAGATAGCTATAACGAAGAGGAAATCGGAGAAGTAAAGTATTTGGAAGATTTATATACCAATATAGGTTACCGTTGTTTGGAAGTTTCAGCAAAAGAAAAAATAAATATTGATGAGGTAAAGCAGCTAATGTTTGGTAAAACGAGTATTTTTTCTGGACATTCCGGTGTGGGGAAATCAACTTTGATAAATGTTATTGAACCAAGCTTGGACCTAAAAACGGCTGAAATTTCAGAGCAGCACAAACAAGGACAGCATACCACAACTTTTGCGGAGATGTACGATTTGAGTTTCGATGCCCGTATTATAGACACCCCCGGAATTAAAGGTTTTGGGATTGTTAATATGGAGAAACATGAGGTGGGGAATTATTTTCCGGAATTCTTTCAGCGAAAGGGCGATTGTAAGTTTAATAATTGTCTACATATCGACGAACCAAAGTGCGCCGTCAAGGAAGCTTTGGAAAACGATGAAATAGCTTGGAGCCGATATAAAAGTTATGTTCAGATTTTAGAAGGCGAAGAAGAAAACTACCGCACGGATATTTACGGGAGCTAGTATCTCGAAAAGTATATGTTACTTCGAGGTTATTATATCAAAAAAATCATCTGTGAAAAGGAAAGAAGAGCAGAAATATGTCAAAAATTAAAATTGGAATTCTAACGGTAAGCGATAGGGCAAGTGCAGGAGTTTATGAAGACATAAGCGGAAAAGCCATCATAGATACACTGAATGACTATTTGATTTCTGAATGGGAAGAAGTATATGAAGTTATTCCAGATGAACAACAGGAGATTGAAAAATCAATCATAAAAATGGTTGATGACGAAAACTGTTGTTTGGTAGTTACCACTGGTGGCACTGGTCCCGCAAAAAGGGACGTTACCCCAGAAGCTACGGAAGCTGTATGCGATAGAATGATGCCCGGTTTTGGTGAGTTAATGCGGATGGAATCATTAAAATATGTGCCAACGGCTATTCTATCTAGACAAACCGCCGGACTAAGAAACGGAAGTTTAATTGTTAATCTTCCTGGAAAACCAAAATCAATTCGAGAATGCCTTGACGCAGTTTTTCCAGCGATTCCCTATTGTATAGATTTAATGGAAGGTCCTTTTTTAGAGTGCAACGAAGCGGTGATAAAGCCCTTTCGCCCAAAGAAAAAGGGGTAAGAAGAGATAAAGTAAAAAAACAAAAATCATCAAACCTGAAAAACTAAATGCGAGTAGTAATTCAAAGAGTTAGTGAAGCAAGTGTGACCATCGAGGGAGAAGTGACTTCTTCCATTAAAAATGGTGTTCTTGTTTTGTTGGGGATAGAAGAAATAGATGATCAACGGGATATTGAATGGTTATGCCGAAAAATTGGGAGCTTACGAATTTTTAATGATGATGATGGAGTGATGAATGTTTCTTTAAAAGATATTGACGGTGAGGCTTTAGTGGTGAGTCAATTTACGTTGCATGCATCTACCAAAAAGGGGAATAGACCTTCCTATATAAAAGCTGCAAAACCAGAAATTGCCGTTCCTTTATACGAAGCTTTTGTTTCGCAGTTAGAAAAAGAACTCGGAAAGAAAATAGGCACAGGTACTTTTGGCGCAGATATGAAGGTTTCTTTGGTAAACGACGGACCGGTAACAATACTAATTGATTCTAAAAATAGGGAGTAATGAACATAAAAAACGCTCAGCTAGACGTAGATAAATGGATAAAAGAACATGGGGTTCGCTATTTTAACGAACTTACCAATATGGCGCAGCTTACGGAAGAAGTAGGGGAGGTGGCTAGAATTATAGCTCGACGCTATGGCGAACAAAGCGAAAAGGAGAGCGATAAAAATAAGGATTTAGGAGAGGAACTTGCCGATGTTGTTTTTGTAGTGCTTTGTTTGGCAAACCAAACTGGGGTAGATCTACAAGCTGCTTTTGATAAAAAATTGGACATTAAAACGAAGCGAGATCACGATAGGCATCATAATAACGAAAAATTAAAATAAGATTTTTTCAGCATAAATATTTATCATTTTGAAATTACATTTATCTTCCAATCAAAAGAACATACACCAGCATATACAAATTACAGGTTCTAAAAGTGAAAGTAACCGCGTGCTGCTTTTACAAGCTCTTTTTTCTTCACTGGTAACCGAAAACATATCAAATTCTGACGATTCCCAAGTAATGAAAAAAGGACTTCAAGTTCACCAAGGGGAAGTTGATATTCATCACGCGGGAACCGCCATGCGCTTTTTAACGGCATTTTTTGCTTCGCAGGAAGGTAGAGAAGTTACATTAACTGGCTCGCAGCGAATGACAGAGCGCCCTATAAAAATTTTGGTAGAAGCATTACAGCAATTGGGGGCTGATATTTCATATGTAAAAAATGACGGTTACCCACCTGTTAAAATTAAAGGAAAAAAAATAATAAAAAATCAGGTTTCATTGGCGGCCAATGTAAGCAGTCAATATATTTCTGCATTGCTATTGGTGGCACCGACTTTAGTAAACGGACTGGAGCTTAACCTAGAAGGTAAAATAACTTCGGTTCCTTACATAAAAATGACATTGGCTTTGCTGAATGAAATTGGTGTAAAAACTTCTTTTGAAGAAAATATAATAACGGTTCATTCCTCTGATGAGGTCAAAGAAAAGACGTTGGTAGTAGAATCCGATTGGAGTTCGGCTTCTTATTTTTATAGCATCATGGCTTTGGCTTCGGTAGGTTCTGAAGTTTCTTTATCGAGCTATAAGGCCACCAGCTTACAGGGGGATAGTGTGCTTCAGGAGATTTATAAACAATTTGGAGTTACTACTGTTTTCAATAAAAATGTGGTTACACTCAAGAAAACAAAAGAGGTGGCAAAAGACACTTTTATTAAAGTTGATTTGGCAAACGCTCCCGATATCGCCCAAACTATTGCGGTAACTTGTTTCGGTTTAGGTTTGGGGTGCGAGCTTACCGGGCTACATACGTTAAAAATTAAAGAGACCGATCGTTTGGAAGCTTTAAAAACGGAACTCGGCAAGTTGGGTGCTAATATTTCGGTAACGGACAAAGAGTTGTTTTTAAAACCTTCCGAAGAGATTAAAGAGAATATTGCCATTGATACGTACAACGATCACCGTATGGCGATGGCGTTTGCACCATTGGCTCTTCAGGTACCAATACTAATTAATGATGCTGAAGTAGTTTCTAAATCCTATCCCGATTTTTGGAAAGATATGGCCACACTGGAGATGAAGGTGGAAGAAATCTAATTTGTAAAGCTTAATTTGAAGAATTAGAGCTTCAATGCATCACATTTGAAATCTGGATTTTGTTGCTTAACTAAGACGAATGGGTTAGTAATTACTTGAAAATTAGAAATAATTGGTGTTTTACTTGACAACCCCTATCTGCATATTGTATATTTGCGGCTCGCAAAAAATATAATTATAGAAAATTAATTGGTCGTAACCCTAAGATTTTCTTTTTATAAACGGATTTGAATCTAACGAAATAACCATAAATAAATGCCGATTTTTCTAAGACCTTGAAGGGCTTTGAGAATATCGGTTTTTTATTGGTTTTCGGTAGATTCTTTAAAAACAAAAGTTAGCAAATGAAATTATCACATTTTAATTTTGAACTTCCTAAAGAATTATTGGCTGAATATCCTTCTGAAAACAGGGATGAAGCACGTTTAATGGTACTTCACAGAAAAGAGCAGAAAATTGAGCACAAAATGTTCAAGGATTTGATCGATTACTTTGATGAAGGAGACGTTATGGTTCTTAACAATACCAAAGTTTTCCCTGCACGCCTATTTGGGAATAAAGAAAAAACTGGAGCACGTATCGAGGTTTTTCTTTTGAGGGAGCTTAACGTAGAGCAGCGTCTTTGGGATGTGTTGGTAGATCCAGCTCGAAAAATTAGAATTGGTAATAAATTGTACTTTGGCGAGGATGAAAGTCTGGTGGCTGAAGTAATTGATAATACAACTTCTAGAGGAAGAACACTTCGTTTTCTATATGATGGCTCTTATGAAGAATTCAGAAGAAAACTGAATGAACTTGGGGAAACACCACTTCCAAAGTATATTAAAAGAGATGTTGAGCCAGAGGATGAAGAGCGTTACCAAACTATTTATGCTAAAACGGAAGGTGCTGTAGCAGCTCCTACTGCGGGACTTCACTTTTCTAAGCACTTATTGAAACGTTTGGAAATTAAAGGGATTGATTTTGCTGAACTTACGTTGCATGTCGGACTAGGAACTTTTAATCCGGTAGAGGTGGAAGATCTTTCCAAGCATAAAATGGATAGTGAAGAGCTTTTTATTGACGAAAAGGCAGCTGCTATTGTAAACAAAGCAAAAGACAACAAGAGAAAAGTTTGTGCTATCGGTACGACTGCTATGCGCGGACTTGAAAGCTCTGTTTCTTCAGATCATATGTTGAATCCATACGAAGGATGGACAAACAAGTTTATTTTTCCTCCATACGATTTTAGCATCGCAAACTGTATGGTAACTAATTTCCACACTCCGAAATCGACACTTTTAATGATGATTTCTGCTTTTGTTGGTCATGATTTTATGATGAAGGCCTATAAAGAAGCAATCAAAGAAGAATATAAGTTTTATTCTTACGGAGACGCTATGTTGATTTTATAATAATAGAATAATAAATGTTATAAGCTTTTAAGATATAACAACCCTCAAAAAATCCCCAATCTAGCTTTGGAAAGGGGATTTTTTATTTGGGTTAATTCGTTAAATGAGTTAATTGTTGACTAGTGTTGCAATAAGATGTAAGCCGTTTACATCGGGTCATAACTGAACAGGAGGAAGAAATCAAAAAACCTTAAATCAATAGAAATTTTCTGGGATCCAACTTCTGGCATCTAACCTCATGTATCCGTCTTCGGGCTTTTATCACAATAGCTTTTTAGCTTCCTCAAATTCAGAAACTATATTTTCTACAATTTTCGAAACCGGTAGAATGTCATTTATAAGTCCGCTAATCTGACCTATTTCTAGTTCGCCCTCTTCCAAATCGCCTTCAAACATTCCTTTTTTAGCTCTAGCCCGTCCAAGCAATTCTGCTAATTCTTCTTTATTGGTGCCTTTTGCGTAGAGTGCTTGAATGTCGTTAAAAAATTTATTTTTAATTAAACGTACTGGTGCGAGTTCTTTCAAAGTGAGTTGAGTATCGCCTTCTTTGCTTTCAATAACTTTTTCTTTAAAATTGATGTGTGAAGAAGCTTCTTCGCTGGCCACAAACCTACTTCCTATTTGCACGCCATCGGCTCCTAAGACCATGGCAGCCAACATACCACGTCCGGTTGCGATTCCACCAGCTGCAATTAACGGAATGGAATTTTTTTCTTTAACCATTGGGATAAGGGTAAACGTAGTGGTTTCATCCCTTCCGTTATGTCCACCCGCTTCAAATCCTTCAGCTACAACGGCATCAACACCTGCTTCTTGTGCTTTCAGTGCAAATTTCACACTACTAACCACGTGCACTACGGTAATTCCGTGCGATTGCAAATGAGAGGTCCAAGTTTTCGGATTTCCAGCGGAAGTAAAAACTATTTTTACACCTTCCTTAATGATGATGTCCATTATTTTGTCAATATCAGGATATAACAATGGAACATTCACGCCAAAGGGCTTGTCGGTAGCTTTTTTACATTTCTGAATATGTTCTTTGAGAACCTCAGGATACATGGATCCAGCACCAATTAAACCTAAAATCCCTGCGTTGGAAGCTGCGGAAGCTAATCGCCATCCACTGGCCCAAACCATTCCTGCTTGAATAATGGGGTATTGTATGTTGAATAGTTTTGTGATTTTGTTTTCCATACTCAAATATAGAAATAAATGCACAGCAAACGAATGCTAGATTCGATTCGTTCAGTCAGTCTAAAACCAATGAAATTCTTAGATTTTCAATAAGTCAAAAGCGAATTTTGCTGGTAAATCAACTAATTACACCAGACCCGATAAGTTCTTCGTTTTGATAGAAAGCAACAAACTGTCCTTCGGTAATTGCACTTTGCTCATTTTCAAAATCTACATACAAACCGCCTTCTACTTTATAAAGAGTGGCTCGCTGCAATGGTTGTCTGTAACGTATGCGGGCCATAACTTCCATAGAATTATCGACTTGCAAAGCCAAATCTTCACGAACCCAGTGAAGTTCATCATCGGTAACGAAAAGTGCTTTGCGAAACAATCCGGGGTGGTCTTTGCCCTGGCCAGTATAAATTACATTTTCCTCCACATCGGTTTCTATTACAAACAATGGCTCCGGAGTTCCGCCAACGGCCAGTCCTTTACGTTGCCCTTTAGTAAAATAATGTGCGCCTTGATGTTTTCCTACAACTTTTCCGTCCGAAATAGAATAAGTGGTTTTTTCGGCGTTAAAAGCAAGTTCATCATCTTTATTTTGAAAACCGTTACGACCTCTTTTTTCCAATACTTTCGATGCAGGAATTTCGATAATCTGACCTTCTTTTGGTTTTAATTTTTGTTGAAGAAAATCTGGTAGCCTAACTTTTCCTATGAAGCAAAGCCCTTGTGAATCTTTCTTTTCAGCGGTAATTAAATTATTTTCCGCAGCAATTTTCCGCACTTCAGGTTTTGTCAATTCCCCAATTGGGAAAAGAGTCTTGCTAAGTTGTTCTTGGGAAAGTTGACAAAGGAAATATGATTGATCTTTGTTGTTATCTGCACCTGCCAAAAGTCGGTGAATGGGTTTTCCCTTTATTTCAATGGTATCTTTTCGGCAATAATGACCTGTGGCAACATAATCCGCACCAAGGTCAAGAGCAATTTTAAGGAATACGTCAAATTTTATTTCCCGATTGCAAAGAACGTCTGGATTAGGAGTTCTGCCACGTTCATATTCGTTAAACATATAGTCCACAATACGTTCTTTGTATTGCTCACTTAAATCTACCGTTTGAAAAGGTATTCCCAGTTTCTCAGCAACCATCAAAGCATCGTTACTGTCTTCTAGCCAAGGACATTCATTGGAGATAGTAACCGAATCGTCATGCCAATTTTTCATAAATAAGCCAATTACCTCGTAGCCCTGCTCTTTTAAAAGATAAGCAGTTACACTAGAATCTACCCCGCCTGAAAGTCCAACTATTACTCGTTTCATGTGCCTTTATTGATTGTGATTTCAATCGCCTACAAAACCTCCACGTACAAACTGTCTTAGATATTTAAGAGAGAAATGTAAATGTTTCCTTTGAGCGAACTGAAATATGTGCAAAATTACAAAATTCGATCGAAGAGTTTAGTCGTGGATATGCGGGAAATCTTTCAATTTTAAGATTTTATAGTTTAGAACATTATTTTGTTTAACATTATATATAAAAGATTAATTATTGTATAGTGCTTGGTGTTGCTGGTTTTAAGAGTTAAATAATAGAAATATAATGTGTTAAAGGTTATTATTGTGATTGTTAAAAAAAGTTAATCTTTCATTTTTGTTTAACTTTTAAACTAATTTAGTTGAACAATATTTAAACATGTTCTTTTAGTAATCCAAAAAAATAATCAAAAATGAAAACAATCACCCATTTAAAAAAAGTTGCATTACTTGCATTAATGGTTGTAGGCGCAGTTGCCTGTTCAGATGATGACGACAACATGACGCCAACGCCCAATCCAGAACTTTCAATTACTGAAACTGCAGCTGCCGATTCTGAACTCACCATTTTAGTAGCTGCTCTTACAAGAACTGGATTAGACGCTACGCTTAACCAAGACGGAACTTTTACTGTACTTGCACCAACCAATGCGGCTTTCGAAGCAGCAGGGATAACGAATGTTGATGCCGTTGATGAAGACGTTTTGGAAAATATATTACTAAACCATGTTTTTGGAGAAGTAATGTTGTCTGGAGACCTTTCTACTTCATATAAATCAACCCTAGCAATGGGTCCAAACGAAACCATGATTAGTATGTTTATAAATACTGAAGGTGTGGTTGAATTTAATGGAGTTGCATCGCCAACTACTGTAGATATCAACGCTACCAATGGTGTTATCCATAAAGTAGATGCGGTTTTAAGAGAACCTACAGTTACGGGTCATGCCGTTGCCAATCCAGAATTTTCTATTTTGGTAGAAGCATTAGAGAGATTTGGTGATCAATACACCGGAATTTTAAGCGGAACGGAAGGTTCGCCATTCACAGTATTTGCACCAACAAACGATGCTTTCGCAGATCTTTTAGATATGCTTGGAGCAGAATCTTTAGCTGATATCGATGATGCTACTTTGGAGGCTGTTCTTACGTACCATGTAGTTTCCGGAGCTAACGCAACTTCCGGAGCTCTTACTGATGGACAAATGGTAGAAACCGTTCTTGGTGAAGAACTAACCGTTTCTAAAACTGACGGTGGCGTACAAATAATGGACGCTACAGAGGTAGACGCTAACGTGGTTGCTGCAGATGTTCAAGGTATAAACGGGGTAGTACATGCAATTGATAAGGTATTATTGCCTCAGGTTGTTTTAGACGCACTTAATCCAACGGTTGCTGGATTTGTATCCATGAGTGATGACTATTCTTCTCTTTTAGCAGCAGTACAAAAAGCAGGTTTAGTAGATGCTTTAAGTGCAGAGGATGCTGAGTTGACAGTATTCGCGCCAAATAATGAGGCTTTTGCTACTTTCTTGAGCGATAATAGTTTTGCTTCACTTGATGATGTCCCTACTGACCTTTTAACACAGGTACTTTTAAATCATGTTATTGATGGTAAAATAATGTCTGGTGATCTTTCTACCATGTATGGAAGTACTATGGCAACTAATGCCGATGGAGATAATTTGAGTATCTATATAAATACTGAAAGTGGAGTAATGTTGAACGGAGTTTCAACAGTTACTGCTGCAGATATTGAAGTTAGTAATGGTGTTATCCATGCGGTGGATGCCGTAATTGGATTACCAACAGTGGTAACCTTCGCAACGGCAGATGCTAATTTCTCTTCGCTTGTTGGTGCTCTAACAGATGCTGATACAGATTTTGTAAGTGTATTATCAGGAACAACAGATTCACCATTTACAGTATTTGCACCTACGAATGATGCTTTCGCCAAGTTGCCTTCGGTACCAGCGGAACCAACGTTGAGTGCGGTTTTAAGCCATCACGTGGTAGCAAATTCGAATGTACGTTCAGGTGATTTAACTGATGGCGCTATGGTAATGTCCTTAGAAGGAGATAATATTACAGTATCGCTTCCAGGAACTGGAGAAAACATAGCAGATTTAACTGATGGTGCTGGAAATACTGGAATTGGAGTGATAGCAGTAGATGTACAAGCTACCAACGGCGTTATCCACGCGATTGATACGGTTTTAATTCCAGACACTACAAACTAAGGATATAACTATTCATCATATATCATTGCTTAATGAAAGAGCTTTCCATCTGGGAAGCTCTTTTTTTGTTAAATGTTTTAAAAATATCTATATATTTACCGTACCAAATTTTAGAAACCATGTTAAAACAAAACCTAAGCTTAAAAGCTTTTATGCTTTTATTTATTTTCGCATGCTCACTTACTGCATGTAGTGATTCTTCCGACGAAGGAGGAGAAAAAGAAGATCCTATTGTATCAACCGATGTAAGCCTTTATACTTATTTAAAAGAAGACCCCAAATACAGTTTATTGGTGGAGGCTATCATTCAAGTTGGTTATCAAGATGCGCTAAATGTAGATGGCGGTGGATCTACTACTTTTTTTGCACCAACAGATGAAGCTTTTAAAGCATATTTGAAGGAAGAAGGTATGAATAGTGTGAAAAACATCCCTACGAATAGGCTGACTGAAATTGTTAAAAACCATATGTTGAATGGTAAAGAAAAATTCGCTGAAGAAATCTCAGCAGGTTACCATAAAACTCAGGCAAAACAATTCCCTTCTCAAGCAAGTATCAATCTTTTTGTGTCAAAAGAAAATGATGCGTTTGTAATTAATGATGGTATTTTGGTTACTAAAGCAGACATTGATGTTAACAATGGCGTGATTCATGAAGTGAACAAGGTGATAAAGCCAGCCACGTTGGCTACGTTCTTAAAAGTAGATCCTGTTTTTGCGCAATTGTATGATGCTTCCAAGCAGATTAACAATGAGGTGTATGAGAAATTATCAAATGAAACGGCAAAACTTACCGTTTTCATTCCAAATGGAAAGGCGTTTAGTGAGATGCCGTCTTTGACTTTTGAAAAAATAGACCAAACTTTACGCTACCATATTGTAGATGGAGAAGTAATAACTTCAACAAAGATTAAAAACAATGCAATGGTAAAAACATGGCAAGGAGAAAACCTAACTACTATGACAGGTAATGATATTACAATAACTGATAAGACTGGAGCATCTGCGAAAGTAGTTGCAAAAGACTTCGTAGCTTGGAATGGCGTGGCTCACGTGGTAGACAAAGTGCTTTTGTACGAATAGAAAATGAAAAGATATTTTATGGGAAAGCTGTTTGAGAAATCAAGCAGCTTTTTTTTGCTACCTGCTGAAGGTATAAATAAAAAAACCGCCCCATTTTATGAAATGAGACGGTGTGTATTTCAAGTGTCAATTACGATTTCCTAAATTCCTGTATAATTTGCAGGAGTAATAGCCTTTAGTTCTGTTTTAACTTCATCAGAAACTTCGAGGGTTTCAATAAAGGCGGCAATAGATTGCTTGTTTATCTTTTCGTTGGTACGCGTAAGTCCTTTCAAGGCTTCATAAGGATTTGCGTAGCCTTCCCTTCTCAAAATGGTTTGGATGGCCTCGGCAACTACGGCCCAGTTGTTTTCTAAATCTTCTTCAAATTTAGCACTGTTCAGCAGTAATTTATTCAATCCTTTTAAAGTTGACTGGAAAGCAATTAAGGTATGCCCAAAAGGAACACCAACATTTCTAAGCACTGTACTGTCCGTAAGGTCTCTTTGCAATCTTGAAATAGGTAACTTTGCTGATAAATGCTCAAAAATGGCATTAGCAATTCCTAAATTCCCTTCAGAATTTTCAAAATCAATTGGATTTACTTTATGAGGCATAGCTGATGAACCTACTTCCCCTTTTTTAATTTTTTGTTTGAAGTAATCCATAGAAATGTACGTCCACATATCCCTATTGAAATCAATAATAATAGTATTGATTCGTTTTAAAGCATCAAATAACGAAGCCATGTGGTCGTAATGCTCAATTTGTGTAGTAGGGAAAGAGTGGCGCAACTGCAAGCATCCTTCCACAAACTCAGTTCCAAATTTTTTCCAATCTACGGTTGGATATGCTACTTTGTGCGCATTGTAATTTCCGGTAGCACCACCAAATTTAGCTGCAATTGGGATATTTTTCAATCCGCTGAATTGTTCGTTCAAGCGAGCAATAAAAACTTCAATCTCTTTCCCTAAACGAGTTGGAGAAGCCGGTTGCCCGTGTGTTCTCGCCAACATGGAAACATCCTTCCAGTCCTGCGCCAAACTTCTAAGTTTAGTAACAATATCTTCGTAAAGAGGTAGGTATGTTTTTTCCAAAGCCTCTTTAATAGAAAGCGGAATGGCCGTATTGTTTATATCTTGCGATGTTAGTCCGAAATGGATAAATTCTTTATATTTTTCAATGCCCAGTGCATCAAACTTTTCTTTAATAAAGTACTCAACCGCTTTTACATCGTGGTTGGTTGTTTTTTCAATTTCCTTGATAGCGGCTGCATCGATAGCCGTAAAATTCCCGTAAATTGCTTTTAGGTCTTCAAAGAGCGAAGTATCAAAATCTTTTAGCTGCGGAAGCGGAACTTTACAAAGGGCGATAAAATATTCAATTTCTATACGTACTCTGTATTTTATAAGTGCCTCTTCAGAAAAAAAATCAGCTAAACTTTCAGTTTTACTTCGGTACCTACCATCAATAGGGGAAACAGCGTTTAAGGTTGTCAGTTGCATGTCTATATATTAGTCCCTCCACGAGGGGATTTGCAGGCTTTTACACCTGAAAATTAGTTAAATAATCACTTTATTTTTTTGGTTACGACCAAAGATGCAAATTTAACCTTATCTCTTAAAAGGGTCAACTATTTTTGGGAAAAGTTTCTGGGGGAAAGTGGTTAGTTGTGTAGTTGATAAGTCGATAAGCTGAAAAGTTCTAGAGGTTTCAAGTTAAAAGTGGCAAAGGTTCAGAGGCTCAGAGTTTCAAAGTTTTTAGATGTTAAAGGAAACTTTTAATCTGGAAAATTTCAAAATTCTTAACCCTACTAATTTAGAAGTAAAATTTAACGACCGTGATATTCCATTTTTGGTAACTGTTCATCATCTTTTAAAAACCTATCGAACCAGTTAATAACTTGGTCATTTACTTCGGTTTTATGCTCATTGATTCCATGATCTCCTCCTTCAAAAATTATTAATCTATATGGGATTCGATATTTTTCAAATTCTAAGGCAAGTTTAAGGGTTTGTTCTGGTTTTACACGCCAATCTGCATTTCCATGGAGCATTAAAATAGGTACATCTTTAGGGAATTTGTCAACCCACTTTATAGCAGATCTTTTAGTTAGCTCTAATTGCTTATTGCTTTTATACTCTGGAATTAATTCAGACCATACTTTCGTCTCCATTTCCGGTCTATTTTTTATACTCTCGAAACAATCGGAAACTGCACCGCCTACAACAGCGGCCTTGATTTTATTCGTTTTGGTCAAAGCCAAATATGTCATCATTCCTCCTCTGCTCCATCCATACATTCCAATTTTGGTAGTATCTGCTTTTTTAACCTCCTTCAATACATCCGTCAGAATAATTACATCGTTGACATCTTTACCGCCAAATTCTTCTTTGCCTTCACTTCCCCCATTTCCTCTATATTGGCTAGCTATTACCACATATCCCTCTTTCGCAATCCGACCAAGTGTAATGGCGCCATGTGCAGCGGTTAAAGCTCCAAACTCTCTATTGCCACCCCGGTTGTAAATGATACAAGGATATTTTCCAGTCTTTTTTGGTGCGGCGATTAGCCCACGAATTTTTAGTCCATCGCTTAAGTAAGTAATCCCATAGATATCAATGCTATCCAAGTATTTATATTCGTCTTTCCATGCATTCAAACTTTTATTGCTCTTAGTGAGCCTTGGATAAATTGGGTATATGGACCAATCTGAGATTAGTTGTTTACGCAGTAATAAATTGTTGGTTTGTGATTCACAGCTGGAACAGAATACAAAGATGAGAATAATGCTAAGATATTTCATTCAGGAAAATTTATACATTAAATATAAGGGATAAAACTATAAGCCAAAACTTATCGCTATCGATAAATCATTCCCGCGGCGAGGGGAGGGTCATCGGGTCGTGGGGAAGGTATAAGTACCCGAGGGAAACGCTGATTTGGCCGAGGGAAATGCTTTTTGGTGTGAGGGGAGGGTCATCATGATGAGGGAAACGTTACCGGGCCTGTGGGAAAGGTGATTTTATAGCAGGGGAGTCATATCGACCAACGAGAGATATCACATCCAGTTATTTAAGAAAGTAACGTGATTTCTCTTCCTTCCTAAAGTCGACATCGAAATGACTTGGAAATCCAGCCTCTAGCCTCTAGCCTCCAGCATACTTGTTAAATTCTTAAATTTTTCAATCTTTCAATATAACCCCGTTAACATTTCAGCAGTATCTTGAAAACCAATGCAAGTTTTTTCTTATATTTGAGTAAGAAGTAGCAAATATCCCCCAGACTATGCATTTTAAAGTTAGAATTGACATTAACAGTCAGTTTATAACCCTCACAAAGTGATTAAAAACAGCATAGATGAATTCATATTTTAAAGCATTCGTTTCCCCCAGTAAATTATTCTTTACGTTTTTCGTTTTAATAATGCCTTCACTTTCTTTTGCTTCAGCAGAAGATGGTATTGCAGAGGTGGTTAGTTGGTTTGCACTCATTGTAGCGCCTATTATTTGTATTGGAGTATTTCTATTTATCCATGTACTTCCCGAAAAAATAGCCGAGAAAAGAAATCACCCACAGGCGGAAGCTATCAAGGTTTTATGCTTACTTTCATTATTTTTTGGCGGACTTCTATGGCCGTTGGCTTGGCTTTGGGCCTATTCCAAACCAGTTTTTTATAAAATGGCCTATGGTACCGATAAAGGGGAATACCATGAGACGACTATAAAAGAATTTAAGGAAAAAAAGCGCAAAAAGAAAAAAAAGAATACCCCGCCGCCTACTGAAAAATAAGATAGTTGATGGTTGTTCGTCAACTAAGTTCATCATTTAATTGTAAATTATGGAAATACTGCTACTCGCTATTTATGGCTGTATTGTATGGCTCGTTTTTTTTAAGTACAAATTGCTTCCTTGGAATACGTTTACCCAAGCAGTGGCCATTATTATTCCGGTTGTATCGATTGCTATTTTAATATTGTTTCTGAATATTGTAGCTCCATCTTCACACGACGTAAGGGTTATTAATTACAATGTAGAAGTAGTTCCTGCTGTGTCAGGATTGGTGACGGAAGTAAATGTAGAGCCCAATCAACATGTAAAAAAGGGAGAAGTACTTTACAAAATAGATCCGGTTCCTTTTGAGTGGAAGGTAAAAGATTTGCAGGCGCGTATCCCAATGTTGGAGGCCAAATTAATTAGTGCGAAGGCCTATGATGCTGAATTGGAAAACCAAATTGAAGCAGCGTCTAGTAACGTAAGTATGATTGATGCTCAATTGGAGCTGGCAATGAAAAGACTAGAACAGACCCAAGAATTGGCATTGTCTGGCGCAGGTTCCAAGTTTGATTATGAAGAGGCCCAGGCCAATGTAAAACATTTGCAAGCTCAAAAGGCAGCGGCACAAGCACAAAAATCGCAGTATATTCAACGTATCTCTGCAGTGGTCTCCGATGGGGAACTCTCAGAAATTGCACAAGCCCGAGCCGATTTGGAGCAAGCGAAAGCGCAATTGGAAGAGGCTAAATGGAAACTCGAACAAACTGTTTATCGTGCTCCTGCCGATGGACGGGTAGTAAATTTACAATTGCGACCCGGAGCGATGGCCGTTCAATTTCCCATTAAACCTGTTATGACATTTATTGAAGACGAACAATGGGTTACAGCGCTCTTTCATCAAAATGAAATACGTTACGTAGAACCTGGTCAGGAGGCAGAAATTGCCTTAAAAACCTATCCTAACCGAATCATAAAATGTGAGGTAGACCATATCGTTTGGGCCAACGCGCAAGGACAATTAAAAGTAAGTGGGACGTTACCCGATACACAAGACACTCACCTTGAAGAAGGACGGTTTGCTGTTCGGCTAAAAATAGCCGAAGAGGACAGAGACTTATTTTTAGCGCCCGGTGCCGTTGGTCAAGGCGCTATTTATACCGACCATGGCGCTATTATTCATTTAGTTAGAAAAGTGATTATTCGCGTGGGTACTAAAATGGATTGGCTTGTTTTAAAACTTCATTAAAACATGGGAAATCTTTTTCAAAAATTTTACAGACTTTACTTTACGGTTGCTTTTTTATTATTGCTGAATAGTTGTGCGGTGAAAAAACCTCCTGTGGAAGAGGATTTATATGAAGCGGCATTTGCCAATTTTATATTGCCGTCTACTTGGCAGAATAGTGTTGATACCACTGCAATAAATGAAAATTGGTTAAGCACTTTTGATGATGAATTGTTAGATACTTTGGTTTCTGAAGCATTAATCTATAATCCCGATTTACGAATGAGCAGCGCTCGTGTGGAGGAATCACAAGGCTATGTGCAGGCGGCACAAGCGGCTTTGCGTCCGGCGTTATCAATTCTTGGGCGCGAAACCAATAAATTAGGAGGTAATTTAGGTGGCGGACTTAATGGTGCGCTATTTGCAGCTTCGTGGGAACTGGATATTTGGGGTGAATTGCGTAACGCTCGAAATGCCGAAGAATCTAATTTGGCTGCTTCGGAAGCAGAATTATCATTTGCCCGATTGTCGTTGGCGGCCCAAGTCGCACGGTCGTACTATTTGGCGTCAGAAACGTATTTACAAATTGAATTGGCGAAACAAATGATAGCCATTTCTGAAAAAATGAGGGAACTCTCTAAAAAAAGATTTGATGTCGGAATCGGTACCGAAATTGATTTTATGGTTTCGGAAGCTAATTTAAATCGTTTGAAAGATGCGTTGAAACAATTGGAATTGGGCTATAACAATCAGTTAAGAGCACTTGAATTATTATTGGGTAGGTATCCTTCCGCAGAAATTGAAGTAAAAAATGCTTTGGCTGAAATCACTACCAAGATTCCGACGGGAATACCTGTGCAAGTACTGGAACGTAGACCCGATGTCTTAGCTGCTCAATACCGATTTAATGCAGCTTTTTATAGAGTGGGGGAGGCCGAAGCAGCCAAGCTTCCCAATCTAAACCTAACAGGCGGTTTTGGTTTTATCGATAGCGAATTGATGAATTTAAGGTCGGAATTTTCGAATCCTATTCGAAGCATTGGCGGGGAGTTAATGGCTCCTATTTACCAAGGCGGGAAATTACGCGCCAATGTTGTGGTACGAAATGCACAGCAAAAACAAGCTGTAGAAATGTATAGCCGCACGGTACTTAATGCCTTAGCAGATGTTGAAAATGCGTTGGAAGAAGTGGAAACGGTAGACAACAGAGAGCAATTTTTGGCAGTGGCGGTAAGTAGCAATGAACGCGCTTTCGAACTTGAGCAACAACGCTATCGGGTGGGTATTGCAGATATGCGTGATCTCATAACCCAACAAATGGATTTATTCCGGAGTGAAATCGATTTATTAAGGCTTCGCGGAGAAAAAATAGTTCAGCGAATTAATCTTTTTGTGGCATTAGGTGGCTCGATGTAGTGGTCTTTTGCTAGTAATATGTAAAATTTCTTTCGTTTGCCTGAGAAAACTTGTTAAGTTTACTTCAGTACTGCGTCTAATCGTCAAATTTCAATAATTAGACATAACCGATTTAACTAATAAACTAAAAACAGATGAAATATTATTTTGGCTTTATCTTGCTTGCGTTTACCGTAATTGCATGTTCTTCAGAAAAAAAAGAGGAAAAGAAAGAACTTAATTTAGACCAGTATCCAAAAGAACTGGTAGAGGTTTTTAAAGCGCACGGAGGTTTAGAAACTTGGAAAGAGCAAAAATTACTGAAGTTCACCAAAGGGGAAGAAATTCATACTATTGATTTAAATAACCGAAAATCGTTGGTAGTTTCTCCAAAATATACGTTAGGCTATAACGGAAAAAGCACTTGGTTGGAGGAGAAAGATACAGCCGCTTTTAAAGGAAATCCTGATTTTTACCACAACCTATTCTTTTATTTTTATGCAATGCCGTTTGTCTTAGCAGACGATGGAATTGTTTACAGCGACGCCGATTCTTTAACGGTGGAAGGGGAGTCTTACCCTGGAATTAAAGTTTCGTTTAAGGATGGGGTTGGAGCTTCTTCTAAAGACAATTACTATTTGTATTACAATCCGAAGAGTCATGAAATGGAATGGCTGGGTTACACGGTTACATTTTTTGATAATAAAGCCAAAGATGAAGCTTCAATTATTAAATATGATGAATGGCAAGAAGTTAGCGGATTGAAACTTCCGAAGTCTTTAATATGGTATGAAAGGGATTCTTTAGGCAATGTTGTTCCGCCGCAAACTGTAAATCCGGTTACTTTTGAAGATGTTTCAGTAAGTATTGAGGAGGTTGATTCTACTTTTTTTGAGAAATCGGAATAGCTAAATTAAAACAATACTAAAAAAGGCGGATTTTAAAGGTTAAATGGTGAAACCTTTAAAATCCGCCTTTTCATTTTATTACAACGGTAAATTATTCAGCATAAAAAACCATGCTACTGTCTATTGCTTTATAAGTCTCTTGTTTAGCTCTTCTGAATTTAACTTCTACTTCATTCCAGTCGGAAGCCCATCCTTTCACCACATTGTTGAGGTAAAGAATTTCAATAGGATGCAACCCTTTTTTCAGGGCGATAGTTCCTTCAATAGGAAATCTTTTTAAAGTACTTTTAGGATTAATAATTAAGGAATCGGCGATTTTAACTTGTTCCTGTTTGCTTGCGAAATAGTAAACCCCGTCTTCTGGAATTTCAATATATCCCTTCAAGATTGAGGCCCCAAATTTGGTAGTGTCTATTTCTTTTCCCCAGTCGTAAGCTGTGTTTGTGGCTTCAATATTTTTAATTATTGAAATCTCTCCGTTTGGTGTTGGCACTTCATCGGCATCCATAAAATGCCCTTTAACCGTTTGTATTTGTAATCCGGATTGAACATTTTTCGGCTTTTGTGCCTCTTTATAAGTAACTTTTTTAAGTTGAAGTTTTCTAACCTTGCTCACTTTTCCGTGTGGTAGAAAAGATGCAATGTTTATTTCCGTGTTTTCCGAAAATGTAAGTGGCTGTTTGTAGGTTTCACTATTTTCAGTAGGCTGACTTCCATCTAAAGTGTATTTCATTGTCACCGGATGCGTAGTTTCAAATTCTACTGTCACGCTATCAATAAAAGCAATATTATCGGCAGTAGGTCCTTCTGGAAGTGGAATGTGATAGTTGATTTCGTAATGATCCAAAATTGGGTAAAGTAGCGCTAGTCTCTTTAAAAAATCTTCGTAATTTTTTGTTTTCTCTCCACTCCAAGTTAATTCTGCAATTGCTAAAATTCTTGGGTACATATAATATTCAATGTCTTTTCCTTCGTAGGCATATTCTGTCCAAATATTGCCTTGCATACCAAGAATGTGTTTTCTTTTATCATCGGCGATATCGGCAGGAATCGGATTGTAGTTATATACTTTTTCTAAAGGAACATCACCGCCGTGCGCCATAGGTTCTACCCGATAATCCCCTTGACTAAAATTGAGGTAAGCGTAACTTGCGGGAGCCATAATAACATCGTGGCCAGCATTGGCAGCTTTTATACCGCCTTCTTCCCCTTGCCAAGACATGATGTTGGTTGTTGGCGTGATGCCACCTTCTAAAATCTCATCCCAGCCAATCATTATTTTATCGTGCTTTTGGATTATTTTTTCTACCCTAGCCATGAAATAGCTTTGTAGTTCCTCTTCGTCCTTTAAGCTATTTTCTTTCATTGTTTTTTGGCATGAGGAGCAATTCTCCCAACTTCTTTTTGGAACCTCGTCGCCACCGGCATGATAGTATTTGTATGGAAAGAGCGGAACAATTTCAGCATAAACATCATCTAAAAATTGAAAAACCTTTTCATTTCCTGCGCAAAAAATATTGTAATCCACTCCCCATAATTCCCTGGGTTGATATTTTATATTTGGATTACAAGATAATTCTGGATACGCAGCAAGAGCGGCGACAGCGTGTCCAGGTGTTTCTATTTCTGGAATTACATCTATGAAACGTTCTTTTGCGTAGGCTACTACTTCTTTTACTTCTTCTTGCGTATAATATTCTTTTTTTGAGGATTCTTCATTTTTTTGAATGCCCTGCACGGTAAGTTTTGGATACTTCTTAATTTCAATACGCCAACCTTGGTCATCGGTAAGGTGCCAATGGAATTTGTTTATTTTAAAAAGTGCCAGTACATCCAATTGCTTTTTTATTTCTTCAACAGAAAAAAAGTGGCGAGAAACGTCTAGATGCCATCCTCTCCAAGAAAATTCGGGTTCATCAGTAACTGTACCGGTAGGAAGTTGTATTGCATCAAGATGATAACTTTCCAAAGAAATAGGTAATAATTGAAGCAACGATTGCATTCCGTAGAAAAGACCTTGATTGGTTTTTGCTTTTACCAAGATGTTTTCTTTTGAAATGGAAAGCCTGTAACCTTCATTGTTTACCTCAAGCGCATCATCTAAAACAAGTTGAATGGTGTTTTCCGTTTGACTTTCTCCAGCTAACGAAATTGATAAACCCGTATGACTGGCTATTTTATCAATAAAAAATTCGGCAATTGCTTTTGTTTCTTCAGTATTAAAAATAATGGAAGTTTCCTTTGACAGTTTAAAACTATTGTCTTCTACCGTTATTTTTTGGGGTTTGGGAGTTATGTTCTCTAAACTGATAGGATCGCTGTTATGTTTCTTTTGTTTAGAACAACTAGCGGTAATGAAAAAACAAATAAGAATATAAATAAACTTACTCATGTACGGGTATTTTAGGGTTGCTCGTTTCATATTAGTTCTTGGCTTGAAAGTTTTGTGAAGCAATGTATTTTATTAAGTTATCGATGGGCTTTTTAATGAAAGTGCTTGCTCGGTAACCTTTGGCAGTTAATTGCTTCGTGATAATATCTTGACCATAAAAAGCGATGGATCCTACAAAATGCACGGGATGCTTTTGTAGTTCCTCATGGTAATGGACTAAATAGGCATCAATAAAAGTCTCTATGGTGTTTTCGAGAATGGTTTTTACAAATGGCTCATTTCTGTGCTCAAAGGCAAAACGCGCAAAAGAAGCCAAATATTTATTCGGATTTTGCAAATGATAAACGTGTTGCAACACTTCATTTAAATCGGTATTGAAAGTTGCTTCAAATTTGGTTTCAAGGTTTTTGGGCATTTTCTTTTGAAAATAGGCTCGTAAAAGCTCTTTTCCGATGTAGTTTCCACTACCTTCGTCTGATAAAACATATCCCAACGATGGAATTCTCTGATGAACGTTTACACCATCAAAAAAACAGCAATTAGACCCGGTTCCTAGAATGCAGATAATCCCAGGTTTTGCAGTGGTAGCATGAATGGCGGCAACCACATCTTCTTTTATGCTGATATGGAGTGTGTTTTCAAATAAATCTTCCAACAAAATGCGCATTTTTTTATCAGCACTTCTTGTTCCGCATCCAGCACCATAAAAATGAATCTGCGTAATCAACGATTTATAGTTCATCAAATCGTTGCAGTTAGCAAGAATATTCTTAATCGTATTATCGGCTAATGTGGTTGGATTGATGCCTTCTGTTTTTGTTGAAAGAATTTGCGTTCCATTTGTATCAGAAATTACCCAATCGCATTTGGTAGAACCGCTATCGGCAACTAAAATCATTGTATATTTTTGTTTAGGGTGTTTTGAAAATCTAGTTTAGGAAGCACTTACTGAATAGGAAATGATAAAACAACCCCCTCAACAACGAAGGGGTTGCCTGTCAAACTAACCAAACATTGCTAACTTAAAACTTGAACTATATTTTAAAAATGATATCTCTTAAAAGCTTCGATCGCTTCGTATTCTGCCAACCCAAGATTATCATATAAAAGGGCGGTATTTCTGTTCCTTTCTTGTGCACGAACCCAAAATTCCCTCGCATCTTCACCTTGGAACATAACACGATCCTTTTGTGATTGGTGGAAAAGAATAGCATTTATCTTTTTGTTCATCTCATCCGGACTCAAAGGCACAGCCATATCGATATCGGCTATATCCCATTCGTGCCAAGCACCGCGATACAACCAAACCCAACAGTCATTCATAAACGGCTGCTGTTTAATTTGCTCTATACTTTCAAAAATGGCATCTAAACAAAGTTTATGAGTACCATGCGGATCTGCTAAATCCCCTGCGGCATAGATTTGATGTGGTTCAATGCTTGAAATGAGGTCGGAAATGATTTGGATATCCTCTTGCCCGATAGGATTTTTCTTCACCTTACCCGTTTCGTAAAAAGGAAGATCCAAGAAATGAACTTTCGAATCGTCCAGTCCCACATATCGGGTAGCGCCATACGATTCCATTCGGCGGATTAAACCTTTCAGTTTTCTCGTTTCCAAACTATCTTCGTACGCTGTTGTTTTGGAATTTAAAAATGAAATTACCTTTTTGAAATTGGTCTCGCCAGCATTGCAATCCATCAATTGTCCTACTTCAGCAAACTTCAACGCCTCTTCATCAGTAACGGCAATATTCCCAGAAGTTTGATACGCCACATGAACTTCATGTCCTTGATCGATAAGTCTGGAAAAAGTACCGCCCATGGAAATTACATCGTCATCGGGATGCGGACTAAAAATTAGTACTCTTTTCTTGGCTGGGGTTGACCTTTCGGGTCTGTTTTTATCATCAGCATTGGGTTTTCCGCCAGGCCAGCCCGTAATTGTACGCTGTACTTTATTGAAAATTTTAATATTTAAATTATACGCAGAACCTTCAATAGTGAGCAAACCAGACATACCATGTTCATTATAATCTTTGTCTGTAAGCTTTAAGATTGGTTTTTTAAGGGTTTCGCTCAACCAAGTAACCGCTTTCACTTTCAGCTCGTCTGTCCAAATACACTGACTTACAATCCAAGGTGTCTTAATCCTGGTGAGTTCCGAAGCCGCTTCATCATCTAAAATCATCGAAACATTATCGTGATTTTGAAGAAAAGTTGCTGGAATATTGGATGTTATTTGTCCTTCGATAGTTTCTTTTACAATAGAAGCCTTTTTATGTCCCCATGCGAGCATAATAATACGGTTTGCCTTCATGATGGTGCTTACGCCCATGGTGATGGCTTTTTTAGGCACGTATTCAATTCCATTAAAATCGGATGCTGCATCCCTACGCGTTACATGATCTAGAGTGATGATTCTAGTGCCCGAATTTTTGTGAGAGCCTGGTTCGTTAAAACCAATATGTCCCGTTCTTCCAATTCCCAATAATTGGAAATCGAGTCCGCCCAGTTGTTTGATTTTTAAATCGTAGTCAATACAATACTGATCCAATTCTTCCGCAGGAATTTCTCCAGAAGGAATATGAACGTTTTCGGGATTGATATCTACATGATCAAACAAGTGTTGGTGCATGAAGTAGTAGTAACTCTGTCGGTTTTCTGGTTCCATGGGGTAATACTCATCTAAATTGAAGGTAATTACGTTATAGAAACTCAGTTCCCCATTTTTATGAAGGTTTACTAGCTCTTCATATACTTTTATAGGAGAAGAACCCGTTGCAAGTCCAAGCACGCAAGGTTTCCCTTCCTGCTGCTTTTCTTTTATAATTTCGGCAATTTCATGCGCCACCAAAACAGAAGCATAATTTGAATCGTTAAAAATCTCGTTATGGATTTTTTCAAACTTGGTATCTTCAAATTTACCAACCTGCTTATATTTAATTTCTTGTATCATTTTTTATTCAATAGCCGTTAATGTTATTTCAGCTTTTAATTTATCCATAAAAGCTCTGTTCTCTAGGACAAGAGAAATAAGATCGCTTACAGGATAGTTTTGTTTGCTCAATTTTTTTAAAGACAGACTCTATAATAAAGCCTGTCTTTTACGATATCTTATTTTATATCCCACCAAATATTCGTTGTCATCTCATCTGGGCCTTGCTGTTGCACAGCTTTCTGAACGTTTTCTTCATTCGATACAATTTCCGTGGCAGAATAAGGAAGTCTTCTGGGAACAATTCCATTATTAGGTTGGGTTACAAAGAAGCTATTGTTGTCAGTTAATGCTGGAATTAAATCTGTTCTTCTTACTAGAGACCAGCTTTCATAACCGTTCATCAATGCTGCTATCCAACGTTGATTCCAAACCATTTCTAACTGGTCTTGTACACTACCACTTAAATTCGCAATATTCTCATTTGAAAGAAATGTTTGAATATCGGTAGCAGGTACTTTCCAGAAAGACATACTTGCTTCAATTCCTTGACGGTATAAGGTATTGGCATCCCCTCCATATCCCAAAAGGGCAGCTTCTGCTTGAAGGAAATAAGATTCTGCTGCTGATAGTATTTTAATTGGAGCTAAGTCTTCAATTTCAGTAGTTGACAATCCTACTACCATTTCGCTAGGATCGGCAAAATCTTCACGAGGTAATTGCGTTCTAGATCCAATAGGTGACCCTTTAAATTCTCCGTTAGTAACGGAAGGTGTAGAGATTTGCGACAGACGCGGGTCGTTATTGTCGGCCAATAAATTAATGTAACGATCGGTAAATGTAAATTTAGATCCTACTCCTGCAAAACCCCAATAGACATCTTCAAAACCGCCATCTAAAAACGAAAGTAAGAGCGGTGTTTCAGATCTTTTTAAAAGTCCTGAATTGGATTCGTTGATAAGTGTGCTTGAAAGACAATCATTTATAACACCGTCTATAAAGGCCTGTTCGCCATCAGCAATGAAAGCATCTCTAGACCTTATGGCCATTCGTAATCTAAGGGTGTTTGCTAGCGCTTTCCACTTTTGAGGGTCTCCACCATAAACGTAATCACCTTCGGCACCGTTAATTGGGGTGGTAGAATTACCTATCGCATCCATTTGGGCTTTTAAGTCCTCCATAATACCCATATAAATGCTTTTCTGGCTGTCATAAACGGGTTTTGGGTTTTCCAGAATGAGATTTTCTCCTGTAAGTTCGCTGTAAGGAACATCTCCAAAAATATCCGTCATTTTCTGGTAAAACCAAGACATCATTATGCGTGTTACCGCTATGCCATTTTCATCACCAATTTCAGTATACGATTTTAACAAGTTACGAGCATTCAGAGTAACTTTTTTATAGCTATTATCGAACATACCATTCGTCCAACCTTGGTTGTTTTGGTAGGCATCTGCACCAAACCAAGAGCCTTGGTAGTTATAGCTAAACTGATTAGCGAATTGACTGCTATAAATTAAATTTCCTCTCCACGTTAGGAAACGTGGCTCAGCAAATTCGAAATATTGTACTCCAGCCATTATACCTTCGATAGGAGCGGTTGTGGCATTGTAGGGGTCTGTGTTTATTTCTTCAAAGTCTTCTGTACAGGCAAACAGGGAACCCGCAAGTGCCAAGCCTGTTAAGATATATTTTATTGATCTCATGTGTTCTTCTGTTATAATATTCTACTATGTGATTTGTTTAAAACCCTATGCTTAATTTAAATCCGTGACTTGAGGTTGATGGAAAACCGAAGTATTCCACACCATTAAATCCACGGTTAAAACCAGTTTCGGGATCGAAGTTGTCTGTGTTTTTATGAAGAATAGCTAGATTTCGTCCGATGTAGCTTAATCTCAATTTTGAAAGGTTCAATTGATCAAGGAATTTACCTGAAAAGTCATAGCCCAGACTAATTTCCCTCAACTTTATAAAACTGGCATCATAAACCCAGTTTTCTGAGATTTGTGCAAGTCGACCCCAATAATTTTGAGGGTTTGCTCCACGCGCAGCTACATCTGGGTTAAGCGATCCATCTATCACCGCATTATCGGGTACGGTAAATCCATTACCTCCTGTGAAATACTCTCTGTTCTGAAGAGTTTTTACATCTGTACCGGAACTTGCCCTTACAATATCAGAGTAGGAGAATATATCGCCTCCGAACCTAGCATCGAATAAAACAGAAAGAGAAATGTTTTTATATCTAAATGTATTTTGAAAACCTGCAAGCGCATCTGGATTGGTACTTCCAATTTCCCCAATTTCTCCTACAATTGGCAATCCATCGGAGTCATAGATGATTTCTCCATTTTCGTTTCTTTCAAAAGTCGAACCAAATAAAGTCCATAAGGATTCTCCTAGTTTTGCACCTACTTGGACAACATCATTAAATTGTCTTTCTACAATTTGTACATCGATTCCTTGCGCTAACTCCTCAATTTTATTTTCATTTTTAGAAAAGTTAAGTGTTGATGTCCAACTAAAGTCTTCTCCCTTGATGATATCTCCCGAGATTACTAATTCCACACCTTTATTGGTAATTAAACCTGCGTTTATAAATTGAGAGTTTGCACCGCTCGCAGGGGGCAAGCTAAGTTGTAAGATTTGGTCTTCGGTATCTATAGCATAGTATGTACCGTTTATACGTAATCTGTCGTTAAAAAACCTTGCGTCCAGACCAACTTCGTACGATGTAGAAATTTCTGCAGTTAATTCTGGATTTCTTAGATCCGGTCCCGTTCCTGCTCCTTCTTCTGTAACTCCGTAGTAATTGAAGAGTTGACCATTATATGGCGCAGTTGAAACGTTATAGGTATTTGTTAGGCTATAAGGGCTTGTTGCATTTCCTGTTTTGGCGTAGTTTCCTCTCAATTTCAGATAAGATAGGCCTTCTCCCTTAATGGATGGAATGGCATCGGTTAAAACCAAACTTCCTCCAACGGATGGGTAAAAGAAAGAAGCATTATCTATTGGAAGGGTAGAGGACCAATCATTTCTACCTGAGAATTCCATAAACGCAAAACCTTTAAATCCAAAATTCACAGAGCCAAAAATAGAGTTAGAGCTACTTCTCAACCAACTGGAATCAATATTCTTTGAAACAAAATTATTGAAAGAGAATATATTGTCCTGAACAAAAGTCTCTCCGGTTGTTATAAGCACTTTGTCAGATTGATCGATATGACTTAAACCGAAAGTTGCTGCTACTGAAAAGTTTTTCCCTAAACTGGAGTTATAGTCCAATAGAAAATCGTAGTTATTAAGTTGTGACTTTGCATTAAATTCATCCATTTTTCCTTCTGGAGCAATATCGAAAGCTCCTTTTGGGCGGTATATAAATGCATTTTGAAATGATTGATCCTGAGATAATCTTAAGGTAGCTTTCATGCCTTTGAACAAATCGACCCCAACCGAAACCAAACCTATGTATCTTTCGGTTTCATCTTCATTCAAAAGTGTATTCGCTGGATAATACGGATTCATAATAAAGCTACCGTTCCAGTTATTCGGAGTTCCTTCTGGTGTTAAGTAGTTGTCGCTAAGAAGTTGATTAGAAATATTTCTTGGTTTAAGAGAAAGCGCTTTAACCGTATTCGATTGACCATCGGTTAATTCAGGTCTGTTTTCACCATTTTGATTACTATAATCAAGTTTGCCAAATACTTCTACGCGCTCTCCAACATCGATTCCTGCCGCGATTCCAAAATTGTGCCTTTTCAAATTCGTTCCAGGTTGTATAGATGAATTGTTTAAATAACCATAGGATAACTTATAGTCAAAACCGTCTTTTGCTTGAGAAATATTGATAGAGTTTAAACTAGTTATTCCAGTATCATAATAATCTTTAAAGTCATCAGGGTTGGAACTGTAAGCTGCTGTTCCAACGCCATCAAAACGTTCTCTTTGAGATCCGTCCATTTGTGGTCCCCAACTTCCACCGTCAGTAACAGAATAAATAAGTTGATCTGTTGCCGTATCATAACGGCCTTGACCGTAAACATTCTGTAGTTTGGGTTCTACCAATACATTATCAAAAGTGAGCGTGGAATTTATTTCGACTCTTGCTTTTTCTGATTTTCCTCTTTTAGTTGTTATAACCAAAACTCCATTTATTCCCCGAAAACCGTAGAGCGCAGTTGCGTTACCACCTTTTAAAACGGATACTGAGGCAATATCGTCTGGATTTAAGTTTGAAAGTCCGTCTCCGTAATCAAACCCTCCAGCAAAATCTCCTTGTCCCAATGAATTGTTATTAACGATTGCTCCATCGATTACCAGTAATGGCTGATTACTTCCACTTAAGGAACTTATACCCCTGATGTTAATATTCGTGGAAGAACCAGGTCCCGTAGCCCCAGATCGAATGTCTACCCCGGACACTTTTCCTTGGAGCGCAGTCGCAAGATTAGGATCGGAAGCTTCTGTTAGTGATTCAGAACCAACTTCCTCAACCAAATAACCTAATTTCTTAGCTTCTTTTTTGGCTCCAAATGCCGTTACCACTACTTCGTCCAAGCTTTCGCTGTCTTCTTCAAGACTTACATTAATAGTTGTTTGGGCACCTACGGTAACTTCTTTAGGCTTCATCCCTAAATAAGAAAATTTCAGCACATCACCCGGACTTGCCGTTATGGTGTAATTTCCGTCGAAATCGGTTTGGGTACCTTCAGAGGTACCTACAATCATAATATTTACGCCCGGCAAAGGAACGTCGTCAAAACTACTCGTTACCACTCCAGAAATTTGTACATCCTGGCCATACACCCCGAAAAGGGATACAAGCGATAAGAGAATGAAAAGTAAATTTTGTTGTTTCATTTGTTAGTGATTATTTGTTTATTGATTTTTAACCTGGTTAGCAGGAACCCAAAACACCATTTCTGTCTTTTTATTTATTAGGTTAATAGTCAAGTGAAAATGGCATTTCAGATTATCAATTTGTTAATTAATGGTTAAAAATTACTTCGAAACTCTTTCTGCAAAAAGCTTTTTATACAAACAACATCATTTTGGCAACAAACAACAAGTAATTTTAGATAACAGTTTTTTAACATTCCCTATTTTTAAAAATGTTTTGGTTATTCATGTAAATAATTATATTTTTTCACAGTTTTTTAATCAAAACACCGAAAACACTGAATATTATTTAATATGTTCGTAAATGAACTTGCTGTAAAGAAAACGATTGCGTGGAGATACCATATCTATTTTTGGGGTATTTATTTCTTGATTAACTTCATCCGATGGGGAAGTTATTTTGATGATTACGCATATTCCTTTGCATCCAACTTAGTAGAGTTTCCCTTACACATTATTATAGTGTACTTTAATGTGTATTATTTAATGCCCAAGTTTATTTACAAAAAAAAGTATACTCTTTACGTGATCTCCCTAGTTCTGCTTTTGGGAGTTCATTACATTATTAGGAGTGCATTAAATTACTGGTTGGTAACGGAAAATATCTGGCCAGAAGCTCAGGGAACTCAGGAAGCTTTTGGTATTAATCATATGGTAGCGGTAGTAATTGGGGAACTTTACGTACTCGGAATTACCGCTGCTATTAAGTTTACGGTTGATTTTATAAACGAAAGAAACCAAAACCAGAACTTAAGGGAACTTCAGTTTAAAACAGAATTAAAATACCTAAAAGCGCAAATGCAACCCCATTTTTTCTTTAACACGCTTAACAATTTATATGCCCTTACACTAAAAAAATCCGAACAGGCATCAGATGTTGTGCTGCGCTTATCAGATATTATGCAGTACGTTATTTACGACGCCAGTAAGAAGAAACTTCCTCTTATTCAGGAGATTAATTATATCGATAATTATATTGAACTGGAAAAATTGCGTTATGGGAACGATATTTTTTCAGAAATAGATATAGATGGAGATATAGATGATGTTAAAATTCCACCATTACTTTTTTTACCCTTTATTGAAAATTGTTTTAAACACGGAGTCCAGCATGATAAAAAGTTGAAGCTTAACGTCTTTTTTACAAGAAATGATGATGAATTAATTTTCAAAGTCGAAAATAATATGGATAGGAAAGATGAAAAAACGCCTTCTAAAAAAGGGGGTATCGGACTAAAAAATATGAGAAGAAGATTGGAAATATTGTACAAAGATAAATTTGATTTGAAGACAAACGCAATTAACGATATGTTTGTAGTGACGCTTAAAATTCCTATTCAATGATGATAAAGAGCCTAATTATCGATGACGAACCATTGGCCATTGAAGTTATTCAATCTTATATTAACGAGTTTACAAATATTGAAGTCGTTCATGTGTACAATAACCCAATTCAAGCCTTGGAGACCATAGAAAATGGTGAAATCGATGTAATTTTTTTAGACATCAACATGCCAAAAATGAACGGATTGGAGTTTCTTCGGAATCTAAAAGAACATCCGTTAGTGATTATTACCACTGCCTATCGGGAATACGCCATAGAAAGTTATGAGTTGGAAGTTTTGGACTATTTGGTAAAGCCTATTCCGTTTAACAGATTCTTAAAATCAATCAATAAACTTACCGCGAGATTGATGGAAATTAACGGAGTGAAGCAAATAGTTGATTTTGAACAAGATTCCCACATCTTCCTTAAAGTAGATAAAAAACTGATTAAAATCTTCTTGCATGATATTCTTTTTATTGAAAGCCTGAAAGATTACATTAAGCTTCACAGTAAAGATGGAACCTATATTTCCCATAAATCGCTTTCCAGTATTACGGAGGAATTACCTTCTGAAAATTTCATAAGAGTGCATAAGTCGTACACCATCGCCATTGATAAAGTTAAATCCTTGGAAGGGAATCTACTCGAAATAGAGAACAAACGAATTCCTATTGGTAGAAATTACGCAAAACATACCAAAGATAGTATCCTTAAAAACAAGGGAAATCTCTTAAACGAATAATCTAAAATTTTAAACTAACCTAATCAAATCATAATTATGACAGAAAAGTCTCAAGCCCCCAATACACTTGTGCCCATTGCAATTATTGCTGGGCTATTTTTCATCTTCGGATTTGTAACCTGGATAAACGGCGCCCTTATTCCTTTTATGAAAACCATTAATGAGTTAACGGATGCACAATCGTATTTGGTAGCATCAGCATCTTATATATCCTTTGTGGTAATGGCTTTGCCGGCCTCGTATGTAATTAGTAAAGTAGGTTATCGTTGGGGAATGTCCCTCGGACTCATAATCATGGCTTTGGGAGCGTTGGTTTTTATCCCTGCGGCAGAAGCGAGAACCTATTGGGTATTTTTAACCGGTATTTTTATCCAAGGAATTGGGATGACGCTCTTACAAACCGCTTCCAATCCGTATATCACAATATTGGGACCTATGGAAAGTGCTGCGAAACGCATCGCTATAATGGGAATAGCCAACAAAGTGGCTGGAGCGTTAGGGTCTTTTATTTTTGGAGCCATCCTTTTAACGGGAATAGACGAGATTAAAGAACAACTTACTCAAGTTACTTCGGAAGAAAAGACTGTCCTTTTAAATGAAATGGCTGATAGTGTGGTAATGCCCTACATCGTGATGGCAGGAGTGTTATTTCTGTTAGCAATTTTAATTACCAAAGCTCCACTGCCACATGTGGAAGCGGCGGAAGTGGAAGAGGAGCCAAATGAAGATGGGGTAGTGATAACCAAGAAAACAAGCATTTTCCAATTTCCACATCTTTGGTTGGGCGTTTTGGCTTTATTTGTTTATGTGGGCGTTGAGGTAATTGCCGGAGATACTATTATCTCCTACGGATTGTCACTCGGGATTCCAGGGGAAGAAGCTAAAACATTTACGCTGATGACGTTAATGGCGATGGTAGCTACCTATCTTTTAGGAGTGTTTCTCATTCCGAAATACATCAGTCAAACAATTGCACTTAGAGGTAGTGCGGTTTTAGGAATCGTCTTTGGGATAGGTATCATTAGTACCACGGGGTTTACATCTGTTCTTTTTGTGGCCGCTTTGGGTATTGCAAATGCACTTGTTTGGCCTGCTATTTGGCCCTTAGCGTTAAACGGATTGGGGAAATTTACCAAAACGGGTTCGGCATTATTAATTATGGCAATTTCCGGAGGAGCTATTATTCCTCCATTATATGGAGCCATTGTTGACGCCAAAAAAGAAGCGTTGTTAAGTAGCGGTATAGAAGTAACAGTTGCTACTGCAGAGGCATCTACTGCTGGTTACTATATTTTATTTCCTTGCTATGCCATCATTCTTTATTACGCACTGCACGGACATACCATTGGAGTAAAAAAGTAGTATTTATATTTTTTAAAAAGCTAGAGTTATAAAAAGCTTGGTTATATTTGGAATGTAAAGCTTTGCTGGGATATTGAAATATGTTTCCTTTCAAAGCTTTGCAATGCCGATGATTAAATAAATCGGTTTTCATGCCAAGTTTATAATGACAGCAAAACTTCAACAGATTAAAGGCCTATTTTACCGAGACGAAAACAGCACGTTGTGGCAACGATTTTTTTGGAATAGCCTATACATTGCTTTTTTTCTGCTACCGTTGGATATCAACTATCCCACGCCCTTTTTTATATTAGCGATAATTTCAGGAAGTATAAATATTTTCAAGGGAGAAAAAAAATACGATCCTAAAAATAAGGTCCTATTACTTTTTCCAGTGTATTTTTTAGTGTTGTTAATTAGCATGTTTTATACTGAAAATGTTGCTGATGGCTGGAAACTTATCCAGCGTTCGTTAAGTTTGCTCCTTTTTCCTATTATTTTCCTTTTCGTAAAAGAGGATGCCAACTCAGTTAGAAAATTATTCGATTTTTTAATGTATGGTTTATTGGTGTCATTTGTTATCAACCTCGGAATTTTAATTACGGATGTGATTCAACATTTGGATTCTTTGGATGCTGGCTTCTCTAAGCTTTATTATTTGGAAGAAATTTGGACAGCATTTATAACATCCCAATTTTCAAGTTTGGTAAACCCAGGGTATATTTCCCTATATATTTTATTGGTGCTAAGTTATTACCTCAAGAATGAGATAAATAATTTTTATCGTTTTGCAACAGTGCTTGTATTGTTTACGTACTTGTTTTTATTGGCTTCCAAAGCAGCCATTATTGCACTTTTCTTTATGTCCATATTATTAATTAGAAAGGTAAAAGAAAAGAGCAAACGGTTTTTATTGTGGTTGTTGTTTGGCTTGGGAATTATCGTTTTTGTTTCCAATCCTAGAGTGATAAACGGCGTTGTTTCAGATACGCAGGAAGTAAATGCTACCATTTCTTTTCAGCAGCGATTTTTAACGTGGCGAGCGGCAGCAGAAACCATCGATGAAGCACCGGTTTTAGGATATGGAATTGGCGACGCCCATGATGCATTGATTGCGAAATACAAAGAATTAGGTTTTACGGAGAATTATAAGAATAGGTACAATGCGCACAATCAATTTTTAACAACTTGGCTGGAGGCAGGTGTGTTAGGCATATTTGTGCTGTTAACCATATTTACTTGCCTAGCGGTTTATTTAAGGAGGAGTGTCAATGAGTTTTCTGTCTTTTTAGCCTTGTTTTTTGCTCTTTTATTTGAGTCAATGTTGGTGCGTTTCAATGGTATAGTTTTCTTTTCCATCGTAGTACCTTTATTGTTGAAAGAACGCAGTATTCTTAGCAGTAGGGTAATTCGTAATTCATAGTTGTTTAGATGCCTTTTTGGGAAGTTTCTGTCATTGACCACAAAAAAGAAAAGGCTGCCTTTTAAAATCAAGACAACCCTTTCTGCGGAATTAAAATAATCGTTAACTCTATATATTCAAACGTAATTCGTCTAACTTTTAAAGCGTTGCGATACGTTTTAACTTCTATATAAAATGAATGGCATACATTTTCATTTATAAAAATGCACACGTTCAATCAGGAATCTATAAACAACGGGATGTAATCTCGAGCATTCTTGATTGGTTAGTTTTCACTTTCCAAAGAAAAGAAAGAGATTTTAAGTAAGCGTTACTAGAGCAGCAAGCTTATGTTACCTATTTAGGCGAAAGTAAATTAATTGTTATGTAAAAAAGGATTTGAATGAAATCTATTTCTGATTATAACCAAATCGTTTTAATTGATTTTGATTAGAACGCCAATTTTTATTGACTTTCACGTAGATTTCAATATGGACTTGTTTTCCAAAAAACTGTTCCAAATCTTTTCTGGCCTGTATGCCCACTCTTTTTAGCGCGCTCCCTTTGTGGCCAATAATGATTCCTTTTTGGGAGTCCCTTTCTACCATAATTACAGAACGAATTCTAATGATTTCTTCATCTTCCAGAAATTCTTCGGTTTCAACTTCAACAGCGTATGGGATTTCTTTTTTGTAGTTGATTAGAATTTTCTCCCGAATAGTTTCATTAACAAAAAAACGCTCCGGCTTGTCGGTAATCTGATCTTTCGGATAAAATGGGGGAGAAGCGGGGAGCAATTCCAGAATACGGTTAAAAATCGTATCGATATTAAAGTTTTGCAACGCAGAAATAGGATATATTTCAGCATTGGGAACTTTTTCACTCCACCATTGTACCTGTTCTTCCAAAACATCTTGGGAAGAAACATCAATTTTATTCAGCAATAACAGAACAGGAAGTTTTGAAGCAGTAATTTTATTGAAGAAAGCTTCGTCTTTTAACTCTTTTTCGCCAATTTCTACCATGTAAATAAGTACATCGGCATCTTCAAAAGCGGACTTAACAAAATCCATCATGGATTGTTGCAATTCATAAGCAGGCTTGATAATTCCTGGGGTATCAGAAAAAACTATCTGAAAGTCATCACCATTAACAATCCCAAAAATACGGTGACGGGTGGTCTGCGCTTTTGAAGTTATTATAGACAACTTTTCCCCAACAAAAGCATTCATCAAAGTAGATTTTCCCACGTTTGGGTTTCCAATAATATTAACGAATCCTGCTTTATGATTTTCCATACTTTATCTTAATCTAGGGTGCAAAGATAAGTTTTTATACCATTCTTTAATTGATAATGCTGCAAAAGAAAGCGAAGAAAAATATAGTACAGCCTAAGCTACGGTTTTATTTAATGGTTAAGATAAAATTGAAAAGACACCTTGTATTCCAATAATTTCGCGGGATAAATGGTTTTATAATGATATTGATTCAGTTTACACGAAAAGAAAGCCTAAAATAAGATAAGCAATTATAGTCAATACGCCACCAATCAAAGCATACGGTAATTGCGTATTAACATGATCGATATGGTCACTTCCAGATGCCATGGAAGAAATAATGGAAGTATCTGAAATAGGTGAGCAATGATCCCCGAATACACCTCCGCCCAGCGTAGCAGCCACCACCAGCGGTAACTCTGTTGAGTGTGCAGTTGCCATAGGAATTGAAATAGCCATCATAATGGCGAAAGTTCCCCATGAAGTTCCCGTTGAAAAGGCGATAAAAGAGCTTATTATAAATACAATAGCTGGTAAAAACTCTGGTGATAACCATTCTTTAGAAAGGGCTGCGACATACTTTCCAGTTCCCAGTAGATCACAGGCATTGCCAATAGCAAACGCAAGCATCATTAAAAGAGCGAGCGGCATTAATTCACTGATTCCTTTTAACGTGAGATCTACCATTTCTTTTGTTTTCATAATGCCTTGTGCCCTGTAGAGGATCATGGCCACCAAAATAGCGGCAGTAACCGCATAAAGTACGGCAGACGATCCTGAGCCTTTTCCGATAGCCTGAAAAAGATGATCAAAAAAGGAATTGGAGTCCTTTACTTCGCCCCATCCGGTAAAAGCAAGGTTTATGGGCATCATAATAACCATGGTAGCCAATGGAACAATCATATTGTAAGCTTTTGCTTTTATCCCAGGTTTAGACTCAAAAGAAGTAATAGTATCCGAGAGCATAGGCTTCGCATTCTCATTCATTAAGGCACCTGTTTCTTTGGTTCTTTTTTCGGCTTTAGCCATCAAACCGATGTCTGTTTTAGAAGTAATTACCAAAAAAACAATCAAAATGGCCAAGATCGGATAAAAATTATAAAGGATAGAATTAATCATTAACGAAAACGGACTGTCAATTCCTTGCGTGATTAAAAGCCCCATAATAAACGCACCCCAAGCATTAAACGGAATCAGAATGGAAGAAGGCGCCGAGCTCGAATCGGCAATGTAGGCCAGTTTTTCCCGGGGGATTTTCAGTTTGTCAAAAACAGGACGGTACAAAGTTCCGACCGTGAGGGAGCTTATGCTGGTTTCCACAAACAATATAATTCCTGTAAACATCGCCAGTAACTGTACAATAACCCGGCTATATCCTTTCTGCTTGTTTTCGAAATAGGTAATTAATTTATTAAGTTGAATGATGAAGCCTTCAACACCTTTGGAATACTGAATAAACAACAATAACGCACCTACCAATGCGCTAAACATGATTGTCCTCGTGTTGCCAGGGGATTTAAATACGTTAACCAAGCTCTCGATGGTGGCCAAAGTTCCTTCAAGCGGATTCCAGTTATTCATAATCATCCATGAAAACCAAATCCCGAACAGCAACGCGATATACACTTGTTTTGTTCGTAATGCTAAGATTATAGCAATTATTGGGGGTAGAATCGAGAGAAAACCATAATCTTCCATGCAACGTTGTCTTATATTAGAAACACAAAGTAGGGGAATTTTATTTAAATATCAATTTTCACAGGACTGAAAAAAAATCAGGATTATTGTAAAACATTCAATGTAAAGGTTTTAAATGGTGGGTCAGTCTATCCTTGAAAATTAGCCAAGAAAAATTTTTAAATTTTATTGCATTTTTGTTTGGCAAACTAGAAATACCTCGTATATTTGCACTCGCAAACATCGCGGGATAGAGCAGTAGGTAGCTCGTCGGGCTCATAACCCGAAGGTCACTGGTTCGAGTCCAGTTCCCGCTACTAAGAAAGAAAAGGCTTCACAGAAATGTGAAGCCTTTTTTTGTATTTAAAATGTGGTATGGGTTGTAATTATTAGAATAGATCAGATTTAAATTATAATCCATTGCTAAAATATAGACTTGCGCATTTCAGTCTACCGATCAGAGAGAAGATTTAAGTTTTTTAAACTCAGCTTCCAATTGATCGAGTTTAGTTTTCAAATGCTCTTTTTTCAGCTCAGGTATTCGGTGGTAAATCACAAATTCAATTTTCCATATTTCATTTATTTTTGAAACCTCAAATTCACTATCCGATATTTTTGGATGATCTGCTTTAAAAGTATAATGAGTACCATTATGTGATATTCTTCTTACGGTTACGTCATTAGTTGTGGTGATTAAGTATATATTTGAATCATCTATGTTTGACCATTCTTCTTTGTTCAGTTTTTTACCAATTACAATATCTTCGGGAAACAATCCGTCGTTATTATTGCTCATTTCTAAATCGTGAACTAAAAAAGCCCGAAGTTCATGATCACTTTGGATTGGTAATTTTATTTGAGGCAGGTCCGCTATAAAATTCTCATTTGCATGATATTGAATATATCCATCAATTAGTGATTCTATAATGCATGGAATCTCAATCATATTGATGGGTTCTTTCTTTGTTTTAAAGTATTCAGAATCCATTTGGAAACTCGACAATTGATTAACTGTAAGTTCCTTTGTTAACATATCATCAATAGAAATGCTAAAATGATTAGCAATTTTTATCACAGTTTCTAGTTTTGGCTCACTTCTGCCTTCTTCGTAAGCTCCTAAAGTTCCTCTTTTCAGCGAGAAAAGCTCAGCAAATGACTGTTGGCTAAGCCCCTTCACAGTTCTTATTTTTTTTATGTTTTTACCAAATAAAGTCATTTTTTGCTAATTTTATTTGCAATATTAAATTTAATTCGTATCTTGGGCTAACAATATTAGCAAAAAACTTTGTCATTTGCTAACTAAAATAGAAGAATGTTACTTTCATTAACCACCATTAAAAACTTTATAGAATCGAGATGTTGCTAATTTTGATACAGGTAATTAAAAATCTTATTGAATATATTCATTATATAATTAATACTTTTTTGTAATATTAGACTTTTTAATTTTTAATACTAACCGTAAAAACCAATTATGAAAAACCACTTTAATATAACACGGGATTTTTTACTGGAATTGAATTTTGGTATTACTAAGGAGAATCCGAAAGATGGATTTCTTGTAGTTCAAAAGGAAAATTATGGAATTAGAAATCTCATTATTGGAGTAGCTCCGCCAATTTTGATTATGGAGCAATTTATTTTTAAGATCAATAACCATTCAGCTAAAATCTATAAAAATCTTCTTCAAAAAAATCGTGACATCGTTCATGGAGCATTTGTCTTAGATGATTCTGGGGAAAGGGTAATTTATAGGGATACGCTTCAAATAGAAAACATGGATCTTAATGAACTGGAAGGATCTTTGAATTCTTTAAGTCTGTTGATGAGTGAATATTCCGATCAAATCATTGAATTTTCAAAATACTAAAAACTTTAACTATGAACATTTTTAGAAGGTTATTTAAAATAGGAGAGGCAGAAACAAACGCTGCAATAGATAAAATGGAAGATCCCATAAAAATGACAGAACAAGGGATTCGAGATCTTAAATTGGATTTAGACAAAAGTCTTGAAGCTTTGGCTCAAGTAAAAGCTATGGCTATTCGTGCAAAGAATGATGAAGAGGATTTCCAGAATAAGGCAAGTGAGTATCAGAATAAGGCAATCATCATTTTGAAGAAAGGGCATTCCGGAGAAATGGATTCCACAGAATCAGATAGATTGGCCAAAGAGGCGCTTGTTCAAAAGGAAAATACCGAAAGGCAAATGCAAAGAGCTAAAGAAGAAGCGGTGAAATTCAATAATGATGTTGCTCAGCTGCAAAAAAACATACAAACGATAAAGTCGAATATTAATAGTTGGGAGAATGAGCTCAAGACCTTAAAAGCAAGAGTTAAAGTTAGTAACGCCACTAAGAATTTAAATAAGCAAATGGCGGAACTTGACAGTACCGGTACGGTTTCAATGCTTGAGCGAATGAAAGAAAAAGTGGCCCAAGAAGAAGCTTTAGCAGATGCCTATGGTGATATAGCTAGGTCCGCTACATCCGTAAATGAGGAAATTGATACTGCTGCAGATACATCAAAGGCAAAAGCGGATGCTGAATTGGAAAAGCTTAAAGCGCAGTTGGGTATGGGAAATTCTAAAGACGCATAAAATTGACGGATTTAACTAATATACTCTTTTCGGAGGTAAACATAGTATTGAGCATTTTGCTCATTATACTAATCCTTTACTGGATAGTAACTATGATTGGAGGGCTTGATTTTGAGCCCGATTTTGATGTCCAACTTGATGCCGATTTGGAAATTGATACAGGGATTGAAGGAGGTAATATGGATTTTGAAGACATTTCAAACACCGAAGTAAACCAAGAAGATATAGTTGGAAAAAGGCGTGAACCACTTAAATGGTGGCAAATTTTTCTAATTTATTTCAATTTCGTTGGCTTGCCCTTCATGTTTACTTTTACTTTTTGGATTTTCATATGGTGGTTTATAACAGCTATATCAACAGCCTTAACCTATACCTATGATAACTTTTTAGGGTTTGGAATTATGCTTTTGGCTATTTTTCCGTCACTCATTCTTACCAAAATGGTAACGGCTCCATTTAAAAGCTTCTTTAAAAACTTAAATAAAGATGGAGATGCGCCCCTGGATTATTTAGGAAGAAAAGCCACGCTACTTTCTTCTATTTCGGACGATAGAATGGGCAATGCACAAGTTAACATAAATGGAGACACATTGTCCATCTACGTTAAATCGCTAAACGGCGAGCCTTTACAATACGGAACTAGCATTTTGATTATCAAAAGATCTGCAGACCGTAATTATTACCTAGTACAATCTTATAACGAATAATTAATATTTTAAATATGGAATCAATTTTACCAATTGTTGGAATTGGAATAGGTATTTTACTATTCCTAATTATTGTTTACTTCGCTATAATTGCGATGTTCTATAAAAAAGTACCTCAAGGGCAGGCTTTAATAAGAACTGGTTTTGGAGGTACAAAAGTGGCAACGGATAAAGGTCTTTATACCGTGCCTGTTTTTCACAAAACGGAAATTATGGATATTTCTGTTAAAAAAATACAGATTGAGAGATTGGCTCATGAAGGACTTATCTGCAAGGATAATATGCGTGCAGATATAAAAGTTGCTTTTTTTGTTCGAGTGAATAATGACGTTGAGTTTATAAAAAGAGTTGCACAAACTATAGGAGTGGATCGTGCCTCTAAAATAGCCACCTTGGAAGATCTTTTTGAAGCAAAATTTTCGGAAGCTCTTAAAACGGTAGGGAAAAAATTCGACTTTATAGAGTTGTATGAAGCCCGTAGGGAATTTAGGGACGAAATTGTAAATATTATCGGTACAGATCTTAATGGCTACACTTTAGAAGATTGTGCTATTGACTTTCTTGAACAAACTTCGGTTAAGGAATTAAAACCAGACAATATTCTTGACGCAGAAGGTATTAAAAAAATCACAGAGCTTACGGCGGTTCAAAACATGAAAGCAAACCTCATTAAGAGGGATGAAGAAAAAACGATTCGAAAACAAGACGTCGAAGCTAGGGAAGCTATTTTGGAACTCGATAAGCAATTGGCTGAAAAGGAAGAACAGCAAAAGAGGGAAATAGCAAATATTAAAGCAAGGGAGGAGGCAGAAACCCTGAAGGTTAATGAAGAGGAAAGACTTAAGTCTGAAAGTGCAAGAATTGCTACGGAGGAAAAAGTTAAAATTGCTGAAGAAAACATGCAACGTCAAATTATCGTGGCTCTTAAAAATAAAGAGCGAACCGATGCTGTTGAGTCTGAGCGAGTTGAAAAAGACAGACTATTGGAAGCTACAGAGCGTGAGCGAGTAGTTACTTTAGCGCAAATAGAGAAGGAAAAAGTAGTAGAGGTAGAAAAGAAAAACATCCAAGATGTTATTCGTGATAGGGTAATGCTGGAAAAAGGAGTTGTAGAGGAGCAGGAAAATATGAAAGATATCCAAGCATTTAAAACGGCGGATAGGGATAAACAAGTTAAAATTACAAATGCTGAAGCGCTTGCTCAGGAAGATTTAATAAAAACCATCAAATCTGCTGAAGCGCAAAAAGAAGCGGCGAAGCAAAAAGCAGAAGAAATTAATATTGAAGCTTTAGCACATAAAGAGGCTAGCCAGAAACAGGCAGAGGCTAGAAAAATTCTCGCCGAAGCACAAGCCAAAGAAGAGGCCACCGTTGGTATGTCTGAAGCCCAAGTAATGCATGCTAAAGCAGATGCAAATGAACGTCAAGGCCTGGTAGAAGCAACCATTATAGAGAAAAAGGCTAAAGCTGAAGCTGCTGGGATTGAAGCGAAAGCAGATGCGAAACGGAAGGAAGGCCTTGCAGAGGCAGATGTGATTAAAGAGAAAGCCATCGCGGATGCATCTGGAATAGAAGAAAAGGCAGCTGCAATGAAGAAACTTGATGGCGTAGGTAAAGACCATGAAGAATTTAAGTTGCGACTTAACAAAGATCTTCAAATAGATCTTGCCAATATTAATATTCAGAAAGAGATAGCAGACGCGCAAGCCAAGGTAATTGGTGACGCCTTAAAAGCGGCTAAAATTGATATCGTGGGTGGTGAGACTATGTTCTTTGATCAAATTGTGGGACAAATTACCAGAGGAAAAGGATTCGATAGGTTGGTCCAAAATTCCAATAACATTCAGGAGGTAAAAAATGCCATTTTAGGTAGTGATGATGTAAAAGGTAATTTACTTGAGAAAGTAAAAGATTTTGCCAATAAGTACGGTGTCTCTTCAGAAGACTTAAAAAATGTGAGTATCGCTAGTTTGATAGCCGATATTAAGATGAGATCCGACAATAAAGAAGAGCAAACAATGCTAGGGAACCTTCTTAGCTTAGCTAAAGGTTTGGGTATTTCAGAACAGACGGTTTCGAAACTGAAAAAATAAAGAGAGGCCGGCAACCAAGCCGGCTCCCTTTGAATGTTTACTGGTACTCATTATTATTTCAAAATTAAATTCGGGCTACGATAGAATGGCAAAAGAATCTATAAAGGAAGAAGTTACTCAAAAGCTGGACGCTGGCACTTACGAAGTAATCCAAGGTAGGCTTCAGAAGCAAAAAACTGAATTACAAAAAAGATTAAAAAAGCTAAACCAAGATAGAAAAGAAGTTTTTGGTTCCCTAGAAACGAAACTTATCTCAAACGATCGTATTAACACAGAGAACAACTGTATTGCGCGGGATATTGTTTCTTTAGGTAATACTTGCTTGTTTGGTTACAATGTTCATTTCGGATTGAGAACGGATATCAATCTTAAAGACGTAATGAGTGTTTATCGGTTTCAGGATAATAGTTTTCAACCTGTATCACTTGATTTATTAAAGGATGATGTTTTTGAAACTGATTTTAAAAATCTTTATAAATATTATAGAAATACCATTTTTTCAAAATTCGCCATAATTGGGAACTATTTATATATGGTATTTCAGTTGAGCGATAGCGTAACCGATATAAAAACTTTTAAATGGTTAATTAAAGACAGTCAACTTCACTATGTAGATAACAGGAGCGACCATGAATACAAACTGCCAACCCAACATGAATTTAAATGGCAGGAAGTATCGAGGGATATGCATAGACAGGGGCTGCATGCCCATGTGTCTATTTTAGACCGTGTTTTTGTAGAAACGATTGGTGGTGACCTTACTATAAAAATTGAAGATAACACTGATGATGGAAAAGGAATTTATTCGAAGGAAGTTGTTCATAGGGACCAAACCCTGGATGATGGTCAATATAAATACGCGGACTTAGGGAATCTGGTTATCCTGGATATTAAACCATTTCAAGAAGATTCAAAATATTTTGTTTATAATCATAAGCTTAAGGAAGTTCAGAAAATTTCTAGTATAAAAGAAGCATGCGTCTTACTTCCCGATGATCACGGGATTATTTTTCCAACTGGATTTTACTTGCAAACTGGTGAGTATCATATTTTTGAAAACGATATATCGAATGTCAAATTTCAGCAAAGAATAAGCTCTCCCAATGGAGAGGATTATATGTATGTTTTCTATTCACCTGAAAGCGGTTTGTATAACCTTATGAGTTATAATGTAATTTCCCAGAAAATTCAAACCCCTATTATTTGCAATGGTTTTACTATTCTTGAAAATGGTGAGCTATGTTATTTTAAAAATGAGAATGAGCAGTCACGCCACCATCTAATCCAGATTTGGCAAACTCCATATTCGAAAGGGGATTTTATGCCTTCTGAACATAAGGATAGCTTTCTTTTTAAAATAGGAAACAAGGATATTGTAAAAGCCATGGCCGAGGTAAATGGTCTTATAAATCTTCTAAATAAAGAAGATAATTATAATGGACTTTATTCGGACGTTGCTAAACAATCTAAGGATATTCTCGACGCTTATTATTGGCTTAACGAGGAAAGTACTCAGCAGCTTAATGAGCCTTTAAATGAGATAAATCAAGCTGCTAATGCCGCTATTGATGAGTTTCAAAAAGTGCTGCAGTTAAAGAAAAATGCAAAAGAAGAAACTGAGACCATAAGTAAAAAAGCTGATACTCTATTTAACAGCATCAAGAGCGCTGGTTATAGAAAAATCAATGATTTTGTTACGGCACTCTCTCAGTTAAGAGAACTTCGGGGCGAAGTGATTACTTTAAAGGAGATCAGATATATAGACACCAAGTTCCTAGAAAGTTTGGAACAAAAAATTGAAGAAGAAACCAGTAGAATATCAGAAAGATGTGTTCGGTTTTTACTAGATGATAAAGCGCTGCATCCTTACGAAGAAGCTGTTAAAAGAAAGCAGGAGGATTTAAATAACATTAAAAAAGTTGTTGATGCGAAAAAATTGGAAGAAGATGTAAATCAAATATCCCAAGATCTAGAGCTGCTAATCAACATTGTCTCCAATTTAGAAATTGATGATACATCCCATTCTACCAAGATAATTAATAATATTTCTTTAATTTTTGCTACTATCAACCAGTTGAAAGCAGAAATAAAGGGTCGTAAACATGCTCTGGGAGAGAAAGAAGCCCAAGCTGATTTTGCTGCACAAATTAAGCTGATTGATCAAAGTATTATAAATTACTTGGATGTAGCAAATTCCCCACAGAAATGTGACGAATTTCAAACCAAGATTTCAGTTAAACTAGAAGAGCTGGAAGGCAAATTTGCCGATTTTGAAGAATTCATTGGTCTTATTATTGAAAAAAGGGAAGAGGTTTACAATGCTTTTGAAGGCAGAAAGAATAGCTTGATCGAAAAGCGAAACAAGAAGGCAATTTCCTTACAGAATTCGGCCCAAAGAATTTTAAAAGGTGTTCAAAAGAAAGCGGAATCGTTTTCAGAGGTTTCAGAAATCAACGCTTATTTTGCTTCGGATATTTTAGTAAATAAAGCGAGGGATATAGCAAAGCAGCTTCAGGAAATGGAAGATAGCGGTAAGGCTGAAGAAATTCAGTCATTATTGAAATCTACACGTGAGGATTCTTTAAGAAAACTTAAGGACAAAAAAGAGCTATATGAAGATGGTGAGAGTGTTATTAGGTTTGGTAAACATAAGTTTGGTGTAAATAATCAAGAGTTAGACCTTACAGTTATATATACTGACGGGAAATTAAAATATCATTTAACAGGAACCGATTTCTATCAAAAAATTGATGATGAAACTTTATTGAAATCTGAAGAATTTTGGCATCAGGATTACATTTCAGAAAATGAACATATTTACAGGGGATCATACTTGGCCTACAAGATTTTTCTAAATCATAAAAAGGAAATTCTTGAAAAGACAAATGAAGAGCTTTTAAGTTTTGTTCAAGAAGAAAGCAGTAGGGATTATTCCGAAGGGTATGTAAAGGGTGTACATGATGTAGATGCAACAAAAATTCTCTCCACGTATATCCAAAAATACAAAGATCTTGATTTGTTAAGATATCATCCTGAAATAAGAGCTTGTGCTCAATATTTTTGGAATTTTACAGATGAAAATACTAGAAATTACTTAAACGAGACGATTAAAGCATCTGGTAACGTCATCTCGTTTTTTCCGGAAGTCAATGAACAAGAGTACCCTTTGGAAAAACTGGAAAAATCAATTAATGAATTTTTAGAGAAATCAGGAATTTGTTCTACTGATCATACTAAGGAAACAGCAAAATACATTTTTGAGGAACTGCAAACGGATGATGATTTTCAAAAAAGTAGAATTGCACTTGATATTAAGGAAGATTTTTTAAATATCTTAAAAGAAAAAAAGGTAGATCTAACTTTTAGAAAAAGTTTAGAAAGTTTTAAAAGCGATGAAGCTAAGGTTTCGTTGGTTAGACAATGGGTAAAAGCATTTTTAAGTAGTAATACCGACAAACTTACATTGAAGTCAAAATATGTCGATGAAGTCGTTTGTTTAATATTGTTTGAAGACGAATCTACTTTAAATACTAAATATGTATCTCCTTCTGAAGAGATTAGTGGTTTAATAGGGGAACATTCATCTATTGAAAGAGGGGTGTTTACATTTAATTATCATGATTTCACCAATATTCACGATGATTATTTCAAAAATAAAGTTCCTGCATATTTAGCCTATAAAAAGGCGAAGCATGAAATTACAATTAAATTAAAAAAGGACTTAAAATTAGAAGAATTTAAGCCTAGGATTTTAAGTTCTTTCGTCCGAAATAAATTAATCGATCAGGTGTATTTTCCGCTTTTTGGGGATAATCTTGCAAAACAGTTAGGAACTGTGGGAGATACAAAAAGAACTGATAGAATGGGGTTACTTCTGTTAATATCGCCGCCAGGATATGGTAAAACGACTTTGATGGAATATATTGCTAATAGATTAGGCCTTGTTTTTGTTAAAATCAACGGGCCGGCAATAGGACACGATGTAACCTCTGTGGATCCAGCTTCAGCTTCTAATTCCGCAGCGAGGGAAGAACTTAAAAAACTTAATTTGGCATTGGAGATGGGAAATAATGTTATGTTGTACTTAGATGATATTCAACATTGCAGTCCGGAATTTTTACAAAAGTTTATTTCCCTTTCGGATGGTACAAGAAAGATTGAGGGTGTATACAATGGTAACTCTAGAACATACGACATGCGAGATAAAAAATTCTGTGTTGTTATGGCTGGTAATCCGTATACTGAAAGTGGGGAAAAATTTAGAATACCCGATATGCTCGCCAACAGAGCCGATATTTATAATTTGGGAGACATTATTGGAGACACCGCTCATTTGTTTAGGCTGAGTTTGATTGAAAATTCCTTAACCTCAAATCCGGTTTTACAACAGTTGGGAAGTAAAAATTTTGAGGATGTGTATAGGTTAATCGATCGTATCGAAAATGAAAATAAAGAAGTTCAATTAACAGGGAATTATACAAACCAAGAAATTCAAGAGTATATTTCTGTGTTGGAAAAAGTCATTCAAATAAGAAATACGGTTCTTAAAGTAAATGATACTTATATTAAAAGTGCGGCTATGGAAGATGAGTACAGGACCGAACCGGCATTTAAACTTCAGGGTTCTTATAGGGATATGAATAAACTCGTTGCAAAAGTGGTTCCTATAATGAATAAGAAAGAATTGGAAACACTTGTTCTTTCTCATTACGAAAGTGAGTCTCAGACGTTAACATCATCAGCGGAAGCAAATCTATTGAAATTCAAGGAGCTTACACACCGACTAAGTTTAGAGGAGGAAGAAAGGTGGGCAAAAATTCGTGAAACCTTTCAGAAGAACAATAAACTGAAAGGCTTAGGAGATAAAAACGAAATGGCTCAGTTACTTGCTCAATTGATGCAATTCTCTGAGAATTTGGAAGGAATTCAAAAAGTACTTCAGAAAGGATTTGATAAATAAAATTAATCTGTTCTCAAACCAGTCTTCATTTCGATATTACTGTCTAAACGGTAAATGTTCTAATTATCATAAAATCAAAAACTTTTAATTATTGGCTGATGCCTATCATAAATTTATAAAGCAAAGGATTGTTTATTTGCAATATAAATTTATCTATGGTTACGTAATTTTCTATACTGTTATTTAGAAAGGGGAAATTATGTCTTATTATGATATAAGTATAAACTAAATGCTAAAGTCTTAGGTCGAGATGTGCATAATTTTGCATGTCCAATTTTCTGTTATGGCTAGTGAAGTAGCTTCTGAATTTGGTTTCAAAAAAAAATGTCCAATAGAAACCAAAGGGATTAAAGGTTTAAAACCCAACTTAATCCAAAGCAATTCTTCAATGCCTAATAGAATTACTAAAACCAAAGCGAAATGCATACTTGTAAAAACTGTAAGTCATACGATTGTAGTTTGTTTAAATATTTAAACAAAAATGAAATCGGCGAACTCGAAGATTCCAAAAAGACTATCAACTTTAAGAAAGGTGATATTATTTTTTACGAAGGCGAGGTAGTTAATAAAGTGATTTGTATCAAAAATGGGGTGTGTAAATTAACCAAGATTAACGACAATGGTTTTGAGCAGACCTTGAGGTTAGTTTCTTCAGGCGGGTTGTTCGGGCAACGAGCAGTTATTACAAACTCTCCTTCGAAGTACAATGCTATTGCGGTTGAAGATGTTACTGTTTGTTATATTCCAAAAAACGAGCTTTTGAGTTTCTTGGAACGGAATAACATTTTTAATATTGAAATATTCCATACGATTTGTCAAGATTTGGATTTGACTGAGGAATACATAACAACCATGACCCATAAAACGGTTCGAGAAAGAATTATAAAAATGTTATTGTTGTTGTTTGAAAATTATGGGGAGTCAGAATCCGGAGACTTAAGAATTAAATTGACAAGAGAAGAATTAGCTTCTTTAGTGGGAACCACTCCAGAAAGTTGCATTAGAGTCTTGTCAGAATTAAAGAAAAATAAATTGATAAAGTTTTTAGATAAAAGGACAATTTCACTTAACGTAGCAGAGTTAGAAAAAAGAACTGTATAAGTTAGCGTTTTTTACCCTTTTAACTAGTAGTAAATAGATGTTGAAAAATAAAAAGTTGAGACATACTTTTTGGTTTTTTGTTATAATTCCGCAAAGAGATTCTTCTCCTTGCGGTTTTTTTTGTAACAATTTTGTTAATAAAAAATAGTGCGTCAAAGTAATCTTTACGGTTGGCCATACTTGGGCTAAAGAGCTTTTACTTATTACAAAATCAGTTAATTAAGTCCGATTTTTTTTGCATACATGATGGCCGTCATGTTGTGAATGATAACATCATTATAGTTTTGCCCCATAAAAATCATTAAGGTAAGTTAAATTTTATTGTATGAGAAAAGGATTACTTTTCAAGGGGCTATTTGTTTTTTCAATGATGACTATGTATTCTGGGTTTTCTCAGGTGGGCATTGGAACAAGTATCCCTGACGGATCGGCTCAATTAGATGTTGTGGCCAGCGATAGGGGTGTCTTAATCCCTCGAGTAGCATTGAGCTCCATTACCGATGTGACAACCATCACTAATGGAAATGTTAACAGTTTGTTGGTGTTCAACATCACCAATAGTACCAATATAAAACCAGGCTATTATTATTGGAGTAACAATGATAAAAGATGGATGCGAATTTTAAATACTAGTGATGTGGTGGGAGGCAATACTCCCGACAACGTAGTTATTTACAATCCATTGACAAACAATTTCACCTACGTTGATGCAAACGGTGATGAGCAGAATATTACTATTGAAGAAGTTGTTCGGTCTAACGAAACGTTGACGACTCTAATAAACAATAATGACGGGACGTATACCTATACTTCGGAAGACGGGACACCTACTATTATTGACGTACCTGCAGATGTGATCAACAACTTTGAGGAGATCGTACAGGATCCCAATGTTGTAAACCAGATTACCAATGTCTTCGAGAACACGGAGATCGGCGGAAACGTAAAATATGATGGCGACTCCTTTACCTATGTAGATGAAGACGGGAACAATCAAACAATTGATATTGAAGATATTGTAAGGTCGAACGAAACGTTGACGACTCTAATAAACAACAACGACGGGACGTACACCTATAACTCCGAGGACGGAACGGTTACGGTAATCAATGTTCCAGCGGACGTAATCAACAATTTTGAGGAAATTGCACAGGATGCGGATGTTATCAACGAAATCACAAAAATCGTAAACGACAACGGTCAGGGCGGAAACGTGAGCTATGACGGAACGGATTTTACCTATGTTGACGGAAACGGCGACGAGCAAACAATCGATATGGCACAGACCGTAAAGGACAACGAGACGTTGACCACTTTAACGGAAACTGCAACCGGCAGCGCTACATATATCTACACCAGTGAGGACGGAACCACAACAACGATCAACGTTGCGGCGGACGTAATCAACAAGGCCGATGAGATCTTCAACAATACGGACGTGATCAACAAGGTTACGGAAATCGTAAACAACAACGGTCAGGGCGGAAACGTAAGCTATGACGGAACTGACTTTACCTATGTTGACGGAAACGGTGACGAGCAGACGATCGATATCGCACAGACCGTAAAGGACAACGAGACGTTGACAACTTTAACGGAAACTGCAACCGGCAGTGCTACATATGTCTATACCAGTGAGGACGGAACCACAACAACGATCAACGTTGCTGCGGACGTAATCAACAAGGCCGAAGAGATCTTCAATAATACGGACGTAATCAACAAGGTTACGGAAATCGTAAACAACAACGGTCAGGGCGGAAACGTAAGCTATGACGGTACGGACTTCACTTACGTTGACGGTAACGGGGACGAGCAGACGATCGATATCGCACAGACTGTAAAGGACAACGAGACGTTGACCACTTTAACGGAAACGCCATCCGGAAGTGCTACATATATCTACACCAGTGAGGACGGAACCACAACAACGATCAACGTTGCTGCGGACGTAATCAACAAGGCAGAAGAGATCTTCAACAATACGGATGTAATAAATAAGGTTACGGAAATCGTAAACAACAACGGACAGGGCGGAAACGTAAGCTATGACGGTACGGACTTCAGCTATGTTGACGAAAACGGTGACGAGCAGACGATCGATATTGCACAGACTGTAAAGGACAACGAGACGTTGACCACCTTAACGGAAACTGCAACCGGCAGTGCTACATATATCTACACCAGTGAGGACGGAACCACAACAACGATCAACGTTGCTGCGGACGTAATCAACAAGGCAGAAGAGATCTTCAACAATACGGATGTAATAAATAAGGTTACGGAAATCGTAAACAACAACGGACAGGGCGGAAACGTAAGCTATGACGGTACGGACTTCAGCTATGTTGACGAAAACGGTGACGAGCAGACGATCGATATTGCACAGACCGTAAAGGACAACGAGACGTTGACCACTTTAACGGAAACGCCATCTGGAAGTGCTACATATATCTACACCAGTGAGGACGGAACCACAACAACAATCAACGTTGCTGCGGACGTAATCAACAAGGCCGATGAGATCTTCAACAATACGGATGTAATAAACAAGGTTACGGAAATCGTAAACAACAACGGTCAGGGCGGAAACGTAAGCTATGACGGTACGGACTTTATCTACGTTGACGAAAACGGTGATGAGCAGACCATCGATATGTCGCAATTGGTGAAAGATAATGAGACGTTGACGACTCTAATAAACAACAACGACGGGACGTACACCTATAATTCCGAGGACGGTACGCCTACCATTATCGATGTTCCAGCGGACGTAATCAACAATTTTGAGGAAATTGCACAGGATGCGGATGTTATCAACGAAATCACAAAAATCGTAAACGACAACGGTCAGGGCGGAAACGTGAGCTATGACGGAACGGATTTTACCTATGTAGACGGAAACGGCGATGAGCAGACCATCGATATGTCGCAATTGGTGAAAGATAATGAGACGTTGACGACTCTAATAAACAACAACGACGGGACGTACACCTATAACTCCGAGGACGGAACGGTTACGGTAATCAATGTTCCAGCTGACGTGATCAACAATTTTGAGGAAATCGCACAGGATGCGGATGTTATCAACGAAATCACAAAAATCGTAAACGACAACGGTCAGGGCGGAAATGTGAGCTATGACGGAACTGATTTCACCTATGTTGACGGAAACGGTGACGAGCAGACGATCGATATCGCACAGACCGTAAAGGACAACGAGACGTTGACCACTTTAACGGAAACTGCAACCGGCAGCGCAACATATATCTACACCAGTGAGGACGGAACCACAACAACGATCAACGTTGCGGCCGACGTAATCAACAAGGCCGATGAGATTTTCAACAATACGGATGTAATTAACGAGATCACGGAAATCGTAAACAATAACGGCCAGGGCGGAAACGTAAGCTATGACGGTACGGACTTTACCTACGTTGACGGGAACGGCGATGAGCAGACAATCGATATTGCGCAGACCGTAAAGGACAACGAGACGTTGACCACCTTAACGGAAACGCCATCTGGAAGTGCTACATATATCTATACCAGTGAGGATGGAACCACAACAACGATCAACGTTGCTGCGGACGTAATCAACAATTTTGAGGAAATTGCACAGGATGCGGATGTTATCAACGAAATCACAAAAATTGTAAACGACAACGGCCAGGGCGGAAACGTGAGCTATGACGGTACGGACTTTACCTACGTTGACGGGAACGGCGACGAGCAGACGATCGATATCGCACAGACCGTAAAGGACAACGAGACGTTGACCACTTTAACGGAAACGCCATCTGGCAGTGCTACATATATCTATACCAGTGAGGACGGAACCACAACAACAATCAACGTTGCTGCGGACGTAATCAACAATTTTGAGGAAATTGCACAGGATGCGGATGTTATCAACGAAATCACAAAAATTGTAAATGACAACGGCCAGGGCGGAAACGTGAGCTATGACGGTACGGACTTTACCTACGTTGACGGGAACGGCGACGAGCAGACGATCGATATCGCACAGACCGTAAAGGACAACGAGACGTTGACCACTTTAACGGAAACGCCATCTGGCAGTGCTACATATATCTATACCAGTGAGGACGGAACCACAACAACAATCAACGTTGCTGCGGACGTAATCAACAAGGCCGATGAGATTTTCAACAATACGGATGTAATCAACGAGATCACGGAAATCGTAAACAATAACGGACAGGGCGGGAACGTAAGCTATGACGGTACGGACTTCACCTATGTAGACGGTAACGGTGACGAGCAGACGATCGATATGTCCCAATTGGTGAAGGACAACGAAACGCTTACCACTTTGATCGAAAACACCGATGGGACGTATACCTATACTTCCGAGGATGGTACAGCTACAATTATTTCCTTACCAGATGTTGAAGAAGGTGGAAACGTAAGTTATGATGGGACTACGGAGGAACTTACCTATGTTGATGAAAACGGAGATACACAGACATTGCCAATAGACGAACTTGTAAAGGCTAATGAAACGGTAACTACATTGGTTAACAACACTGACGGAACGTATACTTATAACTCCGAGGACGGAACGGTTACGGTAATCAATGTTCCAGCGGACGTAATCAACAATTTTGAGGAGATAGCGCAGGATGCGGATGTTATCAACGAAATCACAAAAATCGTAAACGATAACGGTCAGGGCGGAAATGTAAGCTACGACGGAACTGACTTTACCTATGTTGACGGAAACGGCGATGAGCAGACAATCGATATGTCCCAATTGGTGAAGGACAACGAAACGGTAACTACATTGGTTAACAACACTGACGGAACGTACACTTATAACTCCGAGGACGGAACGGTTACGGTAATCAATGTTCCAGCGGACGTAATCAACAATTTTGAGGAGATAGCGCAGGATGCGGATGTTATCAACGAAATCACAAAAATCGTAAACGATAACGGTCAGGGCGGAAACGTAAGCTACGACGGAACTGACTTCACCTATGTTGACGGGAACGGTGACGAGCAGACGATCGATATGTCCCAATTGGTGAAGGACAACGAAACGGTTACCACTTTGATCGACAACAACGACGGGACGTATACCTATACTTCCGAGGATGGTACGCCTACAACTATTTCCTTACCAAATGTTGAAGAAGGTGGAAACGTAAGCTATGATGGGACTACGGAGGAATTTACCTATGTTGACGGGAACGGCGATGAACAGACTATCGACATGGATCAATTAGTTAAGGACAACGAAACGACAACTTCGCTGACTCAAGATAATGATACTGGTGTTATAAGGTATACGGATGAGGACGGCTTATTTCATCATGCTGACGTTGTAAGTGTTTCGACGGATAATATTCTTACAGTTGGAGCTGATGGTGGAGCTAAACTAACTCAAGATGATGTTAAAAATAATGAAACGGTAACATCATTGTCCCAAGACAATGCATCAGGGGTAATTTCTTATACAGATGAAGCTGGCGCTTCTGTTAGTGCAGAGGTAGTAAGCGCAGAAAGTGCTAACATTTTAACTGTTGGTATTGATGGTGGAGCCCTTTTAACACAGGCTGATGTTAGAAATAATGAAACTGTCACAGAATTCGAGCAAGATAATGGGACGGGAGTTATTACCTATAAGGATGAAGAAGGTTCACTTCTTGAAGCTAATGTAGTGAGCGAAGCTACAGATAACATAATAACTGTTGGCAGTGATGGTGGCGCAAAATTGACTCAAGCAGATATTAGCAATAATGAAACTGAGTCTACTTTAATTCAACACCCAGATAGTGGAGGGTATATATATACATCTGAAAAGGGTAATTCTCAGGAAATAGTTTTTGATAGCAAAAATTTAATAGGCGGATTAATTGGTTCAAGTTATCTTCAAGGAACAGATAGATTGGTGGTGAACCAAGGAGAAACGAAGAACATTCCTGGGCTTGCTTTAACAATAAATGTCCCTGAGGGACAGATGCATACAGTGCAGTTTACTGTACAAAGTTACGTGGTTTTATCAGTATCCAGTAATGGATCAGGACAAGGCGTAATAGGGTTGTATCAAAATGATGTAAAAATTTCATCGGCTTATCTATCTGTGGGAGCAGCACGAAATAATTTGTCAAATCTTCCTTCTCCAGTAACTTTTTTGAAGTCTGTTGATTTAACTGAAGGGTCATATACTTTTATTTTAAAAGTTTCCTCGTGGTATAACAATTTGGCGGTAAATCATGTGCCAACAAATTATTTAGGATTTGATGGCGATAATGAAGCTTTACTCACTAAAATGTCTATAAACATTTTTAGAAAACTATAAGCCTTTAATATAGAACCGATATTATGAGAACCAATAAAATGTACATCCACATAGTGCTTTTCTCCCTCTTCTGCTATACCCTTTGTGCTCAAGAGGGAAGGACGGCGACAAAGTCTTTCAACGAAGGTACCTTGGTAGTTCTTCCTGGGACGGAATTTTCGGTGGTCAACGACTTTCAGAACAATGGAGAGCTTTACAATGATGGTGAGACATACATCTATGCCGACCTTATAAATGATGGGGTTTTGGATCGTCTTGAGACTACAGGAAGGACATATTTCATAGGCAATACAAATCAGTTGATAACTGGAAATGAGGAAATGTATCTGTACAACGTATCGTTCGTCAACCGACTTGAGGGCGCACAGTATTATCTGGAAGGCAATCTTAATATCGATGGTGAAGCCGATTTTACCAACGGGATTGTCAACAATGATGATCATGGGGGCACTTTCAGACTTGGTAGCGCGAGCAATGTTGTCAACGCTTCAAAGAAAAGTTTTGTAGATGGAAATGTACACGTCGAAAATGCTGCGGAATATGCGCCTCTCCCTACTGGAGATGTAAACTATTACAGTCCCATTGGTTTTAGAAATAATTCCGGTTTGGAGTTAAACACAAGAGGAAAATATTATCGTGAAGATCCCACAATAAGATTTGATGGGTTATCGGCCGCAAAAGGAACCACTCTTACTGCAATCGATGAACGCGAATATTGGGAATTTGAAAGCGGTGAAGGTGATGGGTCAAACTATTTTCTTACCATTCCTGCTAATGGTACAGAAAGCAGTGAATTTGAAGATATTGATGATAATAAGCGAATAAAGGTCCTTTGGTGGGATGCTACAGATCAATCTTGGACGGTATATGATAGTGTGTACGACCGAGATACAGAAACGGTAACCGCACTGGTTTCCCATGATGGGTTTTTTACGCTGGGACTAGTTGTTGGGGAATCCCTCCCTTGCGACGGAATAGAAGTCTACAATGCAGTGACCCCGGATGGTGATGGAAGAAATGACTTTTTTAAGATAGCGTTTAAAAGTGGAGAGGATCGCTGTCCGTCTCTTGAAAGTACCATCCATGTGGAAATATACAACCGCTGGGGTGTGAAGGTTTTTGAAACCGAAAATTATGGTTCAAGTTTAGGAGAGGATGTTTTTACAGGAATTTCAGAAGGTAGAGCAACGCTTGTGGCAGAAGACGGCCTTCCTAGCGGCACATACTACTATATTATTAGGTTTAGTTATGATACTGGTCTTGGAAGCCTGAAACAGTACGACAAAGCTGGTTATTTATATGTAAGTGATAATTAAGAAGAAGGAAATGATACTATTAAAGAATAAAGGGATTGTTATACTAACAGTGTTGTTGCTAAGCGTTTTAGGCATGTGCTACGGACAGCAGAACAGTCAGTATACCCAATACATGTACAATACACAGTCTATTAATCCTGCTTATGCGGGAAGTAGGGAAGTACTTAGTCTAAATGGGGTCTATAGATCACAATGGGTAGGGCTGGATGGAGCGCCAAAAACGTTTGATTTCTCAATGAATACACCATTGGGGTATAGTAAATTAGGATTGGGATTAGGATTTAATAACGATCAAATCGGTCCTACAGTAGAAAATACGATTACTACAGATTTATCATATACCATCAATTTATCTAATTATACCAAATTAGGATTTGGGGTTAAAGCGGGATTAAATTTATTTGATTTCAACCCTGATAAATTAAATTATGAGATTGCAAATGACCCAAATTTGGTTCCGGTTAATGAGATAGATCCAATAATTGGAGCTGGAGCTTATTTATATAACGATCGTTGGTATATTGGGTTATCTGCACCAAACCTATTGGAAACTAAACGTTATGATGATTCTCAGTCGGACTCACAAATTTCGATAGCTTCAGAACGAATGCATTTCTATGCTATAGGTGGATACGTTTTCGATTTGAGTTATGATTGGCAGTTCAAACCAACCGTTTTGGTTAAAGCAGTTTCGGGAGCTCCTTTAGCAGTAGATTTATCAGGTAATTTTCAGTATGATCAAAAACTTACCCTTGGATTGGCTTACAGGTGGGATGCTTCAGTAAGTGCGTTGGCTGGTTTTCAAATAAGCGATCAAATAATGGTAGGGTATGCATATGATTATGATACAACCCCATTGGGTAATTACAACGCGGGTTCTCACGAATTATTTCTAAGATTTGAATTATTTACAAAAGTTCGAAAAGTAGTAAACCCGAGGTTCTTCTAATAGTAAGATTACAAACCCTTGCTATCAATTTATGGAGAAATTATAATTAAAGGTCATGGCGTAAACCACCTTTAATATATCAGATTGCAATCAATGCCAATAGCAAGTTCTATTTGTTTCATTCTGTAAAAAATAAAATGTTAAGTAGATGAAGAAAAATTATATAATATATACAATCGTTGCCATACTAATGCTACCCGTGCAAGCGCAGAAAGGTAAATACCTAAGTAATAAGGCGCTTGAAATGTATAAGAATCTTTCATTCGCAGATGCTTCAAATGCGTTTAAAAAAGCAATAAAAAAGGGGTATTCTAGTGCAGAAATGTACCGATATTGGGCTAATTCGCAATACTTCAATGGCAACTATGAAGATGCTGTAAAAGGATATACAGAACTTTTTTCAACATCAGACAATACTAAGTTTAACTTGAACGATTATATCCGTTACTCTCAATCACTCAACGCTCAAGGAGATAAGCAAAGTGCACAGAAATATTATCAACTATTTTTAGCACAGCAAGCAGAAAAAAGAGGGGAATATGAATTGGAGGACTACTTGCAAATGATAGAAGAAAATTCCAATCGTTATAACGTAGAACCTTTATTGGGTGTAAATACTGATAAAACGGAGTATGGTGCAGCTTTTTACAAGGACTACTTTATTTTCTCTTCAAATAGGGACTCTGTAGGTATTGTAAATTATAAAGACAGTTGGACAAATGATAACTTTTTAAACCTTTATGCGGTTAAAAGTGAAAATGAAGAATTGGTTGATAATGATGTAAAACGTCTTCGTGGAAAAATTAACGCTAGGGGAGGCCACACTACAAGCGCCTGTTTTACAAAAGATGGTAAAACCATGTATTTCACAAAATCCAGTGGTAAGAATAAAGAAAATGGTTTTGATGTTTTAAAAATTTATAGAGCAACTTTAAAAGAAGGTAAGTGGTCGAATATAGAAGAATTGCCTATAAATGGAAATAGATTTTCAACTGCCCACCCGGCATTAAGTCCAGCAGAGGATAGACTTTATTTTGCATCTGATCGGCCAGAAGCTATTGGAGGTACAGACATTTTCTATGCCCCTATTTACAGTGGTGGGAAAATTGGACGTGTGGAAAGTGTAGGGAGCGGAATTAATACCTATGGACGTGAATCCTTTCCCTTTATTAGCGATAGAGATGAATTGTACTTTTCTTCTGACGGACATTTTGGATTAGGGGGTTATGACATCTTTTATTCAAAAAAGGAAAAAGATAGTTTTGGAAATGTACTTAATGTGGGAGCTCCTGTAAATTCATCGAATGACGATTTTGCTTTTTATATGAATATTGACAATGGTAAAGGTTTCTTTAGTTCAAATAGAAATGAACATCAAGACGACATCTTTGCCGTTGAAGAATTGAGCACCATAAAAGATGTTTTTGTAAGTGAAGTGAATGGTCTGGTTTACGAGCGAATAATCAAAAATGATGTAGTTGTTTCAACCAATCTTTTATCAGAAGCAATGGTTTATCTTTTGGATGAAAACAATACGATTATAGATTCTATGGTTACCAGCCGGGAAGGGGCATATCACTTTCCTTTGAATCGATTTAAAAATTATAAAATCATCGCTAAAAAAGATGCTGTACATATTAAAGATGAATACGGAGGCGTTAAAAAAATTAGTTATATAAATTCTGAAATTGCGGTTTCAAAAGGTAAAAGAGTCAATAATCTGGATGATATAGTATTGGTGAAAACGGGGTCGGACCTGTTTACTGATCTAAAATTAGAACCTATTCTTTTTGACTTTGACCGTGCCAATATCCGTTCGGATGCAGCTATAGAATTGGATAAAATTATTGCATATCTGAAGAAGCATAAAGAAGTTAAAAAGGTAAGCATTCGTTCCCATACAGATAGTAAAGGTGCCGAAAGCTATAATTTGAAACTGTCTGAAAAACGTGCGAAATCTACCTACGAGTATATGGTTGCGAATGGTATCTCTAGAAGTAGGTTACTCTATAAAGGATTTGGAGAATCGAAACCAGTGAACGAGTGTGTAGATGGCGAAACTTGCTCTGAAATGGAGTATCAAGATAACAGACGTAGTGAATTTATAGTAATGGAGATAGACGGAGTGAAATAAAGTTTATAAAAATTAATTACAATTCTATTTAGCCTATTTAATTGCTGATAGGATTGGGGGGACGTTAAAGAAGACTGGTAGTCATGCCAACGATAAAAAAAAGCTGCCAGTTTTCCTTAACTTAGAACCTAAGAGCAGCGATAATCTGTGCGACAAATAGATTTTCTCGATATGAGTTTTCAACTTAAAAAGCTCCAGTAATTTACTGGAGCTTTTTTATATAAGTAAAACTAGGGTGGCTTCAAAGATTAAAAAATCAAACAGGGTTATTTATAAGTAGCCCCCAGAATTACATAATGCTTAAACCATAGCACCATTTCATGAGTCCTCTATACATATCAATATCAATTGCAATAAATTAAGAGTGTTGGCGGACTTTGAAAGTTTAATAGGTTTTATAAATCATGTAGTAAAGCTTCAATTATAATATAATTTTTCAATTTGTATATTTTTTTTCGCTAAACATGACGTACATCATGTTTAGGAGGTTTCTAATTGAGTAAGTTTACACTGTAATAAAAATTAAAAGAAAGGTCAGAAGCAAATCCTGGATTGGAAATCAGGTTTCAAGATTTTCATTTTGACTATAATGATATCAGTTTTTAGCTCAATTGGGTTTATTAATTGAATTTTGAGGGTTGTTATTGAAAGCTGGTAGTCGACATACTAGCTGCCAGTTTTCTTTAACATTTTAAATGGAATTAAAAATTTTGACAGTTTGAAAATATAAAGATAATGACTATTGTAAATGGTTAATTTTGTTTGGTAGTAATTTGATTTGTGGAAAGTCTCGGTAATTTTACCGAGGCTTTTTTTTGATAGAATCTTTCCTTAAAAAAATCTACTAACATACACATTATTTTCACTTCAATAAATGATGTCCGTCAGTATTTGTCCCTTAAAAAATCAACATATTCGAAAATAAATATAAATCCAAAATCAGTCGATAGTGGTTCTGTGCTTTTAAATTTTCAATAATAACATTTTTGGGATTATTATCGGACACGTAAATGAATCCCGCTTTAAAAGTCTTTTAAGGAAAGTAAAATGAAAGTTGTCAAATACATTTTTTTTGATGTTCCGTTTTTAGGTTCGCTCGTAAAATGGATTTTTAAATTTCTCCTTTTGTCATCAATGGCAATTATTGCCCGGAACTATTTTGGACTCTTTTTTATACTTTTTGCGCTTGCTGCAATAGATTTAATAAATAAGTCAAACAGAATTTCAAAAAAAAGTTTTGGAATAGAAATACTAATCATTGCTTTTGCTTGGCATATTTCTGATTTGTTTTGCTTTTCTCAAGAGTGGTGCTACGGTGTTGTTGTACTTCTTTTAAGTGTTCTCTTTTATGCTTTTCCATTTATACTACACAAACATGTGTTCAAAAAAGTTAATAATAGTATTGTTAGGATGGTTGGTTTTATATTGTTCTTTGCGATTTTCGAAATTAGTAAAGTCTTATTGAAAATTATTTTTGGAGATGTTTTGATTGATAATCTGATTCAACACGAATCATTATATATAGGAGGAAATGATTTAATAGCAGGGAATGGTAAATCCATTACTTTATTATTTGTGGCCCTTGTATTTTATGTGTTTGCTAGTAAAAAAAGAATTACTGACTTGAAATTATTACTGAAGTAATTGTTGCAGAATACCGCGTTGAAATAAAAAAATAAAAAATTCTGGTGTATTCATTTTTGAAAATATTCCCCCACCACTTCGCCGGCTTTTTAGGAGTACTTCCAAAAAGTCGGCTTTTTCATGATTCTATTCTTACTGAATTATGAAATCAATTGAAGTAGTAATTCCGTTTGGATATCATTTCGATAAACAATCTATATGGAATCAATTACAATTTCATATTCTTTAATTATATCCAATACCGCACTTTCTTCTTTGGAAAAATATGGTTGTTCTTTTCTTCTGTTCAATCCTCGAAAATAAGACTCAATGGAGCCTGTTTCGTACTGCTTAACCACTTCAGGATGTACATAGTACTTTCTACATACATTTCTTGTATTGCCTAATCCCTCGGCAGCCGCATCATATGCTTTTAAAATATTCTTTTTAATGCTTGTCTCTGAAGATTCTATTCCGTAATTAAAAAGAGTGTTGAAGAAAATTGTGGTTGCGGCCCACGTTCTAAAATCCTTTGCAGAAAAGTGGTCTCCGCTTAGTTGATGTATGTAGTCATTAACCATCCCAGAATCTACTGATTGATGCTGGCCGGTTTCATCGTAGTATTGGAATAACTCCCAACCTGGAATTTCCTTGCATTGCATCACCAATCGCTTTAAACGTTTGTTTTTAATAGTGATCTTGTGTTGTTTTCCTCTTTTACCCTTAAAATGAAATTTCATTTTATTATCGACAGTTTTTAAATGACGTGTGCGCATTGTCGAAAGACCGTAAGAGTTATTGTTTTTCGCATAAAACTCGTTGCCGATTCTAATATGGGTTTCATCCATCAATCTCACTATAAGGGCCAAAGCTTTTTTTTGTGGCATCCCTTTTAGTGCTAAATCGTCATCTACCTTTTTTCTTAAAAGGGGAAGTGCTTTACCAAAAGCACTCATTTTATAAAATTTAGTGCAATTTCTTATTTTAGTCCATAGTTCATGATAACGATATTGTTTTCGCTTTTTTAAATCCTCACCAATTACTTGTAAATGTGCATTTTCAATAGCAGCAATCTTAACATTTTCCCATGCAGGTGGAATTACTAACTTTTCAATTCTTTCAATAGTTTTACTATTTTTCAAAGGTTTATTATCCCGCAGGTACACAAAATCTTCACCTCTTCTTTTACGCAGAATGTCGAGTCTATCTTCATTGATATAAACGAGGTTTCCAAATTTTGCAGCCGCTTCCGGATTTGTTAGAATAGTATTAAGTTCTTTGGTAGAAATTTTCACAAACTAGCTAATTTTAAATAGATGCTTTAATTTACTATTTTCTTTTGTGAAGAGCTTGTTAATTATTTTTAAAAAAGCAATTGCGGTAATCATAGCATCCCCAGCAGCTGTGTGCCTATCTTTCACCGATATATTTAAATTTTCTGCAATTTCGTCTAAACTATATTGCTTCTCTCTATTTAACAAATTCGATTTAATCCGGGTTGCTCGGTAGAGCACCATGGTATCCAAAACTTTATTTTTTAAAACTGGTAATCCTATTCTTTCTAATGCACAATTAATCATTTCAATATCAAAATGCGCGTGATGAGCCACTAAAACCGAATTTCCTATGTAAGCTAAGAACTTTTTTACGGCTTCTTCTTCGCTTAGCCTCTTTTCAGATGAGTTATTTATTATTCCATGAATTTTTACAGTTTCTGGATTAAATTGTTCCTGATTAATGTAAACCTCAAAAGCATCTGAAACTTTCATTTGATTATTCTTTAAGGAAATTGCACCAATGCATAGCATTCTATCCGTAATGAAATTGAATCCAGTAGTTTCTGTATCCAAAACTACAAAACGGGTGTCATGGATACTTTCAGGCAAGCCTGTTTCAAATTGCTGTTCATAATCCTTCCAGAATTGTGGGTAATTGGGAGGTGCTTTTTTAAAAAATTTAAACCACTCCATTATAAATAAGGTGTTATTTTGAAACGTAGTTTCAACAGTTCTTGAACGTCGCTAACGGATTTAAAACAGCGCTTAAGTTTAATTTTCTCTTCTTTGGATAGTGTTTCGAGTTCAATAAACTTTCCAGTATCATTGTGTAATAATCCTTGTTTGGTCCTAAATTTCAATAAAGCCTTCACCGAGTAAGAACAGGAAAGGTACAACTCCCTATTTTCAGGTTCCAGAGCTGCTAATTTCTCATAGCGTTCCGCCGTGTTGTTTATATTTTTTATTTTATGCTGAAGGATAAGAACCCTCGCTGCATCGGTAATAGGCATTAAGGCCCTTTTTTTCAGATTAAAAAAGTCTTTGTGTTCTCCGTTGGCTTCTACCAAAAATTGTCTGAAAAAGCCTAGTGGCGATGGACTCCTAAGCGCGCTGGATGCGAGCGTATTTATGAAAAGCGAATTGTTTTCAGTAAGGTCAAAAATAATATCAGATAGCTGATTGGTAAGTGCGGGATTACCATAAGAGATATCGTAATCGAAAAAAATAGAGCATAAAAGTATTTCATCATCCCCAGGATGCGTAATCCATTCTGTGAATTGATGCTTCCATTCCGTTAGCGACAGCGTATAGTCGGGGTTTTTCGCCATCATGTCGGCGGGACAATATTCGTAACCAATATTGTTAAGGGATTTGTTGGCTATTTTGGCAAGCTTTAAAAAATATGCTTTGGTCTCTTCAAGTTTTTCTTCCGGAACGTCTTCAAAAACAATAGCATTATCTTGATCCGTATGTAAAAGTTGTTCTTTTCTACCTTGACTGCCAAGAGACATCCATGCAAACTTTACTGGGGGCGGTGTTTTCATTTTCTTGATGCTCCGTTCAATGACCCTTTTAATAGTGGCATCATTCAATTCAAACATAATTTTAGATACGTGCGTCATAGGTATATTTTGCTGAAGATATCCATTGAGCAAATGCATCACCCTGCTTCGGATAGCTTTTAAGGTTTTGGTTTTTTTGGCTCTTTTAATGGCTTTCATCAAAGCAGCCGGGTTGTTTCCCTGACTTACTAAGATGTCATGTTCAGAAACAATTCCTAATACCTTACTATTTGGAGTACCATCTTTGGTAATACAAATGTGACTAATCTTATGCTTCATCATTGCTACATGTGCTTGCGCAATGGTGAGCCCTTTGGAGTAACAAATTACTGGAGAGGACATTACTTTTTCTACGTCCACATCAATAGGGAAGAGGCCAATGGCAATGGTGTTTCTAATATCCTTATCAGTTACTACACCAATAGGTAAATCGTTTTCTACCACCAAAACAGAACCTACGTTGTTTTTAGACATTTGTTTGGCGACTTCAGTAACCGGAGTGTTTTTGGTGCAGCTAATAATATTCTTTACAAAATTTACAGGTTGCAACTGGAAAAGCTCGGGAGCCACTTCCTGCTTCGGTTCGCCTTCGGCATACAATCTACCGCGATGCTCCCTTGAATAGGGATTCCGTGTGTTGGAAGCGAAACTTTCTATTAAAAATTCGCCTACCCGGTAGTTTTGCTGAATAATGGGTTGGAAGTTTTCAATTGAAATAGCATAAAGTATGCACTCTTCATCTGCAATAGCACTAATTAAATAGTTTTCTTTGGCAAAAATTGGGCGCAGGCCGAAAACATCACCTTCGTCACACTTGTCCAACGTTTCCGTATTGTCATTTTCTTTTCGCTGAATGGAAACTGCTCCTTTGTGCACTACGTAAAATTGATGATGACCCGGTTCTCCTTGTTCAAAAATAACCGAGTCTTTTTGCTTATAAAGAATTTGGACTTCCTCTGCTATTTTCAGTAGTTCATCAGATTTTAAAAGCTCAAAAGGGGGGAAGCGTTTTAAAAAATCAGCAACCCGTTCTGCAATGGTGTTCTTCATTTGTTTGTATGGTAGTCTGGTTCAATCTTAACAAAAGTAATTAAAAAGCCCCTGAAATTTCAGGGGCTCGATGTTTATGTTATTTTTCTTCGGATGGCAGAAAATACCAGATCCAAATAATCAGGTTCTAGGGGGACGTAGTCTTTCATAAGTGCATAATTTCTTAATTCACCTAGATAAACATCAATATCTATTAGTTTCACTTCTGCTACTTCCGTTTCCTGAAGTTCAAGTGACTCAATAGGTTTTTTTAGTTCAACCAAATAGATATGATGAAACTCGCAATCGATAACATCTTTACTGTGCACCACAGAAGATCGATGAATACCGATTTTATCAAGTGCTTCTTGACTAACATTTAAGCCTAATTCTTCTTCAATTTCGCGAAGAGCTGAACTAATTGGAGTTTCTCCAGCGCTTATATGGCCAGCCACGGAAACATCCCATTTGTTTGGGAATGTCTTTTTGGTTGAAACTCTTTTTTGAATAAGCACTTCTCCCTTTTTAGAGTACAGCCAAATATGCACTGTAGGATGAAAAAGTCCTTTTTTATGTGCTTCAGACTTCAAAAGAACTTCCCCTGTTGGGTTTCCTTCCTTATCCAATATATCTACATATTCATCCAAACCTTAAAATAATTGTGCGTTAATCAAAATAGCTAAAAGTTTCGTTGGGCTTTATTTTTAACAACGTTTCATAAATTAATTGAATTACATTCTCCACATCTTCTCTGTGTACCGTTTCAACGGTTGTGTGCATATATCGAAGTGGTAAAGATATTAATGCAGAAGCCACTCCGCCATTGCTATAGGCAAAAGCATCGGTATCGGTACCAGTCATTCTGGAAGCTGCCATACGTTGGAAAGGAATATTTTTTTCCTCCGCAGTCTCAATAATTAACTCTCTCAACTTATTTTGAACCGCAGGTGCGTAGGATATTACCGGTCCTTTGCCAATCTCAGTATGCCCTTGTTTTTTCTTTTCAATCATTGGTGTGGTCGTGTCATGGCAAACATCAGTTACAATGGCTACATTTGGTTTAATGGTTTGCGTAATCATTTCAGCGCCCCTTAATCCTATTTCTTCCTGTACAGAATTGGTAATGTACAATCCAAAAGGAAGCTTTTCTTTATTTTCATGAAGCAATCGAGCTACTTCAGCAATCATAAATCCACCAGCACGGTTATCAATAGCGCGGCAAACAAACTTATCTTCATTCAGAATAAAAAATTCATCTGGGTACGTAATAACGCAACCAACATGAACACCCATTTTTTCTACTTCTTCTTTATCCTTCGCACCTATATCTATAAATATATTATCTAGTTTAGGCGGATTTTCATCTTTATTATCACGGGTGTGAATAGCTGGCCAGCCAAATACACCTTTTACAATCCCTTTTTTGGTATGGATGTTCACTACTTTAGAAGGAGCTATTTGATGGTCGCTTCCTCCATTTCGTATCACATAAATTAGCCCGTTGTCTGTAATGTAGTTTACATACCAAGAGATTTCATCAGAATGCCCCTCAATAACAACTTTGTAATCAGCTTCAGGATTAATCACACCAACTGCCGTTCCATACGTATCCGTTATAAATGTATCCACGTACGGCTTTAGGTATTCCATCCATAGTTTTTGTCCTTCCCATTCATAACCCGTCGGGGAGGCATTGTTTAAATATTTTTCTAAAAATTGAATAGACTTGTCGTTGATAATTTTCTTTTTCGCCATGAATCTTATTATTTTAAGTCCACGAAAATACTAATATTCACATACATTTAATAAGTGAGCCTAAACTAATTTGCTATTTTTGGACGCCATAAAAGCCAAGTTTTGTTAAAACACCTTATATATATAGTATGCTTTTTGTCTTTATCTATCCTTTGGTCGCAAGAAAAGGATAAGGATTCCCTTGTTGAAGTGGAAGTGGACTCTTTGAACCTACCTTATTACTTTTTTGAAGGAGATACTATTCCAAGAGAAATGATTGAACTCGACCCTGTCATTATTTTTCAGCCATTGCGTTTTGCTTCTTACAAGGATAAAGTACGGTATTATATATTGAAGCGGAAGACAATTAAAGTATATCCTTATGCAAAACTAGCTTCGGAAAGGCTTACCGAACTAAATGAAAGACTCGATAATATTGAGTCCAATTCCAAAAGAAGACAGTACACACGAATAATACATAGGTATATTGAAGATGAATTTTCTGCGGAACTGAAAAAGCTAACACGCACGGAAGGACAAATTCTTGTGAAGCTTATCCACCGACAAACAGGGGAGACCGCTTTTAACTTGGTGAAGGAGTTACGCAGTGGTTGGCGGGCCTTTTGGTACAATACCACCGCAAGCATGTTTGATATAGACTTGAAAATTGAATACCAACCGCAAGAAGTTCAAGAGGATTACTTAATTGAAGATGTATTGCAGCGCGCCTTTGCGGATGGGAAATTGGAAAAACAAGAAACTGCATTAGACTTCGATTATGCAGATTTAACCAATAAATGGAGGGATTTTAATGACAGAATTTCTTTTAAAAAAGATTAATGTGCTGATTTTTAAAAGAGTAGTTGTGAGATTCATTTTTTTTATTTAAATTAGCTACCCTTTCTTTCAAAATTAAATGGTGGTAGTTGTCACCTTTGGAAAGAAATATTTCTCGATTTTTATTGTATAGCAATACCCAATAAATCTGATTTACGGGAGAATATGTTATCTCTTTTATTTTTTTTATGTCGTAAACATCAGGTTTATAATATGTTGTGAAATGGTTTTAAAAAAGTTGAGATATTAATTTGGAAAGAACAAAAAATAGTTCCTATATTTGCACCCGCTTTGCAGGAGAGGCCACGGCCCCGACGACAGGGCGAAGTTCTTTAAAATAGGGTGTTCCGGCGGTTTTTGGGTGTTTTGGTCCTTTGCGAGAAGGTCCCGAAAAAAAACTAAAAAAAAGCTTGCACGGGATGGAAAAGGGGTTTACTTTTGCACCCGCTCTGAGATACGGGCGGCGTTCTTTAAAAAGTATTCTTTACGGTTGTTTCGGCGGTCTTCCTTAACGGGAACGGAAACGAAAAAAACTTTAAAAAATATTTGCAGGGAACAAAAAGAAGCATTACTTTTGCACCCGCTTTCGAAACGAAAAATTTTCGAGGGCACAGGAAAAGAGAATGAAAGTTCATTGATATATTGTTGACAGCATGGTTCCGTAGCGATGCGGAACCACCTAGTAAAAAATTAAGCAAAATTATTTTGAGTCCCAACTTGGAACTTTGGACGTTGGAGGTAGTAAGACATTTAACGATCAACGATGAAGAGTTTGATCCTGGCTCAGGATGAACGCTAGCGGCAGGCCTAACACATGCAAGTCGAGGGGTAGAAGGGAGCTTGCTCCCTTTGAGACCGGCGCACGGGTGC